>NZ_AP031484.1:0-1891834 GCF_040364225.1 Anaerococcus nagyae | reverse complement strand
TGTGGATAAGTTTCTGTTTATAAGTTTTTTATTTAAAAATAAGGATTTTAATAATATGAATTTTACATAAATTTTAAAATTAAAAACTTTTCCACAAAAGTTAATCTTTTAAAAAGGAAATTTGGGATTTTCCATATATTTTTACACATCAAATTATACTCTAAAATAGAGCTTTTGACAACTTATCCACAAGAAGTAGATAAATTTTGGGAAAACTTAATTATCATATTTATATTATCTTAATAATATTTGTGTAATTGTGGATAAGTATGTGTATTTATTAAAACTTTTTATATTTATCAAGAGAATTCAAACTTTTAGATTTTTTTAAACATATATTCTTATATTTATCCATATAATTTTTTGGTTAATATCCTGTGGAGAAATAATTTATGTAAAAAGTTATACACATTGCATTATTATTAGCTTATCAGTAATTATTTGTATATTTATGAGTTAATGGATAGAAATATTATTCATTTATTGTTATGATGGGTTATAAGAGCTTAAAATCAACAAAAAACCTTGACATATTAACTATTTCTACATATAATAGTATGAGTCTAAAATTTTATGAGGAGGTGTAACTATGAAAAGAACCTATCAACCAAATAGAAGAAAAAGAGCTAAAGATCATGGTTTTAGAAAAAGAATGTCTACTCCAGGTGGCAGAAGAGTTCTAAAAGCAAGACGTAAAAAGAATAGAAAAAGATTATCTGCTTAATTATAGTAGGCTAGTTTATTAGCCTATAGTTAAGCAATCGCTTTATTAGAAATTTAGGACACAAATGGAAAAGCGACTTAGTTTAAGAAAAGATACAGATTTTAAGCGTGTATATAAGAAAAGTGATGCTTTTTTTAATAGAGATTTTACTATATTAATAAAAAATAATGGTCTTGATCATCCCAGATTTGGATTTTCTATCAGTAAGAAGATTGGCAAGGCTAACCAGCGCAATCTACTAAAAAGAAGGCTCCGTGATATAGTAAGAAAAAATTATAATAATCTTAATGGAGTAGATATAATTATCATTCCTAAAAAGCATGTAACTGACTTTGATTATAAGTCTCTTAAAAAAACCTTGGGTCATGTATTAAACAAGGCATTTAAAAAGAATAAGATTTTTTATGTTAAATAAAATTTTTATTAGAATAATTAATTTTTATAAAACTTACATTTCTCCACAGTTAGGCAGAGGAAAATGCAAATACTACCCTACTTGCTCGCAATATGCTATCGAGTGTTTTACAAAATATGGGTTTTTTAAAGCTTTTTTTATGTCTTTGTGGAGAATTTTAAGATGTAATCCTTTTTCTAAAGGTGGTTATGATCCTGTTAGATAGACTATTAGACCTGCATAGGGGTTTTCCCGAATAAATTTATGGAGTATTTATGTTAAATTTTATAGCTACTTTACTTGGTAAGCTAATGAGGTGGATATACGATTCACTTGCAGCAAATCAAGTAGAACCTAGCAATATAAGCTTTTACGCTATTGCAATTATACTTATGACTCTGCTTGTAACTTTGCTTACAGTACCAGTTACTATTTCTCAACAAAAACAAGCAGAAAGTACACAAAAGATAAAACCAAAGATGGATGAAATTCAAAAGAAATATTCTTATGATCCTCAAATTATGCAAAAGAAAATGCAAGAATTATATAAGGAAGAGGGAGTCAATCCTGGTTTCTCATCCTGTTTAATGATGATTTTGCAACTTTTAATTCTTTTTGCTTTATTTAGGGTTATGCGTGATACTAAAACTTTCGTATTTCCAGAAGGTATAGAAGGTATTAGAAAAGATTTTTATTGGGTAAGTGACTTAACTAAACAAGACCCATATTGGTTTGGTCTTCCACTTTTAACGAGTTTATCCCAATTTGGTGTTCAATTATTTTCAATGAAGACCAATCCACAAATGTCAGAAGGTCCTATGGCTGGTATGAGCAAGACATTTTTAATGATGCCTCTACTCTATTTTTTCATGTTTAGAAGCCTTCCAGCAGGTCTTCCACTTTATTATACAATGAGTTCTATTATAAGACTTATAATAATGGTTGTATTGCATTTTACAGTTAAAAAACCTAAACAAGTTCAAACATTCGAGGTAAAAGATGAGAAAGTCAATAATAAAACAAGCAAAAACTAAAGATGAAGCTATTAGACGCGCTCTAGCAGAAATTGCTAAAGAAAGGTCAGAAGTAGATATAGAAGTTATAAACGAAGGCTCTAGCGGATTTTTAGGGATTGGAAGTAAGGATGCCGTTGTTCGTATATCTTATGATGAAGATATAAATGAAGCTCTCTTAGATATTGAAGATGAGATTAAAAGAGATACAGTAGGAAGCTCTGACTTCGATCGTGAATATAATATAAAAGATCGTAGCAATTATTATAAGGACGAAGCTTCTGCAAATTATAAAGATGAAGGTCCTATAGCAGAGGATGATTCTAAAAAGGAAGATTATGCTCGTGATGGAGCTGAGTTTGAACAAAGTATTCATAATATCAAAGATGAAGAAGAAAATCTTGGAAATTATGAGAGACTTCAAAAGATCAATTCTTATGAAGAAAATTCCAAGACTTATAAAAAAGATACAGAAGATTTATCGAAAATCCTTGATCAAAGAATCGATTCTTTAGAAAAAAGAGATATAAATAGACAACCAATAGAACCAGAAGAACTTAAAAGAGAAAATAATGAAAAAGATAATTCAGTTTTATTTACTAAGTTTGAGGATGATTCTAATATCAAGTCTGATAAAAAAACAGAAAGTTCTAATCTTACAGAAAAATTAACCTTTGAATCATCTGATTCAGAGGTTAACACTGATAAGAATTTAGATGAAATTAATGAAAAGCTTTCTGATGACTTTAAAGCTAATAATAGTCATGATATAGTATATGATAAGCAACAAACAGATATAGATAAGTACTATAAAGCTAAGGAATTTTTGGAAGAAATTCTAAGACAAATGCACTTTGAAAATGCTAGTGTATATGGAAATCTAGAAGGATCTATAATTAAACTAGATGCTAAAGTAGAAGAAAAGGATACAGGTATTGCTATAGGAAAGGGTGGGGCAACTCTTGATGCTATAGAGCTTATTATAAGAAAATCAATTGACTCAAGAGCTAATAATTTAAGAGTAAATGTAGATATAAATAATTATAAAAAACGTCGCGATGAAAAGATTAAAGAACTTGCTAGAGATACTGCAAAAAAAGTAGCTAAAAGTAAGAAAGCATGGAATCTTAAATACATGAACTCATATGAAAGACGATTAGCCCATGAAGAGATAAGTAAGCATCCAAATGTAGATAGCCATTCAGAAGGTCAAGAACCTAAAAGATATGTAGTTGTAGACTATGTTGGAGAAGATGAAAAATAGAAATTTAGTATTTTATATACTTAACTTAATAAAAATATACTTTATGCGGAGTATTCCTGTTCGTAGCTGGAATACCCGCTTTTTTAATATTAATCAACATTTGTAATCATAAAACCAATATGTAGTCTTATTAAATCATTAATATTTCTGGGATCATAACCGGTTATTTCTTTAAGTTTATTTAACCTATATTGTACAGTGTTTTTATGAATAAAAAGTTCATCTGCACATTTTATTATTGAACCGTTGTTTTTAACATAAGTTTCTATTAGATTCTTGTATATATTAAAATCCTTATCTTCTATATTTGATAAAACTGTGGATCTATATTTACTTAAAGAATTTTTATCTACAGAGGTTAGTAAAAGTTCTAAATCAAAATTTTTATATTCGTAAAATTTTTTATTGGTTCCTGAAATCTCTCCCCAATTAAGAGCTATATTTGCTTGCTTATACATTTCTTTTGATAATTCAATATTATTAAATGATTCACTAATTCCAAATTTGAGATTATAATTGGTAGCAAGATTTATCTTATTACTTACTTTTTCTAACTGTTTATAGGTAATATCTAAATCCCAATGAAAGCTATATATAACTATTTCATTAAAAAATACAGCATATATACAATTTTTACTATATAAATATTTGTTCAGTATTTCATATATCTGATCAATATATTCGATAGATATATGAGAAGTGGAATTTTTTCCTACAGCTAGTATCATTTTATCTTGAAATTTATCTGAGAAGTCTATTTCCTTATTTAGATTATCTCCGTGTATTAATCCTTCTATATAGTATTTTATTCCTTCTCTATTTTTTGCTTCTATAGATTGGTTATAATTTTCTTTGATTAAAATTTCCGTCATTTTTTTAATAATTGTGCTATATTTTATGATTTCTTTTCCGATTCCTGTAATACCTATAGCACCTATAACTTCATTTTTAAATACAACAGGCATATTTATGCCAGGCCTTGATCCCTTATAAGTGTGCAAATCTTTTACAATTACATCTACGTTTTCTTTTACACAAATAAAACCTGCTTGATGAAATGTTGATATTCGTTTTTTATCAGTGGAATATATAATGATTCCATTGGTATTTATAAAATTTATATCCTCGTTTATGATTGTGTTAATTTCATCAACAATTGATTTAGCTATAGCTTTGCTTATTACCATACTATCTCCTGTAACAATTATTTTTGTAATAATATTAATTATTTTAGTATAAGTAACATTATACTATTTATGATTGTTTTATATAATTTATATATAGGAGGTAATATGAAGATTTTAGTTATGATGGATTCTTTTAAAGGAAGTTTGTCATCTATTGAGGCTGGCAATACAATTAAGAATACTTTAGAGAAAAGAAAAATCCCTCACGAGGTAGAAGTCTTACCTATAGCTGATGGTGGGGAAGGGACTGTAGAATCTCTTATAGGTTTATCTGACATAGAGGAGATAAAAGTTAAGGTAAATAATCCCCTATTTGAAAGTCAGATTGCTAGATATGCTTATTCTGAGAAAAGTAGATTAGCTATAATGGAAATGAGTCAAGCAAGTGGGTTAACTCTAATAAAAGATAAACTTTCACCTATGAAAGCAAGTACATACGGAGTGGGAGAAATGATTATTGATGCTCTTGATAAAGGAGCAAGGCACTTTGTTATTGGAATAGGGGGATCTGCAACTAATGATGGTGGTATAGGTATGCTATCTGCTCTTGGATTTAAGTTTTTAGATATAGATGGTAATGAAATCAAGCCAGGTATTGAGGGAGTTTATGATCTAGTAGAAATCGATGATAGTAAAGTGGATCCTAGGGTTAAAGAAGCAGATTTTGATATAGCTTGTGATGTCGATAATCCTCTAAATGGAGAAAATGGATCTGCTTATGTATATGGACCACAAAAAGGAGCTACATCTGAAGAAGTTAAAATTATAGATGAACTACTATTAAAATATCATAATATTACAAAACAATACATAAGTTCTGCAGATAATTCTATTAAGGGTGTAGGAGCTGCTGGAGGCTTAGGTTATGGATTTAAGACTTTTCTTGATGCAAACTTAAGTCATGGAATAGATCTAATACTAAATTTACTTGATGCTGAAAATCATATAAAGAAGGCTGATCTTATAATAACTGGAGAAGGTAAAATAGATTTCCAAACTTCAATGGGAAAAGCTCCTGTGGGAGTTGCAAAACTTGCTAAAAAATATAATAAAGCAGTTATAGCTTTTGCTGGAATCGTGGATAATGAAGCGGTGGCAGTAAATAATGAAGGTATAGATGCTTTTTTTCCTATTATAGATAAAATAACTAGTATTAATGAAGCCATGTCTATTGAAAAAAGTAAAGAAAATTTGAATAGATGTGTCACTCAAGTATTTAATATTATAGATATGTGGAGGTAAAAATGGAAGGGATAGAATTTAGTACTTTAGGTGCTGTATTAGGTCTTTTAATTGCGATTGTACTTATTATTAAAAATTTTCACTCAACTTATTCACTGATTCTTGGAGCGATAATAGGTGGTATTATAGGAGGTGGAGGCCTTGATGGTACTGTTAAAGCTATGATATCAGGATCTGCTGGGATGATGAGTTCAATTTTAAGAATTATGACAAGTGGTATACTTGCAGGATGCTTGGTAAAAACAGGGGCTGCAGAAAAGATAGCTGAAACCATAGTAAATAAGTTAGGAGAAAAAAATGCTATTATATCCATATCTATATCTACAATGATTATATGTGCAGTTGGAGTTTTTATAGATATATCTGTTATAACAACCGCTCCTATTGCACTTGCGGTGGCTAAAAGGACAAAGATGAGTAAATCTGCATCACTTTTTGCAATGATTGGAGGAGGAAAAGCTGGCAATATCATAAGTCCAAATCCAAACACTATTGCTACTAGTGAAGCTTTTGGAGTAAATCTTAATTCACTTATGGGGATAAATATTATTCCAGCATTAATTGCTTTAATAATTACCATAATTTTAGCTAAAACTATTAATAGGAAATTCAATGATATAGTTACAGACAATGATATAGATATTGTTGACAATTCTTTAAAAGATCTTCCAAGATTTGCAAGTGCTATAGCAGGACCAGCTACTGTAGTAATATTACTTGCTCTTAGACCATTATTCGATATAGTGGTTGATCCATTAATTGCCTTACCATTAGGGGGTATAGTTTGCTTATTTGTTTGTGGAGAGATCAAACATATAAGTGAATATTCTGCATATGGTTTTTCAAAAGTAATAGGTGTTTGTGCCCTGCTGATAGGGACTGGTACACTTTCAGGTATTATATCAAACTCACACTTACAAACAGATATGATAAGCTTAATAGATACCTTAAATCTTAAACCATTTATCTTGGCTCCGTTATCTGGTATTTTAATGGCAGCTGCAACAGCTTCAACTACTGCTGGAGCAACTATAGCATCAAAAACTTTTGCCAATACTTTAATTAGCGCAGATGTAAATAGCATAAATGCAGCAGCTATGGTTCATTCTGGTGCAACAGTGCTTGATTCTTTGCCACACGGTTCATTCTTCCACGCTACTGGTGGTAGTGTAAAAATGGTAATTAAAGATAGATTAAAACTTATCCCTTATGAAGCATTGGTAGGATTTGCATCTACAATTACGGCTATAATTATTTATTTGATTTGATAGATTTTTAGACTTAACATCTATTATCTAGGTCAAATCATTGACATTTTAACTTTTTCCACTATAATTCATATGTTATAGACCACTAGTCAAAGTAGTGGATATTAATCGTACTATGAAAGGAAAATATATGAGTGAAGCTACTATAGCAGCTATTTCCACTCCACAAGGTACTGGTGGTATATCCATTGTTAGGATGAGTGGAGATAAGAGTAAGGAAATAATTGATCAAATTTTTAGACCTATCTATGGTGGGCCTATAGATAGTCAAAAAGATAATAGAAAAATGCGCTATGGAAACATAGTAGATGATGATGAGATTATAGATGAGGTTATGGTAAATTTTATGATAGGTCCATCTACCTATACTAGAGAAGATATTTGTGAAATTAATTGCCATGGTTCTTTCATTTCTGTAAAAAAGATCTTAAATTTAATATTGGATAAGGGAGCAGTTCTTGCTGAGCCTGGGGAATTTACTAAACGTGCTTTTCTTAATGGTCGTATAGATTTATCTCAAGCTGAAGCTGTGCTTGATATAATTAATTCAACTAATGATCTCTCCCAGGCTCAAGGTATAAATCAACTTAATGGATCTTTGAGAAAGGAAATAGATAGTATACGTAAATTTTTACTTGAAGCTCTATCTAGATTAGAATATTCTATAAATTTTACTGAAGATGGGGAAGATCTATCTCCAGATGAGATAATTTCTTATATGCAAAAAGCTAATGATAAAATTGAGAAGCTAATTAATAGCTCAAATAAAGGCAAAATAGTAAAAGATGGAATTAATACTACCATAATAGGTAAGCCGAATGTTGGTAAATCATCGCTTTTAAATGCATTACTAAAAGAAAATCGTGCTATAGTTACTGATATACCAGGTACTACTCGTGATCTTATAAGTGAATATATTAATCTTGGATCCTTTACTTTAAAAATTAATGATACAGCAGGAATAAGAGATACAGAGGACATAGTAGAAAAAATTGGTGTTGATAAATCTATAGAACTATCTAAAGCTAGTGATTTAATTATTGCCTTATTTGATACTTCTAGAAAATTTGATGATGAAGATAAGAAAATATTAGAATTAATAGAAGATAAAAATGCTATTATCATTCTAAATAAGATGGATTTGGATTCTATGTTTGATAAGTCCTTGTTGGATGTGAACTTACCTATTATAGAAACTTCTATGACAGAAAATATAGGAATTGATAAACTAGAAGAGACTATAACAAAAATCTTCGATGCATCAGAGATCAATCGCGAATCAATCCTAATAACAAACACTAGACATGAGAGGTTATTAAAATCAGCTAGCGAAAAATTAGCCTCATCTTTATATGATATAAAGATGGGCATATCTCTTGATGCAGTTGAGGTTGATCTAAGAGGCTCTTATGATGATCTTGGACTTATAATAGGGGAGTCAGTTTCAGATGAAATAATGGATAAGGTCTTTAAGGAGTTTTGTGTTGGAAAGTAAAAATAAATATATACAAGATGCTTATGATGTTGTTGTAATAGGAGCAGGGCATGCAGGTTGTGAAGCAGGACTAGCTTCTGCTAGACTAGGGATGAAGACATTGATTCTTACCACAAGTCTTGAATCTATAGCGGATATGCCTTGTAATCCTAATATTGGTGGTACAGGAAAGGGACATATAGTTCGTGAGATAGATGCTATGGGTGGCGAGATGGCTAAGGTCATAGACAAGACATTTATTCAATCGAGGATGCTTAATACATCTAAAGGTCCAGCAGTACATTCTCTAAGAGTCCAAGCTGACAAAAGAAAATACCATGAAGAAATGAAAAAAGTTATAGAAAATGAAGCTAATTTAGATATTTTCGAACAAGAAGTTGATAATATAAACTATGAAGATGGCAAAATTGTTTCATGTGAAACAATACAAGGCGCTGTATTTCCATGTAAGGCAATTATAGTCTGTACAGGAACATATTTAAATGGAAAGATCCTGATAGGAAACTTTGAAAAAATTTCAGGACCTCATGGTCTCTCTGCTGCAACTTATCTATCTAATACGCTTGAGAAGATGGGGTTCTCACTTCGTAGATTCAAGACAGGAACTCCTGCTAGAGTTGATAGAAAAACTATAAATTTTACAAAAACAGAAATACAAGCAGGCGATGAAGAAGTAATTCCATTTTCATTTGAGAATGAAGGTGAAGATTTTTCTAATAGGAAACAATATGATTGTTATCTGACCTATACAACACCAGAAACTAAACAAATAATTATGGACAATATAGATAGATCTCCTATTTATGGCGGTAATGTTAAAGGCATTGGTCCACGTTATTGTCCTTCAATAGAAGATAAGATGATAAGATTTCCAGATCGTGATGTTCATCAAGTATTTTTGGAACCTGAATCATTGTCAACGGATGAGATTTATGTTCAAGGTGTTTCATCATCAATGCCACAAGAAGTTCAAATGGATTTTTATAAGACTATAATTGGTCTTGAAGATGCAAAAATTATGCGTCCGGCATATGCTATAGAATATGATATGATTGATACTCGTGATCTTAATCTGACTTTAGAATCAAAGAATTATTCTGGTCTTTATTTTGCAGGACAAATCAATGGCTCAAGTGGCTATGAGGAGGCAGCAGGACAAGGTCTTATAGCTGGTATAAATGCTGCTCTAAAAATCAAAGGAGAAGATCCGTTTATTCTAGACAGGTCAGATGCTTATATAGGAGTACTAATTGATGACCTCGTTACAAAAGGCACTAATGAACCATATCGTATGATGACAAGTCGCTGTGAATATAGATTAACCATGCGTCAAGATAATGCAGATGAGCGTTTAACTAAAAAATCTCATGATATAGGTTTAGCAAGTGATGAGCGTTATCAAAAAATGTTAGAAAAGTATGATGCTATAAATATAGAAAAAGGACGACTTAAAAAAATAATCTTAACTCCAACAGAAAAGACAAATAAGACTTTAGAGGAATTAGGAACAAATCCTATAGTAACTGGTGTTTCACTTTATGATTTGTTAAAAAGACCAGAATTAGACTATTTTAAAGTTGAAATATTAGATAAAGATAGACCAATATTACCAAAATTTCAACAAATACAAGTACAAACAGAAATCAAATATGAGGGATATATAGCAAAACAAATGGCTGATATTGATAAGTTTAAGAAGCTTGAAGAAAAGAAACTTCCAAGTGATTTTGATTACACTAGTATTGATGGTCTCAAAAAAGAAGCATCAGCAAAATTAAATGAAATTAAACCTGGATCTGTAGGACAAGCAAGTAGAATTTCTGGAGTCACTCCCGCAGATATAAATGTTTTACTAATTAGATTAAAGACTGGAGAAGTAAGTGGATAAAAATAAAATGTACGATATATACAGAGAGCATCTCTTGGAGGTAAACTCTTATACTAATTTAACAACTATAACTGATCCTAGTGAAATAAAAGTAAAACACTTTGATGATTCACTGTCTATAATAGATTATATAAGTGAGGATAGTAAAGTGCTGGATGTGGGATCTGGAGCAGGCTTTCCTGGGATACCATTAAGAATAGAAAAAAACTTTGATTTGACATTAATAGATAGTGTTAATAAAAAAGTGAGATTTATGAATGAAGTTATAGAAAAACTTGAACTTAAAAATACAAGAGCAATCCATACCAGAGCTGAAGATTTTGCGAAAGAGAAGCGTGGAAAATATGATGTTGTTATTTCACGAGCAGTTGCAAATATGTCAACTCTATCTGAGCTTTGTATTCCATTTTTAAAAGTAGATGGATTGTTTATTGCCATGAAAGGACCTAAAGCTGATGAAGAACTAGAACAAGCAGGCAACGCTCTTAAAGTTTTAGGTGGAGAAATAATAAAATTAGATAGATTTGATTTAGCTGGCAATGAAAGAGTAAATGTGATAGTAAGAAAAATTCATCCAACAAAAGTTAAATATCCTAGGGGAAAGAATCTTCCGAAAAAGAATCCGTTATAGGATTCTTTTTTTGTTTCATATGAAACTTTTTGTAAAAAAAAAGAATGGGTATAATCTTTAATTATAAAAAGCGAAAGGAATAGTATGGATAAAATAAAAAAATTTTTAAAGATAATAGCTACTTTACTTGCTATATTATTAGTTACATATTTGGTATCTGCAGTTATGTCTCTTGCAGTAATTGATCCAGATAATCCTAATGCGGGACTTTATATATTATTAATAACTCAGTTATTAATTGCTATAAGCACTTATATAATTATTAAAATAAAGAAAAAACAATATGGAGCTTCGTATATTAGGAATAAAGGATTTTTATCTGATTCTTGGAAGATGATAATTATTGGATTTGGTGCTGCTGGATTTGGAAATATGATTATAGGATTATTGATGAGTTTATTAGAAGACAACATTCTTGTTAATCATAGTATAGATATAGTAAACGCAGCTTTTGATGCAAATGACATTTTATCTACTATAATACAAACAATATTAGTAGTAATAATAGCACCAATTACTGAGGAGGTTTTGTTTAGAGGATTTGTATTCAATGAAACCAACAAGATTTTTTCGCTTAAGCAAGCTATAATTATTAATGGAGTTTTATTTGGATTATATCATATGAACCTGCTACAAGGGATAAATACATTTTTTCTAGCTATGGTTTTATCTATAGTTTATTATTATAGAAGAAATATATACGACTGCATTATAGTTCATGCTTCCAATAACTTGATAGCTATTTCATCTGTCATAATACCTCAGTATCTTAATGTTATAGGCGTGATTTTAATCGTATGCTTCTTTATAGGAGCTTACTTTATTTATAGATTGATCACAAATAATAAAGACAATGAAAACTTATATTAGTTGTTAATAAAATTTATGATATACTAAAAATAGAAAAGGAGTAAGTATGAAAGCACAAATTTTTTCGATTGGAACAGAAATATTGCTAGGGAATATTACAGATACTAATTCTCAATTTATTGCTAGACGTCTTATGGAAAATGGTATAGATCTTTATAAAATGGAGACTATTGGAGATAATGAGAAAAGACTTTATAATGCTTTTAAAGCTTGTGATGGTAAAGTTGATTATGTAATATCTAGTGGGGGATTAGGACCTACACCAGATGATTTAACAAAAGAAGTTGCTATTAAAGTATGTGATCTCGTTAGTGAAGTTAAAGTTGATGAGTATTCATATAATAAACTAATAGAGTATTTTAATGGTAATGAAGAAACAGCAAAGGCTAATATTAAGCAGGCTAAATTTCCAACATCTGCTATTATTTTAAATAACCCTATTGGTACTGCACCTGGATGTATTATGGAATCCTCACTTGGAACAAAATACATACTTATGCCTGGGCCTCCCAATGAAATGAAAACGATGTTTAATAATGAAGTTAGTAAATATATAAATAAAATTGCTATAATGAAATCTAAAAATGCTAAGATAGGCATGTTAGGTGAATGGGATATGGCTAGGCGAATGGATTTAAACTGCACTCATCCTACAATAAGTCCGTATATAACTGATGAAGGTCCTATTTTACGTGTTACCGCTAAAGGAAATAGTGAAGAAAGTGTTGATAAAGAATTAACAAAAGGATTGGATTTAATTAAAAAAAATCTGGGAGCTTATGTAATAACAACAGAAGATATTCCTAAAGAAAAAGTTTTGATTAAGTTATTAAAAGAAAGAAAGGAGATTGTATCCACTGCTGAGTCTATAACGGGGGGATTGATTGCGTCATCTATAATAGATGTTTCTGGTGCATCTGATGTAATAAATGAGTCTTATGTAACCTATTCGAACGATGTAAAGCATAAGTTATTAAATGTTTCATATGAAACAATAAAAGAGTATACTGTAGTAAGCGAAGAAGTTTTACTTGAGATGTTAGATGGATTGTATAAGCTTACATCAAGTAATCTATGTCTAGCTAGTACAGGATATGCACATACTGGAGAAGTTTATATAGGGATACTATATAATGGCAAGAAATATACTAGACACCTTAAGCTAAATGGAGATAGAAACAGAGTAAGACTTAGAGCAAAAAATGCAATTATTGATACAGCTATACTAATTATGAGAGGTGACTATGAGAGTAATATCGGTTTTTAATCAAAAAGGAGGAGTAGGAAAAACTACAACGGTTGTGAATCTTGCTGTTGCATTAAATCATTTAGACAAAAAAGTTTTAGTGATAGATATTGATCCACAAGCAAACACTACAACTGGATTAGGATTGGATAAGTATAAAATTGATAATTCCTTGTATGAATTATTTTATGAAAATGAAGATGATAATAGCAATATTGAGGAAAATTCAAACTCTGAAATGGTTAGAGATATAACAAATAGCGAAGATAAAAGTAAGAAAAATAAAGATTTAGAAAAAAACTTAGAAAAGAATAATAAAGAAGATACTGATGATACTGAGCTTGATTTAGAAAATTATATAAGTCATACAAAATCAGGAGTAGATCTTATAGCATCGGAGTCAGCTTTATCAGGTCTAGAGGTAGAGTTAGTTGAGCTAGATGCATTTGAGAGAACTCAACAACTTAAAAATATTCTTTTAAATCTTACTGACGATCAATATGACTTTGTATTAATAGATTGCCCGCCATCTTTAGGTTTATTATCTATAAATGCATTAGTAGCTAGCTCATCTATTATAATACCAATTCAAACAGAATACTATGCCCTAGAAGGTGTGATTGAACTAATGAATACTTATAATATGGTAAAAAAACAATTGAATAAAAATTTGGAAATCGAAGGAGTTTTGTTATCTATGTTTGATAAGAGAGCTGATTTATCTTATGAAGTTGTAGAAGAAGTAAAATCTTATTTTAAAACCAAGGTATTTAAGTTTATGATACCAAGAAATTCTAAATTAGCTGAAGCTCCAAGCCATGGACTTTCAACAATAGAGTATGATGAAAAATCATCTGGTGCAATAGCTTATTTATCTTTAGCGGGAGAGATAGTGAATAAAGAGAGTGAGGTAACTAATGGCAAATAAAAAAACCTTAGGTAGAGGCCTACATTCATTAATACCTGAAGTTAATGAAGATTCTTCTGTAGATGATTTGAATTCATCTGACTATAAATTAAAAACTTCTATAGCTCAATATAATAACATTGAAGAAAGTAGATTTAATGATAAGATAGTAAAAATTTCTATAAACAATATAAAGCCAAGAATAGACCAACCTAGAAAAAGTTTTGATGATGAAACAATTATTGATTTATCTCATTCTATAAAAGAATACGGATTATTAAATCCTATTGTGGTTTCCAAAGTTAATGATAATTATGAAATTATTGCAGGGGAACGTAGATATAGAGCAAGTAAAAAAGCAGGATTAAAAGAGATAGATGCAATTGTCAGGGACTATAGTAAAAAAGAAGTTGAAATATTATCCTTGATTGAAAATGTTCAAAGAGAGGATTTAAAAGTTTTGGAAGAGGCAAGTGCATATAAAAAGCTTGCAAGTCAATATTCTATGACACAAGAACAGATAGCTAATACTATGGGAAAATCTAGATCTTATATAGCTAATACCATGAGATTATTAAATTTAAATGATTTTGAAAAAAAAGCTCTTAATGACAATAAAATTTCCTCAAGTCAAGCTAGAACTCTACTTTCTATAAAGGATGATAATGAGAGAAAAAATACCCTTGACGATTTTATAAAAGGTAAGACAAATATTAGAAAAGTTGAAAAAACTAATACAAGAAAAAAATCAAGCAAATTAAAGAGCACAAGTAAGACTTATGGTCCAAATATTGATGCGATATTAGTAGAAGATTTAGAAGAAAAGTTTATGGATAAACTATCAACTAAAGTATCTATAGATAAGTCAAATAAAATATATAAAGTAAGTATTGATTGCTTTACTATTGAAGATATAGAACAGTTATATGAAAAGCTTGCAAATGAAGATTAAAGATATGGATGTATCAACCCTTATTAAACAAACAGGAAAAGCTGAAGCTAATCCAGGTGGAGGAGCGATATTGATTTTAATGTCAAATTTAGCTGTTAACTTAATGCTAATGATGAATAAAAAAGAATGGAACAATCTAAAAGAAGAAGCAATTGTTTCATATGAAACAATACTAGAGTATTCCAAAAATTTAGAAGATTTGATGCAAGATGATGTAAATAACTTTAATTACTTAATGTCAAAATTTAAAGATAATGATCTCCAGGAAGAAGATTACCTTAAAGCATCTAGTGCTCTTTTATCAATGATAGAAATCAACTTGAAGTCTTTAGAAATACTAGAGTTTTATCTTAATTATGGCAAAAAATCCACTTTAACAGATGGTGAAATTGCCAATAATCTATTAAGAGAAGCAATTTTCTCCGCTTTTTCTACTATAGATGTAAATATCAAAAATACCAATGTGTGTATAGACTATGAACAAATAAAAAAACAAGCTTTAGAATTATATGAAAAAAATAAAAAAATTATTGAAAGAAGGAAATGATGACAGCTATTTATGTAATCTTAGCAATATTATCTATTATAGTTATAATAGAGTTTGCCTTGATTCAATCTATGAATAACAAATTACGCCGACAAAAGAAAAGATATGATCATCTTCTAAGAGGAAATAATGAGGATGTAAACATAGAAGAATTATTAATAAACTTAAATGATCAAATAGAAGCATCAAATAAACAACTAAGATCTATAGATCAAAGATCTTTAGATGCTCATGATTCTACTATGGGTGCTATTTCAAATACAGCAGTAGTTAGATATGATGCATTTGATTATGGAACAAATGAGCTATCATTTTGTTTATGCATGTTAGATAATTTTCATAACGGAATAATCTTAACTAGTATCTATGGGAAAGATGGTTCTAGTATATATTTAAAGGAGATTGTCAATGGTCAATCTAAGAGTGAACTATCAGAATATGAAGATCAAGCTCTTAAAAAAGCAAAAGGTTAAAAATTTAACTATTTAACCATAGTACTTCGATATTATTTGAAAAAAAATTATCTATTGAATATTAACTTTGTCATATTTTATCAAATAAGGGTATAATAGAAGCACAAGTAATGAAACGTTATTTTAAGGAGGAAATATGGCAAACTCATCAATATTAGAAAGTGCTAGAGAGGCCATCGAAGGAAAAAATTTAAAAATAGTTTTCCCAGAAGGAAACGACAGTAGAATTTTAGAAGCTGCTATTAGACATAATGAAGAAGGACTTATTCATCCAATTATCTTAGGTGATAAGGGAGAAATCCAAAAAGTAGCTAATGAAAATAACCTAAAACTTGGAAAACTTGAAATTATAGACCCAAATTATGATGAAAGTTTTGATAAACTAGCTGATTTATTTGTAGAAGCTAGAAAAGGCAAAGCTACTAAAATGGATGCTGAATACATGCTTAAAAAAGATCATAACTACTATGGTGTTATGATGGTAAAAGCTGGTATTGCAGATGGTATGGTATCAGGTGCTGTAGGTACTACAGGTGATACAATTAGACCAGCCTTACAGCTTATTAAAACAAAACCAGGTGTATCAAGAGCTTCAGGAGTTATGGTTATGATAGGACCTAATGGAGAACAATTAGTATTTGCAGATACAGCTGTAAATATTACCCTTGAATCTCAAGAAATGGCAGAAGTGGCAGTAGAATCTGCTGAAACTGCAAGAGGTTTTGGTATGGATCCAAGAGTAGCTTTACTTTCATTCTCAACAAAAGGATCTGCTAGACATGATCTTGTTGATAAAGTATCAAAAGCTACTAGAAAAGCTCATGAATTAAATCCAGATTTACCATTAGATGGCGAGTTACAATTTGATGCTGCTATCGATCCAGCTACAGCTAAAAACAAAGCCCCAAAATCTGATGTAGCAGGAACTGCTAATGTATTTATTTTCCCAGACTTACAAGCAGGTAATATTGGATATAAAATAGCTCAGAGATTAGGTGGATATAAAGCTTTGGGTCCAATACTTCAAGGTCTAAATGCACCAGTTAATGACTTATCTCGTGGATGCTCTGCACAAGATGTTTATGAAATTGCAATAATTACTGCTAGCCAATCAGTAGATAAATCAATTTCTTAATATTATTTATAATAGATATTTATATAAGGAGACAACCTATTAGGAGGTCTCCTTATTTTTTGAAAATTTTAAGTAGAAAAATAAGTACTTTAGCTAAGGTAAAAGAAAATACTAAGCTAGTTTTATCTATATCTATTCTTTTATTAGTTTAAAAATCTTTTTAATAGTAAATGGATATTTATTAAACTTTTATCTGATCCCTAGCTGTGATTTTACAGCTAATAAGGATCTTATAGCTATCTAAATTTCTTAATAATATAAAGCTTATAAAAGTAATAAAATTAGTGCGTGCTAGAAGATCTTTTTAAAAAGGCAAAATAATATTTATATAGTAGTATAGAATCAATAATACAATAATTATATTAGTAAAAAAGGTCATTTATAAAAAACAAATGAGCTATATGTGAGCAAATGAATTTAGAAAGAGAAAATAAGGGTATAATATACACACTACTAGTTATGGAAGTTAGGTGATTAGTTGATTAAGGCTATCTAACTACTAAATTAAAAATAAATTTATCCTACTGGTAAAAAACATAATTGAACTAATATAATCAATAAATAATAGGAGGATCAATAATGCGTGAATTAGATTCAGTAGAATTTAGAGAAGAAATAGAAAACGGACAAGGACTTAGCCTTGTAGATTTCAATGCAACATGGTGTGGACCTTGCAAAATGCAAGCACCGATCCTTGAGGAGCTTGATAAAGAAGAAGGATACAATATCTATGGAGTAGATATAGATAATTCAGAAGATATTGCCCGTCAATATAATGTAAATGCAGTACCATCACTTATGATTTTCAAAGACGGTGTGTTAAAAGAAAGCTTGGTAGGATTTCAATCAAAAGATGTACTTGAACAAGCTATAGGTAAATACTTATAATGAGATATGACATGGCAATAATCGGTGCTGGCCCAGCCGGGCTTAGTGCCGCTTTAAATGCAAGTGTTAGAAATAAAAATATAATATTATTTGGTGTAGATTCCCCATCACTTACAAAGACGGCATGGATAGATAATTATCTAGGCTTTACCCATATAAATGGTAATGAGTTAAATAAAAACTTCAAAAAATCTATTGAAAGTAGAAAAAATATAGAAAGGTCAAATAAAAAGATCCAGCAGGTCTATGCTATGGGAGATTATTTTTCATTAATGCTAAAAGATAATGATATTATAGAAGCTACTTCTGTTATAGTTGCCACAGGTATAGATCTTAAAAAAGATTTGGAAAATGAAGATGAGTTTTTTGCAAAAGGCGTAAGTTATTGTGCCACATGTGATGCCGCTCTCTATAAAGGAAAAGAAGTAGTAGTTATAGGCTATAATGCGGAATCGGTTGAAGAGGCAAACTTTACTTCAGAGATTGTAGGAAAACTTACATATGTAAATATGTATAAGAATGATATAGACCTAAATCCTAGTATAGAAATCATAAGTGGTGAAGAGCCATTAGAATTTATAGGTGAAGATAGGGCTAATACGCTTAGATTTAGTTCTGGGAAAGAAATCTCAGCTGATGGATTTTTTATTATAAGAGATTCTTCAAAGCCTGAAAGACTAGTTCCATCAATAGCTGTAGATAAGGAACATATTATAGTTGATAAAAATTGCAGAACTAATATTAGGGGGCTTTATGCAGCAGGAGATATAGCAGGTATACCTTATCAGATAAATAAGGCTGCTGGTCAAGGGCAAATAGCATCCTTAGATAGTGCTAAATATATTACATTAATAGAAAATGGAAAGTATGAAAAAGATTTCTGGAATAAATAATATATTAAATAATACTATAATAAATATTATTTTTAATTAATTTAATTAAAAATAATATTTTTTTGATTGCAAAAAAATTAATAATATGTAAAATAAGTTAGTAGATAAATTATTATCCAGGAGGAAATATGGCTACAGAGCATATAGATTTTTTTGAATTTAATAATTCAATTTTCTCAATGATAAGAGAGATTTCTCATAAAATTGACATATTGTTACAAGACACAGCAACTGAGACAGGTATTACTACCTTACAATTAAAGATGTTAATAACTCTTTATGCGAGCGGAGATGCTCAATCCATAGGTAATCTTGGAAAGGCCATCGGTGTTACTGGTGGTAATATCTCAAATATATGTAAAAAGCTAGAAAAACAAGGGTTCGTTGATAGATTACGTTCTGAAGAAGATGAGAGAGTAGTAAATGTAACTCTTACCGAAAAGGGACGTAAATCTGCCGAAAAGGTTGGACAATATTTTGATCAAATTAGAACTGATATACCAACTGATGGAATAGATGTTAACTTGCAAACTATAATCGATGAATTAGGAGCCCTTGATGAACTGCTTGATAATTACATCTCAAGGAGTGGACTATAAATGAAAGATAAAAAGGATAAAGGTAATAGACCTCTACTTTATTATTGGATAATTGGAATAATATTATATATAATAATACGTTTTGCAATAAGTCCAATTGTAACTCAAGGAGAGGCAGAAGAAGTAAGCTACAGTCAGTTTGTATCAATGATTGAGAAGGACCAAGTAACAGAAGTTTCAAAAGATGATACAAAGTATACATTTAAAGCTATTGTAGATGGCAAAGAAAAAACTTATGAAACAGGTCTTTGGGCAGATACTGATCTTACAGATAGATTATTAGAAGCTAAAAAACATAATAATAAGCTAACTTTTTCTAGAAAAATAGAAACAACTATGAATCCATGGTTAACCCTATTTTTAACGTCTATTTTACCGCTATTATTCTTATGGGTGATTTTTGTTTTTGCATCAAGATCTCTTACGAAAACCATGGGTGGTCGCGGTGGCGCGGACTTCATGAATTTTGGTAAATCCAATGCAAAAGTTTATGTAGAAAATAAAACAGGTAAGACATTTAAAGATGTTGCAGGACAAGAAGAAGCCAAAGACAGTTTGTTTGAAATAGTAGATTTCCTACACAATCCAGGTAAGTATAAGGAAATTGGTGCTAAAATTCCAAAAGGGGTACTTTTAGTAGGGCCTCCAGGAACAGGTAAGACATTACTTGCTAAGGCTGTAGCTGGTGAAGCAAGTGTACCTTTCTTTACTATATCAGGTTCAGAATTCGTAGAAATGTTTGTAGGACTTGGCGCTAGCAAGGTGCGTGACTTATTTAAACAAGCTAAGGAGAAAGCGCCATGTATAGTGTTTATAGATGAGATTGACGCTATAGGTAAAAAAAGAGATACTGGTGGATTTTCTGGCAATGATGAACGTGAACAAACACTAAACCAATTATTGAATGAAATGGATGGTTTTGATGCAACAGAAGGCGTTGTTCTTTTAGCTGCAACAAATAGACCAGAAATCCTAGATCCAGCTCTAACACGTCCAGGACGTTTTGATAGACAAGTTGAAGTTGAACTACCTGATAAGCAAGGTCGTGAAGATATACTAAAGGTTCATGCAAAAAATATTAAACGTGAAGATGATATTGATTATGAAGAAATTGCTAGAAGAACAGCAGGTACTTCAGGTGCTGACTTAGCAAATATAGTAAATGAAGGTGCCTTGCGTGCAGTAAGGGAGCGTCGTAAAAAATTAAGTCAAGAAGATCTAGAAGAATCGATAGAAGTAGTAATTGCAGGTCAACAAAAGAAAAATGCGGTCATTTCCGATGATCAAAAGAAAATTATTGCTTATCATGAAGTAGGTCACGCTTTAGTAGCAGCTATACAAACACAGAAAACACCAGTAACCAAAATTACTATTGTTCCAAGAACTGGTGGTGCTTTAGGCTATACTATGACAGTTGATGAAGATGAAAAGTATATTATGACTAAGCAAGAGCTATTTGATGAAATCTGTACTTTTGCAGGTGGACGTTCAGCAGAAGAACTTATATTCAATACAAAAACTACAGGAGCAAGTAACGATATAGAAAGAGCTACAGCAATGGCAAGGTCTATGGTTACAATCTATGGCATGGATGAAGACTTTGACTTCATGCAATTAGAACAAATCCAAGGTAGATATCTTGGAGGAGAAAGAAATTTAATAGTTTCAGGTGGAACTGGTAATAAAATAGACGAGAAAGTACAATCAATTATCAATCAGGCCCACATGAGAGCTGTAGAGATATTAAAAGAAAATATGGATAAGCTTCATGAAATATCAGATTTCTTATTAAGAGAAGAAACTATTACAGGTGAAGAGTTTATGGAAATTTTAAACCGTAAAGAAGAAGATTCTGTGGATAAAGAAGAAATCAGGGAGAACACAGATGTAGATTTAAAAAATCTAAATGATAGTGAAGTAGAAAAGGAAGATTTACCACCTATATCTGATGATGAAAATGATTTGCCAGAAGCACCAGATACTGATATTTAAAAATCTGAAAGATGCTTTTGAATAGTATAGCTATTCTTAGCATCTTTTTTTTATTAGAATTTTAATAGTATAACTTAACAATGTATAATAATTTGGTTTTAAATTTGTTATCGTTTACATTTATTAAAATATTATGCTATAATCATATTTAAGGTGGCAGATCAATACATATAAGAAAGAGGTGAAAAATGACAAGTAAAGAATTAACCAGAATTGCATTAAGTACAGCCTTGATAGCTGTAGGATCTTTTATAACAATTCCTTTAGGACCAGTTCCATTTACACTACAAACCCTATTTGTAATATTGGCAGGCCTATATCTAAAACCAGCTCATGCAGCATTATCAACATTCTTATATATGATAATAGGGCTAATAGGTGTGCCTATATTTGCAGGTTTTTCTGGAGGGCCTCAATCTTTAGCTAGCCCTACATTTGGATTTATAATAAGCTTTATACCAATGGCTTACATAATTTCAAAAATGGCACATGGAAGTATGGATAACAAAAAAATTATAAGTGGAATTATAGTTGGAGTTATAGTGAGTTATTTAATCGGGTTAATTTACTTAAAATACGGTCTAACAAAATTAAATGGTGTAGAAGTTCCTATGAAAGAGGTTTTAAGCCTAGGATTTATACCATTTATAATCCCAGATGCAGCTAAAATTTTAGTGGCAATTATTGTATATAAGAGGACTTATAAGTATGTAGATGATTCTAATAATAAAATAGAAAGTACTAGTTATGAGTCAAACACTATAGGTAATAAATAAAATTTTATTTTACACTGATTAATTTACTTTAGTAGATCTCTCTATAAATTTTAAATAGAGATTAAAATTTAGTAAGGTTTTTATAAAAGAGAATAATTATGTAATAAATTAAAATAAAGGAGGCTAAATTATGAGCCAAATACTTGAAAATAATATAGTTTATCTTTTAAAATCAAACGAGATAAATCGTGCCTTAGATCTTGTTATTGATAAGACATCTGATAATCAATTAAACACTTATAAGGTCTTATCAGCAAAACTAATGATGTTATTAGGACAATTAGATAGATTTAATGAGTATATCAAAAAAGTCAATATAAAGGCTTATTTTTCTAAGGGTCCATCAACTTATATGTACTATTATATGTACTATTCACTAGTTGAACTAGATTATGAAAAAAGAGAAGAGTACCTGGATAAATTTGAAGAAGCATCAGATTTATTAAATGATGATCAATATAAAATTGAAACAATTTTAAAAGATCTTACAGATGAAAAGCTAGCTTGGATGGAAGAAGAAGAGCATTTAGAATCTGTTGAATCTACAAATACTTATATGAAAGGTGAACTTGAGAAGGGTCATAAGGTCAGAATAGTAACTGCTGATGAGCAAATTGCGGGAAAAGGACAAAAAGATCATTTATTTGTTTCTCCAAAAGGTGGATTATATATTAGCTTAAATATAAAGGTACCTGACTCTGATTTAGTCTTAGTAACTTCACAAGCGGGTGTTTTAGTTGCTAAATCTTTAAAGAAAATATCTGATGAGGATATAAAGATTAAATGGCTTAATGATTTGTATATAGATGATAAGAAATTTGCAGGTATACTTTGCGAATCAGCAGTAGATTGTAAGGGACATGCTCAATATACAATAGTTGGAATTGGTATAAATCTTGTAGAAGAATCTCCTATTCCAGAAAATTTAAAAGAAAAAATGACGACACTTCTAGGCAAAGAAGCTGATCTTTCCACTCGAGACATTATAGAAAATGTAAAATACTATGTTGTACCAGCTATATTTTCTATGCAAGAGGGAATTTGCCATACAAAACTTTTAGAAAAGTACAATGAACTAATAGCAAAAAAAGATGATCTTGTTACTGTCTACAATGAAAGTGAAGAAATTTCAGGAGTTTTAGTGGGATTAGATGAAAATTTAGATGTTGTTTTAGATGTAGACGGAGAAGAAAAATCCTTTTCTTATGGTTATTATAGATTAAAATTTAATAAATAATAATTTTTAAATAGAAAAAATAAAAAATATCAGTTACTAATTTATCCAGTATCTGGTATTTTTTTTACTATAATATAATTGTTTTTAATATTAAAATTATGGATATGTATAATTATAATATATTAATAGGATTCTTTTTATTTTGAGTACTTTAGGGTATCATTTTTATGTAATTGATAAGATATACTGGAGGAAAAATTGAAAATAGCACTAGGACAAGTTGCCCCGATTAAGGGGGAAGTTGATAATAATTATAAATTAATTGAAGATACGATTAGAAAAAGTAAAAGCAAGGGAGCTGATGTTGTAGTTTTACCTGAAGCATGGAATACTTTTTATTATCCTAAAAATATAGAAGAACTAGCTGATGTTGATGGGGAAAGATCCAAAGAGTTTTTATCAAATATTTCTAAGGAATTAGATATTAACATAGTTGGAGGTTCAGTTGCTGTCAAAGAAGACGGCAAAATATACAATAGAAATTATAATTATGATAGAAACGGAAAACTCTTAAGTGAATATGACAAAATACATCTGTTCTCCCCAGCAGGTGAAGATAAGCTTTTTACTAGTGGAAATAAATATGCAACTTTTGAAATGGATGGAGTAAAGTGTGCAGTGGTACTTTGCTATGATGTAAGATTTGTAGAGCGGACTAGAAAGTTTGCTTTAGATGGTATAGAAATTTTATTTATATGCGCATCATGGGCAACATCTAGATTAAATCATTGGGAAGCCTTAAATAGAGCAAGGGCCATTGAAAATCAGATATTTGTAGTAGGAGTTAATTCTACTAGATATAAAGATGATTCAGGTGGACATTCTATGATAGTAGATCCATTAGGAGATTATATTGTAGAACCTTATGAGACTACAGGAGTAAAAACTGCAGAAATAAATATGAATCAAGTCAAAGATGTTAGGAAACAGATGAATATATATAATGATAGAAGAGCGGATCTATATTAGTATAAAAATATAAGTTAAAATATCATCACCATTTATCTCTTAATTTGGTATAAGTGGTGATTTTTTTTATATATTTAATCAGATATTTAATAAAATTTTCTAGGTATTTAATAAAATAAAGAATAAAACTATTGACAGCAGGAAAACATTTTGATATATTATAATTGCCGTTAATCATTTAACATATATCGGCTATAATGTAGAGTATATCACTCGGAATACATATTTAAGGAGGCAATATGGACGGTATTCACACTATTTCTACTAATATGATGCAAACGACTGCAATAGCTATCGTGATGCTTTATGTGGGGAAATTCTTAAGGAAGAATGTTAACTTCTTCGATAGATTTTGTATACCAGCACCAGTAATTGGAGGATTTTTATTTGCTATAATTCATCTTATCCTAAAATCATCTGGTATAGCAACTTTTGAAATGGATACGACATTAAAAGATCCATTTATGATGGTTTTCTTTGCATCAATAGGTATAGGAGCAAACCTGGAAACACTAAAAAAAGGTGGAAAAGGATTTGTAATATTCCTTATTCTATCTGTAGTGCTTGTAGCTTTCCAAAATATTATTGGAATGGGGCTTGCTAAACTTATCGGTCAAAACTCATTGCTAGGTCTTGTTTGTGGATCTATTACTATGGTTGGTGGACATGGTACAGCAGGGGCTTGGGGTCCAGAATTAGAAGCTATGGGATTACCAGCTGGAGAAGTCGTTGCATTAGCTGCAGCTACATTTGGTGTAATTATGGGTTCATTAATAGGTGGACCAATTGGTTCTGCTAGAATCAAAAGACATAACTTAAAACCAAATCCAGAATTACTTGTTGAACCAGATAGTGAAGAAGAAGCAATAATTGAAAAAGACCATCCACTAGTAGTAGATGACTTTTTAAAAGTTTTTGCTTTAATATTTATTTCAGTTGGATTAGGTGCTATATTAAAGCAATTTTTATATGACAATGTATCAATAGTAGGAACACCTCTTAACTTACCAGAGTATGTAGCAGCTATGATTTTTGCGGCTATATATGTAAACACAATTGGTAAAAAAGATGGTTGGGAAATAAATCAAAGAGCTAATGATATATGTGGAGCTATGGGACTTAATATTTTCTTATCAATAGCCCTTATAACACTTGACTTAACACAACTAAAAGCAGTAGCTGGTCCAATGTTAATAATTCTATTTGCACAAACTATATTTATGGCTATATTTTCTTACTTTATAACATACAAAGTTATGGGTAGCGACTATGATGCAGCTGTTCTAGCTGGGGGTATGTGTGGATTTGGCATGGGAGCTACATACAATGCTTTGGCTAATATGGATGCCATTACAGAAAAATATGGTCCTGCTCCAAAAGCATACTTTATCTTGCCGATGGTAGGAGCATTTGCAATAGATATTATTAATGTATTAATGATAACTGTATTTGCACAGATTACATTTTAATAATTTTTGATGTTAGTAATATACCAAGATATCTTATAAAATTATAAATAGGTTACGGGTTTAAGATTATGCTATAACTTACCTTTCCCGCTTGGTTATTTGAGACTAATGTTTAAGTAAAAAAGGTGATACTATAGATTAGTAGTGGTATCACTTTTTTGCTTTTTTGTTAAGTTAATTAGTATCTATTTAAATTATCGTGTTAGAAATATTGTGTGATATTATACAAATTATTGTTCTATAAATTTTATATTTAAAAATCAAGAGTTTTAGTTAAAAATATGATTTTTGTTTATATATAAATACGATATCCTAGTTATCTCTTTAAAAGAATATTAAAATTTGGTATTATATAATCTAGGATATGATAATCTTATATTTTGAGAATTGTAGAATTATTGTATCAGAAACTATTAGAATTTAGAAAGGAGGAATAAGTGAATTCAAATCAAATTTTAGATGCATTAGCAAACGATATCAATACATTGACTACTGCGCAAAAAATGCAGGGAGCAGGCCAAACAACTCTACTTTCTATGGGAACAGTTTTTGCGGTATTAGTAATATTAATATTAGTAATAAAACTTATGGGTAAAGCTGTTGGAGATAAGAAGGAAACTAATAATGTAAAAGAAACTTCTAAAACAAGTCCAGCAAAAAAAACTGTAAAAAAAGTAGAAGTAGAGGATGAAGATGAAGTTGTAGCAGTAATTACTGCAGCAGTTTGTCAAGCCTTGGGAAGCGATTCAGTAAAGATACATATTAAAGAAAATTAATATATAGTATAAATCATAATATAATTATGGAGGAATTTATGAAAAAATTAAATGTTACAGTTAATGGAAAGACTTACGAGGTTGAAGTAGAAGAAGATGATTTTCTTGAATCTCAAAAAAGACCAACTGTAGTTTATCAACCTGCTAGCAATACTCAACCAGCAGCATCAACATCAAATGAAACAGAAAAGCAAGCAGCACCTGCGGCAGCATCAGCTTCATCTGTTACTTCACCACTACCAGGAACAATAAATAAAATAAATGTTAGTGAAGGTGAATCAGTATCTAAAGGTGATGTACTATTAGTACTTGAAGCTATGAAAATGGAAAATGATATAAAAGCTCCTAATGACGGAGTAGTTAATAAAATACATGTAGCTAGTGGGGATAATGTAAATACAGGGGATCCACTTGTAGATATCGCTTAGGAGAAAATAATGTCACATGTAATAGGGAATTTTTTATCTTCTACTGGCTTTGCCGCACTTACTTGGCAAGCAGTGGTAATGCTAGTTATATCAGTTGTTTTAATTTATTTAGCTATAGCTAAAGGATTTGAGCCATTATTATTACTACCTATTGGTTTTGGAATGCTTTTAACAAATTTACCACTAGCTGGTCTAATGCAAGCAGGTATAGATAAGCTTACAATAATTGATTCTAATAAAGCTAGTGGAGTGATATCTGTAGTCAGTGAGTTACAGCAACCTGGAGGATTATTAGGATATTTCTTTAAGGGTGATGAATTAGGTATATTTCCACCTTTAATATTTATGGGTGTTGGAGCTATGACAGACTTTGGTCCATTAATAGCAGACCCTAAATCATTAATTTTAGGTGCAGCAGCTCAATTTGGTATATTCTTTACCTTTATGGGGGCTATATTACTAGGCTTTAATGGTCAAGAGGCCTCTTCTATTGCTATAATAGGTGGGGCAGATGGTCCAACATCGATTTATCTAACAGGACAACTTGCTCCTCATATGCTAGGTCAAGTAGCTGTAGCAGCCTATTCATATATGGCGCTTGTTCCGATTATACAACCTCCTATAATGAAGGCTTTGACAACTAAAAATGAGCGTGTAATTAAAATGCCTCAAATGAGAAAGGTATCTAAGAAAGAAAAGATAATATTCCCAATACTAGTAACTTTACTAGTATCCCTTACTTTACCAGATGCAGCACCTTTAATCGGTATGCTTATGTTTGGTAATTTAATGAAAGAATCCCTAGTAGTTGATCGCTTAACAAAGACAGCTCAAAATGAACTCATGAATATAATTACCATATTGCTAGGATTATCTGTAGGTGCTTCTGCATCTGCTGAACAGTTTTTAAACTTAGCTACCCTAAAGATTATGTTATTAGGATTGATTGCCTTTGCAATAGGAACTGCAACTGGTGTTTTAATGGCTAAGCTTATGAATTTATTTTTAAAAGATGAAAATAAGATCAATCCACTTATAGGTTCTGCCGGAGTATCAGCTGTACCTATGGCTGCTAGAGTATCTAATGTAGTTGGACAAGAAGCTGATCCAAGTAATTTCCTATTAATGAATGCTATGGGTCCAAATGTATCAGGTGTTATAGGCTCTGCAGTAGCAGCAGGTGTGTTACTCACATTATTTGGATAATAATAGACAACAATTTAGGCGTTTGTATTTTATAACAAAGGAGGATTATGGATAAATTTTTATCTTATTTTGGTGAATTAAGTAAAAATCCAGGGGAAATTACTTCATTTAAGTTTGAGTATCTTACTACACTTGGACTTGCTGCTATAGTTATATTTCTTGGTAGGTTTTTGGTAAGTAAATCAAAAGCTTTACAAAAATACGCTATACCTGCTCCTGTGGTCTCTGGCATTATATTTTCGCTTATAATATCATTAATCAAAACTGTGGGAATTATAGACCTTACTTTTGATGCAGAAGTAACTAAAGATTTGGCTCAGAACTTATTTTTCTTGGCTGTAGGGTATAGTTTTTCCACAGAACTTATGAAAAGTGCTGGAAGTAAGCTTGTATTAAGAGTGACCTGGGTTTCCTGTTTACTGATATTATTACAAGACTTATTAGGTTTGGGAGCTGCTAAAGTATTAGGTCTCAATCCTTATTTGGGTTTACAGGCTTCATCTGCAGGCATGAGTGGTGGAGTCGGAACAGCAGCGGCTTTTGGTCCTATATTTCAATCTATGGGTGCACCAAATAATGTAACAGAATTTGGTGTAGCAGCAGGTACTATGGGAAATATCATGGGATCATTAGTGGGCGGTCCTGTAGCTGCATATTTAATCAGAAAACATAATTTAAAATCTGATCCTAATGATAAGCCAGAAACAGCTAAGAAAAATATTGTTGCTGTAATTGACAACACAAAGATGATTAGATCTTTTGCAATGATGTTATTAATTGCTGCCATAGGAATACCAGTAAAATATTTACTTGATTTGATACCCCTTATACAAATGCCTAAATTTATTGGATGTTTATTTGCAGGCGTTATAGCTAGGTATATAAAAGATAAAAGTGGAAGTGAGCTTTATATTCCAGAAGTTAATGCAATTCAGGATATGTTTTTAGAATTATATTTAGCTTTGGTATTAATGACAATTGACATAACAGCTATAGCTTCTCAAGCTTCATCCTTAGTAGTTATATTATTATTGCAAGCGATTTTAATTGCAGTATTTACTTTAACTATTTCATTTAAAGCTTTCGGATCAGATTATGGAGCAGCTGTTATGGCAGCAGGTAACTGTGGCTGGGGCTGTGGATCAGGTCCAAATGCTGTAGCTAATGTAAAGGCTGTTATGCAAGAGTATGGATATCATAATTTAGCTTGGGTGTTTTATCCTTCGTTTGCTGTAATTATAGATGATATATTTAATCCTATATTGTTGTCAGTCTTAGGCTCTTTATTAAGATAAATAATATTTATCATAATAGAATACATTCACTAAGTATAAAATTATGTTAATAACCTTTTTCGATTAGATTAGTTTTCGTTATACTATAAAAATATAGTAGTGAAGTAAGCAAAAGAAAAAGGTTGTTTTAGTTTTTAATATATAGCAGTAATGTATAAGTTGATTTATAATATAATATATATTAGTAAATACCTTATTGAGTATAAATATTTTACAACTTGAAACTGTATTCCCTGTATTTTTAGTGACATATACTTATCTCACTGAGGATGAATTTTATCAAAATTCATCCTCAGTGATTTTTTATTTAGATATTGTTTTTATAGTTAAAAATTCTTATTATTTATTGTTAATTAATTGCGTTCACTGTATATATTTTGTGATATAAAAATAGTGAGGTTTATAATTTACATGAAATCGATTTTGTGCTACAATGATTAAGAATGACATTAGAATAGTAAAGGAGAGATATAATGGAATATTATGTTGATTTAAACAGTGACATAGGGGAATCATTTGGTTCATATAAAATAGGATTAGATGAAGAAATTATAAAGTATGTTACAAGTATTAATTTAGCTTGTGGTTATCATGCAGGTGATCCACTTATTATGGATAAAACTTGTGAGTTAGCTCAACAAAAAGGTGTAAGAATTGGTGCTCACCCAGGATATCCTGATTTAATGGGATTTGGTAGAAGAAAGATGGATGTTAGTCCAGAAGAAGCTCGTGGATATTTCTTATATCAAGTAGGTGCTTTAGAAGCATTTGCAAAAGCTCATGGAACAACATTACAACACGTAAAATTACATGGAGCATTTTATAATACTGCTTGCAATGATGAAAAATTAGCTAATGCTATTTTGGATGCGGTTGAAGAGTATAACAAAGATCTAATATTAATGGTATTATCAGGATCATACATAGCTAAAGAAGGTAAAAAACGTGGACTAAGAGTAGCCCAAGAAGTATTTGCTGATAGAGGATATAATGAAGATGGAACTTTGGTAAATAGAAAGCTTCCAGGGGCTTTTGTAAAAGATCCTAAAGAAGCTCTACCACGTGTAATAAAAATGATAAAGGAAGGAAAAGTTACTACAGCTGATGGTAAGGAGATAGACATAGCAGCTGATTCTATCTGTGTGCATGGAGATAACCCAGAAGCTTTAGAGTTTGTTAGAATTTTAAAGGAAGGTCTAATAGAAGAAGGGATTAAAGTTACTTCTTTGGACGAATTTTTAGGAAAATAGGATGACAAAAAACAATAAAAATACAAATACTACTAATGATAAAGCTGTATACGAGCCTAAAGACGAGTCTACAGTTAAATCTGTAAAAAGTAAGAGTAATCCTTCAGTCCTCATTGGTGCAGCTTTTTTAATGGCTGCATCATCATGTGGACCAGGATTTATAGCACAGACAGGTAAATTTACATTTGACTTAGATAAGTCTTTTGCTTTTGTAATATTATCTGCCGTACTTATATCTCTAATTGCTCAACTAAATGTCTGGAGAGTTATATCTGTATCAGGTATGAGAGGTCAAGATATAGCTAATAAAGTTTTACCGGGCTTAGGATATTTCATTGCTGCTTTAGTTGCTATTGGTGGACTTGCTTTTAATATTGGTAATGTAGGTGGTGCAGGTATTGGTTTAAATATTTTATTTGGACTAGATCCAAGGATAGGTGCTGCTATAGGTGGTATTATAGGAATTCTAATATTCTCTAATCCAAAAGCTAAAAGTATTTTGGATCAAACATCAAAATACTTTGGTATCATAATGATAATACTTATAACATATGTTGCTATAAAGACAAAGCCTCCAGTTGGAGAAGCGTTTGGATCTATGATAGTCCCAGAAAAATCAATGACTGAATTATTCCCTGCAATTATTACTTTAATTGGTGGTACAGTAGGTGGATATATCATCTTTTCAGGTGGACATAGATTAGTTGATGCTGGTATAACAGGAGAAGAGAATCTTGATGAAGTTAATAAATCAGCTATTTTAGGTATAGTCGTAGCATTTATTATGAGGGTATTATTATTCTTAGCTATATTAGGTGCTATAAGAATAGCTCGTGATCAAATCGATCCTCAAGATATTGCAGCAACAGCTTTTAGAGTTGGAGCAGGAAATGTCGGATATAAGGTGTTTGGACTTTTATTCTTCCTAGCATCACTTACTCCTATAGTAGGTGCAGCATATACATCTGTATCATTCCTTAAAACTTTATCGACAACTGTTGCTAAAAAAGAGTCCTTGATTACTAACCTATTTTTAGTAATTTCAACAATAGTATTTATTATTATAGGTAAGCCACAAAAATTACTTGTAGTAGTAGGTACATTAAATGGATTTATTTTACCTATTACACTTGCTGTAATGTTAGCAGCAACTAGAAAGAAAGATATTATAGGAGAATACAAACACTCAAAACTATTGTATGTTCTTGGCATCTTAGTTGTTATATTTACTGGTATTATGAGTATAAAAACTTTGATTGAAATGGTAAGCGTAGGAATATAAAGGAAAATATATAATGGAAAATATAAAATATTTACCATCAGGAGATAGTGCTCTTGTAATGGAATTTGGTAATGAAATTAGTAAAGAAATTAATGCAAGTATATCTCAGGTAGTAAATTATCTTAAGGATGAAAGACTAAATGGTATTGTTGATATTTTGCCAACTTATAGATCAATATTAATCAACTATGATCCTAGAGTTTTTACTTTTGATGAACTTGTAGAAAAATTAGATTCTATAGAAATAGCAGATACCAATCTTTCAGATGGGAATGTTAGATTAATAGAGATCCCAACTCTTTATGGAGGAGAATACGGACCTGATATATCTAATGTAGCAGAAAATGCAGGACTTTCTGAAGATGAAGTTATAAAAATACATGCAGGTGTAGATTATTTGGTATATATGATGGGGTTCTTGCCAGGATTTACCTATTTAGGTGGTCTAGATGAGAGAATAGCAACTCCAAGACTTTCATCTCCAAGACTTAAAATAGTACCAGGGTCAGTTGGTATAGCAGGCACACAAACAGGTATGTATCCACTAGAATCACCAGGAGGATGGCAACTAATAGGCAGAACACCAGTAAAACTTTATGATCCATCTAATCCAGAATCGCCAGTATTTATAAATGCAGGTGATTATATTAGATATGTTTCAGTTGATGAGCAAACATATAATAAGATTTTAGAAGAGGTTAATGCTGGAACTTATAAGGTAAATATAAAAGAAGTTAAGAGGGGGGAACTCCGTGGCTAATGTTGAAGTTATAAATGGTGGCATGTTGTCCACTATACAAGATAGTGGAAGATACGGTTACCAAGAAATAGGTATCAATGTTTCAGGATTTGCAGACGATTATAATGCTAGAATAGCTAATCTACTTGTAGGAAATGATAAAGATGATGCTGTAATCGAAATGGCATTTTTAGGTTCAAGTTTTAAATTTAATGAACCAATGCTAATTGCCCTTACAGGAGCAGATTTTTCTCCAAATATAAATGGAGAACCTATAGAAAATTATAGATCTTATTTAGTAAAAGAAGGTGATGAATTAAACTTAACTGCTGCTAAAAATGGATTCAGAGGCTATATAGCTTTTGGTGGAGAGATTGATGTTCCAGTAGTTAATGGATCAAAATCTACAAATCTAAAGACTGCTATAGGTGGCTATAAAGGACGCAAGCTAATGACAGATGATAGCTTTGATGTAAAAGTATCAGAAGGTACAAAAGAAAGAAAGCTTGCAGCAAAATATATAAATCAATATTCTAAATTTAGTGAATTAAGAGTAGTAAGAGGTCCACAAGATGATGCTTTTACAGATAAAGGAATATTTGATTTCTTTAACTCAGGTGGATACACAGTAACAAAAGATTTTGACCGTATGGGTATAAGGCTTTCAGGAAATAAAATTGAGCATAAAGAATCAGCAGATATAATATCTGATGGTACAGCTCTAGGGTCAATACAAGTTCCTTCAAATGGACAACCAATCATTCTATTTGTAGATAGACAAACAACTGGTGGATATACAAAAGTTGGCACTGTGATCACAGCTGATATTCATAAATTAGGAAACCTTAATTATAAAGATAAGATAATATTCACAGAAGTAAGCCCAGAAGAGGCAAATAAAATTGCTCGTGACTATTATGAAACTTTTGAAAATATCGCTAAGGAGCTAAATGCATGAAATTAAGTGAACTTGCAAACATGAGTCCTAAGGAAGTTAGAGGATTAATTAGAATAGGCGAAGTAAATATGCCTACATCAGGAATGAGTGAAGGTTATTTACAAGCAAATTTGGCTATTTTGCCTAAAAAATATGCTTATGATTTTTTACTTTTTGCCCAAAGAAATCCAAAACCATGTCCAATACTTGAAGTATTAGATGAAGGCTCATCATTAACTAAGATTATGGCTGATGGAGCAGATATAAAAACAGATATACCAAAATACAGAATCTATGAAAATGGTGAATTCAAAGAAGAAGTAACTGATCTTAAAAATGTTTGGCAAGATGACTTTGTGACATTTGTAATAGGATGTTCATTCTCATTTGAAAAGGCTATGATTGAAGCAGGTATTCCTGTAAGGCATATAGAAGACGAACATAATGTTCCTATGTATATTACAAATATTGAATGTGAAAGTGCGGGATCTTTTCATGGTAATATGGTAGTTTCTATGAGACCTATACCATATGAGGATGTAGTAAGAGCTAGCACAGTAACTGCAAGATTCCCAGCTACTCATGGAGCACCAATCCATATAGGAAATCCTGAGGTGATTGGTATCAAAGATATTGATAATCCAGATTTTGGCGAAAGAAGTGATTTTAAAGAAGGTGAAGTTCCGGTATTTTGGGCTTGCGGAGTAACTCCACAAGCTGTAGCTATGGCCTCAAAACCAGAAATTATGATTACTCATGCACCTGGTCATATGCTTATATTAGATAAAAAAGATGCGTATGTATCAGTATTTTAATTAGAGAGATTGTTACAAAATTATAAACAATTATCGTTTTATTAGAGCTAACTTATAAGTCATAATACTATTAAGTTAGCTCTTAAAAACTTATTTTTTATTTTTACTTGCGAGTACTCTTATAGCAAGAATTAATAAAGATGGTTTATTTATCGTGTGGTAATTTCTTTTTATTTGAAAGGCAATGATTAATGAAAATATCCTTAATAGAACCAGAACTGCTTAGATTAAATGCAACTTATAATTTTAATTTGACAGAAAATTTAATAAAAAAAGCAGGAAAAGAAAATCCTGATGTTATAGTATTACCAGAAATATTTAATACGGCTGAAATAGATAGTCAAGCAATAAAATATGCAGATAATAATGGGAAAAATACTAAGCAACTATTATCAAAGCTTTCCAAAGAATTAAACATCTATATAATTGGTGGATCCGTTTTAGATAAAAGAGATGGTAGCATTTACAATACTTCTTATGTATTTGATAAGCTTGGTAAGCTTATAGGTCATTATGATAAAACACATTTATATTCAAGTTCTGGAGAAAAGGAAATAGTAAAGGCCGGGAATGATAGACTTATCTTTGATGTAGATGGTATAAAGTGTGGAGTTGTAATCTGTTATGATATAGAATTTGCTTCATGGGTTACCTCTTATGCTTTAGATGGTGTAGAAGTATTGTTTAATCCAGCAGCTTGGCATGAAGATTGGATGATTAACTATGATAGCTTAGTTAGAGCAAGAGCTATTGAAAACCAAATATTTGTGGTTGGTGTAAATTCTATTGGAAGAGCCTCTGAAGGATATTTTGGAGGCCATTCTCAGATAGTTGATCCAATGGGAAGATATATAATAGAGACAAGTAGTGAAGGTCCTATCAAGACAGCAAGTATAGATATAAATGATACAAAAGATTACAAAGAAACATTTAGAATTTTAAATGATAGAAGAGAAGACCTATATAGGAATTTATATAATTAGAGTAAAACAAAAATCGAAAAAACTATAAAAAATAGATGTTGATAAAAAAATAGCCTGTGTTATAATAGTATATGAAAATGTTATCACATCACATAAAATAAAGGAGAAAATTTTAAATGAAAGCCTTAATAATTGATTATATGTCAGATAAAATTGACAATGGATTGAAAGATTTGGGAATCGAATATGACAAGGAAATGCTTCCTAGTAAAGAAAAACTAATGGAGCTTATTCCATCATATGATATGCTAATAATGAGGGTTGATCCATTTATAGATAAAGATATCATGGATGCAGGAGAGAACCTAAAAGCAATCTTTGTAGGTTCAACAGGAACAAATCATATTGATAAAGATTATGCTAAAGAAAAAGGTATAGAAATATATAACTCACCAGGACTTAATGCAAACGCTGTAGCAGAACTTGTAATAGCAAAAATACTTGATCTTTATAGAAATACAGTACAAGCTCAAAATGAGATCAAAAATGAAGGAATCTGGAATAAGTACAGATGGGAAGGTAGAGAACTTAGAAATAAAACTATTGGAATAATAGGTTACGGAGCTATAGGTAGAAGAGTTGGAGAAATAGCAAATGTATTCCATATGGATGTACTTGCAAGAGACCCATTCCTCACAGAAGCTGATATTAAAGAAGACTACACAAAACTAACAGACCTTGATGAAATATTAGAAAAATCTGATATTATTACTTTACACATCCCTCTAACACCTGATACAAAAGATATGATAGGTAAAGAAGAACTAGAAAAAATGAAAGATGATGCTATAATCATCAATGCTGCTAGAGGTGGAATAGTAAATGAAGATGCTCTTTATGATGCATTAGAAAATAAAGTTATAGGCGGTGCAAACTTTGATACTATTTCAAATGAACTTGGTGCAGGTGGACTTGATTCTACAGATACTCATGTAGAAAGCAAGTTGTTTGATTGTGATAGATTCTATATCACTCCACATATAGGTGGATCTACAAAAGATTCTCAAGATGATATAGGTGATGTTGTACTTGGAAATATCAAAAAACACTTTGATTTATAATTAAGATTAACATTGAAAGTTGCTATAAAAATTTATAGCAACTTTTTATGTTGGAAAATTTACTAACTCACTATAAAATATATAACTTATGAAATCTTACTTTAAGACTTAATTAATGAGTACTTGAATTAGCAATTGATATAAGGATTAATTTTTATTAAAATAATAATTGAAATTTAACGAACAAAATATTTATAGATTAGAATATTGCTATCAAATATAAGATGTATTTATTCATAAGTACTAGCTGTATAAATAGGCCTAGTTAAAAGTAGAATAAGTAAAGTAATTAATTTGAATAAAAAAGATTAATAAATATTTTAGTAAATATTTGTTAGCTTAAATAATTAGTATATAAGATAATAAAAATAGTGCATAGAGTAATAATTACTCTATGCACATTTAATTTACTTAATTATTAATTAGTATATAGCACTAATTTAAAATTAGTACCAACCTCTTAATTTCATAGCTTTTTCGATTGATTGGATAGCATACATATAAACGCCGTCTCTTGGAATTACATCATATTCATCACAAACTGCGAATACACCTTCTATAGCTTTCATCATATCAGCTTCTTGTTTTTCTTCTACTTCAGCTTCATCCCAATAATATCCGTATTGGTTTTGTACCCATTCATAGTAAGATACTAAAACTCCGCCAGAGTTTGTTAAGATATCTGGAGTTAGTGGAATATTTCTTTCTTCAAGAACTTTATCAGCTTCTGGAGTTGTAGGACCATTAGCAGCTTCACAAACTAATTTAACATTTAATTTTTCAGCTACATCTTTTGTAATTACATTTTCAAGAGCAGCTGGAACTAAGATATCCCATTCACCTTCCCAGAAATCTTTTTCAGAAATTTTTTCTGCATTTGGATATCCGATTAGTGTGTGGTTTTCTTCTTTATAAGCTAATAGATCTTTAAAGTCGAATCCTTCTTCGTTGTATAAAGCGTAGTTTCCTTCTTTTTTGTCCCATTCAGCTATAGCGTTAACTTTTCCGCCTTGTCTTTCGATATTTTTAACTGTATAGCTTCCTACGTTACCAAAACCTTGAACAGCTATTTTTGCTGTATTGATGTCAAGACCATATCTTTTAGCAGCTTCTCTTACTACTACTGCTACACCAAATCCTGTAGCTTCGTTACGTCCTTGAGATCCAGAGAAATCAACTGGTTTACCAGTAAATGTACCAATGTCGAATCTATCTCCGTTTAATTTAACATATTCATCAACCATCCAGCTCATGATTTGTCCGTTTGTATTAACATCTGGAGCAGGAATATCAATTCTATCACCTAGGTATTTATAAAGTCCTCTTACATAACCTCTAGCTACTTGTTCAAGTTCTCTTTCAGATAATTCGCTAGGATCTACAGCAACTCCACCTTTACCACCACCGTATGGTAAACCAAGAGCTCCGCCTTTAAAAGTCATCCAAAGTGACAAAGCTTTAACTTCATCTAGGTTTACATTTGGATGGAATCTACATCCACCTTTTGATGGACCTACTGCTGTTGAGTGAGCTGAACGCCATCCTTTAAATACTTTAACTGAACCATCATCCATTTTTACTGGAATAGAGATTTCAATTACTCTTTCAGGTTCTTTTAAAATTTCATATACTGCAGGATCAGCACCAAGCTTATCGCAAGCTTTTTTTACTTTTTGTTGGGCTGACTCTAATGGGTTTAATGTTTCTGTCATTATTTTCCTCCTAACGACTAATTATTGTAATAATGTTTACGGTAATATTATAACGTATACGTTTTCATTTTTCAATAGTAAATTGTTAATAAAATCATAAAAATTATATACTGTTATATGTATTAGAAATCATTAGCTTTATAAAAATTTAAACTCTTTAAATTTGTGGATTATATGAGTTTTTGTAATCAAAAATAGAAATAAAAAAGTTAATAAATATTAAATATTAATATAATTTTGCATAATAAAGTTTAATATAAAATTATATTTACTTACCTTTAGAAAATGATTTCTTGAAAAAATAAGATAAAAAATTTCATTTTACTTTATTATGTAAAAATAAGGCTTATACCTTTTTTATAAAAAAATTTTGTTTGAGAAAATACTTTCATTAGTTTTAAACTTATGATATACTTTTAATAGTCATTGTATGAAATGAAGGAGGAATTAATGAGTAATCAGTTTGAATATGATGATTTTGTATTTGATGGTGATACTATCGTAGCTCTTACAAGAAAAGGTAAAGATAAAATTAAAGAAGAGAAGATAAAATCAATGCCCATCCCAACTACAAATCCTGAAGGACAAGCTATAAAAAAAATCGGGGAAAAAGCTTTCTTTAGAAGATTTTTTACTTCAGTAGAAATACCGGATACAGTAGAAGAAATTGGATTTGAAGCATTTGGTCAAAATGAAATAGAAGAGATAAATATTCCAGAGAGTGTAAAAGAAATTGGAGCTTTTGCATTTTATAGAAATAAACTTTCTTCTGTAAAGATTCCAAAAGATGTTACTGTTATTAATAAGTATGCTTTTTCTTTAAATAATATAGAAAGTATTACTTGGAATGAAAAAGTTGAAAAGATAGATGTTTCTGCTTTTTATGATAATAACCTTAAAGAGGTAGAAATTCCTGATACTGTTAAAGAAATAAACGAATTTGCTTTTCACAATAACAACATCAATCAAGTAGAGATTCCTACTGGATGTGAAATTGATCATAGAGCATTTGAAGAAAACACTGAAGTTATAAAAAATTAACTTAAGTTTTATATAAAAATAATTTTTAAGAAAGAGGTATATATTGAGTAAGACAATAAAGGAAGAATACTCAATCCATGTAAAAAATAGTAATAAAGACTATGATGTTATAGTTGAGTATGAAGATCCAATACCTGAAAAAGTCACAATTGATGATTTTGATATTCCAAAAACTCCAGAATTTGGAAATGATAATAAATAAAGTTTATATTTTTTAAATTACATAATTTAATAATGAAAGGATTATAAATGAAAAATACTAAGGTAACTAGCCTTCATGATGCTGTTAAACGTTATGTAGAGGATGGAGATACTCTATGTCTTGGCGGCTTTACAACAAATAGAAGACCATATGCTGCTATACATGAAATTTTAAGACAAGGACAAAAAGATTTTATAGGAGAAGGTGGACCTGCTGGCGGTGATTGGGACCTTCTTATAGGAGAAGATAGAGTAAAAGCTTATATAAACTGTTATACAGCAAACTCAGGATTTTCTAATGTATTAAGAAGATTTAGGGCTAAAGCTGAAAATGGAACTCTTTTAATGGAAGATTATTCTCAAGATGTGGAAATGCTTAGACTTCACGCTGCATCTTTAGGATTACTATATCTTCCTGTAAAACTTATGCAAGGAACAGACTTGGTTGATAAATGGGGTATTTCTAAAGAAGAAAGAGAAAAAATAGATAAATTACCAAATGATAAGTTCTTCTATGTAACTGACCCATTTTCTGGTGACGATAAAGTTGTAGCAGTTCCAGTTCCTCAAATCGATACTGCTATAATTCACGCTCAAGTTTGCTCACCTGATGGAACAACAAGAATTATTGGTGATGAATTCCATGATGTAGATATAGCTATAGCTGCTAAGAAAACAATAGTAACATGTGAAGAACTTATGAGCAATGAAGATATAAGACGTGATCCTACCAAAAATACAATCCCAGGTATGTGCGTAGATGCTGTAGTTCATGTACCAAAAGGAGCTCATCCTTCACAATGTTATGGTTATTACGATTATGATGCTAACTTCTTAAGAATGTATGAACAAGTTTCAAAAACAGAAGAAGGATTTAAAGCTTTTGTTCAAGAATATATATATAATTTCAAAGATCATAGTGAATATCTAGAAAAAATAGGCCTAGAAACATTGCTAAATATTATGGCAGTTCAAGGCTATGGATATGCTACAGATGTGTTAAAGAAACAAGCAGATAACGAAGAAAAGGGAGAGGATAGCGATAATGAGTAATTATGAAAATTACACTATAAGAGAGATGCAAGCTATAACTATAGCTCAACAAATTGAAGATGGACAAATAGTTATAGTAGGAACAGGTCTTCCATTAATAGGAGCGTCAGTTGCAAAAACTGTATTTGCACCAAATTGTAAAATAATTGTGGAATCAGGTCTTATGGATTGTAAACCAATTGAAGTACCAACTTCTGTAGGTGATATTAGATTAATGGCTCACTGTGCTGTTCAATGGCCAAACTATAGATTTATTGGTTTTGAAACAAACGAATGGTTACATGATGAAAATAGAATGATAGCATTCATAGGTGGAGCTCAAATAGATCCTTATGGAAACGTAAACTCAACAGTTATAGGTGATTACAATAATCCAAAAACTAGATTTACAGGTTCAGGTGGAGCAAATGGTATAGCTACATATGTAGATACTGTAATAATGATGCAACACGAAAAAAGAAGATTTATTGAACAAGTAGACTATGTAACATCACCAGGTTATATGGATGGTCCTGGTGGACGTGAAAGAGCTGGTCTTCCAGGAAATAGAGGACCTAAGATGGTCGTTACAGACAAGGGGATCTTAAAGTTTGATGAAGAAACTAAAAGAATGTATCTAGCTGGATACTATCCAACTTCTTCAATTGAAGAAATTGTAGAAAATACTGGATTTGAAATTGATACAGACAAAGCTGTTGCTTTAGAGGCTCCAAGTCCAGAAATTATTAAACTTATAAGAGAAGAGATCGACCCAACTCAAGCGTTCATCAAAGTTCCTAAGGACTGATAGAAGGGATAATTTATGGGAAATTATACATTACATCCTTATTTTCAAAATATGAAAACTATTGGATCAGAAATTGATTCAATAGATAGTGAAAATTGTGATTTACTAACTGCCGTTGAGAACGAAATAAGAGATGCTATAAAAGAAGTACAGGCTGCTGGTAAGCCAGATGAGAAAGTTAACGAAAGAGGAGAATGGACAGTTCTACAAAGAATTCACGAATTGGTAGATGACAAAACTTTTGTTCCATTAAACTCATTATTCAATCCAGAAGGAAATAAGAATGGATCAACTGGCATCGTAAAGGGTCTAGGAAAAGTAGCTGGTAAATGGTGTTTGATAGTTGGATCTGATAATAAAAAACTTGCTGGTGCATGGGTAGCTGGTCAAGCGGAAAACTTAGTAAGGGCAAGTGATACAGCTAAAAGACTTAATATTCCTTTGGTATATGTACTTAACTGTTCAGGTGTAAAACTTGATGAACAAGAAAAAGTTTATGCAAATAGACGTGGTGGTGGTACACCTTTCTACAGAAACTCTGAACTTAACCAATTAGGTATACCAGTAATAGTAGGGATTTGGGGAACAAACCCTGCTGGTGGTGGCTATCACTCAATTTCTCCAACAGTTATAGTAGCTCATAAAGATGCTAATATGGCGGTAGGTGGTGCTGGTATAGTTGGTGGTATGAATCCAAAAGGTTATATAGACGAAGAGGGTGCTCAAGATATAATCAAATCTACTGAATCTGCCGGTGTTACAGCTCCTCCAGGATCAGTTGGTATTCACTTTGCTGAAACAGGATTTATGAGAGAAGTTTACTCAAATGAACAAGGTGTATTACACGGCATAAGAAAATTTGTAGATATGCTACCTGCCTATGATTTAGACTTCTTTAGAGTAGATGATCCAAAAGATCCATTATTCTCAGCTGATGATATATACAGCATATTACCAATGAATACTAAAAAGCCATATGATATGTATCAAGTAATAGCTAGATTAATAGATGGATCAGAGTTCGAAGAATTTAAAAAAGGTTATGGTCCTGAAATGATTACAGGAATAGCAAAAGTTAATGGCTTACCTACAGCAATAATAGCTAATGCTCAAGGCTTACTTATGAACTATCCAGAATATAAAGCTAGTGGTAGTGTCGGAGTAGGTGGAAAATTATATAGACAAGGTCTTATAAAATTAAATGAATTTGTAACCTTATGTGCAAGAGATAAATTGCCTATAATTTGGATTCAAGATACTACAGGAATAGACGTAGGTGATGAGGCTGAGAAAGCTGAATTATTAGGACTTGGACAATCATTGATTTATTCTATACAAAATTCTAATATACCACAAATGGAGATTACTCTTAGAAAAGGTACTGCAGCAGCTCACTATGTACTAGGTGGACCTCAAGGTAATGATACAAATGCCTTCTCATTAGGTACTGCAGCTACTGAAATAAATGTAATGAATGGTGAAACTGCATCTATAGCAATGTATTCAAGAAGGCTTGTTAAAGATAATAAAGCAGGCAAAAGCTTAGATGATACTATTGAAAAAATGAATGCGTTGATACAAGATTATAAAGAAAAATCAAAACCAATGTATACAGCTATAACTGGTATGGTAGATGAAGTTGTAAACTTAAATGCTATGAGAAATTATATGGTTGCATTTACAGAATCCAGCTACCAAAATAAACAAGAAATTTGTCCAGTTCACCAAATGATACTTCCTAGAATAATTAAAGGATAATTTTTAATTATAATAATTTAACATTCATAAATTTTAAAAAGCTAATTCAATTGAATTAGCTTTTCAAATGAGTATGATGATACTGATAGAAATGTTAAAATACTCGAGTTTTCGAGACTAATATATATAAGAAAGAGTGATTTTATGGACGATTTATATACCCTAGGTGTAGATGTAGGATCTACTGCTACTAAAGCAGTTATTTTGAAAAATGGTAAAGATATTGTATCTACAGCTGTAATAGGAGTTGGTGCAGGAACTTCTGGACCAAAGAGAGTAATGGAAGAAGTTTTTAAAGATACAGATTTAACCAGTGACGATATGGGATTTATTATGGCTACAGGCTATGGTAGAAAAACTTTCGAATTAGCTGACTATCAAATGTCAGAATTAACATGTCATGCTAAGGGAGCATACTTTTTATTCCCAAGTGTAAAGACAATTATTGATATCGGTGGTCAAGATTCTAAGGCTCTTTCTATAGGAGATAATGGAATCCTAGATAACTTTGTAATGAATGATAAGTGTGCTGCTGGAACTGGTAAGTTCTTAGATGTTATAGCAGATAGGCTTGAGGTAGATCTAAAAGATTTGGAAAAATTAGATGCTCAGGCAGATCAGGCTGTAGAGATCTCTTCTACATGTACAGTATTTGCAGAATCAGAAGTAATAAGTCAACTTTCTAAAGGAACCAATAAACCCAATATAGTAAAAGGAATTCATAATGCAATAGCAAGCCGTGTAGGTGCTCTTGCGAAAAGAGTTGGCATTAAAGATGATGTAGTATTCACTGGTGGAGTAGCTTTAAATGATGGGATGAAAAGAGCTCTAGAAGAAAATATAGGCCATGAAATAAAAACATCTGAGTACTCCCAAGTAGTAGGAGCTTTAGGTGCTGCTCTCTTAGCTTATCAAAAATTAGAGAATACAAAAAAAAGAGAAATGGCTATGAATGCTAATAAGTAGGAGGTTATAATGGAAACTAAACAAACTACAAAAACTGAAAATACAAAACCGAAAGCAAGTGGAAAACCTCGTCCAATAGATGGTAATCCACCAGCGAAAAAAGTTTTATCTGACTTAGTAGATAATATTTATAATGATGCGTGGGAAGCAAAAGAAAGAGGAGAATTAATTGCATGGACTTCTTCTAAATTCCCAATTGAGATTGCAAAAGCTTTTGGAATCCACTGTGTATATCCTGAAAACCATGCTGCAACAACAGCTGCCAAAAAAGATGGTCTAAGACTTTGTAAAAAAGCCGAAGATATGGGATATGATAACGATATCTGCGGTTATGCTAGAATTTCTTTAGCTTATGCTGCAGGAGAACCTTCAGATTCTAGAAAAATGCCTATGCCAGACTTAGTACTATGCTGTAACAACATTTGTAATATGATGACTAAATGGTATGAAAATATAGCTAGAATCCATGATATTCCAATGGTAATGGTAGATTTTCCATTCCAAAATACAGGGGATGTTTCAGAAGAAAAAATTGACTACATGGTAGGACAATTTGAATATGCTATAGACCAATTAGAAGAAATCACAGGCAAGAAGTTTGACCAAGAAAAGTTTGATAAAGCTTGTGATACAGCAAATAGAACTGCAGCTGCTTGGCTTAAAGCATGTAACTACATGGCTTATAAACCATCACCATTAAGTGGATTTGATCTATTTAATCACATGGCTGATATTGTAACAGCAAGAGTTGATGAAAGAGCTGCTAGAGGATTTGAACTATTAGCTGAAGAATATGAACAATCAATTAAAGAAGGTACATCTACATGGACTAAACCAGAAGAACATAGAATTCTATTTGAAGGAATTCCATGTTGGCCAGGATTGCGTAAATTATTTGAACCATTAGAAGAAGCGGGCGTAAACGTAGCTGCAGTAGTATATGCTCCAGCATTTGGATTCCAATATGATGGAATACGTGAAATGGCAGCAGCTTATTCTAAGGCTCCATGTTCTGTATGTATAGAAGATGGAGTTGAATGGAGAGCTAATATGGCTCGTGATAATGGTATAGATGGCGCTTTAGTTAACTACAATAGATCATGCAAACCATGGTCAGGAGCTATGCCAGAAATGGAGAGACAATGGAGAGATTCTCTAGATATTCCAGTAGTAAACTTCGATGGAGATCAAGCGGATTCAAGAAACTTCTCAGAAGAACAATATAAAACACGTGTTCAAGGTCTTATAGAAATCATGAATGAAAGACGTGATGAAAGACTTTCTAAAGGTGAAGACCAATATACTAACCATGACAATACAGAAATCTCTGAATTAGAAAAAAAATTAAACAAGACTTCAGATGATAAGAACAAACAAGCTCAATAATTTCAAAACAGGAGAATAAAATAAAATGGAAATAAATCAACTATTAGAAAAATTTGATCATATTGCTCATAACCAACGTGAGCAAATTGATAATTATCTAGCAGAAGGTAAACAAGTAGTAGGGGTTTTCCCTTACTACGCTCCTGAAGAAATCATTCATGCAGCAGGAGCAGTTCCAATAGGTATTTGGGGTGGAGAAGGATCAATAGATCTTGCTAAGCAATACTTCCCAACATTCTACTACTCTTTAGCCATGCGATGTATGGAAATGGCATTAGACGGTTCTTTAGATGGTTTATCTGCAACAATGCTAACAACTCTAGATGATACACTTAGACCTTTATCTCAAAACTATAAAGTTGCTGTAGGAGATAAGATACCAATGGTATTTATTAATCACGGTCAACATAGGAAAGAAAAATTTGGTATTACATACAATGCGAAGATGTTCAGAAGAGCAGCTGACGAACTAAAAGTAGCTCTTGGTATTGATGAAATTGATGAAAGCAAGTTTAAAGAAACTTTTGAAATTTATAATAAAAATAGAGAACTAAAGAGAGAGTTTACTAAACTTGCAGGAGACCATAGACAAACTATTTCTACTAAAGATAGATCAAATGTTTTAAAGAGTTCATTCTTAATGCTAAAAGAAGAATATAATGAATTATTAGAAGATTTGGTTAATCAATTAAAAAATATGGAAAAAGAAGAATGGGATGGTCCAAGAGTAGTAACAAGTGGTGTGATAACTGATAATGATGGTTTACTAGAGGTTCTTGATGAATATAAAGTAAACGTTGTAGATGATGACGTAGCAGCTGAGTCAAGAGGTTTTAAAGTAGATGTAGATACAAATATTGAAGATCCATATGTAGCTTTAGCTGATCAATTTGCAAGAATGGATGAAGATCCACTTCTTTATGACCCAGATATAACAAAAAGACCAAAATACGTTTTAAATCAAGCATTAGAAAGAGATGCAGATGCTTGTATACTTTTCATGATGACATTCAATGATACTGAGGAAATGGAATATCCATCACTTAAAAAGGCATATGATAAAGCTGGTATTCCATTAATTAAAATGGGATATGATCAAACAATGTCAGACTTTGCGCAAGTTAGAACTCAATTAGAAACTTTATCTGATTTAGTTGAATTAAACAGATTTTAATAATTAAAAATTCTTAAAAAGAAAATATATAAATTAATAAGTTAAGAGAAGAAACTGACTGCTATGAAATCATAGTAGTCAGTTTTTTAGTATGGTTTTATATATTGATATAATCTTAAAATATATTAAAATATTGATTTTAATGACAGTATTTTTAATAATAAATTATAAAAAATATTCAAAAAACTATGGGAACGTTATCACATATATGATATAATATTCTATGGTAAGGAGGTGAAATATGTATAAAGAAAATCAAGAATTATTAGAAATAATAAATAGAGCTATAAAAAAAAGCGAGAGTTATATTGGCAGGGGAGAAGTGGCTACTTATATACCAGAACTTGCTAATGTAAATCCTGAAAACTTTGCACTTTCTATAGTCAGTGTAGATGGAGGGTTATATGAATTTGGTAATACAGATACTGTTTTTTCTATGCAATCAATTTCAAAGGTAATATCCTTGATTATGGCATTAAAAGATAATGATGCAGATACCGTATTTAAAAAAATTGGAACTGAAGCATCTAAGTATAAGTTTAACTCCGTTATACCTATAGATGATAAACCATCAAATCCATTTATTAACGCAGGGGCTATTACAACTTCTTCACTTATAAGAGGCGATGATATCATTGATAAATTTGATAGAACTATAAATATGGTTAGGAAGTTGGCAAATAGTAATGATATTAGACTCATTGAAGAAGTATATCTTTCAGAAATGCAGACGACAGACATAAATAGAGCTATAGCTTATTATTTAAAGAGCAAAGGAATTTTCACTGATGATGCAGAAAAGATCTTGGATTTATACATAAGAAATTGTTCAATAGGCCTAAATTCTAGTCAGTTAGCACATATTGGTGCAATACTTGCTAATGGAGGAGTAAGTATTGATCAATCAGAGGAAATAATTTCAAAAGAAATTGTAAAAACAGTTATTTCTCAAATGGCTAGCTGTGGAATGTATGAAAAAAGCGGTCAATATTTATTAGAAGTTGGCATACCTTCAAAAAGTGGAGTAAGTGGAGCCATACTTGGAGTTGTTCCTGGAAAATATGGAATATGTGTTTATTCTCCAAGACTTGATGAGAGTGGAAACAGTGTTAGGGGTACGAATCTTTTGAAAATTCTTTCAAATGAATTAGATTTAAATATTTTTTTATAAGGAGCTTTTATGATAAATATATCTCAAACTATTAGCGAAATAGGTAATTTAAAAAGTCAAGGCTTACGTGAAGAAGCCTTTAATATGACAACCGGTTTATTTAGCGATAGCATATATACATATATATTAATTCCCTTGTTACTTGCAATTGGTATATATTATACAGTTAAGATTAGAGCAGGTCAGATTACTAATATTGGCCATGCTAATAAACTTATAACTGCACCTGCTAAGAATAAAGATTCTATATCGCCATTTAAGGCTTTTACAATTTCGGCAGCAAGTCATATTGGTACTGGAAATATTGTTGGTGTTGCAGCTGCTATATCCACTGGAGGTCCTGGAGCAGTTTTTTGGATGTGGATTACAGCTTTAATCGGTGGAGCTTCATCATTTGTAGAAAATACTTTAGGTCAAGTTTTTAAAGAAAAAAATCCTGATGGAACTTTTAAGGGTGGTCCTGCGTATTATATAAGAAAAGCATTGCATAAGCCTAAACTTGCAATTGTGTTTTCAGTTGTAATATCTATAGTTTATGGAATCAATTTTAATGCTATGCAAGCAAATACTATTGCAGCTGGATTTAATTCTTCATTCGGTGTAAATAAGAAAATTATTGCATTAATTCTTATAATTCTTGCTGGAATAATTATTTTTGGTGGCTTACAAAGAATAGCGGATGTAACAAGCTTAATTGTACCAGTTATGGCCATTGCCTATATACTTGTTGTTTTATTTATTATTATCAAAAATATTAAGCTAGTTCCTCATATGTTTGGTGTAATATTTGAAAGTGCTTTTAATCTAAAGGCAGGTTTTGGAGGACTTTTCGGAACAGCTATACTAAATGGTATAAGACGTGGTTTATTTTCAAATGAAGCTGGTATGGGTGCCGTTCCAAATGCTTCTGCAGTAGCAGATGTATCTCACCCAGCAAAACAAGGCCTTATCCAAGCATTAGGTGTGTATCTTGATACTATCTTAGTATGCTCTGCTACAGCTTTTGTAGTCATATTAGGTGGTGAAGGAATTTATAATTCTAGTCTTCAAGGACTAGAAATAACTCAAGCAGCACTAGCTAATGAAGTGGGTAACTGGGCAAATTATTTCTTATCATTTTGTATACTAATGTTTGCTTTTTCTTCTATAATAGGCAATTATTACTATGGAGAAAACAATGTACTAAATTTAAATTTGGGTAAAAGTGCACTAAGTGTATACAGAATTTTAGTTTTAATAGCTATAATTTTAGGTTGTGTAGGAGATTTTTCTGTAGTATGGAATTTAGGAGATGTTTTCATGGGAATTATGGCGGTAATAAATCTTATAGTTCTTATATTCCTAGGTAAAATATCAGTATCTGTATATGATGATTATATGAAACAGTTGAATGAAGGTAAGGATCCAGTCTTTAATCCAAAAAATATAAGAGAACTTGATCCATATATAAATGAAGTTACTGCCTGGGATGAGTAAGGTAAATGTAATGAAATTTTTAAGATTAAGCTTAATGTAGATTATACCTTCATGTATAAATTTTATAACAAAGAAAATAAAAAGCTAAAAAACTATCAGAATTTATCTGATAGTTTTTTAGCTTAAAATCATAATTAATTTATTATAAACTTTGAATAACTAAAGAAAGATTCTTTAAGGTGTTGCTCGAGATTTAAAATAAATTATAATATATGTAAATAGGCCAAAAGGCCTATACATTCCAATTATTAAAATTGTAGTGTTAACGATAATTGTCATGCAATATAATTATACTTTTGATTTTATTTTTCACAAAGAAAAGTGAATTACTTGGATGCAATGGGTAAATAATTTAACAAGTTATTAAGGAGGTAGTATGGAAGTTATCTTTTATAGGCTTATACAAAAATATATACATATTTTAAATTCAATTAAGCTTATAGATCTTTAATAAAATAAATATAAGGATAGTTAAATAAGAAGAGTGTAAATTTAGTAAAGGACTACATTAATGGAGCAAAATAATAAAAGAAATAAAACTAACAAAAAAAGATGGATAGCAGTTGGACTTGCAGTATTGGTATTTCTCATATCATTATTTTCACAAAATAAAGTTGAGGAAGAAAAAGAAGACTTAAGAAACCAAGCTCTTACAAGATTGGGAATGTCAGAAGAAAATACCTTATATGGAACAAATCCATTGCAAAAAATACTTGTTGTAAATGTAGATGGTATGATAGCGTCTGATGATTCAAATGATTTTGTTGTAGATGAGCTAAATAAGGCTGCAACAGATGATACAATTTCCGGTGTGATTCTTCATGTAAACTCACCAGGAGGATCTGTATATGCTAGCGAACGTATAGCAAACAAAGTTAAAAAAATACAAGAAAATAATAAACCTGTTTACTCAGTAATGCAAGAACTTGCAGCTAGTGGTGGTTATTATATCTCTGCTCCATGCGATAAAATATATGCTTCTAATGAAACTTGGACTGGATCTATAGGAGTTATAATGCAATCTTACTCATTAGAGGGACTTTTTGATAAATATGGTATAAAAGAACAAAATATAACTACAGGAAAAATGAAAGACGCTGGTTCACCAGGAAGCGACATGGACAAGGAAGAAAAAGAGTATTTCCAAGGACTAGTAGACTCTGCTTTTTCTAGATTTGTAAAAATAGTAGCAGATGGAAGAGGAATGAGCGAAGCTGAAGTTAAAAAGCTTGCTGATGGTAGAGTTTATGATGGAAGCCAAGCTAAAGAAAATGGGTTAATAGATAATATAGGTGATCTAGAAGCAGCAGCTAATGATATGGCAGAGACAAATAATCTTGACGATCCAATGGTTGTAGAAAAAGATGATATAATGTCCAGTTTTTCTAAATATTTGCCAGGATTTAAGACAAGTGTAGATAATCCTAAATCAGATTTGGAAATGCTAGATAAATTTATGAAAGAAAATAACAACCTTCCAATGTATCTATATGGAGGAAGCAATGAGTGAAGCTATATCAATAAATAAATATAAAGATAGTCCGAAATTCATATATGCGGGATTTTTTACCAGATTAGTAGCTTTTGCTATAGATATGCTCATAATTAGTTCTGTAGAAAGTATTTTTCGAAATATTATGTCTTTTGATATGGAACTAAAGAGTGGAATAAATGGACCTAATATCTTACACTGGGTACTAATTTTGGCCTACTTCACCCTATTAACTTATTTTAATAATGGGCAGACTTTGGGGAAGATGATTATGAATATTAGAGTGGTTAGCCTCGATGGAGAAAGACCATCACTATCTCAGATTGTTTCACGTGAAACTTTTGGCAGATATGTACAAAATAAATTTGTAATTCTTTATATAATTATAGGATTTTCACCTATGAAACAATCTCTAATGGATATGTTATGTGATACGGCTGTCATTAAGAATGATGAGTACGAATATATCAGTGATAATTTATAAATATATATAAATATAGCTAAAAGTAAAATTTTAAGAGTTAATTTTAATTCGGGCTTGAAAACAAGCCTTTGTTTAAAATTTAATTAAGATGATTATCAACTACTATATATGGTATAATATTATCATCAAATAAGAAATAAGCACTAGATATAGTGTTTATTTTTTATGCACAGAATCGGGGAAAATTATGGAAATTATAAAAAGAGATGGGACGAGAGTTACTTTTGAAAAAGAAAAAATTGAACTTGCGATAGCTAAATCTTTTGCATCAGTAGATAGTGTTGTAACAGATGAGAAATTATCAGAAATGTCAGATAAAATTGTAGCTACTATTAAGGAAAAGTACCCAAAAGATCACGTGGTCTCAGTTGAAGAAGTACAAGATTTAGTAGAGTTAACTTTAATAGACGAAAATTATTATAGAGAAGTAAAATCCTTTATCCTTTATCGTGCAAAGCATAATATGGATAGGAAAGTAATGAATGATTTTGAAAATTATATTACAGATAAAGATATACTAGAGATTATAGAGAGCGTTCAAGAAGAGTTTGATAATCAAAGATATCCGATAGAATCCTTATATTTAAAATTCGAATCATTTACAAAGGCAAATATGACAGAGGAAGATCTCTTAAAGGCACTTACTCGTGCAGCAAGTGAGCTTACAAGTAAGGAAACACCTGATTGGGAAATTATTGCAGCGAGATTTTTGATGTATGAAATAGATCTTGAAATAAAAAGAAATGAGGAAAGATTTGATATAGTAGATTTCAAATCAAAAATTGACTATCTAACATCTGCTGGCTTATATGGTGAATATATCAAGAAAAACTACTCATCAGAAGATTTTGATGAGCTAGGAGCTTATCTTAATAAAGAACGCGATAATCTCTTTACCTATTCTGGTCTTGATTTAGTTAAAAAACGCTATCTAATAAAGACTTTTACAGGAGATATTATAGAAAGCGTGCAAGAGATGTTTATGGGTATAGCTATGCACTTGGCCATTCCAGAAGATGATAGTGTTGCCTTTGCCAAAAGACTTTATGATGTGCTTTCAAATCTAAAGGCTACCATGGCTACACCAACCATGACTAATGCTCGTAAGCCATTTAACCAATTGTCATCATGCTTTATAGATACAGTGCCAGATACACTTAAGGGGATCTATAGATCTATTACAAACTTTGCAGAAGTTTCAAAACACGGCGGTGGCATGGGATTATACTTTGGAAAGGTACGTGCTAATGGTTCTGATATTCGTGGATTCGAAGGAGTAGCAGGTGGAGTCATTCGTTGGATAAGACTTGCAAATGATACAGCCGTTGCAGTAGACCAACTTGGAGTTCGCCAAGGAGCTGTAGCTTGTTACCTAGATATTTGGCATAAGGATATGCCAGAATTCTTAGCTCTTAAAACAAATAATGGTGATGATAGGATGAAGGCCCACGATATCTTCCCAGGAGTTTGTGTGCCAGATTACTTCTGGAAGCTTACTCGTGATGATATAAATGCAACTTGGCATATGTTTGACCCACATGAAGTTGAGAAGAAATACGGTAAGGCCCTAGAAGATACCTATGGAGATGAATGGAAAGAGTTTTATCTAAAACTTGTAGAAGATAAAGATATCTCAAGACGAACAATGTCTGTAAAGGAAATGGTAAGACTATTAATAAAATCTTGGACAGAAACAGGAACACCGTTTGTCTTTAATAGAGATGCAGTAAATGAGATGAATCCAAACAAACACAAAGGCATGATTTACTCATCAAACTTGTGTACGGAGATAGCTCAAAATATGAGTGCATCAGAGACAGTATCTACAGAAATATTAGATAAGAATGGGGATACAATTATAGTTAATAAGACAAAGCCGGGTGACTTTGTAGAATGTAACCTAGCAAGTTTAACTCTTGGAACTATTGATGTGAATAATCAAGAGGAACTAGAAGAAACAGTAAGAACAGTGGTAAGAGCCTTAGATAATGTAATAGACTTAAATTACTATCCAACTCCATATGCAGAAGTAACCAACAAAAAATATAGGGCCATAGGACTTGGAACAAGTGGCTACCACCATATGTTAGTTAAAAATGATATTAAATGGTCCAACAGCCAAGCCCACGCAGAATTTGTAGATAGGGTATATGAAGATATAAACTACTATGCTATCAAAGAATCCATGGAAATAGCTAGAGAAAAGGGATCGTATAAGGAATTTGAAGGCAGTGATTGGGAAAATGGTCAATACTTTAAGCTAAGAAATTACAATAGCCCAAGATGGGAGCAACTAGCTGATGATGTTAGAGAAAGTGGTCTTAGAAATGGATATCTCATGGCTATAGCTCCAACAGGTTCAACATCTATTATCTCGGGAACATCTGCAGGGGTAGATCCAATCATGAGTCGCTATTTCTTAGAAGAAAAGAAAGGTGCCATAGTGCCAAGAGTAGCACCAGGACTTACAACAAAAACTTTTTGGTTATACGAAAATGCTCATGATATCAATCAAGAAATATCAATGGAAATGGCAGGAGTAAGGCAGCGACATATAGATCAGGCTCAGTCAGTAAATATTTATATCACTAACGAATATACTATGCGCCAAATATTAAATGTATATATAAAAGCATGGGAATCCGGAGTAAAGAGTATTTACTATGTAAGAGGTAAGAGTTTAGAAGTAGAAGATTGCGACTCTTGTGCAAGCTAAGTTTTAATAAACTTAAACTCACCGATAAGTAGTAAGAAAAATTTGTTGGTGAGTTTTTTATAATAGTGATCATAATAAGTATATAAAACTTATAGAATATTTAAATAAGATTAGCTAAATTTCAATGGGTTATAGCTCTTGAATATAGCTGATTTTTATTGCTTTTTTTTATATTCAATATAAGCTAAGATTAGCATAATTATAGCAAAGATTATCATAAAGTATCTATCTAGGTTCCATTTAATACTCCTTAAAATTAAGTCTTATAAAATATATTTATATTTTTTATTAAATAATATGTGCTAATTCTAATAACAGTAAAAAATCCATATTTTATCATACTTACAGTATTTCTTTTCAAATATTATAATAAAATAACTTTATAAATTGATTTAAAGTAGTAGATTTCATATTTTTACAAATAAAAAAATAAAAAAGATATTGAACATCGTTCATAATGGGTGTATGATATACACGTGACAACAAATGAACGATGTTCAGTTATAGAAAGGAGGAGCGATGGTTACTCAGTATGCAAGTGGGAAAAAAGCTGAAATAATGGAATCAGCACTTAGGGTATTTAAGCAAAAAGGCCTAGAAAAGACATCTGTTAGAGACATTATGAAAGATGCTGGATATGGTCTTGGAACTTTTTATCTATATTATGATGATAAGAAGGACCTTAAGGAACAAATAGTTCTGGATAAGTCTATGGATATAATTATAAATGCAGAAGAGCATTGCACTGGTACTGATCCAGTCGAAAGGTATATATCTTTTGTTAATTACATAATTGACTATCTTATAGCTAATCCATTTGAATTAGAACTTTTAAGAGATAATATTACTTGGGCATTATACACAGAAATTGAAAATGATAAAAGACTAATAGAAGCTGACTCAACTTTAAAGTTTATTTTAAATAAGTATGAGAATTTGTTTTCCAAGACATATTCAGAGTCTCAGCAGCTTTACATCCTTTCGTTGACTCTTGAGATTATGATGTCTACTTGTAAAAGTGCATTGATGGAAGAGTCAATTCTATCAATTGATGAAATGAAGCCAGTTTTATTTGCTGTTATCAGAAAAATGTTTAATAGAACAGGAGAGAACTAAATGAAAAGAATCGCAAAATTTATTTCATACCATCCTAAACTTGTATTATTAATAACTACTTTGCTATTAATACCATCCTGGATAGGATACCAACATACAGGTGTGAATTATGATATCTTATCATACCTACCAGCTGACTTGGAGTCTACACAAGGTCAAGATATTCTTGATAAAGATTTTAAGAATGCTGCAACGGGTATGCTTATTCTAGAGGGTAGCGACCATGATGCAGAGGTTCTTAAAAAGCAAATTTTAGAAGTAGATGGTGTGGAAGATGTTATATCTAAATCTTCTATTGTAGGAGATACTGTACCAAATGAATTTTTGCCAGATGAGTTAAGGGATGCTTTCTATGCAGATGGCAGTACTCTTTTAATGGTTAAGTTTGGAGAGTCATCATCTTCTTTTAAGACGATGGGAGCTATAGATCAGATAAAGGCTATAGAGTCTAAGCAAAAATACCTAAGTGGTATTTCTTCATTAGTTAAAGATACCAAGGACTTAATAGACCATGAAACACCAATTTATGTAGCTCTTGCAGTAGTACTTGCTCTTATAGTATTAAGTTTAGCTAATGAATCTACAATAATACCATTCTTATTTATGTTAAATATAGGATATGCTATTCTATATAACTTTGGTACAAATATCTTCTTAGGAGAGATTTCTTATATTACCAAGGCTATAGCGGCTGTACTACAATTAGCAGTAACAACTGACTATTCTATATTCCTATATCATAGGTATGTTGAAAAGAAGAAAAAGACAGAATCAAGCAATGAAGCTATGGCTAAAGCTATTCAAAGTACTGTGTCATCAATTTTTGCATCATCGCTTACTACATTTGCTGGATTTTTAGTTTTACTTTTGATGAAACTAGGGCTTGGTAAGGATATAGGACTTGTAATGAGTAAAGGTGTGCTTTTAGGACTTATATCTACAGTAGTAGTATTACCTCCAATGCTTTTGCTTACTGAAAAATGGGTTAATAGATTTAATCATAGGATTTTATTACCTTCTTTTGAAAAAACAGCAGACTTTACTATAAAGAATAGAAAACCATTATTTATTGTATTTTTACTATTATTTATTCCAGCAATCTATGGATCAAACAATTCAGATCTATACTACAACCTAGATAGATCATTACCACAGGATTTGGATTCTATAGTAGCTTTAAATAAGATGAAAAAAGATTACAATATGGCATCAACCCACTTTATAGTTGTAAGAGACGACTTAAGTAATCAAAGTGTTAACAACATGATTGATGAAATAAAAGATGTAGATGGAGTTAATAACGTTTTAAGCTTAAATTCAGTAACTGGCCTTACATTACCAAGTAATGTTTTACCAGATAAATTAAAGGATAACTTTAATAAGAACGGTTATCAAATGATAATGTTAAACTCTGAATATCAAACTGCATCGGATGAAGTTAACAAACAAATTGATGATATTGATAAGATAGTTAAAAAGCATGACCCAGATGGTAAGCTGACTGGTGAAGCAGTTCTTACTAAAGACCTTACGATTTTATCTGATAGGGACTTTAAGATGGTTAATATAGTGTCAATAATTGTAGTATTTTTAATAATTGCTATCGTCTTTAAGTCATTTGCTATACCGGTTGTATTAATTGCGGCTATTGAGCTTGCTATATTTATTAATATGGGTATTCCATTCTATACTGGAAAAACAATACCGTTTATAACATCAATTATTATCGGTGTAGTTCAATTAGGTTCTACTATAGATTACTCAATACTAATGATGGATAGATTCTTGTTTGAGTATAAGAAAACTAATGATGTAGATAAGGCGCTTGATTTGTCGGTTAGAGAAACTTCAAAATCAATAGTGACATCTGCCCTTTCATTTTTTGCAGCAACTATTGGTGTAGGTATTTATTCAAAGATGGAGATTGTATCAACTATATGCATATTCTTGGCAAGAGGAGCTATAATATCAATGCTTGTAATTATTCTCTTCCTACCAGCATTAATAAGTATAACATTCCCATTCATTAAGAAGACAACAAAAGGATTAAATTAGGAGGAAATTAATGAAAAAGAATTTTGTAAAAGTCCTTGCAGCAGTTACAGTAAGTTCTGTTTTAGGTACAAATCTTGCCTATGCTGATTCAGAACCTTTAGCTCGTAAAAGTGAAACAATATATGTTACGCAGGATTCTGGAAAAGTAAAGGATAAAACTGTTTCTGTTTGGATTAATGGCGATAAAAATGTAAAGATCAAAGATAAGTCTGACTTAGAAAATATCAAGAATCTTGAAACAGATGAAAAAATTGAAACAAAAGATGGATATATCAACTGGAATTCAGATGATAAGGATGTTTACTATCAAGGAAGCACAGATAAAGAACTTCCAGTAGATGTAAGTGTAAAATACTTTCTTGATGGTAAAGAAGTTAAATTTGAAGATCTTAAAGGTAAATCTGGACATCTTAAAGTAGTTACTGAAGCAGTAAATAACACTGAAGAAACTGCAAAAGTTGATGGTAAAGATAGAAAAGTATTTTCACCTTATGTAGTAGTTACAGAAATTACCTTTGATGATGATCAAGTATCAAATATTGACGCTGGTGATGGTAAAGTTGTAAAAGATGGTAAAAACCAAATAGTAAGTGGAGTTCTTACACCAGGTCTTAGAGAAAACTTTGATGGAATATTAGGTAATGATAAGCTAGATAAGTTTAAAGATAAAATGGAAATTGAAATGGATGTTAAAGACTATGAACCAACAGAAGTTTATACAGTTATAACAAATGAACTTTTTCAAGAAGATACTAGTCTTTCATCTCTAGATGATTTAAGCGATGGTGTTGATCAACTTACTTCTAATGCAGATAAGTTAGTGGATGCTTCAAGCCAATTAAAAGAAGGTAGTCAAAGCTTAAATCAAGGTATAGGTAAACTATCTAATGGTACTGAAAGATTAGCTGATGGATCAGCTCAGCTTCAAAATGGATTTAATCAACTATCAAGTGCCTTTAGCACACTTCCAGGAAAGATTAAACCAATACAATCAGCTGTAAGCCAATTAAATACTGGTAGTTCTAAGCTAAATAATGGAGTTAACCAATATACACAAGGTGTTAGCAAAATCAATTCAAATATGACTAAATTAAATAAAGGTGCACAAGAACTTCAAAATGGAGCTAGTGAACTAGATGATGGTATAGCTCAATTAAACAAGGCAACAGGTACGCTTAGATCAAAAACCTCATCAATTTCAGGCGATCAGGATATGAGTAAGCTTACAGATTCTTTAGCTAGTCTAAAATCTGGAATTGATAAATTTGGTCAAAGTATAGATCCTATGGCAACAAGCGTCGGAGAGCTTAATGCTGGTTTAAATAAACTTGAAGAATCATCAAAGACACTTAACCAAGGTATTGATAAATTAAACCAAACAGCACAAAATGCACCAAGCGTTGGAGCAAGTGTAGAAGACATAACAGCAAAAGCAACTGCTCTTGAAGGATTAGCAGCAAGCATTGAAAGCAAGGATAGTGAAGGAGTATACGCTGATGAAGTATACACTATAAGACAACTTGAACAAGGTTTATATGCTCAAGCAGAGAATCTAAAGGCAAATGCCCAAGTAACAGGAGCTTTAGCTAGTAGTCTTAGCGAATTATCTGCTGGATCAGGTCAATTATCAGCAGGTATTGCAAAAGCAAGCCAAGGTACAGGAGAGCTTAGCACAAAATTAAACGAATCAAAAGGACAATTAAGCAAAGCATCTCAAGGCTTATCAAAAGGTATAGCACAAATTGATGAAGGATTCTCAAAGAGTGATATAGGAAAACTTCAAAAATCAATAGTAATGCTAGATGAAGCAACTGGTAAAATTAAAGCGGGTTCAAGCAAGCTTAAAGCTGGTACAATTCAAAATCAAGAAGGTGTAGAAAAACTTACAGGAGCAATGAATCAATTAGATTCTAAATCAGCTGAGTTAAGAAGTGGTTCAGAAAAACTTTCTGGTGGTTTATCTCAATTTGAAGAAAGATCAAAAGCTTTATCTGCCTTAGCTAATATTAATGAAACAGCTATAAATCCAATGTCAAAAGGCATTAATGACTTAAATAATGGAGTGCTTGAACTTAGAAACGGAGCTCTTCAATTAAAAGAAGGATTTGATACTTATGTTTCAAAATATGGTGAATTTGATGAAGGTCTTAGAAGATATAAGGCAGAAGGTATAGATAAGCTTACAGAAAAAACTGGAGATCTAACAGAAGTAAAAGATATCCTAGATCAAATGTCAAAAATGGCAAAAGAAAATAATTCAATAAGTGGAAGCACAGATGATTTTGAAACAAGATCTAGAATAATCGAAAAAATTAAATAATAAACTTTTTAGATATAGGCAGTATTATAAACTTGCCTATATCTTTTTTGTCCATTTATTGCAATTCCTATATTAAATTAATAAGGAATTTATAACTTGACAAAAAAATTTATATTTTATATAAATATATATGAAATATATTTATGCGAGGATAGTTATGAAAAAGAAAAAAAATATCTTAATTTCATTGTTACTAATCATTGGCCTAAGCTGCGGCTCTTTGCCTGCTTATGCAAGTGATAATGGTGTCAACATGCAAAAAAGTGAACTAGAAGATTCTGAAAATCATTTTAGCTTAGATGATGATCAGCTGATAGATGACTTGGAGATTGAAAGTCCCCAACAAAACCCTATGTTTAATAGGCATTTATCAAGTGAAGAGGGAGAAAAAAATGGAGTTAGGCCAGATCCCTTGCAAATCTATACAGACTATGACTCTATAGATAATCCTGCACCAGATAGACAAATGGCAAGTTATTTGCCAGCAAGTTATGATCTAAGAGATGAAGGAAGAGTAACACCTGTTAGAAATCAAGGACCTAATGGGTCTTGCTGGGCCTTTGCTACTTACGGATCAGCAGAATCAGTTTTATTGCCTCGTGAATCAACTGATTTTTCTGAAAAGAACTTAAGAAATACTCATGGATACGATTGGGGTCCAAAAGATGGGGGCAATTGTAGGATTTCAGCAGCTTATTTAGCTAGATGGTCTGGACCTATATCTGAAAGAGATGAGCCTTACGATCCTTATGATTTCTCATCTCCCGCATATGTAAAGCCTGTAAAAGAGCTAGAAAGTGCTATGTATATACCGGATGTTAGAAATGCTAATGATACTGCTACACTAAAAAGAGCAATCATGGAATATGGAGCTGCCTATACTACAGTAAATGGTAACGAATACTACACGAATTTTTACACAATGGGCCATAACAACTATGGAAATGGTTGGGGCAACCATGCCGTTACTATCGTAGGTTGGGATGATAATTATAGTGCAAATAATTTTAAATGGGGTGCACCAGGTAATGGCGCATGGCTTGTTAAAAATTCATGGGGCACTGGTTGGGGTAATATGGGAGGATATTATTATGTATCCTACTATGACTCTATAATCGGAACAAGTAACTGTATATTTAAACTTAGAAATAAAGAAAGAGATAAGTCTATATGGTATCACGATCCCCTTGGAATGACTGATAATATAGGGATGGGAACAGTAGGATGGTTTTCTAATGTATTTGGTCCAACCAATCAAAACTTACAAATTACAGAAGTTGGTGTCTTTGTTCCAACTAATAACATGGATTATGAAGTTTATGTAAATACTAATATAGGTGGCAATAGTGGCTTTAATGATAGGGTTAAAGTAGCTGAGGGCAATATAAAATATGCTGGTTACACTACTATAAGAATTAATCCTCAACAAATACCAAGAGGAGCCTATTTTGCACCAATTATCAAGTTTACTACAACAGGATATAACTATCCTATACCAGTGGAAGCACCTATATGGGGCTACTCTTCTAGAGCAAGAGCAGCTGGTGGCCAATCTTATATATCTTATGATGGCTATAATTGGATGGACTTAACAAACCAAATGGCTAATACTAATGTATGTGTGAAGGCCTTTACAAAACCATTAGGCTCTTATGTGGACCCAGATGATAATGATGATAATAATCCCAAACCAACCAGTAAAAAGGTTGAAAATATTATTGTAAATCCTGAGACTTTAAATTTAAGTCCTGGAGATAGTCAGAAATTAGATGTAGAAGTTTTGCCAGCTGATGCAGCAAATAAAAACATTAACTTCAAATCTTCAAATCCTTATGTAGCAAGTGTAAATACTAAAGGAGAAGTAAGAGCAATTAGAAATGGATCCGCAAAAATAACTTTAACAGCAGCTGATGGATCAGGAGTTAGCAAAACTATAGATGTGTATATCAAAAAAGATACTCCTAAAATTAATAATTTTAAAGTTGATGTCAACTTAGGCAAAGAAAATTTACAATTAAATGAATACTTGCCAGTATCTATAAATGTTAAAGATCAATCAGGTAGAAATTTAAGGTATGCTCTAGTTAGAGTAAATCTAGCAGATGGCAAACAAGTAGAGGGGTATACAGATTCTAATGGTAATATAAAGATGAATCTATATACTTATCACATAAAGGAAAGTGGGACTTATAAGCTAAATGTAAAAGTTATGGGTCAAGGTTATGAGGATTATGAAAATAACTTTGATATTAGTATAGGAGAAATAAACCCAGAACCAGCTCCTCCTACAGATGAAAAAATAAGTATGAGTCTAAACCCTAGTAAAAATGAATATGAAGCTGGAGAAAGGGTAGAACTTAATATCCATACAAAAGCAGGGGATAAGAACCTAGCTTACGCTAATTTAGCTATAAAAATCACAGGACCTGATGGAGAAGTCCATAGTAATACTGGTAAGACCAATAGCCAAGGGCAAACAATCTATAATTACTATCCTGATAAGAATAGCAAAGCTGGAGAATATCAAGTTGAAGTTAAGGCAAGTTCTCCAAACAATGGAGAGTGTAAGGAAACCACAAAGTTTAGTGTAAAAGAAAAGACTAATACCATAAAAGTTGACTTTACTCCTAATAAGAAAGTATTTTACTATGGTGATAAGGCAGCTATTAGCCTAAAGATCAAAGATTTTGATAATAATCTAAAAAAAGCGTATCCATTAAATGTTAGAGTAACTGGTCCAAATAATTTTGATTATTCACTAGAAAAAGTAACAGATAACAATGGGAATGCTGTAGTATATATTCAACCAAATAGAAGCATGGGACCAGGAGTCTATAAAATAGAAATAAGTTCAAAAGAAGGTAGCAATGATAAATTAAAAGCAAGCTATGAAGTAAATTTTATAGATCCAAACAAAAAGCCAATTGATATAGAAGTTTTAGACCTAAAGGATTCATATAAGAAAAGGACTCAAATAAACTTACCAGTACTTATAAAAGACGAAAAAGGCTTAAATCTAAAAGATGCCAGTGTAAAATTCACAGTAGTAAATGAAGATGATAAAGAGATTGCCCAAAAGACTTTTCAAACAACTTATAAAGGGCAAGCAAACTTTAAAGCTACATTCTTAAAAGCTGGAACATATACTGTAAAAATTGAGGCAAGTAAACAATCCTACGCACAAAAGACTAAAAGGTTTGACATAAAAGTTGAGTAAGTCCTTTGCTTCTTCCAAGATTTATAATTAACTTTATAAGCGTATAATATCTGTAAAGTAGTAAAAATAAAGCTTATAATTTTAAAGCTTTATTAAAGTATAAATAAGGAGAAATTAAATGGAAGATAGTAAAAAAAGAGAAGTTGAAAAACGTGGTATTTTCAACGAAGATGGGGATATTGATCTTTCTAAAAGAAAAATTATCCAAGGAAATACTACCAACCTTAATGACTTTAATAACTTAAAATATACATGGACGAGTGATTGGTATAGACAAGCTATGAATAACTTCTGGATACCAGAGGAGATTAATCTAAACCAAGATATAAAAGACTATAGAAATCTAGATGAGCATGAGAAATTTGCATTTGATAGGATAATTTCATTTTTAACATATCTAGATTCTATACAAACAGCTAATTTACCAAATCTACAAACCTATGTAACAGCAAATGAAATTAACCTTTGTTTATCAATACAGACCTATCAAGAGTCCATTCACTCTCAATCCTATTCATATATACTAGATACAATATGCTCACCAGAAGAGCGTACTAAAATTCTTTATATGTGGAAAGATGATGAACATTTGCTTCATAGAAATGAATACATTGGCGACCAATATAATGACTTTTTAGAAAAAGATGATGAGTTTAATTTTATGAAGGCCCTTATAGCTAACTATATTCTAGAAGGAATATACTTTTACTCAGGCTTTTCTTTCTTCTATAACCTAGGACGTAATGGTAAGATGCCAGGGACAGTTCAAGAGATTAGGTATATAAACCGAGATGAAAACACTCACTTATGGTTATTTAGGTCCCTAATAAATGATCTTAGAAAAGAAAGAGCTGATCTATTTACAGATGAGCATATCAAATACTATCAAGCTATGCTAAAAGAAGGTGTAGAAGAAGAAATATCCTGGGGGAAATACGCTATAGGTGATAATATAGCAGGTTTAAACGGGAAGATGGTAGAAGATTATATCAAGTATCTTGGAAACCTAAGAGCAAAAGGCTTAGGCTTTGATTCTTTATATGAAGGATATAATGAAGTGCCAGATTCAATGAAGTGGGTAGAAGAATATGCGGATCCAAATCAAGTAAAGACAGACTTCTTTGAGGCGAAGGTATCAGCGTATTCTAAGTCTTCTATAATTGAAGATGATTTATAAAAACTAAATTAAATTTTACAAAACGAGACTTAGCTATAAAAATTGCTAGATTTCGTTTTTTATTTAAATGGATTAATAATTTATATAATAAAAAAAGAATAATAAAGCATAATATATATTGTTCAATGATATAATTTACAATAATCACTATTATTTGATTGTTAAATTTTTCTTTAATTTATAGAGAAAAACTACTTGAAAACTCGGTTTTAGGGTATAATTTAAGTAATGTTACGTAGGGGGTGAAAAATGGCAGATGATATTTTAATAAAAATCAAAGAGGCTGAAGATACTGCAAACCGTAGTGTCAGTGATGCTAAAGAAAAATCATCTCAAATCCTAAGAGATGCCAAAGTGTCGGCAGATGAAGAATATAAAAAAATTATAGCTGATGCTAATAGCAGAGCTAAAAGCCTAATTGAAGAAGCTAACAAAAAAGCTCAAGCTGAAAAGGAACCTATCCTTCAAAAGGCTAGAGAAGCTTCAAACAAAATAACAAATATTAACAAATCAGATGTTAACATTATTATTAATAATCTTACAGAAAGGATTGTAGAAGATGGCAATAGTTAAAATGGATAAGTTTAACTTGCTAAGCTTCGACTCTGATAGAGAAAATTTACTTAATACCTTACAAGATTTTAACTATGTGCATTTTAATGATTTGGTTTTAGATGATAATAGGGATTACTTAACTGAAGTTAGAGAAACAAGTAAGCTTGCTGAAATTGATGAATCACTTAACAAAGTTAATTATGCTATTGATACAATAGAAAATTATACTAAGGATCTTTCAGAAGATAGCTATAGAAAAATAAGTGATTTAACTCTTGATGAGGTTAACAAGCGTGGATCTAATTTTGGTTTTGATTTAATTTATGAGAAGTTAACAAAACTAATTACCAAGCATGAAAAGTTAGTCAGCAATAAAGATAATTTGGATAGTAAGCATAGTGACTTATTACCATGGAAAGATATCGACGTAGATATAAATAGTCTTTATAATTCTAATAGATTTTTCTTTGAGACTGGTACTATTTCAAGTAAGTTTTATGATGAGCTCCAAAAAGCTTTGATAGAAGAAGATCTTGATGGTAGCTTAGTTTATAAGATAAGTGAGAATGAAGGCAATTTTTATGTTGTTGCTGTCTCTAGTTTAGAAATAAAAGAAGAATTTAGTGAAATTTTAAAAGAGTATGGATTTACCAGAGTAAAAATATCTGCAGAGGATAACGTAAGTACTTATATTACTAGCTTATCCACAGAAAAAGAGAAAGCGAATACTCAGATAGAAGAAGTCGAAAAAGAGATTAGAACTTTTTCTAAATATTTGCAAGACTTATATATTTACCAATCTTATATTAAAAACTGCAGAAGAAAAGAAGCTTCTAGTGAAAACTTCCTTAAAACTAAACAAATGAATATTATAGAGGGATACATACCTTCTGAAAAATCAGATGAATTCAAGAAGGACTTAGATAAAATCTTAGGTGATAAGTATATCCTAGATGAAATCGAAGCGGATAAGAAAGATCCAAATGTTCCTATAATATTGGATAATAATCAGTTAGTTAAGCCATATGAAGAGATTGTAGAAACTTATTCCTTACCAAAATATAGCGAACTCGATCCTACTGCACTCATAGCGCCTTTTTATACTATATTTACAGGCTTTATGATAGGAGACTTAGGTTATGGGCTTTTAGGTGTTATTGCAATTTTATTTGCTTTAAAGCGTAATATTTTACCAGGCAAAGAAAGAACCTTAAAACTATTTTTAAGAATTTCTATATCTGCTTGTGTATTTGGTATCTTATTTGGATCAGTATTTGGTGGAATAATCGATGTTCCATTTGGATTAATAGATATTACAAAAGATATTAACGAACTTATAGTTATGAGTATGGTTATAGGTGGTGTAAGCTTATTCTATTCTCTAGGCATAAAAGGCTATATGGCTGTTAGAGACGGACATTTTGACGTATTAATATTTGACACTTTAAGCTGGTATATGGCAGTAGGAGGAGCTATTGCTCTTGGACTTACAAAAAGTCCTATAGCTAAGTGGATAATGATTGCTGGAATGGCTCTTATAGTTCTCTTTGGAGGTCGTAAAGCTAAGAATTGGGGTGTAAGAATCGCAAGTGGTACTTATGAACTATACGGTATTACATCATGGATTGGTGATTTTGTATCATTTTTAAGACTTATGGCTCTAGTACTTTCAGGTGGATTCGTAGCTTATTCAGTAAACTTGATTGTAGAAATGATGGCAGGTGATGGCATAGGTGGATTAATAGGTGGAATTATAGTATTTATAGTATTCCAACTATTTAATATGTTCCTTTCATATTTATCAGCTTATGTACACTCACTAAGATTGATTTATGTAGAAATGTTTAATAAATTCTACGAAGGTGGCGGAATAAAGTTCCGTGAAATGGTTGAAGACACAGACTTTATAAATATTATTAGAAAAGGAGAAAAATAATGAGTGATTTTTTTGTTGAAAACGGTGGAACTATTTTTACAGTATTAGCAGTAGCTGTTGCAGTATTTTTATCAGGTATTGGCTCTGCTAAGGGTGTAGGTATGGCAGGTGAGGCAACAGCAGCACTAACAGTAGATCAACCAGATAAATTTGGTAAAGCTCTAGTATTACAACTTTTACCAGGTACACAAGGTCTTTATGGTTTCGTAATTGGTTTCTTTATTATGAATAATATATCTGGAGATATTACTTTCCAACAAGGTCTTTACTACCTAATGGCAGCTTTACCAGTAGGTATTGTAGGTTTATCAAGTGCGAAAGCTCAATCTAAAGTAGCTATCGGAGGAGTTAATATCCTATCTAAAAATGAAGACCAATTCGTTAAAGGTATTGTATATTCTGTAATGGTTGAGTTATATGCAATCCTAGGATTTGTAATTTCTCTACTACTTGTGCTTAGAGCAGCTTAATATTAGGAAAAGATTATGAATAATCTTGAAGTAATATTAGAATCAATTATTAACGAAGGAAATACTGAAAGTCAAAAGATATTAGATGAAGCGAATGCTAAAGCTAATGAGATAATAAATGAAAAAAGAAATGAAGCTGATAAAAGGGCTCGTGAAATTATAGAAAGTGCAAAAAAAGAAGCAGAGACTATAAGAAAAAACGAAACTGTGTCAACTGAAAGACAATCACGTGATATTGAGATTAATGCTAAAAATCAGGTTATTGATAAAGTTGTCGATGATCTTTTAGAAAATTTAAAAAATCTAGATGCTGATTCATATAAGAGATATGTAAAAAATACTCTTAACAAATCCAATATTATAAACGGTGAGATTTTACTATCAAAAAACCATAAAGATGCTCTAAAAAATGAAAACTTTAAGGACCTAAAAGTATCAGACGATACAGTAGAAGATGGCTTTGTAGTAAAATCTGGTAAAATCGAATACGATAACAGATTTTCTTCGATAATAAAATATAACATCGATAATATAAGAAAACAAATTTCTGATGAAATTTTTAAGTAAGGAGGCTTAAATGAATAGAGATAACTATATAGGTGGATCTATCTCAACAAGACTATATGAAAAAAACCTCCTTACAAAAAATGATTTAGAAAGATTAAACGACTATGATGACTTAGGAGAAGTCCTAGCGGCCTTAAACGATTCTTCTTATAGGGAAGCTATACAAGCTCTTAACCGTCCAGAAGAATACGAAAAAATACTCGATACTGAATTAAAAAAATCCTATGAGCTTATAGAAAGCACATCTGGTGAAAAGGAACTTTTACAATACTTTAGAGAAAGATATAATTTTCATAACCTTAAGGTAATGGTAAAAGAAATAGTGCAAGAGGAAGTATACACTCACTTATATAGTGATATAGGCAATATTGATTTAGCCTATATCAAAAAGATGCTTTCTAATGAAGACAGCGTAGATTTAGGATTTTTAGAAAGTCTTGATATAAAAGGCTATGAGCCTTTTAATAAATCAGTTAATACTAATGATGTGTACCTAGATTATGCAAAAGATGCTCTTAATAGGTTTAGAGAAACAAATAATCCAAAATATATTGATATGACTTTGGATAAGTATTATTATGAAAAACTTTTAGAGGATGCTGAGCAAATAGGTCTAGATGATTTGACAAAATATACTAAAGAACGTATTGACCTTATAAATATCAAAACTCTTATACGTATAAAAGCACAAGATGCTAGTCTAGATGACCTTAAAGATGCATTAATAGACGGTGGATATATTGAACTTTCTAAATTCGATGACTTTTATGCAGTTGATATTAATCAAGTAGTAGTTAAACTTTCAAATGAAAATATCAATAAGTATATAGTTAATACTATAGATAGTGATAAGTCGATGGATGAAAATCTACTTGATTTAGAAAAGTCTATAGATGATCATCAAATGGATTATTCAAGGAAAGCAAAATCCATGACCTATGGTCCTGAGGTTTTGATGAATTATATAATTTCTAAGGAAACTGAAATTAAAAATCTAAGGATCATTTTAGTATCAAAATTAAATTCTCTTCCAAGGGAATTTACTTTAGAAAGGTTGCGTGAAACATATGCATAGAGTAGCAGTAATCGGGGATAAGGACTCAGTCCTTGCATTTAAGGCACTCGGTGTAGAAGTATATACAGTTATAGATGGCAAAGAGGCAGCAGATACTATCAAATCTCTTGCCAAAGAGGATGTTGGTGTAATATTTATTACAGAAAAATTTGCACAACAAATTCCATCTACAATTGATAAATATAGAGATCAAATGACTCCAGCTATAATACTTATTCCAGGCAACAAAGGCTCTATGGGAATAGGTCTTGCTGATATTAATAAGTCAGTAGACAAAGCTGTTGGAGCCAATATTCTAAATTAAAGGAGCTTAATTTGAAACAAGGTAAAATTACTAAAGTATCAGGACCATTGATAGAAGCTAGCGGATTATCTGATGCTAATATCTATGATGTGGTTGAGGTATCAAAAGATAAGCTCATCGGCGAAATAATAGAGATGAGGGGAGATGTTGCAAGTATTCAGGTATATGAAGAAACAACAGGAATAGGTCCTGGGGATGAGGTAATATCTACAGGACACCCTCTATCTGTTGAACTTGGACCTGGTATGCTTGAACATATGTATGATGGTATCCAAAGACCACTTCAAAAATTAGAAGACTTAGCAGGCAATTTCCTAAAAAGAGGAGTTACAGCTCCAGCACTTAATCGTGAGACAAAATGGGAATTCAAACCTACTATGGAAGCTGGAAATGAAGTTGGATCAGGAGATATTTTAGGTACAGTTGAAGAAACTACAGTACTTACACACAAAATTATGGTACCTTTTGGTATTTCTGGAAAATTAAAGGATATCAAAGAAGGTTCATACACAGTTGAAGAAACTATAGCTATAATTGAAACAGAAGATGGTGATAAAGAAATCAATATGATTCAAAAATGGCCAGTAAGAAAGGCTCGTCCATCAAAAAGAAAACTTGACCCAGATGAACCTCTTATTACAGGACAAAGAGTTATAGATACCTTCTTCCCAGTAGCTAAAGGTGGTACATCTGCAATTCCAGGACCATTTGGATCTGGTAAGACAGTAGTTCAACACCAAATCGCAAAATTTGCTGATGCAGATATGGTAGTTTATGTAGGTTGTGGTGAACGTGGTAACGAGATGACAGATGTACTTAACGAATTCCCAGAACTAGTTGATCCAAAAACTGGTGAATCAATAATGAAACGTACAGTTCTTATTGCCAATACATCAAATATGCCAGTAGCTGCCCGTGAGGCAAGTATCTATACAGGAATCACACTTGGAGAATACTTTAGAGATATGGGCTACAATGTAGCTATGATGGCTGACTCAACAAGCCGTTGGGCAGAGGCACTTCGTGAAATGTCTGGACGTTTGGAAGAGATGCCAGGAGATGAAGGTTTCCCAGCTTATCTTGCAAGTAGAATTGCAGATTTCTATGAAAGAAGTGGTAAGGTTGAAGTTTTAGGAAATAGAGATGAACAAGGAAGTCTAACTGTTATAGGAGCTGTAAGTCCTCCAGGAGGAGACCTTTCAGAACCAGTTACTCAAGCTACTTTACGTATAGTAAAAGTATTCTGGGGCTTAGATTATGATTTATCCTACCAACGTCACTTCCCAGCTATTAACTGGTTGAATTCTTATTCTCTATATCAAGATAAGATGGATAGATATATAGATACTAACGTCAACGAAGAGTTCTCAACTATGAGAAAACGTGCTATGAGTTTACTCGCTCAAGAACAATCACTTCAAGAAGTCGTAAGATTAGTTGGTCGTGATGCGCTTTCTGATGATGATAAACTTAAGCTTGATGTAACAAAATCTCTTAGAGAAGACTATTTACAACAAAATGCCTTCCATGATGTAGATACTTATTGTTCACTTAAAAAACAAAATATCATGCTTGATTTGATTTTATATAATTACGATAGATCATTAGAAGCCTTATCAGCCGGAGTGGAATTAGACAATTTAGAAGATCTACCGGTTCATGAGAAAATAACCAGAGCTAAGTTTATACATGAAGATGATATAGATAAGCTTAAAGATATAAAAAATGAAATTGACCAAGAAATTGGCGGACTACAAAGGGAGGCATAATGTTAAAAGAATATAAAACAGTTACCGAAGTTGTTGGACCTCTTATGCTTGTCGAAGGTGTAGAGGGTGTCAATTTTGATGAACTTGTAGATATAGAAATGCATACAGGTGAACGTCGTCGTGGCCGTGTTATAGAAATTGAAGAAGGACGTGCTATGGTCCAACTTTTCGAAGGGTCTACAGGTATTAATCTAGAGGCTACTTCTGTAAGATTTTTAGGTAGACCGCTAGAACTTGGTGTATCAGAAGACATGGTAGGGCGTGCATTTAACGGTCTTGGAGAACCAATAGATGATGGTCCAGATATCATTCCAGATGAAAAAAGAGATGTAAATGGGACTGCTATAAACCCAGTAAGCCGTGATTATCCATCAGAATTTATCCAAACAGGTATATCAACTATAGATGGACTAAATACTCTTGTACGTGGACAAAAACTTCCTATATTCTCAGGAAATGGACTTCCACATAACCAAGTAGCAGCTCAAATCGCTCGTCAAGCAAAAGTACTTAATGATGACGAAGGATTTGCTGTAGTTTTTGCAGCTATAGGTATAACTTTTGAAGAAGCACAGTTTTTCATGGAAGATTTTAGAAAAACTGGAGCTTTAGACCGCTCAGTGTTATTTATGAACCTTGCAGATGACCCAGCTATCGAACGCCTTTCAACACCAAAGATGGCACTTACCTGTGCTGAATATTTAGCTTACGAAAAAGATATGCAAGTTCTTGTTATAATGACAGATATGACAAATTATGCTGAAGCTTTACGTGAGGTATCAGCTGCTCGTAAAGAAGTACCAGGACGTCGTGGATATCCAGGCTACCTATATACAGACCTTTCTACAATTTATGAAAGAGCCGGAAAACTTCGTGGTAAACCAGGAACTATCACACAGATTCCTATACTATCAATGCCAGAAGATGATATTACTCACCCAATCCCAGACCTTACTGGTTATATCACAGAAGGACAGATTATCCTAAATCGTGAGTTATACAACCAAGGTGTAGAGCCACCAGTATCAATCCTTCCGAGCTTGTCCCGTCTTAAGGATAAGGGTATAGGTAAGGGTAAAACTCGTGAAGACCATGCTGGTACAATGAATCAAATCTATGCAGCTTACGCATCAGGTGTTGATGCTCGTGAGCTTCAAAAGATATTGGGAGACTCTGCACTATCAGATGCCGACCTAGCATTTGCCGAATTTGCAAAGCAATTTGAAGAAAAATATATCAACCAAGGATATTATACAAATAGAACAATCGAAGAAACTTTAAATTTAGGTTGGGAATTGCTTAAATTAATTCCAAAATCTGAGCTTAAGAGAATTGATGATAACCTTATTGAAAAATATATGGACTAGGTGATAATCTATGGCTAGACTAAAAGTAACACCAACTAGAATGAATCTAAACACCTTAAAAGAAAGGCTTGGCACAAGTAAACGTGGTTATAAACTTCTTAAGGATAAGCAAGATGAGCTTATGCGTCAGTTTATGATTTTAATTCGTGAAAACAAGGAGTTAAGAGAAGAAGTAGAAAAAGAACTTTCTGATTCTTTCTCTGACTTTCTTGTTGCAAGTGCTTTTATGAGTCCAGAATCTATGGAAGCAGCAGTAAGCTTTCCGACACAAAAAGTTGGTGTTGATATAGGTGTTAAAAATGTCATGAGCGTAAGAATTCCAGAAATGGAATTTAAGGTAGAACAAAATGAAGATGCAAGTATGTATTCATACGGATATGCTGAAACATCTGCAGGACTTGATCAAGCTATAAGTGGTTTAAATGATGTAATGGAAAAGCTACTTAAGCTTGCAGAGATGGAAAAAACTACTCAACTTATGGCTGATGAAATAGAGAGTACACGTCGTCGTGTAAATGCCCTAGAATATAGAACTATTCCAGATTTGGAAGAAACTATCAAATATATTAGAGCAAAACTAGAAGAAAATGAAAGAGCAACTATTGCAAGGCTAATGAAAGTAAAAGATATTATTTCAGATCCAGATGTAACTGATACGCTAAATGAAGCTGATTTTGTAGAACAGAGAAATTTAGAAGCTAATTTATAAGAAGAACAAATGAAATCAGGGCATTATTTTAGTATACAAAATGTGCAATTTTAGTAGTATTAAATGCTACCATAATTGCAGTCTATACTCTTATATCCCTAAGTTATGAAAGACTAAGGGAGAGATAATAATAAATATTTACTTAATGTTATAAGCTAATAAGATAAGTTAAATCAGTCTTTTGCTATGATTGATTTACTCTTATCATTGCTTATAATAATTTATTTTTTAGAAAAATAAGAATTGTTATAAACCATCTATCAATCTTAGAAAGTAGGCTTTCTGTAAGTACATTTATATTCATTTCGCTTATGATCTTTTTAGATAAAATTCCAAGATGAATTAGGGTTAGAAATTCTACGAAACTTACCTTATCTATAAATTTTTAAATAGACTTATCCTTTCTATTACAAGACCTTTTGTCAAACTCATAAACGTTGTTACTAATTCTTTGTGAATGTATTTGTTGTAGAAGTTAAACTCGATTAATTTGTTGATTTTTGCTTTAATTTTAATGGTTATAAGCTTAAGAGTTATTTTTTATAACCATATATTTCTAGTAGTTACTCAAAAGACTTTTATATATGAAAAAATTAAGTATAATATAAGGCATACGACAAAGTATTTGAGTTTAATTATAAGTGATTAGATATTTAAAAAGATTTAGCAAATGGCGTTGTGGCTGATGCTAGATCTTTTGCTAATTATATAAGATCGTCCTTATAAATATTTAAAACTCATAGAGAGGTTTTTATGGATACCAAAAAGTTAAAACCAGCCCTTGGCATAGCATTGCTGTCTCTAGGGCTTGCTATATATATTGCGTTAACTGGAGAGGTTACTGAGGCGAGTATTTGGTCACTTTTTCCACCTTTAGTAGCTATTTTTGTGGCATTATTTACAAAAGAAGTCTTTTCGTCTCTATTTTTAGGGATTGTCACAGGGGCTATCTTAGCTTCAGGAGGCTCACTTGGAGTTTTTCTAAATAATCTAGTGCAGAAAGGATTTATTACTTCTATTTCACAAACTTCAGGAATTTTTATATTTTTAATAGTTCTTGGAATAATAGTTGTACTTATAAATTATTCAGGAGGATCTAAAGCATTTGGGAATTGGGCTAATTCAAAAATAAAGACTAGAAGAGGCTCACAGCTTGCTGCATTTTGCTTATGCATAATGCTATTTATTGATGATTATTTTAATTGTTTAACAAGTGGATCTGTCATGAAACCTATAACTGATTCTCACAGGGTATCAAGAGCAAAGCTTGCTTACATAATAGATGCAACAGCGGCTCCCGTTTGTATGATAGCACCCATATCTTCATGGGCGGCTGCGGTTACAGGATATGCCGAAAATAGCCATATGTCAGGCATAGAGTTATTTATAAGAGCAATTCCCTTTAACTTTTACTCTCTTTTGACATTGGTTTTTGTAATAAGTATTATAGTCTTTGATAATGATTTTGGTCCAATGAAAAAATACGAGAAAAGAGCTATAGAAGAAGGAAATCTAGGCATTAGGAAGGATATTACCATTGATGATTCAGATGAACACTCAAATGGATCTGTAATTGATTTAGTTTTTCCTGTATTAGCATTGATTATCTCTTGTGTTATTAGCTTAATTAATGTAGGCGGATTTTTTGATTTTAAAAGTCCTTTTTATCATGATTTTGTGAACGCTTTTGCTAATACAGATTCATCAATAGCTCTTGCAATGGGATCTATTATTGCTCTTATAATAACTATAGTATTTTTTGTAGTAAAAAAAGCATTAACATTTGAAAAGTCAATGGATGCTATTTCTGAAGGTTTTTCTTCAATGGTATCAGCTATTTTGATCTTGACAATGGCTACAAGCCTAAAGAATATATCCAACGATTTATTGGGATCTACTCAATATGTAGGTGGACTTATGGCAAACGCAGCAGGAAATTTAAATTCGCTTTTGCCAGTTGTAATTTTTATAGTTGCAATATTTCTTGCCTTTGCTACGGGAACAAGCTGGGGTACTTTTGGAATTTTGATACCAATTGTAGTATCTATGTTTGAGCCAACAGATCCAATATTCTTTATAGGCATATCAGCTACTCTTTCGGGGGCAGTATGCGGAGATCATCTATCTCCAATATCTGATACAACTATAATGTCATCTACAGGGGCAGGTTGTATTCATATTGATCATGTTAAAACTCAATTGCCATATGGCATGAGTGTTGCAGCTATATCTGTAGTAGCATATATCATAGCAGGATTTACTCATTCAGCAATCATTTCCTTATCTTTTGGGGTGATAGTAATTTTTGTGTTGATGTATGTATTAAAGTTAAAAAATAAAAAAGAACTTGGGTCTGTTGCAGAATGAATAATAGTCCCCAAATCATTAGAAGAAGCTCTACGGAAATTTTGCCTTAACGAGTCGGCTGGCTATGTAAAAAATTTCCTAAGAGAAACCTCTAATGATGTGAGATAATTATTCATATTTTGCAACAACCCAATTTTTTATATAAAATTGTTTTGACAATATCAAAAATAATGTATATAGTCATTCTTAGATAAAAAAGAACGGAGAGAATATAAATGGACCAAGGCCCCTACCATAGCTTAATTACAATTCTTATTACAATTTTATTTTTAATAATCAACGGCACTTTTACAGCCATTCACTCAGGATTAATTACACTTAATCCAATGAAATTAGAGGAAGAGAAAGAAAATGATACAAAAACTAGGACTATTCTAAAGATTATATCTGATCAAGATAGACTAAATCAATCTTTCGACATAGTAAATATAATATTTTCCCTTTTAACAATTGCTTATTTTTCAAATAGGTTAAGTGATTTAAGTTCTGATGGCTTTTTCTTTGGTGGAATGATCTCTTTAAGGTGGATGACCTTTATTGAGATAGTTATATATGCAATTATAAAAGTTATATTTGTAGATAAGATTCCACAAAGAATTGGCGTAAGATTTCCTATGGAAATAACTAGATATACTGTAGGTCTTATTAGATTTGTAATGTTTTTGACCAAACCTTTAGTTTCTATAACCACATCTGTAACAAATTTTTTTATGAATATCTTTGGTATAGAGGCAGGAGCAGTCGAAAAAGAAGTTACAAGTGAGCAGATCAAATCTATATTCCAAGTTGGTGAAAACCAAGGAATTATTCGACCCATGGAGTCTAAGATGATTAACTCTATTATGGGATTTGATGATCTTATTGCAGAAGAAATCATGACAGCGCGTACGGATGTCTTTATGATTGATATTAACGATAAAGATAAAACTTGGCTTGATGAATTTAGTAAAATAAGACATTCTAGGATCCCAGTGTATGAGGATGAGTTAGATAATATATTAGGGATTCTATATACCAAAGACTATCTACTTGAAGCTACTAGAGTGGGGATTAAGAATGTCCATTTAAAAAGTCTTATAAAGCCAGCATATTTTGCTCCAGATAAAATAGAAACAGATAAGCTTTTTTCTGATATGCAGATAAAGCATACCCATATGGCAGTTTTGATAGATGAATATGGTGGATTTGCAGGAGTAGTAACTATCGATGACCTACTAGAAGAAATTGTAGGAGACCTAGAAGAAGGAACAAGCAAAGGACCTGAATTTAGGGAAAATCGCAAGGGAGTTTATATAGTTAAAGCGTCTATTTCTATTAAAGATCTTAATGAAAAAATTCCTATAGATATAGATGAAAATAATGAAAACTTTGATTCCTTAGGTGGCTTTATAATAGATAAACTAGGCTATATACCAGAAGAGGGAGCCAATGAAACAATAGAATACAATGGCTATGAGATAAGAATCCTTTATATAGAAGATAATAGGATAAAAGCTTGTAGGATCAGACGATTGCAATATTCTGGGGATAAAGATCATTCCAAAGATGGGAATATTTTATACGAAGAAAAATAAAATTTAAAGATACTTGCAAATATTATGATGGACTTTGAAATATAATTGTAAGTATATGAGATGGTATTAAAGGGTATAAGATTATACTCTTTAATGCCATTTTTTTATTTAGTTTATATTAGATTAAAATGAATTTTATAATTATCTTAAAACTTGTTTCTAATATTGTATTTGTGGGGGGGAAGCTGCTATAATAAAATAAAAATGGTAAGAAGAGAGGAAAAATTATGAAAGAAATAAAAAATATTTTTAGTATGATTTGATTTTATAGTAAGTTATGCTTAATGTCAGCTGAAATGATAGGTGCATGGTCTACAGACTCATATAAATACTCTTGCCTTCTTACCAACTAAAACTATATACCGAGGGAAATATGAAAAAAAATATATTTTTTATAATCTTAACTTTATCGCTTGTAGCTTGTTCTTCTAATAAAGTCGATAAAGAAAGTGAGCAAAATAAAGCTGAGGTCATAAGTAATTTGGGTGAAAGCGAAAAAGCAGATTTAGATAAACTTGCTACACATAAGGAAAGTGGAGTTTATCATTATAAAACTTTTAATACAAAAGATAATTCTGTAATTTCTGAAGAAGTTTATGGAATTAGTGATTCCTATGAATTTAGAACTAATAGTAATGGTATTTATGAGTTCAGAGATAGAGATACCTCTACTGTAGCTAATACAAAAAGTAACTTGTATTATCAAACTAATATAGCCTATAAGAAAGATGAAAGAGAAGGTATTTCTGAAGAGCTTTATAATGACCTTTATCAAAAAGGTAAGTTCAGTATAGTAAAAGATGGTAAATATATTACTTTAAAATTCGATAATGGAGACTATAGAAAATATGATTCTGATTCTTTAGATCTTATCGAGGAAACTTTCACTAGTGAAGATATGCATCTGATAAGAAAATTGGAATCTCATGACAATAATGTTGAGGGTGCTTATAAAAAATACATAGATATAATAAATAATATGCAAAAAGTAGATGATATTGGACAAGTAACAAAAAATGAATAAGAAGAAATATATTACTATTCCTATAGTTTTAATAATAACAATATTATATGTCACTAAAGTATATTGTCTAAATAAGGATTATCCACAAAAAGATTATATAGAAAGCGTAAATATGAACGAAGAAATATTATGTCAGGATTTTGATATAAGGGTGGTGGATGCCCGTATAGTAAGTATAGATCCATCCGGATTTCCTATTGCTGTTATAAGTTATGATATTAAAAATACTTCTAATAAAAAAGTGGATTTATCTAATATTTATGACAAGTTGTCATTGTATTCAAATTATGACAAAGGAGACATACAAAATATAAACTTGGGATTTGATAATAGTCAGTTTGATAACACTTATGATAAAAATGAGCTTGTACTAAATCCTAAAGAAGAGAAGATATTTAAATTTAATTACTATCTGTTAAAAGACTATCAAAGATATAATAACTTTATCTATATTAATAATAGCTTGTATGCTAAAGAATTTAACAATCATTTAGAAGATGGAGTTATCTTTTATAAAACTATCAATTTAGAGGAAATTTATGAATAAGTTAATTTTAACTAGAATCTTTAAAAGAAAGCAATTTATTATGCTCATGTTAGCTACTGTGATAATAAATTACTTTAATTTTTTTAAGACTAATAATGAGGTAACATATGTAAATCTATTTCCTCTTCAGTCAGCTTGGAATATGAATATGATGATGACAGGTGGATCTACTTTAGGTGGGATTATGTATTTATTTTTATCATTTATCTTAGCAAGTTTAGCTCTTAGTGATACTCTAATAGAAGATCGTAAAAGTGGTTTTGAAAATCAACTATTAGTTAGAATGAATAAAAGAGACTATTTAAGATCCATATACATATATAATTTTATTTTTGGTGGATTATTTGTAATCTTTCCATATCTAATAAATATATTATTATGGTTAATGGTGAGACCTATGTTTGCTATGAATTATATAAGTGCTAGTTTGATAAATCAAGCATTTTTATCCGATCTATTTATAAAATCTCCAGTTTTATTTTTATTAGTACATATTTTTATAGTTTTTATTGTTGGTGGTATAATGTCGAGTTTAGCACTTATTATAAATGATAAATTTAATAATAAATATGTTGGAGGATTAGCAGTTCTTATTATAGATATTATAGCGTCAATATTAAATCAAATATATGTATTTACTACAGAAGACTATGCAAGCTTTGTCGGTTTAAAAGATTTAGTAATTAATCGAGTTTTACCTGACAACTTATTAAATTGGATGTATATTTTACTTGCAGTATTTATTCCTATATTATATTTAATAAAAAAGAGCAGAAAAGAAGAAATAATATGAACTTATTTTATAGAGATTTTAAGTACCAATTAAAAAGATTTAAATTTCCAATGATAGCTATGATTTTGGTGTATGCATTTATGATATTTTTATCTACTATAGGCGATAAAAGTGTTTCACTTATTATAAAATTTTTTAACAATGCTTATATAGATATTGGGATCATTGATACGTTAGATGAGTTTTTTATACCAAATCATTGGTTACTTTTACATTTAATACCTGTAACTAGTTTAGTTTTAATATTAGTAAAAGATCATTATGACAATGGAATATATAACTTAATGAAAGTAAAACGTAAAACTACATATTTTTACTCTAAAATTATAGCTTCTACATTAATTAATTTGCTTATAGTAGGAGTATTTGTATTAGCTTTATTTATAATTGAAAATTTTAATAATTATCATGATCCATCATATAACTTATTTTTTCTAAGAATTATGACTTGCTTAGTATTAGAAAACGCAATACTTACATTTATAGGAGTAATGATTGCATTGAAATTTTCTACTATGCTATCTTTACTTTTTTTGATATTGGACTTATCCCTAACAATGTTATCAAATTTTCCTTACATTTTAGGTCAAGCGAGCTTAGCATTCAAGCAAGATTTTTTAGGAGGAACTTATAATTTATCTAGCAATATGTTATTTTTATTGGCAACGAGTCTTATTACACTAGTAATATCCTATTTTTATTTTAAAAAGTATAACTTCTATGGAGATGAAAAATGATAGAAATAAATAACTTATATAAGTATATATCAGGTAATCTAATACTAGATGATATCAACTTAAATTTAAAAAATGCTTGTGTTCATGGATTTGTTGGTAGAAATGGTTCTGGAAAAACTATGTTATTTAGAGCTATTTGTGGCCTTATAACTATAGATCAAGGCGAAATAATAATAGATGATAAAAAAATTACAGATAATGATATAACTCAAAATATAGGATTATTATTAGAAAATCCTTCATTCTTGAATGGATTATCTGGATTTAATAATCTTAAAATGATTGCATCTATTAGAAATATTGTAGATGATAAAAGAATAGATGAAGTAATTGAAATAGTAGGATTGAGTCAAGCAAGAAATAAAAAGTTTGAGCAATATTCTCTTGGGATGAAACAAAGACTAGCTATAGCAAATGTAATAATGGAAGATCCAGATATATTAATATTTGATGAGCCGACTAATGCTATAGATGAAGAGGGAATAGTAGTTCTTAAAAAAATAATCAAAGAAGAAAGAGAAAAAGGAAAGCTAATATTATTAGCTAGTCATGAGAAAGAAATAATAGAAGAATTGTGTGATGATATTTACTATATGAAAGAGGGGAAAATTATTACTAGATAAGGTTAAAAGCTTATAAAAGAGATTTACAAATTGGAGATAGCAAATAAAAAAGGCCTGTAATGGGTTTTAAGGTTACCCCATAAAGTTGTACCCAATACCAGGTCTGGTAGTTATACTAGTTCCGGTATTTTATGGATATGTAAATAATTTTGTGTATCAACCTAAATCCTGAGTAAGGGTAAGGGTTGATACATTTTTTATGTATCAATATATGTCCATTCCTATAGGAATAGAGCTTGTCTTAATTTTAAATAACTTTAATAAACTGTCAAATTTCATGAAAGTTTACAGCAAATTTCACACTTGATTTTTTACTTATTTAAAACCTCACTTCAAAAAATATTGATAATTGTGATAAGATTTGATCCCAGTCGCGTATTCTGCTCGTCCATTTACTTTGAGGCATCTACCATTGCTAGATACAAACTTTTTTGTAGAGAATAGTCACTTGGAAATATGGTCTTGTTTTTAGTAACTTTTCTTAGTTGTCTATTGAAGTTTTCCATGGCATTTGTAGTATATACTAGTTTTCTTATCCCTTCTGGATATTTGAAATATGTGGATAGTTCTGTCCAGTTATTTTCCAAGAGCTTACAAACATCGGATATTTTTTATCCCATTTTTCTTCAAAGATGCCTTTGTTAGAGCTAATTCTTCTGTTGATGCTTTGTATACTGCTTTTAAGTCTTTCATTAATTCTTTTATATCTTTGTAGGATACATATTTTGTTGAATTCCTTATTTGATGGATTATGCATTTTTGAATTTCTGCTTTTGTATATACTGCTTTTTTGACTACTATGTTGTTTTCTCTTACCTGGTAATGTATAGCGGCTAGGAATACCATAGGGTAGACTTTTTCTAATACTCCCTTTAACACAAAGTCTACTTTATGTACATCTCTAAAGACATCTTTTTTTCCAGACTTACCTACTACGGAACGTCCATAGACTACAATTACAGCATCTTTTAATTGATTTTCCATATTATATTATCCTTTCTATATTTCTATCACAATATTTGATAATAGTATAACGCTAATAGAATTTAATATATTAGTTAAAAAATGGCAAGTATTTTATTTTTTCTTAATTAGTTTATAGTATATTTTACAGCAGATATATAACGAGACTCTTCTAGAAAGAGTTAATTGAGAATCTAAAATATGGGGAAAGTTATGAGGATATTTTTAAAAGAAGATTTAGTGATAAATTTGCCTAATCAAAGCCTTCTAAGTTATACATTAGAATTTCATATTGAATACTGTAATGAATTAATTTATAGATTTGACTGACTAAGTAGGGTGATATTCTAGCTATTGAAACTATTTTAATCTAACAAAGAAAGCTTTAAGTTTATTAATATTTTTGAATAGAAAGTTATTTTTGACATGTACAAAAGAAAGAATTTGATATATCATGATAATGGTTATCAATGTTGAATGTAAGCTTATATTTAAATGAAAGAGAGGAATTAATTTGAAATTATACAAAAAATTATTTTCCTATATGCCAGAAAAAAAGATTAATGGAATATTGTCTCTAATTTTCACGGCATTTGGATGTTTTATACAGTTTTATGCTTATTATTTAATTTGGCAGATACTTTTTAATGTTTTTACACAAAGAAACTCTTTAAATATAAAATCTAGTGTATCGATTGTTTTACTTTTATTTATAGGTCAAGCGGTTTTATATATAATTGGAACTTGGATGAGTCACTTAGCAGCTTTTAGATTAGAAACAAGGCTTAGAGAAAAGGGAGCAGAGAATTTACTAAAGGCGTCTAAAACTTTTTTTGATACTCATCAGTCAGGAGAAGTCAGAAAAATTATAGACAACAATGTCGAGCAAACTCATATGAGTGTGGCTCATTTAATACCTGACCATACAGCGGCAATTATTACACCAATACTATTACTAATCTTGGTTTTTAATATAGATCTTTATCTAGGAATATTTTTTGTGACAATTGTGTTAATATCTATGTTTTTACTTTACAAAATGTCTGGTGAAAAAGATTTTACTATAGCTTATATGAAAAAATCTGACGAGCTTAATGGACAGGCTGTTGAGTATGTCAGAGGATTGCCAGTTGTAAAGATTTTTAATGCTCCACTCATAGGCTTTAAAAAGCTATATAGGACTATTAACGACTATAGAGATATGGTTTATGAATATTCTATGTCTTGTAGGTTGCCTTTTGTAAGCTTTCAGTGGGTATTAAACATATTTATCATCACGCCTATATTTATTGCCATTTACATGGTAAAAAATGGAGCAGATCCTTATCTTTGGTCTGCCAAAATTTTGTTTTTCACATTGTTTATGGGTTTATTTTTCTCGGATTTGATGAAGATAATGTATGTAGGTTTGTACAATGTAGAGGCCAATACAGCAGTTGACAATCTTGAGAGTTTATTTGACGAGATGAAAGATAATGCGATTACTTATGGTAATGATGAATTTATAGAAAATTATTCTATAGAATTTAAAAATGTAAGTTTTTCTTATGACAAAAAGACTAAGGTTATAGACAATTTATCTTTTAAATTAGACCAGGGTAAAGTTTATGCCCTAGTAGGACCATCTGGAGGTGGCAAATCAACTATTGCAAAACTTATTTCTTCTTTATATCCTATAGATTCTGGAGAAATTTTAATTGGCAATAAGAATATTTATTCTTATAGAAGAGAAACTTTAATGGATAATATTGGCATGGTTTACCAAAATCCAAAACTATTTCAAGGAATTTCAATTTTTGAAAATGTAAAACTTGCCAAAAAAGATGCATCTGAAAAGGAAGTTTATGATGCTTTAAAACTTGCAAAATGCGATCAATTCATAGATAGGTTTGAGGATGGTTATGATTCTATAATTGGATCAAGCGGGGTCAATTTATCAGGTGGAGAGATACAAAGAGTGTCTATAGCAAGGATATTTCTAAAAGACCCTAAGATCATTATTTTAGATGAAGCATCAGCTGCAGCAGATCCAGAAAATGAATATGAACTTCAACAAGCTTTCAAAAGTCTAATGGAAGGCAAAACAGTTATTATGATTGCTCATAGACTGTCATCTATTCGTGGAGTTGATGAGATATTAGTAGTTGAAGACGGAAATATAATTGAGCGTGGAAGCCACGATTATTTGATGGAAAAGGAGGCTAGATACAAACAATTTGTAGATTTGTATGATGAAGCCAACCAATGGAGGATAAGCTAATGAAAGATTATTTAAAAAATAGATTTGCCCTAACAGATGAGGGTGCAAAGGGAACGTCGATAGCTATTTTTTATTCCACCCTTAAAAACCTATCTTTTATGTTGCCTATATTTTTGCTAATGTATACAATCCAGGGTTTGTTGGGTCTTGGGGACTTTTCGCTTAAAGCTACTATAATATCCTATATTATTATAGCTTTTATAATGGCCTTGGTACTTGATAAGGATTATAAGACAACCTATAACGAGACATATAAAGAAAGTGCAAATTTAAGGATTAGTCTTGCTGAAAAATTAAAAGATTTGCCCCTATCATTTTATGCTAGCCACGATCTTACAGATTTATCCCAAACTATAATGAAGGATGTAGAAACTATAGAACACTGTCTAAGTCATTCTATCCCAGGTTTTTATGGTTTTATAATTAGTTTTTGCATCGTTTCAATTTTGTTATTAATAGGAAATGTTAGACTAGCCTTGGCTATAATTATTCCAATTTTAGCAAGTGTATTATTGACATTTTTATCTAAAAACAAGCAAAAAAAAGCTACAGGTAAATATTATAAAGATCAAAGAGAATCTGCTAGGATTTTTCAAGAGCTTATAGACGCATCTACAGAAATCAAAGCTTATAATTTAAGCGAAAGCAAAGAAAAACAAGCAATTAACTTTGTAAATAAGCTTGAGAAAAACCATATTGCTACTGAAATATCTCAAGTTATACCAGTAATACTTTCACAAATAGTGGCAAAATTTGCCTTAGGTTTTGTCATGTATTTTGGCTTAAAAGAACTTAATGAAGGAAATATAAATATTTTATACTTTTCCGGCTACTTATTTGCTGCGGCAAGGCTAATAGATGGAGTAGATCAATTTACAACATTCTATGGAGAATTTATGTATATAGATTCACCAGTTGAAAAAATCAAAGCTATTGAATCGGCAAATATGCAAAAGGGTCACAGAAGTGATTTAAAATCTTTTGATATTACTTGTGAAAATCTCGAGTTTTCTTACAAAGATGGCAAGAAAGTAATAGATAATGTTTCCTTTAAAAGTAAGCAGGATAAAGTAAGTGCCTTGGTAGGCCCATCTGGTTGTGGAAAGACGACCTTACTTCGACTTTTATCAAGACTTTATGATTATGATAAAGGCAAGATAACTATAGATGACAAAGAAATTAATGCCATAGATACTAAGGATTTATTTAGCCATATATCCATGGTATTTCAGGATGTAATATTATTTAATGGAAGTGTTATGGATAATATAAGGCTTGGAGATTTATCCGCAAGTGACGATGAAGTTTTGAAAGCTGCAAGGCTTGCCAATTGCGACGAGTTTGTAAACAAACTTCCAATGGGATATAAAACTCTAATTGGAGAAAATGGGTCAAACTTATCTGGAGGAGAGAGACAGAGAATTTCAATAGCTAGGGCATTTTTAAAAAATGCAGAAATAATTTTATTAGACGAAATAGCAGCTTCTTTAGATGTAGAAAATGAAAAGTATATCCAAGAGTCTTTAAATGAACTAACAAAAAATAAGACAGTAGTGCTCATATCTCATAGAATGAAGTCAATTCAAAATGTAGATCAAATTATAGTTATGAATGAGGGGAAAATCGAAGCTTTAGGAACTCATGAATATCTTTTGGACAATAGTAAAACTTACGCAAAAATGATAGAAAGCTCAAGGCTTTCTGAAGAATTTGTATATTAAGGGAGGTTTTTTATAAGTGAATAAATTTAATGTACGAGATTTAGTAAATGCAGGAGTATTTTCTCTTTTAGTCGTTATGGCAGTATGGGTTGCTGGCATGATAGGTTTTATACCTGTGCTCATGCCTCTTGTCCCTTTTGCTTGTTGTTTGTTATCAGGACCTATTTTTATGCTCTATTCAACTAAAATAGATAAATTTGGTATGATTTTGATAATGGGCATTATTTTTGGCTTGGTATTTTCTTTAAGTGGTCATGGCTCTCTTGCTTTTCCACTCATTGTTCTTATTGCTTTAGTTTCAGAATTTATAATGAAAAAAGGTAATTACAAAAGCATAAAATATGCAAGGTTAACTTATATGTTTTTTTCATTATTTTCTGCTGCTAATCTATTACCTTTATATATAGCTAGAGATTCTTATAAAGAGAATTTGATAAGCCAAGGTTATAAAGCAGACTTTGTAGAAAAGTTAATGTCAGTAATGCCTACTTGGTCATTTGTTCCAATTGTTGCTCTTGGTGTATTAGGTGCTTATTTAGGTTGTACGCTAGGAATAAAAATACTTAAAAAACACTTTATAAAAGCAGGAATGGCATAGATGAAGCTTGATTTTAGAACAAAACTACTTTTAACTATAGTAGTAGGAGTTGTTGTAATTGAAGGGAGCCTAGTACATAACTATTATTATTTAGGAATGTTCTTGTGCTTCTTACCTTATATTTTTGCCTTGGTAGATAAAAGATGGTCAATGCTTATAAAGGGAGTAGTAGTAAATACTCTCGCCATTGTAGGAAATAAATACTTATTAATACTTCCTCAAAATATACGGACTATGATATTAAACTTGTATTGTGGAATTACTATGAGCGTTCTACCAGGCTTTATGATGGGTTATTATACAATCAGCACTACTACTATGAGTGATTTAGTTTATGCTCTAAAAAAAATAAAGCTTCCTGATTATATAATAATACCAATTTCAGTTATGTTTAGATTTTTTTATTCCATAAAAGAGGACTATCAAAAAATAAATGAGGCTATCTATATGCATGGATTAACAGCAAAAAATTTCTTTAAAAATCCAGTTAGGATTTTGGAATATAAATTTGTTCCCTTGCTAATGATAACCTCACAAACAGCTGATAATGTATCAATATCTGCAATGACAAGAGGGATGAAAGTAGGATGTGAACGTTCTAGCATTTCAAATACTAGACTTAAATTTTTTGATTATGTCTTTTTAGTATTTTCCTTGCTTTTAATAATTTTATTTATAAGGGGAAAGTATGCTAGAATTTAAAGATTTTGGATTAGACTATGAAGATGTTGACAAAAAAAGTTATAAGATATTAGAAAATGTCAATATAAATTTTGAAAAAGGCTCTGTGAATGTAATAACTGGGGAATCCGGCTCTGGTAAGTCATCGATTATTAAAGCTATCAATGGAATAATTCCTGAGATTGATAAGGCAAAATTGAGTGGGAAAATTGAATTAGATGGTAAGAATCTAGTAGATATGACCATAGCAGATAGAAGTAAGTTTATATCTACGGTATTTCAAAATCCTAAAAATCAATTTTATGCAGTAAATTCTCTTGATGAGATAGCTTTTGCTTTGGAAAATAAAAATATAGAAAGAGATGAAATATTTCAAACTATTGATAGATATAGCAATATATTAGGTACAGAAAAACTTCTTGATAAGGACTTATTAAAATTATCAGGTGGACAGAAACAATTAGTGGCAATTACTTCTGTAGCAGTTTTAGATAATGATATATATGTATTTGATGAACCCTCAGCCTCTCTTGATAAAAAAGCAATTGAAAAGCTAGCAAATGTTATTAAAATCTTAAAATATATGGGTAAGATTATAATTATCGCTGAGCATAGACTTTATTATTTAAAAAATATACTAGATAAGCTTTGTATAATTAAAGAAAATAATCTTATAGAATATGATAAAGAAGAAGTAAATAATGATTTGATAAAGACTTATAATCTAAGAAGATTAGATGAAATAGGGATTAATGAAATAAAAAATGAAAAATGGACTAGAAAGTCTTTAGATGATAAGTCATATGATCATAATCATGCATTAAAATGTATTAATTTTTATTGCAAATATAAAAATAGTAAGCGAGTTTTATTTGACTTTAATATTTCTTTTGATCCTGGGATATATTTTATAATTGGTAAAAACGGCATAGGAAAAACATCCTTTATTAGGAATTTGTGTAAGCTAAATAAGAGGCAAAAGTCTTTAGTTTACTATAAAGGTCAGAAAATTAAGTCAAGTGGAGATTATATATCCCTTGTAATGCAAGATGTAAACTATCAGCTTTTTACAGAGAGCGTATATAAAGAGATTTCAATAGTTACAGAGGATGAAAAAATAAAAGATGAAAGTCTTTCTAAACTTGGCTTAATAGATAAGAAAAATATACATCCTCAAAGCTTATCTGGTGGACAAAAACAAAGACTTGCCCTAGCTTTAGCATATGCAAGTCCAAAGAAAATTGTTATCTTAGATGAACCTACATCTGGTCTTTGTATGACAAATATGAAAAAAACAATTGAAATAATTAAAGAAATGAAAGAGATGGGAAAAGTAGTAATAATTGTAACCCATGATTATGAATTTATAAAGATAGCTAATGAAAATGTTGTGGAGTTTATAGATGAATGTTAAGGGTATAGAAAGCTGGGGATTTAGGGCTTATCCTACAGAAGATAAAGAAATTTTTGATTATAAATCTATAATTTGTTCAGAGAATAAAATGAGAGGATATTTAATATTTCCAGGAGTTTATATAATATATATAGATTTTAAAGAAAAATATATGGCTGAAAATTCATTTGAAAATGGAAATTATGGCTATAGGATAGCTTATTCATATGAGGGTAATTATTTTACTTATATAAATAATTCTAAAGTGTTGATTAATAGACAGTTATTTATAGGTAAGTATATTCCTAACTCTAAACAATCATACACTAATAGAGATAGAACGACTGCTTTTAATATAGTGATAACCCCTAATAACTTAGATGAAAGTATTTTCTATTATGATATCATTAATAATTTTTTAGATTCTTATAAAAATGTAAGAGATATAGGATGTATTTTATCTAGCCCAAAAGCGTTGAATACAGCTGATGAACTTATATTATCACTAAAAGAAGAAGATAAGCTATTAATTTCATTAAAAACTTTAGAGTTAATATATTTAATTTCCAAGGGGAAAGTGTATGATAATAGGCTTAAGTATTATCAACAAAGCGAGGATGATAAAATCATTTTGATAGAAAAATATTTTAGAGAGAATTTATCGGCAAATATTAATCTGGATTTAATATGTGATAAATTTAGTATCTCAAAGACAAATTTAAATACCAAATTTATTAGAAAGTATCAACATACCCCTATGAAATATCTAAATAATCTTAGGATGATTAAAGCTCAAGAGTTTTTAATAAATACAGACAATGATATAATTCAGATTTCAAACGTATTAGGCTATACAGATCCATCAAATTTTACAAGATCTTTTAAAAAATATACTGGACTTTGTCCTAGTAAATATAGAAATTTAAATAGGAAATAATTTAAAGTAATAGTAAAAAAATGATTTTTATAAAAAGGTGCTGTTGCAAAACTATGAATAATTATCATCCCATCATTAGAAGGTTCTCTTAATAAATTTCTTTAGTAAATTTTTTGCATAGCCTGCTGACTCGTGGAAACAACGTTTCCGTAGAAGTTATTCTAATGATTTTGGGACGATTTATTCATCTCCTGCAACAGCTCATTTTTTATGAATGGTGACTTAATCTGTAATTAAATCTAGCTTCAAGTAATCATTATATTTTCTAAGAAAAAGCATGCCGCCATCTAGCATATATATATTATCAAAAGCTAAGTTATCCATCATTTTTATAAGTTTGGATACTTGGGTTCCCGTTTCATCATAAAATAATATTTTTCTATCTTTTGGGAGTTGACTGACTTTTTCTTTTAGATTCTTACTATCAAGTAACTTAGCGTCTTTTATATGACACTCATTAAAGTAAACTTCATTTCTGATATCGTATATATCATATTCGTCTTTAATATCTTTAAGCTCAGACAATCTAACATGTTTTAGCCTGTTTTCTTTTATATTAATTGCTTGGCTAGCTATTACGTTGTTAGCATCTTCTGTAGTGGAATAGTATGGCTGATAGCCTAACTCTAAATCGTATAGGTCATAGATTGTTCCTCCCATTTTTATAAGAGTAGCTATTACATCTATTCTCTTATCAACTATTCCTTTACCAAGAGCTTGAGCTCCATAAATCTTGCCTGTTTCTTTATCAAAGAGAAGCTTCATATATATAATTTTTGAATCGGGCATTATACTTACTATATCTGAGTGTGATATGAGAGTTGTATCGTAAGCATAGTTTTCTTTTTTTAGGATATTTTCGCCAAGTCCTGTTACTGAAATATTTAAATCAAATGATTTGATTGAGAAAGTGCCTATGTATTTTAAGGCTTTATCATCTAACCCTAATATATGCTTTGCAACAAACTTTGCTTGCCTATGAGCAGGCCATGCTAGTTTTAGATTTTGCTTTTCGCCAGTTATGAAATTTGTTATATCAATTGCATCGCCTATGGCATAGATATTTGGATCATCAGTTTGATAAAAGTCGTTAGTTACAATTGACCCCTTATCTGTAATGGATAGGTTAGCATCTTTGGCTAATTTATTATTTGCGTTCATACCTAAAGCTAGGATCACAAGATCTGCTGGGACTTTTTTGCCAGATGCAAAAATCACTTCTTTATCATTTATTTCGATAAGTTCTTTTTCATGAACTATATCTACATTATTGTCTATAATATTTTCTTCTATAAAAGCTTTTAGTTCATCATCTACTACCCCTAAAATTTTTCCCCTGATAAACATGTTTACGTGTGTATTAGCAAGTTTATTTAGGGCATGAGCAGCTTCTATTGCTATGAATCCTCCCCCTGCAACAAAAATTTCCTTTGGATGATTTTTCTCACAATAAGCTCTTATGTTTTCTACGTCTACGACATTTTTTATAGAAAATACATGGGACTTGTTAGTTCCCTTTATGGATTCTGGTAAGTTAGGACTAGCACCAGGAGCTAGCACTAAGTAATCATATGACTCGTTAAATTCTTTACCGCATCGTTTATCTAAAACTTTTACATATTTTTCTTTTCTATTTATATCTATAACTTCATGATAGTTATATGCATCAATATTATAATTTTTCTTAAATATATCACTATTTCTATGCACTAAAAGTGAGCTATCTTTGATTTCGTAGGATAGATAATAAGGCAACTCACAATTGCCAAAACTCATATCCCTATCTTTCTCAAACATTACGATCTCAATGTTCTCATCTAATCGTCTAAGGGCTGCTCCACAAGTAGCTCCACCAGCAACAGCTCCAACTATTACTACTTTCATAAATTTATCCTTATAATTTCACTTATTTAACTTAATTACTATAACATATTTACCCTATTTACCTAGTTTACTTATATATTAAAAGTCATGAAAAGATGAGGGGCCTTTATAAACATCCTAGCAAAAGTAAATGTTCTATTCGTTAGAATTATGTAACTTGCAAAAACTAATTTTGAAGGTAAACTAAGATTAGAATATTAACTATGATAGGGACAGTAGTAATTGCAAATACCTACAGAGAAAGACAGTAGCTGAGAAGTCTTGGTCTAGTAATTAACGAAAACCACCCTTGAGTTTTTTTAAGAAATTAAAACGTTAGGTCGCGTTAAGACCTTAATGAGCACAAATTTAGGTGGAACCACGGGAATAATCCGTCCTTTTATCGACTAGTCGATAGAGGACGGTTTTTTGTTTGGGATTTGCCAGAAAAGGAGAAAAAATGATTAAAGTAACATTACCTGATAATTCTGTAAAAGAATATATAGAAGGAATATTAGTTCGAGATGTAACAAAAGATATTTCAAATGGCTTATATAGACAAGCAGTAGGTGCTGTAGTAAATGGCAAAGTAATGGGCTATATTGAACCATTAACAGAAGATTGTGATTTTAGAGTAGTAAAATTTGATGATCCAGAAGGAAAGGAAATCTTTTGGCATACAACAAGCCACGTAATGGCAGCAGCAATCAAACAATTATGGCCAGATACAAAGTTTGCGATAGGGCCTGCTATTGGTGATGGCTTTTACTATGATATGGAAACAGACCATAGATTTGTCCCAGAAGATTTAGAAAAGATAGAAGAAAAAATGCTAGAAATAGCTAAAGATGATAAGAAAATGGTAAGGCTAGAAGTTAGCCGAGATGAAGCTTTAAAGATGTTTAAAGAAGAAGGCCAAGACTACAAGGTAGAACTTATAAATGATCTTGCTGAAGATGAACTAATTACCTTATACAAGATGGGAGATGTATTTACAGATTTATGCCGTGGTCCACACTTAGAATCTACTAAAAAAATTAAAGCGGTTAAACTTAAAACTATAGCTGGTGCTTACTGGAGAGGTGATTCCGATCGTCAAATGCTTCAAAGAATCTATGGTATTTCTTTTGAAAAAGCAAAACAACTTGAAGAATGGGAAGAATTACAAAAAGAAATCGAACGTCGTGATCACAGAAAAATAGGTCGTGAAATGGATTTATTCTCATTCCATGAAGAAGGACCAGGATTTCCATTCTTCCATCCAAATGGAATGATCTTGATGAATGAATTGTTAGATTGGTGGAGAGATGTATTAGAAGAACGTGGATATGGAGAAATCAAAACTCCACTTATTATGAATGAAGAACTATGGCATAGGTCAGGTCACTGGGACCACTATAAAGAAAATATGTATTTTACAAAAATTGATGATGAGGACTATGCTATTAAGCCAATGAACTGTCCAGGTTCAGTATTGACATACGCATCAAACCAACATTCTTATAGAGACCTACCAATTAGACTTGCAGAATTTGGACAAGTTCATAGACACGAACTTTCAGGAACTCTTCATGGACTTTTCAGAGTAAGAACATTTACTCAAGATGATGCCCATGTATATTGCTTACCTAGCCAAATCAAAGACGAAGTTTATAGAATGATAGACCTAGCTGACCTTCTTTATTCAACATTTGGATTTAAATATTCATTAGAATTATCAACAAGGCCAGATGACTATATGGGAGAACTCGCAGATTGGGATTTTGCAGAAGAACAACTTAAAGCTGCCCTCGAAGAACGTGGTATAGATTATGAGTTAAACCCAGGTGATGGAGCATTTTATGGTCCAAAAATTGATTTCCACCTAGAAGATGCAGCAAAAAGAGAGTGGCAATGTGGTACTATCCAATTAGACTTCCAATTACCACAAAACTTTGATTTGACATATGTTGATGAAAATGGTGAAAAACAAAGACCAGTTATGCTTCATAGAGCTTTATTAGGATCTGTAGAAAGATTTATAGGTGTACTTACAGAACACTTTGCAGGTAGATTCCCATTATGGTTAAACCCTGAACAAGTAGTAATTATCCCAGTATCTGATAAGTTCCTAGATACAGCAGAAAAACTACAAGGTGAAATTAAAGAAGCAGGATTTAGAGTGTCAGTAGATGCTAGAAGCGAAGGAGTAGGATATAAGATTCGCCAAGCTCAGTTAATGCGTGCAAACTACATGTTAGTAGTAGGAGAAAAGGAAGAAAGCTCCAAACTACTTACAGTTAGAAATAGAGATGGAGAAGAGATATCTGATGTTTCAGTTGATTCATTCATCGAAGAATTAAACAAGGAACGTGATAGTAAGTCAGTAAATTCTGCTTTTTAAATAATAAGTAATAATAAATATAAAATTGAGCCTGGGAAAACATTCCTAGGCTTTTTTGCTTTATCAAGCCACTATTGACATCATCAATTTTAACTGGTTTATTGAATAAGCTTAGATATTATAATATTTTTATGGAGATTTTATGGAAGATATACAAGTAAATGAAAATAAGTTAGGAACAATGCCTATAGATAAGCTTTTATTAGAAATGGCTATACCAATGGTAATTTCTATGCTAGTGCAATCAATCTATAACATAGTAGATTCTATGTTCGTAGCCCAACTATCAGAAGATGCACTAACAGCGGTATCGTTAGCATTTCCTGTACAAAACATTTTAATTGCTTTTGGAGTAGGTATAGGAGTGGGATCCTCAGCTTTATTAAGTAGGTTTTTGGGGGAGAATAACCGAGAACGTGTTGGATCAGTTGCAATTCATGGCATAGTGATAGCAGGTATTACTTATGTAGTATTTGCACTTCTAGGGCTTTTGTTTACAAAAAATTATGCACTTCATCAAGGTCAAAATCCAGTAGTTACTGAGTATACTAAAGGGTACTTATACATAGTGACTATTTTTAGTATAGGAATATTTTTTCAAACTCTTGCAGAAAAGCTATTGCAAGCAACATCACTTACAAAATATACTATGATTACCCAAATGTCTGGGGCTATTTTAAATATAATACTTGATCCAATATTGATATTTGGACTATTTGGTTTTCCAAGATTGGAAGTAAAGGGTGCTGCAATTGCAACAGTAATTGGCCAAGTGTTTGGTGCTATAGTAGGCTTTTACTTTAATAAAAACAAGAACCACGATATCAAATTCACATCAAAAAGATTTAAATTTCACGGAGATATAGTAAAACAAATATTTTGGATAGGTTTGCCAACAATAGTAATGAACACTATTGGATCCCTTGTTGTTTTTGCTTTAAATACAATTCTTAAAAACTTTGGATCTAGTGCAATAGCATCCTATGGGGTAATGTTTAAGTTCCAATCATTTGCCTTTTTGCCAGTATTTGGTATATCTAATGCTCTAACAACTATAGTTTCCTATAATTACGGAGCTAAGAAAAAAGATAGGATAAAAGAATCCATAGGCTTATCAATAAAAAGTTCATTTGTGCTAATGGCAATAGCAGTGGTAATAATGTGGCTGTTTCCTAAACAACTTTTGGCTATGTTTAATGCAACTGATAATATGGTAGAGATAGGAGTGCCAATGATGAGGATAGTATCGCTATCATATTTAGTAGCAGTACCAGCCATAGTTTCAGTAGGAGGAGTTTTCCAATCCTTAGGAAATTGGCAAATAGCAATATTTCAGTCGTTTTTAAGACAATTTATAATATTAATTCCAATATTTAACCTATTGTCAAAAACAGGAAGTCTAAATGTCGCATGGTGGGCATTTTTTATAGCTGAATTTACAAACTCTATTCTATGTATGTTTATATTAAGAAAAGAGATAAAAACAAAAATAGATATACTATAAAAACAAAAAAGAACTGTTGCAAATTAATATATACCGTTCCATCATTAGACTCACTGCCATAAAGTTTGAGATATAGCCAGCAGACTGATAGAGACACTTTTTGGGAAGGTGTTCTAATGATTTTGGAACTATTTATATATTTTGCAACAGCCTATTTTGTTTTATTTGTATATATAATTTAGAAATTGTCCTATAAGTACTAGAATCAAAGCGCTATCAAGAGGAAAATTATTTTTATTTTTTTAACTCTTGGGTGCTATGGGATACATAGGAAAACAGCAAGTAGATAGTCTACTGTTTTCTTATGTATTTTTGACTTTATTAACCTAATAATTTAACAAATTCATCGTGTACTGCTTGTACTTGTGGGCCAATTATTACTTGAACTGTCTTAGAACCTGGTTTTATAAGACCTGCTATCCCTGCAGATTTTATTTTTTCATCATCTACTTTGTTTGGATCATTGACTGTTAGTCTAAGCCTTGTTGTGCAATAACTTGTTGTATCCACATTTTCTGAACCGCCTAAGCCCTCTAGTATAATTTTAGCAGCCTCTTTATGTGAGCTTGATAAGCTTACTTTTTGTTCAGCTCTTTCTTCTTTTTCTGACTTATCAGCTGTTGATACTCTTCCCTTATCCTCTGTGTGGATAACTGTCGTATCACTATTAGCTTTAGCTGTTCTACCTGGTGTTGCTATATCCCATTTTTCAATAAGTAATTTAAAGATAAAATAGTATAGGATAAAGAATACTATACCCATTACTATGAGTATCCATATTTTGCTTCTCATTGGATTTTTAGATGATAAGAATAAATCTATTAATCCTGCTGAAAATCCAAATCCTGCATAAGTTTGTAATTTAGCTGCAAGGAATACAGAAATACCTGTTAATAAGGCATGAACAAAATACAATTGGGGAGCTACGAACATGAATGCAAACTCAAGAGGTTCTGTTACTCCTGTTAAGAATGATGCGAGAGCACCTGCAAGCATTAAAGCTTTTGTAGTTTTTTTCTTATCTTCATCTGCGCTATTTGCTATTGCCAAAGCTGCACCTGGCAAGCCAAACATCATTATTGGAAAAAATCCTGCTTGATACATACCTGGATGATAGGTAGCTGTTATTGAGTCTTTGATATTACCGATAAAGTTTGGTATATCATTTATTCCTGCAAGATCAAACCAGAATACTTGGTTTAGGGCATGGTGGAGTCCTGTTGGAATTAATAGTCTATTAAAGAAACCATATAGTCCAGCTCCAAGAGCTCCCATTTTTGTTAGTGTTGAGCCAAATTTTGCAAGTCCTGCAAAAATAAAAGGCCATATGAATACTAGAATGACTGATGAGATAAGTGCATATAAAGATGCCATGATTGGAACAAGTCTTCTACCTGAAAAAAATGCTAAGAAATCAGGAAGTGTCGTGCCGTGGAATCTATCATAAGCCTTTCCACCTAGGATACCTGATAGTATACCAATAAGTACGTTTTTGTTATTTATAGCATCAAAAGCTGCAACCTTATAAGGCTCTGCAAGTTTCCATGCTTCAAGATCAAGAGATCTTAGTTGTGCTATGGTATCAGTAGAAAGCATCTTTGATAAGGTTAAAAATGCTACAAGTCCTGCCAAAGCACTAGCACCATGATTTTCCTTTGCAATACCAAATGCAATACCTACAGCAAATAAAATACCTAAATTATCTAAAATTGCACCACCTGCAGAAATGAAAAATGCTGCTACAGGTGAACCTGCACCCCAAAATTCTGGATCGATTAAGTAACCGATTCCCATAAGTAGCGCTGCAAGAGGCATTACTGCAACTGGCTGCATTAGGGACTGACCCAATCTTTGAAGTTTTTCCTTCATAACTACCTCCAATAATAAAAAATATTAAACAAAACATTTATACATTATTATATTATCACAATTTGTTAGATTTTGGTAGATTTTAATGGATCCCAACTAAGATATAATCTAAAAATTTAACTCTAAGCTTATATAGAAGTTCTCCTAATAAAAATACGCTTAGAACTGTAAGGAGTGTAATAACAATAGGACTTGCTTTTATTAGTGATTTTAACAATATATAAATTATCTTATAGGGATAAATATAGGCAAAGACTAAGTATCTGTCACGATTCATTATATCAACATTCGCACTATCTTTTAAAATAAGATAAGTAATTACGAAAAGTGAGAAGTTAATGTTAGGGTAGTATTTAAAGTAGTAATTAAGGTAAATTTCTCCCGCCAATAATAATATTGCTAATATAAATAGTCCTTTCTTCATAGAATTTGCAGGTCTAATCCTAGCTCCCATTACATAAAATGCAAAATAAGCCAGAGTATCCTTATAATAAAAATCAAGGGGTAAATAGTTAGTATTTTGCATAACAAGGTAGAGTATGAGTCCTATAATTGCTATAGCACCTGCAAGCTTATTACCTAAAAGTCTATTTAAAATAAGGTCTATGAGAAAAAATATAAATACAACAAAAACCAAATCAAATAAATTGGTCACTATATATTTTAAGTCGTTTATCATTTCTTTTTCTAAAGAAAAATTGAAGTTTCTCATAAAAAATATTAAAAATATTGAGTAAATTAAAAGGGGTAGTGCCATAAGAATTACCTTTTTTGTATCCATAAATGATATAATGTATGCTAAATAAGCTATTAAATAACAGTTTATGAGCAAGAGGATTGAGTCATTACTTATGGCGAGTTTTCCAGTAAAGTTTCCTATGTAAGGAAGAAAAAATGACCCTACTAAAAGTATTAATGCTAATAAATCCATAAAATAAATTTCAAATCTTTTCATAAGTTTATCATATCATTATTTCATGAATTTAGCTAATAGATGGTATAATTAAGTATAAAGAGGAAATTATGGCAAAAAAAGCAAGAAACCCACAAAAAAATACACATATAAGACCAAAACATAGGAAAGTATATATATTTCCTTATATAATCATAGCACTTTTGATAATAGGAATCCCATTTGCTATCTATCAACTTTACATATCAAATGTAAATAGGAATGTAGATAAGCTCACCGAAGCTATTCAAAATCAAGATATGGAATATCTAGAAAAAAAGACCGATAGGTTGCCTATAATTCTAGACGTTCTTGAAAAGTCTTATTCGGAAGATCCTAATAAACAAAAAGAATTTTATGATAATAATTTCAAGAATCTTAAAGTAAAAGTTATAGGTGAGTCTAAAAAGTCAAATGGTAAGGAAGTTACTATTGAAGTGAGCAATGTAAATTATATAGATGTCTTTGAAAAGCTGCCAGAAGATGCAGATGATGTAAAGCTTCATAAAGACTATATGGTAGCCCTATCTGATCCTAATCAAGAGCTAAATACTAGAAAAGCTACAGTTTATTTTGAAAGAAAGTTTAATGGATATAAGTTTAATGAATCAAGAGAATTTGTAAATGCTATTTTAGGAGGAGCCTTGGAATACGCCGAAGATGGAGAAGACTTATCTCAAAATAATAAGGATGCTAGCGAAAGTTCTAATAACTTACACTAGTAAGTTCGTGTTTTTATCTTTTGGATATATGTTAGTGTAAGATTAGAACTTTTTTATTTAAATAAACTTTAAAGGATTATGTATGCTCAAAGATAATTATTCTATAAAAGAGACAAAGAGGAGTCAAAAAGATAGGAATGCAGTAGTTCTTGTTGTGCTTTTGATAATTCTTACATTAGTACCTAAGTTTTTACTTTCTTTTATTTTGCATGTGCAAATAGAAGATGGGAGATTTATTAGTCAAGAGTCTTTGTCACATCATTTATCAGGAGATATTTTATTACTTACTAATCTATATAGTACCATTTTGACTAGCATTTTAGTCTATTTATTAGCAAAGTATTATTTAAAAAGAAACAACTCCTCACTAGGTTTAAAGAATCCTAATAAGATTAAAAATTATCTAAAGGGAGCATTCATAGGTCTATTAATGATTACAGTAGCTTTTTTACTACTAAAGGCTTTGGGATTAACTAAGAGTAGCTATAATTTTAAAAATATCAAAGTATTGATGTTTATAGCTTTCTTTATAGGATGGGTTTTTCAAGGGTTCCAAGAGGAGCTTTTGTGTAGGTCGGTACTTATGAACTACTTTGCATCATTTAATGGAGTAGCCTCTGCTATAATAACTAATAGCTTGATATTTTCTATTTTGCATATAAATAATCCAGGTTTTGGAGTATTGGCTTTTATAAATATATTTTTATTAGGAAGTATATTTTCACTTTTATTTTACATATCAGATGATGTATTTTTACCAGCAGCAGCACACAGCTTTCGGAATTTCGCTCAAGGAAATATATACGGGATAAATGTTTCTGGAATTAGTAAATCTGAGACAACCTTAATAAGGACTAAAATATCTGGAAATCCGATTTTAACTGGTGGTTTGTTTGGTATAGAAGGTGGACTAATAACGTTTATTGTAGAGCTTACAGTAGTATTTATATTAATTAGTAAAATTAAAAAAAATAAAAATTATATATATTAGAAGAAAGTATTTTAAAATAGCCTTGTATTAAAGGCTATTTTAAAATGCAAAATTTAACATCATATGCTAATCGATAAGATTTGACCGGCCAGCTTTTTTAATTAGGTAAATCAACAATGATAGTATTATTGCAACTACTGAGGATAATACCATCCCTGTTAATTGTATAGATCCAAACTTGATAGATAAACCACTCAGGCCTGCTATAAATATTACAGAAGTTAAGATTAGGTTATCAGACTTAGAGTAATCTACCTTTTGATCTACTAAAAGTCTAATACCACTTGTACCAATCATTCCATAAAGCAAGAAGGTTACACCTCCTATAACATTACCAGGTATTGTAGAAATCAAAGCTGATAGTGGTCCTATAAATGCCATTAGGATTGATATGACTGCTGCAGCACCTATTACTTTTACAGAGTAAACTCCAGTAATAGCCATTACGCCAATATTTTCTCCATAGGTTGTAGTCGGTACTCCACCTATTAATCCTGAGATAGCTGTAGAAAAGTTATCTGCAAATATGGAACGATGAAGTCCAGGATTATTTAGAAGGTCCTTACCAATAATATTACTAGTTACTACTTGGTGGCTTATATGCTCAGCTGCAATTACCAAGAGAACTGGTAGCATAGCAAATATTGCTTCTTTAGAAAATTTGGCAAACTGAAAGTGAGGTAGGGTGAAAAATGAAGCTTCTCTTACAGGTGTTAAATCTACTTGCCCAAAACTATATGCAACTATATAGCCAATTATAATAGCTATTAAGATAGGAATTGTTGATAGAAAACCTTTAAACATTATAGATCCAAGTATTGCTGTAAGAAGTGTTACTAAAAATACTATCCAGTCGTATTTAGTTACAGTATCTGTCATAATGTTGGCACCTATACTACCACCAGAAATTGTATTGCTAGCAAGTTCAAATCCTATTAGGGCTACAACAGCTCCCATAGCAGCTGGTGGCAATACTATATCAATCCAGCTAGTTCCAAACTTATAGATAATAAAAGAAAGCAGGCAACCTAAGATTCCAACGACAACAAAAGCACCCTGAGCGTATTCGAATCCTTGAGATTGAATTATAGTTATACCTGGAGCTAGAAAGGCAAAGCTAGACCCTAAGTATGCTGGAGCTTTGCCTTTTGTTATTAAAATAAAAAGTAAAGTACCTATGCCATTCATCAAAAGTACAATACCAGGATTAATACCAAACAAAATAGGAACAAGAACAGAGGCACCAAACATAGCAAAGGTATGCTGTAAAGCCAGTGGAATCAATAATTTCCCAGGAACATCATCATTCACATTATAAATTTTCTTTTTTTGCATAAGCCCTCCATATTTTTTCTCAAATCTTCAATATTTTAAAAGATTTAAATCATTTTGTCAAATGTTTTTTACAATAAATACTTTACAAGATATCATATTTGGATTAAAATACATATAATTTATTAACTATTGAAAGGAGAAATTATGGAAACACAAACTAAGGAAAAGTCGAACTTAGCTAAAAGCATATTCATTGCACTAATTTTAGCTATTATATTAGGATTACTATTACAAAATTATTCTCAAGCACTTACTAGCTATGTTAGACCTCTCGGAGATATCTTTCTTAATTTACTTAAATTTATAGTAACACCTATAGTATTATTTTCAATAATGGGTGGAATCATATCAATGAAAGACATTAAAAAAGTTGGTGAAGTAGGTGGATTTACAGTTGTTTATTATTTCTGTACAACTGCCTTTGCAATTATTATAGGATTAGGATTTGCTAATATTTTTAAAAAGTACTTTCCTGTAATTGCAACTGCTAGTCTAGAGTATTCGGTAGATAGCAATGTGTCATTTATGGATACAATAGTAAATATATTTCCAAGTAACTTTTTGGCTCCAATAGTCGAAACAAACATGCTTCAAGTAATTGTTTCATCTGTATTAATAGGCTTTGCAATCTTACTAATCGATGAAAAAAAGCAAGCAAAAGCTATAGAGACTATAGATATTTTAAATGATATTTTCATGAAAGTTATGGAACTTATATTAAAATTATCACCTTTTGGTGTATTTTGTTTATTAATGCCAGTTATAGCTGAAAATGGTCCAAAAATTATTGGATCTCTAGCATCAGTACTACTAGTAGCATATCTTGCTTATATAGTACATGCATTAGTCGTTTATTCATTTACAATAAAAACATTAGGAGGACTTAGTCCTAAAGAATTTTTTAAAGGAATGATGCCAGCAATGATGTTTGCATTTTCATCAGCATCATCAATGGGCACTATACCATTAAACTTACAATGCTGTGAAGAATTAGGAGCTGACCGTGATGTTACAAGCTTTGTCCTACCACTAGGGGCTACTATAAACATGGATGGAACGGCAATCTACCAAGGTGTATGTGCGGTATTTATAGCCTCTTGCTATGGAATTAATCTAAGCCTTGGCCAAATGCTTACCATAGTTTTAACAGCAACACTAGCATCTATAGGTACAGCAGGTGTGCCTGGATCAGGAATGATAATGCTAGCAATGGTACTTCAAGCAGTAGGTTTACCAGTAGAAGGCATAGCATTAGTAGCAGGTATAGATAGAATCTTTGATATGGGTAGAACAACCCTAAACATAACAGGAGATGCAACTGCAGCCATAATAAACTCTAATAGGCTTAGAAAAAAAGGCAAAATTGCATAGAAAAAAAGACCCATTTGGGTCCTTGATTTAAGACAAGTCTTATTAGATTTGTCTTATTTTTTTGGTGAGATTTCTTTAATTGTTTTTACTGAATGATCCCACTTTTCCTTCTCTTCTTCGTTAAGTTTTAGGTGAAAATCTCTTATTACTCCATCTTTTCCTACAACTGCTGGATGGCCTATATAGCATCCATCAACACTTGAGTAAGAGGATACTGCAAGAATTGTTTTGGCATCTTTAAAGATTGTTTCTACAACTATAGCTGTAGAATTTGCTATACCATAAGATGTGTAGCCTTTAACTTTGATTGTTTCAAAAGCTTTCATTCTTGTGGAGGCCTCTATACTGTCTATAGTCATCTTATCTAATATTTCTGTTATAGGTTGAGTTGCAATTGATACATTTGACCAAGCTACGAATTGGCTATTACCATGTTCGCCTATGACATAACCGTTGACAGAATTTGGATCTATATCTACAAATTTTGCTACAGCATTTTTCATTCTAGCTGTATCTAGAATAGTTCCTGTACCAATTACTTTCTCACGTGGATGTTCTGTTAGTTTTTGCATATATTCTGCAATTACATCACATGGATTTGTAATAGAAACTATAATTCCATCGAATTTTGATTTCTTTATTATTGGTGCCCATTCTTCTACGCAAGTTTTTGTGTATTTGAATTCTTCTAGTCTATCTGAATATTTTTGTAGGATACTTATATCTCCAGGGGCAAAGATTATGATGTCACTATCATCAAGATCTGATATTTCTCCGGCAATTATATTTACATTGCCATCACGCCTTACCATTCCATCATTTAGGTCATTAAGCTCAGCTTCAGCTAATCCTTCTTTTTTATCAAAAAGAGCTAGGCTATCACAAAGTTGTCTTTCAACAAGAGTGTAAGCTACAGTAGCCCCTACATTACCCAAACCTATTAGGGAAATTTTTTTCATATATTACCTCTTTTTATTTTTTATCGACTCTATTATATTAACATATTTATTAATATTTTGCATTTATAAAAAAGAATCCCATAAGGGGATTCTTTTATGAATTTACTTATTTTCGTATCCCGGTTTACCAAGAAGTTTAAACATTTGAGATTTGTACTCTTCTACACCCGGTTGGTTAAATGGATTTACTTCTAACATATAACCACCAACTCCCACAGCTATTTCAAAGAAATAGAATAATTCAGCAAGATTTCTAGCATCTATTTTATCAACTATTATTCTAAGATTTGGAATGTCACCTTTGACATGGGCAATAGTTGTTCCTTCCATGGCTTGCTTATTTACATAATTTACACTCTTGCCAGCTAGGTAGTTTAGTCCATCTAGATTTTCACTATCTTCTTTGATTTCTATATCATTAAGTGGATTTTCAATTTCTATTACGGTTTCAAATAGATTTCTCTTACCTGCTTGAATCATCTGTCCTAGAGAGTGAAGGTCTGTTGTATTGTTTACGGAAACTGGGAATATTCCTTTACCATCTTTTCCTTCGGATTCTGCAAATAATTGTTTCCACCACTCGGCTATATACTTAAGCTTTGGTTCGTAATTTACTAAGACCTCTATATCTTTACCGTTTTCATAAAGCATATTTCTAATAGCTGCATATTTTATAGCTTCATTATTTTTAAAGTCGCGTTTAGTGTATTTATTACGTCCGTCAGCAAATCCTGCCATAAATTCATCTATATCGATACCACAAGCTGCAAGTGGTAGGAGACCTACTGCGGATATAACTGAAAATCTACCGCCTATATCATCTGGTACAATAAAGCTTTCATAACCTTCTTTGTTGGCTAGATCTTTTAATGCTCCCTTTTTCTTATCGGTTGTGGCATAGATTCTACTTTTGGCTTCTTCTTTGCCATATTTTTCTTCTAAAGATTCCCTTAAGAATCTAAAGGCAATGGCAGGTTCTGTAGTTGTTCCTGACTTGGAAATTACGTTTAAAGAATAATCTTTATCTTTGAGATATTCTAAAAGTTCAGTCATATATTGGCCTGATAATTGATTGCCGGCATAGATTAATTTAACTTTTCTATCGGAATCAAAATATTTATCTAAAGCAACATCAACAGCTTTTATTCCAAGATATGATCCTCCTATTCCTATAGAAACTAGAACATCACTATCTGATTGAATTTTTGCAGCTGCCTTTTTTATTCTCTCAAACTCTTTTCTATCATAATCATTAGGTCTATCGATCCAGCCTATGAAGTCAGATCCTTCACCTGAGCCATCCATAAGTGCATCAAAAGCATTTAAGGCTTTTTGCTCATAATCATTGAGTCTATCTAATTTTAGATTACTATAATCAATTTTCATTATTAACCTCCGTATAAGTTTTCGGTTAATAAATTTATACCCTAAAATGAATTTTAAGGCTATAAATACAAAATTAATAATACTAAATAAGGTTACAATTTATTGACAGATATTTTTATAATACCTATAATAATTGTAAGTTATAAGGAATTGAGGTGGGAATCATGAAAAAATTATTGCTTACAGGTGGTGCTGGATATATAGGAAGCCATACTGCTGTCGAGCTTTTAGATAGTGGTTATGAAGTAGTAATTTATGATAACTTATTAAACTCGTCAAAAGTTGCTATTGACAGAGTCGAAGAGATAACTGGAAAAAATGTAACTTTTTATGAGGCAGATATTTTGGATACTGAGTTTTTAAGAGAAGTTCTTGAAAAAGAAAATATATATGCTGTAATACATTTTGCAGCATTAAAATCAGTTAGTGAATCTGTTAATAAACCATTAAAATATTATCATAATAATCTTACAGGGACCTTGAGCTTACTTACTGCTATGCAAGAAGCTAAAGTAAAAAAAATAATATTCTCATCATCAGCAACAGTTTATGGGACTCCAGAAATAATACCTATTACAGAAAAGTGTCCAAAGGGAGTTTGCACCAATCCTTACGGATGGAGTAAGTCTTTTATGGAGCAAATAATGACAGACCTAAATATAGCTGATCCAGAATTTAAAGTAGTGCTCTTGCGTTATTTTAACCCTATAGGAGCACATAAATCAGGGCTTATAGGAGAAGATCCTAAGGGAATTCCTAATAATCTCTTACCTTATGTTTCAAAAGTTGCAGCAGGAGAACTCGGTTATGTTCATGTATTTGGAGATGACTACAATACATGTGATGGGACAGGAGTTAGAGACTATATCCATGTGGTTGATTTAGCTCGTGGCCATCTAAAGGCTCTTGAAAAAATTGATGATTTAAATGGAGTAGAGATAATAAATCTAGCCACTGGCAATGGTTATTCAGTATTAGAAGTTATTCGTGCTTTTGAAAAGGCGTCAGGCAAAGAAATTCCTTATAAAATAGAAAAAAGACGACCAGGAGATATAGATAAGTCCTATGCGGATGCAAGTAAAGCTAAAGAAATAATAGATTGGCAAGCAGAATATGGTATAGATCAAATGTGTGAAGATGCATGGAGATGGCAAAAGAATAATCCAAAAGGATATGAAGGAAGGTAATAATATGAATACTACTCTAGTAGTTTTAGCAGCAGGGATTGGCTCAAGATATGGAGCAGGAATAAAGCAACTAGCAAAAATGGATGAGAATGGTTATACAATTATAGATTATTCTATTTTTGATGCTATGAAAGCGGGATTTAATAAGGTTGTTTTTATAATAAGACCTGATATAGAAAAGGACTTCAAGGATATAATTGGAGATAGGATCAAAGATGTCATTGATATAGACTATGCTTATCAAACTCTAGAACTACCAAAAAGATTTGAAAATCCTGTTCAAAGGACTAAGCCCTGGGGGACAGTTCATGCAGTTCTTGCTTGTAAGGGGATAGTAAATGAACCATTTTTAGTTATAAATGCAGATGATTACTATGGGAAGACTGTTTTTGATGATTTACATGAATTCTTAGTAGATCCATCTAATCAAAATAATAAAAAATTACAAATCGCTATGGCAGGATATAAGCTAAAGAATACTCTTTCAGATAATGGAACTGTTACTAGAGGAGTCTCAGTAGGTAATGAGGATAACAAACTAATTAAAATTTTAGAAACTCATGAAATCAAACTTGAAGAAGATGGGAAACTTTCTAGTAAGGAAGGATTAGATCAAGACCTACTTCACCTAGATGCCCTAGTATCTATGAATATGTGGGCAACATATCCAGAATTTATTGATTTATGCCAAGAATATTTTGAAAAATACCTAGAAAAGAATAAGGATAATTTAGAAAAAGCAGAGTATGTATTGCCAGAAATGATTGGAGAGTTGTTAGAAGAAGATAAAGCAGATATAACTATTCTTCCAACTAGTGATAAGTGGATAGGTATTACATATAAGCAAGACCTAGAACCAGCTCAAGAAGAGTTTAAAAAAATGTTTGAAAATAAAATATATCCTGCTAATATTTGGAGTAAGTAAGCTTACTCTAAGATAAGTAAAAGTATTATGATTATTTTCCAAGCCTAATATTACTCAGCCTACTATAACTAAAAAGTAAATTTTATTTAATATTATAAATATAATATGATAAGAGTATATTGACTAGTTTTAAAACAAAGAATATAATATATAGTGTAACTTGTATTATATTTATCAAACTTTTCTAGTCAAATTATAATTGATTTTATATAAGAATCTTACACATAATAATAGCTTTTTTTATTTAAATATAATGCAAAGGATTTTAATACTATTTATTTAAAAAAGTAATTATTTTTATTCGGTATTTAAACTTCTTATATTACTTATGTATTTCATAAGTAATATTTATAGAGTTTATAAATGACTATTTGTTTTTATGAAAGGATATTTATGGATGAAATTTTAGTTATATTTTTAATAATGGTGCTTGGATACATTCTAGGTAAAATTAATTTTTTTGGTATAAGATTTGGTGCTTCTGCTATTTTAATAGTGGCTTTATTTTTCGGTCATTTTGGCTATAGTGTACCTAAATTTCTTGCAACGCTTGGATTAGTACTATTTCTTGCGCCTATAGGTTTAATGGCAGGTCCTAGTTTTATGGCCAATATAAAGAAAAATGGCTGGTCATTTCTTGCTATATCATTATTTACAGCATTGATTGGTGGAGTCCTAGTTGTAATACTTTCCAGAGTATTGAATATAGAAATGTCTTTATCATTAGGACTTTCTTCAGGAGCAATGACTTCAACTTCTATGTTAGGGACAGTAAAAAGTTTAACTGAGTCTAATTTACCAGGAGTTGGATATGGTATTGCTTATGCATTTGGTGTAGTTGGGGTTGTTTTGATAGTACAATTGATCCCTAAATTTTTACATGCAGATACTGATAAAGAAAATGCCAAGTTAATATTGCCAGAAGATAAGCAAGAAAAAAATAGTAGAGATTTCAAAGAATTTATTAATTTAGATCCGAATGGACTTTTTGCTATATCACTAGCTTGTGTATTAGGTATATTAATTGGTTCAATAAAGATTCCTATAGGAGATAGTGTAAGTCTTTCCTTAGGATATGGTGGGGGATCCTTGATAGCAGGTCTAATTCTTGGAAATTATGGACATGTAGGTAAAGTTAATTTAACAATTAGCAAAGAAAGATTATCTTTGGTAAGAGATCTTGGTCTAGCATTTTTCTTATTAGAATCAGGTGTTAGCGCTGGTAGCGGCTTTGTAGAAGTGGTAAGCAAATATGGTCCTAAGCTATTTTTTGCAGGTGTAATAATGACCTTAGTACCAGCACTTTTATCATTTTTATTATCTTATAAAGTATTTAAGTTACCATTATTTGCTTCTCTTGGGGCAACTACAGGTTCAATGACATCTGCTCCATCATTAGGTGCACTTTTACAAGTTACTCAAGATGATAAAGTTTCATCATTTTATGCTGCAACTCAGCCAACTGCAACAATATTTATGATATTTTTACCACAATTAATATCATTGTTTTTTCCGATTAATTAGTTAACAATTACAAGATGTATGATTTGTAAATTGATTGGAATGTTTAGATTATAATTAACTTGCTCTGTAGAGTAAAATTTCTATTTTACTTTATAGAGCAGTTTTATTAGAATAATTTCTGTAATATAATTTTAAATTTTATTTATAGGATAAGCTTAATTGCTATAAATAAGTTAGAAGAGCTATATAATAAGCACTTTATGTTGATACTGATAATCGTTATTTACCGTTGCATAATACTTGGAATATTATTTGACAAAGTTTTCCTTATTACTTATAATGATACTAAAGATACATACATTATAGAAGATAAAAGGAGAATATACATATGGAATTAAAGGGAAGCAAAACAGCTCAAAATTTAATCACTTCATTTGCAGGTGAAAGCCAAGCAAACATGAGATATACTCTTGCATCAAAAGTTGCAAAAGAAGAAGGATATGTTCAAATTTCTAGAATTTTTGAAGAGACAGCTATGAATGAAAGAGAACATGCAGCTAGATTCTTTAAATTCTTAAGAGAAGAATATAAACTTGAAGAAATAGAACTTAATGAGAATTATACAAAATGGCCAGTAGTATGGCATGATACTGTAACAAATCTTCAAGGAGCAATTGATGGTGAAAATGATGAAGCAGAAGATATGTATCCATCATTTGCTGACGTTGCTGAAGAAGAAGGTTTTGATGAAATTGCAAGAGCATTTAGAAATATAGCAAAAGTTGAAGAAGCTCATAGAGAAAGATACAAAAAACTTAAATACAACATCGAAAATGATCAAGTTTTCAAAAGAGATGAAAAAGTTGTTTGGATGTGTGGTAACTGCGGTTTCTTAATCGAAGCTTATGAAGCTCCAAAGAAATGTCCAGCATGTGCTCACCCACAAGCATACTTTGAGATCGCACCATTTAATTATTAATAATTAATGCAGGGTTTAGACCCTGTTTTTTTTATTTCTAGATTTGTGAAGTATTAGTTTTTGAAATTTTTATTATTTTAACTAAATTGACACTACTCATTTAACATAAAAAGTGGTAAAATATAATTAAAATTTTATCTAATAAAGGAGTTAAAATGAAAGTTATAGTAGCAAAAGATTATGATGAAATGAGTCGTAAAGCTGCAGATTTTATAATAAATTTTATGATTGAAAAGCCACAAGCTAAGTTTGGTTTTGCAACAGGATCTACACCTATAGGTCTATATGAAAAATTAGCAGAAGCAGAAAAAGAAGGCGAAATTAGTTTTAAGTATTCAAAGAGTGTTAATCTCGATGAATATATAGGTATTTCTAAAGAAAATGATCAATCTTACCAATATTTTATGAATGAAAATTTATTTAATAAAGTAAGTTTTAAAGAAGGAGCAACAAATCTTCCATATGCTCCAGAAGCAGATGAGAAGTATGCCAAAGAATATGATGAGCTTTTGGATAAGTTTGGTAAAAGAGATATTCAAATTCTAGGATTAGGTCCAAATGGTCATTTAGCTTTCAATGAGCCTTATGAAAAACTAAATCGTAGAACCTCTATTATAAAACTTACAGATGAAACTATAGAAGCAAACTCAAGATTTTTTGCAAACAAGGATGAAGTTCCAAAATATGCAATTTCTATGGGCATGGAAGATGTATTTAATGCCAATACTTTAGTAGTTCTTGCAAATGGCAAGAATAAACATGAAGTTGTTAAAAGAATCATAGAAGAAGATACTATTTATCCAGAATTCCCAGCAAGCTTTTTACACTTACATCCAAATGCATATTTATTTGTAGATGAAGAAGCTTATAATGGATAAAAATAAAATTAAGTAAGGGCTGTTACAAAATTATGAATAATTATCGTTCCATCATTAGAAAGCTCTCTTAGGAAAATTTTTTACATAGCTTGCCGACTTGTGGAGGTAAAATTTCCGTAGAAATTCTTTTAATGATTTTGGGACGGTTTATTCATTCTGCAACAGCCCCTTTTTGGGGTAAAAAGTTAATATTAATTAAAACACAATGAGAAAGGAAAAGCCATGCGTAAAGAAGCTAAAAGCTTAACCTATATAACAATCGCATTTATCCTAATAAGTATCCTGTCATCACTTGCTATTGCAAAAACAACTATAACAAAGCCTATTATATTTTCTTTGGCAATTCTCATCCCTTCAGTATATTTACTAATCAAATTCAAAAGATCTTATAATTTCATTAATTCTCGCAAATGCAGGAGGATTATATGGAATGGTAAGAGCGGATTACTTTAGCGGGCCATTAGTCATTGGCATGGTGATGAGTGGTTATATGGGAGCAGTTTCGGTATTTAGAAAATACGTTCCGGGAAATAAGATTATAAGGACAAATTATATAAAATCAATAGGACGTGGAGTAATTTTAGGATTGGTTTTAGGATATATAAATATTAAATTAGCTGGCATATCTAACAATCCGGTATTGACTCCAGATGCTATAGCAATGGCATTATATGCTGGTATATGGGAAGAGGTTGGAATCAGATTCATATTATATGCCCTTGCCATATACATACTAAAAGGTGAAGCAAAAACTAAGTATGAAAAATTTTTAATCTATACGATCATGGTAGCTCCCCATGTATTAGCTCACGGAATAATGGGACTAGATTCATTTGTATGCTTAATCTTACTTTTTGGTTTACCTATGTCAATATTGCAAAGAAAAGTAGATCTTACTAGTGCAATAATTGTGCATACTCTAGTTGATTTAATAAGGTTCGTTTACTTGGGTATTTAGATATTAAAATTTTATATATTGCTAATTTTCAGTGCATAATATCTGGTATTTTTTATAAATATTTGATGCGTATATAATATTGACAAATAAAATTGCTAAAAGAAGAATAATATTGAAATCATTTAGCAGACTTGCTGAGCTTAGAAAAAGAAATGTATATAAGCAAAGTGAGCTTTGAAAGTATGTAGTATATCATGGTAGATTATTTTCTAATAGAAAGGGTAGTCTATAAATTTTTGGTGTTAGTATTCAAAGTATTGAGCCGAATATACTTGATATAAAATATAATAATAAATTTATAGAAGAATCTGATGAGAGTGTTAGGATTGACTATTATAAGAAAGTATATAATGGATATATAGCAATACTTACTGCTAATATTACCTATTAATCATGCTTATAATCTTAGCCTCTAAAAATGATGTTGGAATTATTTCATAGGTATTTCATCAATAGTGAGAATAATAGCAAGTAGATAGATAATTAAAGGAGTGTCTTATTAAAAAATATTAGGAAATTCCTTCATATTTTAATTTAGAATTCATGTACTATTTTGCTAGCTGATCTAGAACTTTCTAGGACTTTGGAAAGTAAAAATGTAGAATGCTAGTAAAAAAATATACATAGAGATCACGCTTAGTTTTCTAAGAGTTGAGAGAAGATTAAAATTACAGCTCCAAAAAGCAAACCAAATAGTATTATTCTAACTTATAAAAATTGATTTTTCGATAATTTTTTCATTATGTCTTCCAAAAATTTATTACAATATTTATTGATTAAAAAATGAGCTGTTGCAAATCAATAGATGCCCATCGTTCGGGGCCTATCAGAAAGTTTGAGATTTTAGCCCATAGGCTAGCAGAGACACTTTCTGATAGGATATTCGAATGATTTTGAAACGATTTATCTATTTTACAACAGCCCCCGAAAAGTTCCGCGTTACTACCCTTATTTTTATATAAATAAGCAACTCAAGCATCTAACGATGCCGGGTTTTTATAACGCCAACCATGGCGACACATCTTACTTATTTCAGATATGCAAAAGAAAAATGATTTTCGAACTTACTTCTAAGATTGGATCTCACAAAAGTCCAATTTTTATTTGTTTTTCTTTTTATAAATAAAAATACAGGCAGATTAATTACTCTGCCTATATATAAAGTTAAACTAAAATGCCCAGTTTCCGTTTTCAAAGATTGGAAATTCTTCATCGTTTTTGTAGCCTGTAATTTCAAGGTCACTACTTCCCACCATGAAATCCTCGTGGATTAGTGAGTCGTTGATTCCTCTACTATTTAGTTCACTTTCTTTAAGTTCTGCACCACCTACAAGGCAAGTTGGGTATGCCTTACCTAGAGCAAAATGGCAAGATGCGTTCTCATCAAATAGTGTGTTATAAAATAATATGTTTGAATTGGAAATAGGGCTATCATATGGAACTAGTGCTATTTCTCCTAAGTTTTTGCTTCCTTGATCAGAGTCTAGCATCTTTGCTAGAGTATCCTTTCCCTCTTTAGCATCAAAGTCAATTACTTTTCCGTCTTTAAAGGTAAATTCAAAGTTATTTATTATTACGCCATTGTATACTAAAGGTTTTGTTGCAACTAGTCTGCCATCTACTCCATCATATTGCGGTGCTGTAAATACTTCCTCTGTAGGTATATTTGGAATAAATAAATCTCCTTTGGCATTCTTAGATCCTGCGCTCATCCATATATGATCTTTAGGAAGCTTTACCCATAGGTCTGTCCCATTTGATGACTTGTAATGAACTTTATCAAATTGATGATCATTTAAATAAACTGCTTTTTCTTCTAGAGTATTTATATGATCTTTCCAATTTTTCTTAGTGGCTTCCCATGATTCTTCAACTCTTGATACATCCAGAATTGTTTTCCATAATTTATCATATGCTTCATCTTCGCTTAAATCTGGAAAAACTTTCTTAGCCCATTTTTTGGTTGGAACTGATATTACAAGCCAGCTTACTATATCATTCATAGTATATTTTACAAATTCTTTAGTGGCTTTTGAATTCTCACGAATTGCTTCTGAGATTTTAGCTTCATCTAGGCCCTTTAAAAGGTCTGGATCTTCTGCAGATATTGATATTCTATTTGATTTTTTATCAGCAATTTGATATTTTAATTTTTCTATTTTCCAATCAGCAACTTCATTTAATGTTTCTTGGCTTTGATTATCATAAGTTAGCCTTGTTATGGTATCATCACGCCAGTCTATTGATACACTACGTGCACCCTTTTCATAGGCTACCTTTGTTATAAGTCTTGCAAGTTCTGGACTTTCAACAGGTGTGTTGATTAATACATCTTCTCCTTCTCTTACATTTACACCAAATTCTACTGCAAGTTTGGCAAAATTTTCTATTCTTTTATCCATAGTTCCCTCTTTTCTTTGCTAATATATTTTGCATTATAGATTGTTTTTAATACTATACTATATAAATAAGAAAAATTATAAAGGCAATAACGTTGAGTTCTTAAAATATGTAGATAGATGGGGAAGTAAGAGTATTATTTAAAATGATTGATTTTTTAACCTTTTGATTAGATATAATACTCAAAATACACTATATTTAAGTAAAGGAGGACTAGTATGAAGAAAGCTTGGAGATTAATAGTTGCTGTAGCTTCTGTTTTGTATATTATACTATTAATAAAAAAGGTTGATATACCAAGGTCTACTTACCTGGATTTAGCCAAGCCATAGAAGCAGTATATACAAAAGCAGAAATTCAAAAATGCATAATCCATCAAATAAGGAATTCAACAAAATATGTATCCTACAAAGATATAAAAGAATTAATGAAAGACTTAAAAGCAGTATACAAAGCATCAACAGAAGAATTAGCTCTAACAAAGGCATCTTTGAAGAAAAATGGGATAAAAAATATCCGATGTTTGTAAGCTCTTGGAAAATAACTGGACAGAACTATCCACATATTTCAAATATCCAGAAGGGATAAGAAAACTAGTATATACTACAAATGCCATGGAAAACTTCAATAGACAACTAAGAAAAGTTACTAAAAACAAGACCATATTTCCAAGTGACTATTCTCTACAAAAAAGTTTGTATCTAGCAATGGTAGATGCCTCAAAGTAAATGGACGAGCAGAATACGCGACTGGGATCAAATCTTATCACAATTATCAATTTCAAGCTGTTTTACTTCTTTTCTAAGTTTTATTAATTCTTTTTCTTCTTCGCTTCTGTTATCGTCTATATCAAAGGATTTGGTGTTATTATATCTATTAACCCAACCATTAATGGTTAATGTTGACATTCCATATTCTTTGCTGAGATCTCTTAATGAATGGTTTCCTTGGCTATATATATTAACTATTTGTTTTTTGAAATTTTCTTCGTAATGCTTGGTTAAATTTATCCTCCCATTGTTATTAATACTAGTATAACATGTTCAGTTTTTATTTGTCTTATATATGTATCCTATCCAATGCTTTTAAGTAACCTAAGTACTAGCAGGTCTATTTTAGTGATAAATATCATTCATAATAGGAATTTGTGTATGACTTATTTTATAGATCTCTCTGGTAGACTTTATTAACTAGATACTAATTTTTCCCATAAATTTATTAAACACTTTAGTTAAAATAGTTTTGGTAATTTAATTGTAGTTATATTCGTTAATAAAATTTTGTGTTTTTCACATGGTAATTATGTGAATAACAGCATCTATAATAAACAGATAATTAAGATATTATTTAAAATATATAATTAATAATAGCTAAAGAATTTAAAGTTATTAAAATTTTTATATATAATCATTATATTTGTTTTAATATATTAATCATGATATTATACATGATAAGATCATTGTATAGTATGTCACCATGAAAGGAGTGAAAATATGAGGAAGGCTCGGAGGTTAATAGTTGCTATAGCTTTTGTTTTATACATTATATTATTAATAAAAAAGGTTGATATAACAAGATCTACTCATGTTATCTTAATGGGAATTTTATTTACGAATCAAGCAGTAGAAGAGTGGGATAGATATGTAGAGACAAATAAAAAAATTCATTTGTTTATACCTATAGCGACAGTAGGAGTTATAATCTTTTTGATAGTTCAGTTTATATGAAAATATAAAATAAAATTACGGTAATAAAGTGAACTGTAAGTAAGAAATTAGATTAGTATTTTCAAGCTTAATATACGTGTATATTATGAGGAATCATATCTTAATTATTTATGATTCTTAGCTTGATGAATTGCAATTAATATCGCGGACACCTAAATCAAACTAAGTTCGTGCATAAACAAATCATATGGAGTTTGATATCCTAGACATTTCATTTTATTATCCATCCTAACTAGGATTTAAATTGCATCATCTATCTTATCTTAAGTCTTACTGTAAATTAAGTTGTAATTCAATAGTGCTAATGGTACTTTAGAAATTACTAAAGTTTTTATACCTTCCGAATATAATAAAATCTAGAAACTATCCTTACTCTTAGATTAAACTTAAAGGACCTTTTTATTATATGCATTCTTTATGCATATTAACCTAATTTGATAAATCAATTACACATAGATACAATTTTTAGTATATAATTATTATCTTAATTTCTGATATAAGGTATTGTTTTATCTTTCTTTATTAAATGTATGTCAAAATATATCATTATCGTTTTACTAGGCTTTTGGGGTAAAATAAAATACAAATGAATGTATAAATAATATTACAAAGGGAGGTAATCATGAAAAAACGCAATGAAGTTGATATAAATGAAACATGGGCCATAGAAGAACTTTTTGAAAGTGATGAGGTTTTTTTAGATGGCATTGAAGATTTGAAAAAAATGTCAGATATTTTTGTAAAAAAATACAAAGAGTGTAATTCATCTGATCAAATTTATGAAGCTTTAGAAGCTTATTCAGAGATTGCTGCATTAACTGATAGACTTTCAACTTTTGCAAGTATTACTACAGAAGTTGATACTTCAAATTCAAGCGTAATGAAGAGATTTGCAAATTTTGCAAATGAAATGAGTAAGATCGATGCGAATCTAAGCTTTTTTGAATCAATGCTTGCAAAAACTGATAAAAGCTTACTAGAAGAAACAAAGACAAGTTATCCAGAATATAAGTATTATATTGATAGGGTAATTGATAATTCTAAATATTTACTATCTGACGAAACAGAAAAGGTCTTAGCAAATCTAATTCCAACATTTGATGCGCCGTATAAATCATATAGTGATATTCGCTATGCAGATATGGACTTTGAAGATTTTGAATATGATGGTGAAGAAATTGTATTAAATCATAATACTTTTGAAGAGTTTTTGGAAGCTGATCCTCGTGATGACTTACGTCGTGAAGCTTTTAAAAGATACCACGATGTTTTAAGAAAATATCAAAACTCAGATGCTTCTGTCTATACAACTCACGTAGAAAATGAAAAAAGAATATCGGATATTAGGGGTTATGATACAGTATTTGATTACCTACTTTCACGACAAGATGTAGACAAAGAAATTTATGAGAATCATATAGATACAATTATGGAAGAGCTTGCACCTCATATGAGAAAATACGCTGGGATAATTAAGGGAGTTTATGGTCTAGATGAGATGACCTATGCTGATTTAAAACTTGCTATAGATCCAGAATATGAACCAGAAGTAACAATTGATGGTGCTCGCGAATATATTATTGAGGGTCTTTCAAATCTTGGGGAAGAGTACGGGCAAGTTCTAAATCGTGCCTTTGATGAAAGATGGATTGACTATGCTCAAAATATTGGTAAGCGTACAGGAGCCTTTGCGTCTGGCCCTTATGGATCACATCCATTTATTATGACAACTTATAATAACAAGATGAGCCAAGTAATGACCTTAGCCCATGAATTAGGGCATGCTGGACAATATTATTATTCAAATAGTAATCAAAATGCTTTAACTAATGATATGAGTATGTATTTTGTAGAAGCTCCATCAACAGCAAATGAAATCACCATGGAAAGATTTTTATTAAATAAAGCGAGTGATGATCGCGAGAAGCTTTGGGTACTTGCTACAATGATTTCTAAGACTTACTACCATAACTTTGTAACTCATTTTATAGAAGCTGCTTTCCAAAGAGAGGTTTATAGAAAAGTAGAAGCTGGCGAGAGTCTAAGTGCTGATGATTTAAATCAAATCTTCACAAAAAAATTAGAAGAATTCTGGGGAGATTCTGTAAAATTGGTAGATGGATCAGAATTAACATGGATGCGTCAACCTCATTATTATATGGGACTATATCCATACACATATCAAGCGGGATTGACAATAGGAACAGTTATTTCTGATAAGATTGTAAATGGAAGTAAAAAAGATGTTGATACTTGGATAGATGTACTTAAGTTAGGTGGATCAGTAGGTCCAATTGATTTGGCAAAAGCTGCTGGTGTTGACATGACAAATACAAAAGCTATATCAGAAACGGTTGCCTTTATAGGATCATTGGTAGATCAAATAGACGAACTTTGCCAAAAGTTAGGAATGTATAAATAATGTTTTTAGAAAAAGCTAATGAGCTTTTTGATTACACTGTAGATATTAGAAGAAAAATGCATAAAATCCCAGAGCTAGCGGGCAAAGAAGAAGAAACTGTAAAACTTGTTTGTCAAAAGTTAGGTCAAATGGGAGTATCTTACGATATAGTCAACAAGGGAGGAATATTAGGATTTATAGATGGAAATAAAAATAATAATAATCCTAAGACTATACTTTTAAGGGCAGATCTTGATGCTCTTCCCTTTGATGAGCCAGATAATAACCTAAGCAAGCCACGCATTGTTAAAAGTAAAAATGAAGGAGTAATGCATGCTTGTGGACACGATGGTCATACCTCTATACTTTTGACGGCTGCTAGGATATTAAATGAAGTAAAGGATGATTTTGCTGGAAGTGTAATATTATGCTTTGAAAGAGGAGAAGAGAGTGGTAAGGGTTATAAGTACCTTCTTGCTTACCTTGATAGTAAAAATATAAATATAGATGCTTGCTATGCTATCCATGTCTCTCCAGACTATAAGTCTGGAGTAATGGCTATAGGAGCTGGGGGGATCAATGCAGGTTCTTTGGCTTTTGACATAACTATTAAAGGAAATAGTGGACATGGTTCTCGTCCCTATGAAGCCAATAATCCATTAGATTGCTTTGTAGATATTTATAGTGGACTTAAGTCTCTTAGAATGAATAACTTTTCACCATTTGATCCTATGACCTATTCCATAGGGGTAGTACAAATGGGAAATAAATATAACCAAATACCTGAGAAATTAAGATTTAGAGGTAGTATGAGATTTTTTGATAGGGAAAAAGTCGGTTATAAATTTTATGAAGATTTTAAATCTCTAATAATTAATAAGTCCAAGGCTAATAATTGTAAAGTGATTTTTGATACTTATACCAAACCTCGTTTCCCAATAATAAATGACCTAAATCTATCGGCTCTTGCTCTTACTTCTATGACTGATGAACTAGGAGAAGATTTCGTAAAAGAAGCTAGTCCATCTATGGGATCAGATACTTTTGCAACTTATTCTTATCAGTGGCCAAGCTTATATATTATGCTTGGAATAAATAATGAAGAAAAAGGAAGCGGAGCAGCTCTTCATAGTCCAAAATTTGATTTGGATGAAAAAGCACTTATACATGGCACTGCTGCTACTGCAAGATTCGTTGTAGATTTCTTAAATTCTGACATAGAGCTTGCGGATAGGCCTTATAAAAATAGATTAAGAGACTTCTTTATAGAAGAAGATAGATCTGATGAAGAAATTGAGGATATTTATGAAACAATTACAAGGTAGTGATAAATATAAAGATTTTATCCTTGCCCTTATGGCGGGAATTATTGTTGGATTTGGTGGAATAGTTCTTCTTTCTACAGAAAATCCTTATCTAGGAGCATTTTTATTTGCTGGTGCCTTATTTATAATTTTAAGTCTTAAATATAACCTTTTCACCGGTATGATTGGTTACTTTTTTTATAATGAGAAAATATCTTATAGTAAAAGACTGTTTGTAGTATTAATAGCTAATCTTTTGGGAACCTTTCTAGTAGCAAATCTTATAAAGTTTACTAGAATAGGACCAGATCTAGTTTTGAAAGCTCAAGAACGAACAGCTGTAAAGCTTTCAGACTCCCTAGGATCTATGTTTGTCTTATCTATATTTTGTAATATGTTTGTGACCAACGCGACCCATCAGTTTAAGTATAATCCTTATCAGGTTGGCAAGTATTTAGCTATATTTATTTCAATAATGACCTTTGTATTATCGAGTTTTGAACATAGTATAGCTGATAGCTTTTATTTTTTCCTAGCAGGGGAGTTTAACAAACAGACTATACTTGTATTTTTAGTGGTATTATTTGGAAATATAATAGGAGGCTTAGTAATCCCTACAGTAGCCTTGCTTTATGATGATAATTTTAGGCTGAAAGGATAATATTGAATAGCTAAAAGAGACAAAAATCACATGAAAAACTTTAAAGAATTAGATCTTTATTATAGATAATATTACAGCTTTAAATGGGTAAAAATAAGTTAAGTTAAATCTTACAATAGAAATCCTTGACAAAGTTGATTTTTAGAGTAAGCAATGTTATAATTAAATAAGTTAATTGTGGAGGGAGTGTTTTGCACTCCCTTTCATCATCTTATTAGCAAATATATTGCTAAGTAGTTTAAATATATATTATAATGAAATTAAGTATATTAGAATTAATTTAAAAGGAGTTACTATGAGCGATGTTAGAGTAAGATTTGCTCCATCACCAACTGGTTATTTACACATTGGTGGACTTAGAACTGCATTATTTAATTATTTATATGCACGTCATACAGATGGAGCTATGGTTCTTAGAATAGAAGATACTGATAGGACTAGATTTGTAGAAGGAGCACTTGAAAATTTATTAAAGGCTCTAGAATGGTCTGGAGTAGAAATAGATGAAGGTGTAATGCTTGATAGCAATGGTGAAGTTATCCAAAAAGGAGAATACGGCCCATATATTCAATCTGAGAGGGTTGAAGCAGGTATTTACAATAAATATATCGAAAAACTTATAGAAGAAGATAAGGCTTATTATTGCTTCTGCTCTCAAGAAAGAATTGATAAAGTTCGTGATAGGCAAAAAGCTGATGGACTAACACCAAGATATGATGGACTTTGCCGTTCTATTCCACTTGAAGAAGCTAAACAAAGAGTAGCAAATGGTGAAGAATACACAGTTAGACTAAAACTACCAAAAGATCGTGATATCTCATTTGAAGATAGAATTAAGGGTAAAATTACATTTAATACAAATGATATGGATGATCAAGTTCTTATAAAAAGAGATGGATATCCAACATACCACTTTGCAGTAGTGGTAGATGATCACTTGATGAAAATCACCCATGTAGTACGTGGAGATGAATGGATATCATCAACTCCAAAACATGTGTATTTATATGAAGCTTTTGGATGGGATACTCCAGAATATATCCACCTACCAACCGTTCTTAATGAAGATCATAAGAAATATTCAAAGAGAAATGGTGATGGGATGGTAGAAGACTTCATAGAAGAAGGATATACACCAGAAGGTTTGATCAATTTCCTAGCACTTTTAGGATGGTCACCAGATAGTGAAGAAGAAATCTTTACTATAAAAGAATTAGCTCGACAATTTGACTTTGATAGAGTAAATAAAACTGGTGCTGTATTTGATAAGAGAAAACTAGATTGGGTAAATGGACACTATGTACGTGAAATGAGCCCAGAAGATTTAGCAAAAGAAATAAAGCCATACATGGTAGAATCTGGCCTAATTGATGAAGATTATTCAGACCATAACTTACTACTATTAGCAAATACATGGCAATCAGCAATTGATAAGTTCTCAGATGCACCTAAACTCTCTAAAAATTATTATTTAGATGATAATAAAGTAGATTGGCAAGATGAAGCTAAAGAAGTTTTAAAAGAAGAGGATACTAAGAAACTTATCGATTCATATCTAGAAAAGTTAGATAAAATAGATGAAATAGATGAAGAATTTGCTGGCTCTATTATGAAGGTTATACAAAAAGAAACAGGTATCAAAGGCAAAAATCTTTGGTTCCCAGTTAGAGCGGCAATCACAGGATCAGTACACGGCCCAGACTTATCATCTGTTATGGTATTAATGGGTAAAGAGAAAATAGCACAAAGACTTAATTACGTAAAGGAAAATTTTTAAATGAAAATTCATAACACGCTCACAAGAAAGACAGAAGAATTTATTCCAATTGAAGAAAATAAAATAAGGATGTATGTCTGTGGGCCTACTGTTTATGATTATATGCACATAGGAAATGCAAGGCCTCTTGTAGTATTTGACACATTCAAAAGGTATGCCAAATTTAGAGGCTATGATGTGACCTATGTTGTAAACTTCACAGATGTAGATGATAAGATAATCAATAAGTCTATAGCAGAAGGCATTACTACAAAAGAGGTCACAGATAAATACATTAAGGCTTTTATGGAAGATGCATCAGATCTAAACTTAGATGAAAAATCAACTATTCATCCAAGAGCTACAGAACTTATGGATGAGATTATAAAATTTGTAGAAGGTCTTATTGAAAAAGATGCAGCATATGTTGTAGATGGAGACGTTTATTTTAGAGTTTCTAAGGCTAATGATTATGGAAAATTGTCAGGTAAAAATGTAGCTGATTTAGTTCATGGAGCAAGTAATAGACTTGAAAGCGCAGATTCTAGCAAAAAAGAAAGTCCAGTAGATTTTGCTCTTTGGAAAAAGACAAAAAAAGAAGGTGAAATTTCTTGGGATTCTCCCTGGGGCAAGGGACGTCCAGGTTGGCATATAGAATGCTCTACTATGAGTAAAAATATTTTAGGTGAAACTATTGATATCCACGCTGGTGGAGAAGATCTAGAGTTCCCACACCATGAAAATGAAATAGCTCAATCTGAAACACTTAATGAAAAGACTTTTGCTAATTATTGGATGCACAATGGAATGATCCAAGTAGATGGTACAAAGATGAGTAAGTCTTTAGGAAACTTCTTTACTCTTCATGATATCAAAAAAGAGTACGACTTAATGGTAATTAGATTTTGGTTACTTACTACTAATTACCGACAACCAATCAACTTTACTAGAGAAATCATTAAGGGAGCTAGCAATTCTTTAGATAGGATAAATAATTCAGTGTTTAGACTAGAGGAATTACTAGAAAATGCGATTAACAGTCAAATTAAAGAGGATGAAAAAGCTTTAGTCGATCAATTAGATAGTTTTCGTGATAGATTTATAGAAGTTATGGATGATGACCTAAATACAGCAGATGCCATAACAGTAGTCTTTGATTTAGTTAAATTTGCCAATACAAAGATTAGCTTAAAAAATTCTAAGGAACTAATAAAAGCTGTTTTAGATGAATTAGTAGAATTAGAGAATGTTTTAGGAATAGAAAATCGTAAAAAATCAAATGATACTATAGATGAATCAAAGATAGAAGATCTAATTGAGCAAAGAAATCAGGCTAAGAAAAATAAAGATTATGATAAGGCTGATCAAATTCGAGATGAACTTAAAGAAATGGGAGTTGCTATAAAGGACACACGTGATGGTGTGAAATGGGAGCTTATCTAATGGATAAGATTTATGGAAGAAAACCAGTATTAGAAACTATAGATAATGGACAGAAAATTCACAAAGCTTATATAATAGATCAAAAAACTCCTATAGTAAAAAAAATTATAGATAAACTTAATAAAAAAAATGTTAAAATTGAATTTGTAGATAAAAATTTTTTTGAAAACTATAATGGCAATCACCAAGGAGTTATGATTGAGGTTAATTCTTTTAAATATGCTAGTTTAGAAGATTTAAAGGAAGCTAAGAGATTAATACTTTTAGATAAAATCGAAGATCCTCATAATCTTGGAGCTATAATAAGATCTGCTGAAAGTTTTGGTTTTGATGGAGTAATCATCCCAGAACATAGGTCAGCAAAGGTAAATCCAACAGTATATAAAACAAGTGCTGGAGCTATCAACAATATAAAAATTTTTATGGTGACTAATCTCAATCAAACTATAGAAACTATAAAAAAAGATGGATTTTGGGTTTATGGTTTAGCAGGAGAAGCAAAAAATAGTCTATCAGCTACAAATCTTACTGGTAGGGTGGCCATAGTTGTAGGTAACGAGGGCGATGGTATAAGTAGATTAGTTCGAGATAATTGTGATGAACTTATAAAAATTCCAATGCTAGGTAAAGTTAATTCGTTAAATGCATCAGTAGCAGCAGCTACCTGTATGTATGAGGTTCTAAGACAAAATGACTTCCAGTAGAAAAAATATAACCATAGTTGATGGTTATAATGTAATAAATGCGTGGTCCAATCTATTAGAAATATCAAAATCCTCACTGGAGGCAGCTAGAGATAAGCTTATAGATGAGATGGCTGAATATAAATCCCTAAGTGGAGAAGAAATTATAATAGTATTTGATGCTTATAATTTAGATAGACCAAAAGAAACCATAATAGAAAAATATGGCATTAAGATAGTCTATACCAAGAGATTTCAAACAGCAGATACTTATATAGAAAAGCAAATATTAAAAATAAGCCATAAGCATAACCTAAAGGTAGTAACAGATGATGGACAGATTCAAGTCCTAGTTACAAGCAAGGGAGCTAGTAGAGTAACAGCAAATGAGCTTAGAGCAGATATATATAATAACCAAAGAAAAATCAATCGAACACGCAAAAAGGACTTTAATAGGAATTTTAAATCATTTCCCCTATCAAAAGAAATGATTGATAAAATAGACCAAATCAAAGATGACTTGGATAAAGATTAGTAAAATAAATTCAAAAAACAAGGGTGAACTATGGATAAAATAAATTTAAAAGATGAAAGGGTAGTTGATAGACTAAGAAGTTATTTTAATTCATCAGATATGAGTGAAGAAGAAATAGCTATTGTCATTGAAGAATTATCCGATGAAGAGAGAGATGAACTGGTAGAGTTCATTGATGAAGAAGATGATGAAAACTATGAAGAAGAAATAAAAGATGATGTAGATGATGACATTGATGAAATAGAAGATATAGAGGAGGATGAAGAGGAGGAAGATGATACACCTAAAAGAAGTGAATCTACCGCCATATCTCCTATTACTCGCAAAGACATGATGAAAATGTCTGATCTTACCAATGAAGAAATAGTAGAAAAATTTCAAGAAGGTAACCAAAATGCCCTAGCAGCGTTAGTAGAAAAAAACCAAGGCTTAGTAAGAAGTCGAGCATCATACTTTTATAGATCTCATGGTAATGATTTAGACTTAGAAGACCTAGTTCAATCTGGAATGTTAGGTATGATAAGAGCAGCGGAAAAATTTGACCTATCTTTAGGTTATAAGTTTACAACTTATGCCTATAAATGGATTGATAAGGCCATAAGGAAAGCTATAAATAAGGAAGGCCACACTATAAGAATACCGGCTGGTAAATATTTAAAACTTAACAAACTAAAACAAATATTAAAAGCTAATCCAGAAGCAAGTGATGAAGAAATCTATAAAATCTTAGAAAAAGAAGGTATAGATAAAAAGCAAGCTGATGATCTATTTTTAATAAATCGTAACCAAGTAAATTCCACATCTTTAAATATCAACTTAGATAGTGAAGATTCAACAGGTGATGAGCTTATGGATATGGTAGGAGATGAATCAACTCCTGTAGATATGTTGATACTAGAGCGTGATATGGAAAATTTTTTAATGAAAGCTTTAGATCAGCTTACTGAAAGGGAAAGACAGATAATAATTTATCGATACGGTTTAGATAACGAAAAACCAAAAACCCTAGAGGAAATAGGATCTATTTATGACTTATCCCGTGAAAGAATAAGACAAATAGAAAACCAAGCCTTAGGTAAATTAAAAGAATATTCAGATGCAGAGAACTAGAAGGTGCGAGATTAATCGCATCTTTTTTTATTTGTAAGTATGATAAATTTATATCAATATTTTGAAATTTATGTTACTATAATAAGTAAATAGGTTTTTAAATATAATTTTACTTATTTAATATAAAAGGAAAGGAGGGGTTATATGTATAAAGCGGCAATCATAGGCGCTGGGAAGGTTGGTACTTCTTTAGGACTTTATTTTTTTGATAACAATCATATAAGTCTTGAGGGATATTATAGCAAAAGTAAAAAAAGTGCAGACTATAGCGCAGGACTAACCAATACTAAGTCTTTTAAAAATTTAAAGGAATTAGTTGATAACTGTAATATTATTTTTATAACCACTACAGATGATCAGATTCTAAATGTATGGGAAGATTTAAAAAAATATAATATAGCAGGTAAGATTATTTGTCACTGTAGTGGGAGTCTAAATTCTCAGATATTTTCAAGAAATAAGTTGGATTTTCACCCTATTTCTATGCATCCTATGCTTGCATTTTCTAGTAAAGAAAATTCTTATAAGGATTTAGATGGATCCTTTTTTACATTAGAAGGTGATAAGAAGGCTCTAGAGATATTTACTAAAAACCTTGATAGACTGGGTAATCCTTATAAAATAATAACTACAAAAGATAAAAGTGGCTATCATTTATCTACTGTGTGTATAAGCAATATGGTAGTAGGCCTTTCTTATATGGCTGAGAAAATATTAAAATCTTATGGATTTACAGATAAAGAATCATTAGAAGCCTTAGAGAGCTTGGCTAAAAAAAATATGGATAATATTTTTGCTAAAGGAGTAGTTAATTCACTTACAGGACCTATAGAAAGAGCTGATATAAATACTATCAGTTCTCACATAGAATATCTTAAAGAAAATGATATCTATATAGAGAAAGAAGTTTATCTTGATATAAGTTTATTATTGATTGAAATAGCAAAAGAAAAAAATCCAAATAGAAATTATAATGATTTAAGTTCTAAATTAGAAAAAGAAAAAGGAGAAAATTAAAATTGAAAAATACTGCATTGACTTTTAAAAAAGCAAAAGAAGATGGCGAAAAATTAACTATGATAACTGCTTATGACTATACAACAGCTAAGCTAGTAGAAAAGTCTAATATAAATTCAATCCTAGTAGGTGATAGTTTAGGGATGACCATGCTTGGACTTGAGGATACCCTTAGTGTAACAGTGGAAGATATGATTCATCATAGTAAGGCTGTAGCTCGTGGAGTAAAGGATACTATGGTTATTTGTGATATGCCATTTATGTCATATACCAATACAGATATTGCAAAAGCTGTAGAAAATGCGGGTAGGCTTATGAGTGAAGGTAGAGCAAATTGTGTAAAACTAGAGGGTGGAACAGAAGTAAAAGAAATAATAAAAGCTATTGTAGATGCCAAGATACCAGTATGTGCTCATATAGGATTGACTCCTCAATCTATCAACTCTCTAGGTGGGTTTAAGGTTCAAGGTAAGGATATAGAAACTGCTAAAAAATTGATTGCAGATGCTAATGCAGTAGAAGAAGCAGGGGCCTTTGCTGTAGTTTTAGAATGTGTACCAAAAGGATTGGCAACTAAGATAAGCAAAATGCTCAGTATACCAACTATAGGGATAGGTGCAGGTGATGGATGTGATGGACAAGTTTTAGTTTATCAAGATATGCTTGGAATGTACGATGACTTTACACCAAAATTCGTAAAGCACTTCGCTAATATAGGGGAAGATATAGTAGAGGCATTCAATCAATATGATAAAGAAGTAAAAGAAGGTATTTTTCCAACAGATGATCACAGTTTTAAAATAAAAGAAGATGTACTTAATCAAATTATATAAATGATAATTATGTTATAAATTGATTCAGTTAGGCCCACAATATGGTAAAAATTTATAGCCTTAGTATAGTAAAAAAAAGTGAGGTATTATGGATTACGAAAAACCATTTATTTTTATAGATACAAATTTTGGGCTTGATGAAGCTTTAATGATAAAAATGGCATTTAATTCTTTTGATTTTGAACTGGTAGGTATCTCTACTAGCTCAGGAACAATGAGCCCTAAAAAAGCTGCAGATAATATAGTTGCTCTAAGTGCAAATGAGGGCCTATATTTATCTGTATCCAAAGGGGATGACTTAGATCTTTCCTATGAAGACAGAGATATTTTAACAACAAGTGATGATTATATAGAAAATATGCCAGCTTTTGAAAGTATAATTGATAAGGCAGATGATTGTGGGAAGCTTGATATACTAACAACAGGGCCTCTTACAAATATAGCTAAGGCTTTAGATGAAGCAGATGGGTTAGAAGATTATATTTCTCATATTTTTATATTGGGTGGAAGCTTTGGTGCAGAAGTTAGTGAGAACTTTAGATCTGATTATAAGGCTATAGATAAAGTCTTAAATACGGGTATAGATATATTTATCATCCCTGATGAACTTAGTAGATCAGTTGTTTTGACAGATGATATGATTGAAAAATTAAGAAATACAGATAGAGATTTGGAGACAATATTAGATGAATTTATCAAAGTTCCTGAAGAAAAAAGATTCTTAAAAGCTCCCCTACTTTTATATCTAACTCAAGCTCCAGAAGCATTTATATTTGAAGAGTCTGGATTTAAGGTAGATAGCGATGAAGAAAAAGGAGCCTTAAAGCGTGTTTCAAGCCGAAAGAACAACTATTTAGCCAATAAGGTAAATGAAGAAGCATTTTATGATTTCATTCTAGGTAATTTATTATGAAAGTAAGAAGACCTGGTCTTAGAATAATTAAAACATTTATAGCTGTAACATTAGCCATGCTTATATCACATTTTAGACCAGGAGAAGGTCTGCCTTTTTATAGTGCTATTGCAGCTATAATATGTTTAAAATCTGACGTAGAGGGGTCTAGAGATATAGGTAAGAATAGGATAATAGGAACGATATTAGGTGGTGTGTGTGGTACAGTTTATCTTTTTTTGATACCAGCCCACACTCTACCACCAACATTAGAATTAATTTTAATTAGTTTATTAGCCAGTATAATAATTTGGATTATGGCTATGGCTGGTAAACCTAAGGCTATTTCTATTATGGCTATTGTATTTTTATCTATTACTATAAATCACGGGAATGAAGGTAATTTAGCTTTTGTTTTTGCCTTTAGTAGGACACTTGATACGATGATTGGTGTTATTTCTGCGATAATTGTAAATGGAGTAGATTTTGACTTTATAGAAAAATATAAATCTAATTAGCATAAATAAATATAAAATATAATAAAAATATATAAAATATTCTTATTTGATAGTTTTATGTAAAATTCTTTTATGATATACTCCCTTGAAAAGGGGGTTTTTTATGATTGAAGTTAGAAATTTTAGCAAGACCTATAGTAATAATAAAGTTGCAGTTGATGATATTTCATTTGATGTAAGAGATGGAGAAATTTTTGGTTTTCTCGGTCCAAATGGTGCTGGTAAATCAAGTACTATAAAGGCCATAGTGGGTATAAATAAGCCTACAAGTGGATCTATAAAAATGAATGGATTAAGTCTTGATGAAGGCCAAACGGCTTATAAAAGTCAATTTTCTTACATACCAGATAATCCAGAATTATTCGAAAATTACACAGGCTATGAGTATATAAATTTTTTATCTGATATTTATGGAATTGATGAAAAAACTCGTAAGGAAAGATTGGACTATTATTTAGAATACTTTGACATAAGAATGGCTATGGGTGATCAAATAGAAACTTATTCTCATGGTATGGCTCAAAGACTTGCCTTAATAGGTGGACTTATTAATGATCCAGAAGTTCTAATATTAGATGAACCTATGGTAGGTCTAGATGCTAAAAGTTCTTATAATCTAAAGCAAATCTTAAGAGAAAGAGCATCAGCTGGTAAATCTATATTTTTCTCAACTCACGTTATGAGCGTAGCTCAAGAACTTTGTGATAGGATAGCTATTATAAATAAGGGTAAGATTATTGCTATAGGTACTTTTGATGAAATAAAATCTCAAGCTTCTCATAAAGAAAACTTAGAAGCTATATTTTTGGAGCTTACTGATGAATAATATAAAAACTATTAGTAAATATACATTTTTAGAGCAGTTTTTTCCTTATTATCCAAATAAAAAGGCGACAAATCTTCCAAATTCTTATCCATTAAGAATTCTATATTTAGCTTTCACCTATCTTGTATTTATATATTTTACGATTATGTTTTCTCATGTCATTGGAAAGGTTTATTTAAACCAAGAAAATGGAGACCTTATGTATTTCACATTATTTGGCATAGCATTAACTTTAACAGTATTGATTTTTTATCTGCCAAAAATGTTATCTACATTTTTTTCTATTAAGGATACAAATCTTTATAAGACATTGCCCATAGGTCAAGGAGAACTTTTTATTGGCAAACTATTTGGATCGGTATTTTCATTTGTAGATTTTTATGTATTATTTATTATAAGTATAGCTGTTTACTTTTATTTTAAAGGATTTGATTTAGAGATTTTAATTTTTGGAATTATTAATTTTGTAAGTTTGATAATGATTCCATATGCGATTTTAACTGGTCTTATACTAGTAATTATGAGATTTACTAATGTAGGTAGGCATAGGAAACTATTTAAAAATATTGGATATATAATTTTATTTTTTATAGTTGGAATGCTATACTATTTTTCTTTTAATAAAGATAATTCATCGTCAATGGAAAGTAATGGTCAAGTTTTTAATTCTGTTATTGGGACATTGTCAGGTATTTCCAATGTATTTTTTAACTCCAAACTTTATGGACTGAGCCTTAGCGGTAATATTATAAATAAAATCATATACACTCTTATACTATTTGCAATTTCTGCTGTTTTAGTATTTATACTTTATAAGCTGGCAAATAATTTATATTATGATGCTTTAGAGGATAAAAAGTTTAGTAAATCTTCTAAAAAAGAAGTAGATAATATGGACTTTAAAAGAAGTTCTCAAGTTAAGACTATATTTAAAAGGGATATAAAAAATTTGTTTTCTAATATAGCATTTATTTCACAAGCTATAATGATGATAATTATATTTGGTGTCATGTCCTTTAATATTGGAAAAGATATTGTAAGTGATGTTGGAAATGGACCTGATTTGAACACATTTAGATTTTGGATGTTTTTAGCAGGGTATGGTCTAGGTGTTTTAATCTGGATTAACTCTGGTTTTGCAGCTAATGATTTATCACGTGAACATAGCAGTTTTTACTTATTTCAAACACTACCTATAAATCCAAAGAGTCATTACAAGGCTAGATTTTTAACTAGCTTTATAGCTTCTAGTATGTTTAGTTTAATCTTAAGTACCATTGCTACTATTGCACTAAAGACTGAAATTATAGGAGCTTTAGCTTTCTTTGTAGGTCAAGAGTTAGCGATAATTTTGGCCACAAATATAGGACTTTATATAGGAAGCAAAAATATAAAAACTAATTGGACAAAACCTGAGGAACTTAGCAAAGGTGGCATACAAGGAGTTATATTTTACTTTGCAGGACTTATCTATGTTGCAATTATAATCCTCTTATATATATTTATAATTAATGAAAGCGGTAGAAGATATTATATTTTGGCATCTTCTATAGATCTAATTATAATTTTTGCGACAATTATTCCATTTAGGCATTTAGCCATTAAAGCTTATGAAGATGGTTTTTATGACGTGTAGATAAAAGGAGCCGTTGCAAGACTATGAATAATTATAGTCCCGTTATTAGAAGGTTCTCTTAGGAAATTTCACTTCCCATGGCTGGTGGGCCAATTTTAGCCTGTCAGCTCGTGAAGGCAAAATTTTCGTAGAGATTCTTCTAATGATTTTGAGACGTTTTATTCATTCTGCAACAGGCTCTTTCATAGTTAAATTTTGCTAAGTCTTTAAAATTTGATAAAATATATATAATATTATGTATCTATAAAGGAGAAATTATGAAAAATTCTAAAAAAATCGTTGCAGCTGGTCTTGTTATTTCATTTTCTATTTTAAATGTAGGTCAATCATTTGCAGCTATTAACACTAATTCACCATTCTATTATTCAAACAAAACTAGACAAGCATATATTAACTTAACTGATTTGCAAAGAGAAGAACTAGATAGAATGAATACTGATAACAATAAAGTTCTTACTATTGAAGAAGTACTTGAATCAGGAAAATTTTCTTTACCAATTAAACGCGGTGTAGACTGGATTTATCCCTTTATGATAGATAAAAATAAGGATGGACAAGTAGGAGAAAATTATTGGGGAGCTAGCGGATCTAGTTCATCTAATACTAATAATAGTACTCATTCAACTATAGAAAAAGAAACTCCTAAATATGATTCTAGTCACGAATTAATATCTACACCTATTGATGAAGAAAAAGATGTCAAAAAGAAAGTGACAAATGAAGATCTTAATGAATTAAGAGAGGCTATAAGTGAAGCTAAATTAACTTTGAGTGCAGTAGATATCATATTAAAGAAAGCTCCTAATTTTTCTAATAAAAATATAGTCTTTTTAAGACAATTAGCTAAAGAAGCACAAGAATTAATTGACTTAGGAGAGAGAGTTTTATCAATCTATAAATAAAATTAGGGCTGTTGCAATATTGAAAGGATAATTCATCTTTGCAACAGCTACTTTTTGTAGTAAAATTTATTCTCTTTTAAAGAAACTGTCAATTTCAAAAGCATCTTCTGAATTAACTAATACAGTAAGCTTATCACCAATTAAAATTACATCTAAGGCACTAGGTACAAATTCATGGTTATCTCTTTCAATTGAAAGTATTATTATATGCTTTGGGAAATTAATCTCTTTTATACTCATTCCAACTATGGCTAGTCCATCGGTTATTGTATATTCAAATATCGAATAATCTCCAAGTTCTTTTCTATGAGTAGCCAATAAATTCCTATCTTTTAGCTGTCTTTCAAAAAGTGTATCATAAATTGGTGCGATTTTTAGAGATTCAGCTACATAAAAAGAAGTTATTACTACTAGGGACAATGATAAAAGGTGGCTGAATGAAGAGGTCATTTCAGAAACCAATATTACAGAAAGTATTGGACTTCTAACAACTGATGCTAAAATACCACTCATGCCTAGAATTAAAAAGTTTATATAATAATCATTTACACTCATATTTTTACTAAGCATTGCAAAAATTAGTGCTCCACAGCATCCGCCAATTACTAGAACTGGCAAAAATATACCACCTTGGACTCCTGAGCCATAGCAAAAAGTAGTATAGATTAATTTTATGAGAAGTATAGCTAATATATATTTTACAGAAAATTTATTAGCGGCCATATCTTCTAAAAGTTCATGGCCTCCGCCAGTTCCTTCAACAAAAGTAAAGCCTATGACTATAGTTACTATCATCAAGAAAGCATATTTTAATACATTTGAATTGATAGATTTAAATAAATCTTGAAATTTAGAAATTAGTTTGTTATAAATACCACCAATAACTCCTGTTAAAAGTCCTACTATGATCGCTATCCATACAAGATTCATGGGTAGTGATTTTGCCATAGTAAAGGAGAATGAGCTATCTACTCCCATTATTACAAATGAGACGTAGTTTGCTATTATAGATGCTATAAGAGCAGGAAGTAAGACAAATCTAGAATAGGATTTATGTAATTCTTCTATTGCAAAAATACAGCCAGCAAGTGGAGCATTGAAAGCTGCTGCAAGACCTGCTGCAGCTCCTGCAGTAATCATATACTTTATTTCATCAGGAGGTCTTTTTAATATTTTACCTATAAGCTTTGCAGCTGCACCGCCCATCTGTATAGAAGGACCCTCTCTACCTAGAGAAAATCCCATTAGATTACCTAGTCCTCCACCAACTATTTTTGAAACTATAGTAGGGAATTCGTCCATTTGAAATTTACCTAGTATTTCTCCACGTATTTGAGGAATACCACTTCCTCCAGAAAGTGGTGCCCATTTTAATAAGTTATATATAATAAATGAAATTATAATGGCTAAGCATATTATAATTGCAATTGATTTTATATTAAATTCATCATATAAGTTATGCCTTAAGATCCCCATTTTAGAGATGATAAACTTGTAGAAGACAGAAAAAAGACCTGCAAACACTCCTACTATTATCGAGTCAGTCAACATTCTAAATATTAGCTTTTCTTTGTTGTTAAAATCATTTCTCATGTTTTTTCCTTTTAGTTACCTTGTTCAATCTTAATTATGTAAACAGTAAAAGACCCTAAGAAGTTGAATTAAATTCAAACTTTTCGGGCCAAATTATTTTGCTAAATTTATTTGACTTAATTTTTGGGATGGATTCTGTAATTAATACCATTTATCAACTCTACATCATAGGGACTATTAGAAAAGTATCCTTTTAAGAATTCATACCTATAATCGTGATAAGTTGAATTTTCCTTTTTAAGGTTGATTGGATTTTCACTACTTACTTCAAAGTTTTCGTGATGGTCATGATCATGGCCACCTTGGCAAGTATTATCTAAAGAATTATCTGGGTTTATAGTTTCTTTTTCATATTTACTATGCATATTGTTGTTAGTAATTAAATACAAGTCATTTTTATCATCTACTTGGGCGGCAAGACCATTATCACATGGCATTCCATCAAGTAAATATTTATTTAAATCAGAAAAAATTGTATTATAATTTGAAAAATCTTTTCCTTTAGCACTTTCCTCACCGAGTTTATACATTTTTTCTTTCGTATTTTCTGAGTGGGTAAGGGCATAGTGTAGTCTATTTTCTACAACATCTATTCTAGAATCAAGCCATCCATGTATATTGTCTTGATCAATTAAACTTTCTAGTGGTTCATTAGAAACGGGATTATTTATTCTATCAACTTCACTAGTATTTCCATCTAGCAAGTAATTAGTAATTTTATCTTGAAATTTGATCTTTTCATACATCATATAATGTATAGGACCTAAAAATTCGCTCATTATATCACCTCTATTATTACTTTACTATAAATATATATGATATACTATAAATTAATGAGGAGGAGCTTATGAAAAATTTAACAACAAAAAGATTAGCTTATATTGGATTATTTGCTGCACTAGCGTATTTGTCGAATTATTTGCAAATACCTGTTGTGACCCCTTTTGGCAATACTAGGTTTCATTTGGGTAATGTATTTTGTTTATTATCAGGAATTATTTTAGGACCACTTTATGGGGGCCTTGCAGCAGGAATTGGGACAAGTATGTTTGATTTATTTGATCCAGTCTATTTTACCTCTGCGCCAACAACTTTTATAAATAAGTTTGCTATGGCGGCTGTAGCAGGACTTATATTATATAAGAAGAAAGATGATACTTCTAAATCTAGGATTATACTATCATCTATACTTGGGCAGATAACTTATATCATTCTTTATTTACTAAAGACTTTTATAAAAGATTATTTTATATTAGATCTTTCTGGACCCGCTACTTGGGTAGAGATGGTTCAAAAAGGTGGAGTTTCTTTAACTAATGGCCTTATTTCTGTTATATTTGCATCAATACTTTCTATACCTTTATTAAAGGCAGTCAAATTTGAATAATAGATTCTTATTTGGGTAAAAACTATTTTAAGAGATGAGTTTATGTATTATAAGAAATTTAATAAGAGGATTGCTCTTAGATTCAAAAGATGAATGACTTGCTAGAAAGCCTGACAAAAAGTTAGGCATAAATACTATAGAATTTGAATGAGGTTTATATGCAAACTAGAGAAAAAATATTTGGAGTAACTTGCCCAGTATGCAAACACTCCTTTGAAACAGAATTAAATACAGCTATATTTTCTGCCACAGAAGATAGGGAGAAGATATTAAATAAGGAATTTGGAGAATTACTTTGTCCATCTTGTGGACATAGATTTATTTTAAATTATAGATTTGCCTATACAGATGATGAAATTAAATTTATGATAGTAAATGATCCTAAGTTTGTAGATAGTAAGGCTAGGATGATTTTTAAGTCAAGCTTATCTCTGCTAGATAGGGATCATAAAGATGAGCAAAATAAGTATTTGACGCGTATGACATCAGACCTTGATGAAGTTTGTGAAAAAATTGTGATTTTTGAAAATTACCTTTCTGATAAGGCAGTTGAGATTATGAAATACATTCTCTTAGAAAGCGAGGAATTATCCTTAGGGCATGATGATGTTGAGTCTTTTAGATTAGAAAGAGATGATAAATTCCATATAATTACAACAGATGGTAATGAATATACCTTAGGATTTGTAAGGGAAGTATATGATAACCTTTTAAATCGATATTCCCAACTTTTAGAAATAGATAAAGCTGAAAAGGTAGATAAAGATTGGGCTTATAATTTTTTAAAAGATATAAAATAACTTTTATATAAAAGAACTAGCTTATGTTTAGCATAAGCTAGTTCTTTGCAATTATTTTACTTATGGTATAATTTTCACATGAAAATAAGTTTAAATGATAAAAATAAAAGAAAAACTGTATATGATATTTTAAATATTTTTTATGATGATAGTAACATAGAATTTACTAATAGAGCTAGTATTAACATTTTAGATGATGAAATTATTTTTAAAGATAAATCTTATCCCTACGAAAGTAATTACCAATTGAAAGCAAATTTATATAAAATTTTTGAAAAAGAAACTGGTTATAAGTCTCCATGGGGGATGCTTACGGGATCAAAACCATCAAAACTTTTAAAAAGTCAAAGTACAAATCAGATTAAGGATAAATACTTTGTTTCTGATGAAAAACTAGCTTTACTCAAAGATGTAGAAAATGAACAAAATAAGCTAGACTTTAATAAAAATGATTTTAACTTGTATATAAATATACCATTTTGTCCTACAAGATGTAGATATTGTGCCTATCCTACCTTAGTAGGAATTAATCATGATAGAAGTGCATATATTGATAAATTAATTCATGAAATAAATAATATAGACTTACCCAATAGTCTTGATAGCATCTATATAGGAGGGGGAACTCCTACAAATATATCAGCATATGATCTTGATAGGCTGCTTAATACTATAAATAAGAGATTTACCTATAGAGAATTTACGGTTGAAGCAGGTAGAGAAGACACACTAGATAAGCAAAAACTTGATATTTTAAGCGAAAATAAAGTGCAGAGAATATCTCTAAATCCTCAAACTTTTAATGAAGATATTATAAATTCTGTAGGTCGCAGCTTTGATTACGATAATTTTATAACCATATATGAATATGCTAAAGATTTGAAATTTATTATAAATATGGACTTTATTGTGGGACTTGTAGGAGAGAATAGTTGCTCTTTTATAAGGAACTTTGAAATTCTAGAAAAGTTAAAGCCACAAAATATAACTTTCCATGCTTTGGCTAGCAAACGTGGGAGTAAGTACAGAGAAGAAAATAAAAAAGGTTCTGTAAAAGATGCTTTGAAGATAAATGAAGTCATTAAAAAATTTACAGAAGAAAATGGATATAAAGCTTATTATCTTTATAGACAAAAGAATATTTTATCTAATTTAGAGAATGTAGGATATCAGAAAGATGATACTAGTCAAAGATATAATATTGTAATTAACGAGGAGAGTGAGAATGTCATTGGCCTGGGTATGAACGCTAATACTAAGCTTATGAATGGTAAAAAATATCGCAATGCTCGTAACTTACGTGATTATACAGAAAATATAGAAAATATTATAAGGGATAAAAATATGATGATTGAATCAAATTAAAAAGCTGACAAATAAATGCCAGCTTTTTATATTAAGTAACAAAGAACTTGTTAATCTTAAATTACTAAAAACTTATGTTTACTGAATATCTTTCCAAATAGCAGTAACTGTAATATTATCGTTTACTGTTATTTTATCTTTTGGATTATTTATATCTTCATTTCCAGATACAAGCCATCCAGCAAATTCTTTGCCATCTGGAGCTATGAATGTATTTTCAGGAAGGCTTATTTCGCTTCCTTTCACAACTTTCATTTCTGGAATCTCTCCATCTGCTCCATTGGATTCAAAATTTAAAGACACATAATCTTTTTCTTTATCTTTAAATACTGGTGTGATTTCTATATTTGCTTGAGTATTAAAAGTAAAACCTGGTTTTTTGATAGCATCTCTAACTTTCCATCCGGCGAATTCTTTTTCCTCAGGTATTGTGCCTTCATATTCTGGAAGAGTGAAGTCTTCACCTAAATTTACTTCATTTGTAGTAGCATTTACTAAGACCTCTACTTTTGGATTTTGGACATTTTCTATTTTTCCTGTATTTAAGTCAAGCTTATAAATTTGTACTTTGGTATTCCTTGCATAATCAGTTGCAATAACTTTAATTTCTACTTGATCAGGATTATTGTAATTAGCATAAGAATTTAATAAGCTATTAGCTTGGTATTCTTTTCCATTTACCAAAATTGATTTTTGTTGAATTCTTCCAGGATTTCCACTATCTATCTTATCTGTTATAGATAAATTTACTTCCTTATCTTTACCGTCAATCTCATATTTTAGTCCGATACTGTTATCGAGCTTTTCATTTGTTAATTCAATTTCTGGTTTAGTGTTGTCGATAAATATCTTGTATTGTGATCTAATACCTTCTGGCTCACCGTTGCCTATATAGTCTTTGACAGCCCAATCCATGATATCACCATCGTTAGCATCTATTTTTACTTCGAAGTCTTTGGAATTATCACTGTTTAGATCTCCATAAATTAAATATTGATCAACTATGGATTCATTTATTCTAAAGTTCCAGTTAAATCCACCTTTATCACCTACTTTTCCTCGTAAAATTAGTGGACTTTTTCTAATGTAAAGTTCTCCATAATTAGCGTTATTTTCATTTGTATAAGGATTAAAGCTATCATTATCCATATCAAGTTGGACTTTATCTTTATCTATATATACAATTTTGCCAATTTCTTCTACTAAATTTTCATCATTTAGTATAGCTTCTCCATTAGAATTTTTTTCTAGTTTATAGACTTCATATCTTAAGATGGTAAAGCCTTGAAGAGTCTTTATATTAGCTGTTTTAGTTGCTACATCTTTACTATCGTTAGTATATATATTTGATGATAAGGCTTCTAATCCGGTTTTTCCAGGATTTATAGATATTATTTTAACTGCATATCCATTTTTAATTTTTAAATTATCACTTATTTCATAATAAATATTGCCGGCCTCATCGGTTTTCTCTTTTAATCCATGATTTAGGTCAGCTCCGCCAAGCTCTATGATATTTCCATAATTAGATTCGACATTTGGTATTTTATCTTCTGTCTTCTTAGAGATTTTTTCTTTAGGCATTCTTATATAGATACTTTGGCTGCTACCATTTTTATCGGTTACGTATAGTTCTATATCTCCCTTATAATCAATACCTTTATTATTATCGACATCATTTATATTTGCCCATAGATTGAATGACATTGACTTATCTTTTTCGTTATATGTTGATGGAATAGTCTTCACTTGGCCTAGCTTGTTAGTTTTTTTCATAGCAGTAGATCTAAAGTAGATTTTAGCATCTTTACTTACGTTTTTGACTACACCTTCTATATCAAATCCACCATTTGCATTTAATATAATCTTTCCTACATAGTTATGATCTTTAAAATAATCTAGGGAATTATCTACAAATTCCATCTTACTTCCATCAAGATATTTACTTGGAAGTCCATATTCATCTATGGACTTTTCATCTCCATAATCGTAGCTTTCTTCTTTTATACCAGTTAACGGATTTTCTTTTTTGATCTTTTTTACTTTTATAATTCTATTTAGATCTTTATTATCAAGTGATTCAATAGTAGATTTAGTAGTATCTATATTAATACTTGGTTTTCCTTCTAAATTAGCAGAGCTATTAGCTTCATTTTTATCTGATTTTTTTTCACTTGTATTAATATTTTTTAATAACTTGGCGTCTATTTTTCCTGCTGAATTTTTTTCTTCAATATAGTCATCTATATCAGGATCGTAGGAGCTTTTTACAGTAGAGTATCCTAGCTTGCCGTTTATAATTTTTTTGTCAAATTTAACTTGATATAAATCAGTAAAGTTTGAAGCTCCATCTAAAGCAGCAATTTCTATTGTCTTTCCTAAAAGATTTTTATTAGCTCCCAATATTTTATAACAGCTGTTACCATCTTTATCTAGTTTAAAGCCGTTATATTTATTTTTTTCTCCAACATTTACTACTTTAAGTTTATCTAATATTTCGCCATTTTCATCTACAAAGGCAGCTCCTGCAAACCATACTTTGTTAGGAACTTCTTCAAATTTTTGAGGATTTTTTTCTTGTTCTCTGGTAAAGATAGTTTCATTTTTGTAGGCTTCTTTTTGCTTATGGTAGCTATCCTTTATTTTAAGTTTTATTTCATCAGGGTTAGATGCATCAACAGATACAATCTCAGGTGGAGTTCTATCTATTTTTACTGGAATATAGGAGATCTGATATGGATAATCAGGGGTTAGTCTATATTCAAATTTATAGAAATATTGCCCTTCTGCTATTGGCTCAAATTTACCTTCAACATAATTTTTATCGTATTTATCTACTGAATGAGGATTATAGATTAATCCATCCCATCTCAGATCACCATAAACTTTTAGCTTAGAACCCTTTATACCTTTTGAGTCATTTCTTTTAGAGTTTAAGATTCCCTTTATAAAATGATCTACATCGAGTACTTTTAAATAATTTTGATTTTTGGGATTATCACTGTTTACTATAGAAACTTTAGCATCAGCTGCAGATCTTAAAATGAGTGGGCTTGGAGTAAGGCCTCTATCTGTTTCATAATCTTTGATAAGTTTACTTTCTCCAGTGGATTCTAGATCCCAATCTTGTGAATTGTTAAAGGCAAATAAATCTGGGTCTTGATCTAAGCTCTTATTATCATCTTCTCTATTTTGGATAACTCCTGCTGGTTTAAATAAATCTATGCCGTGTTCTCCTCCTCGACCTCTATTTAAGGTTCCAGGTATTTTTGGATTACCTTCATCATCATAACCTACAATGCCCTTTGAACGAGATCCATCTTCCCAAGCCCATTTATCGATTATAGGTTCATTATTCCAGTCTCCAGCAAATCCCATAAATGGCATAGATAGAGAAGGTTGAGGATCCTTTCTGGTATTTTCTTTTTCTTCTTTTGACTCAAAGTTTATAAATCCTTCTATAAATTTATTTTTGTTAGCAAGGCTTCCAACGTCAAGGCTTGCACCTAAACTATAAGATCCTCTTGCAGGAATTACTATTTCGTTTTTAGCGAAGGTTAGCTTAGCTCCGTCAACTTTTTTTGGATGAATTTCATTAACTGTATGAATTCCAGTTTTGGACTTTTCATCATATTCTTCATCTAATTTTTTTACTTTAATCTCTCCATCTGTAGTAATAGGGGAGGATGATACTTTAAGAGTGATATCCCTATTAGTTGGATTATCAATATTAATTCTGAAATCTTTTTTCTTAGTTTTTATTTCCTTTAGAGAGACAGCTCCATAAGAGTTTGTTTGACCACTAGAGTCCTTTAGATCATAAGAAATTACTAAATTATTTTTAAGAGCTTTCTCAACATTGATAAGTCCAGAACCTTGTTGTCTAGGTGATGCGTAAAGATAAGTTCCACTTTCTTCTGTTTGAGGATCTATCATAGGAGTGGATGTTATTTGTAGCATTATTTTTGTAAGGGATACCAAATCTATTCCTCTACTCTTAATAACTGGTTTTTTTACCATTTCTTTTAATTTAGGTCTAATAATAACTGTTGAACCTGATACTACTGGAGTAGCCATTGACGTACCTGACATATATTGATAGGTATCTTTTCCGTCTATTTTATTTAAGGTAGAGTATATATTTTTACCTGGGGCAGATACATCTGGTTTTAACATTAGATCTACTCTAGGTCCCCAGGATGTAGATCCAGCGGGTACATTAACATCTTGCCAAGGAATTTTTTTATCTAAAAATTTAATATTAAGCTCTTTTTCCTCTCCTACTTTAGGTTTTTGAGAGTTATATAAGTTCATATCTATTCTATAGTCTGAGTCTTTTTTAGATTTGACATTAACCTTGTCGGATCTTCCAGTTAGCATTGACCATAATTTTATACCGTCCATACCAGAGATGGAAAATACTTGTACTTTTGTAGCTTCATCTTCTTCATAACCCATAGCTGGAAGGCTTTCCCAATCATCACGGTTATAGTAAGATACAGTATTTACAACTATAACTCCAGCTGCTCCTTTATCAGCTGCTTTTTTAAAAGAATATTTTAAATCTTTTGTGTATATTCTATCCATGATTACAATTTTATCTTTTAGGTTTTTGCCAGCTATATCATCATCTTGACATTTGCCTAAATAAATAAATTTATACTTGTCTTTTTTAAAACTATTGGGATCAAAAAAAGCTCCTATTCTGGAATATCTAAAGTCGTTTCCACCAATATTTACTCCATCAAAATTGATTTTAGTATTTCTGGATGAGCCTACTGCTATGGCATCTTCGTGGGCTGCTGTTCTAGTTACATTTCCAGTATCTGTCATATTTAAGGCATTGTTTGCATATCTATCCCAAGAAGAATTAGAAGCTGAGCTTGCATAATTACCAGTTGCAACGCAAACTGGAATGCCATGATTTCTTAGAGTTCTGATTGCTTGCCAATATTTTTCTCCCTTAAGTCCAGTACCTGTAAAACCTGAGGATATAGAAATTACATCTACATCATGTTTTATACAATCTTCAAAGGCATGGAACATAGTTTCATCTCCAGCAAAACCCTCACTAGCATCTGAGTACATCTTATAAGAAAACAATTGAGCATTAGGGGCAATACCTCTGATTCCCTTACCTTTATTAATATCTTCCATAGTATCATTAGCAGCTAGAATTCCTGATATATGCATTCCATGAGGATCGTGATAATCTGAACCATCATCGTACTTTTCGGTTGTTATTTTTCCTCCATTTAGATAATTTACTGAATGTGGAACCTTTTCTGAAATATAGAAGTTCTTATCGGCTTCTGATAAGTTATCTAATTTTACCTTGGCGACTTTTTTTGCATCATCATCGAGTCTCATTGCCTTATGGCTTGCATCCATACCTGTATCTATATTGGCTATCACCATGCCTCTTCCATCATAATTTTTGCCAAGATTGGGATTTATTGCATTGATATTTTTAAGATAGTTACTTGCCTTGTCTACCTTTACTAGGCTTCTGGCATTTTCCATTAAAGGATTGAGTTTTTCTGATTTTTCAATATCTGCAACTCCTTTAATAGTTTTTATATAATCGATGTTTTCTGGATAAGTAGAGATTGCTAATCCGTTGAATATAATATTATATTCGTAGAGAACCTTTGTATCCTTGATTGAATTTAATGCTTTTTTTATTTTATTTTTATCTGCATTCTTATTAAATTCGATAAAATATACTTCTTTTTCAATATCTGCCTTTATACTAGCTTCGCTAGATAAATAATCATCGATAATTTTGCTTTTTTTCTGCTTGCTTCTATTAATATTTACCAAATCACTATCTTTTTTAGGATTTGTTGATTTTGATGCAAAGGATGGACTTACAAAGCTAAATACCATTGATAAAGCTAAAATAAATGATATAGATTTATTATGATTTTTTTTCAATATATACCTCCATAACTATTTTTAATTATCTATTTCTAGAATCTTACAATATTCTTTTAAAGCCATTTTTCCTTCTTTACATAATAACTTGGATTGTGTTATCAGTTTGTTTATTTTGTCAGAATATTTTTTGCTCAAACTTGAAATATCAGACAATAAGTGTTGGCAAGTTTTACATAAACATTCATTTTCTAATATAGCTTGTTTAAGGTTATAGTAATCTTTAAGAAGATCTTCTTTAAAATAGAATCCTTTTTTGACATATTTATAGTCGTCTGGAATATAAATTAGAGAGTGACTATTGTTGGAATTATTAGAATTTTTATGATCTTCCTTAATTTTATTAATAGATTCTTTTGATATATCGACATTTGATTCATCTTTGATAAATGGATATTTATTTACTTCTTTTGATTTGTTATCATCAATGATGTAATTGTCATCTGTGTTAGAACTTTCATTTTTAGTTCTTGCATTATTTAAATTAATAGCTTCGTTATAAATTTTATAGATTTCATCATTAGATTTAGCTAAATTGATTCTTTCCTCAAATTTTACTTTTTCTGTATTTGTTAATTTGGACAAGTTTAATAGATTACTTAAAAATTCTTTTTTATAATCTTTATCAACATAATTTTTTTCTACATCCTTATTTTTTTCTAATCCATCAGAATCTTTATTATTTGGATTATCAATAGCCTTATTTTCAAATTTTTTATAGTAGTAAATTTTACTAGTATTAGAATATATAACAGGATTTTCGTTGATAATCTCATAGGAGAGATCTAAGTCGTTTAGAATTTTATCGTTTTCTTTAACACCTTTATATGTTTTTAAAACATTTCCATCTTGATCATATGTTGTGATATTTATGATTGATTGATCACCTGCTCTCTTTACTTCAACTTTTTGTTTTTTATCTTTACCTATATAGTATTCAAAAGTATCATTAGCTTCTTGAAGAATTTTATAATTTTCACTAAATTTATCCAAACCAATAGACTTGCCAGTATACTCATATGTTATTCCATCTTTGTTAATATTCTTAGGAGCTTGTGGAGGCGTGATATCCTGTCCAAAGAAACCAGAAGCGACAACAGGAGAATGAATATCATTATCAGTATCTGCGTCTAAAAAATGTGTAGTGTGATGAGTTCTTAGGGGGATGTCATAAGTTGTGGATTTATTTTCCTGATTTTCTGCATCAGTATTTTCTTTTACAGTGCCAAAAGTACTTTCTCCAGTGTTTTTCTTATCTAAAGCTGAAATTTCTAGTTCATTTCTAGATATATTCGTAGCTAATTTCTTGATGTTTAGTTCGCCGTTATAGTTTATGCTATAAACTTTTTCAAATTCTTTTCCTTCACTATTTATTTTTTTTAAATTAATGTAAACTTTTTGGTAAGGATCATTTCTATCAATATAAAATGTATAAGTAGCTCTATCTTCACCATCATCTCGATTATTTTTATATTGACCAAATATATAGTATTCATTTTGATCTATCTTATCTAGGGGTATGTAACTTGGATAAGTAGGATCTTTGACAACTGTAACTAGATTTTCTTCGTTTGTGTCATCTAGTTTTACTTTGCTTGCTTTATTTGTGTCTTTTGATACTTCTTCTTTAGAATCAATATTGTTATTTATTTTATTTTCATTATCTATATCTATTGGATCATTGATATTATTAGTTTTGGGATTGCTATCTTCTCTCATCTTTTCTTTACTATCCTCAGCATTATCATTTGCTTGATTTATTTCATCTGTATCTGTAGGACTGGTAGTAAGATCGGTAGAACCATCGTCACTGTTTTCTACTATCTCTTGATCATTTGATTTATTTAAAAATTCTTCTTCACTAGTAGAAAAAAATTCATCATTATTTAAATTTCCTTCTTCACTTGCAAATACAGTATTATTAGTTGAAAAAATTAGCATTAAAGCTAATGCGGTACTTAATCTATAATTGCTATAATTATTTTTTTTATTCATTAAAGTCCTCCCTATTAAAATATACATATTCTATTTTTATATTTTAATTTTAGCTATCTTTTCAGTAGACAGCTATATAAAATCATATAACAAGTCTTGAAATTAGTATGGCCATACTCACTTATTAATTTTTACTGTAAATAAATTTATTTATTATAATGATTTCATATTTGATATTATAATATAAATGACAAAAAAATTCTACTAAATTAATATAAAAATTAGGGTGACCTAAATTAGTGGCTTAAAAAGTTTTTATTACAAGGAAGGTAGAGTAAAGATTTATTTGGATAATTTATCTTATTTGAGTATAAACTTGAATACAATTTGAAAGATAAAATTTATAAGATGGTTATATTGCTAATAAAAGCAACTTATAGCTTCTATTAGCAATAAGAATATAATCTATATTATTTATATAGTTTAAGTAAGTAAAAGAATTATTTCAACTAAGTAACCAAATATGAGCTATTTGATCTTGTAGTTGATGGTATGACCATTTCATTTGGCTTTTTTTGATACTATTTGGATCATTAATTATAAATTTACCATTCTCATAGGAATCTATAACAAGTATGTGTCCGAAAAGAGTAAAATATCCTTTATCTACAGAAACAATTAAAGGTCCGTAGTTTAAAGCATCTATCATAGCTTCTTCATTATTTGGAATATCACTAACACTGTATCCATACTTATTTGCCTCATCTTGGAAGAATGACCAAGATATACCATTTCCATCCATATACCCATAGGCGTCTTTAGATATTTTATCAGGGCTTATAGTGATATCGTTATTTAGTCTTGCAAGTACCATGGCTATTGAGGTTGGTCCACATCCTGCTATACCTATATTGGAATGACCTAAATTATTGTAGGCCCATCTGTTGTCCCATTGAATAAAATAAGGTGTTTTTCTGCCTAAATCTACAGACTGACCATCATAATAGGCAAAGTCTGTAATCCCATTTGCATAATTATAGACAAATTCTATAGTATCAGAGTCGTTTCCACTTAGGTATAATAAAGTATTATCTAAAGAATCGAAATTATCATAAATCCATTGAGCTTTTTCATTGCCTTTATTAGCTTCTTTTTCTATATTTTTTCTAAGTTTGTTCATGTCATCTGTTTTATATTTATTTGATTTAAAGATTGAATTGAAATAACTTAATTTTTCGTTAAAGTAATTATCCTCATATGGTGAGTCATTTATTCTAGTTCTAAGAAAATTTACCATAATGTAAATTATAAAAGCTATTACAATTAACCTTAAAAGTTTAAATTTTCTTTTTTTTCTTTTTCTCATAATTATTCCTTTACTGAACTTATAAAAATAATTATATAATAAATTCAATGTTTAATCAATATTGGAGTTAAAAATCAATAATATTAATTTAATAGTTGATTTATTTAATTATTGACTAAAAAACATATAAGTTTATAATAATTGTAATAAGTTTATATATTTTGAGGTAAGTTTTATGGCGAAAATTGATGTGATAATTCCAATGTACAATGCAAGTAGTATGATAAGTGAGACTATTGAATCGGTAGAAGCAAGTGATTTTAATGATTTTAAAATTATTATAGTTGACGATGGCTCAACTGATGATTCATGTGAAATAGTAGGTAAATTAGGCAAAAAGTATGATAATATTTATTATTATAAAAAAGAAAATGGTGGTGTTTCTGCTGCAAGAAATTTTGGAATATCTAAGTCAACTAGCCCATATATTTGCTTTCTAGATTCTGATGATCTCTATGACAGGAAGTACTTATCAAAGATGTATAAAAAAATAGAACAGACAAATTCTGACCTATGTACATGTGGCTATAATGAATTGATTGATGGAGAAGTTACTGAAAAGAAAAGTTCTTTTGTAAAGAGTGACTTTTTAGTTAATTACTTAATAACAAAAAATAAGCTCCATATAAGTAATTTTCTAATTAAAAAAGAAATAATATTGGATAATGATATTATTTTTCACGAGCAAAGCTCCTATGGAGAAGATATTGAGTTTATGGTAAGGATAATAAAAAATTCTAAAAAAATTGAGATAGTACCTGAGTATCTTACTTATTATAGAATCGAAACAAATAGGCTTTCTCTTTCTTCCTTTAGCTTAGAAAAAATAGAAGATGATATAGAATTTTCTAATAGGATCTTAAATGATAAATCTTTGCACCTATCAAAAAGAGAAAAAGAGGCCTTAATAAACCATAAATTGGTGGGTAATATAGTTAATAAACTCTTAGAAGCTATAAATTTAGGTTATAACAAGGATGAAATTAGGGAAACTTATAATAAGTATGAGTATATTATAAATAAGAAAAGCCATTCATTTGGTTTAAGAAGCTTAAAACTTAGTCTAAACAAGCAAAGGTTAAAGTCAAAAATTGGGTATTAGTATTTGTATATAATAGTTAAGATTAATGGAGGATATAAATGGAATATAATGAATTAAATCCTAAAGAAGTTTGGAGATATTTTAAAGAATTAAGCGAAATTCCTAGATGCTCTGGAGATGAAAAAGCTGTTTCAGATTATTTGGTAAATTTTGCTAAAGAACATAAACTAGAAGTACGTCAAGATGATGCTCTTAATGTAATTATGAAAAAGAATGCTTCATCTGGTTGTGAAAATAGAGAAACTGTGGCTTTACAAGCTCACATGGATATGGTTTGTGTAAAAGAAGATGATTCTGCTCATGACTTTAGTAAAGACCCTATAAAATTATTGATAGAAGATGAATGGGTAACGGCTGATAAGACTACCCTAGGTGCCGATGATGGTATGGGAGTGGCTTTTATTCTTGCAATATTTGATGATGATTCACTAGAACATGGGCCGCTTGAAGCAATTATTACAACAGGAGAGGAAACATCAATGGTTGGTGCAAATGCTCTTGATGGAACGGATATAAATGCAAAATATTTATTAAATATAGATTCAGAAGAAGAAGGTGCTCTTACGATAGGATGTGCTGGAGGTCTTGATTTAGAAATAACATTTGAAAAAGAATATGAAGATGCTAAAGGAGACTTTATTAAACTTGACCTAAGAGGATTTGAAGGTGGCCATTCTGGAATGGAAATTGATAAAGCTAGAATCAATGCTATAAATAGTTTGGCTAGGTTATTAGTAGATATAGACGGAGTACAAATAGCAGAGTTTAATGGTGGTGTAAAGAGGAATGCTATCCCATCTACGGCCTATGCCATAGTTTCTGTATCTGATAAAAAAAGTGCTATAGAAGAAATTAATAGCAGAAAAGAGGATATATTAAATGAATCAAAAGATACAGACCCTAAGGGACAAATCAGTATAGAAGAAACTAGTTTTGATGGAAAAGTTCTTAGCCAAAGTTTATCTAAAAATATAATTGACTGTATATATACCTTACCTAATGGTTTGTATAAAAAATATAAAGATGAGATTATAACTTCATCAAATCTAGGTATACTAGAAGAAAGTGAAGATGAGATTAGAATGAGCTCAATGATTAGATCACAAATTGATTCTGCTAAATTTAATAGAGCAGCTATAGCTACAAAAATTGTAAAATTATATGGTGGTAAGGCAGAGATAAAAAGTGCTTACACAGGATGGCAAAGAGAAGAAACTAAGTTAATAGATATTGCAAATGATATATGGAAAGAGCAAAATGGAACGGATATGGAAGTTGCAACCACTCATGGGGGTCTAGAATGTGGTCTATTTAAGGGTGTTATGCCAGATGTTGAGATGATTTCCTTTGGACCAGAAATACAAGGAGCACACTCACCGGCAGAGCGTGTTAGTATAAAGTCAGTAGAAAACAATTACAAATTCTTAAAAGAGCTTATAAAAAGAATTTAAGTTTTGCTTAGAGTTTTTATAAATAAATAATTGCTTAAATAAAAGTTATATATTTAGGATAGTTAATTTCTATACTTATCAGATTTAACTGTCCTAATTTTTTTGTTAAATCCTAGTAAATTGCCAGATTTTATAATCATAATTGAATAAATTTGTGAAAATGTTTGCATTTTTTGCTTAAATAATGTAATATTAATTTATAAAAAGATTTAAAAAAAGGAGGTACTATGTACGAGCAAAAAGTCACACTAACTAATGAGATTGGCTTACATGCAAGACCTGCATCAATCTTTATCAGAGCCGCTGTTCAGTTTCCTTGTGATATAACAGTAGAAAAAAATGGAAGAAGCTATAATGCAAAGTCTATCATGTCAGTTCTTAGCATGAGTGCTTCTAATGGCGAAGAATTAACAATCAAAGCTAGCGGCGATAAAGAAGAAGAAGCTGTCAAATCTTTAGTAGATGTAATAGAAAATAAAATTAACCAAGATTAAAAGTATAGAGATATTGCGAGCCTAGGCTCGTTTTTTTATGGATATTTTCGAGTACAATATAGACTATAAGCTGATTGATAATTCCTAGTAAAGGAGTATACTTTAATTGAATTTTCGATTAATATAAATTAAAAAGAAGAGGTAAAAATGTCTGAGTTATTAAAAATTGAAAATCTTCATGTATCTGTAGAAGATAATGAGATTTTAAAAGGTATAGATTTAACAGTAAATAAGGGTGAAGTTCATGTGGTTATGGGTTCGAATGGATCAGGTAAATCAACTCTAATGAATACAATTATGGCTAACCCAGTTTATGAAGTTACAGAAGGGAAAATTTATTTTGAAGGCGAAGATATCACAGAAGAATCTGTTGATAAACGTGCTCGTCGTGGAATTTTCATGAGTTTCCAACATCCTGATGAAATCCCAGGTGTAAAATTAAATGATTTTTTAAGAATTTCTGAAGAGCAAATCACAGGAAAGAAGCCGCAAATGCTAAGCTTTAGCAAAAATTTAGCTAAGGAAATGAAATCTTTAAACTTATCTGAAGATTATGCGTCAAGATATGTTAATGTGGGATTTTCTGGTGGTGAAAGAAAAAAATCAGAAATTTTACAATTAAAGATGCTCAATCCAAAACTTGCTATGCTAGATGAAACAGATTCAGGACTAGACGTTGATGCTGTTAGAATAGTAAGTAGTGGTATAAAAGATTATCTATCAGAGGATAATGCAGTTATTATTATTACCCACCATAGAGAATTATTAGAAAATATCAAAGCGGACTACGTTCATGTTATAAAAGACGGTAAAATTGCTCATGAAGGCGACGATAGTCTTATGGACGAGATCGAAAAACGTGGATATGAATGGGTGTAGACTATGCCAAGTAATAATATAGAAGAAAAATTAAAGGAATTAGATCGAGGTTTTTACGACTTTATAGATGAATTTACTTACGATAAGATTACAGAAAAAGGAATTAATGCTGATATAGTAAATGAAATTTCACGTGAAAAAGGCGAGCCAGACTGGATGAGGCTTAGAAGGCTTAAATCTCTTGAGCTTTTCCTTCAAATGGAAAATCCAAACTGGGGTCCAGACTTATCTGAGTTAAATATGGATGATATCACAGCCTATGTTAAGCCAAAGACAGATAAGAAATCTAATTGGGAAGCTCTTCCCGAAGAGATAAAAGCTACTTTTGATAGACTTGGTATACCTCAAGCTGAACAAGAATCTTTAGCTGGTGTAGGTGCCCAATACGATAGTGAGGAAGTATATTTCTCTATTCAAAAGCATTTAGAAGATCAAGGTGTTATCTTTATGGACTTTGCAACAGCCCTTAAAGAGCATGAAGATTTGGTAAAAGAATACTTCCAAAGAGCAATACCCCCAACACTTCATAAATATGCGGCACTTCACGGTGCAGTATGGTCAGGTGGATCATTAATATATGTTCCAGAAGGAGTAAAGGTAGATATACCACTTCAATCATATTATAGACTTAATGCTCCAGGTGCTGGACAATTTGAACATACTATGATTATTGCAGAGGATAATGCAAAAGTTCACTTCATAGAAGGATGTTCAGCTCCAAAATATAATGTTGTAAACTTACATGCAGGTTCTGTAGAAATATTTGTTGGTAAAAATGCTGAAGTTAGATTTTCTACAATAGAAAACTGGTCAAGGAATATGTATAACCTAAACACAAAGCGTGCTATAGTAGATGAGGGCGGCAAGGTTATTTGGGTATCAGGTTCCTTTGGATCAAAAGTTTCTATGCTTTATCCTACAAGTGTATTAGCTGGAGAAGGTGCAAGCGCGGAGTATACTGGAATTACTTTTGCAGGTGATGGTCAATATATTGATAATGGTTGCTCAATGATTCACCTTGCTCCAAACACATATTCAACTGCTCTTACCAAGTCAATTACGGGTGGTACTGGAAAATCAATGACTAGATCTCTAGTTCAAATGAAGAAAAATTCAGCGGGTAGTCGTTCAACAGTTGACTGTGAAAATCTAATGCTTACTGAAGGTGCACAGTCTGATACTATTCCAGTACTCGATATTAGAAATGATGATGTGGATTGTGGACACGAGGCAAAGATTGGATCCTTAGATCAATCACAAATATTTTATCTAATGAGTCGTGGAATTCCCGAAGATGAAGCAAAATCTATGATAGTACGTGGCTTTGCAGAACCAGTTAGTCGTGAATTACCATTAGAATATGCTGTAGAAATGAATCACTTAATAGATATGGAACTTGAAGGAGCGAATGGCTGATGAGTAAACTTAATGAAATGAGAATGTATACTTGGAATTCTACTGGCCTAAATTGGGTAGATTCAGATATCAGCCTAGGCCAAGCAGAAAGAAAAGATTATTTTAAATCAAGTGACACTGAATCTATAAAAGCTCTTGATGAGGCATTTAAGTCAAAAGTTTATGGAATTTCAGATGAAGTAAAAGCAGAAAATAAGAACTTTAGAAACTTTACAAGGACATTTGATATAGCAAGTGCTGATAAAAAAGAAACTGAGATTATAGAACTTAAGCTTGATAGTGATAATGATATTTTGGTTTCAGGCATTGATGTAAATGCAGGAGAGGATTCTACTTCTTCATATTTAATTAGCGCTTTTGGAGAAGGAGATAACTTATACCTTAACTCTCAAATTAGAGCCAATATAGCTGACAAAGCACGAGTTAAACTTGTTGTAGTAACAAATTTACCAGAAAAATCAATTAATTTTTCTTCTATTACAACAATTTTAGGAGAAGAGTCTTATCTAGATATTACTTATATTGAAATAGGGGCGGATAATTCTATTGTAAATATAAAAAATATTCTTGATGGAGATAGAGCGATGGTCCGTGAATCAGGAGTATACTTTAAAGAAGAAAATCAATTCTTAGATATACTTGCTACTAATGAACACAATGGAAATGATACGGATTCTGAAGCTATGTTTAATGGAGCACTCAAAGATCATGCTCATAAAAACTGGAAGGGTGTAGTAGACCTTAGACCAGGTTGCGTAAGTGCAGATGGTAAGATAGGGGATTATTCTATGATGTTTTCCGATACGGTTAAAAATAAGACTGCACCAATTCTACTTTGTGCAGAAAAAGAAGTTGCGGGCAACCATGCTGCAAGTGTTGGTAGACTTAATAAGGAAATGTTATTTTACATTATGAGTCGTGGTTTTGATAAAAAGCAAGCGGAGTCTATGATGCTAGAAGCAACTTTTTCTAAAGCCCTTGATAAGATAGAAGATGAAGCTTTAAAAGAATCTTTAAAAGAAAAAGTTCATCAAATGAATACAAGGAATTAAGATGGATATTAATAAAATTAGAGCAGACTTTCCTTACCTAGATAGTAAAAATGTAGGTAAGGATGTCATCTACCTAGATACAGCAGCTACTAGCCAAAAACCTATACAGGTTATAGAAGCGGTTGATAAATATTATAAATATAAGAATGCAAATCCTCATAGGGGAGCACATTATTTAAGCTTTGAGGCAACTAAGGCTTATGAAAACTCTCGTGATGATATTAAGGAATATATAGGTGCTAAGCATCGTGAAGAAGTTATCTTTACAAGAAATACAACAGAAGCAATAAATTTAATAGCTTATTCTTATGCTCTAGATAATTTGCATGAAGGTGATGAGATACTTATAACAATCTTAGAGCACCATGCAAATCTTGTTCCATGGCAACAAGTTTGTAAAAAAACTGGAGCAAAATTAGTTTACGCTTACCTAAAAGACGATTATTCTTTAGACTATGATGATTTAAAATCAAAGATTAATGATAAGACAAAAATAGTTTCATTCACTGGTGCGAGCAATGTAACTGGTGAAATAATTGACGTAAAAAAAATAGTAAACTGGGCTCATGAGAAAGGTACTATTGCTATAGTTGATGGAGCTCAACTTATCCCACACTTAAAGACAGATGTAAGTGATTTAGATTGTGACTTTTTAGTATTTTCAGGCCATAAGCTTTTATCTCCTATGGGTATAGGTGTTCTTTATGGTAAAAAGGAAATTCTTGAAAAGATGGAACCTTTTAATACTGGTGGAGACATGATAGAATATGTCTATGAGCAAGAAGCAACTTTTGCAGAACTCCCTTATAAATTTGAAGCAGGTACACAAAATGTAGGTGGCGTAGTAGGTTTGGCTGAGGCCATAAAATACATGGAAAATATAGGAATAGATGAGATTTATAAATACGAGTCAGAGCTTACCCACTATGCCTATGATTTAGTAAAAGACTATCCGCATATTAAGATCTTCTATCCAGAAGACTCTAAAACTGGATCTGTTTTAGCTTTTACTTATGACGATATCCATCCACATGATATAGCAAGCATCCTAGATAGTAAGGGAGTTGCAGTTAGATCAGGTCATCACTGTGCTATGCCTTTACACAAGTACTTAGGTGTAAGTTCAACTGCAAGAGCAAGCTTTGCATTCTATAATACAAAAGAAGAAGCGGAAATTTTTGCAAAAGAATTATTAAATGTCAGAAAGGTAATGGGTTTATAACATGGATATGGAAGAAATTTATTCTCAAATAATCCTCGATCATTCTAGAAATCAAGCTAATAAACATGAACTAGAAGATGCAGATATCAAAGAGCCAGGTCACAATCCTTCTTGTGGTGATGAGATTGTCTTAGAGCTAAAATACGATGGAGACAAGATTGTAGATGCAGCCTTTACAGGCGATGGATGCGCTATAAGCCAAGCGGCTACAAGTGTTATGTGCGATACAATTATCGGGAAGACGAAAGAAGAAGCAAAAGAACTTGCGGATATTTATATTAGAATGATAAAAAGAGAAGATATAAGCGATGAGGAGATAGATAAATTAGGTGATGCCGCAGCATTTATCAACATTCAAAATATGCCACAAAGAGTAAAATGTGCCCTGCTTTCATGGAAAACTTTAGATCAAGTTATTTAATATGAATAAGAATAATTTAGATGATTTAGAATTTTTAACAAGTGTTATTACAACAATGCTACTGTTAGTGATAACTTATTTACAATATCAAAAAAATCGTCCATTCTGGTGGATTATTTTGATAGTATCAATAACTATGGCTGCAAATGCCTATATAAAGTACAATAAAATAGAAAAGAAAAACTGAGATCATTAAGATTTCAGTTTTTTATTGTATATCTATTGTGCGCATATAAATATGTATTAACATATATATCATTTGCAATTTCACTTGTTATAATTGGCACGATAACTATAATTCTAGGTAGATATGTATATCGTAAATTAAAATATATAGATATGCTAGAAGCACTTCAATCTATAGAATAGGTATAATAAAAGAGTCCTTTCGGACCCTTTTCAGAACGTAGACAAAATCGATTTTATAACTTATTAATAATTTAAAATTTAAATTAAGCTACAGACCATCTCGACTAGATGAATATACCTTGGTTTGGTAAGTTCATCCCTAAAACTAGTGCGAAAGCACAAAAAAGTTTGCCCAGTAAACGAGTTTTAGTGTGAGTGAAACGAATGCATGGAGAGATCTAATAAGATTTCTCCGCTCACTACGTTCAGTCGAAATGGGTAAATTTATATTTTGTTAACAGTTCAAAAAGCCCTTTCGGGCTCTTTTATTATTTTATAAATTTAATTATTTATCTTGTTATCTTCTAAAGAAAAATTTAATATTACAGTCATAGAAAATATTATTGAAAATAAATTTAGGTTATATAAAAACGTAGTGTAAAAATTCTTTTATAATCTTAAATATCATCTCTCCGTAAAGGCATGGACATGCATCTGGGACCACCACGACCACGAGAAAGTTCACTTGATGGCATAACATGGACTTTGATTCCGTTATCTTTTAGGAGGCTATTAGTCACCTTATTTCTAGAATAAACGATTACTTCGCCAGGAGCGATTGCTAGGGTATTTGCACCATCTGACCACTGTTCTCTGGCGCCAGCTACAAGATCATTTCCTCCACAGCGGATTAGTGTAACTTTGTCAAGACATAAAGCTTCAGCTAATATCTTATCTAGTTCTAGGTTTTCCTTTTTTATCCTGATTTCTTTTTCTTCAGACTTTGTCAAAGAATATACTGTAAGAGGACCTTCTATTTCTGGATGTATGGTAAATTTATCATAATCAACCATAGTAAAAACTGTATCTAAGTGCATGAAAGCTCTTTTATTAGGTATTTGCAAGGCTAGAATTTTTTTGAATGTTTCATTGTGTGTAAATATTCTTTCTGCAAGTTTTTCTATAGAATCTGGATCCGTTCTCTCTGATATACCTATAGCTATAACTTCTTTGGAAAGTATAAGTTCGTCTCCGCCTTCAATTACACTTACATCATTTCTGTTATACCATAGAGGAATATTAGCATCTTTAAACCTTGGATGGTACTTTAAAATGTATTTGGCAAATAGTGTTTCCCTTTGTCTTGTTTCATTTCTCATTTTATTTAGGGATACGCCATGGCCTATATTTGCTGCAGGATCTCTTGTGAAATATAAGTTGGGCATAGCATCACATATAAATGGATTAGTAGAATTAACCATATCAGCAAGACTTACTTCTCTATAGGAGGCTATATCTGTTTTTTTGATTCCCTCCATCATGTTAAGTATCATATTTTGGTTAGTATCTATACTCATAAGATAATCTTTCACTAGATTTTTGCTACAAATTCCATAGATTTTAGCTTCGCTTATAAATTCATCTACAAACTCTTCTTTAATTGTTGAATTAGTTATAGCTTCAGCAGCTAAATCTTCTAAGTATAGAACTTCTATATTGTTATCAATTAATATTTTTGCAAAAGCATCATGCTCATATCTAGCTATATCTAAAAATGGTATATCATCAAAAAGCAATCTATCTAGGGAATCTGGAGTTAGATTTTCTAACTCTTTTCCTGGTCTATGTAACAAAACAGATTTTAATTTTCCTATTTCAGAATAGACATTTAATGTTCTTTCTCTCATTACATTCCTTTCTTTCAAATTAAATAAGATAAGCAAAAAGTGCCAGCTAGCGTAAAATAATTACTTATGAGTTGACTGGCTAATATTCTTAAACTTCTTCGAAAAATTCTACTTCTATCCCATCTAAAACTTTTGAAGGTACACCAATTTTACCAGTTGCTTTGATTTCCTTGTATCCTTTTAAATCGTCACGGTACTTTAGAAATCTTTTCAAATGGCTTAGATTTTTACTTATATTAAGCATTTCTGTTCCATCATATTTTTCGGGATGATTCTCATAATCTCTTATAACTACTTGGCAATGTGGGCATAAATCGCTTACAAATATTTCTGTGCTTTTAATATTATCCATTATTTCCTCCTGTAAGTAATATATTCAAATTTAATTCCGTTTTCTTTATTGGTCCCTGATTTATTTATAATTTCAAAATTATTATCCTTATCGAAATTATGAAGATAAGTATCGGCATCGCGGCTTGCATATATTTTTGTAATAATAGCTTCATTGCAAAATGGTAAGAATATATCAACTATTTGAGAACCACCAATTACATAAGCTTCTTTTGGGCTATTTTCTACAAAAGATAAAACTTCTTTGTAGTCGTTAAAAACCTTGGCGTCATCTAGCCTGTAATCGGTATTTCGACTGAGAACAATGTTTTTTCTATCGGTTAAACCACCGCCCATAGATTCATAGGTGTTTCTGCCCATGATAACTATGTTATGGATGGTCTCCTCTTTAAAATGTTTAAGATCAGTAGATAGATGAAAAAGCATCTCATTACCCTTACCAATACCCCAATTTTCATCAACAGCCAAAATGATTTTCATAAATTACTCCTTTAGATAATAATACTTCTATTTAGTTACTTTTAAATTCAATTGAACTGTGCAATTGATTTGAAACAAAAACAAACATTTTTTATTGTGTGGATAATGTAGATGATTATTTTAAAATATTTTTGCAGAAAACGTTGACAAAAAAGTTCGGTTGATATACTATATAAACAAATAAGAAAATTAATAAACATAAAGGAACAAAGGAGGGGTTATGAAAGTTTATTTTTCTTCTGATAAAGATGGAATAGAGCTAAAAAATGCTCTAGTTGAAGAAGTAAAATTTTTAGGATATGAAGTTGAAGATTTAACTGAAGATGAATTTGACTTTGTTGATAGTGCAAAAGCTGTTTGTAAAAAACTTTTAGAAGTAGATGGTATGCTTACAAGTGGCTCTGATGATTCTTCTGTGGGGATACTTATTGATAAATATGGAGCAGGTTCTTACATGGCGGCTACTAAACATAAAGGAATGATAGCTGCAGAAGTTAGTGATGAAAGATCCTCATTAATGACAAAAAGACATAATGGAGCAAGAGTGTTATGCTTTGGATCTGGAATTGTTGGTGAAGAACTAGCTAAGTCTTGTGTAAGAAGCTTTTTAAGTCATGGCTATGATGGTGGCCGCCATCAAATCAGAATAGATATGCTAAATAAAATGATGTAGGAGGTAAGTAATGAAGATAGCATTAGGATGTGATCATATTGTTACAAGTTTAAAAATGAAAATATCAGATCATTTAAAAGCTAATGGTTATGAAGTTATTGACGTAGGAACTTACGATAATACTAGAACTCATTATCCGATATTTGGTAAAAAAGTTGGGGAATTGGTAGCAAGCGGAGAATGTGACTTTGGAGTTGTTTTATGTGGTACGGGTGTAGGGATCACTACAGCGGTAAATAAATCTTTTGGAACAAGATGTGCATTGGTGCGTGATTGTGCAACAGCTGTATATGCTAGAGAAGAACTAGATGCAAATGTAATAGGTGTAGGTGGCATGATTGTAGGAAAAGATCTTGCTTGTGAAATAGTGGATAGCTTTATAAATGCAGAATATAAAGAAACTAATGAAAATAAAAGGCTAATAGAAAAGCTTATGTCCATTGAAGAAGAACAAGGTGAAGATAAGCAAAAACAATTTTGTAATAGCGAATTCTTTGATGAATTTTTAGAAAAATGGGATCATGGAGAATACCATGACTAGAATAAAATTATGAAACTTTTTGATAAGAATAATATTTATATTTCAGATGCAAAGACAAAGGATGATCTTTTTAAGGAATTATTCTATAAACTTAAAAAAGATGATCTTGTAACTGATGATTTTTTAGAAATGGTAAAAACTAGGGAAAAAAGTTATCCTACGGGGATGGACATGTCTTTAGTTGATCCGAATATTTCGAATATTGCTATTCCTCATACAGAACCTTCAGCGGTCAAGATGACTCGTATTATACCTGTTAAATTAAATAATAATATAAGTTTCAATAATATGATTGATCCAAGCCAAGTATTGGAGGTTAAGTTTATATTTATGATTCTTAATGATGAGAGTGGTAATCAAACAAATATACTTTCTGATATTATGGATTTTGTAATTCAAACACCAGATATCAATAATTTGTTTAATATAGATAGTGTTGATGAAATTTATAAATTTATAGAAGAGAATTTTAGGGAGAGTGTAAATGATTAAGATGTTAGCAGCTTGTGGAGCAGGAGTAAATTCAAGTCATCAAATAAAAAATGCAATGGAAGCTGAAATGAAGAATAGGGGATATGATTTAAAATGTGACGCTGTAATGATTAAAGATATTACGGAAGATATGATAAAAAAATATGATATTTTTGCTCAAATTTCTAGAACGGATCTTGGATTTGAAGTTTCAATTCCTATTGTAGATGCTGGTGCTATACTATATAGAGTTCCATCTATGGCTAAGCCAGTTTATGATAAAGTAGAAATAATCATTAAAGAAAAAAATCTTAACTAGATTGGAGAGTAAAAATGAACGGAATAATTGACTTTGCAAATACCTATGTTAAGAAATTTATGGATTATATAACACCAGCAGTGCTTATGATGCTAGTTCTTACTATCGTCGCTATAGCTGTGGGTGTTAAGTTTTCTAAAGCTCTTGAAGGCGGTATTAGATTAGCTATATCTATAACTGCTATTGGAGCTATTATGGGTATTCTTACTACAAGTTTTTCTGAAGCTTTACAAGCTTTTGTATTACGCACAGGTATAGATCTATCTATTACTGACGTAGGTTGGGCACCTTTGGCTAATATAACTTGGGGTTCACCATATACTCTGTATTTCTTAGTGGTTATGATAATAGTAAATTTAGTTATGCTATTTACTAACAAAACTGATACCCTGGATGTAGACATATTTGATATATGGCATTTAGCTATTACTGGACTTTTTGCTATGTACATGGGTGCAAATCTACTCATAACAACTTTATTAGTTATTTTTATTGGGGTATTAAAGATATTAAATTCAGATTTGATGAAGCCAACATTTAATGAACTTTTGGATGCGCCAGATGAAAATCCGATGACTACAACACATATGAATTATATGATGAATCCTATTGTGATGGTTTTTGATAAGATTATAGATAGACTATTCCCTTCACTAGATAAGTATGATTTTGATGCTGCAAAATTAAATTCTAAAATAGGATTTTGGGGATCAAAGTTTGCTATCGGTATTTATTTGGGCCTTTTAGTAGGTTTCCTAGCGGGAATGAAATTAATGGATGTATTACAATTAGCCTTTACTGCTGCTACTTGTCTTGAACTATTTTCAGTAATTGGACAATGGTTTATAGAATCGGTAGAGCCTCTTTCCCAAGGTATTGCAGATTATGCTAATAAAAAGTTGGGAGATCGTAAACTTAATATAGGATTAGACTGGCCATTTATAGCGGGTCGTGCCGAAATGTGGGCGGCTGCAAATATACTTGCACCAATCATGCTGCTTATAGCAATGATTTTGCCTGGAAACAAGGTACTACCTTTAGGAGGTATCATAGCTATGGGTCTAACTCCAGCTTTACTAGTAGTTACTGGTGGTAAGATTATAAGAATGGTTATAATAGGTATATTTATGTTGCCGATCTTCTTATGGTCTGGTACTTTAATTGCACCTTATGCTACTGAAGCTGCTAAAGCAGTGCATGCTTTTCCTACAGGATTACCAGAAACAGCTTTAATTACACACTCAACTCTTGAAGGGCCTGTAGAAAAGTTTGTAGCTTACTTTATAGGATTAGCTAATGGAGAAGGTGGTAAATATATATTGATAGCTCTAATGGTATTAATAGCATATTTACTATTGTTTATGTGGTATAGAAAACAAATGATAAAAAGAAATGAAGAGCTTAAATTAAAGAGAGATAGTATATAAAAATAAGCTTTAACTATTCTTAATCTAAATTATTAGTATGAGTTGATGTTAAAATTTATTTTATATATATCAAAAATTATATAAGGATTTAGATTAATGTTAAAAGAAGAACGTCAAAGTATTATTTTAGATGAGATAAATAATAATGGAATAATTCAAGTTTCTGGGTTAACTGATATATTAGATGTGACTGAAATGACTATAAGACGTGACCTAAGTGAACTTGAGGAAAAAGGTTTTTTGGTTAGAGTGCATGGTGGAGCTAAAAAGATTGAACGTGACTTACCCCATGAATTCTCTAATCAAGAAAAGATACTCTTAAATAGAGAACAAAAAAGATACGTAGCTCAATTGCTTGTAAATACTATTAATGATGGGGAAAGAGTGTTTTTAGGAGCTGGTTCTACAATTGAATATGCCAGTGAATTTATTAAAGGTAAAAAATGTATAGTTTATACCAATTCTTTTTATCTTTTTGAAAAAATAAAGGATTATAAGTGGCCTAAGACCTATCTCATAGGGGGAGAATTTAGATCTATAACTGGAGCTTTTGTAGGAGGTATAGCTAATAGCACCCTATCAAAAATGAATTTTCAAAAATCCTTTATTGGTGCGAATGGAGTCAATGGTAATAGCATATATACTTATAATGAAGATGAAGGGTATCTGCAATCCATGATATTTGATAATTCTAAAGAAAAATATTTAGTTGTAGATTCTACAAAAATAGGTATTGAAGATCTATATGCTTTTTATACTCTTGATAAAGTAAAAGTAATAACTGATAAGAAAATAAGTGAGAAGAAAAGAATGGCTTTAAAAGAGTATACTTGCTTTATTAATTAAGCATTTAATAATTAATTTGGTAATGTTTTATGATATATTATATTTTTAGTTGCTAATGTTGGGGGTAGAAAAACCGTCTTTTTGGTGGATATATAAGATCTATTTTCTAGATATAATAAAATATTAAAACTATATATAATGTTTATACAAGTTATATATGAAGCTCATTAATTTATTTAAAAATATGTCCTATGTTAATCTTAATATTAAATGAAAATAGTAATTAAGTAACAAGAGGATGTTTAGCAAGTATAAAAATTTTATACTTATTTATCTGACTTGGTTATTTTTATTTTAGGATAGTATAATTTATTAAATAAATTAATTATTTAATTCAAAATTTATGAATATATTTAAAGATAATAATGTAATATTTTTAATAAATGTAAGCATTAATATGAAAATTAGTTAAATAGAGGTTTTGTTATATGAGTTTATATTCGGATATTGTAGATGATTTAAGTAAAGAAATTAAAAATATGAAAAAAGGAGATCAGATTCCCTCTGAGAGACAACTTTGTGCAATATATAATGTAAGTAGAACTACAATAAGAAATGCTATCAATGAATTGGTCAATAGTGGGCTTATTTATCAAATCCATGGTAAAGGATCCTTTGTTACAGGTAAAACCTCTGATCAAGATAATTTAAATAAATATTATTCTTTCACTCAAAGGACAATAGCAAATGGACAGACGCCTAGATCAGAGATTATTGATTTTAGGATAATACATCCTTCCTATGAAATTTCCCAGAATCTTAAAATAAAAGAAACTGATTTAGCTATATCTTTTACAAGGCTTAGGTTGGCAAATGAGGTTCCTATGATGTATGAGGTCACATATATTCCATATAGTAGATTTGAAAGGGTTACTAAAGACATGATTGAAAGAAAGCCTTTATATGAAATATTTGATGAGAAAGCAAGCACAAAAATTTTTAATGTTAATGAGAGATTTTCAGTAGGGATATTACCTAATAAGATAGCCAACTATCTTAATCAAAAAGCAAAAGATGCGTGCTTAAAAATAATTAGAAAATCTTATGATTTTGATGATCAGGTATTAGAGTATACTATTTCTCTTGCTAGGGGAGATAAATTTTATTATGAAACTTCTTATAATCCTTTATAAGAACTATATATAAATAATATTATATATGATTATTATGTATAGTTGACACTTTGAGAAAATGTTTTTATAATTAAATAAGAGGTAATTACCAGTTAGGAGGATTCATGATAAAAGATATCGCTACAGTTTCACTAGTTTTATTAGTTTTTATACTCATTTTTGTTATCATTATGCAAATAGTGAGTATGAGAAACTTGAAAAAGTCTAGATCTCATATGGAAAAACTGCAAGCTTTACTCAAGCCTGGATCAAAGGTTATCTTGCTTGGAGGGATTTACGGTAGAGTAATAAAGATGAGTGAAGATACTGCTATTGTAAATATAGCAAAAGATGTAGATATCAAAGTGGATCGATCCGCAATAAAAGAAGTAGTTGCTTAAAATTATGTTGGAGGTTATTTATGCCAAATATTATTCTAGCGAGAATAGACAATCGTTTATTGCATGGACAAGTTGCAACTCAATGGACAAAAGCTATTGGAGCAAATTTAATACTTGTCGCAAATGATGAGGTTGCTGGTAATAAAATGAGACAAGGTCTTATGGATATGGCTGCTCCTAATGGGGTGGATACAAGATATTGGACAATTCAAAAGACGATAGATACTATTCATAAAGCTGCAGATAGGCAAAAAATATTTATTATTATTGAATCCCCAGAGGATGCATTAAGATTAGTTGAAGGTGGAGTGCCTATTAAAAAAGTAAATGTTGGAAATATGCATATGTCTGAGGGAAAAAGACAAGTGGCAGGTGTTGTTGCTGTAGATGATAACGATATCAATGCTTTTAAGGCTTTAAGAGAACACGGTATAGAACTTGAAATAAGGAAAGTTCCTACAGAAGCCACGGAGAGCGTTGAAAAGCTATTTTCATAATATAATAGGAGAAAATTATGCATTTTAATGCTTTGCAAATAATTTTGATATTTATAGTGACATTTATAGCAGCTATTGACCAATTTAGTTTTCTTGAATCACTTTATCAACCGATTGTAATGGGCCCTATAGTTGGAGCTATCCTTGGTGATCTAAACACTGGATTAATAGTTGGAGCGACTTATCAGCTTATGACTATAGGTAATATGCCTGTAGGAGGAGCACAACCACCTAATGCAGTTATCGGTGGAATTATGTCTGTAATATTTGCTATTACAGCAGGGTTTGACTCTAATGCGGCTGTAGCAGCAGCTATTCCTTTTGCTCTTTTAGGACAATATGGTGTAACAGTAATATTTACAATAATGGCACCTTTAATGAGTAGGGCAGATAAATATGCAGCTGAAGCTAACCCAAGAGGGATTGAAAAATTAAATTATGGAGCTATGGCGGCGATTGGAGCTATATTTGGTATTATTGTAGTATTATTTTTCATAGGTGGAGCTACCTTTGGAAAGCAACTTGTAAAAAATATACCTGATACATTTATGCATGGCTTAGATGTTGCAGGTGGAATGATGAAATATGTAGGCTTTGCTGTATTATTAAGACTTATGATAAGTCGTGACTTGTGGGGATTTTTCTTTGCTGGTTTTGCTCTAGCTGTTATTATAATGGCTAATCCAACCCTAAGTGGACCAGCATTACTCATAATAGCTATGATAGGATTTGCGATTGCATATTGGGATTATCAAATTAATTCTAAGATAAAAGTATCATCAAGTGTATCTATTGAAGGAGATTATGAAGATGGAATATAATCAATCAACCCAATATAAGGATCTTACTCCTGCTCCACAATTAGACAAAAAAACTTTAAATAAGATGGTGTGGAGATCACTGTTTTTACAAGCGTCATTTAATTATGAAAGAATGCAAGCTGCAGGTTGGCTATATGCTATACTACCTGGTCTAGAAAAGATTCATACTAATGATGAAGACCTATCTAAGTCTATGGCTCATAATCTTGAATTTTTTAATACTCATCCATTCTTGGTTACATTTGTAATGGGAATAATACTTTCGCTTGAACAAAATAAAGTTGAAGTTCCCACAATAAGAGCTGTAAGAGTAGCTGCTATGGGTCCACTAGGTGGAATAGGAGATGCTTTATTTTGGTTTACTCTTGTACCAATTACTGCAGGCATATCTTCAAACCTTGCTTTACAGGGACATATTGCAGGGCCGATACTATTTCTCGTAATATTTAATGTGGCTCAGTTTGCATTGCGTTTTTGGCTTATGAACTGGTCTTATAAATTGGGATCCGATGCTATAGATATTTTCACAGCTAATGCTAAAGAATTTACTAGAGCAGCATCTATACTTGGTGTAATAATAGTTGGAGCACTTATATCAGTTTACGGTGGTACAAAGCTTGCTATTGAAATTCCAAATGGTATGACAAATGAAGCTCAAGAAGTGCAAACAGTAGTAGCTAATGACTCTATTAAGACATATGAAGATTATTTATATATAAAAGATGATGAGGGAAACTTTACCAAAGACTTGAAAGAAGGTGCTAAGGTACGTGATCTTGGAAACGGCACATCAGAATTAAAATTCACCGTTTATGAACAAGTTCCTGTTAATGTAAATATCCAAGAAGTACTAGATGGTATCATACCAAGTTTAGTACCATTAGGTCTTACTTTACTATTATACTTCCTCTTATCTAAGAAGAGTTGGACGCCTATAAAGTGCATAGTCTTCCTTCTTATATTAGGTATAGTAGGTGCTTATATTGGTGTATTTTAGCGGGAGGAGTTGTATCTGATGAAAGGAATTATTTTAACTACTCATGGAGACTTAGCTAGTGGGCTATATTCGACAATTAAGATGATAGCAGGAAGCTTTGATAATATAAGAATTGTTGAATTTCATGATGGAGATAATATTGAGCAATTAGATAAGAATATAGAAGATGCATACAAAGAATTGAACTATAGTGATATATTTGTATTGTCTGATTTGGCTGGTGGAACTCCATTTAATAGATCTGTAATGACTTTAGCAGATAAAGAAAATGTTCAGTTTGTAGCGGGTGTTAATTTTGCGATGTTATATCAGGCTTTATCATCTGAAATAGAAGATAATGAGGAATTCTTAGAAGATATAATTACAACATCAAAACAATCAATTGTGACCTACAAGCAAGAAATAGAAACTTCCTCAAATCAAGATGGTATTTAGTAATGAGACGATAGTGCAATTGAATATTAATCAATTGCGCTATCGTTTTTTAATATAATAGTTGTTGCTAATGTGTAAAATTTTTATTAGGAAAGAAGAGGTTAGAAAGTGTACTTAGATTTAGATTATATAAAAGAAAATGATGCAATTAATACTTATTCAGAAATTTTTTCTCAAGCTGATATATGGGAAAAAGTATATGAGCTTTATGAACAAAGACTAGAAGAACTTAAGGATTTTTTTGGAAAAATAGGTGAGGATATTGAGATAATTTTTACTGGAGCTGGGACTAGTGAATATGTGGGTAATGTTGCTTGTGAATACTTAAATTCTTTAGGAAATTACGATTTTAAGTCAATAGCAACTACTGATTTAGTAAGTTGCCCATATCTTCATTTTAAAAAGGATAAAAAAACTCTACTAGTAAGTTTTGCAAGAAGTGGTAATTCACCTGAGTCTTTAGCCGCAGTAGAGCTTGGCGAAAAATTAGTAGATGACTTTTATAACTTAGCCATTACTTGTGCTCCAGATGGTAAACTTGCTTTAAAATTATTAGATGATGATAATTCTTATGTTTTCATAGAGCCAGAAGGTACAAACGATAAGGGCTTTGCTATGACAAGTTCATTTTCATCTATGCTTTTAACAGCTCTTTTAATATTTGATAATAGAAGCGACAAGAAAGAGCAAGTGGATGTAATTGTTAAGATAGCCAGAGATATTTTAAAAGATAGCGAGAAAATAGAAAAACTTGTTGACTTTGACTTTGATAGGATCATATATCTTGGATCGGGTTCTTTGTATAAACTAACCAATGAAGCTAGACTAAAAGTTCTAGAACTTACAGCGGGTGATGTTTCTAGTCTATATGAATCTTCAATGGGCTTTAGACATGGACCTAAGTCATTTGTAAATGGTAAGACATTAATTATTTCTTTTATATCTTCAAATGAGTATACAAGAGATTATGATTTGGATATATTAAATGAAATAGCAGCTGATAAAATTGCTCCTCAAATAATAGCTGTAGCCAATTCTAAAATAGATGGGGACTTTGAAAAGTTAATTTATGAAAATGAACTTACTTGTGATGCTTACTTATCTTTACCGTTTATAATTATTGGTCAACTTGTAAGTTTGATTACAAGTCTAAGAGTAGGCAATACCCCTGATAATCCTTCAAAATCTGGAACCGTTAATAGAGTAGTAAAGGGAGTTACTATACATCCTTATAATTAAGTCATGGGTATAAAATAAATACTTAAAGAAAAGGAGAAGTTATGTTTTATACAGCAAAATATATAATATTAGAAAATACAGTTTTACAAGATTACTATATGGAAGTAGAAGATGGAAAGATTAAATCATTTTCAAAAGAGAAGCCAGATTTTTATGAAGATCTAGGAGAAATTATAGCACCAGGTTTAGTAGATACTCATATTCATGGATATTGTGGAGAAGATATTATGAACGCTAAGCCAGGTGCTCTAAATATAATTTCAGAAGCCTTACTAGAAACAGGAGTTACAAGCTTTTTGCCTACAACCCTTACAGATAGTACTGAAAGATTAAATGAAGCTTGTAGGATTGTAGGTGAGGAATACAGGGATGTAAAAGGTGCTAAGATTCGTGGCATATTTTTAGAAGGACCATTTTTTACTGAAAAATATAAAGGTGCTCAAAATGAAAAATATATGTCAGATCCTGATATAGAAAAACTTAAAAAGTGGAAAGAGCTTTCAAATGGTCTTGTAAATAAGATTGCAATTGCACCGGAAAGAGAAAATATAAAAGACTTTATACACAAGGCAAATGCTATGGGAGTATACGTTGCTCTTGGACATTCTGATGCAAGCTATGAAGAAGCTATGGATGCTGTAAATGAAGGGGCAAATATATTTGTTCATACCTATAATGGTATGAGTGGACTTCATCACAGAAATCCTGGAATGGTAGGAGCTGCAATGAATTCAGAAACTATATCTGAGCTTATATGTGATGGTCATCATGTAAATCCAGCTGCTGCCAATATTTTGATGAATGTTAAGGGAAGAGATCATATAGCTTTAATTACGGACTGTATGTCAGCAGGTGGAATGAAAGATGGAGACTATATGCTAGGAGAATTTCCAGTTGTAGTTAAAGATGGCACAGCAAGACTTAAGGAAGGCGGTTCTCTAGCAGGATCTATACTTAAGCTAAAAGACGCAGTTAAAAATGTAGTTGACTGGGAAATTGCAGATGTATTTGAAGCGATACAAATGGCAAGCCTTATACCTGCAAAGTCTGTAGGTATTGATGATGTATGTGGAAAATTAAAACTTGGCTATGAAGCAGATTTTATAGTACTAAACGAAGATTTAGATCTTAAAGCTACCTATATAAATGGAAAGAGGGCTTTTGAATGATTTTAACAATCACAGCAAATCCATCTGTAGATATATCATATGAACTAGAAAATTTTAAAATCGATGATGTTAATAGGACTAACCAAGTTATAAAAGATGCAGGTGGTAAGGGAATTCATGTTGGATATGTCTTGAATGAACTGGGAGAAGATGTTGTACACTCAGGCTTTGTTGGAGGAGCCTTAGGAGAGTATATAAAAAATACCATTAAAAATAAAGGGCAAGAGTCAAGATTTATTGATATAGGGGAAGATACGAGAAATTGTATAGCTGTATTACACGAAGGAAATCAAACAGAGATCCTTGAAAAAGGACCTAAAATAACAACAACTGAAGAGAATGACTTTATAGAAAAGCTCGATGAAATCACTAAAGGCTGTGATTATATAAATGTTTCAGGATCATTACCAAATGGTCTTAATGCAAGTTTTTATGAAAGAATAATAGCCTATGCTAAAGAGAAAAATAAATTTATATCTGTGGATACTTCAGGAAAAACCCTTGAGTCTATAATAAATGCAGGTGTAAAACCAGATTTAATTAAGCCAAACGAAAGTGAAATAGGAGATGTATTAAAGACGGAAGTTAGCAAAGATAATTTGGTTGATATTTTATTAAGAGAACCTTTCAAAGATATAAGATATATAATAGCTTCTATGGGCAAAGATGGGGCTATTGTAAAAATTGATAATAAAGTTTATAAGGCAAACGTTCCAGAAGTAGAGGCAATTAATCCTGTTGGGAGCGGAGATTCTTCTCTTGCAGGAGCTATATATGCTATAAGTAAAGATAAAGATGACATAGATATCATAAAAACAAGTATGACTTGTGGTTTATTAAATGTTTTAAATAAAGAAATTGCCCACATAAATATGGATGATTTTGATAAATATTATGAGCAAATAGAAGTGGAGGAGATTTAATGAAAGTATCTAAAGAAAAATATGCAAATTTTAAAGAACTAGTAAATAAAGAAGGTGCCATTGCAGCTCTTGCTATTGATCAAAGAGGGTCTATGGAAAAGATGATGGAGAAAGCTAACCCTAAGTTAAATAATGTAGAAGGGATTGGAAGGTTTAAAGAATTAATTTCTAGTGAACTTACTAAATACTCATCATCTATTCTTCTTGATCCAATCTATGGTATGAAAGGTGTAAATGCTCGTGATAAAAATGCTGGCTTAATCATGTCTTATGAACAAACTGGATATGATGAGTATGAAGAAGGCAGATTACCTAGATTAATTGATTTTGTATCAGGACTTAGAATAAAAGAAATGGGAGCAAATGCTGTTAAAGTTCTTTTGTACTACGATATAGATGAAGATGATAAGATCAATGACATCAAGAAAGCTTGGGTTGAAAGAGTTGGTTATGAATGTGAAGCATTAGGACTTCCGTATTTCTTAGAAATCGTAAACTATGATGCAAATATAGACGATGCAAAAGGAGCAGAGTATTCTAAGCTACGTCCTAAAAAAGTAATCGAATCAATTAAGGTGTTTGATGATCCAAGATATAAGGTAGACGTATTAAAGGTAGAAGCACCAGTAAATATGAACTTTGTAGAAGGATTTGGTGATGGTGAAATCTTACACTCAAGGAAAGAAGCTTTAGGATATTTCAAAGAACAATCCGATGCAACTGATATTCCATTCATCTTCCTAAGCGGCGGAGTAAGCGCAGACTTATTCAAAGAAACCCTAAAATTTGCCAAAGAAGCCGGCTCAACATTCAATGGTGTCCTTTGCGGAAGAGCTACTTGGAGAGGCGCTGTAGAAGAATTTGGTAAATCTGAAGAAGAAGCAAAAGAATGGTTAAATGCAGAAGGGAAAGATAATATAGTAACATTAAATGAAGTTATAAAAGAAACAGCTACATCTGTATTTGATAAAATAGTAGAAGAATAAAAGCAATCCCTTAAGGTTTGAACTGACCTCCTTAAGTTGCTTTGGTTCAACTTTAAAGGCTCAGTTCATTATGCTTTAATGGGATATTTTTATATTTAAAGTATTATAAGCTAACATATATTTTTAAGTAATTTACTAGCTATAGACTTATTAAAAAAATCGACCATTGGGCCCATAAAAAATACATTTATTATAGTTCCAATACCGATAGTAGCTTTTCCTATAATACCTACGATCATACTTATAGAATCAGTGATAATCCTAGCAACACCTAAAGAAATATTATGATTCTTTTTATTAATTGTAAGGAACAAGGAATCATAAGCAGATACTCCTATATTGGTGCTAGTATACAAAGAAACGTTCATAGCCATTATTATAAGAGCTGCTATTAAAATGATAATTCTAGATATGAAAGTTGGGCTAGTGTATATATTTTCTATAAAAGCCGCAGAATAATCTGCTACTGGTCCTATAACTATAAGATTAATAACTGTCCCTATACCAATCATTGGCTTATTTAAGAAAAAAATTAATACTATAATCACTCCATTTATAATGGGATATATATACCTAAAAGGAGTTTTAGCTAAGTTGCTTACTCCTATTATTAGAGATGTAAATGGATCTATACCAAGATTAACTACTCTCATAGCACCTATGGTTATTCCGATTAGAATATTTGCCATAAGGCAAATTAATACTCTTTTTATATAATTTGAATTTTTGGCAGTCATACATACCTCTTTGATAAATAATATAGTTAATACACTTACTAATTATACCAATATTCCGTGGATTTATATAATTTTTATAAACTTATGGGTAATTTTAATTTAAAATATCTTAGAGATTAACGTTTTATTAAAAGTAAATGTTTTTAAAGATAATTAAGAAGAGATTTTGGGAATAATATTTAAAAGGGATATAACTTTTATGCTAGATCTAAATATATAAATATAATATAAGTTTTAATAAGATTTAAAAATTCTGTATTTAATTAATGGGGGTATCATGAAATTTTTCTTAGACACAGCAAATATAAATGAAATAAAGAGGATAAATGATTTAGGACTTTGTGATGGAGTAACTACCAACCCTTCTTTAATTAATAAAGAGGGGCGTAATTTTAATGAAGTTATTGGGGATATAACAGAGTTGGTTGATGGGCCAGTTTCTGCTGAGGTTACTAGTTACGATTATAAGGGAATGGTTAAGCAAGCTCGTGATTTAGCTAAGTGGGCTGATAACATAGTTGTAAAAATTCCTATGACAGAGGAAGGGTTAAGAGCAATTCATACTTTAAGTAAAGAAGGAATTAAGACTAACTGCACATTGATTTTTTCTGTATCCCAAGGAATAATGGCTATGAAAGCAGGTTCTACATATATCTCTCCTTTTATGGGTAGAATCGATGATATGGGTGAAGATGGAGCTAGACTTGTAGCTGAACTTCGAAAAGTCATAAATATATATGATTATGACTCAGAAATTATAGCAGCAAGTATTAGGCACATTAATCATTTAGAAAAAGCTGCACTTGCTGGAGCGCATATAGCTACTATTCCAGGAAATCTTTTTGAAAAACTTTGGACGCATCCTCTTACGACAGCGGGGATTGAGTCTTTTAAGAAAGACTGGGAAGCTTTCGAATCAAGGAATAAATAGTGTATAAAGAGTGAGTTAATTAGACTCGCTCTATTTTTATAAATATATATAAAAAATGAAGAGTATAGTAATCATATAAGTAAATATTCATTTGTATAAATTTAATAATTAAGGAGAGAAAATGTTTAATAATGATGATAATAGAGCGATCAGTGCTATAAGATCCCTTTCAATTGCCCAAATTGAGGCGGCAAATAGTGGTCACCCAGGACTTCCTATGGGTGCTGCCCCTATGGCTTATGTTTTATGGAATAAGTTTTTAAAAGCGAATCCTAAGAATTCTTCTTGGTTTGATCGTGATAGATTTGTTCTAGCAGCAGGACATGGATCTGCATTGATATATTCCCTATTACACCTAACAGGATACGATGTAAGTCTAGATAATTTAAAAAAATTTAGACAACTTCATTCAAACACAGCAGGACACCCAGAACGTGGGCATATAGATGGAGTTGAGGTTACTACTGGTCCACTTGGTCAGGGTATTGCCCAAGCAGTTGGTCTAGCAATAGCAGAAAAACATATGGCAGCTTTATATAATAAAGAAGATGCGCAAATTATAGACCACTATACCTATGCACTTTGCGGTGATGGTGACCTTATGGAAGGTGTATCTTATGAAGCAATGAGTCTTGCTGGGCATTTAAACTTATCAAAATTAATAGTTTTATATGATTCAAATGATGTCTGTTTAGACGGAGCTACTAACACAACATTTTCAGAAGATATGAAAAAGAGAGCAGAAGCTCTTAATTGGAATTATATCTTTGTTGATGATGGCAGAGATTTAGATAAGATTTATGAGGCTATTAATCATGCAAAAGGTAACTGGCATGGGCCAACCATTATAGAAATTAAAACTGTAATAGGATATGGTTCTACCAATCAAGGGACTAATAAAGTTCACGGGGCTCCAATAGGCGCCGAGGATTTTAAGAGAGCTAAGGAAATCTATGAATGGAATGAAGATGATTTTTCAATTCCAGAAGACATTTATAAGACTTTTGAGGAAGGGATAGCTCATACAGGTAGTAAAGAAAATCAAAAGTGGGATGAGCTTTTAGAATTCTATAAAGAAAACTACAGAGAAGATTATAATAATTTGATGGCAGGAATTAATAGAGAACTACCAGAAAACTTTATGGATGAGGTTAGGAAATACTCATCAGAGGATAAGGCTCTTGCAACTCGTGCATCAAATGGAGAAATTATCCAAGATTTAGCAAAAATCACACCGAATTTCTGGGCTGGATCTGCAGATTTGTTTTCATCCAATAAAACTAATATTAAAGATACTATAGCTTTTACAGATAGAACTCCAGAAGGACGTAATATTTATTATGGTGTTCGAGAATTTGCAATGGCTGCCATAGGAAATGGAATTATGGCTCACGGTGGAAGCTGGCATCATGTTTCAACTTTCTTTGTATTTACTGATTACCTAAAACCAGCTATTAGACTATCAGCCCTATCAAAACTCCCACTAACCTATGTTATGACTCATGATTCAATAGCAGTTGGTGAAGATGGTCCAACTCATGAGCCAATAGATCAACTAGCGATGATTAGGGCTATTCCAAACACTATCATGCTAAGACCGGCAGATGCTAATGAGACAAGACTTGCTTGGGAAATTGCTTTAGAAAGCAAGGAAAGTCCGGTAGTTATGGCTCTTACTCGCCAAAGTATTTCAAATCTTAAAGAGACAGAAAATATAAATGATATAGAAAAAGGAGCTTATATAATAAGTGATGCAAAAGGCACACCAGATCTTATATTAATAGCTACAGGTTCAGAAGTAGAACTTGCTCTAGAAAGTAAAAAACTTTTGCAAAAAGATGGTAAAAATGTAAGAGTAGTGTCTATGCCATCTATGGAATTATTTAGAAAACAAGACGAAGCTTATAGACAAGAAGTTTTGCCAAAAGAGGTTAAAAATAAAGTTTCTATAGAAATGGCAACAACATTTGGCTGGGCAGAATGGACAGGAAGCGATGGTTTAAATATAGGTATTGACAGTTTTGGACTTTCTGGAAAAGGAAATGAAGTAACAGCGGAGTTTGGCTTTACACCAGAAAAAATTTCAGAAAAAATTAATGATAAATACTATAAAGCCTAAGCTAAAATCTATGATTGCAATACCCTTAACTTCTATAAAGGAATTAAGGGTATTATTTTATCATAAGAAAATAGAAATGGGGACTTATGAAAAAAGAAAAAAACTTATGGGACCTTTTTAAGTCGACTCTTTATTTATCAGCGTTTACCTTTGGTGGAGGTTATGTAATTTTATCACTTATGAAAGAAACTTTTGTTGATAAGCTAAAATGGATTAGTAAAGAACAGATGCTTGATATGACAGCTATTGCCCAATCAGCTCCTGGAGCTGTAGCTGTCAATGCTGCTGTTGTTGTAGGCTATGAGACATTAGGCCTTACTGGTATGCTTGTTGCCATATTAGGAACAATTATTCCACCTCTTGTTATAATTAGCTTAATTTCCCTTGCCTATGAGGCTTTTATTACTAATAAATATATAGCCCTATTTTTAAAAGGTATGCAAGCTGGTGTCGGAGCTCTTATTATTAAGGTCGTAATAGATATGGCTGGAGATTTATTGAAAGCACAAGCTCCTATAATCCCAATAATTATGATAGTAAGTTTTATCTTAGGATTTTTCTTTGATATGAATGTAACTTATATAATACTTGGACTCATAATTATAGGGACAATCTATACACTAATTAAAAGGAGCCGTCATGCTAATTAAATTATTTCTAAGCTTTTTAAAAATTGGTCTATTTAGTTTTGGAGGAGGTTATGCTGCCTTGCCTTTAATACAAGAGCAAGTTGTTGATATAAATCAATGGTTATCTTTAAATGAATTTAATGATTTAATAACCATAAGTCAAATGACACCAGGTCCAATTGCTATAAACTCAGCAACTTTTGTAGGAACAAGAATAGCAGGTTTTCCTGGAGCTATGGCTGCAACTTTTGGATGTGTCTTGCCTTCAGCACTTATTGTAGGAACTATTTCTTATTTTTATAAAAAATATTCTGATCTGGATGCTATTTCCAATGTATTATACTTTTTAAGACCTGCTATAGTTTCCATGATTTTGATGGCTGGTATAAGCATTCTAAGAACAGCCTTTTTTAATACAAATACTATAGCGTTTAATAATCTAGATTGGTTAATGTTCATTATCTTTGGACTATCCTTATTTGCGATGTTTAAACTAAAGACAGATCCTATCAAAATAATGCTTGCAAGTGGTATAATTTACCTTTTAATTTCAATTGTTTTTATGTAATGAATGGAGATGTATGTTAAAAAATAAAAAAGCGGCAATTATAGCAACTGTCATAGCTATGCTCTTGTGGGGGTCTGCTATACCAACTATAAAAACTACTTATCAAGAATTAGGAGTAGGAAGAAGTGATACTGGAGCTCAAATTTTTTTGGCTGGGATTAGATTTTTCTTAGCTGGAGTTTTGGGCTTTATTTATTTGAAATTATTTAATAAAGAAAAAATTATAAGAGAAGATGTTGATAAAAGATATATTGTAATCCTATCATTAATTCAAACCTTTATACAATATATGATTTATTATATAGCTTTATCAAATACAGCTGGAGTAAAGGCTGCAATAATTCAGTCAACCAATGCTTTTATGGTAGTATTAATTTCTCTAATACTTTTACCAAACGAAAAAGTCCAAGCCAATACAATATTTGCAATAGGATTAGGTACACTAGGTATAGTAGTTGTAAATGGAGGAATTAGAGAAATGGGAAGCGAATTTAATCTCATGGGAGAGGGAATGATATTATTGTCCACATTTTTTAATGCTTTATCGTCAGTATATGTAAGAAAATATGGAAAAGATCAAAATGAATTTTTAGTAACGGCAAGTCAGTTCATACTAGGCTCTCTACCACTTATAATTATTGGTTATATTATGAACAAAAATAATTTGGTATTTACACCAAAAGCAGTAGGTTTACTATTATATGGAGCTTTTATTTCAGCAACAGCTTATGTAATTTGGAACTCAGTTCTAAAATATTATAGTGTCAATGAAATGGGTATGTACAAGTTGTTTATACCAATATTTGGCTCCATACTTTCAGTTATAATTTTAGGAGAAGATTTTACAATAAATTTACTTCTAGGATTAATTCTAGTAATACTAGGATCTGTTATCTTAAATATTAATAAGAAGAAGTTTAACGGAAATTAAAAATAGTATACTAAAAGCTCTACTGATTAAAATCAAGTAGAGCTTTATTTATTTTATAAAATCACCAATATCAACAAAAACAGGCATTCCATTTTTGTATGTTTGTTCTATACTTCCTTCTATAAGTGGGAGGGTATAAGTTGTTATTTTTTCTTCTAATGTTTTTTTATCTACCAACCATTCTTCAGGGATTTTCATCTCTTTGTTGGCTATTTGACCTGGACTTACTGATTCGTAGTATACTTGATATTCAGGTGTATCTTTTCTTTTTAGTACTGGAATTAGATTTGTATTATCTATTCCAAGTTCTAGAGCATTATAGCCTAGATTGTAGGCTTCGTTTGCATCTATTTTGCTTATGAGATTACTTGTTCTTTGTGCTATAGAAAGTTCTACTGCACGAGATTTTATGTCTAGTTTATCACGTACTAAGTCGGAAAGTCTGCTTGCTACACCGGCTACAATCTTATGACCAAAGGCATCGTCTTTATTTTCGAATCTTTCTTCATCCAATTTATTATCTTTGTCTCTAAATCCTTCTGCTATAGCAACTATTAGATTATTTTCGTTCTCAAGTTCTGCATGTATTTCTTCTAAAACTTGATCCAAGGATTTCTTATCTTCTGGTAGATAGACTAAGTTTACCACTTCCTTACCCATGCCATAGTTAGCTGTAAGAGCTGATGCTGCAAGCCAACCTGCATGTCTTCCCATGATTTCTACAAAAGTTACTGATTTTAAATCATAAATGTCAACATCAGTTCTAAGTGTCCTTAAAGTTGAAGTTATATATTTAGCAGCAGAAGCAAAGCCTGGTGAGTGATCCATTTCCATTAGGTCATTGTCTATGGTTTTTGGACAACCTATGATGTTTATGCCTTCTATATTATGGGCTTTCATATACTCATTTAGCTTCATGACTGTATCCATGGAGTCATTTCCGCCTATATATACAAATGTTGATATCTCATAATCTTTTAATGTTTTGAAAATATTTTCGAAAATTTTGTCGTCAAAGGATTCTGGAAGTTTGAATCTACAAGACCCCAATATTGAAGAAGGTCTTGCCATTAATCTTTCTTTTGCATTTACTTCTTCATATTTTTTCTTATCAACTTCTACTATCTCATTATTGATAATTCCCTCTATACCGTGAAGACTAAGATAGATTTTATCAAAACTATTTTCTATTCCTGCAGATATTACTCCGGCAAGTGATGAGTTAATTACACTTGTTGGTCCACCAGATTGTGCAACAATAATATTCATTAAATTTTCTCCTTTTTAAGTATAAATTTTTCCAAATAATCTGCTATTCCATCTTCATCATTTGATAAAGTTATATAATCAGCAGCTTCTTTTACTAAGTCTGTCGCATTTCCCATTGCGACACCGATACCAGCGGTTTTGATCATTGTCAGGTCATTTTCTTCATCTCCAAAAGCTATTGTATCTTCTATTGGAATATCATAATATTTTGCAATTTCTAGAAGACTTTCACCTTTCCCTATACCTTTTGGCATAACCTCATAGTAATATGGTGTTGATTTTACAAAAGTAAACTTATCATTAAAGCTATCATCAATTTGCACTATAGCTTCCTCTATTTTGTCAGAATGACAGGCAAATAGTACATTATTTGGTTCGAAGTCTATATTATATGATAGTTTCGGATCGTATATGATTTCCATATTATTTTTTGAGCTAGTATCTTTAAGCTTATATGTATCCATGGAGTTGGTATAGCACTTACCATCGTAATAAATAGTATAATTTATATCCAAATCTTCAGAAAACTCTAATAATTTTTTCATTTCACTAATATTTAGTGTATGGTTGATTAATATCTCTTGTGTATTATAGTTTGTTATTCTGGCTCCATTATAGTTTGAAAGTAGGCCGTCATATCTGTCAAGCTTTAGAATTTCTGCATATTGGATGACTCCTTTAGGATCTCTTCCTGATGCTATGACAACAATATTACCCTCTTGCAAAGCATCTTCTAATGCTTTTTGAGTTTTTTCGCTGATTTTACCTTTGCTATTTAAAAGTGTTCCATCAATATCTACTGCAATAATTTTAGCCATAAAACCTCCTGCTATTAATACAATGGTTTGCGCATTAATTACAATTATACCATATTATGTTTTAAGTCTTAGAGAATAAATTTGTCTAGATAATACCCGATTCCGTTTTCGTTATTAGATAGAGTTATATATGAGGCCATTTCTTTTATAATATCATCTGCATTCGCCATAGCAATTGGAGTTGCTGACATTTCAAACATACTTATATCGTTTTGGGCATCTCCAAAGGCTATTATATCCTCTTGATTTATTCCGTAGTGGTTAGCTATCTCTATAAGAGAATTACCTTTGGATAGATTTTTAGGCATGATTTCGTAAAAAGATCTTAGACTTCTGACTTGACTAGTTCTATCAGAAAAATTTTCTTCTAATAAAGGAATTAATTCATCAATTTTTTGAGGATAGTTGACGAATATAATTTTGTGAGGATTAAAGTCAATAGCATGACTTAAATCTTCTATGATCAAAGGCTTAAGACCTAATATTTGTGTTTCAACTGTAAGAAAGGCGTTTTCTTTATTTGAGAGCATAGTGTACTCATTTGTTATAAGTGGAAATACATCAAAGTTTTTTGTTTTTTCTAAAATTTCTTTTGCTAAATCTATATTTAGAGTGTGATTTGTAACTTTTTCTCCTGTTTTAAAGTTGGTTATTACTCCACCGTTATATGATGATATTAAACCACCGTATTTTTCAAAAGATAGTTCTTTAGCTATAGGTAGAATAGCTTCTGTTGGTCTACCTGAAACTATAACTACTTTGTGACCTGCTTGCATTGCTCTTATAATTGAGTCTTTGGTATTGGATAATATTTGATGGTCATCATTTAAGAGTGTTCCATCTACATCCACAGCTATTAATTTATTCATCATAAGTTCCTTTAAGTACGAATTTTTCTAGATAATTTGCAATTCCGTCTTCATCGTTTGATAGCGTGATGTAGTCTGCTATTTCTTTTATAGGTTCTATTGCATTTGCCATTGCAATACCTACACCGGCTATCTCTATCATAGTTTTATCATTCATCTGATCTCCGAAGGCTATAATGTCTTTTTGCTTCATGTTATAGTGCTCTGCTATCTCTAAAAGGCTATTGCCCTTGGATAAGCCTTTGGGCATCACTTCATAGTAAAAATCTTGGCTACGAACTAAAGTTGTTTTTTTACCATATTTTTTTTCTAGAACCGGAATAAGCTCATCTAGAGTTTTCTTGTCATTAGCAAGGAGTAATTTGTTTGGATTAAAGTCTATGTTTTCTATAATATTTTCTCTAACCTCAGTTTCAAATCCCAAAATCTTTTTTTCAAGGTCTAAATATTTATTGTCCCTATAAGATATCATAGTTTTATTTTTAGGAATTAGTACATCTATATCTAGTTTTCTGCTTTCTTTTATAATTTCTTTAGTAAGGTCAAGGTCTAGGGTGTGATTAGTAAGTTCATGTCCAGTTTCATAGTTGATAATTGTCCCACCATTGAAGGCTGATATGAGTCCTCCATATTTATCAAGGCTTAGCTCTTTTGCTATATGATTTATAGCTTTTGTAGGTCTACCTGAGACTATAACTACTTTATGACCTTCTTCTAAAGATTTTATAATTGCTCTACGAGTTTTCTGGCTTATTTCATGATTAGAGTTTAAAAGTGTACCATCTACATCAAGTGCAATTAATTTCATAGTAATCCTCTATATATAAATTTTATAAAAATAGGGCTTTTGTAAACCATAAAGTTTATAGAAAAGCCCTTATTTTTTATCTTATTTCTATTAATTCGTCGCCATGGTTAACTGCACCAGCTTTTAATACATTTATTTCATAACCATCTGGATTTGTAATGAGAACAGGTGATTCGATTGCTTTACCACTAGCTTCGATTTTTGCTATGTCAAATTCTAATAGTAAGTCTCCAGCATTTATTTTTTGATCCTTGCTAGCTTTTATATTAAATGGTTCACCCTTTAATTCTACTGTATCAAGTCCAACATGGATTAGGATCTCAAGCCCTGAACTTGATGTAATTCCAACAGCATGTCCTGTATCAGCAAGCATTGAAATAGTACCATCAACTGGGCTATATAATTTTCCTTCATTTGGAATTATCATAGTTCCCTTACCCACTAGCTCTTGTGCAAAAACTGGATCTTGGCAGTCTTTTATATTTTTAGCTTCTCCTGTCATAGGAGCAAGTATAATATTTTCACTGTTATTATCGCCTACTTTTTTTTCAGATTTTGATTTAAATTTATCAAATAATCCCATATTTCCTCCTTATAATAAATTAGTAAATCTTTTTACAATTATACCCAATATCAAAATCTGTGAATAGTCGTATATTTATTTTTAGAAAAATTTTGGAAATGTAACATATGTTACAGATTTTAAGATGGGTATATTCTATAATGTAAACATAAAGGATATTAGACATTAAGTTTAAAAAGGAGTAATAATATGTTTTGTTATCAATGTCAAGAGACAGCTAAAAACGAAGGATGTACAGTACAAGGTGTTTGTGGTAAGAAGGAAGACACTGCAAATGCACAGGATTTATTAGTATATGTAACAAAAGGACTTGCAGAAGTTGCCAATAGAATTGGTGATGACAATGAAGAAGTATATGATAGGATTTCAAATAATTTATTTGTAACTATTACAAATGCAAACTTTGATACAGACGCTATCATGAAAGTTGTTAAAGAAACTATAAAAATGAAAGATGAGCTAATTGAAAAGTTAGATAATAAAGATAACTTATCTGAAATAGCTCTTTATTCATCAATGGATGATAAGGAACTTGAAAGAAAGGCCATTGAAGTTGGTGTGCTTAATACAATGAATGAGGATGAAAGATCCCTTGTTGAACTTACTACATATGGCTTAAAGGGAATGGCAGCTTACAATCACCATGCGAATGTTCTAGGATATAGAGATCAAGAAGTAGATAGATTTATTGCACATGCTTTAGAAGAAACTACTAAATCTGACAAAGAAGTACCAAGCTTAATTGATTTAGTAATGGATACAGGAAGCCATGGGGTTAAGGCTATGGCTTTACTTGATAAGGCAAATACCGAAAGTTTTGGTAATCCAGAAATTACAGAGGTTGATTATTCTGCAGGGGATAAGCCAGCTATCCTTATATCAGGTCATGATCTAAATGATATGAAAATGCTTTTAGATCAAAGTAAAGATAGTGGAGTAGAAATCTATACTCATTCTGAAATGCTTCCAGCAAATTACTATCCAGAATTCAAAAAGTATGATCACTTCCACGGTAATTATGGTAATAGCTGGTGGTCTCAAAATGATGAATTTGAGGCATTCAATGGTCCAATACTTATGACAACAAATTGTATTGTTCCAATGAAAAAAGATAATACTTATCAAGATAGAATGTTTACAACAGGGGATGCTGGTTATCCAGGATGTAAACATATAGAAAAAGACGAAAATGGGTACAAAGACTTCTCAGAGATTATAGAACTTGCTAAAAGTTGTAAAGCTCCAACAAATCTTGAGGATACTAAAGTTGTAGGTGGTTTTGCTCACAACCAAGTTGTTCAATTAGCTGATAAAGTTGTAGGGGAAATCAAAGCAGGAAATATCAAAAAGTTTGTTGTAATGGCAGGTTGCGATGGTAGATTTAAAGATAGATCATACTACACAGACTTTGCTGAAGCTATTCCAGAAGATTGGGTAATCCTAACAGCAGGATGTGCTAAATACCGTTACAATAAATTAGGTCTTGGAGATATCAATGGAATCCCAAGAGTATTAGACGCTGGTCAATGTAACGACTCTTACTCACTAGTACAAATTGCTCTTACTCTACAAGAAGCATTTGGCTTAGATTCAATAAATGATCTACCAATAGAATATAATATTGCTTGGTATGAACAAAAAGCAGTAATAGTACTACTTGCTCTATTGAGTCTAGGAGTTAAGAATATTCATTTAGGACCAACTCTTCCAGCCTTCCTATCAGAAACAGTTGTAGATTTTTTAGTAGAAAATTTTGGTATTGCTCCAAATACAAGTGTTAAAGAAGACTTAGAAGAAATGACTGCTTAAATAGAGAAAATTAGATAAAGATAAAGCTCGAAGTTCCTATGTGAATTTCGAGCTTTAATTTTTAATTTTATTTTACTATTTTGCTAGATTAGCTTTCTTTTCTTCTTTTCTTTTTTCCCAGATTTCATCTGCAGTTTTATTCCAATTTTTAGCATATGGACTACATTTTGCTTCTAGATCTTTAGGATCTTCTGGCGATATAAAGTCAGTTGATTTTGCTTTTGATTCCTCTACGATTTTTGTAAGTTTTCCAGCATTTTCTAGCATTGGACAAGGTTTAAACATATTGTCATTAAATGGTTGGTTATCATGATAAGCCATAAATAGAGGACTTTGTAAACTTTCCATAAGTGTTTTTTCTCTAATATTTGAATCTGAATAGTGGATAAATGCACAAGGTTCTACATCTCCTAGAGAATTAATATGCAAATAGTTTCTTCCACCTGCTATACAACCATTTATAAATTCACCATCATTTTGGAAATCTATAGCGTATATCTTGTATGGACTAGAGCCAGATCTTATATATCTTATTCTTTCACAAACATATTGTCTTTGTTGTGGTGTTGGTAAAAGTGAAGGATCGGCATCGTTACCAACAGGCATATAATGGAAGAACCAGGCTAGCTTACATCCGTGATCTATCATTTTTGATACAAATTCATCTGAAGTAATTTGTTCATAGTTTTTAGATGTATAGCATACAGAGACACCATATAAAAGTTTGTGCTCTCTAAGTCTATCCATGGCATCTAGAACTCTTTTATATACACCCTCTCCTCTTCTAAAGTCTGTAGACTCTTCTGTACCTTCAACACTAAGACCAAATGATATATTTCCAGCTTTTACAACTTCATCGCAAAATTCATCGTCAATTAATGTACTATTTGTAAATAAGAAGAATTCGGATTCATTAAACTCGTTAGCAAGTTTAATAATGTCATCTTTTCTAACCATAGGTTCTCCACCTGTCAACAAGAAGAAATAGCAACCGATTTCATTTGCTTGTCTAACAATATCTTCCATTTCTTCATAGCTTAGGTTGTTTTTATGTCCATATTCTGCAGCCCAGCAACCTTTACATTCTAAGTTACAAGCAGAAGTAGGATCAAAAAGAATTGCCCATGGAATATTGCAATTATATTGTCTTTGAAGCTCATTTCTTTTAGCATTTCCTTTATAAACAGCATTATAAGCTACTGTCATGATAAATTGCTTTAATACATGATCATCAACTTCATCTACTATTTCTTCAGCAAAAGAAGCCCACTTAGATGAAGGATTAGCAAATTCTGCTCTAATTCTTTCAAGAGCATGCTTTGCACTGTTTTCTTCTGAAGATTTAGGCATTATGTACTTATCCATTATCTTAGTAATATCCTTCATACCTTCAACAGGATCTTTTTTTACATGCTTTAGTGCAAGATCAATAGCTTTAGAAAAAGCTACTTTAGTAGTCTTATCTTTTAACTTAGTTTCCATAAGATTATCAAATACCTCCTATATAATGAATTTTAAAAATAACTATTAATTATATTAATTATCTGGCAAATAGTTAAGTACATAACTTTTTTTAATTATAATATGTAAAAATTAATAATAATTAAGTTATATTATTATAATACCCAAATAAATAAAGAAATTAGCTACTATGAAAAATCCACTATTTGACATCTTATATTAGTATTGGCATTAGCAATACTTCATCCTTGTATAGTGTTTTTAGAATGATTAAAGGCTAGTCAATTAGAAGTATTAAAGATAGTATAGACTTTTTTTATCTATAGTAATTTTATTGATAAATTGTGTAGTTGAAAAATTAGACGATCTTTTTTATACTTAATCTGAGGTGAAATATGAATTTAAGATGCATTTCAATTTTTAATAATCTAAGTGATGAAGATTTATCATGTATAAGAAAAAATGTGAATATAGAAGAAAAACTTTATAAAAAGGGGGAGCAGATATTTAGGGTAGGAGAAGTAGCTTCTCACATGTACTATCTTATAGAAGGTAGCATATTGGTATATAAAATAGATCCCAATGGTAAGAGATTTATTATAAAAAAGCTTAATAAACCCTCTATCTTCGGTGAAGTTTATTCCTATCTTGGTGAACCTTTTGACTTTTCAGCTGAAGCAGAAAATGATAGTAAAGTTTTAATAATTAACGATTTTAAAAAAATATTTGAAACAGATGTATCAAAAGAATTTTTGCAATCTTATATAGACCTTTTATCTAAAAAATGTCTTCAATTGAGCCGCACTAACCAAATTACCTCCCAGTCTACTCTTAGACAAAAAATAGTCAAATATCTAATACTAAATCAAGAAAATTCTAAAGTATCTATAGATCATTCCAGAGAAGAATGGGCGGATATACTTGCAACAACAAGACCTTCTTTATCTCGTGAGTTATCAAATATGATAGATGATGGATTAATAACGTTATCTGATAAATCAATAGAAATCGAAGATATAGAAAGACTGAAGGATATCATTTAGGATTTTGGGTAGAATTCTATAAAGGAGTACGCTATGAATTTAAATAAAGAAATAAAAGTAGAATATAACGACTTAGGTCGCTCTGATCTTGAAGCAAGAGTAGCAAGGCTTGCAAGGATTTGTCAGAATTTAGAAATTCCAGTCCTTGTAATGGTAGATGGATTTGAGTCGGCAGGTAAGGGCTATGTAATAAATTATCTAAGCCAAGATTTGATACCAAAGTACTTTGATGTAGATGTTTTTGAGAAAAATGAAGAATATGATAATAGGTTTCCTTTTGAGAAGAGATTTTTTGAGAATGTTCCCAAAAAAGGTCATATAAAAATTTTTGATAGATCATTATATTACAAATTATTTGATGATTTAAGCCTAAAAGAGAAAGAACTTGACAAAAAGATAAAGTCTATGGAAAAGATGGAAAAGATGCTATATGATGATCAGACTATAATAATCAAGTTTTTTCTAAATGTAAGTAAGGATGAGCAAAAAAAGAGAATAGAAAAACTTAAAGATTCTAACGAAAAAAGCTTTTATCTAAAGAGAAATGATGAAGAGCAAAATAAAAATTATAAAGATTATCAAAAACATTTTGAAAATATAATAGAAAAAACAGATTTCTCTTTTAGCCCGTGGACTGTAATTGATAGTAATGATTTAAAGAAGGCTAGTAAAGAAGCACTTTATCAAATGCTTGAAGCCTTAACAATTGGTTTAGAGAGGGTATCAACCCAAAGGTTAGATAATGAAAATACTGAACGTTCCTATCAAAGTAATAATAAAATAATAGAAAAGCTTGATCTTACAAAGAAAATAAGTGAAGAAGAATATAAAGAAAAGAAAGATAAGCTTGAAAAAGAAGTTAGAGATATGATGTTTGAATATTATAAGCGTGGTATATCTACTGTTTTAGCTTTTGAAGGTGTTGATGCGGCTGGAAAAGATGGTGCTATAGAAAGACTTGTAAAAAAAGTTGATCCAAGACTTTACACCGTGCATGCAATTTCAGCTCCAACTAAAAATGAATTGGACCATCATTATTTATGGAGATTTTATAATAAATTGCCAGAGGATGGTTATGTAGGAATTTTTTCTAGGTCCTGGTATGGCAGAGTCATGGTAGAGCGTGTAGAAGGCTTTGCAACAACTTATGAATGGGATAGAGCCTATGATGAAATGCTAGATATGGAAAAGCAAATACATGATCATGGAAGCTTGATACTCAAATTTTTCGTAGTTATAGATAAGGATGAAGAGTATAAACGCTTTATGGCACGTGAAAATAATCCTGATAAAAATTATAAAATCACAGATGAAGATTGGCGCAATAGAGCAAAATGGGACTCATATATAGAAGCTATGGATGAAATGCTAGATCGTACTAATGTTGATTATGCTCCTTGGATAATTGTAGAAGGCAATCAGAAATATTATGCAAGGATTAAAGTTATGGAAGAATATTTAAAGCGTGCTAAAAAACATTTGAAAGAATTTGATAAGAATAATAATTGATAATTTTTTATTTTTAAATATTGTAATATAATTAGCTTTGGAAAGTACTGGTATGATGGATAATTTAACTATGTAGTTCTTACAGAGGGAGAAAATATTGTTACGCTAGAAATAACCCTAGATAAGGATGAAATAAGCAAGATAGTTGAATGTATCAAATAGAATATGTAAAATATACTCTTAAGAAGTAATTCTTAGGAGTTTTTTTTATTTATGCAATATTACATATTTTATTTTTTTATATATGCTATTATAGGCTGGATTTTAGAAGTATCTTTTCATGTTATTACTAAAGGAAGATTTGTAAATAGAGGATTTTTTAATGGTCCATATTGTCCTATTTATGGTTTTGGTGCTGTAGCAGTAATTCTACTATTAAATAAAGTGGGAAATATTAATAAGCTATTATTATTTTTTGTATCAATGATTATAGCAACTCTTTTAGAACTTGTAACAGGTTTTATATTAGAAAAGATATTTCATAAAAGATGGTGGGATTATACGGGCTATAAGTTTAACTTAGGAGGATATATTTGTGCTGAATTCTCATTAATATGGGGAGCTGCCTGTTTTGTATTATATGAAGCTGTCCATCCTTTGATAAAAAAGGCTACAGAACTAGTTCCTATAAAAGTAATTATAATACTAAATATAATACTAGGAATCGTGTTTTTAGTTGATTTTATATCAACAGTAATTACAATTATGGGCTTAAGTGCAAAATTCAAATCATTGGAAAATCAGTCTAAAGATATCAAAAAAGTATCTGATGGTATAGGACAAAAGGTTGCAGATAAGACATTTGTAGCTCTCGATAAGAAAAAAGAGTTTGAAAATTCTAGATTTGTAAAGGAATTTGATGAAAGAAGTGCAGAATTTAGAGCTAAATTTGATTCCTTTGGAGAAAAGAGACTACTACGTGCTTATCCGAATTTAATTAAAGATTTAGAAGATAGGTGGGGAAATAGAGACTTTATAAAAAGAAAAGAAGAAAAATAAAAGTCTTGCCTATTATTATAAATTTTGCTATTCTTAATTAAATAAAGATTTATTTAGGGGTATTTATGCTTAAAATCTATATAATTTATTTTTTTATTTATGCCATCATAGGTTGGGCGTTGGAAGTAACCTATAATGCAATTAGACAAGCAAAATATATTAACTGTGGAGTATTAAATGGGCCTTGGTGCCCTATTTATGGCTTTGCAGTTATTAGTATTTTGATACTACTAAAGTCAGTTAGAACTGATAGTAAACTTTTTTTATTTTTTGCTTCAATGATTATAGCTTCAATAATAGAACTTATAACAGGCTTTATCCTAGAAAAAGTCTTCCATAAAAAATGGTGGGATTACTCTGATAAGAAATTTAATATAGGTGGCTATATTTGTGCAGAGTATTCCATTGCATGGGCAGCTTTGTGCTTTATTCTATATGAAGCTATACATCCGATGATTGCAAATTTAGTAAAATATATTCCTTATAAATTGACTATAGGAATAAATATAATTGTGGCTGTATTATTTATCATAGATTTAGTAGCAACAATAAATTCAATTCTAGGAATCAATAAAAAGTTTAGTCAGGTAGAAAAATCTTCAGAAAAAATTAGCGAGTTTACAACAGATATTGGAGAAAAAATTGCAAATAAGGGTATAGAAGCGGCTGGTAAAACAAGTAATAAAAGAAAAGAATTTGATCAAAGGAGCAAAGACTTCAAAGAAAGCTTTGATAAATACGGTGAAAAGAGAATCCTAAAAGCTTTTCCAAATCTTATAGAAGACTTGGAAGATAGAGGATATGACTTTAAAGAAAAAAATAAATAATGCAAGCTACTGAGATTAAATCTTGGTAGCTTTTTTTAATGTGTATTTTTAGGATATAATCATATGAAAGGGGTTAATTATGGATAGATTTAAAATATTTTTGATAGAAGATGATGAGATTATAGCTAAATCGCTTAAAAAATTTTTGGAAAATTGGTCTTATGAAGTTTATCTAGTTAAAGATTATGAGAAAGTTTTTGAGGAATATGAAAGAATAGACCCAGCTATTATTTTGATAGATATATCTCTACCATTTTTCAATGGATATTATTGGTGCGAAAAAATTAGAAATGTTTCGAATGTTCCCATAATTTTTATATCTTCAGCTAGTGAAAACTTAAATAAGATAATGGCAATGAATATGGGAGCTGATGACTATATAACTAAGCCTTTTGATTTGGAGTTATTATTGGCGAAAATTAAGGCCTTACTTCGAAGATCATATGAGTATACAGAAGTAACTCACAATATTTCATATAAAGATATATTTATAGATAGGAATAGAATGTTATTGATATTTGATAATAAAGAAGTTAGCTTGTCAAAGAATGAATACTTAATTTTAGAGATGATGTTTACATATCCAGAGAAAGTATTTAAGCGAGAGGAACTGATGGATAAGATATGGCAGACTGATGAATTTATTGATGACAATACACTTACTGTAAATATTATGAGACTTCGTAAAAAACTTGAGGATGTTGGCCTAAAAGATTTAATAAAGACTAAAAAGAAAGTTGGTTATTATATTGAAAGAGATAGTTAGATTTTTAAAAATAAAGACTCATGTATTAATAATATTTTCACTTTATATAGTTTTCTTATTTGCAAGCACTTTATTTGGAATTGATAGAAATTATATCCTATATATAATATTGGTATCAGTTCTACTATTTTTAGTGGATATAGTAATTTCTTTTATAAACTATAAAAAAATTTCAAACGCATTGACCTATTGGGCTGATGATCCTTCCATGGATCCACCTGATATAATTAATAACACAAAGTTTTTTGAAGAAATTGATTCTATTAATAAGTTAAATAAGGAAATGGAAAAATCTTTTGACTTAAAGATGAAAGAATTTAAAGATTATATGACCATGTGGGCCCATCAAGTAAAGACTCCTCTTTTTTCTCTAGACCTGATATTAAATGATCACCCTGTTGATAGTCATGCTGCTAGGGCAGAGGTTTTTGAAATAGAAGAGTACATAGAAAGCTTATTATCCTATATTAGACTTGAATCCTTATCCACTGATTTTGTTTTTAAAAAGCAAAGCTTGGATAAGCTTATAAGATCATCTATAAAAAAATATTCTAAACTGTTCATAAAAAAGAAAAACAAGGTAAAATTTTGTCCTACTGAATTGTTTATAACTACTGATGAAAAATGGTTTGGCTTAATATTAGATCAAATATTATCTAATTCAAATAAATATACTCAAAATGGAGAAATCAGTATTTATATGAAAGGTAAAAATTTGGTAATTGAGGATACGGGTATAGGGATCAGAAAGGAAGATTTGCCAAGAGTTTTTGATAAATCATATACGGGCTATAATGGTAGGATTTATAAAAAGTCAACCGGGATTGGGTTGAATTTAGTAAAAACTACCGCAGAAAACTTAAGTATAGATGTAGATATTGAATCAGAGGTGGGAATAGGTAGCAAACTCATACTTAATTTAGCTCGAGAGATAAATTAAATTACTAGTAGGATCAAGAAAAATGTATAGAAAAGTTAAATATATAACGTTAAATTATTGACGATTAGAGAAAACGATATATAATGATATTGAAATAAAAATAAGGAGGTTTATATGAAAGGTTTTGCAATGTTGGGAATTGGTCAAACAGGATGGATTGAAAAACCAGAGCCAGAGATTGGTCCTCTGGATGCCCTGGTAAAGCCGATTTCTTTAGCACCTTGTACATCTGATATTCACACAGTGTGGGAAGGTGCGATCGGAGATAGACACGATATGATTTTAGGTCATGAATCAGCAGGAGAAATTGTAAAAGTTGGAGAGCTTGTAAAGGATTTCAAAGTAGGAGATAGGGTATTAGTACCTGCTATAACTCCTGATTGGTCATCTCTTGAAAGTCAAGCAGGATTTCCTATGCATTCTGGTGGAATGCTTGCAGGATGGAAGTTTTCGAACTTTAAGGATGGAGTTTTTGCAGAAGTTTTTCATGTAAATGATGCTGACGCTAACTTAGCATTGATTCCAGAAGGGGTTGATCCAGTCCTTGCACCTATGTTATCGGATATGGTAACTACAGGTTTCCATGGAGTTGAACAAGCTGATGTGCAATTTGGAGATGAAGTTTTAGTTATAGGAATAGGTCCTGTTGGCTTGATGTCTGTTGCAGGAGCAAACTTAAGAGGCGCTGGTAAAATTTATGCTGTAGGTACTAGACCAAAATGTGTAGAAGCTGCTAAATATTATGGAGCAACCGACATAATTTCTTATAAGGAAGGGTCTATTTCTGAACAAGTATTAGATCTTACCAATGGTAAGGGTGTAGACAGGGTTATTATAGCTGGTGGTGGAGTAGATACTTTTGAAGAAGCTATAAAAGCTATGAAGCCAGGTGCTAAGATTGGCAATGTGAACTATCTTGATGGCGGTGATTATGTAAAAATTCCTAGAGCTGAGTGGGGCGTAGGTATGGGACATAAAGTCATAAGCGGAGGACTAACACCAGGTGGAAGACTTAGGATGGAAAAATTGGCTAGTCTCGTATCTTGTGGCAAGCTTGATATCTCCAAACTTGTAACTCATAAATTCTATGGTTTAGATAAAGTTGAAGATGCCTTATATCTTATGAAAGATAAGCCAGCTGATTTGATTAAGCCAGTTGTAGTAGTAGCAGAAGATTTGATGGATAAATAATATGCAAATAATAATAGTATCTGGCTTTCTGGGCAGTGGAAAGACTACTTTTATAGAAGAATTTCAAAAGAGATTAGAAAACGTAGCAATATTAGAAAATGACTATGCTAAAGCAAATGTGGATTATGATATATTAGCTAATACAGGAAAAGATATTCTTTCTTTGGAGAAAGGTTGTGTATGTTGTTCAAAAAAGAAGGATTTCGCAACAACAGTTATAACTATAGAAAATACTATAGATCCTGATTACTTAATCATTGAGCCTACTGGCGTAGGATATTTATCTAATATCATCGCTAATATTAAGTCTATAGAATATGAAAAAATAAAATTATTAAATCCTATAACTATAGTAGACTACAACAGCGTTGATAGCTTAATTAGGAACTATGAAGATCTTTTCTTAGACCAGATTAAAAACTCCGGATACTTATTATTATCTAAAACCGAGAATACCAGTAAAGAAGAAATAGAAGAGGTAATAAGTAAGTTAGAAAGATTAACGAAGGCAAGTATATACGCAAATCATTACAAAGATTTTGATAAAGATATATGGCAAGAATTACTTAGCACTTATGATATAGATATAGGAGCTAATTCAGCTAGTAAAGAATTAAAGTTAGATAGCTTTAGCTATGATAATGTAAATTTTAAGGATTTTAATGAGCTAGGAACCAAGCTAAATGCTGTTACTTGTAATAGATTTGGAAAACTTATTAGAGCTAAGGGTATAGTCGATGTTACTAATAAAAAAGTAAGAGTGGATATTGTAGATAATAAATTTAATGTAGAAAAGTATGAGGGGAAATCTTCAAATAATTCTCTTATTTTTATAGGAGAAGATTTGGAAAAGGATTCTTACGATATATTATTTTCCAAATAAGCTAAAAATTAATAGTAATTAAGGAAGAGCTAAGCTTGGCTCTTTTTTTTGATGGAACTATTAAAACTAACAAATTGTCACTTTAAGTCTTAAACTGTTATATAAATCCAAGGATTTTTATTTTTATCTATTGTATTATATAGACAAGAAAAGATAAGAAAGGAAAGTGATAATATGCTACTTGAAGTTTCAAACTTAGAGAAAATATATAAAACTAGATTATCAAGCAATCAGGTTGTGGCTTTAGATAATGTTAATTTTTCGGTAGAAGAAGGAGAATACATAGCTATTATGGGAGAGTCTGGTAGTGGAAAAACTACTCTATTGAATTTACTTGCTCTTTTAGATAAATCTACCAAGGGAGAAATAATTTTAGAAGGTAAAGATTTTTCGACTATAAGTGATTCTGAAATGTCAAAATTTAGACGTGAGCATTTAGGTTTTGTTTTTCAAGATTTTAATTTACTAGATACTTTAACTCTTAAAGAAAATATAATATTACCATTAATACTTGCAGAGGAAGATCCTGCAAGTTTTGATAAAAGAGCAGATGATATTGCAAAATCTTTAAGAATAAATGAACTTTTAAATAAATACCCTTATGAGGTATCAGGGGGACAAAAGCAAAGATGTGCAGTAGCTCGTGCCCTAATAACAAATCCCAAATTGCTTTTAGCAGATGAGCCTACAGGAGCCCTTGATTCTAATAGTTCTAGAGAGCTTATGGAAGTTTTTAGTAAATTAAACGAAAGTGGACAAACTATTATAATGGTAACCCACTCAGTCCAAGCAGCTGCAGAAGCAAAAAGAGTTTTATTTATAAAAGATGGAAAGATCTTTCATGAACTTTATAATTCTAGTTTTACAAGCTATGAAATGGGTGAAAAGATAGCTGATACTATGCAAATGCTTGCTAGAGGTGAGATAAAATGAAATCACTTTACAAAAATCTCGCCGAAGATGGCATAAGAAGACATAAAAGACTCTATTATCCATTTATAGGAACTACGGTGTTTTTTATAGTTTTAATAAACTTATGTCTATCTATAAGTGCCGATCCTGTTATAGAAACTTTTTTTGGGGCAACTACAGTAGGAACACTTATGGATCTTGGTTCTATAATACTATTGATATTTGCCTTACTTACGATTTCGCAGAACTATAACTTTATTCAAAAGAATAAGGCAGATGAGTCGGCTCTATATCTGATGCTAGGAATGGAGAAAAAGCATTTAATAAAGATATATCTTCATGAACTATTGATTTTATACTTAAGGTCATTAATAATAGGGACTCTTATATCACTAATATCATATAAATTAGTTTTTGCTGGATTTTTGAAATTGATGAATTCTGATATTAATGTATTAGAAAGTGGGATTTTTCCAGTAATACAACCACTGATGCTTACAGCTTTAATATTTTTAGCCATATTTGCATTATTGCTTTTAAAACAAGTTTTTAAGAATAGGAATTTTACTCCTCTTAATTATATGCAAGAGTCGAAAGCAGGACAAAAAGCTCCTAAACATCCTGCTATTATAGGAATATTAGGGATTATTTGTATAGGTCTAGGGTATTATATAAGCCTTAGCACAGATAATCCTATGAAAGCTTTTAGATTATTTTTTGTAGCTGTCTTGCTAGTAATTTTAGGAACATATCTTGCTTTTTCTGTAATAATATCTGGAATATTAAAATTATTACAGAAAAATAAAAGATTTTATTACAAAAAATCAAACTTTACAGCAGTTTCTGGTTTGATTTATAGAGTGAAAAATAGTGCTAATACTCTTGCTAGTATTGCTGTCTTATCAACCATGGTAATAGTTGTTTTAACTTCGGGCTTTTCCCTTTATTTTGGAACTATTAAAATGCAAGATCAACTGTATCCAACTGATTACAAAATGAGTTTTCCTAAAAAAGAAGAAAGTTTAGATTATTATGAGAAATTAGTAGCAAACGCATTAAAAGAAGAAAATAAAACTGCTAAGATAAATTCTTTTAAGTCAAATTATTTTATTATAGATAAAAATGGAACTATAATTACCAAACGTGATTCTGAAGCTACTCTTGAAGAAGAGTTTGGAGGTTCTAGTTTTCTAGGACTTTATCTTGATGAAAATTCTACTTATAATTTCAATGGAGCTGATGCTATACTCTTATCAGATGATCAAGGTTATAATATAACGAAAATTGAAGGTAAAGATTTAAAAATTAACAAGGAAAAAGAAGAAAATTATCCTACGAAATTTCCTTCTACTGATATAACTATGACAAATACCTCTAAACTTGTTTTTAAAGATCCTAAGCTTTTTAAGGAAGTGACAGATAGTCTAAAGATAAGTGATGATCCTAGGTATGACGAAAATTGGAATATAACTTTTGATGTAGATGGACCCTATGATCCACAGTTAAAGGAAAATTTGTGGAAGAAATTTGCTGATAAGCTATCAGATCAGTGGTTTTCTTTAAGTGATGGTAGAGCTGATAGGGCAGAATTATTAGCTATGTATGCTGGAATATTCTTTGTAGGTATTATCCTAGGTTTAGGATTTTTAGTATCTACAGTACTAGCTATTTATTACAAGCAACTTTCTGAGGGTCTTGATGATAGAGCAAGATTTAAAACTATGAGACAATTGGGCATGACTAATAAAGAGGCTAAAAAAAGTATATCTAAGCAAATGGGCTTGGTATTTTTCTTGCCACTAGTATTTGCTTTTGTACACTCATTATTTGCTCTACCAATCATTACTGAGTTTTTAAAAATTCTTGGGCTTACAAAAATATCTTTATTTATAAAATGCCTATTAGCTGTCTTTGCAGCTTATATACTTTTCTACCTTGCTACATTTAAAATGACAGAAAAAACATACAACAATATCGTATTGGAATAAGCATTTAACTAAAAAAGTAGGCAAGAGAGTAAATGAGCTGAACCCCCAAAATTCGGAATACGGATGTATGGGTTCAGCTCATAAACTGACCTACTTTTTTATATTTTAAACTTCATTTTAACTACAGCTCCTTGATTGTCCTTCTCACTGTAATTATTGATTTCTAGTATACCATTATTATTTTTTGTTATTTGATTTATAATATTTAAACCGAAGCCATGATTTATCTTATCTTTTTTGCTGGTGAGTTTCTTTTGAGGGAAGGATTCTAAGATTTCATTCTCAAAACCGTCCCCTTCATCTTTTACGCTTATTACAAATAAATTATTTTCATTTTCAAAGGATAGATAAATATTTCCGTAAGGTTTACTATGCTCAGTCGCATTAACAATTAGATTCTGTAAGGCGCTTGCTATTTGCTCTTTATCTAGTCTTATTTTAGAAGTTTCTCTTTTGCTAAGGACTAAATTAATATCTTTATTAGCCATAATTGTCTCTGCTATGTCTATCCAATAACTGATAGCATTTTCATCTACTGGATGTGGATTTGTTTTTAGAGTCTTTGAAAAATTTTTAAGCTTATCGATGTAAATTTCTAGCCTAGCTGTTCCACTTTCTATACCATTTAAGTATTCAATTTGACTTTCAACTATATCTTCTTTAAGCAATTCGGTATTGCCTTTTATAATTGTAATAGGAGTGCGAATGTCGTGAGTGATTTCTTCTAGTAATTCTTTTTCAGAAGTCTCAGCTTCCCATTGGTCAGTTAGAGATCTTTTTAGCTCTTTAGATAAGGTGTCTAGTGAGTTCAAAACCCCATAGATTTCTCTATACTTTGACTTTTCTCTTTTATAATCTAAGTCCATATCTTTTATATGGCTGTTTGTTACTGATATTTTTTCTATTTCAGCTTTCAATAATCTGACAGACTTTCTTATAAAAAGTGAGAAACCTATTAGCCAGATGGTAAATATGGTAAGTACATATAATATCTCTATATTATTTATTTTTTCGTATAGATTTTTGGATGTCAAAATTGGTGATATTTGATAAGCTAAAATCAGTGTTTTATCACCTGCCGAAAGCTTTTTTAAAAATTTAGGATTTAGTAGCGAACCTATATATGATAATCCATTTTTGTAAGCTTCTTTTACATAATTTGAGTATTTGTCATCGATAGTATTCTCTATAACATTACCATTTTTAGTATACTCATAATCGTAAAAATAGGGGATATTGCTGGTTTTAAAGTCATCTTGCGTGAGCATTGCATCTATTTCACTAATATGATTTTCTGCGTAATTTGCTGGATAAATAATAGACCTATTTAGGGCAAATCTTACGAGGTAAAGTGCAAGTAAAAATATAAATGCAGAATAAATAATTTCAAAAATAGCGTATTTTCTTATTAAGAAACCTAAAGATTTTCTATTTCCCATTTATATCCCACTCCCCAGACTGTTTTGATCGGATCTAGCTTGTGTTCAACAAATTTGCTTCTAATCTGTTTTATGCGCTCTGTTATAGAAGATTTGCTGTCACCATCTGCATCGTACCCGTAAATTGTCGTATAAATATATTCTTTTGAGAACACCTGACCCTTGTTTTTTAAAAGTAGGACACATATTTCGTACTCACTTTTGGTCAAATTGATTTCATTTTCGTAAGTATAAAATTTACGATTTAATAGATCACAGGAAATAGGATAATCGACTAAACGATTGTGTTTTTCTCTCCTTTCGCGTCTGATATGAGCTGCAACTCTAGCGCGAAGCTCGTTTATTGAAAATGGTTTGGTGATATAATCGTCAGCCCCTAGAGCAAAGCCCTCAATTTTATCAGCTTCAAAGTCTTTTGCAGTAAGCAAAAGTATAGGAATGTCTATCATATCCCTATACTTTTCTAAAAATTCAAAACCAGACATTTTTGGCATCATAATATCCAAAATGATCAGATCAAAATTTGAAAAAATATCTGGATCTATTATGGATGAGTCGTTATAAATTGTAAGATCATATTCTTTTTTTAGGGTATTTTTTATCAAGTTTGTAAGGTCTATATCATCATCAATTAGTAAAATATTCATCTATTCCTCCGTTTTTGCGATTACATCCCATTTACTAAACCAATCCATAGCACAAAGTAAAAACACAGATGTAAGGACGATAGCAAGAATTAAGAAAATTATAACATTATTTAGATTTATTTTGCTAGAAGCTAATAAATAAATAAGTTTAATCGGCCATACAAAAGGAAAAATAGGCCAAATAAGTTCTACAAGCCCTGTTGAACCAAATAAAATGGCAGCAAGGGTGATAAAAATTCCAGCTAAAATACTTATAGATTTACCAAATTTTAGGGTCAAAAATTGATATATAGGAATTAGGGGAACTAGAGTCAAAAGACTTATTCCAAGCAGAGTGAAATTTATTTTGTGGCTCGGTATGTCAATTCTTATTATTTTTGTCCCAAGGAAAATTCCAATGCTAGCTAGGGCTACTATTAAGACAAATAAAACTAAGATAAATAAAAATTTTCCTAAAAAAATTTTCTTTCTAGATACAGAAAATCTTATCTCGTTAAAATAGTAGCCTGCTTCTTTATCAGACTCATAGGCCATAGGTACAAAAAAACTTAAGGCAAAGGTTGCAAGTATGGTAAAGATACCAAAGAAAGAATGTATTTCTTGTCCCTTTAGGTTATGGGTAGTTGCTATATAAATAGAGAAAAATAAAGTATACATAATCGGGGCAAAGATTGATACCCAAATAAGTGCAGTTCTTTTATTTCTTATAAAATTTGATTTTATAATATTAATCATTGTTATTCCTCACATAAATTTTACTGCTAAATATCATCGTAAATGTAAAAATTATTGGACTTAATATCATCCCTATATAAATAGCACTCGGATTTGCTAGGTAAGATCCTTTCTCTAAAAAAATGCCATTCGGATTAAGATTAATAGCAGGTGCAAGCATCCTAAAAGTATAGGAGTGGGGGTAAATTAGCCAGTAATTTTTGATTGCAATTATTGGTCCTAGTAGGGATAGAATAAAATTAGCAATATATACTATAAAATTTTTACCAAAAGCCACCATCAATAAAAATGAAAAGGAAATTATTGGAAGTGACCCTATAAAAGTTACAAAAGTGGCTTTAACTATATCAATAAAGTATACATTCTCCTGTAACATAAATTTTCCTACTATATATAAAAGTAGACCTGAAATTACTAGTATTATAAATAAATGGAGAGTCACCACAATTACTTTTGCCCAAATGACTTTTTCTTTATTTAAGCCGAGACTTTTATAAAGATTAATATGATAATCTTTTTCCTTTACTATAATATTTACTACTAAAAGACTTAAAATTATTGGCAGAATTAAAATAGGGTACCAGTTATAAGCAGCAGCTAACAAATAACTCTTATTCTCTATGCTTCTAACCATGAGTAAAACAACTAGACTTGTAAAAATAATAAAAATAAGTGGAACTATCTTTATAAGTTTACTATTAGCTGATCTCTTTTCTTTAATAAATTCAGTTTTTATAAATTTATTCATATTAATAACCTTCTTTTTTTAAAATTTCCATAAAAAGACTTTCCAGATGATCACTTCCCTTATCATTAGCGCTTTCATAGGCAAGTTTGCCATTTACAATTATGCCGACTTTATCAGCAACTTGGTCTACTTCGCTTAAAATGTGGCTAGAAATAAGTACGGTTATACCGTCATTATTAAAAGATTTTATTAGTTCGCGCAGCTCGGCAATACCTATTGGATCTAGGCCGTTTGTTGGCTCATCTAGTATCAAAAATGATGGATTATTTATTAAAGCCATAGCAATGCCAAGTCTTTGCTTCATACCTAGGGAAAATTCACGAGCTAATTTATTACTAGTATTAGTAAGGCCAACTATTTTTAAAACTTCATTTATTCTATTTTCATCTATATTTAATAAAGTAGTTAGGACTTTTAAGTTTTCGTAAGCTGTTAGATTTGGATAAATAGCAGGACTTTCAATAATTGCTCCTATTTCAGAGAGATCTTTTTGGCAGATAGGATGCTCTTTATAAAAAATTTCTCCAGAGCTTGGCTTTATTATTTGTGTTATCTGTTTAAGTAGAGTCGATTTACCAGCCCCATTTGGACCTAAAAGTCCATAAACTTCACCTTTATGAATATTGATAGACACTTCATCAAGAGCTTTAAAATCTCCGTATTGTTTTGTTAAGTTTTTTGTTTCCAAAATATTTTTCATAATTGCCTCCTTGTTTATGATTAATTATAGAAGGTGAAAATAATTAATTTATAACTGAAAATATAAATGTTATTAAAAAAATTAAAAATTTACTCTAGCATAGAATAGATTAAAATTAGAGAGAAAAGTTGTTGACAAATATAGGATAGGTAGTATATTAAGAAGCACTTAGCAAATGGCTAGATAGCAATGGTTTAAATATAGTTTTATGTATATTCATAAATTTTACTAAAAGTTTGTAAAATCTATTAAAAGTGCTTGCTATTATAAGCTTTTTGTTGTATTATAATAGGGTGCTTTGAAGCAAGATGTTGCTTGGAGACTAAGGCCAAGCCCCAAGGGAACTCTTGTCTAGCAAGTTTAGAAATAATTCTAAGCGGTTTCCAAAAATATCAAACGCCCGGATGGGTGGTATAGAAAGAGAGAGGAAAAATGGCTAATCAACAAAAAATCAGAATTAGACTTAGAGCTTACGATCACGAAGTAATCGATAGCTCAGCAGAAAAAATCGTAGAAGCAGTAAAAAGAAGCGGAGCGGAAGTATCTGGACCAATCCCACTTCCAACAGAAGTAGAAAAGATTACGATCTTAAGAGCGGTTCATAAATACAAAGACTCTAGAGAACAGTTTGAACAAAGAACACATAAAAGATTAATCGATATCATCAATCCAAATGCTAAAACACTTGATGCACTTAAGAAACTTAACTTACCTGCAGGTGTTGATATCGAAATTAAGTTATAATAACTGTAATTAGAATGATTGATAGATTCTAATAGAAGGAATCAATCCGCTGTAATTAAGGAGGTACTCATGAAGAGTATATTTACAACAAAAGTAGGCATGACTCAAGTCATCGATGAAGACGGAGTAGTTACTCCAGTTACTGTTCTAAAGGCTGATGAAAATGTAGTTGTACAAGTTAAAACAGAAGAAACAGACGGTTACAACGCAGTGCAAATCGGTTATATGGACAAAAAAGAAAAAAATGTTAAAAAACCAGTTAAAGGTCATTTTGACAAAGCAGGCGCATCTTACAAAAGATACCTTAAAGAAGTAAACTACGGCAATGATCCAATAGAACTTGCGGTAGGAGATAAATTAGCTGTAGATATCTTTGAAGCAGGCGAAGTCGTAGATGTTGTTGCAACAAGCAAGGGTAAAGGTACCCAAGGTGCTATTAAAAGATGGAATTATGGTAGAGGTCCTCAATCTCACGGTTCTAAATCTCATAGAGTAGCAGGTGCTCGTGCAGCAGGTTCAGATCCAGCTAGAGTATTCAAAGGTAGAAAAGGCTCAGGAAAAATGGGAAATGAAAGGGTTACTGTTCAAAACTTACAAGTGGTAAAAGTAAACTTAGAAGACTCATATATCCTAGTTAAAGGTGCGGTTCCAGGACCTAAAGGCGGACTTGTTCAAGTTAAACAAGCAGTCAAGGGCCAAAACTAAGGAGGACTTAAATGCCTAAAGTTAACGTATTAAACATTCAAGGAGAAAATGTTGGTGAATTAGAGCTTAACGAAACTCTATTTAACACAAAAGTAAGCGAACACGCAGTTTACGAAGTAGTTAAAAACCAACTTGCAAATAAAAGACAAGGTACACAATCTGCTAGAACACGTTCTGAAGTACGTGGTGGTGGACGTAAACCATTTAGACAAAAAGGAACGGGTAGAGCTCGTCAAGGTTCAATAAGAGCACCACATTATACAGGCGGTGGAGTAGTATTTGCACCAAAGCCAAGAGATTATAGCTACCAAATTCCAAAGAAATTAAGAAGAAAAGCACTTTACTCAGTTCTTACTTCAAAAGTAAACGACAATGAATTAATAGTTTTAGATAGCTTAAATTTACAAGAGCCTAAGACAAAAGAAGCAGCAAGTATATTAAATGCTATTGACGCTGGCAAAAAAGCGTATGTAGTAACAGCAGAAAATGACAACATCGTTTATAGATCATTTAGAAACATTGAAGGTGTTGATGTATCAGCTGCTAATTTAATAAATGTTTATGATTTAGTAAGACATAACAAGCTAGTAATTACAAAAGATGCAATTGCTAAACTTGAGGAGGTATTTATATAATGAAATCACCTTATGAAGTAATTAAAAGACCAATTATTACAGAAAAAAGCATGAGCTTACTTGATGAAAACAAATATACTTTTGAAGTAGATAAAAATGCAAACAAGCCAGAAATAAAAGCTGCTATTGAAGAAATCTTTGACGGAGTAAAAGTAAAAAAAGTAAGAACTATGAATTACGAAGGTAAAAAAGTTCGTACACGTCATGGTATTGGCAAAAAAGCAGACTGGAAAAAAGCTGTCGTAACTCTTACAGAAGACAGTGCAGAAATCGAATACTTCGAAGGTTTATAAGGAGGATTTAAATGCCTATAAGAAAATTAAAACCAACTTCAAATGGTCATAGAAATATGTCTGTTTCAACATTCGAAGAAATTACCACAAATAGACCAGAAAAATCACTTTTAAGAGATTTAAAATCTAAAGGTGGTCGTAACAATACTGGTAGAACAACAGTGCGCTTTAGAGGCGGCGGAGTAAAAAGAAAATATAGAATCATCGATTTCAAAAGAAACAAAGATGATATTCCAGCAAGAGTAAAAACTATAGAATACGATCCAAATAGATCAGCAAATATCGCTTTAGTAACTTATGCTGATGGAGAAAAAAGATATATCTTGGCTCCAAGAGGACTTAAAGTAGGAGATGAAATTCTATCAGGAGAAAATGCAGATATCAAACCAGGTAATGCTCTAGAACTTAAAGATATTCCAGTAGGTACTATGATTCATAATATTGAACTTAGAGCAGGTCAAGGTGGAGTATTAGTAAGAAGTGCTGGTGTTGGGGCACAACTTATGGCTAAAGAAGGTAAGTTTGCAACACTAAGATTACCAAGTGGTGAAGTTAGACTAGTACACTTAAACTGCAAAGCGACAGTAGGAGTTGTAGGAAATTCAGAACACGAATTAGTTAGACTTGGTAAAGCAGGTAAAACAAGATATAAAGGACGCCGTCCTCACGTTAGAGGTTCTGTAATGAACCCAGTAGACCATCCACACGGTGGTGGTGAAGGTCGTACACCAATTGGTCGTCCATCACCAATGACACCATGGGGCAAAAAAGCTATCGGTGTTAAAACACGTAATAAGAAAAAACAATCTTCACAATACATTGTAAGAAGAAGAGATGAAAAATAGGGGGGATATAATGGCTAGATCACTTAAAAAAGGACCATTTGTCGATGATCATTTAATGAAAAAGATTGACGAATTAAATGAAAAAAATGAGAAAAAAGTTATAAAAACTTGGTCAAGACGTTCTACAATATTCCCTGAATTTGTAGAACATACTATAGCAGTACACGATGGTAGAAAACACGTGCCAATCTATATCACAGAAGATATGGTGGGACATAAACTAGGTGAATTTGTACCAACAAGAACTTTCAGAGGCCATGCTAAAAAGGCAACTGAAATGAAAAGTAAAATGCGTTAGGAGATTACAATGGAAGTTAAAGCAACAGCTAAATATCAAAGAATATCTCCTCTTAAAGTAAACTATATTTGTAAAGAGATTAGAGGTAAACAAGTAGATGAAGCACTTAATATCTTAAGATTTACAAACAAAAAAGGTGCTAGATTACTTGAAGGTGTACTTAAATCTGCTATAGCAAATGCAGAAAACAACAACGGACTTGATAGAGAAGACCTATATGTTAAAAACGCATTTGCAAATGATGCTCCAACTATGAAAAGATGGCATCCAAAAGCTAAAGGTGCAGCATATCCAATACTTAAAAGAAGTAGCCACATTGGCATAGTTCTTGAGAATATAGAAGCGTAGGAGGAAAATATGGGCCAAAAGGTAAACCCTAAAGGATTTAGAGTTGGTGTTATAAAAGACTGGGACTCAAAATGGTATGCAGATAAAGAAGAATTCTCAGATCTATTAGTAGAAGACTATAACATCAGAAAAGTAGTTAAAAAAGAAGTTTATGATGCAGGAATTGCTGATATAGAAATTGAAAGAGCAGTAAATAACCTTAAAATCACAATCTTTACAGCAAAACCAGGTATGGTTATCGGTAAAGGTGGTTCAGGAATTGAAGAACTTAAGAAAAAAATCGAAAAAGTTGCTCCGGGCAAAAGAACAATCATAAACGTTGAAGAAATCAAATATCAAGACCTTAATGCACAATTAGTAGCAGAAAATATTGCATCAGCACTTGAAAACAGAGTAGCATTTAGACGTGCTATGAAACAACCTATCCAAAGAACAATGAGAGCTGGAGCTAAAGGTATTAAGACTATGGTATCTGGTCGTCTTGGTGGAGCTGATATGGCTAGAAGCGAAGGATATTCAGAAGGAACAATTCCACTTCAAACACTAAGAGCAGACATTGACTATGGTTTTGCAGAAGCTGATACAGAATATGGTAAAATTGGTTGTAAAGTTTGGATTTATAAAGGCGAAATTCTTCCAGGAGAGAAAGCTGTACGTGAACCAAAAATGAAGCAAAGACCAAATAATAGAAATAAAAAGAGAAGAAACAACAATAGACGTCCTAACAGAAATAATAACGAAAATACTAATAAATAGTATTTATATAAGGAGATAAACTTATGTTAATGCCTAAAAGAGTTAAATATCGTAGACAACACAGGGGCAGAATGAAAGGTGAAGCTCAAAAAGGTAACCAATTAGCTTATGGTGAATATGGCTTACAAGCATTAGAAGCTACTTGGATGACAGCTAACCAAATCGAGGCTGCTCGTCGTGCGATGACAAGATATATCAAAAGAGGTGGTCAAATCTGGATTAAAGTATTCCCAGATAAACCAGTATCTAAAAAACCTGCAGAAGTTAGAATGGGTTCTGGTAAAGGTGCTCCTGAATATTGGGTAGCAGTAGTAAAACCAGGCCGTGTACTATTTGAAATGAGTGGTGTTAGTGAAGAAACTGCAAGAGAAGCTATGAGACTTGCTGCACAAAAGCTTCCTATCAAAACTAAATTCATACAAAGACTTGAAGTTACAGGTACGGAGGAATAATAATGAAAGCAAAAGAAATCAGAAATTTATCAGACCATGATTTAGATAAACAATTATATGATTTACAAAGTGAGCTTTTTAATCTTCGTTTCAGACTTGCAACTGGACAATTAGAAAATCCATCAGCAATTGGAAGTGTCAAAAAAGACATCGCTAGAGTTAAAACAATACAAACTGAAAGAAAGCTTAATATAAATAGGGAGGCTTAAATTTCATGGAAAGAAACAGTAGAAGAGTAGCACGTGGTGTTGTAGTATCTGATGCGATGGATAAGACTATTACAGTTTTAGTAGAAGATAAAATTTCACACCCAGTGTATAAAAAAAGAATCAATAGAAGTAAAAAATATAAAGCTCATGATGAGAAAAATGAAGCTAAAGTAGGCGATACAGTAGTAATTATGGAAACCCGCCCTCTATCAAAAACAAAAAGATGGAGACTAGTAAGAGTTGCCCAAACTGCTGAAATTGTTTAATGGTTTAAGGAGATTATAATGATACAACAAGAAACTCGTATGAGAGTTGCAGATAACTCCGGAGCACGTGAATTACAAGTAATCAAAGTTCTAGGCGGAACTGGCATAAGATATGCAAATATAGGTGATGTTGTAACTTGTTCAGTTAAAAGTGCAACACCCGGCGGAGCGGTAAAAAAAGGTGATGTTGTAAAAGCGGTTATTGTTAGAAGCAAAAGAGGCCTAAAAAGAGTTGATGGTTCAAAAATTGCTTTTGATGAAAATGCAGCAGTAATTATTAAAGATGATAAGTCACCAGTTGGTACACGTATATTTGGACCAGTTACTAGAGAATTAAGAAGGGAAGGATTCATGAGAATTATATCCCTTGCTCCAGAAGTATTATAGGAGGATTCAATGCACGTTAAAAAAGGCGATAAAGTTCAAATTATATCTGGCCAATATAAAGGTCATGTTGGTGAAGTTATAAAAGCTTTCCCAAAAGAAAATAAAGTTATTGTAGAAGGTGCTAATATTCAAATTAAACACCAAAGAGCTATGCAAATGGGTGGCGAATCTGGAAGACTTGAACAAGAAGGTCCAATTGATGCGTCAAAAGTACTTCTATACTCAGAAGAACTTGGCAGAGGTGTTAGAACTAGCAAAGTATTTGAAGATGGCAGAAAAATCAGAGTAAGCCATAAGACAAATGAGAAGTTCGACTAGTCTAAGGAGATATTATGGCAAGCAGATTAAAAGAAAAATATGAAAACGAAGTAGTAAAAGCTCTTATTGAACAATTTAACTACGAGAATGTAATGCAAGTACCGAAGTTAGAGAAAATAGTTATAAACGTTGGTCTTGGTGAAGCGAAAGATAATGAAAAATTATTAACTTCAGCAAAGAATGAACTTGCATTAATTACAGGTCAACAACCTATAGAAGCTCGTGCTAAAAAATCAGTAGCTAACTTCAAATTAAGAGAAGGTCAACCAATCGGAGCTAAAGTAACACTAAGACGTGAAAAAATGTATGACTTCTTAGATAAGTTAATCAGTATTTCACTACCACGTGTAAGAGACTTTAGAGGTATAAACCCAAACTCATTTGATGGTCGTGGAAACTATTCATTAGGAATTAAAGAACAATTAATATTCCCGGAAATCAAATATGATGATGTAGATTTCTTACATGGTATGGATATTACAATTGTTACTACAGCTAATACAGATGAAGAAGCTAAAGCATTCTTAGAATTAATGGGAATGCCATTTAAAAAATAAAGGAGCGCTTAATGGCTAAAAAGTCAATGATAGCTAAACAAAAGAAAGCACATAAGTATTCAACTCAAGAATATAACAGATGCAAAATTTGTGGTAGACCACACGGCTACCTTAGGAAATATGGAATATGCCGTATTTGTTTTAGAGAATTAGCAAATAAGGGACAAATTCCTGGAGTAAGAAAATCTAGCTGGTAATTAGGGAGGATAAATATTATGATGACAGATCCAATTGCGGATATGCTAACAAGAATTAGAAATGCAGTTAAAGCTAATCATAAAGAAGTTAGCTTACCATCTTCTAATGAAAAAAAAGCTATTGCACAAATTCTTCTTGATGAAGGCTTCATTAACGGATTTAACGTAGAAGAAGATAACAAACAAGGAATTCTTACAATAGATTTAAAATATACTGAAAACGGTGAAAAAGTAATCTCAGGCCTTAGAAGAATTAGTAAACCAGGTCTTCGTGTTTATGTAAAAGCGAACGAAGTACCAAAAGTATTAAATGGTCTTGGGATAGCAATTATTTCAACATCAAAAGGACTTTTAACTGACCAAGCTGCAAGAAGTCAAAATGTAGGTGGCGAAGTTATTTGTTACGTATGGTAAGGAGAAATATATGTCAAGAATAGGTAAACAACCAATTGAAATCCCAAATGGAGTTTCAGTTGTAATTGACGGACAAAATATTAGAGTAGAGGGCCCAAAAGGAAATCTAACTCAAAGTTTCCCAACAACAATTGAAGTAGTAGAAGAAGATAATCAGCTACTAGTTAAAATTCCAGAAGAGTATACAAAGCAACAAAATATAGACCACGGTTTATTTAGATCACTTATTGCTAACATGGTAAAAGGTGTTACAGAAGGATTTAGCAAAACATTAGAAATTGAAGGTACAGGTTATAGAGCTCAAAAACAAGGTGATAACTTAGTAATGAATTTAGGTTTTTCACACCAAGTTACAATGCCAGATCCAGAAGGAATCAAAACTGAAGTACCAAATGATAGAACTATTGTTGTTAATGGAATTGATAAACAATTAGTAGGCTTACATGCAGCTAATATCAGAAAATGGAGAAAACCAGAACCATATAAAGGTAAGGGTATAAGATATGAAGGCGAATATGTAAGACGCAAAGTTGGTAAGACAGGTAAGTAGGAGAGATAAATGGCTAAAGATAATAAAAAACAAAGACTTCAAACTCGTAAAAAAAGAGTTAGAGCAAAAATCAGCGGTACTCCTGAAAGACCAAGACTTTCCGTATACAAATCAAATGCTAATATCTACGCACAAGTCATTGATGATGTAAATGGTGTAACATTAGCAAGTGCAAATACTTTACAAGAAGATGTAGCTAATGGTTTAGAATCTAAATCAAATATTGAAGCTGCAAGTAAAGTAGGTGAAGCTATAGCGAAAAGAGCAATTGAAGCTGGTATAAGTGAAGTTGCTTTTGATAGAAATGGTAATATTTACCATGGGAAAGTTAAAGCTCTAGCTGAAGCAGCAAGAGAAGCTGGTCTTAAGTTTTAATAGGAGGTATTAGATGAAATATTTATTAAGAAGTGAAGTAGAAAAGCTAAACCTCGAAGATAGAGTAGTATCAATCAACAGAGTTGCTAAAACTGTAAAAGGTGGACGTAACATGAGATTTGCAGCTCTTGTAGTAGTAGGAGATTCTAACGGTGTAGTTGGAATTGGAACAGGAAAAGCTACAGAAGTACCAGAAGCAATTAGAAAAGCAACAGAAGATGCTAAAAAACATATGATCAAGGTTCCAGTAGTAGGAACAACAATTCCACATAGAATAGAAGGGCATAAAGCAAGCGGACATGTACTATTAATGCCAGCAGCAGAAGGTACTGGAGTCATCGCTGGTGGACCTGTACGTGCTATATGCGAACTTGCAGGTTATAAAGATATCAGAGCTAAAAACTTAGGAAGCAACAATCCTAGAAATATTATCAATGCTTGTCTAGATGCTTTCTATAACATGAAAACTGTTGAAGATGTTGCTAAACTTCGTGGTAAATCGGTAGAAGAATTCGATTATTAAGGAGCAAATATGAGCCAATTAGAAATCAAATTAAAAAGATCTTTTATCGGTAGAAAAGATGATCAAATTGCAACAGCAAAAGCTCTAGGTCTTAAAAAGATCGGACAAAGTGTTGTAAGAGAAGATAATCCAGCAGTTAGAGGAATGATTAATAAAATTCCTTTTATGCTTGAAGTAAAAGAAATTAACTAGGAGTGTAAGATGAAATTACATGAATTACAACCTAATCAACCACTAAAGAAGAAAAAAAGAAAAGGTAGAGGTCCAGGTTCAGGAAATGGTACACGTGCTGGTCGTGGACAAGATGGACAAAACTCAAGATCTGGTGGTGGAGTAAGACCAGGTTTTGAAGGTGGTCAAATGCCTTTATATAGACGTCTTCCAAAAAGAGGCTTCCAAAATATCAATAAAAAACAATACGAAGTTATCAATGTAGAAACATTAAATATGTTTGAGGATGGAACAGAAGTAACACCAGAATTACTATTTGAAAATAAAATATTGAATAAAAACAAAGCTAAAGATGGAGTTAAGATCCTTGGTGATGGAGAACTTACAACAAAACTTAATGTAAAAGCTCACAAATTCACAGCAAGTGCTAAAGAAAAAATCGAAGCGGCTGGTGGATCAGTTGAAGAAATTGAAGTTAAAAAATGGGTAAGACCATCTGAGAAAGATACAAAAGCAGAAAACTAAGAAGGTGAGCAATGCTAGAAACAATTAAAAAAGCATCTAGAGAGCCTGAAATCAGAGAAAGATTCTGGTTTACCATGCTTATGCTTTTGGTTTATAGGTTTGGAAATAATATTCCATTACCATTTATAGATCAAGAGGCTCTCAAAAGTGCTTACTCATCTGTTGAAGGTACCTTAGTTGACTATCTAAATATGTTAACTGGTGGTGGCCTATCAACCCTATCAATCTTTGCCCTAGGCGTTCAGCCTTACATTACGTCTTCTATCGTCATGCAACTATTAACAGTAGTTATACCAAGACTAGAGGAACTTACACGTGAAGGAGAACAAGGACGTAAGCAAATCCAAAAATACACTAGATATGTAACAATAGTATTAGCGATATTCCAAGCTATAGCAGTTACTAACGGTTTATATGGAGCAGCACTTTCAAATGCAACAACATTCCAAAAAATAGCAATGAATGTAATCCTTATCGGTGGAACAATGTTTGTTACATGGATGGGTGAAACTATTACAGAAAAAGGACTTGGAAATGGTACAAGCCTTCTAATCTTTATGGGTATCATAGCATCATTTCCAAAGACACTATCCAGATGGACTTCACAAGTTCACTATGGATTAGTAGGATATTTACCAATTATAATAATGGCGATTTTAGTAATCCTTATTGTAATTGCAGTAGTATTAATATCCGAAGGTGAACGTAGAATTCCAATTCAGTATGCTAAAAGAGTCGTAGGACGTAAGATGTATGGTGGTCAATCAACCCATATACCTGTTAAAGTAAATATGGGTGGAGTTATGCCAATAGTATTTGCTTCAGCAGTGTTGGCTATACCATCTACAATTAGTTTATTCTTTGGCAATGGTGGACAAAGTGGTATAACAAATTTCTTCCAAAATACAACTGGAGGTTTTATTCTATACCTAATAATCCAATCAGCACTTATTTTAATATTTGCATATTTTTATAACCAAATTCAGTTTAATACTGTAGAATATGCAAAACAATTACAACAAAATGGTGGGTTCATTCCAGGAATTAGACCAGGAAAGCCAACAAGCGAATACTTAGCAAAAGTTGCTACCAGGATTACTTTTATAGGCTCAATAGCCTTAGCGCTTCTTACAATAATTCCAGCAATTGCTTCCAAACTTTTAGGATTGAGACTATCATTTGGTGGTTCTTCAGTAATCATAGTAGTTGGAGTTATAATTGAAACTATAAAACAACTTGAAGCAATGATGACAATGAAACAATACAAAGGATTTTTAAATAGGTAAAAGATGAATATTATATTGTTAGGCCCCCCAGGAGCAGGTAAAGGTACACTATCAAATAAAATTTTAGAAAATTTAGATGCAGTACAAATAGCCACAGGAGATTTATTTAGATATAACATCCACAATAAAACTCCTCTAGGCTTAAAAGCAAAAGAGTATATGGATCAAGGTAATCTTGTACCAGATGAATTAACCATTGATTTATTATGGGACTACTTTGATAAGCAAGAAAACACAAAAAGTTCTGATAAGATTGTTTTATTCGATGGTTTTCCAAGAAACCTAAGCCAAGCCCAAGCTTTAGATCAAGGTATGGAAGATAGGGGCCAAAAAATTGATGTAGTAATCTACTTTGATGTAGATGAAGATATATTAATTGAAAGAGTAACAGGCAGAAGAGTTTGTCCAAATTGTGGAGCTACATATCACATAATTAATCATCCACCAAAGGTAGATGGAATATGTGATAAATGTAAAACAGAACTAATTCAAAGGGCAGATGATACACTTGAAACAGTAAAAAATAGAATCGATGTTTACAATGAACAAACAGCGGTACTCATTGATTATTACACAAACAAAGGTATATTAAAGAGTATTGATGGCAGCAAAACTATCGATGAAGTTTTTGAAGAATTTAAACATAAATTAGGAGAAATAAACTAATTTATGATTAGTAGAAAAAGAGAAAATATCGAATCTCTTTGAGCAAATATGTCTTATGGATATAAGGCAAATAAATTAGTTTTATAAGACATGTTAGAAGCAAAAAAGGAGGTTCTATATATGTCAAAAAAAGATGCTATAGAAGTTACAGGAGTTGTTACAGAAGCTCTACCAAACGCAATATTTAAAGTAGAACTAGACAATGGACACGAAATCCAAGCCCATATCTCAGGCAAGCTTCGAATGAACAGCATAAGAATACTAGAAGGAGATAAAGTAACAGTAGAACTATCTCCATATGACTTAAGCCAAGGAAGAATCACTTGGAGGAAGAAGTAGTCCCATCATCATGGGTGGAAAATGCGAAGCATTTTACATTTTCGAGACGAAGTCCTAGATCGACCGGACGGGCGATCATGAGTCCGAAAAACTAAGCGAGAAGAAGAGCATCTTCTTTGAGAGGAAAATCATCATGGGTGGAAAATGCGAAGCATTTTACATTTTCGAGACGAAGTCATAGATTAACCAGACGGGTGATTATGAGTCCTAAAGACTAAGCTATAAAGCCTTGAGAGGATAATTTCATTAGGACTTAAAAATAAGTCAGATAAAGACAAGGAGAATAACATGAAAGTTAGAGCATCAGTAAAAAAAATGTGCGATAAATGCAAAATTATCAAAAGAAATGGTAAAGTTATGGTAATTTGCGAAAATCCAAAGCATAAACAAAGACAAGGTTAGGAGGGTTTAATGCCAAGATTAGCTGGTATAGATTTACCTAGAGAAAAAAGAGCAGAAATAGGCCTTACTTATATCTATGGTATCGGTCGTGCAACTGCAAACGAAATATTAAAAAATACAGGAATCAATCCTGATACAAAAATGAAAGATCTTACTGAAGAAGAATTAGGTAAAATCCGTGAACAACTAAACAACTATACAATCGAAGGTGATTTACGTCGTGAAACATCTATGAATATTAGAGCACTTCGTGAAATCAACAGCTATAGAGGTCTTAGACACAAAGCGGGACTTCCAGTAAGAGGACAAAATACAAAAAATAACGCTAGAACTAGAAAAGGAAGAAAGGGTTAAGGAGAACAATGGCTCAAAAAGGAAAAACAACATCACGTAAACGTAGAGTTAAGAAAAATGTTGAACGTGGCCAAGCTCACATTAACTCAACATTTAATAACACAATGGTAACTATTACAGATATGCAAGGTAACGCTTTATCTTGGGCATCTGCTGGACAACTTGGTTTTAGAGGTAGTAGAAAATCTACACCATTTGCTGCACAAGAAGCTGCAGAAACAGCTGCTAAAAAAGCAATTGACCAAGGACTAAAAACAGTAGAAGTATATGTAAAAGGACCAGGTTCTGGACGTGAATCTGCAATAAGAAGCTTACAAGCTGCAGGACTTGAAGTTACAATGATTAAAGATGTAACACCAATTCCACATAATGGATGCAGACCACCAAAAAGAAGAAGAGTTTAATAAGGAGAAATTATGGCAGTATCAAAAGATCCAGTTTATAAAAGAGCAAGAGCTTTAGGAATTTCTCCAGCATACCTTGGATACACAGGTGAATCTAAAAGACAACTCCCACAAAGACGTGGTAAAATGTCAGACTACGGTATGCAACAAAGAGAAAAGCAAAAAGCTAAATTTATCTATGGAGTATCTGAAAAACAATTTAGAGGATACTATGAAAAAGCAACTACAATGGAAGGACAAACAGGTGAACAACTTATAATCCTTTGCGAAAGAAGATTAGATAATATAGCATTTAGATCAGGTCTTGCAAGAACAAGAAGAGAAGCAAGACAAATAGTAACTCACGGACATTTATTAGTAAATGGTAAACAAGTAGATATCCCTTCATATCTTGTAGAAGAAGGCGATGTAGTCGAAGTACGTGAAAAATCTAAAAACAAAGAATTATTCAAAACTATCAAAGAAACAAACGCAACTTTTGGAGTAGTTGATTGGATAAATTCTGATATAGAAAACTTAAAAGTAACAATTGATAGATTCCCAACTAGAGAAGACATTGATATACCAGTAGAAGAACGTATGATCGTAGAGTTCTACTCTAAATAATAATTAAAAAAAGTTAGAACTAAGGAGTTACCATGATCGAAAAATTAGATACAAATATTGAAATATTGGATATAGACGAAGCCAGCAATTATGGCAAATTTGCCTTATATCCACTTGAACGAGGCTATGGTACAACCATTGGAAACAGTATGAGAAGGGTGTTACTTTCATCCTTACCTGGTTCTAGCGTCTCAAAAATTCTCATAGAAGGAGTCCTCCATGAATTTTCAATAATTGATGGAGTAGTAGAAGACGTTCCTGAAATCATCCTAAACTTAAAGGGTCTTGATATTAAGAAAAATAATGATGAAGATGTAACATTATTTTTAGATATTGAAGGACCAAAGATTGTAACAGCAAAAGATATAAGCAAGGATAGTTCAATTGAAATTGCAAATCCTGATCATTATATAGCAACTGTTAATGACAAGGCTAAGCTATTTATATCACTTGAAGTTACAAATGGTAAGGGATATAGAATTTCAGATCAAAACAAATCTGACTCAGATCCTATCGGAACTATCGCTATTGACTCTTCATTTACTCCGGTTGAAAAAGTAAACTACTATGTAGAAAATACTAGAGTAGGAGAAGCAACAGACTATGATAAACTTGTCATAGAAGTATGGACAAATGGAACTATCTCACCACAAGAAGCTTTATCAGAAGGTGCAAGTATTCTTATAGATGACTTCACTTACTTCAAAGATCTTCCAAATGTAGAATTTGTTGAAGAAGAAGAAATCGAAGAAGTTGAAGAAGAAACTTTCACAGAACCAAGTGATACAGAGTTAGGCAAGACGATTGAAGAAATGGATCTATCTTTACGTTCATTTAACTGTCTAAAAAGAGCTGGTTTTGATACAGTAGGTGATATAGTAGAAAAATCTGAAGCAGAACTTAAAACTATCAAAAATTTTGGTAAAAAATCATTAGAAGAAGTAAAAGATAAGATTCATGATATGGGTCTAAGTCTAAAAGATGAATAGGAGGTAAGAATGGCTAATAAAAGAAAACTTGGCAGAAGAACTGACCATAGAAATACCATGCTTAGAAACCAAGTGACTTCTTTATTCGAAAACGGTAGAATTGAAACTACTATTTCAAGAGCTAAAGAAACACAAAAGATGGCAGAAAAAATGATTAGTCTTGGCAAAGAAAATACACTTCACTCAAGAAGACAAGCAGCAGCTTACATTTATAAACCTTCAACAGTTCAAAAGCTATTTGACGAAATAGCTCCAGAATATGCTGAAAGAAACGGTGGATACACAAGAGTATTAAAACTAGGACCAAGGAGAGGAGATGGCTCAGAAAGAGCTATACTTGAATTAGTTTAATAATAATCCAGTCTGATAAGAGAGTAATATTGGGCTTAGTTATTAGTATAAAAATAAATTAATAAGTTAAAACAAGACTTCTAGCATCTTTGGCGAAACAAAGGTGCTTTTTTATTTATCTTAATTTTAAAAATAGCAATTTGACAAAGCTAATACATAGTGTTAGGATGATTGTAGGTTAAATTAAATAAATCGCAGGGGGACTTTACTATAAAAGTTGAGAAGGTAAAACCTGACCCTTAGAACCTGTTAGTTAATACTAGCGTAGGGAGCAAAAAGATGTAGTACTTGCATATTTTTGCAGGTATTTTTTATTTTATAATCCTTAACGTAGATGTATTACGATTAACATGGGTTCTCCTCTATATATAAATCAACCTTGAATAATAAAAATTAAAAAAGGAGAGCTAATAAAATGCAAAGAAATTACAAGACACAAATGCAAGCTGCTAGAATGGGGATAATAACTTCTGAAATGGAAGTCGTTGCTAAAAAAGAAAATATAGATCCAGAGACTTTAAGAGGATACATAGCTGAAGGTAAAGCCATTATTCCAGCAAATATTAAACATAAAGCAATAGATCCAGAAGGATTAGGATCAATGCTTACAACAAAGGTTAATGTTAACTTGGGTATATCAAGAGATGCAAAAGACTATGATAAGGAAATAGAGAAAGTAAATAAAACTATAGAACTTGGTGCTCATGCAATTATGGACTTATCAAGTCATGGAAACACCCAACCATTTAGACAAAAACTTGTTGAAGAAAGCAAGGTAATGCTTGGAACAGTACCAGTATATGATGCTGTAATCCATTATCAAAGAGACCTTAAAGATATAAGTGGAAGAGATTTTGTAGATGTAATAAGACTACACGCAGAAGATGGTGTGGATTTTGTAACTCTTCACTGTGGTATAAATAAAAAAACTATGGATCAAATAAAGAATGAAAAGAGAAAGATGAATATAATTTCTCGAGGCGGTTCTCTAGTATTTGCTTGGATGAGTATGACTGGAGAGGAAAATCCATTCTATGAATATTACGATGAAATCTTAGACATTTGTCGTGAATATGACGTTACTATATCCCTAGGAGACGCTTGTCGTCCAGGTTGTCTTGCAGATGCATCTGATATATCTCAAATTGATGAGCTAGTTAGACTTGGAGAACTTACACAAAGGGCTTGGGATAAGGATGTACAAGTAATGGTAGAAGGACCAGGACACATGCCTATGGATCAAATAGCAGCTAATATGAAAATACAACAAAGTTTATGTAAAGGAGCACCTTTCTACGTATTAGGGCCAATAGTTACAGATATAGCTCCAGGTTATGATCACATAACAGCAGCTATAGGGGGAGCTATAGCTGCTCAAAATGGAGCTAGCTTTCTTTGTTATGTAACTCCTGCAGAACACTTAGGCTTACCTAATGTAGAAGATACTAGAGAAGGTATTATTGCAACTAAAATTGCAGCTCATGCAGCAGATATAGCAAATAAGTTGCCAAAATCAAGAGAGCTAGATGATCAAATGGCAGATGCTAGAAGAAATCTAGATTGGGAAGCACAATTTAACATTGCCATGGACCCAGAAAAAGCACGCACAAAAAGGGATGAATACAAGCCAGAAAATGAAGATTCATGTTCTATGTGTGGTAAATTCTGCTCAATTAGGAGCATGAACAAGGCCCTAGAAGGTGAAGAAATAGATATATTATAATAAAAGTATTAGTAGAGGTAAGGCTTATTATACCTTGCCTTTTTTGTTATTTATATTAAAGATTTAGATAAATAAAAATATATACCTACCATTATGTTTTATAGACTTTGATTTAATAACTAAAAATAGTAATATTATTAATTAATACGAAAAACATAGTTAGGAGATTGAAATGAAATATAAGCTAATAATATTTGACATGGATGGTTTGATGTTTGATACTGAGAAAATGTATTATGAATCTTGTAAAAAGTTTGCTGCAGATTATGGATTTTCCTATGATATAAATAAAAGAAACCAAATGGCTGGAATGAGTGAAGCTGGTATTCATAGATTTATTGCAGATGATATAGGCAGTGAAGAAAAAACTACACAGTTTAGAAATAAACTTAAAGATTATAGAGAAGAATATTTTAAGAGTTATGAAAAAAGTATCAAAAAAGAAGGACTTGACCAACTATTAAAATTTATTAAAGGAAATAATATTAGGGCTTGTGTAGCATCATCTTCTTCTAGAGAAAAAGTTTCATTTTTATTAGAGAAGGAAAGAATTTACGAATACTTTGATTTTATTATATCCGGAGAAGAACTTAAAGAAAGTAAACCAAATCCAGAAATATTTATAAAGGCAATCGAAAAAGCTAGGGTTGAAAAAAATGAAGCACTTATATTAGAAGATTCTAATAATGGATATAAGGCTGCCAAAGCTGCTGGTATTGACTACTTTATAGTTCATGATACTTCTTTTGATAAAAATTTTGATGCTGATAGAGAGCTTGTTGATCTTTATCAAGTTATTAATTACATAAATTAATCATTAGATAATTATATTATAAATACAAAGATAATAAAGTATTATACAATATACTTTGGCATGTGATATAGGTTAATACGAGTTTATTATCTTCAATTTATCTTTCTATATGTAAAAATAGGAATAATAGTTAATAAGTATTATTTTTATATTTTATAAAAAAAACTTACTTGTTATATAAAATGAATCAATTTTATTATAGTATTGTAATTTTTGGTCAATATATTTATCTTTATTACTTATATAAAGCTTATAAAATTAGAAATTTTAAATATTGCTTTCCTTAAATTCAATTTAAATCTTATAAACGTTGAAATTCTAAGTATATACACTTTGAGAATTATTTGCCAAAGTTTAGGTAAAATGATATAGTTATTAGTAAGAAGTTTCAAAAATTAACGTGTTAAGGGATGGAAGTTATGGCAAAAACACTTGTAGATAAATTAGAAGAAACAAATTTTGCTGTGTTAAACTCAATGGATGATTGGGTTAGGATAGTGGACCCTAAAGGAAACACTATGTTTATTAATGATTCTTTAAAAGAAGCTAGGAAGAAGTCCGAAGATCTTAAGATATATCTAGATGAAAATGTCCCCCTTAACCTTGCAAGTGAGAATGAGTCTATTAGAAATACCACTGTAGTTGAGGAAAAACTTATTTCAGAAAGATACTATAGCATAAAGGCTTCTCCTATTTTTTATGAAGATAAATATAAGGGTACAGTTGAAGTTTTTCGTGATATAACTAGAGAAACTATGATGAAAATTGAGTTATTTGAAGCTAATCGAAGTATGCTTGATGATATAAGATTTGTTAGAAAAGTTCAGTCTTCTATTTTACCTAAAAGTAAGGCTTATGGAAATATTATTTTAGAAGGTATATATATACCTAGTGCTAATGTTTCTGGAGATCTTTATGACATTATAAGGCTAGATGATAGTAGATATGCATTTTATATAGCTGATGTAATGGGACATGGGGTCAAGGCATCTATAATGACTATGTTCATTAAGGTATCTATAGGCTCAATTTTTGATAAGCACCCAGAATTTACTCCTTCAGATGCCTTTCTTAAACTTCGTGAAAGATTTTTTGATTTAGATATAGATTCTTCTCAGTATTTTACAGCTTGGCTTGGAATTTTCGATTTTAAAGACAATAGCTTAATATTTTCTAATGCTGGTCATAATTGCCCACCAATGCTATATAAGAATAGTGCCTATACTTGCAAATTTCTCCATGCTAATGGTAGAATGATTTCAAATATTATAGAACCAGATGTATATAATGAAGTGACCTTAAACTTAGAAGAAGGGGACAAAATTCTTTTTTTTACTGATGGAGCAATAGAAGCTAGTAATGAAGATAAAAAAGAATTTGGTCTTGAGAAATTAAGAGAAACTTTTTGTAAATTTCAGGATATAAATAAGATATATGATAGAATAAGTGATTTTACTTGGGGAGAGCAACAAGATGATATAACCCTTGCTATGATTTCTTATAAGGAGAACGAAGATGAGGTTAAATAGATTGATTGACCATACGAATCTTAAGCCAGAGGCTACAAGCTCTGATATAAAAAAGCTTGTAGATGAAGCCATAGAAAATGATTTTTACAGTGTATGTGTAAATTCATCATTTGTAAAACTTATAAAAGACTATAATAAAGATGTAAAAATAACTGCGGTTGTTGGATTTCCATTAGGAGCTATGGCTACATCTGCTAAGGCTTATGAGACAAAATGTGCTATAGAAGATGGTGCTAATGAAATTGATATGGTTATAGAAATTGGCCGACTCAAGGAAAAAGACTATGACTATGTTATAGAAGATATAAAAGCAGTTAAAGAGGCTTGTGGAAATAATATTTTAAAAGTTATCGTGGAAACTTGTTTACTTACAGAAGAAGAAATTATAAAAGCTTGCGATCTTGCAGTAAAAGCAGGAGCTGATTTTGTAAAAACATCTACTGGTTTTTCAACAGATGGTGCAAAAGCTAAACATATAGCTACTATGCGAAAAACAGTGGGTCCTAATATAGGAGTGAAAGCTAGTGGAGGAATTCATACGGCAAGTGAAGCATTAGAAATGGTAGAAGCAGGAGCTAGTAGAATTGGAGCAAGCAAGTCTATAGAAATTTGTGCAGAGGATAAATAATGGCAAATGAAGTAATGATGCAATCTTTCGAGTGGGACACTCCAGCAGATGGCAGTTTTTATAAAAATCTAAGAAAAAATGCAAAAAAACTTAAAGAAAATGGCATAGATGCACTATGGATGCCACCAATGACCAAGGGTGGATCCGATATGGATGTAGGTTATGGTGCCTATGACCTTTGGGATTTGGGAGAATTTGACCAAAAAGGAACAATAAGAACCAAATATGGTACTAAAGAAGAGCTACTAGAGGCGATAAACTCTCTTCATGAAGCAGGAATAAAATGCTATGCTGATGTAGTTTTAAACCATAAGGGAAATGGAGATGCAAAAGAAAAGTTTAAGGCAGTAATGGTTGATCAAAATAACCGTACTCAAGATGTTGGAGAAGAAACTGATATAGAAGCTTGGACTCATTTCACTTTTCCAGGTCGTAAGGGAAAATATTCCGGAATGCAATGGCACTGGTATCACTTTACCGGTGTAGACTATGATGATTTATCAGAAACTTCTGCTATCTATAGGATAGTTGGAGATGGGAAATATTGGGATATCGATGTTTCCAATGAAAAAGGAAACTTTGATTACCTTATGAATAACGATATAGACCATACTCACCCAGAAGTACGTGATGAAATATTTAAATGGACTGACTGGTTTATAAAAGAGACTGATGTAGATGGCTTCCGTTACGATGCTTTAAAACATATATCAGAAGACTTTATCAAAGATTTATCAGGTCATATCATAGATGAAAATGGGATAGAAAACTTTTATCTATTTGGAGAATTTTGGCAATATTCTAAGGATACTATTAGTGCATATTTAGAATCTACAAATTATCAAATAGATCTATTTGATGTGCCGCTTCACTTTCACTTTGAAGAAGCTAGTAAGTCCATGGGTAATTACGATATGAGAAAGATTTTTGATAATACTATTGTAAAAGACTTTCCAGAACAAGCGGTTACTTTTGTAGATAATCACGATAGCCAACCAGGTCAAGGACTTGATTCTTGGGTAGATGGATGGTTTAAGGAAATAGCCTATGCCTTAATTTTATTTAGAAAAGATGGCTACCCATGTATATTTGCAGGTGATTATTATGGACTTTGTGGACCAACAAAAACAGATTCATTAGAAGGTATGATTAATAATATGATAAAAGTTCGTAAGAACTATAATTATGGAGATCAAGATGATTACTTCGATGATCCAGCAGTTATAGGTTGGGTTAGACGCGGAGATGAGGAACACAAGCCACTAGCAGTACTAATTTCAATCAAAGATAATGCAGAAAAACAAATGCACGTTGGAGAAAGTGAAGCAGGTGCTACTTATGTAGATCTATCAGGTAAAAATGAAGAAGTAGTTATAGATGATGATGGAAATGGATTATTTACAGTAGGCGGCGGGAAAGTAACTTATTGGACAAATAAAGAAACATTATGAAATATTATGCAGTAAAAAAAGGTAGGAATCCTGGGATATATACATCCTGGGATTCTTGTTTAGAAGAAGTAAAAGGCTATAGTGGAGCAATCTATAAGTCATTTAAAAGTTTAGAAGATGCTAATACTTTTATGGATGATAGCAAAAAAGAGTTAGAATTAACAGAAAATTCTGTAATAGCTTATGTAGACGGTTCTTACAATCAAAAACTAAAAGTTTATGGATCAGGAGTAGTATATATTACAGAAGGAAAAGAAAAAGAATTAATGAGGTCTTACGATGATTCTTATCATACTCATAGAAATGTAGCAGGAGAAGTTAAGGCAAGTGAACTTGCCATAAGTGAAGCTATCAAAGATAAGAAAGATCAAATAGTAATCTACCACGACTACCAAGGCATAGCAAGTTGGGCAGATGGGCACTGGAAGACTAATAATGATCTTACCAAATCCTATAAGAGATTTATATATGAAGCAAGAAAAAGAATAAAAATAAATTTTGTAAAAGTAAAAGGTCATTCTAACGATAAGTACAATGATAAAGCAGATTTACTTGCAAAGAAAGCTTGTGGTATAGAAATATAAAAGAGGCTGTTGCAAATAATAGATATTTATTTTGCGACAGCTCTTTTTAAAGTTATTATTTTGTTATTGAATCTATATAGAATGTTGTGTAATTTAATTATTATTTTAGTGTGTTATATCTACTCGCGTTCTCGGGATCGTGGAGATTACTGTAATCATAATCACCATACCACCGAGAGAGTATACATAAGTTATAAAATAATATTTAATAAAAATATATGAAAATCATAACTAAGCAAGCACCATAAATATCAAGTGAGCTGAAAAGCCAGCAACGATACCACCAATTGTATGTGACAAAATGGCTTTACCAGTAAGATCTTTTGATCCAATAGCATCCATCATTGCAACATGGGTGGATAAATATCCTGACCAGCACATGCAAATTGCTGTGAACACTGCTAAGTCATTGGCGCTTGCAAGATTAGAAGTTACAAGTCCTTTAGCAACGCCCATAGCTGCCCCCGCAGATCCTAGGGCTGTTATTGGAACTGCTATTGATTCACTATGAGTAAATCCAAATAAAGGATTTAATATAAAAGAAAGCTTATTTCCTATCCATGGTAGAACAGGAATACCTTCATTAATGGCACCTGTATAAATCCCATCAGGATTTGCTGTATTTGTTAGAAGCATTATGATAGTGCATATACTTATAACACCTGGAATTATTGATACTCCCATGTTTACACCAGACTTGCCACCATCGAGTAAAGCTTCTATAAATCTTACTCCAACAGAGCCATTTCGAATAGTTCTAGAATCTTTAGGCAAATCTTTAAGTGACTCTACATTTACCATTTCTTCTGTTCCATATTCTTTTTTAGTAAAAGATTGCATCATTCTAACGCTTACAATAGAACCTATGAAAGCTCCAAGATTTCCTATAAGAGCAGCTTTGCCAGCTTTTTCTAGTGGTAAGGCACCTAGGCTAGTAGTAACTATTAGTCCCATGCCAAATGATGTCCCTAGATTAGTCAAAGATGGTAGTTGAAACTTTTTAAATAGTGATTTAAAGTTTTCCTCATCTGCCAGAGTTAATATTGATGGGTTATCTGACAAATAACAATTTAATATACCTAGAGAAGATGCTCCTGGAAGATTATAGATAGGCTTCATTATTTTTGAAAGCAGGACATCTATTAAGGCAATAAATCCAAACTCAGCAAATAAAGCTGATAGAGCTCCTGTTAATACACATATTGCCATAAGATAAAGACAAGTGTTTATAAGTAAATCAAAGGCTTGACTCATAATTGTTGAAAGCATATTAGTAAGGCCCATTGTTTTTGCGATAGGGATAAAAAATCCGAAAAATAGGACTATGAATATAAAATTTTCCTTGCTAATATTTTTTATGTATTTTCTCTGATTATTCATTATAACCTCTTTTCTAATATGTATAATTATAATAGATTAACAAAATATTGTCTATTAATACTTGTAAAATATAGAGATATTAGTAAAATTTATTATAGAAATGGAAATGAAGTTCTTCCATGAAATTATTCAAAACCGCTAAAAGCTGATGACTTCTGCGAGTGCAGATAGTATCAGCTTTTTTTTAATATGAGGAGATTTTATGTTAACAGATATAGCTATTATTTTTATTTTTGGTATTATTTTTGCAAGATTTTCAGAAAAAATAGGGCTTGCACCTATTATCGGCATGCTCATTGCGGGGATATTAATAAGTCCTAATCAATTTGGGCTTGTTAGTGAAAATATTGTAAATTTAAGTGCTGATTTAAGGCAAATTGCCTTGGTAACTATATTGACTCGTGCGGGACTTTCTTTAAACTTTGATAAACTAAAAAAAGTTGGACGTCCAGCTATTTTTTTAAGCTTTTTGCCAGCTACTTTTGAGATGCTAGGATTAATTATTTTTGGCAAGATGATATTTAAGATAGACACTATAGACGCAGGTATACTTGCAGCAGTTTTAGCAGCAGTAAGCCCAGCTATAGTTGTGCCACGAATGATAAAACTTATGGATGAGGGGTATGGAAGAGATAAAAGTATTCCTGAGATGATTTTAGCTGGAGCTAGTGTAGATGATGTATTTGTAATAGTATTTTTCTCCTCTTTTTTAGCTCTAAAAACTGGAGGTGAATTATCAGCTATGAGCTTTATAAATATTCCTATTTCTATATTTACAGGAATTTTATTTGGGATTATAGTTGGAAAAATTTTAGCTATTTTATTTAATAAAATTTATATTAATTCTATTTATAAGGCAATGATTTTTATAAGTACTTCATTTTTGATGATGAAATTTCAAAATTTAATAGAAAACTATATAGCTATGGCAGCCTTAATAGCAATTATGGTCAGTGGGATGACTATTAATAGGAAAGATGAAACTTTAACAAAAGAACTTTTAAGTTCATATGACAGACTATGGAAAGTATTTGAGCTATTTTTATTTGTACTAGTAGGAATATCTGTAGACATGTCATATGTAAAAGAAGCTGGAATACTAGCCGTATTATTAATTTTAATAGGTTTGATATTTAGGATGATTGGAGTAAATGTTTCCCTTTTAGGAACAAATCTAAATAAAGATGAAAGATTATTTACATCATTCGCCTATTTACCAAAAGCCACAGTCCAGGCAGCCATAGGACCTGTAGCTTTATCCATGGGTCTTTCTAGTGGAAATTTAATCTTGTCAGTATCAGTAATAGCAATACTAATTACAGCACCTATAGGTGCAATACTAACAGATAAGACTTATAAGAAGCTACTTAAAAAGGGAACTTTTGAAAAACGATAAATGATTATCGTTTTTCAAAAGCACCTCATTTTACTTATAAGATTCTTCTACTCTAGCAACTTCATTGGCGAGTTTTAGATAATATTGTTGGGCTACTTCTAGTTCAAAGAGGCTTGAATTATCAAAGTATGCTTGCATTTCATCTACTAATCCTTTAAGTTTAGGATCTTCTCCATGTTCTTCTTTTAATTCGCTTGCTCTGGCTAATAACCCATTAATGCTGTGAATAAGGCCCATGGTTTTTGCTTCTTTATCATTTTCAGTAAGTAGTTCACGCAAGGTCCATTTAACATTATTTTCCGTCTCTCCTGCCTTATGTTGTATAGCAAGACCATTTTCTCTCATTAGATCTAAGAATTCAAATAATTGATCGCGATCAAATCCTGCAAAAAGTATGAATGGAAAATCTAAACTTGCATCAAATTCTAAATCTTTATCATTTTTTTTATAGCCATCGAAACCTAAAAGATAGCCAATGTTTTGATCAATATCATCTTTTTCAACACGAATAATTTCAATGTCTTTGCTATCAGCAAGCTCCTTAAATTTTTCTATGTCGTAATCTTTTTTAATATTATATAATAAAACTTTTGTCATAATTTCCTCACTTTACTAAAACAACTATACTTTATAAGCAAATGATAAACAAATAATAAATCTGGGTATAAGTATCATAAATACTAGACATAGGGAGGGACTATGGCAATTAAAACAACAGCTGGTTACCAAAGACCAGATTATCAATTAAAATTAAAGCAAGTAGAAAGTTTATTAAGACAAGCAAAAGATGTTTTTAATCAATTAGATAGAGCGGAAAGAAAAATCGATAGCAAATATGATTATTCATCTCATGAAGCTCTTAGAGGAAATTTTTTAGGAAATTTCTTAAGAGGAAATAAGGTTAGTGCTGTTAATAGCAATATTGATCGTGCACAGCAAGCGTTATTAGATTTTCATGCAAATTTACTTTTATTTGATGAAAGATTAGCTAATAAGATTTCATTACCAAGCAAAATGAGTGAATTTTCTTCAGCTAATAGTAAGCCGAGTGATGTTGCTATTAAGACTAATATGCGTTTTAAGCAATTTGATATCACAAAATCTAAGAGAACAGTTCAAACTATAATTAGAAGACTAGAAGCTGAAAAGAAGAAAACTGTTTACGAAATTTCTAAAGAAAAAGAACTTGATGAATATATTAAAGATGATTATAAAGGTTCTATAGTAGAGCCAAAGAAAGATAATAAGAAAAAATAGTGAAAGAAAAGAGTGTTTTTTATGAAACGCTCTTTTTATGTGAATTTTTCTAAATTATTATCTATCAATTTATTAATAGCAAATCCAACACCTGATTTTCGGTTAGATTTTGTTATAAAATCTGCGTGTGATTTTAATTCTGCTACAGAATTTTCCATAGCTACTGCAAATCCAGCTTGCTCTAGCATGGGTATATCATTTCTCTCGTTACCAATGCTCATTATTTCCTCTTGTTTTATACCTAAATCCTCTGCCATTACGGATATGGCATATCCTTTATTGGTCTTTTTATTCATTACTTCAATTAAAAATGGGGCTGTTCTAACAGCATAATATTTTTCGCAAAGATCCTTTGGCATATTGCTATAAAGTTTATCTACAGCAGATCTTTTACCTAAGATTAAGATACGACCAAAAGTTTTATTATCAGCAAAATCATCGTATTTTACATAGGTTATAGGGAGTTTTGATATTCTAGCATCTATTTTAGTATAAATACTCGGCTTTTTGTGTCTTGAATAAAATCCCTCATGATCCATTGCAGAAACTTCTACATTAAAATCTTTTACTAGATCATCTACAATTTTTAAGTCTACTGGATTTTGGAAAGTGCCTGAAATAGGCTTGTGGCTTGCATTATCAAAAATATATGATCCATTTTGGCAGACAGTAAAATTGCCCTTTCTATCTAAACCAATTTTTTTGTTAATGGATTTCATACCAGAATAAGGTCTGCCGGATGCTAAAGCTATATGTACTCCCATATCACGAGCCTTGTCTATAGCCTTTATATTTTCACTTGTAAGTCTTTTTAGTGGTGTAACAAGGGTGCCATCCACATCAATGGTTATTAATTTAATCATAGTAGAACTATACCTTTAATAAGTAAGACAAGCATATAGCTCTAAATAATTAGGTTTACCTAAAAATGTATTTACAAAATGCGAAAAATATATTATAATATTCCTGAATGAAACAAATATAAGGAGTAAAATATGAAGAAAAGAATTTTAGCGTTGATTTTGATTATGGCAAGTTTGGTAGCTTGTTCTAATAAAAAAAGATATAAATAATGATGATACTCGAGCAAAGATAAATACAAAAGAAGTGACTGATAAGAAATCTATTACAGTTACTACTACATTTATAGCGGATATGGTAAATGAACTTATTGGGGATAAAGCAGATATTGAGCTGATTATACCTGCTGGAGAAGACCCTCATCTTTATGTTGCCAAACCAGAAGATTTAAAAAAACTTAAAGATGCTGATTTAGTTTTATATCATGGTCTTCACTTCGAAGGGAAAATGGTAGATGCTTTAGAGGCTGTTGGTTATCCTATAACTGAAACTTTTGATAAAAAAGATATAGGTCAGATGGATGAAGATGGAGAAACTATAGTTGACCCACATTTTTGGTTTGATATTGACCTTTATAAGGAAGCTTTTACCAATACAGCTAATAAATTAAAAGAACTTTACAAGAATGATGAAAAAATGCAAGATTTAATTGATACTAATTGCAAAAAGTACTTAGCCAAACTCGATGATTTAAATACTTATGTAGTAGATAGATTAAATGAGTTACCAGAAGATAAAAGATATTTAATAACACCTCATGATGCCTTTAATTATTTTTCAAGAAAATATGATATAAGTGTTATGGCACCACAAGGTGTATCTACAGATTCTGAGTTATCTAATAAAGACTTAGAGGATACAGCAAGTTTTATTGCTGATAAAAAAATAAAGGCCATTTTTGCAGAATCTACCACAAATCCGGAAAGAATGCAGAAATTAGCTGACATAGTAAAAAGCAAGGGTTTTGAAACTAAGGTAGTAGGTGGAGAGGGTCAAGAACTTTATTCGGATTCTTTATCAGCTAAATCTGGTGAGGCTGACACATATATTAAAATGTATAAGCATAATATAGATCTTATGGTCGATAATTTAAAGTAGGTAGAAATGGATTATGCAATAGAGGTAAAAAATCTTGATGTTTCTTATGGTAATAATTTGGTTTTAGATAATATAAATGTCAAGATTCCCATTAATACAAGAAGTGCAATAGTAGGATCAAATGGAGCTGGCAAGTCTACTTTTATCAAAGCTATCTTGGGTCTAATAAAAAAGGATAGAGGGGAGATTAAAATTTTGAATAAATCTTTAGAAGAAGTTAAGACATCTATTGCCTATGTTCCTCAAAAAGATTCTGTAAATTGGCAATTTCCAACCACTGTAATAGATGTTGTTATGATGGGAATGTATAAAAAAATGAAGTCCTTTGGTCGTATATCTAATAAAGAAAAAGCTTTAGCTATGGCTGCCCTAGAGGAAATGGGCATAGCAGATTTAAAAAATAGGCAAATCAATAATCTATCAGGTGGGCAAAAGCAAAGAGTCTTTTTAGCAAGAGCCTTGGTTTCTGATGCTGATATTTATATACTAGATGAACCCCTAACAGGAGTTGATATGAAAACAGAAGATATTATATCAGATGAATTTTTGAGACTACAAAAAAGAGGAAAAACAATTATAGCTGTTCATCATAATATATATACTCTCAATAAATATTTTGATAATCTTGTTGTTTTGAATAAGAATATCAAATATTGTGGACCTTTGTTCATTAATAAAATTGATGAAGTAATTAACCTTGGATTTAGGAGTTAGCTATGAAGCTTTTGAGTTTATACTCTTTTAAGATAATATTAATAGGAACCTCTCTTTTGGCAATAATATCTGCTATAGTAGGTTCCCTGAATGTTTATAAATCTCAATCTCTTATTGGGGATGCTTTAGGTCATTCAACATATCCAGGCATAATCTTAAGTTTTATGTTAAGTGGTCAAAAAAATCCAACGATTTTACTTATAGGCGCTATGCTTACAGCTAGCCTTTCTTATTTTCTGATACAGTATTCTAATAGGAATAGTAAAATTGGAGCTGATGCAAATATGGCCATACATTTAACAGGATTTTTTGGCCTTGGATTACTTCTTAAGTCATATATTCAGGGTAATCCTGTTTATTCTCAAGCTAGTAAGGCAGGACTTGATAAGTATATTTTTGGGCAAGCAGCTTATCTTATGAAAGAAGATATTTTTTTGCTTGCTATAGCTTTTTTGATTTGTATCTCTATAATTATCTTAAATTATAGAGATATAAAGTGTTATTTATTTGATAGAGAATTTGCTGAAATGATGAGTATAAGAACCAATAAATTAGATTACTTAATTTTATTTATGACTATTCTAGTCATTGGTCTTGGGATAAAAACTTGTGGTGTAATACTTATTAGCTCTCTATTAATAATACCTACTATTACTGCTGCAAAGTTAAGTGATAAATTTATAGGAGTTTTGATAATCTCTAGCCTTTTATCAGTCCTTGCATCAGTAGTTGGAAGTATTATATCAACAGCATATGTTGGATTTTCTACAGGGCCTACTATTATTCTTTGCCAAGGATTTATAGCTATTCTTGTAATTACATTTACAAAATTTTTAAAGATAAGGAGCTAGCTTATGATTGATTCACTTATAGTTTTAATAATAACTTCAATAACTTGCTCCTTACTTGGTGTATTCTTGATTTTGAGAAATCTTTCTATGCTTACAGATGCCATAAGTCATACGGTATTGTTAGGTATAGTTTTGGCATATTTTTTAGTTAAAGATTTAGACTCTCCTTTATTAATAATAGGTGCATCTTTAATAGGTTTACTGACAGTTTATCTAGTAGAAAATATAGGTAAAAGAGGAATTAGTAAATATGATGATGCCATAGGTATGGTATTTCCAATATTTTTTGCGCTTGCCGTAATACTTATTAGTAAGTTTTTTAGGAATGTTCATCTAGATACTGATGTTGTTTTGATGGGGGAAGTTTTATTTTCCTCTTTAGTAACTGCTAATATATTTGGTCATCAGATATCTGTGGCAATAGTTTATGGAATATTAATTTTGATATTGACTATACTTTTTATAATTATTAATTATCAGAAGTTAAAAATATCTACTTTTGATAATAATTTTGCTTATTTGATAGGCATACCAACTAGTTTTTTATTTTATGGACTGATGACATTAACTAGTATCACATCAGTTATTTCTTTTAATAGTGTGGGTGCTATACTAGTTATATCGTTTTTTATAGGGCCTGGAGCTAGTAGTCTTCAACTTGTAAAGAGTTTAAAATCAGCGCTTATAGTGGCCTGCATTATAGCAGCTATAAATTCTATAGTGGGATTTTATCTTGCCCTATTCTTAAATGTTTCTGTGGCAGGTTTTATTGCATTTATCAATATGATTACTTATCTAGCTATACTTTTAGTTAAGAAGTATATTAAATATACAAATTAAGGAATATTTAGTAGTTAGATAAGGAAATTTAGACATATGTCAGAAGTAAATTCACAAAAGGAAGATTATTTAATAACAATTTTCAAACTGATGGGAGAAGGTGAGAAAGTAACTAATAAGTCCATAAGTGAACAGCTTGACTTGGCTCCATCTTCAGTTACAGAGATGCTTAAAAAACTTAAAGACCAAGGTCTAGTTAAAAATAGCAAAGAGAATATACTAACAGATAGTGGTCTAGCTTTAACAAAAAAGATTTTATCAAAGCATAGATTATGGGAGTACTTTCTTGAAAAGGAACTAGAATTTTCTTGGAAAGATGTCCATCCTATAGCGAATAATTTGCAATCTGTAACAGATGATGAATTATTAGACAAGTTAAATGCTTATCTAGGATATCCTGATTATTGCCCTCATGGTTCAGTTATTTTTATTAACAATGAAAGTTCTTCAAAGGATCTTATAAAAATGAATCAAGCAAATCCGGATAAAGAGTATATAATTAGTAGAATAAGAGATAAAAGAGATTTACTTGAGTATTGCGAATCTATTGATATAAAAATAGGCGATAAAATAAAACTTATTGCTTATGATAACTTTGATAATACGGTTATTGTTAAAACTAAAAATAAGGAAATAAGAATCTCTCCGAAAGCTAGTAAAGATATATATTTATTAGATGAAAAATAAAACTTATTATATTGCAAGTTTTAATATTTATTATAAATGGGTATAAAATTAAAGTCACAAAGAGAATTCGTTAAATAGTATATAAGGAGTTAAAATATGATTATAGGAATACCAAAAGAAATAAAGGATAATGAAAACAGAGTTGCTGTTATACCAGGGTCTGTATTAGAACTAAGTAAAAATAATACAGTTTACATCGAAAAAGGTGCAGGAATAGGATCAGGTATTTCAGATGAAGATTATAAAGAAGCTGGAGCAGAAATTTTAGATACTGCAAAAGAAGTTTGGGAAAAATCTGACATGATCTATAAAGTTAAAGAACCTTTAGAAGAGGAATACCAATACTTTAGAGAAGGTCTTATACTTTATACTTACCTTCACCTAGCAAGCAATGAAAAACTAGCTAAAGCTTTAGTGGATAATAAAGTTATAGGTATAGGTTATGAAACTGTTCAACTAGAAAATAAACTTCCATTACTACGTCCAATGTCAGAAATTGCTGGACGTATGGCTGTACAAGAAGGTGCAAGATATCTAACAAGTCCAGAAGGTGGAGAAGGAATCCTACTTCAAGGTGTACCAGGTGTTAGACCTGCAAACGTAGTTGTAGTAGGAGCTGGTACAGTAGGTACAGCTGCAACAAGAATAGCAGTTGGTATGGGAGCTAGAGTTACAGTTCTAGATGTTAATATTGATGCACTTACAGAGATCACAAACATATTCCCAGATAAGGTAGAAACACTTTATTCAAATCCACTTAATATCAAAGAAGCTACTAAAAATGCAGACTTAGTAATTTCTACAGTATTAATCCCAGGACGTAAAGCTCCACAACTTATCAAAGAAGAATATGTAAAAGAGATGAAAGAAGGCTCAGTAGTAGTAGACGTTGCTATTGACCAAGGTGGTTCTACAGACCTTACTAAGAATAGACCAACATCACACTCTAATCCAGTGTTTAATGAATATGGAGTAGTTCACTATGCTGTAGCAAATATACCAGGTGCGGTTGCTAGAACAAGTACTTACGCATTAAGCAATGCTACAACAAGATATGCAAAAGCTATAGCGGATAATGGCCTAAAAACAGCTTGTGAAAGATTCCCAGAAATAATCAGTGGTATTAATACATTTGAAGGAAGCATAGCTTACGAACCAGTAGCAGAAGACCTTGAAATGGAATACAAAGAAATAAATATGTAATATGTTTACAAATACATTAAAAAATAGAGCTGGTCAAACAGCTCTATTTTTTAATGTAAAATTTTATTAAATATTTAATAAATTAGTGATTGGAAGAAAGAGACTTCCTTAATAATAAAACAGCCAACGCTTCATGTTGACTGTTGAAAGCTCTCACGGAGTTTGCAAAATATATGCTAAGAAGAGTTTAAGTGAGAGAGCACAAAAGTTTGAGGGTAAGGACCTTTGCACATATAGGTAAACAGTTTATATAATTTTTTATTAAGGAAGAGTACGCATTGCGATGAAAATTAATACGTTGAACTATAACTGTTTCCTTATTAAGTATGATAGTGGATAATTGTTTTAGAAACATAAGAGATTTGTAAAGTATTTGTTAAGTTATATTTATTTTAATAAAAAATATATAATGTTTATCGTATTATTACAAAGTAAGATTAAATTTATATTTTTAATAGTCTTGATATCTGTTATAATATTTCTAGAATAAGAGGAGCATATGGGATTTACTTTATTTACGCTTAGTGAACTAAGCTTGTTTTTAATAAATACTTTAATAAAATTTAAAGATGAAAGGGAGAAGAAACTTTTAGCAGGGTTAATGTTTTTTATCATGTTTATCTTTGCAGCCTTTCGTGGTTCTGGAGATGCGGATTACTATAATTATTTGTGGTTTGCCCGTGATATAGGAACTGATTTTTCTAAAGTTATGAATTTTTCATATCCTGTAGAATTTTCTTTTAGATTATTTTCCTATCTAATAAATATTTTAAGCTTATCACGTCAGTGGATAATTGTACTTATGAATATTTTATCTATTATTCCTGTAGCCTTTATAAGTTTAAAGTATAGTCCAAATCCTTTTCTATCAGCCTTAATATTTTTACCTATATTTATCCAGTTTGATATGCAGACTGCAAGAACTGCTAGTGCTGTGGGGCTTGGACTAATAAGTATACATTCTTTTAGTGAAAAAAGATGGCTAAAGAGCTTTTTATTTTTTCTATTTGCCTTTAGTTTTCATAGAGCGAGTATAATTCTCTTGCCATTTTTATTTTTTATGTCTTTTAGTATAGGCAATCTTTTTAAGATTATTACAGCAGGTTTAGCCTTTGTTATATCGGTATTTTCTAGTTTTATGTTTAGAATGCTAGCTAATATATTAGCAGCAATAGGACTTGGAAGAATGTCTACTAAGGTAATGACCTATACTTTTACAGGAAAATTTGCAGGAGCTATGAAATTTTATGATCCTAGGATAATTTTTGTTATAGCTTTATTTATGACAAGCTTAATGTATTTTAACAAAAAGAGTTTCGATAAATTATCTATGAAAGAAGCGAGTAACAAGGCTATTTGGTTTAGTCTTTTAGTGTTATTAGTATTTAGATCATCTATAGCTATAGCTTTCAGATTTTCAACATTTTTTACAATATTAGAGATTATTTACATACCACTTGTTATGGAAGAAATAAAAGAGGAAGATGAGCTGGGCAGATTTTTGATAGGATTAAGTGTTCTAATATTTTTAATTCCTTATGCCATATTTTTAATGGCTAAGGCACCAGCTTATGATTTTTTCTTTACAAACTTAAATGCTATCCATTCGTTAAGGTAAGGAGGATAAATGGAAAAAATAACTACAAAACAAATTATGGAGTCAATCAAAAGGAATAAATGGCTTATTTTAGTTCCAGCTCTTGTATTAGGACTTGGAATTTTTGGGACAAAAGTTTTAAATAGTGATTCTTATGAGGCTCAGGCAGTACTTATGGTAACAAGTAATGACGATGAACCCATCAGTTATAATAAGTTGATTTTAAATGAGAAATTAGCAAATATTTATGCACAATTTTTGGAATCAGAGGATTTATACGAAAGAGTATCTGAAAAACTAGATACAAACTTAGAATCAGATGATATTGAAGATAAATTAGAGTATGAAGTAAATCCACAAGGCGGAGTAATTAGCTTTAGTTATAAAGATAGAAATGAAAATCGAGCAAGAGATAGCCTTACTTTAATAACTGAAGAGTTTAGAGATTATGCTAAAAATTATCTAAATATGGAAAATATTGAATATCTACAAAATGTTGTGGTTAAAGAATCATCTAAGACTAGAGGAATAGTATTTTCTATCATAGGACTTATAGTAGGAGCTTTAGTAGGTCTTTTAATACTATTAATTAAGGAAATTTTTTCCGATAAGATAGAAGAGGCTGATGATATAAGACAACTTGGCCTTGAGGTTTTAGGAGATTTTTCCTATGATAATAAAAGTGAGCTTGGTAAGATTAGAAGAAAAATCATAAATACTTCTAACAAAGCAGTTATTGGTCTAAGTTCTATAAATGATAAATCTTATGAAGCTAATATCACAAAAAAATTAGCTGAGAATATAGAGGCACCAGTTGTATCTTCACAAGGACTTGATTATAGGCAAGTCAAAAAGCAAATTCTAAATTATGATGTGGATAAGGATTATATACTCGTAGATGAAGAGTCTCTAGAAAATTCAGAAGCCTATGATTTAGCAGGTTTAGAAGATTATAAGATAATTGTTGCTAAAAAGTCTACACATAAAAAAGATTTAATAAAGCAAGTTAGAGAATTAGAAAGACTTGGTATAAAAGTACTAGGGGTGATTTATTATAAATAAGCGCTTAATTTTACTCATAGCTCTAACATTAACATCGTGTACAAATCAAGTGACATATAATCCTCAGCATATAGAAATTAAAGAAAATAAAAAAAGCAAATATATAGATGAAGAAGTCCAAATAAATGGACTTTATGAGACTATAGAAGATGCTAAAATGTACTCTAAAGCAGATGATAGCACAGCTTTTGATAGTCTTGATAAAGGTTCTGTAGTAACAATTCTAGAAGAAGCTGAAAAAGGATTTGTTAAGGTAGATTATAATGGGAATCAAGCTTATGTGAAGGTAAGCTTACTAAAAGGTATCTAAGTATCTGTAAATTAAATATTGTAAGGAGTAAATGATTCTATTATCATTATGGATATATGATAGGCTAATATCTAGATCAGAGACTCCTTACTCCAATTTGCAAAAATTTATCAAAAAGTTATAATATACATATGCACTAGGGGTGCCTTATGGCTGAGAATATACCCTTAAACCAGTTCAAGGTAATGCTTGCGGGGGAAAGTGTCTGACCTCTTATTAGCATTGTGCTAGAAGGAGGTATTTTTTATGGAAAATAATAAAAATTGGACAACGAGAATGTTAACTGAGGGAGCTATTTGTTTAGCCTTATCATTTGTGTTGGGACGTATTAAGCTTTTTACCATGCCTCAAGAAGGTTCAGTTACTGCTGGACAAATGATTCCTTTGATTATATTTGCTATGAGATATGGAACAGGAAAGGGGTTTGTTGTTGGAGCCTTATATGGGATTATAGATATGATGCTAGGTGGGGGTATATATCATCCAGTACAAGCAATCCTAGACTATCCATTAGCGTTTGGACTGTTAGGTCTTGCTGGGATCTATGCAGAAGAATTCCAAAAGACCAAATCAATAGCACCTGTGTTAAAAGGATCTGCTATTGGAGTTTTAGCTAGATTAATTTGTCATGTATTGTCAGGAGTTATATTTTTTAAAGAATATACACCAGAAGGGATGAATTCATGGGTTTATTCAATAACCTATAATGGATCTTTCTTGGCGGTAGAATTTATAATAACTGTATTAATCATATATCTACTAAGAAATTTCTTGACAAGAGATTTACCTAAATTAGAAAATAGATAATATTTTTTTTGGAGCAAGCTTTAACTTGCTCTTTTTTTATTTAATTTAAAAAAATGAAAAAAGTGCTTGCATTTATTTAAAACCATGCTATAATATTATTGTACTAAGATAGTAATACAATAATACAAATTAAGGAGACGTAGATGGACTTTGATAATTCTAGACCTATCTATCTGCAACTTCTAGAAGAATTTAAGCTAAAAATATCGACTGGACAATGGCCCGCAGGTTCTAAGATTGATTCCGTAAGAAACCTTGCAAGTACTTATGAGGTCAATCCAAATACGGTTCAAAAAGCTCTGGTAGAGCTTGAGCGTGCTGGACTTACAGAAACCAGACGAACAGCTGGTAGATTTGTTACAGAAAATAAAAACTTGATATTAAAATTAGAAAATTCTTCCTTTTATGAATTAGCAGACCAATTTATAGAAGGAGCGGAAAATTTGCACTTAGATATTAATCAAGCTATTGATCAATTAAGGTTATATTGGGAGGGAAAAGATGATTGAGGCTAAAAACTTAACTATGGTCTATAACGGCAAAGCTGTTTTAGACAATGTCAACTTAAACTTAGATGATGGGCAGATTGTTGGACTTGTAGGTGAAAATGGATCTGGTAAAACAACGCTTATAAGAATACTTGCAGGTCTTGAGAGAAACTACCAAGGTAGAGTAAAAATAAATGGTGAATTACCTGGTGGAGATACTAATAATATGGTGTCATATCAACCAGATCATCTGGCTTTAGATGATAACTTAAAAATCTATCAAGTAGTAGATATATATAATAAATTTTTTGAAGACTTCTCTAGCGATCAATTTTATAAACTATTAGAAAAATTTGAAATATCCAAAGATCTAAAGATTAAGGAATGTTCTAAAGGAATGAAAGAAAAACTTCAAATAGCCTTAACTTTATCAAGAAAATCTAAGATCTATCTTTTAGATGAACCATTAAGTGGTATTGACCCAAAATCAAGAAAGATGGTTTTAACTACTATAATCGATAACTTTGATTATGATGGAACTTTGCTTTTATCAACACATTTAATCGGTGAAGTAGAACGTGCCTTAGATAGAGTCCTATTTATGGATCATGGTAAACTAGTGGTAAATGAGAGCGTTGATGATATAAGGGAAAAACACCATATGGGTGTTGAAGATTACTTTATGGAGGTTATATAATGGGAAAACTTTTAGGACAAATATTTAAAGAAGACTTTAAGTCTATAATATTATGGTTATTATTGCCAATAGCTTCGGCCTTAATGTTTTTACAATTATTAAATATCTTTAAAGATAGCCCTTTTTTAGGAATTGGAATGACAATTTCTATGACTTTGCTTACCATAGGTCCTCTTATAGCTCTAGGGATAGCTGCTAAAAATGATTATGAAAGATTCTATGGGAAAAATGCAGCCTTCTATTCAGCCTTACCCTTAGCTTCATCAGCAATTAGTGGTGCAAGGCTTGTAGGATTCATATTACTAGGGATTTTAATAGCTATTGTTACTTTTATAAACTATATCATATTAATATTAGTTACTTCTAACTTAAGCATAGGAGAGCTTTTAGACTCAATAGCAAATGGTATCGGACAAATAGGTTCAAATACTGTGCTTGCTTTGATAATTACTATATTTACTATAGGACTTTATTTAGTAAATATAATAATGCTAGCTAATACAGCTGGATCTACTAAGTTATTTGGCAAAAAATCAAAATGGACACCTATAATTATATTCCTAGTATTATTTTTTGCCCTAGGTATGCTATCATCTAAGATTCAAGCATCTGCTTTAGCTGAGTATGTATCTTCTACTTTTAATTATGGGCCAAATAATTTAGAGATATCTGCAGAGCTTCCTAGTGCTTCTATGGCTTTTCCTATAATTATAAATATAGTAATATCAGCTATTCTTTATGGTCTAACATATTACTTCCATGATAAAAAGTTATCAGTAAACTAAGAAGTTTTGAGGGGGATACTCCCCCTTTTTTCTTTTATAAAATATTGATTTGGTGTATACTTGACTTAGCTAACTTAGTAAAAGGAGAAACTATGAAAGAAGCCCTTTTTATATACAATCCTAATAGTGGTCAAAGAATAATCAATGAGCACTTGTCTTGGATTGTTGATTATTTAAGTGAGAGAGAATATTTAGCAAGTATATATGCAACTCAAAGCCCAAAAGATGCAAGTGAAACTATTGTAGAATTGGGAAATAGATTTGATGAAATTATAGTAGGTGGTGGTGATGGAACACTTGATGAAGTCATAGCAGCTGTATCAAAACTTGATATAGACCCTTTGATAGGATACATACCAACTGGTTCAACAAATGATTTTTCAAAATCTTTAAATATTCCAAAGGATGTAGAAAAGGCTACTAAAGTAGCCACAAGAGGTTATCAAAAGCGCATAGATATAGGGAAAATTGATGATAAGTTTTTTGTATATGTAGCAGCTTTTGGAACAATAGCAGAAGTTTCCTATAATACTGGCCAAGATGTCAAAAATATCTTTGGTAGAAATGCATATATATTTGAAGGTCTTAAGCAAACTTTACCTCTAATTAACATTCCAACCTATAAAATAGAAGTATCAGTAGATGGAGATACCATAAAGGGAGATTTCATCCATTTTATGGTAACTAATTCAGTGTCTGTAGGCGGTTTTATAGGCATAACAGGAGATAATGTCGGTTTATCGGATGGGATATTTGAGCTAACCATGGTAAAGCGTCCCCAATCTCTTTCTGATATAAATAAGATAATATTTGGTTTAACAAATAGAAAAGAAAATGATATGTTAATTCTCCGTCAAGGAAGTGAGTTTGAGATAAAAACTAACAGTAAAGTAGCCTGGTCTTTGGATGGTGAGTATGGTGGATCTACTACTCATGCAAAAATTAAGGTGGAACAAGAAAAAATAAGAATGCGAACTGGATTACGTAACTAGTCTATCTTTTTACCCCAAAAGAGCTAGATTTTCAAATTTGTTTTACGAAAAAGTGCTAATTTGATATAATATAATTGAGAACCTAGGAGGTAAAAATGTTTAAAATAGGCGATAAAATCGTATACCCCAACCATGGTGCGGGTATAATTGATTCTATTGAAAAAAAAGAATTTTTAGGAGAAGAGAAAGATTATTTTATCCTAAAAATGCCAATCGGTTCTATGGATATTTCGATTCCAATGGCAAATATTGACAAAATGAACATAAGAGAGGTCATCGGCAAAAAAGAAGGCGATGAAGTACTTAGAATCTTAGATGATGATCCTACCCAAATGTCAAATAACTGGAATGTCCGCTATAGACAAAACCAAGAAGTTATTAAGTCTGGGGATATATTTGAAATTGCAAAAATGGTTAGGAACTTAGCGATTTTAGATAAAGAAAAGGGTCTATCCACTACTGAGAAAAAATTATTAAACAGGGCAAGACGAATTATGGCTAGTGAGTTAGTCATGGCAGGTTCTCTAGAAAAAGAAAAAGCTGAAGAAATGATAGATGAATCTATTGGTCTTTGATTGTTTTCTTTAAAAATGATAACAAGGAGCATAAATGAAGCGAATAATTCAATTGGTTATTACGCTAATTGGAGCTGCTCTTGGTATTGTAATATTAAATGTGGTTAATGCCGCAAGTTCTTTCATAGATTCTAGCGGCATTATATTTATAATTGCAAACATAATAGCAGGGCTAATTGGAGGAATAATCTTTTATTTTATATCTACATCATTTGTAGATAAATTTCTCGTTAATTTCTCGAATATAGAAGGACAAATTAGTGAGATACCAGCAGGAAATCTTATAGTCGGTACAGTTGGAGCGATAATTGGTATTCTTATAGCAACCTTAATTACAAGACCTTTAACCAGCTTACAATTACCATATGTAGGCAATTCTATTTTTGTGTTATTATCTATTTTATTATATATTGGTTTAGGTTATTTAGGATGGAGAGTTGCTACAAAAAATAGTGATGATTTTTTAAATCTTTTTAAGACCTCTAAAGAGAACAAAGAAAATAAAGATTCTCGTCATATTTTAAAATCTAGTAAAAATAGTAAGATTGCTAGTCCAAAAATCCTTGACACATCTGTAATTATAGATGGCCGTATAGTAGATATTATAGATACAGAATTTATAGAAGGTGAGCTTATTATTTCTGAGTTTGTCCTAGAAGAACTTCAACATATAGCTGATAGTCCAGATGATCTTAAAAGAGAAAGAGGCCGTAGGGGCTTAGATATAGTAAACACTATCAAAAAAAGTGGTAAGATTAATTTTAGAATAACTGATGTTGATTATCCTGAGATTAAAGAAGTTGATAGCAAACTTTTAAAGTTAGCTATGGATATGGATGGTAAAATATTTACCAATGACTATAATCTAAATAAGGTTGCAGATGTTCAAGGCATACCAGTTTTGAATATAAATGATCTTGCCAATGCACTTAAACCGGTAGTAATTCCTGGAGAGCATATGAAAATAGATGTAATCAAGGAAGGTAAGGGTAAAAACCAGGGAGTTGGATACTTAGATGACGGAACTATGGTTGTAGTTGAAGATGGTGATAAATATATAGACCAAACCATAAATGCTGTCGTTACCAGTGTTTTACAAACTTCTGCAGGGCGTATGATTTTTGTAAAGAGTGAAGAGGACTAGATGTTTGATAACAAATTTTTATCAGCTATCATAACTTCAGCTGGATCTGGAAGACGTATGAATAGCAATATAAATAAGCCCTTTTTAGAAATTGAAGGTAAAAAGATTATAGAACGTACTTTAGATACCATAGTAGGTATCGAGGAATTTGATGAGATTATCTTAGTTATCAGACTTGAAGATGAGGATATTATCAAAGATATACTCAAAAATTATGATAGAAAGATTAAGTATGTTTACGGTAGTGATACTAGAGAAAAGTCAACCTTTGAAGGACTTAAAGCTTTAAATAAAAAAACACAATTGGTCTTAACCCATGATGGGGTAAGGCCTTTTGCTAGTAGAGAGCTTTTCTATAAAACATTAGATGAACTTAGAGAATATAAGGCAGTAGTAAGCGCTACAAAAACTAAAGATACAGTTAAAATCGTAGATGAAAATATGCTTGTGGATTTTACCCCACATAGGGACTTTGTTTATAATATTCAAACTCCCCAAGCTTTTGATAAAAATATACTATTTTCTATGTATAAGAAGTATGTTGCTAGTGAATTTATGATAACAGATGATAGTCAGTTATTTGAATTTTTCAATAGACAAGAAGCAGTAAAAGTAGTTGAAGGAGAATATTCTAATATAAAAATCACTACTAATGAAGATATATTATTTGCAGATGCATATATTGAAACCCAGAATAGAGGGCAAAGATGAGAATAGGAATAGGATATGATGTTCATAGGCTAGTAGAAAATAGGGATTTGATTCTTGGTGGAGTCAAATTTGATTATGAAAAAGGCCTGTTAGGGCATTCTGATGCAGACGTACTTACACATGCTATTATGGATGCTATACTAGGAGCTTTAGCAGAAACTGATATAGGAAAGTTATTTCCAGATACAGACCCTAAATATAAAGGGATTTATTCAATAGAATTACTTGATAATGTAGTAAAGCTAATGGATGATAGAGGGTATAAGATAGGTAATATTGATAGTGTAATAATTTGTGAAATGCCTAAGATAAGTCCAAAGAGAGAAGAAATAAGGAAATTACTTAAAGAGCATCTAAATACTGATATGGAAAACATATCAATCAAAGCTTCAACAAGTGAAGGTCTAGGCTTTACGGGAGAAGGTCTAGGTATAGAAGCTCGTGCAGTTGTAATATTAGAGGAGAAATGATGAAAAGATTTGTAACAAGTGAATCAGTAACAGAAGGCCATCCAGATAAAGTTTGTGATAGGATTTCTGATGCAATACTAGATGAATGTTTAAGACAAGATAAAAATAGTAGAGTTGCTTGCGAGACAGTAACCTCAACTGGTTTAGTTTTAGTAGTTGGAGAAATTTCCACAACAGCCTATGCACCAGTAGAGCAAATAACTAGAAATGTCATAAAAGAAATAGGATATGATGATCCTAGTTTAGGGTTTGACTATTCAAATGTAGCAGTTTTAACCTCGTTAATAGAGCAATCAGCAGACATTGCCCAAGGTGTAAATAGTGCCCAAGAATATAAATCAACTAATGAAAAATATGATCGAATAGGTGCAGGAGATCAAGGTATTATCTTTGGATATGCAGATAATGAAACGGAAGAATATCTACCAGTATCCGTAACCTATGCTCATAAACTTTCCATGAGACTTACTGAAGTGCGTAAAGATGGAACTCTTTCATATCTAAGACCAGATGGAAAAACTCAAGTGACTGTAGAATATGATGATGATAAACTAGTTAGAATCGATAATATAGTTATTTCTGCTCAACATACAGAAGACGTATCATTAGAAAAAGTTCGTCAAGATATAATAGATGAGGTAATAAATAAAGTTATAGATGATAGCTTAATTGATGAAAATACAAGAATCTATGTAAATCCAACAGGTAAATTTGTAATAGGCGGTCCAAAGGGAGACAGTGGACTAACAGGTCGTAAGATCATAGTTGATACTTATGGCGGATACTCTAAAGCAGGTGGTGGAGCATTTTCTGGAAAAGATCCTACTAAAGTTGATAGATCAGCTGCTTATATGGCAAGATATGCAGCTAAAAACATGGTTGCAGCAGGACTTGCGGATAAACTTGAAATAGGTATATCCTATGCTATAGGTGTAGCACATCCACTTTCAATTTACGTAGATAGCTTTGGAACTGGCAAATATGATGACGAGAGACTACTGGAAATACTAAGGGAAAACTTTGATTTTAGACCACAAGCAATTATAGATTATTTAGATCTGTTAAGACCAATCTATAAAGAAACATCATCTTATGGACACTTCGGTAGAAATAATCCCGATTTTACATGGGAAAAACTAGATAAGGTAGATATACTTAAAAATTATTAGGAGAAAAAATGGCAAGCTTTAGAAGAAGTGTAGCAATAGATTTAGGAACAGCTCAAGTTCTAGTCTATGTAAATAACAAGGGAATAGTTTTAGAAGAACCATCAGTAATAGCCATTGATATCCTAACAGATGATATACTTGCAGTAGGAAGCGAAGCTAAAAAACTTGTTGGCAGGACTCCAGGTAACATTAAGGCAGTTATGCCTATGAAAGATGGAGTTATAGCAGACTTTCCAGCAACAGAGCGCATGCTTAAGTACTTTTTAGAAAAATCAATAAGCAAGGCTCTTATAAAACCAGACGTTCTCATCTGTGTTCCAAGTAGATCAACTCAAGTTGAAAAAAGAGCAGTTCTTCAAGCAAGCGAAAATGCTGGAGCACACAGGACTTATCTTATAGAAGAACCTTTAGCAGCAGCAATTGGAGCTGGGGTTGATATAACAGATGCAGGTGGAGAATTAGTCCTTGATATAGGTGGAGGAACCACAGATATAGCGGTTATTTCCATGGGTCAGATTATAGCAAGTACATCAGTGCCAGTAGCAGGTCTAAGCTTTGATAAAGCTATTAAAGATTATATAAGATCAAGATATGGATTACTTATTGGAGATAACAAGGCAGAAGAAATAAAAATTGAATCAGGTAAGGCAGAACCTAGCGAATCCATAGAAGTTGCAGGTAGGCAAATAACAGATGGACTTCCAGCAAAAGTATATGTCCCAGTAGGAGAAATTGCTCTAGCGATAAAACCTGATGTGGATTTAATCGTGGATGGGGTAAAAAAGGTATTAGAGGTAACACCTCCAGAACTAGCTGCAGATATATATGAAAAAGAAATTATTCTAACAGGTGGTGCAGCTTATACATTAGGTCTGCGTGAGCGTATAGGAGAAAAATTCCAAATAAACGTAAAAATAGCAGAAAATGCAGAACAATGTGTAATAGTAGGTACAGGTAGAGCTTTAAATTGGCTAGATGAAATAGATAAAGGACATAATGAATCTATTAAGGCTAAGCAAAAAGAACTTGAAAAGAATGAAAAATTAAGGAGAAGATAATGACAAAAACATTAGTAATGGTAAGACACGGTCAAAGTGAATGGAATCTTGCAAACAAATTTACAGGATGGGTAGACGTAGATCTTTCTGAAAAAGGAACAGAAGAAGCTATAGAAGCTGGTAAAAAAATAAAAGAAGCAGGTATAGTATTTGATCATGCACATACATCTATACTAAAACGTGCTATAAAAACCTGTAACTATGTACTAGAATATTCTGAGCAACTATTTGTTCCAGTAGAAAAATCATGGAGACTAAATGAACGTCATTATGGGGCTTTACAAGGGCTAAACAAAGCAGAAACAGCTGAAAAATACGGGGATGAACAAGTTCACATTTGGAGAAGATCATATGATACACTCCCTCCATTATTATCAGAAGAAGCTCAAAAAGAACAATTAAACATGAGACAGTTTAAAAATCTTCCACAAGATGTAATCCCAGCAGCAGAAAACTTAAAGATTACTCTAGATAGAGCACTACCATACTTCTTTGATAACATAGCTCCACAGTTACTAAAAGATGAAACAGTATTAGTAGCAGCTCATGGTAATAGCTTAAGAGCACTTGCAAAACACATAGAAGAAATTTCAGATGAAGATATAATGGACTTAGAAATCCCAACAGGTCAACCACTAGTTTATGAATTAGATGATGATCTTAAGATGGTTAAAAAATATTATTTATAAGATATATTCAAAAGGACTTGCAAAGCAAGTCCTTTTTGCTTGTCTTTTTACAAAGAAATTTAAGTATTTTATCTTAAGTTTATAAATTTATATAAAAATATATTTACATTTGTCATTAGAAAGTATATAATCTATATATAAACAAAAAGGAGAAAATATGAAAATAGCATCAGTAGAAAATGAAAACGGTGTATCTTCTCTCTTAAACTCACATTTTGATAAACATGAAGTAGTTATACATAAATTCGAACAAATGGAAGACTTGATTGACTTAGATTTAGATAGCTACGATCTAATCTTGGTAGATATGACCTATAATAAGTGTCTTCAAGTAATTCAATACATAAAACAAACTACATCCGTTCCAGTAATATATCTAACAGAGAGAAATACAGATAATCCTTACGAACAAGAAATAGATGATAAAGATTTTGTAATCCATTCTAACACACGTGAGGAGTTTATAAATAATGTTTTTAATAAAGTAGAAGAAATCAACGATACAAATATTGTAAGATTAGGATTTTGTACTATGGAAGAGGATAACGGTATCTTTAGGATAGGCAATGATATTCTAGATTTAACCAAGTTTGAAATAAGCATCTGCTCAGTACTAATATCCAAGATGGGTAAAACCTTATCAAAGGATGAAATAGTAGAAGCCATGGAAAAGAAAGGACTTAAAACAACAGAAAGATCTGTAAGGGAGCATATTAGAAAAATAAGACTAGAATTTAAAAAAGCTGACTTAAATCCAATTGAAACTGTAAACCGTAAGGGTTATAGGTGGGTACTCGATTCTTGTACACCATAGAAAGGGTGAATAATGAATTATAATTTAGCCTATATAGGTAATGAAATAAGGACTATAAGAAAAGAAAAAAAACTAACCCAAGAGGAACTGGCCTTTGCTGCTGATTTATCAGTAGATACAATAAGGAGGCTTGAAAGTGGAAAGGTAGATATAAAGCTTAGCTCTTTATTGTTGATTTTAGAAGAGCTGGGCCTTGAATTTGACATTATATTCAATTCTTTTCAGGGATCTATATGGTCGTATATAGATGATTACATAACTGACTTAGATTATTATATGGATGAATTTAACTATGAAAAAGTAGAGGAAACATTAGGAGAATTTGAGAAGGTAAATAAAGATATTCTACCTAGTTTTTATCAAAAGAAATATAGCCAGTATTTTAAATTTTACCAATCTATAATCTATAATACGAAAGGAAACAGCGAAAGTTTTATAAAAGGTCTAAATAAGGCTATGGTTATATCTCATAAAGACTTTAAGATTGAAAAGTATAAAAATTATAACTATACAAATTTCGAATACAGGATATTATCTGCTATGGCTCATTATTATAGGGAGAATGGAGACATTGGATTGAGCTACGATATACTACTATTTATAGCAAATAATATAGGTAAAAATAATAATTTGTATCCAAGAGTATCTTATGATATTAGTAGTTCATATAGTTATGAAGGTGATGTTGAAAAAGCTTTAGAGTGGAATAAAAAATCTATCGATTCATCTATTAGAAATAATGACACTATTAACTTGATTAACTCATACTATCAGAGAGGCGAGATCCTTTTTAAAATTGAAAACCCAGAGTTTTTATCATATTTAAATAAATCTATGGACTTATGTTTACTAACAAATAGGTCAGAATTAAAAGAAAAATTTAATAAATTAATTTATCAAGACAAGTAACCATGCTTTAAAGCCAGTTTTTATTAAGTTAATATTAGAAAAATTCAAATCATTTTTGATATTAATTAATAAAAACTGGCTTTTTGTGTATTTATCAGTATCTGTATTGGTATTTTTATCATGCATATAGGCTATTAATTAATATTTTAAAATATTTTATAATAAAGATATAGAATAAGTGTACACTTTATATTCCAAAAATATATTTGGGAGGACTAATATTATTTAATACGCCAGTTTCTTTTGCAGATCAAGAATATAGCATTGATTCATCAAACAATGATGTGGTTACAGTAGAATCAGAGAGTGTTAGCACTTATTCATCAAAAACCTACGACAGTGGAGTTAAGGACTGGTTAGGTGGTAAGTGGAGACATGGAGTTAACACTTCCCATGTGTGGTCACGATTTTATCACGTAAGTAAATATCATAATACCAAGGTAAAGGGTGCAGGCGGTAGGTTTGGAAAATCTGGTAGAACTGCTCCTGGTAAAACAGCTTATGCTAGTTGGGAAAAAGCACCTTTTGGAAATGAAGCATATGCAAATGTAGAATAAAGTATGGTTAAGTCAACTTGTATAAAATCTTTTGATTTTATACAAGTTGGTTTTTATAAGGTAGTAAAGCTATGAAAAAAATACTAAAGATATTAATAACAATAACATTAATACTAAGTTCCTTAACTTATTTTTATTACATAGATAGCAATCAGGCTATAGGTAAATTCCCTGATTTTGATAAGTTTGTAAATCTTGTCAACTATAATGATGAGGATATTAGAGATGACATTGCTAAAGCTGCATCAGATAATAATATCAATTTAATAAAATTTGTCAAGAAGTCTAGAGTTGGTGAAAAAGAAAATATGGATGTAGATGCTTATTTATTTTTAAGTGATCCTAGTAGTTTTACTAAGTCCCATAAGGACTTAAAGATAGATGAAGATAGCAATACTTCTAATAAATTTGATAGCATAAGTTCTAATAATCTTTTAACTAAAAACAATATAGATATAAAAAAATATGAAGATATCGACATAGATAATATATCTGGAGACTATGCTATAAGTGGAGATCAAAATAATGTCGAATCATTTATAGATGATTTAAAAGCTTATGCAGATATTGTACAGACACCTGATTATATGAGTGTTTCTGAAATGACTATGAAAGAGTTTTTCTTAATGCTTGTCATTAATTTGATTAGTATTTTTGCTACTATATTTGCTTTGCTTATTTATAATAGGAGCCTAGTTAAGGAGCTGTCCATATCACTCCTATTTGGATATGATGATAAGAAGATTGCCACAAACAAGTCTGTTAATCTTATAGCTATGCCTATATTAATAGCTTTAATAATTGATTCGGTCTTGCTCTATAGCTTAGTTAGTCCAGATAGCATTGGTGGATTTTTGATAGCTATGACGCCTATGTATATATTTATTTTATTATTTGCTTTAGTAATATTTTTATTAGAATTTATCCTATTATTATATAAAACAAATCATGAAGATATATTAAGTGTATTAAAGGGAGAGAGAAAGGTTTCTGCTAAATTCTTATCTATATTCAAAATAATATTTGCAGGGTCCTTGGCCTACTTATTAGCTATCACTGTCTTTTCTTTAAGAGACTATAAAGATGTAAATAAATATTTAAGTGATTGGGATGATGCAAAATCATATGCCAACATAGCCACTGGGGAACCTTGGCAATATGTAATTGATGGAGATAAAGATAAAGAATTAGTTGCAAAACCTACAGAAGAATTGGCTAGGATATTAGTAGATAGAGGGGCAGTATTATTCCTAAACCCATACCAAGATGTCGAAGGGTTAAATATAGATGATGACTTATTTGGAGAACATAAGTTAAATAATGGAAAATTTGCCTTCATTAACCACAATTACCTTACAAAGTTTGATATATTAGATGATAAGGGACATGCTTTAGATACTAAAGCAAAGGAAAATGAATGGGTTATATTAGTTCCAGAAGATATTAATCTTACTGATCAAGATTTGGATGATATCAAAGAAAATCAAATATCTGAATCTAAAAATAGTGATGATTTAGTTGAGAATATTGTAAAAATAAAAAGCGGCCAAAAGCTAGCAAGCCTAGACTCCAATACTAAGATCGATCAGCCTTATGCGGACAATTATGTTTACATTTTAATAAATGAGGACGGACTTAAGTCAGAAGAAAGCTTACTGTCTAAGGGATTAGATAATTCTCAGCTACACCCTTATCTAGATAAGGGTGAGGAGAGTCTAGGAGACTTAAAGGAACTAATATCCACTACGCCAGCTAGTAAGTATGTTCTTTGGATTGAGACAGCCTATGACCATGTAGAGTATAAAGTTCAAGTATACAAAAATGAAACTATAATTTATATTATAGCCTCAATTATCCTACTATGTATTTATGGATTTATAGTAAATACAGATCATAAAAATTACTATCTAAACCATGGAGATGAATCTGCAGTAAAGAGCTTGTTTGGATATCCTTTTAAGGACATACACAAAGGCAAGATAAGGTCTATAGCTTTCTCATATCTACTATCTATAGCTATCTACTATCTAGTACTCAGACTGAGTGTAGTTTTTGGAGGATTAGGCTTTTATGCTCCAAGAGAAGGTTGGACTAACAGGATGGTTTTAATAGGCTTTGGGATTAGCCTCCTCTTATTTATAATATTTACTCTTGCTGAAATAGTAATGTTAAGAAAAGAAGCTAATATAATCAAAAGTTTAAAGGAGGATAAGTAATGGAAGCTCAAGTAAGCCTTAAAAATATAAATAAAACTTATGGGGACCATACTATATTAAATAATGTTAATCTTAATATATACCCAAAAGATTTTATAACCATTTTTGGAAGAAGTGGTAGCGGAAAGTCTACCCTACTAAATATACTAGGAACTTTGGAAGATTATGATAGTGGTAGCATAAGAAGCTTTGGTTATTCTGATCCTTATAAGGATAAAAATAAGTCAATGATCTTAAGGAGAGAAAGGATAGCTTATTTGTTTCAAAACTTTGCCCTTGTAGATAATATGACTGTTAAAGAAAACATTGACATAGCCCTAAAATATAGTGAGTTTAAAAATGATAAAGAAAAGATAAATATTACTTTAGATAAGCTAGGCATAGCTGATAAGCTAAATAATAAAGTATATGAATTATCAGGTGGGGAGCAACAAAGGGTAGCTATGGCAAGAGTTTTATTAAAGCCTTATGACCTGCTCCTGGCAGATGAGCCTACAGGGTCATTAGATACTATAAATAAAGATATTTTGATGCAGCTTTTTCTAGAGGAAAATGCTAAGGGCAAAACTATAGTAATAGTAAGCCATGATAAAGATTTTGCAAATATAAGCAAGACTAGCTATGAAATAATTGATAAATGTTTGGAGATTAAAAAATGAAGAGAAATAAAAAGAACACAGCCTTATTTGTTTTGATAGCTGTAGTAGTTATAGGATTAGCAGTTTATTTTATAAATAGAAATAACAATAAGCTAGAAGCGGTGCACATAGGAAATGATAGTAAGCAAGATTTTGAAGCTTTAGGAATTGCAGATGATAGCCAAATCCTCCTTTGCAAGGATGAGAATAGCAACTATGTAATACCAAATAGTCTTTTTGCTAATGGCGGCACTTTTAGGATAGTGGCAAAAGACTCAGAGGGTAATAGCTATACTAGCAAAGAGATAAGTCTTAAAGAAAATGATAAGATAAAAATAAAAAATGTTTCAGATAATGAACTTATTTTAGAAAATGAAAATAAGGGAGAAAAGAAAGATATAGACATACCAGATATCAAAAACTGGGATATTAGCAAAGATGGAGATAATCTAGGGGCAAGCTTTAGTTCAAAGACTGATTATGATTATACAGTGTATGTTGTAGGTAAGGGTGGCGAACTTGCCATATCTGATACTTTAAATAATGGAAAAGAAGTTTCAGCAAGTTGGGAAGCAGGGAAAAATATGACTTCCTTAGTTAAATTTGACCTAAAATAAACTTGAAAAATGTTTTCCTTGTGATATAATAATAACAAGAAGTAAATAATTTATAAGTTTGTTTGGACTTGAATATATTATAGGATTATTCTAGTCATACGAGCTTAATTCGGGGTAAGGTGAAATTCCTAAACCGGCAGTTATAGTCTGCGAGCCATCTTGGTTGAATTGGTGAAATTCCAATACCGACAGTATAGTCTGGATGAGAGAAGTATATAATAGCACTTCCTTTATATTATGGATGGATTAGCTAACTTTCATGCCCTGATTATTAGGGCATTTTTTATTGCCCATATTAGGAGGTATTAATGAATCAAAGTAGAAGTAAATCATTTAGTTTAGATAGGATTACAAAAGTTGGAATTCTTTCAGCTTTATCATATGGGCTTATGTTTATCCAAGTACCAATACCTATAGCACCACCATTTATGAAACTAGACCTAGCAGATGTCCCTTCTTTAATAGGTGGCTTTGCCCTAGGACCTTGGTATGGGGTTATGATCCAATTTATAAAAAACTTACTCAACCTTTCAAAGACAATGACAGGTGGAGTAGGAGAATTATCTAACTTTATAGTAGGATCAACATTTGTTCTAGTATCAAGTTTAATTTATAGAAATAATAAGACCAAAAAGAACTCTATATTATCTTTAATATTAGGAGTTCTTGCAATGAGTGCAGTAGCAACTATATCCAATGCCTTTGTAGTATTCCCATTATATGGTAAGGCAATGAATATGGACTTATCAGCTTTTGCAGCTCAGGCTGGAAAAAATTCTTTAGTAAAAAATTATTTTACACTTATGATATTTTCAATCGCACCATTTAATATTATAAAAGGAGCTGTGGCATCTATAGTAACCGAGCTAATATATAAACGTATCTCACCGATACTTAAATACTCTTAAATACAACTATATCTACTCTCTAAGGGTAGTGAAACCCCAAAAATCTAGAGTAAAGATTGAGGGGTTTTATTAGTGTAAACTTATATATTAAAAAAGAAAGTGATGGAAAGGATTTTATATATATAATTATTTTAGTTAAATATTTGACTGGACTTTGAACTTGTATTAATATTATGTGTAATTAATGTTGTATATTCAATTATCTTTATTATTATAGCATGGAGGATTTAATGATTAATGATTTAATAATACTTTTTATATTAATTTTAGCTTTTATTACACCATACTTATTTATAAAATCTATATTAGAGAAGAAAAAAAAGTATATAATTTTAACATGCTTATGTAATATGACTTTATTCAATTTAATTCTAGAATTTTTATAAATTCCTTTTTTATAAAGTGTATAATACTGAATAAGTAAGAGATTGTTTGATTTTAAAATAATAAGTTTACTGATTATATAAATCTATTTTTATAGATTGTATGAACTAGTACAGGAAGTATTAACTGTATTAGTTCATTTTTTTTTACTACAAAAATAGTATAATAGACAGATAAAGAGGGATTATGATTATTAACGGATTAAGTGAAATGAAAAAATTTGCAAATAAATTGGCATCCAGCCTTAGAGAGGGTGATGTCCTTAATTTGATAGGAGAAATGAGTGCTGGAAAGACAACCTTAACAGGATTTATAAGCCAGTATTTTTCTATAGAAAATAGCTCATCTCCAAGCTTTGCAATTGTAAATATATACGAAGGAGATATCAAGATTTATCACCTAGATCTCTATAGATTTGATGATCAAGATGAGATTTTGGATATAGATTATGAGACATATTTTTATCCAGATGGTGGACTTACTATACTTGAGTGGGCAGAGAATGTAAGTGATTATCTGCCAGATGATATGATAAATATAGAGATTAGAAAAATCAGCGGAAATAAGAGAGAAATAGAAATTTATGAGGATTCGGAAAGGGGGAAAGAGATAAATGAATATCTTGGCAATTGATACATCGACTATGATTTCTACTGTCACTATAGCTAGTGATAGTGAGATCATAGGCGATTTTAATGTAAACCAACAAAAGACCCATAGTGAATCCCTAGTTCCTATGATAGAAACTCTTTTGGATTTGCTTGGCATGAATATAAAGGATATTGATAGATTTGTTATATCTAAAGGTCCTGGTTCTTTTACTGGCCTTAGAATAGGAATGACTATAGCAAAAACTCTTGCACAGGCAAATGATAAAAAGCTAATAGCTGTGAGTACGCTTTTAGCTCTTGCTAATAATTCGTGTAGTGATAAGCTAAAGGCTCCTATGATTGATGCCAGAGGTAACAGGATTTATGGAGCTGTTTATGATAAGGACTTTAATGAAGTTATAAAAGAAGATTTGTATACCATAGATGTATTCTCAAAACTTGTTAATGAACTTGATGATGAAGTTGAATTGATAGGAGAAGTATCTAGTAAATACGAAGATTTATTTATTAATAGAAGGACTTTACCAATTTCTTTTAATAATTGTATAGGCAAATCTTTAATAAAAGTATGTCTTGAAAACCTTGATCAGTCCTACAACTTGTATGAACTAAGCCCAAATTATCTTAGAAAATCACAAGCTGAAAGAGAGCTTTTAAATGATAAGAAAAATGCAAATTAGTGATGCTGATGTAGTTTATGATATAGAAAATAAAGCCTTTTTTGAACCCTGGTCTAAGAAACATTTAATAAAGGAACTAGAGTCCAACTCCTTTTTGCGTCATTTTGTTGAAGAAATTGAAGGTAAAGTCGTAGGATTTTACATATCAAGCCATGTACTGGATGAAGTAGAAATTTTTACTATAGCAGTAGATCCAGCTTACCACCATATGGGCATTGGCACAAGGCTATTAAATCATTTAGTTAAATCTAGTAAAAATGAAAATGTCAGACAGATTTGGCTAGAGGTATCTACTAAAAATTTTGCTGCTATAAATTTATACGAAAAGTTTGGCTTTAGAATAATGGGCTTGCGTAAAAACTATTATCAAAAAATAGGTGAAGATGCCTATAATATGTTAAAGGAATTATAAATGTCTGATTTTTATACAATGGGAATTGAAACCAGTTGTGATGATAGCTGTGTGGCAATTCTTAAAAATGATAGAGAACTTTTAGTAAATTTAATATCATCACAAATCGATATTCATACTCTTTTTGGAGGAGTTGTTCCAGAGATTGCAAGTAGAAAGCACCTTGAAGCTATCAATCCTTTGATAGATAAGGCTCTTAATGAAACAAATCTTAGCTATGATGATATCGACTTAATATCTGTAACAAAGGGACCAGGTCTAATGGGGTCTTTACTTGTAGGCATCTCTGCGGCCAAGGCTCTATCTTTAGCTACAAATACTCCAATGATAGGAGCGAATCATATGCGAGGACACATATGTGCAAATTATCTAGCAAATAAAGATCTCAAGCCACCTTTTGTATCTCTTGTAGTAAGTGGTGGTCACACCTATTTAGTAAAGGTAAAAGGCTATACTGATTATGAGATAGTTGGCAAAACCCGAGATGATGCTGCTGGTGAATCCTTTGATAAGGTGGCTCGAAAAATGGGATTGGGTTATCCTGGTGGTCCAAAGATAGATAAAATAGCGAAAAAGGGTAATAAAGAAGCAGTAGTATTCCCTAGGGTTATGCTGGAAAAAGATTCATATGATTTTTCATTTTCAGGACTTAAAACAGCTGTAATTAATTATATGCATCAACTTGAGCAGAAAGACGAAGAGCTTAATAAAGCAGATATAGCAGCGAGCTTCGAGGAAGCTGTGGTAGATGTTTTAGTAGAAAAGTCTATGAGGTTAATCGGTGAAACAGACTATAATAAATTAGCTGTGTCTGGCGGAGTAGCTGCTAATTCTAGATTAAAAGAAAGATTAGAAGTAGCCTGTAAAGAAAAGGATATAAAATTCTATTATCCTTCCCTAGAGCTATGCACAGACAATGCAGCTATGATAGCTATGACAGGTTATCTAGATTATAAGTCAGGGCAAAGAAGTAATAAATTTATGAAAGTTTACCCAAACTTAGAATTATAATATAATTAAACTATGAGAAGAAGAAAAAGTGAGAATACTAATTTATTAAAAAAATATAATAAAATGAAAACTATAAGTTCCATAATTTGGATCTTATCAGGGCTGGGTATTTTGGCTTTTGGCATCTATTATAAGGAAATTTTTGAGATTATCTTTGGCATACTTGCATCTATTTATGGTATGGCGAGCCTAAGAACAAGGAGGCTTACAAGCTTAGCAGCTATTGCAAGAAGTGAAAGAAGCCGACTTAAATTTCTTGTTATAAGTATAGTGGTATTTTCACTAGTAAATCCTATAGGAAATATTGCAGTAATATTTGACTTATATAAAAGAGATTATGCCATAAAAGGAGGATTTGATGAAAAATAAAGCTAAGATTTTTTGTCTGATCCTTGTTTTTATGCTCATAAATACCTCGTGCGCAAAAAGGAGACTAGACAAATTAGAAGCAAATCGAGCTGAAGATATAGTAGAAAATAATGGCTTTGATGCAAACAGCAATATCTTTTATCCTGAGAATATTGACAAATTTGATGTAGATAGCTATCTAAAGTGGTATAAGGATTTAGATAAGCCTCCTAAATTACAATTGCCAGCAACAGAAAATCCAAAGTCTCTTACAAATAAAGAGATGGTAGATGATTTCAATTATTTATTTGAAGAGCTAAAGGAGAATTATCCTTTTTTTGACGTTCTTAAAAGAGAACAAAATGTAGATTTTATAGGTAATTATAATAAATATTTAAAAAGGGTAGAGGAAGCTAAAACTGATCAAGAGTTTATAGATGTAATGACTGGTATTATGGGAGAGCTTAATAACCATCACGCCAGAATTGCAGATGAAGCTTACGTAAAAAGTACTTTAGATTATTATTCAAAAAACTGGAATTCCCCATCAATTTATTATGAGTTTTTAAGTCTAAATAAACAAGTGGTGAGAAATAGATATCATATAGATGGCAAGCAAATAGTAGATAATGGACAAAATAATAAGCTTGCAATATCAACAATTATCCCAAACAACCAAGCTAGCAATATGACTCTTGATACGAGTAATGAAAATATAGCAATTATAAAAATAAATGGCATGGTGGATCCTGATAAGTTTGCAGCTGATCAAGATGTTTTAAATGAATTTTTGAGAAATAAACATCTTTATAAGGCTTTAGTAATAGATATTAGAGAAAATTACGGTGGCAATATGGAATATTGGCAAAATTTCTTGTTACCTAAGCTTTTAACCAGCCAAAAATCAGTAACTAATCATTTATTCTTCAAAGATTCTGATAGAGCAAAGTTGATACTTGCCGATGATACATTAAATGTAGAGAAGCTAAGCAATGTAGATATTTCAGGAGTAAAATTAGATCATTCAGCTGATTTAAAAAATTTTGACTATTATATAAAGGATACTATAAGCATTAGTCCAGATGAGAAAAATAAAAATAATGGTTTTGATGGAAATGTATATCTTTTAGTGGATAAGGCTGTGTTTTCTGCTGCAGAAGGAATGGCTAGTTTTATGAAAAATAGCGAATCAGCAACTCTAGTAGGAGAGAAAACAGGAGGAGATGGTATAACTCTTGGCGTCATAAATGATGTCATGCCAAATTCAGGCCTAGTATTTACATATACAAATACTTTAGGTTATGCGCCAGACGGCACAATAAATGCAGAAAAAAAGACCAGCCCAGATATACAATCAGGTAGTTTTAGAAATTCTATAGATACTATTGAAGAGATAGAAGATGGAAATTTTTAAATAAGAAATTTGATTATTAATAAAATGACCTCCAAAAGTTGAGCTTAAAAGCAACTAATGAAGGTCATTTTTAATGATATTTTTTAGTAATACTATAAGCAAAAGAAGAGCTTATTAGTAAGACTAAAGGCAATTTTAGTTTTTTAATTCCTGTCTTTACATTCTTATTTGCTTGGATATTGGGTGTTGATTTCATACTAGATACTTTTTGTGTACTAGGATATGAGTTAGAAGTTATTTTCGGATAGCTTGTAGAATTTTGTGGTATTGTATTTTCTTTAAAATAATAATAGTCCTCACCTATTAGTCCATCATTATTTTTATCAATCATAAATGGATAAACCCAGTCATTTTCACTTATTGGTAGAGTAAATAATCCAGAAGCTAAAACTTCATCTATAGTTAAAGGATAATTGCCATCAGTATTCATTTTATCTAACAATTCCTTTTTTTCATCTGGTAAGTTTAGATAAGCATTACGAGTCTTGTTATTTTTATAGAATGATGAATCATAATTATTTGAAATAGATTTTGTTTCACTGCTTTTTTGATTTACATTATTTTTTTGGTAATTATCATTATAACTATTGTCATATTCTTGCTTAGCTTTATTATTTCTATCGGAGTCATCAATTATACCGTCTTCATTTTTATCAAACATAAAAGGATATAGCCAATCTATGCCGTCTTTAATAGGTAAAGCATATTTTCCATATTTTTCTAGCTCCTCAATACTTAAATATTCATCACCATCTGTATTCATATTATCTAAATCTTCCCTTTGGTCATCAGTTAAAGCAACATATAAATCCTTAGTTCTATTTTTTATATAAAACACAGAAGAATACTTATACTTATCAGTATTGTCTTCTTCTATCTTATTATCTTTGGATATATCGTTAATATTATTTTCAGAAATACTATCATCAAGCTCATTTTTAGAAAAATCTTCTTCATTATTAGGATTAATATCTGGAATTTTATCATCATCTCTAGTATTATAAGGATTTTGAGAGTCTACTTCTGTCAAATTGTTATCTGTATTTAATAATTGATCCTTGCTAATAACTTTTTCTTTATTATATAATCCTTGTTTTAGTTCATATCTTTTCTCTAAACTAGTATTTCTATAAGCCTCTAATAGATCCTTATCCCTTGTAAAAGCTTCTTGTTCGGCACTACTTTCTCCAACTGTTCCATCTAGATCTTTATCTTTCATAAAAGGATATAGCCAATCACTAAAAAATACGGGGAGGGCAAACTTTCCTGAATTGTCTACTTCTGCTATTGTTAAAAAACTTTGTTTGCTTTTATCAGACTTTAACTTATCTAAGATATCTTGCTTTTCTTTATCTAGCTTCAAATAGGCTATCTTATAAGAAGAATCTGTATAAAAAGGGGAATGCAAGTTTATATTTGAAATATCCTCATTATCATTAGTTAGTTCTTCTATAATTTTAATATCACCTTTCAAATTATTATAAGAAAATTCTAACCATTCTTTATTATCTTTTTTTAAGGCTCTTGAATTAAAGTCTATTGCATTATCATACAGTAATTTTATCTCGCTGTTTGAGGATAAATACTGGGGACTATTTTTTATTTCTTCAATATATGATAAAAGAGTGTAGTTATCTAAGGTATCAATATTATCTGAGTTTTCTATTTCTAGAGATTGGATATTTTCCTTATTATCTAGTTCATCTGCATAGGAAAGATTATTCGACATCATTAAAGATAAACTAAGTATAATAAGAAAACTACTTTGTATTTTCATAATTCACCTCATTATTATATTATAATATGAGACAAATTAATGCAAGCAAAAAGGGGCTGTGCAGAATGAGCGATAATTATTCGTAGTTTTGCAACAGTCCCTTTTATATATTATTTTCTTTTATTCTTATCCTTGGCCATAAAGTAATAAGCTATAATTGCTACAATTAATACTACTAATATTATTTTAATGCCTTTGATTCCTGTTTTTACTATGCTTGCAGCTGAGGTATTTTTCTTTACTGCTTCTTGACTTGCCTGAGCTTCGTTGAAATTTTTATTTTCATCGTTTTTATTATAAGTAGATTTATTGTCATCATCAGACTTTAATTCCGGTGACTTCACTTTTTCCTCATCAATGGTAACTGTCTGAGGCATTGCTTTGCTGGAAGTATCTTTGTTATCATTTGTACTTGTGTTTTTTTCTGAGCTTTTATGATCTGAATCATTAGTAGATGAATTGCTACTAGTATCTTTGGATAAGGCTTCTTCGGTAAAAGGGTATATCCATGAGTCCTCTCCGAGACTTGAAGAATAATTTGCTGAATTATCTAATTCTTCTTTAGAAATTTTACCGTCTTTATTAGTATCTATAGCATCTAGTTCACGTTTTTGAGAATCTGATAATTCGCTATACTTAGATTTAGTCTTTTCATTCTTTAAAAAAGCTGATTGACTACTTGTAGTAGTTTCATTGGAGGTATTTTGACTTGGATTCTCAAAGGTAGTTTCATCTATTGTTAAGCTGTCTTCGGCATTTTCATTATTTGAAGATTGAAAGTTTATATTTTCATTATCGGAAGCCTTACTACCTTCTAATCTATATTCTTCTTTATTTGGATCTTTAATAAAATCAACTATTAGTTCATTAGCTTCTTTATAATCTTTATTTTCACTAGCAGATTTGAGTACTTCATCATATTTTTCTTTTAGTTTATCATTAGCTTCATAATAAGATTTTGAATTTTTAATAGCTTCTATAAAAGTATTCAAATTATCCTTATTTTCGATATCTAAGCCTACGAGTATACCATCACTTAGATATCCTCTTACACTTTCCTGGATAGCTTTTTCTTCTTGATCATCAATAGATATAGTTTTTTCTGGATTTTGTTTTTGGATTTGATCAATTAATATTTGTAAAGCTTGTGTTTGTCCTGAGATTTTTTCTAAATTACTAGAATTTAGGATATCATAAGATTCTTTTAAAATTTCTTTATCTTTATAATCACATTTTTCTAAAAGTTTGATTTCTCTAGCTAAATCTAGACGAGTTTGGAATTCTTTGCCAAATATATTTTCTTTATTATCAGAAATATCAATTTTCTTGTAGGATTCAATTTCTCTTTTAGAAGCTAGATCGTAGTTTGGAAGATTTTTAATATTAGTATTTTGTTTCTCTATTATATTTTCATTGGTATTTATAGTGAGTTCACTTGCTTGGGCAGGTAGGTTTGTTAAAGGAAATACTAAAGCACATCCTAAAGCAAAGGCTCCTATATAATTTTTTATTTTCATAATATACTCTTTCTTTTATATATTCTTTAACTATTATTATATTAAAAAATACGAATATTTCAATAAAAAACTAGAACCGAAGTTCTAGTCTTATAAGTTATTAGCCTTTTAATCCTTCGGCCTGTCTTAGCATATTTTCTACAACTATATCATGTATTTCTCCAAGACTTGCAGCATATTCTAAGACTTCCCAAGGTTTGTTTGTATGAAAGTGAATTTTGATTAGTTCTTCATCACCTACAGCAAGTAGGCTATCTCCTTCAAAATTTTCTGTTATATGATCAAAGATCTCATCTTCATCTAAATCCTCTCCTGCTATTAGCATTTGAGTATCAAATTTATAATCTCCTATATCTACCATTGTTTCTCCTAATTTGTATTTCCTTTTGTTAAGTTACTTTTTAGTTCATCTTCTAGCCTTGCGATTTCTGCTTGAGCTAGTGACCTATTCTTTTTACCCTCGATTTGTATATTTCTAACTTCTTCTATTGTAGAAATAAGTTGATCGTTGGTATGTTTAATAGTATCTAGGTCAATTATACCACGCTCTGTAGCTTTAGCAGTTTCTATAGTATTTTGTTTTAGAGTATCTGCATTTTTACGAAGTAAATCATTGGTAAGGTCTGTTACTCTTTGTTGGGTAGCTATAGCTTGGTTAGTATGATTCATACCTAAAGCTAGTACCATCTGGTTTTTCCATAGGGGAATGGTATTTACTATTGTTGTTTGAATTTTTTCTGCCATTATAGAGTTTGAAGATTGTACCATTCTGATTTGTGGAGCCATTTGTATGGAAACCATACGTGTTAAATCTAGGTCATGAAGTTTTTTCTCAAAGCGATTTGCTTGAGATTTTATGTCATTTACTTTTTGAGCATCAAGTGGTAAGTTGCTTTCTTTAGCCTTAGATTCTAGGGCTGGGATTTCATTGGAATAAGTTTCTTTAAGCTTTCTATTGCCAGCCTCTATATACATGGTGATTTCTTTGTAGTATTCTTCATTTAAATCATACATTTGATCAAGCATAGAAATATCCTTCATCAAAGTGATTTGATGATTTTCTAGAGCTTTTGCTACATCGTCTATATTTTTTTCAGCTGATTGATAGCGTACTTTCATATCGTCTATTTTATTTGCTTGTTTTTTTAGAAATCCTAAAGGGCCTGATGGTTCTTCGCGTTCCATAGATTTTATATCCATTACAACAGAATCAAGTAAACCACCTATTTCGCCAAGGTCTTTGTTCCTTACCGTATCTAAAGTTTTTTCTGAAAAGTTTGAAATCTTTTTTTGCGCTCCGGATCCGTATTGAAGTATTATGTTGGTATCTTCTAGGCTAATTTTTTTAGAAAAATCATCTATCATCTTTTCTTCTTCTGGTGAAAATTTGATATTATTTTCTACAAGATCAGGTCCTTGGTTGGTTATGCTTTCTAGCTTATTGTCTTTTTTTCTTCTGCACCGTCTAAGGTTAATTCAATATCACTCATTCCTTGCTCCAATCATCTTCTGTGTAGCCTTCTTGATTTAAAAGTAGGTTGATGGTATCTATATCAGTTTTAATGTCCATCGCTCTATCACCTAAAAGTTCTACTTTTATTTTATCAAAGGCTTCTGTAATTGTTATTATAGATTCATTTATATCATGCATTGATTTTTTTATTCTGCTATCATCTGTACGCATAAGTTCAAATTCATAGTAAGTGTCTGTAAGTTTTTCCACGGTAGGTAAGTAATAGTCTGAAAATTTATTAAGGGCGTAGGACTTTTCTGGATGATTTTCTACAATTCTTAGAATATCAGTAGAATTGTGGCTCACCTTTTCTACATTTGACTTAAAGTCTTCACTTTTTATATTAGCCTTTGTCTTGTTAATTCTTGCTAATATATCATTACCCTTTTTAAGTATTTCACTTGCTTTCTCATAGCTTAGATCTTCTACCAATTCTTCGTTATTTTCTATGTTATCCTCATTTCTGCTAGTTTGTGGAATTTCCTTTTTCTTTTCCTTATATAGGCGGAAAGTTGGAATATCTAGTATAAATAGTGAATCATCTTCTACTATACGTGCTTGGTAGAAATAGCCTCGTTTCATCATTTTTGTAAGGTCCGAAACAGTCTTTTCTTCACTTTGGGTAACGGAGCTAGCCAAGTCTCTTATTGATATAACTGTATTATTGCCTAGTTCTCTAAGAAATCTTATATAGTTATTAGATAGTCTTAGATATTCTTTGCTAGCTTTCCAAAAAACGTAAGGAATAGCAATCGTCAACAGTAAAGTAAATATTGATCCAAAGAAGTTTCCAAAACCTTTAAAGCTAAAAAAACTAAATAAAAAGTAAAAAAATACTATAGTTAGTCCAATTGCTGATAGTATAGTAAGAGCCTGAAAAGTATGAGCTTTGCTTATTTCAGGTGGTTTTTGGGCACATACTTCCTTATTTCTAGTTTGTGGTAGGTTTTCAGTCTCTGTTGCTTCTGTAAATTTTTTCAGGGTAGAGTTTACAGATTTTTTAATAGAATTACCAATTTCGCTAAAATTTATATCATTTAAGTTAAAATCATCAAATTTAAATTTATTTTTATTTTCACTCATAAAAGCTCCTTATATCTTATAAACATCATACCCTAAACTTTAAAATATTTAAATATACAATTGATATTCATTAATTAATCATTTAAATCTATTATTTTATCAAATTCATTCTTTATATCTGTTATATTTTCTCTATTACCGAAGACACATATATTTTCTTCTTGCATTGATTTTTTAAATAAATCATTATAAGCCTTAATTTCATCAAGAGTACTTGTCTTGATTTCAGATAAAAGTTTTTCGGGATCAATAGGATTTTCTTTTTTATATCTTACATAATCTTCATCAGCGAGGGTGGATGGAGATTTTGGACGTAATATTGATCCCATAGAGGATATTTTTTGATTTTCAAAATCCCTTTTGCTTATATCAATATTTTTAGTTAAATCACTTATCTTATCAAAATTTTCTATAGTTTTTAGGATATTTGGGTCTCTATATGAATAAGCTGATAATAGTCCGTTTTTACTTATTGTAAGACCTGCACCATAAGCACCACCCTTAGCTCTTATTAATTCATAGAGATAAGGATTTGATAGTATTGTTGTTGCTAACATTATCTTACCATTAAATTTTGATTTTAGTTCTTTTATATTTGCACTTTTTGCTACATAGTTTACATTAGCTCCACTAATTATAGCTTCTTTATAAGATTTTGGAATAAAATCTAACTTAACTTTATTTTCTTTTTTATCTAAAGAGTTGAATTTGTTATTTAAGAGCTTTTTTACTTTTAAAAAATTTTCTCTAGAACCAGTTATATTTACTTCAAGATTTGATGTAAATATTTTTTTGTATATATCATTTAACTTATTTATAAATCCATCAAAGTCTTCTTGTGCTTGATTTATAACTTCTTTAGTAAATAAATAAGAGCCAATGCCACTTAATTCATCTTTTAGCATAATATTCTCATCTATATGGCTATTTGCCCTATTAATCGCTAGGATATGACCGTTATCATACATAGTGGATTCAAAGTATGACTTTCTCATTCTTAAAAGTTCTATGATCCTTTTCTTGTTGTCAAACTTTGAATTAAACATAAAATCAGCTATAAGATCTATAGATTTTTCTATAGTTTCTATAGTTGAAGTAAATGAAACTTTTTCTAGCCTTGCTGAGTCTTTATCATTAATACTTATGAAAGCATTTGAAAAGTTAGGGCTTGATAAATTTTGAAATAAGATATCATCTATTTGTGTGTATGGCAAATTGTTAGTATCTACAGAACCCATGAAGTCGTTTATTAGTGATAGATATCTTAATTCATCAAGGCTTAGATGATCAACATCAAAGTAGAGCGAAGTATATATTAGTCCTGCTGTATCTATATTATGGTAAACATACTTAAATTTGTCATCGACAATTTCTCTAGGAGTCTTTTCTACATGAGTTTCCACATCTTTTATATTTAAAACAGGAATTGTAGCTTTTTCTTCTTCATTGTCTTTTTTATTTTGATGGATATCTAATCTTTCCAAGTCTGTTCTTATGAGTTCGAGTTTTTCTTTAGTCATAGTAGAATTTAAATTTTCTATATATGATTTTAATTCAACTTGTTTTTCTTCTGTATACTTAGTACTTGGCTTAGCAATGTAGATTAATTTTGTAGGATTGTCTATAAAATTATCTCTTATAAAGTTTTCATAATAGTCAGTATCTATCAAGTCACGTAATTCATCTAGGTAATCAACTATTTTAAAGCTTTCGAATACTGGCTTTTCAAAAGACCACATAAGAAAATAGGTGAGTCCTCGCATTACAGAGATTAGTTGTTCCCTTTGGCCGTATTCAAATATTGAAAAGGCTGACTTTAGACTTTCTTTATTCATTCCTTTGCTAGCTTCTTTTAGTCCATTTTCGATTATTTGGATAAATCTATCTAGTTTTGATGCATCTGTTTTTTGAGCTTGAAGAATTATAGAACTACGTACACCATAGCCAACACGAGCTGTAAAATCTTCTGGATCAATTTGTTCGTATATTTGATTACGGATTTTTGAAGAATCCATATGAAAAAGTGCGCTAAGAAGTATCAAAAGTGTTAGATAATATTTTGTATCTGTATTTTCCTTAGTCAAAAATCCATAGACTAAATAATCACTACTTTCATCTAGCCTGCTAGCTGGATAGGTTGATTCGATTATTTTATCATATTGATTACTAGGGACTTCTATATTAAAATCAAGATTTTTATATTCATAATTTGATAAATATTCCTTATCTAGATGGTCTAGATAAAAGTCTATATCTAAGTCACCATAAAAATAGATATAAGCATTGGATGGATGATAATGGTTCTTATAAAATTCCTTAAATTCATCAAAGCTTAGTTTATAAATTTCAGCTGGATCCCCGCCAGATTCATATTGGTAAGGACTATTTTTGTATAAGTAAGATATAAAGTCATCATAAACCAGCTCATCAGGATCTGTTAAAGCTCCCTTCATTTCGTTATAGACAACTCCAGAAATACCAGTTATTTTTCCATCTTCCATGACATAATGCCAGCCTTCTTGGTCTAGTATTTCTTTTTTATTAATAACTTGTGGATTAAATACAGCATCCAGATAAACATCAGTTAAATTGAAAAAGTCCTTGTCATTTTCGCTAGAAACAGGGTAGACGGTTTTATCTGGATAAGTCATAGCATTTAGGAAAGTCTGCAATGATGAGCTAGCCATATCCATAAAAGGCTCACGAGTCCTATATTTTTTGGATCCATTTAGAACAGAATGCTCCATTATATGAGCCATACCTTTGGAATTAGTAGGAGGCGTCTTAAAGCCTATTCCAAAAGTTTTGTTGTGATCATCATTTTTTACATAAGCTACTTGAGCTTTTGTTTTATTATGTTCATATAAAAAGACGGTAACCCCCATCTTTTTATAAGTTTGTTTTTCTTTTAAAGTGTAAGTCATATTTCTCCTCCATTTGTTTAACTATACTACAAGATGTATTATATTAACTTATATAAGGATAAGTTTGTAAAAAACTAGTTAAAGTAAGGAGAATTTATGAAATTAGGAATTTTAGGCTCTGGTAAAATTGTAAAGGAAGTTTTACCTGTATTAGATCAAATAGAAAATATTGATGTATATGCAATAGCAGCAAGAAATGAAGAAAAGCTACAAAAACTTGCTAAAGATTTTTCTATAAAAAATTATTATACAAGTATAGAAAGTTTATTAGAAAATCCAGAAATTGATACTGTTTATATAGCCTTACCAAATAATTTGCATTTTGAAGCAATGGATAAGACCATCGATTATAAAAAGAATATTATTTGTGAAAAGCCATTTACATCAAATGCTTATGAAACAGAAAAAATAATCAAAAAAGCAAAAGCAAATGATCTTATGATAGTAGAAGCAATGAGCCATAGATTTATACCAAATTCTATTGAAATTAAAAAACTTATAGGAGAATTGGGAGATATAAAAATTGTTTCTCTTAACTATTCTCAATATTCATCAAGATACGATAAATTCAAGGAAGGTATTATAGAGCCGGTCTTTAGTCTAGAAAATTCTGGAGGAGCTTTAATCGACTTAAATTTATATAATGTAGCCTTTGCTGTTGATGCTTTTGGTTTGCCAAAAGATGTAATGTATTTTGCAAATATTGAAAATGATATAGATACTTCTGGGGTTGTCATCTTAGATTACGGTGACTTTAAAGTATCTTCTATAGGGTCAAAAGATTCTGCCGCACCTCTTGTAAATACTATTCAAGGAACGGATGCCACAATTGAAATTCCTGATGCCTTAAATAGCTTTAGAGAATTTAATATTAGTAGAACTAATGGAAGTAGTAAAGAATATTTTAATTATAATTTAGAAAATAAGTCAAGATTATACTATGAATTTGTAGAAATTGAAAGAATATTAAGAAATAATGATAGGAAAAAAATAGAGGATCTATTAAATCTTACTCAAAATTATATGGAAGTTTTAACACGTGCTCGCTTTGATGCAAATATTTTTTATCCTGCTGATAAAGTTGACTAATAATCTGTTATAATATAAGCATAAATAATTATTTGTATTTATATAAATTATATATGAAAGGAGAAAAGATGGTAGGAATAATACTTGCAAGTCATGGCCACTTTGCTGAAGGTATAAAAGAATCTGCTCAAATGATTTTTGGTGAGCAAGAACAATTTGAATCAGCTATACTTTTACCTTCCATGGGACCAGATGACTTAAGAAATGATCTAGAATCTGCTATAGAAAAAGTAGACTGTGATCAAATTTTATTCTTAGTAGATTTGTGGGGAGGTACTCCCTTTAATCAAACATCCAATTTACTAGAAGGCCATGAAGATAAGTGGGCAATAGTAGCTGGGATGAATCTACCTATGGTTATAGAAGCCTTATCAGAGAGATTTACTAGTGAATCTTCTCATGATATTGCAAAAGCAATTATAGCTTCTGCTAGAGAAGGGGTTAAGATTAACCCAGAAGAGCTAAACGAAGTAAGTGATTCTAAAGATAGTGGAGATTCTAAGAAAGATCAAGCAGATAAGGAAATAGAAGAGGCTACTAAAAATGGCTCTATTCCAGAAGGAACTATTATAGGAGATGGAAAGATAAATATAGTTCTAGCTCGTATTGACACAAGACTTTTGCACGGTCAAGTAGCAACTAGCTGGACAAAATCAACAAAACCTGATCGAATTATAGTTGTATCTGATGCAGTTAGCCAAGATGATTTGCGAAAGAATATGATTATGCAAGCTGAGCCACCAGGGGTAAAGGCACACGTAGTACCAATTTGGAAGATGAAAGAAATCTTAGAAGATCCTAGATTTGGGGCTACAAGAGCTTTGTTATTATTTGAGAAACCTCAAGATGTGTTGCAGTTATTAGAACTTGGGGGCGAAATTGATACAGTAAACCTTGGTTCCATGTCTTATTCAGAAGGAAAAGTAAATCTTTCAACTTCTGTTGCTATGGATAAGGATGATGTAGAAACAATAGAAAAGATCAAAGAGTACGGCGTAAACTTTGATGTTCGTAAAGTTCCAGCTGATAAGCCGGAAAATTTAGATAATATGCTTAAAAAAGCAAAAAAAGAATTAAATATATAGGAGAGATGAATGAATGCTATTAATATTATTTTAATATTCGTAGTTGCCTTTTTAGCAGGTTGTGAAGGGATATTAGACCAGTTCCAATTTCATCAACCACTTGTTGCTTGTACCCTAATAGGACTTGTAACAGGGCATCTTAAAGCAGGTATTATACTTGGAGGTCAACTACAACTTTATGCACTAGGTTGGTCAAATGTAGGAGCGGCTATAGCTCCAGATGCGGCACTTGCATCTACAGCTTCAGCTATAATAATGGCTCTAGCCTTAAATGGTGGTGCTAGTAATGTAGATCAGGTGGTTTCAACTTCGATAACTTTAGCTATACCACTTTCAGTTGCAGGTCTATTCTTAACGATGCTTGCAAGAACTTTTGCTATACCAATGGTTCATGGAATGGATAGCGCAGCAGAAACAGCAGACTTTAAGAAAATTGAAAGAATCCACTGGTCAGGTGTAGCTATGCAAGGTCTTAGAATCGCTATACCTGCCCTCATCCTTTGCTTTATCCCAGCCTCAGCTGTAACAAATGCTTTAAATGCTATGCCAGCTTGGCTAAAAGAGGGTATGCAAGTAGGTGGTGGTATGGTTGCAGCAGTAGGTTATGCAATGGTACTTAATATGATGAGTACAAAAGAAACATGGCCATTTTTTGCCTTAGGTTTTGTACTTGCAGCTATCCCTCAAATTACTCTTATAGGATTAGGAGTAATAGGGCTAGCACTTGGACTTATATATATGAAACTTAAAGGATTAGCTCAAAGTAGCAGTAGCTCATCTCATGGATCTGGTGATCCTTTAGGTGATGTAATAAATGATTATTAAGGAGAGCTAAATGAGTGAAGATAAAAATAAAAAAGATGTAGAAGTATTTGAAACTAATACTGATAAAAAAGTAAATGATACTTCTGCTATAGATAATAAAGAAGAAAAAGATCAAATAGTAGAAGAATCTAGTGAAAATAGAGTTATAGAAGACAAAGATAGAATAGTTTTGGATAAAAAAACTAGAAAAAATATTTGCAATAGACATCAATTTTTACAAGGTACTTGGAACTTTGAAAGGATGCAAAATGGTGGTTGGGCTTATTCTATGATTCCAGCTATCAAAACCTTATACAAAGACAAAGACAGTCAAGTTAAAGCCTTAAAACGTCACTTAGAGTTCTATAATACTCACCCTTATGTATCAGCACCAGTTTTAGGTGTAACCCTAGCTATGGAAGAAGAAAGAGCGAATGGAACACCAATAGATGATGCAGCTATAAATGGTGTAAAAGTAGGTATGATGGGTCCTCTAGCAGGTGTAGGAGATCCAGTCTTTTGGTTTACTATTAGGCCGATTTTAGGAGCTTTAGGAGCTTCTCTTGCCCTTGGTGGAAGTATATTAGGACCTATTATATTCTTTGTTTTTTGGAATCTAATAAGATATATATTCCTTTGGAAGACTCAAGAATTTGGCTATAAAGCAGGTAAGGAGATCAGCAAGGATTTATCAGGAGGTCTTTTAGGTAGAGTTACATTAATGGCTTCTATAATAGGTATGTTTGTCATAGGAGCATTAGTACAACGTTGGGTAAATATTGACTTTACAGTTCCAATTACAAGAGTTACTCAAGACAGCGACTTATATATAGACTGGGCAAATCTACCAGCAGGTGCTGAAGGTATTAGAGAGGCTCTTAAGGCATATACTACTTATGGACCAAGTTCACTAGATCCAGTAAAAGTTACTACATTACAAGATAACATAGACTTATTAATACCAGGATTAGTTCCATTACTATTAACCTTAGGTATATCTAAGCTTCTTAAAAAAGATGTATCTCCAATAACTATAATCATAGCCCTATTTATTATAGGAATTGTAGCTAGATACTTTAATATAATGTAGGATCATGGTACAATCACAGAATAAAATAGTAGATTTAACCATCCAAGCTAGTCATTTACAAGGCTTTACTAGCCAAGGCAATGTGATAGTAGGGGATAAGGCTTTTGAATATTATAATGAAAGAAACCCTAATGACTATATACAAATTCCTTGGCAAGAAGTAGATTTAATTACAGCAGAAGTTGTATTTAAAAAGAGAATTCCTAGATTTGCTGTCCATACAAAAAAGAACGGCGACTTTATCTTTTCAACTAAAGATAATAAGCTTACTCTTAGAACTATCAATAAATATATAGCCAGTGATAAGCTTAGAAGATCCCTTACAATTAAGGATTATATAAAAAAAGCTTTTAATAAATAAGATATTAATATGGACCCACATAAATTATATATATTAAAAAATAGCAGATTTTTGTTTGAAAGAATGTAAAGAAAGATGATGTATAGAATAGTTAAAACTATTATGTGCATCATCTTTTTTCTTAAATCTTTATATTAATACTAAATACTAATTGAAAATATTAAACTAGCTAATTTCTATTAGTTAGCATTTTTAACTATTATATCATTTTTTATTTATTTGTTAGCTAATATTAGTTATATTGACAATAAAATATAAATAGGTGTATAATTTTATTGGCTTAAGTTTGACTTAAAAGTAAGAACGTTTTCACAACTTATCACTAAGTATTATTGAAGTTGATTTATTTATAAATTAATTAGATTTTTCAGTTTTAGGATGTTATATTAAAAAAGTTGCTGTAAATGATAGTAGAAGTAAGTATAAAGGTAATACTTACTATGATGGTGTAACTGGAAGGGACTCTAAAACATCAAGGTTGGCTAGTATGGTAATAAGCTCCGTATTTGGAAGGAATTACGTAAATGATTATGCATACACGTTCAAATAAAAAAACAATATTATATCTTCTTATCATATTATTAATATTTTTATTTACTCTTAATGGTAATAAAATTTTTACTATAAATTATGATGATATTGAAGCTAAAAATATAGAAATACTAGAAAAAGAAAACTTAAATAATTATAAATTAGATGATAAAAAGCAGGCTAACTATAATATAGTCTATGCTTATAGGATAAATGATAGTAAAGAATACATATTTATTTATAGTAAGTCTTTACTTTTTAATCTATATCATCTTGATGATAAGTTTGTTTCAGATGAGGATGATATTAATACACTAGCAAGTAATATTAAATACCATAATTTAGTTAATATTAATAATACCCAAAATAGTGCTAAAATAAAAATAAGCCAAAGGCAAAATAAAGATACGATATCAAGCATTGTTTATATGACTGTGATATTAATTTTAATTATTTTTATAAGCTATAAAATACAATTAAAAAATAAATAAAACTGCATAGGACAAATAAATGAAGATGTGATAATTATGCTGATAATATAAAACTATATCAGACACCAGAGTTAGAATTAAGACTAGCTCTGGTATTTTTTCTATCTACTTTTAATCCTTCATACCCTTGTATTTGATAAGAGTTAACCCATCTTCTTATTTCGAGGTGAGAAATATTATATTTTTCTGCTAATTTTTCAAAGTCTATACTGCTTTCTAAATATATTTTTACAAATTTCATTTTAAATTCTATGCTTATTTTGACATTAAAGAATTGATCTTCTTAAGTTAATTTTATGTCTAATTTTTGGCAGTCAGTTAAAAATTGCATCTTTTTTATTTACATAATCTGTTGCATTTAATTTTACAAACTATCAGATAAAAATATTAATTATAAAACGATATATTATAAGCAAATTGGGTAATATATTAATGATTAAAATATTAAATAGGAGAGGAATATGAAAAATTACAAAAAATTAGCCGCAGCAACCTTAGCAATTTCATTTTCTCTTTAAGGAGCAAATGTTATAGTTAATAATAACGTAAGTTTGGCATCTGAAGAAAAAAATGCTCCAATAGCTAACTTAGAAATTACACAATCAAATGCTCCTTATCAAGAAAGTGTTGTTAAATTAAATCAAAGTGATGCTACTAGACAGCAAGCTTTGGATCAGCTTAAAGCTATTAGATCTAAAGCTTGGGATGATAATGTGACTCTAGAGGGAGCAAAGGATGGAAGAACAGCTACAATTAGAGATGTAGCTAATTATTATTATCCGAAAGGAAATCCCAGTAAAGAAGATTACGTAAATAAATATGAATATAGCTTGGAACTTGAGCATCTAGCTTTACAAAGAGCTTATGAATTGACTTTAACAGGAGATAGTCAATTAAGACCAGATGATTCTTCTTATGAGACAATTGCTTATAAAGATTTAAGATTAGGCAAACATGATTGGGTTTGCTATGACTATGGTGAAGAAATATCTCTGGAAAAGTTATTTGATACTATTTTGTATAATAAGGATAAAAAAGGTGAAAATGGCTATCAGAGATTAATTGATGAAAACGGTGCATATGACGGAAATGAATCTGTTTATAATATGCTAATATACAGTCCACCGCGTATAGGTGTAGGTTATGGTCAGGTTGAAAATCCTAAGACTGGTAAAAGTGCAGCAGTAATTGCTTTTGACGACAAAGATCCTTTCTTTTTTCTAGATAAAGTTGAAAAAGTTGATTACGTTGGCAATTACACAATGAGTTTTGGTAATCCAAACTTCAAGAAATCTTCAAAAGAATCTTTAGATGAATTAGAAAAAGCAATCGAAGATGCAAAAGAAACTATAGAAGGTGCAAAAATATTAATGAACAAAATGCCTAACTTTTCCAAAAAGCATGGCGATGAACTTAATCAATTGATAGAAGAACAAAACAAACTTATAGATAAAGCCGAAGCTATTTTAAAAGCAAATGGTAGATAAAAACTAGTATATATTCGTTTCAGAATGTCGATAAAGTAGGTAAGAAAGCATAATCTTATCTACTTTTTGTCTTTAAACGGTTTGATTTCAATATAAATATATTATAGAAAAAGGTGTATTATATTAAATAAAACTGATGAGGATAGACAAAAGAAAATCTAGTTTAATTCAAAATTGTCTAAGAGTAAGTGAGCTTAATCATAACAAAAAGAATCAGAAAACAATAATAAGATATATATGGTAAATCCACTTAGACATATTAGAGGAGTATAGAAAAAAGTAGAATACAAACAAAGAAAAGAAGCAATAGAGCGATGCTTTGGGACAGTAAGAAATATCATGGATTTAGATAAACTAATATGTAAGGACTGTTGCAGAATGAAAAATCGTCCCAAAATCATTAGGATAAGTTTCTAAGGATGATATGACAATTATTAATAGTTTTGCGATTGCCTTTTTATTTATAGAAAGGCAATTGTTTATGAAAACATTTTCGATATACTAGATTAATTTATAAAATTATCTTATAATATAATATATAAATATAATTGAGGATATTTTTATTTTTATAAATACAAATGTTTTCATAAGGAGGAAATATGAAAAATTATACTACTGACAAGATTAGAAACTTAAGTTTAGTTGGCCACTCTGGCAGTGGAAAGACATCTTTAATAGAAGCTCTTTTATATAAAACAGGAGCAATAGATAAAAAAGGTCGTGTTGAAGATGGATCTACAGTTTCAGATTATGAAAATCAAGAAAAAAAGAGACATATTTCCATTCAAACATCAATTATTCCTATAGAATTCGAAGATTATAAGATTAACTTTATAGATTCACCTGGATTTTTTGACTTTGAAGGTGAAGTTTTACAAGCTCTAAGGGCTAGTGAGGCAGCACTTTTTGTTATAGATGGAGAAAATGGTATAGAAGTTGGAACTGAAAAATACTGGAAATATACACAAGAAATCAATCTGCCATCTATAATATTTGTAAATAAGTTAGATAAGGAAAATGCAAACTTCAACAAGATCGTATCAGATCTACATATAGAATTTGGCAAAAAAGTTATACCACTTACCCTTATGCTTGGTGAGGGAGATAAGTTTGAGGGTATTATAGATGTTTTAGATAAAAAAGCTTACACTTACGAAAATGGTGTAAAAAAAGAAGTAGAAATACCTGAAATAAGACTTGCAGAGGTTGATGCGGTTTATGAAGAAATCATAGAAGCTGTTGCTGAAACAGATGATTCTTTGATGGAAAAATTCTTTGAAGGAGAAGAATTTTCTGAAAGTGAATTTATAAAAGGACTTAGCCAAGCTATACTTGAAGGAACAGTAGTTCCACTAATAGCAGGTTCTAGTGAAAAAGAAATAGGCTTGACACAACTCTTAGAAGTCATAACAAGATATATGCCTTCTATAGATGATGAAGCTGCTAATATCGGATTTAGAGTTAAAGATGGATATGAAGCTTTTACTCCAAGAGAAGATGGACCGTTCTCTGCGGTAGTATTTAAGACTTTAGCTGATCCATTTTTAGGTAAGATTTCGATCTTTAAGGTATTATCTGGAACAATTAATAAGGATGATAAGATCTTTGATGTGAATAAAGATGAAGAACTTAAAGCTAGCAATCTATTTTTCCTAAGGGGTAAAGAGCAAATCAAAACTGACAAGCTTGTAGCAGGCGATATTGGAGCTTTCTCTAAATTAGATATCTTATCAACTGGGGATACTCTTGCAAGTAAAGATAAGCCAATAGAATATAAGCCTATCAAATATCCAAAACCAGTTTTATTTTATGCTATAAACCCTATAAGTAAAAATGATGAAGATAAGATCTCTGAAGCCTTATCAAGACTTATAGAAGAAGATCCAACCCTTAAAGATGAAAGAAATATAGAAACCCACCAACAAATATTATCTGGACTTGGAAATGTTCAACTGGAAGTAATATTGGATAAACTTCGTGATAACTACAGTGTAAATACAGAGGTTGTTGAGTACAAGATTCCATATAGGGAAACTATAAAGGGAAAATCAGACGTACAAGGTAAGCATAAAAAGCAATCTGGTGGAGCAGGTCAATATGGTGATGTATTTATTAGATTTGAATCAACTGATGAAGAATTTTTATTTGATGAAGAAGTTTTTGGTGGAGCAGTTCCTAAAAATTATTTTCCGGCTGTAGAAAAAGGTTTAGAAGAATCATTAGTTGAAGGACCTCTTGGTGGATTTAAGGTTACTGGAATCCATGCAACTCTTTATGATGGATCCTATCACCCAGTAGATAGTAATGAACAAGCTTTCAAAACAGCTGCTAGACTTGCCTTCAAAAAGGGTATAGAAGAAGCAGACCCTATACTTTTAGAACCGGTTATGAAACTTGAAATAAAGGTTCCGGAAGAAAACATGGGTGATGTAATGGGAGATATGAACAAAAGACGTGGTAGAATCTTAGGTATAGAGCCACAAGCAGATGGTAGTCAAATAATACTAGCAGAAGCTCCGCTATCAGAAGTGCTAACTTATGCAATAGATTTAAGAAGCCAAACCTCAGCGCGCGGTTCATTCTCCATGGAATTTGAAAGATATGAAGAAGTGCCAAAAGAAATTACTCAAAAGGTTATAGAAGATAGATCATAATATAGGAGGAATATATGGCAAAGCGGGAAATTTTAGACATAGATCCTTGGATAAAGGACTATGAAGATGACATCAATCTTAGAATGAATGAATATGAAAAGCAGAAAAGTAGACTAATAAGTGATGGAGAAAAACTTACAGACTTTGCCAATGCTCACCATTATTATGGCTTCCACAAGGTAAAAAATGGATGGATTTATAGAGAATGGGCTCCTCATGCCGATGGTCTTTATCTAATAGGAGACTTTAATGATTGGGATAGGCATGCCCACCCACTTACAAAAATAAATGAAGAAGACTGGGAGATATTTATAAAAGGCATCAAGACAATTCCCCATGGTTCAAGGATTAAAGTTTTGGTAGATACTAATGGCTCTATAAGTGATAGGATTCCTCTATATGCTACTCGTGTAGAGAGGAATGATGATGGAGACTTTGCTGCTATTATGCAAAATCCTAGGTCTAAATTCAAATGGACTGATGAGGAATTTAAGGTAAATCACGATGATCTTTTAATCTATGAATCTCACATAGGTATGGCAGGAGAAGAGGGTAAGGTTTCTACTTATAAGGAATTTGAAGTAGATATACTCCCTAGGATAAAAAAAGCAGGTTACAATACAGTTCAACTTATGGCTATAGCTGAGCATCCATATTATGGTTCCTTTGGTTATCAAGTAAGCAACTTCTATGCACCTAGTTCTTGGTATGGAGAAATAAATGATTTAAAATCATTAATTAACACAGCCCACGAAATGGGACTTAATGTAATAATGGATTTGGTTCATTCTCATGCAGTAAAAAATACTGTGGAGGGGATCAATGAATTTGATGGCACGGATTATCAATTTTTCCATACTGGGCAAGAAGGTAATCATCCTGACTGGGATAGCAAGCTTTTTGACTATGCTAAGCCAGGTGTACTTCACTTTTTATTATCTAATGTAAAATATTGGTTAGAAGAATTCCACTTTGATGGTTTTAGATTTGATGGTGTAACATCAATGATTTATAAAAACCATGGTCGTGGAGATGCCTTTAATAATTACAAAAAATATTTTTCTATGAACACAGATATAGAAGCTATAAATTATTTACAATTAGCTAATGAATTAGCACGAGAGGTTAAACCAGATGTTATAACAATAGCAGAGGATATGTCAGGAATGCCTGGTATGTGCTTACCTATATCCAAGGGTGGAGTAGGTTTTGATTATCGCTTAGCTATGGGTATGCCAGATTTTTGGGAGCGTACCCTCCTAAAAAGAGATGAAGACTGGGATTTATCAAATATGTGGTATGAACTATCTACTCATAGACCGGAAGAAAAGCGCATAGGCTATGTAGAAAGCCATGATCAAGCCTTAGTTGGATCAAAGACTACAATCTTTCGATTGGCAGACAAAGAGATGTATGATTCTATGACTAAAGATAGTGAGAACTACATCATAGATAGAGCCCTTGCACTTCACAAGATGATTAGGTGGATAACTATATCTATGGGAAGTGATGGATATCTTAACTTCATGGGTAATGAGTTTGGTCATCCAGAATGGATAGACTTCCCTAGAGAGGGCAATGATTATTCTTTTCATTATGCTAGACGACAATGGTCTTTAGCAGACAATGAAAACTTGAAATATCATTATCTAGCAGATTTTGATAAAGCTATGCTAAAGCATAGTGAAAAATATAATCAATTAGGTAATACTATATTTAGATTGTGGATAGATAATGACAGAAAGATAATAGCTTTTAGAAATAAGGATATAGTCTATATATTTAACTTTCATCCGACAGATTCTTATGAATCTTTTGCGGTACCAATTCATGATGTTGGACAATTTAGAGTTGTCATGGATACAGATGAAGAGAAATTTGGAGGAGCAGGTAGGATTAGCCACTCATATGTTTATAACACAGAAAGACTTGCTGGAACGGATTATGATGGCATAAAAATATATATACCATCAAGAACAGCTTTAGCTTTGGAGAAATATAACAAATGAAGATAATCTGTTTGGGAGACTCATTTACTGAAGGATTTTTGGTTGACAAAAGCTATGCAGATTATTTAGAAGACATGGGTCATAAAGTTATAAATCTTGGTATAAATGGTAATAGGACTTATCAAATGCTTGAAAGATTTATACCAGAAAAATCAGATGTTCTGATAATTTTTGGCGGTTCTAACGACACCTATGATCAAATAAGTCCTGATGATAGTTTTGAAAATATAGAGAAAATTTTGGATAAATCTTTATCTGATAAAAATATTGTGATTATACCACCACTAATGGAGTTAGAAGAGGCCTACCCAAGATATGAACTAAATAATAATGCTATCAATGCTCTGGGAGATTTGATAAACTCCCTAGAATGTGATGTAGTAGATGCTAGAAAAATCGAGCCTTCATATTTTATAGATGGCCTTCATATGAGAGGAGACTTTCATAAAAGGTTAGCAGATGAGATATCGAAATTTTTAAAGTAAAATAAAAGTATGCAGATTAATAAAAAACGTTACAATGATCTTGATAGCTATTATAAAAGAAAATATAATAAAAAAATTATAAAGCTCCCTTTAGATGGGGGCTTTACTTGTCCTAATAGAGATGGAACTTTATCAAAGCGAGGATGCATATATTGTTCAGATGAGGGCGCTGGAGAATGGACATATAAATCAGCAGGAGATATAAAAGCTCAGATTGCCTATCAAAAATCTAATTTATCAAAGCAGGGTAAGGATGAAGGCTATATAGCTTACTTTCAAAGCTTTACCAATACTTATGGAGATGTAGGTAAAATGAGTGAGATGTTCTATTCTGCACTGGAAGATGAAGATATAGTAGGGCTTTCAATAGCAACTAGAGCTGATTGCTTGCCTGATGAGGTATTAGACTTATTAAATGAACTTAATTCTATGACTGATTTGACGGTAGAACTTGGTATGCAAACAGTAAATGATAACACTATCAAATTTATAAATAGAGGCTATGATCATGAAAGTTTTAACTTAGGTCTTAACAAATTACATTATCTAGGAATAGCGACTATAGCTCATGTTATAGTTGGGCTGGTGAATGAAAGTATAGATGATTATATAAGGGATATAAGTTATATAAATGATAAAGGATTTTGGGGGATTAAAATCCACAACCTTTATATAGAAAATAACACCTATCTTAAATATTATTATGAAAAAAACAATATATCCTATACAATGACTAAGGAGGACTATGTAAATATAGTAGTAAGGATGCTTAGAAACTTAAATCCTGGTATAGTAATTAATAGACTAACGGGAGATGGAATAAGAGCAAATATCGCTTATCCTACTTGGTCAAAGAACAAGGGGGCTGTTTTATCAACTATTGATAAAATAATGAAAGAAAAAGATTATAAACAGGGGGACTTATGGAAAGAAATTTAGATGCAAAATACTATGTGAATTCTTATGATAAAGAAAAAGATATCTATTCAAGTAAAGAAAATACATTACTTTTAGTAATAGATGAACAACCAAAATTAATGAATACTATGGAAAATGGGGAACAAACTATTTTAAATACTCTAGTACTAATAAATGCATTCAAAGAATATGGTATGCCAATTCTTGCAACGGAACAATATCCAAAAGGGCTTGGTAGATCAGATGATAGATTACTAGCAGAAATAGAAGAAAATAATATTTTTGCTAAATCAATCTTTGATGCAGCTATTCCTGAAGTTATAGAATATATAAGAGAAAACAAGATTACAAATGTAGTTTTGACAGGTGCAGAAGGTCATATTTGTGTTTACCAAACAGTTAGAACTCTAAGAGATTTAGGACTTAACGTATTTTTGGCAGAAGATGCAGTTTCATCTTATTCAGAAGAACTAAAGAATACAGCTCTAATAAACATGAGAGATATGGGAGCTATGGTAGTAAATACAGAAATGTTATTATTTGATATAGCGAGAGATTCAAAAGATGCACATTTCAAAGTTATATCAAATCTTGTAAAAGAAATAAGAGCTAGAGATTAATTTCTCTTAGCTCTTTGCTTGAGTTTGATTTTTTCTATCGTTTGCATTTTTATCTAAGAATTATTAAAATGAATTAGGTAGTTTTTGTAATTCTTGTATTTTTTATCTTTTTAAAAGTCTTTTAAATTCTTTGATTTGTTATTTTTAATGTGATTTATTTTTTGTCTAATTCCTAGTTTTTTGCTTGTGATTAAATTTTCTAAAGTGGTAAAATAGTATTGTTACTTATACAATAAATAAAATTATTTTATAGATAAATTTCACTATAGATTAAAATAAGGAAGGCGCTTAATATGAATTTGCATATGGGACTTGATGTTGGTTCTACTACTGTAAAAATTGTTATTACAGATGAGAATTTCAACACCCTTTATCAAGTATATAGAAGACATAAATCAGATGTCAAAGAAACGGTAAAAGCTGTCTTAAACGAAGCTTATGATGAGTTTAAGGATGATAATATAACTATAAATGTAACTGGTTCTGGGGGTATGTTCCTTGAAAAATATATGGGAATCAATTTCGTACAAGAGGTTATAGCTGAAACCGCAGCTATTAGAAAATTTATTCCGGAAACAGATGTTGTTATAGAGCTAGGTGGAGAGGATTCTAAGATCATCTACCTATCAGGTTCTGTTGAACAGAGGATGAACTCAATCTGTGCTGGTGGTACAGGAGCCTTTATAGATCAAATGGCGGCTCTGCTAGATACTGATGCATCTGGACTTAACGATCTATCTAAAAATTACAAGAAAATTTATCCTATAGCAAGTAGATGTGGAGTTTTTGCAAAGACTGATATACAAGCATTGATGAATCAAGGTGCGAGCAGGGAAGATATAGCAATCTCTGTTTTTCAATCTGTAGTTAACCAAACTATATCAAATCTTGCTTGTGGTAGACCAATTCGTGGTAATGTAACATTTTTAGGTGGTCCACTTCATTTTTTGCCAGCTTTAAGAGATAGGTTTATAGAAACTCTTGGAGAGGATGAAAATACATTTACTACACCAGAAGATGCTCAGCTTTATGTAGCAAAGGGTGCAGCTATCCTTTCTGCTGAAAACGAAGACTATGTTCCTTATAAGGACTTAATAAAAGAACTTGAAAAAGAAGCTCCAGAAGATATGGAGATGACAAAAAAGCTTGATCCACTTTTTACTTCAAAAGAAGAATACAAAAAGTTTGTAGCAGATCATAAGACAGAACAAATAGTTTATGAAGATATCAAAGACTATGAAGGCCCGATCTATATAGGGATTGATGCAGGATCTACAACTAGTAAAATGGTTTTGATAACAGATGAGGGTCATATATTACACGATGATTATAGGATGAATTTAGGTCGACCACTTGAAGTAGTCATAAATATGCTAAAAGACGCCTATGCTAAGAAAAATCCTAAGGCTTATATAGCTTCATCTGGTATTTGTGGTTATGGAGAGGATTTTATTAAAAATGCTCTACATATAGATAATGGAGAAGTAGAAACTATAGCTCATTATTCAGCAGCTAAGTTCTTTAATCCTGATGTTGACTTTATCCTAGATATAGGCGGCCAAGATATGAAAGCTATGCATATTAGAGATGGTATTATAGATTCTATCCAGCTAAATGAAGCTTGCTCTTCAGGCTGTGGGTCTTTCTTATCAACATTTGCAGCAAGTGTAGGTATGAGTGTGGAGGACTTTCAGAAAAAAGCTCTATTTGCAAAAGAGCCAGCTGATCTTGGTAGTCGTTGCACAGTATTTATGAATTCAAAGGTAAAGCAAGCCCAAAAAGAGGGCTCTGAAGTAGGAGATATAGCGGCAGGACTCTGTTATTCTGTAATCAAAAATGCTATCCAAAAGGTAATTAAGGTCCGTGATCCAAAATCTCTTGGCGAGAATATAGTTGTTCAAGGTGGTACATTTTATGGAGACGCTATCCTTAGATCTTTTGAAAATATCACTGGAAGAAAGACAACTAGACCAGAAATAGCAGGACTTATGGGAGCTATGGGTATGGCTCTTATTTCTCGTGATAAGTCTACTGGTCAATCAACACTAGCGGGTGTAGATGAGTTAGAGTCCTTTACTTATAGCCAAAAAAGTGCAAGATGTGGTCTTTGCACCAATAATTGTGCTCTTATCATAAATGTATTCCCAGATGGAACTCGCTATGTAACAGGCAATAGATGTGAAAGAGGCGCAGGAGTCAAAAAAGAAGAAACAGCAGCAGATTTAAACATGTATAAGTTTAAAAATAATTTGCTCTTTAATAGAAAAACTTTAGGTGATAATGCTCGTATGGGTAGGGTAGGTCTTCCTAGAGTATTAAATATGTACGAAGACTATCCATTCTGGCATAAATTTTTTACATCACTAGGTTTCGATGTTGTTCTATCTGGCAAGTCTGATAGGAAAATGTATGAAAAAGGTATCAGCTCTATTTCATCAGAAACTGCTTGTTATCCAGCAAAACTTGCTCATGGTCATATAGAAGATCTAGCAGCAAGGGATGACTTAGATTTGATATTTTATCCTGCAATTTTCTACGAATATAAACAATTTGATAAAGCGCAAAACCACATGAACTGTCCAGTAGTAAGTGGTTATCCTGATGTTATTAAAAATAACGTAGAAAACCTAGAAGGCAAAAACTTCATGAATCCTTATCTATCACTAGAAAGTGAAAAGATAATTGCTGATAGATTAGTAGAAGAATTTGATGGATACACTTATAATGGCATTGTCCTTAGTAAAAAAGAAATAAAAAATGCGGCTACAGCTGCCTGGAAAGAGCTTCAAGACTATCACGACCAAATAAAGATCCGTGGTAAGGAGATTATAGATTATGTAAATGCCAACAATCTTAATGCGATAGTTTTAGCAGGTCGCCCATATCATATTGATCCAGAAGTAAATCATGGTATACCAGAGTTGATTGAAGGAATGAAAATTCCAGTTATATCTGAAGATGCAGTTGCATATAATATAGAGGATGTAGACACCAAGGTACGAGTACTTGACCAATGGTCTTATCATGCTAGACTTTACCGTGCAGCAGAATATGTAGCAGATAACCCAAATCTACAACTAATCCAACTAAATTCTTTTGGTTGCGGACTAGATGCAGTAACAACAGACCAAGTACAAGATTTATTGGAAGCTCATGGTAAAATCTATACACTTCTTAAAATAGACGAAGTCTCAAACCTTGGTGCTATTAAAATTAGAATTAGATCACTCCTCCAAGCTCTTAATCAAAAGAAAATGGAAGGTATTGTATTTAAAGAAGACCTAGATCGACTTGATTATTCTACACCAGAATTTACAAAACAAATGGTTGATGAAGGTTATACAATACTTGCACCACAAATGGCTAGAGAACACTTTAGAATACTTGCTCCTGTATTTCACCATTATGGAATGAATATAGAATTTTTGGATTCGGTAAATGATAAGGTCTTAGACCAAGGTCTAAAATACGTAAACAATGATTCATGTTATCCATCAATAACAGTAGTAGGTCAGTTCATGGAGGCTGTTAATTCTGGTAGATATGATACAAATAAACTAGCTATAGTAATGACTCAGACAGGTGGGGCATGTCGAGCAAGTAATTATGTAGGATACATTAGAAAGGGACTACGTGATGCGGGTTATCCAAATATCCCAGTAATAGCCTTATCTGCTCAAGGAATAGAGACAAATGCAGGTTTTGACCTTAAGAAGCCATCAACTATACCTTTCCTAAAAAGAGGATTTAGAGCGATAATATTTGGAGATCTAATCAATAGAGTTGCCAATGCAACAAGACCTTATGAAGTAGAGAAGGGTGCTACAGATAGCTTAAAAGAAGCTTGGATAGAAAGACTACAGGTAGAAGCTCCTACTATGAGTGATAGGGAATATAAAAAGTGTGTAAAAGAAATAGTTGATAATTTTGATAATATTCCAGTAAAAGATATTAAACTGCCAAAGGCAGGTATAGTAGGGGAAATACTAGTAAAATTCTTGCCAGAAGCTAATAACAACCTACAAAAAGTCTTAGAAGCAGAAGGAGCAGAGGTAATCTTACCAGATCTTACAGACTTCTTTATGTATTGTATGAAAAACTCAGAACTTAAAGCAGATTTATACGGCAAAAGTAAGATGAGTGCAAGGTTTGGTAGATTAGGTATAAATATAGTAGAACAATATAGAAAACCAGTTAGAAAAGCTCTTAGAGCATCCAAAAGATTTAATGAGCCAGAATATATCGATCAGATAGTAGAATATGCTGATACAGTTACAAGCTTAGGTAACCAAGCGGGTGAGGGATGGCTACTTGCAGGTGAAATGGTGGAGCTAATCCACGCCGATGCACCAAACATAGTATGTATACAACCATTTGGTTGTCTACCTAACCATATCACAGGTAAGGGAGTTATGAAAAAAATCAGAGAAGATTATCCACAGGCCAATATTGTAGCAATAGACTATGACCCAGGTGCTAGTGAAGTAAACCAAATCAACCGTGTAAAACTAATGATGAGTCAAGCAAGAGATAATCTAAAACAAAAAGAATTACAAGAAGTGAATAAATAGGAGAAAACAATGTTAAGTGAAAAATTTTATGATGTCATAGATCATGAAGGAAGTGTATCAATAACTTCATGGACAAAAAAAGGAGCTCATGTAACTTGTACATGGAATAGCTATCTACAAGTGGTGAAAGAAAATAATATAGAAAAAATACTTATACCGGCAGCAGGTATGACAAGTACAGAAAATGATGTAAAAGAAAATGACAATGTGATCTTAACCATGGCAGCTAGAGAAGTCGAAGGATTTAATGGATATCAAGGCACAGGATTTAGAATAATTGGATCAGCTGAGTTTTTAAATGAAGGAGATTATTTCAATCAAGTACATGATAAATATTCATTTGCTAATAGAGCATTAGTAGTGACAGTAAAAGAAGATAAGCAACTATTATAAAAAAAATAAAGCCGCCACAAAATAGAGTTATTATTTTGTGGCGGCTTTATTTTTTTACTATAAAAGTTCAAATCTATTTACATATGGTATAATGAACTAATAAAGGAAGATTAAAATATGAAAGCAAAACGATTTTTTATTGCCTTACTTGTAGTCCTAGCTTCATTTTTTGGAACAAAATTAGTTCTTGATAAATTTGAAGCTAATGAAAAAGACTATGCTTATAAGGACATACCAAATTATGATGATGATGCAGTTAAAACAGCTGATGGAGAATATCTAATTCTATTAGTTGGTGTAGACAAGAATGGAGATGATGATAACAATACAGACTTTACTCGTACTGATACTATCATGCTTTTAAAGGCAAATACTAAAACAGGCAAGATGGATCTTATGAGTATACCTAGAGATAGTCGTATCAAGATTCGCGATAAGTTTGATAAGGCTAACCACGCCCATGCCTTTGGAGGTATAGAGCTAACAATGCAATCTTTAAGAAGCTTTTTAGGACTTGATATAGATTATTATGTCCAAATAAACTATCAAGCTCTTATAAATATTATTGATGCTCTAGGTGGAGTGGATTATGACGTACCAGAAGGCATAAGTATTGATAAGGGTAAGGTTCAAATCAAACCTGGAGAGAATCACCTTGATGGTAACGAAGTTATGTGGTATCTAAGAACTAGAAGTATATATAATAACGGTGATATAGGTAGAGTAAATACTCAACAAGGCTTTGTAAAAGCTATGGTAGATGAATTGGTCAAAAAAAGTAAAAATATGAATCTGATGACCTTCATATCAAACTACCTTAAATACGTCAAAACTAATTTGCCTATGAGTGTAATAATGGATCTAGCGGGTAATGTTAATAATTTTTCATCAGATAAGATGGATACTCACATAGTTCCAGGTATGGAACAAACTATAAATGGGGTCAGCTATTATATCCCTGATTATGAAAAAACTTGGCAAATAGTAGATGAAGTCTATCCAAACTTTAAGCTTAAAAATTGGAAGAAAGAGGATTCTGGTTACCATGAGTACGATAGCTATGGAGATATCATAGATGAATCCAAAAGAAAAGGAATACCAGAAGTAGAAAAACCAGAGCAAGAACCTAAAAAAGATATTAAGTTGCCTGAAACCAAGACTGTAGAAGAGACTAGATCAGAAAAAAATAACCTTGCTAAACCAGATGAACCTAGAGATATGCTTGATGAATCATTAAGTGATGATAAGGAGAATTACTAAGTATGAATAGTCAAAGAAGAGAGAGAAAAGACCAACATATAGAAAATTACTTAAGAACTAGGTCAGGTGAAAATACCCTTCTTGAAGATGTGTATATAGAGCATTACGCTATATCAGATATTTCTTTGAATGAGATTGATACATCTATAGAATTTATGGACAAGACTATAGCTATGCCACTTATGATAGATGCCATGACTGGAGGGGGCTCTTCTTCTGAGTCTATTAATGAAGACTTATCATCGATATGTGAGTCTTTAAATATTCCCATGGCTGTAGGAAGTGAATCTATAGCTATTTCCGATACAGATTCTAGGGAATCATTTGAATTAGTAAAGGTAAAAGAAGACTTACTAAGAATAGGTAATCTTGGATTTGAGAGAGACTTTGATGACTTTGTATTTGCTAGAGATTTGATAGATGCTCATGCTATGCAAGTTCATTTGAATCTTGCTCAAGAGTTAGTAATGAAAGAAGGGGATAACTCTTATCATTCATCCCTAGGGCTTATTAAAGATTTGGTTGAAAACTTTAATTATCCAATTATTGTAAAGGAAACGGGTTCAGGAATCTCTAAAGCAGTAGCTGAAAAGTTAGTTGATGTAGGAGTAAGATATATTGATGTTGCTGGTAAAGGCGGCACCAATTTTATAGAGATTGAGGACTTAAGAGATTTTGAAATTGATTATTCAGATCTATATAATTGGGGGATTCCAACAGCGAAATCTATAATAGATGTAAGAAGTATATCAGATGAAACATTTATTATAGCTTCAGGTGGTATAAGAACTGCTATGGACGTTGTGAAATCCATTATAATAGGAGCAGATATGGCAGCTATGACAGGAGAAGTTCTAAACTACCTTCTACATGGTGGCTATGAAGCTTGTGAAGACTTTCTAAAAGAAATACAACACAAAATAAAAATAATAATGGCTCTACTAGGTGTGAAAAATATCAAAGAATTAAAGAAAGTTGATTACAAACTAGTGGGAGAGCTAAAGGAATTGATCGAAGGCTAGCATTTGCTAGCTTTTTTCGTTAATGTAAATATCTTGCAATTTTATAAACTTTATAAGATAATTGATGTAAGAAAAATAAGAGGGGGGTGTAGCAGATGCTTATAAACGATATTGTGATTGCTCTAAGCTTTGTTTTGGCAGTGATTTCTTTGATATCGGTTCTTTTTACTAACAAAAAATTACTTTTTGGCATAATAACTCTAATATTATTTGGATATTTTTACTATCAAAATAGTAAATATAATGTGGCAGATAATGTAACAATATTAACCTTTATAATGGGTATAACTCTCTTGGCTTTGGAAATATTTATACCAAGCTTTGGGGTTATAGGGATCATTGGTCTGATTTTAACAGGATATTCAGTAATGGATAGTTTTTCTGATAGCATGATGGGGATTTTGGTATTAGTAGTAACAGCGCTTGCTATAATCCTCACAGTTACTATTTATGTAAAACTAGGTTTTGATAGGTCTTTATTTGATAGGATGATCTTGTCAAATACGAATTCATCAACTAGAGGATATAATAGTAAAACTAATCATAATAATTTAGTAGGTAAGACTGGCCTTAGTAAGAGTATTTTAAGACCAACTGGTAGAATTGAAATTGATGGAAACACATATGATGCAAAATCTGAGAGTGATTTTATATCAAAGGATAGAAATGTTTTAGTAACTAGCATAAAAAATGGACATATAATCGTAAAGGAGATAGCATGAGTAATTTTATAGTACCGGCAATAGTAATTATAGTTTTGATAGTATTTTTCACCATGGTGCCAGTAGGTCTTTGGATAACAGCAAGATTTTCTGGAGTTAATATTTCTATGGGTTCCCTTGTAGCTATGAGATTTAGAAGATTAAATCCAAGTCTTATAGTAAATGCACTTATAAAATCTCACCAAGCAGGGCTTGAAATCAGAACAGAAGATTTAGAAAGTCACTATCTAGCAGGCGGTAATATCAATCAAGTTGTAGATGCCTTAATAGCAGCAGAAAGAGCGAATATTGATTTGACATTTGAACAAGCAGCGGCAATAGATCTTGCTGGACGTAATGTATTTGAAGCAGTACAAGTTTCTGTAACACCAAAGGTAATCAATACACCAGTTATAGCAGCAGTTGCTAAAAATGGTATAGAAGTAAAGGTTATTGCAAAAGTAACAGTAAGAGCAAACATAGAAAGGTTAGTAGGTGGTGCAGGAGAAGAAACAATTATCGCTCGTGTCGGTGAAGGAATTGTAACAACTGTAGGCTCTGCTAAATCTCATGCAGAGGTTTTAGAAAATCCAGATAATATCTCCCAAACAGTACTATTAAAGGGATTAGACTCTGGTACTGCTTATGAGATTTTATCTATAGATATAGCAGATGTCGATGTAGGACGTAATGTTGGTGCTGAGTTACAAAGAGATCAGGCAGAAGCTGATAAGAATATTGCCCAAGCTAAGGCTGAGGAACGTCGTGCCCAAGCTATAGCTCTAGAGCAAGAAAATAGAGCTAAGGTAGTAGCTGCAGAAGCTAAAATTCCAGAAGCTATATCAAAAGCTTTTGAAGATGGTAACCTAGGTATTATGGATTATTACAATATGAAAAATATCAATGCAGATACTAAAATGCGAGAATCATTATCAGATGTAGATAGTGGTGATATGGATGTTTAAGAAGAAGAAAAAAAGTGATAAAACAATAAAGTCATTTGATGACTGGGCAAAGCAAGCTAAACAATATCTAGATGATCTTGAAGCTGAGGCTAATGAACAGTCAAAAGATAAAAAAGTATATAGGAAATTTTCTAATAATAAAGAAGTGAGCGAACTCTTTCCTAGAGAGTCTAAAAATAAAAGCAAAAAAAATAAGAAAAGCTCAAATAATATAGACAAGAAAACTCATGAAGGCAATGAGAGCATAAGAGGCAGCATAAGAGGATCTACCATGATGGGAGCGCAAGGAGATCCAGTAAACCCTGACCTTAGAAGAAGACTTGCTGAAAAAAAGGCAAAGGATAGGCAAAAGGAAAGAGAAGAAGCCTATACTAGAAAAAAAGAAGCTTATGCATTAAAAAAGTCTAAGGCAAATCATGATGCTCTAAAAAAGAAAAAGGAGCTTAAAAAAGCTATCCTGTATGCAGAAATCCTATCTCCACCTCTTTCTAAGAGAAAAAATCGCTAAAAAAGGTATAGTATATACACAAATTTAATGCGGAGGGATAGACATTAATACAAGTATACAAATAGATAATCCAAACAATGTTGTGACCTTGTTTGGCAATTTTGATAAAAATAGAAAATATATAGAAGAACGCTTTAACACAAAAATAAAATTAAAAGAAGATGCTATAGATGTTACTGGTGAAGGTATCAATGTCGAGTTTACCAAGGAACTTATCATAGAGCTTCTCAATGAGATAAATAAAAATGGCAATCTTGAGTTTCAAAAGATTAAATACCATGCTGATATGTTGGAGCGAGAAAACAAGGATGTCATCAAGCAAGCCCTTGATGACTCAATAATAATAACTGCGACGGGCAAACCTATAAAACCAAAGACATTAGGACAACAGTCCTATATAGATAAAATTAAAAATAACGATGTAGTATTTGGTATAGGCCCTGCAGGTACTGGTAAGACTTACCTTGCTGTAGCTATGGCTGTCAGAAGTTTTAAGCAAGGTGAAGTAAATAGGATCATCCTAACCCGACCGGCAGTGGAAGCTGGAGAAAGCCTAGGATTTTTGCCAGGGGATTTGCAAGATAAAGTAGACCCATATTTACGTCCACTTTATGACGGACTTTTTGAAATATTAGGATTTGAAACTTATCAAGGTCTTGTAGAAAAAGGCATGATAGAAGTGGCTCCCCTTGCATATATGAGAGGTAGAACACTTGATAATGCTTTTGTTATCCTAGATGAAGCTCAAAATACTACAAGTGAACAAATGAAGATGTTTTTGACCCGTCTAGGCTATGGATCAAAAGCTATTATAACAGGAGATAAAACTCAGGTAGACCTTCCTCGTGGCAAAAATAGTGGGTTAAAGACAGCAGAACGCATACTAAAGAGTGTAAAAGGAATAGGGTTTCAAAACTTCACATCAATAGATGTAGTAAGACACCCACTAGTGCAAAGAATTATAGATGCCTACGATAAAGAGGATGCTAAAATGGAGCTAAAAATAAAAGAAGAACAAAAGTAGGGCGTAGGGCGGTGTAGTTTAGCTGACTTTATGTTGATTTCTAATAGTTTCATAGCATAGAAAAAAGAACAGGAAAAAATTATGAATCTCATTATAACAAATCAAACAGACCAAGATATAAATATGGATGATAAGTTAGAAGACGTTATTACTACAGTCCTTGAAACAGAAGGACTTTCTTTGAATTATGAAGTTTCTATTAGCTTTGTAGATAAGGATGAGATTCACAGATTAAATAAATATTACAGGAAAGTAGATAGGCCAACAGATGTCCTATCTTTTCCTATGGATGAGGACTTTTTTATAGAGGGTGTGGACACAATGCTAGGTGATATAGTGATTTGCATGGATGTAGCGAAAGATCAAGCAAAAGATTTTGGTCACAGCCTAGACCGTGAAATAATGTATCTTACAGCTCATTCTTGCTTGCATCTTTTAGGGTATGATCACATGGAAGATGATGAAAAAGTAAAAATGCGCGCCCGAGAAAAAGAAGTTATGAAAAGCTTGGGAGTCTTTAAAAATGAGTGAGAAAGACCGGAGAGAAATTCTTAAAGAAGAAATCAAAGTAGAAGTTCTTGAAGAGCGGAAAAAAGAACAAGCAAAAAAGGAAGAGGCAGAGCAAAAGCTCCATGATCGAAACTTTGAAAAAGAAGAGCTTAGTCATGGACAAAAGTTCCTAAAAGGTTTTGATTATGCCTATGAAGGGCTGGTATGGGCTATTAATCATGAAAAAAATATGAAATTTCATATGTTTGCCCTAGCTATACTCCTAGTTGCTTCTTTATTTTTTAACCTATCTAGGGTAGAGATGATTACCCTAGTTTTTGCTGTTTGCTTTGTCCTGGCTTTTGAGCTTATTAATACATCGGTGGAGCAAGCAGTAAACTTAGCAAGCAAGGGTAAGTACTCATCATTTGCCAAGGCAAGTAAGGATCTTGCGGCAGCAGCTACTTTTATAGCAGCTCTCAATGCACTTTTTGTAGCATACCTAATATTTTTTGATAAATTTATAGATTTTTACAATTCAGTTATCGTAAGGATAGTTCGAAGGCCAAGCCATCTTGCCATTATAACACTATCTCTAGTAATAGTAGTAACTATATTTTTAAAAGGTGTCTTTTATGAAGGACATGGAACTGCCTTTAAGGGTGGCTTTGTAAGTGGTCATACATCTATAGCCTTTGGCATAGCTACAATTGGTATGTTTTTGACTACTGATCCATTAATTAGACTTATGCTAATAGGACTAGCACTAATAGTTGCAGAAAGCAGATATGAAGCAAATATTCACTCAATGGCAGAAATAATTAGAGGAGCCATTCTTGGTACATCCATGGCAATGGCAATATTTGGTATATTTTCATGAATGAAATCGAACAATTAATTAATATAGCTTTAGAAAATAAGAAAAATTCATACTCGCCTTATTCTCATTTTAGAGTATCCTGTGCTGTAAAGACTGGAACAGGTTCTATTTATAAGGGAGTAAACATAGAAAACGCCGCTTATTCTCCATGTATATGTGCAGAAAGATCTGCCATGAGCGCAGCGATAAGTGCAGGAGAAATAGAATTTACCCACATAGTTATAAATGGAGATAGTCATGATACTTTTCCATGTGGGGTTTGTAGGCAATTTATAAGAGAATTTGCCGATAAGAATACACAGATTGTAATAGCAAATGCAGTTGATGACTATAGAATATTCACCATCGATGAGCTTTTGCCACATAGTTTTAGTAACGAGGATTTAAAAGAGATATGAAATCAGGATTTATATCAGTAGTAGGGAGAGCTAACGTTGGTAAATCAACTCTTATGGAGAAAATTCTTAGAGAAAAGATTTCCATAATTTCAAACAAGCCACAGACTACTAGAGATAAGATACAGATAATTTATAATGACGAAGATAGTCAGATTATTTTTATAGATACGCCAGGTATTCAAACTCCTAAAAATAAACTACAAGAAAAATTATTTGAGTTTAGTGAGGATAGTCTTAAGGAATCTGACATAGTAACATTTGTTATAGACAATTCGCTAGAAATAGGTAGACTCGATAATGAAATTATAGAAATGTTAAAGGGCATTCATGTTCCAAAAATATTGCTTATAAATAAAACTGACCTTTTAAGTGAAGAAGAATTTGAAACTATAAAAGAAAAGTTTGAAGCAATGAATATGTTTGAAGCTATAATTGGTATATCTGCTCTAGAAGAAACTAATATTGATAATTATATTGAGCAGATAAAATCAATGCTTGATGTGGGTCCAGCTTACTATGATAGGGATATGATAACTGATAAGAGCGAGCGCTTTATAGTGTCAGAGATTATAAGAGAAAAAGCTCTTAACAATCTTTCTTATGAAGTTCCTCATGGTATAGCAGTTAGAATAGATAATTTTAAAGAACGTGATAATAAAAAATTAATAGACATAGATGCCACAATTATAGTCGAGAAAAATTCACATAAAGAAATTGTAATTGGCAAGGGTGGATCTATGGTAAAGAAAATAGGTATAGAAGCTCGCAAAGAAATTGAAAAATTCCTAGATAGCAAGGTCAATCTCAAGCTTTGGGTAAAAGTCGAAAAGGACTGGCGCAAAAAAGAAAAACTGGTGGATAGGTTTGGCTACAAATGATCTCTCAGATGTATGTGGCTTTGTTTTAAGAGAATTTCCTTATAAAGAAACAAGCAAGATTATAGAGATATTTACAGCTGACTTTGGAAGGATATCAATCCTTGCTAAAGGAGCTCTTAGTAAAAAAAGCAAAACTCTTGGGGTTACCCAAAGATTTGTGAAAGCTTCCTATAATTTATATAAATCTGGAAATGATTTTTATGGAATTAAGGAAGCGATCCTTATAAAATCTTACGGCAAATCAAACAAAAATTTTGATGTTATCCTATATAAATCAGCCATTGCAGATTTACTTTTAAGAACAATTGATCAGATCCAATCTGAGACGATTTTTAAGCTGCTTGACAATACATTTGAAGCCTTTGAAAATGCAGATTGCAATCAAATTAATATATTTTTGGCATTTTTATTAAAATATATCTCATTTTCAGGTTTTAAACCAAACTTAAATTCTTGCAGTATATGTGGAAAAAGGCTAAGTTATAAAGAGGTGTTTTTCTCACCTTATGAGTCATCAATAATTTGTGATGATGACAAAAATTTGATACGTGATAAAATTTTCCTAAATAAGGAAGAATTTACCTACCTAAAAAAACTCCTCTATACAAAATCAGAGGACTTGGCTGGTATAGAAAAGCCAGCAGGCTATAAAAAGATAGCAATTTTAATAATTGATTACACCCTAAAAAACCTTGAAATAACTAGGTTTTCATCTATTGATTGGGTGTATAGAAATGTTAGTGAAAGGAATTAACATGTTGTATTTTGAAGATTTAATACTAAAATTAGAAGAGTATTGGAAAGAACAAGGTTGCTCAGTCATGTTCCCTTATGATATAGAAAAGGGAGCAGGAACTATGAACCCAAATACTTTCCTAAGAGCACTAGGACCAGAACCTTGGTCAGTAGTATATGTAGAACCATCTCGTAGACCTGCAGATGGTCGTTACGGTGAAAATCCAAATAGACTCTACCAACACCATCAATTACAAGTTTTACTTAAACCAAGCCCAGATAATATCCAAGATTTATATCTACATTGTTTAGAAACAATTGGTATTGATCCAAAAGAACACGATATAAGATTTGTAGAAGATAATTGGGAATCACCAACACTAGGCGCTTGGGGACTTGGTTGGGAAGTATGGTTAGACGGTATGGAAATTACTCAATTCACTTATTTCCAACAAGTAGGAGGCATCAACTGCGAGATTGAAAGTGGAGAGATCACTATAGGTCTTGAAAGAATTTGTATGTACCTTCAAAATGTTGATAATGTTTACGATATAAAATGGTCAGAGAATCTCACATATGGAGATGTATTTAAGATTCCAGAATACGAAAACTCAAAGTATTCATTCGAAGATGCAGACAATGATACACTCATGCACTTGTTTGATCTATACGAAAAAGAAGCAAATAGACTCATAGACTTAGACTTAGTTTATCCAGCCTATGATAATGTACTCAAAACCAGCCATGCTTTTAATACACTTGATGCCAAAGGGGCTATTTCAGTTTCTGAGAGAAGCCACTATATAAAAAGAGTGCGTGATGTAAGTAGCAAGGTTGCGAAAAATTATTTAGCAAAAAGAGAAGAGCTAGGATACCCTCTTCTAAGAAAGGATAATGATGAGTAGATACTTATTAGAAATCGGAGTAGAAGAGATACCTTCAGATTATATTGAGGCTACTAAAACCCAATTAAAAGATAAATTTAAAAAATTAATAGATGATAATAAACTTACTGTAGATGAGATTAGAGTAGAATCAACTCCTCGTAGATTTGCAATATTTTTAGAGAATATCAATGCAGGTGAGTCTGATGAGCTAATCTCTATAAAAGGACCTAGTGCAGCTATAGCTTATGATGAAAATGGAAATCCTAATAAACCACTTTTAGGATTTTTAAGAGGTCAAGGAGCAGAGTTATCAGATGTAGTAGTAAAGGACTTTAATGGGTCTGATTATATATTTATAGAAAAAAAAGAAGAGAGCAAATCCGTAGAAGAAGTTCTAAGAGAAAATGTATATGATCTAGTAAAATCAATATCATTTAATAGGTCTATGCGCTGGGGAGCCAAATCCATCCGTTGGGCAAGACCTATCAGATATTTTGTATCAATCCTAGATGATAAAGTCTTAGATTTTGATGCAGAAGGTATCAGCGTAGGCAATATTACAAAAGGACATAGAAGTCTTGGTAGTGATCATATAGAAATATCAACTATAGATGAATATGAAGATAAACTTCGTGAAAATTATGTAATACTATCTAGTAAAGAACGACGTGATTTAATTATACGTGGTCTTAATAAGATAAATATGGAAAAGGGTGGAGAGTTCATGAAAGATGAAGACCTCCTTCATGAAGTAGTAAATATAGTAGAATACCCTACAGTGCTTGCTGGAAATATCGACGAGAAGTATTTGGAACTTCCAAAAGAAGTAATCATTACACCTATGAAAGACCACCAAAGGTATTTTCCAGTCCTAGATGAGAAGACAGGTCATTTGTTACCATACTTCTTACTGGTACGTAATGGCGATGATAACCATAGCGAAAATGTAGTTTCAGGTAATAAAAAAGTATTAGTAGCAAGACTCGAAGACGCTAAGTTCTTCTATGATATTGATACAGCAAGACCACTCGAATCATATGTAGAAGAGCTTAAGAATTTAACATTCTTTGAAGGTCTTGGCGATATGTACCAAAAAACTCAAAGACTTATGGATCTTACAGCTAAGTACCAACAACAACTTAACTTAGGTGAGGATATCAAAGAAGATTTAAAAAGAGCAGCTTACCTTTCTAAGGCAGATCTTGTAACAAAGATGGTAATAGAATTTACAGAGCTTGAAGGAACTATGGGTAGGATATATGCCAAAGAATCTGGCGAATCAGATAGAGTTGCAACAGCTATAGAAGAACAATATTTTCCAAACTCAGCAGGTGGAGCTCTACCAAAATCTATTACAGGTATAGTTTTATCCATAGCAGATAAGATAGATTCTATAGTAGGACTTTATGCTATAGAAAGGTATGTAACCGGTAGCCAAGATCCATTTGGTTTACGTCGTAGAGCATTAGGTCTTATTAATATTATCCTTAAAAACAATATTGACGTAGACCTTAAAAAGCTAATTAACGACTCACTTATAGTCTATACAGAAAAAAATGGCTTGCCATTTGACTATGATACAACTATGGAAAAATCAATAGAATTCATTAAAGATAGACTTAGAAACTTACTTATAGATGATGGCTATAGATATGATGTAGTTAATTCTGTAATTAATTCAGATGATACAAATATATTAAGGATAGCACAAAGAGTAGCAGCAGTAAGCGACTTTGTAGAAGATAATGATGACACATTAAGTTATTTTACAAGGATAAATAACCTAGCTAGGGATAGATCTCTTACAGAAATAAATCCAGATTTATTAGAAAATGATATAGAAAGAAGCTTCTATGAGACTATTAAGAGTCTAGAAGAGAAGCCTTTCCAAAATAGCGAAGATTACAGAAATGAGCTAAAACTGATAGCACAAACCCAAAATGTGGGTAATGATTATTTAGATAATACAATGATAAATGTAGAAGATGAGGCTGTCAAAAACAATAGACTTGCTATGTTAAATACTATTTCAAATAGAATAAGTAGGGTATTTGATATTAGCCAAATAGTCAGATAAGCTAGAAAGGAATTATGATGGGAGAAACATTAACAATTGTAATTATAAGTGATTCGACAGGTGAAACTGCTGATGCCTATCTAAAATCAGTTACAACCCAATTTCCAGATTTGCCAATTAGGGTAGTAAGACATCCAGAAGTGCGAAATATGGAACAAGTAGATGAGATATTTTTAACTATACCTAGCTACTCTATCATAGTTCCAACAATGGCTGATAAAGAAATATCTGATTACATTTGTAAGCTTGCAGATGAAAATCATATAGAGGTTCTATCAATCCTTGAGTATGGACTTGATGTATTTGAAAAAGTAACAGACAAAAAAGCTGTTAGAAAGCCAGGGTTAATCCGTACTCTTTCCCAAGAATATTTCAGTATGATTGAGGCGATAGAATTTGCTATTCAATACGATGATGGCAAAGATCCTAGAGGATTTTTAAAATCAGATATAGTACTTTTGGGAGTTAGCAGAACTAGCAAAACGCCTACAACTATGATACTTGCAACTAAGAACTATAAAGTAAGTAATCTACCGCTTGTACCAGAATCTAGAATGCCACGAGAGATTTTTGAGGTAGATCCAGATAGAATAATAGGTCTTATCATAGATCCAGAAAAACTTGTAGATATAAGAGCGGATAGGAGCAAGGAATTAGGCTTAATTGGAGATTCTATTTACTATAATGATGCAAGAATCAATAGAGAGTTAGAATATGCTAAAGAAGTCTATAAAGATCTAGATTGCAAGGTTATAGATGTAACCAACAATACTATTGAACAAACAGCCACAGATATCATCGAATATTATAAAGCAAAATTCGGCGATGAATAAGAAACAGGAGAAAAGATGAGTTTAAACAAAATTATTGTACTAAATTTTGGTGGACAAACCGATCAACTTATCGTAAGACGTGTACGTGAACTAGGAGTTTATGCAGAACTTCACCCATGCGATGTTGATATCGATAGCTTAGATTTAGAAGGATTAGCTGGAATTATTCTAACAGGTGGGCCACAATCAGTAAACGACAAAGATTCTTTAAGAGCAGATAGCAAAATATTTGAACTAGGAGTACCAATATTAGGTATTTGCTATGGTTTGCAATATATCAATAACTACTATGGTGGACAAATCGAAACACCCAAAAATGGAGAATACGGCAAGACACCACTTTTAGTAGATAAAAATAGCGAGATATTTAAAGATGTCCCACAAGAATCAACAATTTGGATGAATCATAGAGATAGAGTAAGCAAGCTTGCTGATGGTTTTAAGAAAACAGCTTGGACACTTCACTGTCCAGTAGCAGGTATGGAAAACAAAGAGAAAAACATCTATGCAGTACAATTCCACCCAGAAGTTGTTCACTCAGAATACGGTAAAGAAATGCTAGCAAGTTTTGTTCTTGGTATTTGTAAAGCAGAAAAAACATGGAAGATGGATGACTTTGCAGATAAAATTATAGCAGAAATCAAAGAAAAGTACGCTGGGGAAAAAATGATATGCGCCTTATCAGGCGGAGTAGATTCATCTGTAGCAGCAACTATAGTATCAAAAGCTATAGGAGATAATCTTCAATGTATTTTTGTAGACCATGGCTTACTACGTAAGAACGAAGCAGATGAAGTTATGGAAACTTATAAAAATTTAGGACTTAAAGTCAAAAAAGTAGACGCAAGTCAAGAATTTTTAGACTTACTCAAAGGAGTAGATGATCCAGAGACAAAAAGAAAGATCATTGGTAACCATTTTGTAGAAGTATTCGAAAAAGAAGCTAAAGAATTCGGTGAAGCAAAATATCTAGTCCAAGGAACAATCTACCCAGATGTTATAGAAAGTGGAAAAGACAAGGCAAGTGTCATTAAATCTCACCATAACGTAGGAGGACTTCCAGAAGATATGCTCTTCGAAGGCCTAGTAGAGCCATTAAGAGATCTTTTCAAAGACGAAGTAAGAGCTCTAGGTGAATCCATAGGAGTACCACACGATATGGTATGGCGTCAACCATTCCCAGGGCCAGGTCTTGCTATAAGAGTCATGGGAGATATTACAGAAGAAAAACTAAAGATAGTGCGAGAAACAGACGCAATACTTAGAGAAGAAATCAAAAACCATGGTCTAAACGAAGACATATGGCAATATTTTACAGTATGGACACCAATTAAAACAGTAGGAGTAAAAGGCGATGCCAGAGTCTATGACAATGTAATAGCAATACGCGCAGTAGAAACAACAGATGCAATGAGCGTAGAGGCAGCAGAGCTACCATTCAATCTGCTACAAACCCTATCAAGTAGAATGATAAACGAAGTCGCTGGAGTTGGTAGAGTAGTGTATGATATAACCTCAAAACCACCTGGAACTATTGAATGGGAATAAAATAGCTTGAAAGGCTATTTTATGTCAGGACCCTATTGTTGAAACGAAGTTTCAACAATAGCTGGTCTGCTCTTCTTAGGCGAGAAGCGCTGATTTGACGAATAGGAGCATCAGCGATTTTGAGTCGGGAGTGGGAATAATCCCACCTCTTTGGATGGCCGGATGCTTTGCATCGGTCATTTTCTAGATAAACTAATGAGCGAAGCTTGTTAGAGCATTTGAAAAACTAAGCGAGAAAACTCTAGAAGAGTTTTCGAGAGGATTCAGTATTTAAAGATATATTTTTATGTCAGAGCCAATTGTTGGAATTTCAACTAATAAAATAGCTATATTAGTGTCAAGTTAATTTGAGTAGCTAAATATATTTTTATTTGAATGTTTATTGCTTTGGATTAAGCTTTTAAATAGTATTGATAAAAATTTGGGAAATTGCTTATTAATAATTATGAAATATTAATAAAAGAGATATCTAAAAGATGGGGCTATTCCCATCTTTTTTGATCATTATTTAAAGGTAAGGTGGAATAGATAAGAAAAATTGTATAAACTAATATAGTGATAATAATTTAAATTTAGTATAGAGCTTAAGTAATACATTAAAAATAATAACACTATTTATTTAAGCGATAAAATTGATGATTTATATATTATTATAGGAACTAATTTAAGGAGGAATTATTAGTAATATGGAGCCACTAACTAATGAAAATCTAACAACTATGGCGTTATCATTAGCTAATTAATAGTAAAAGGCACTGCATCTGTTGTTAATAAAAAATAAGAGCAAGTAAAGAAGAAAAAAATATAGATAATTTGCGCGCAACTTATGATGGAATTATAAATGAAATATTATTAGAGAGAGAAGAAGCGGTAAGAATAGCACAAGCATATAAGTCAGAGCTTGATAAAATTCAAATTAAAGATGAAGATATTAAGCACTTACATAAAACTGTTGAAAATATTAGATATAGTTAATAATTTTCAAATGAGAGAAGCAAAAAGAGAAGGGAATGAAGCTATACAAAAAGCAAGAGAAATAGCAGAGAGTTTAAATCAAATAAAAGATTTAATTAGTGTAGATACTTTAAAGACTATGCAGCTATTAGGTTTTAATTATAAAACTGCAATTGGAGATCCACTTACACAATTGTGTGCTTATTCTATTATAAATTGGGGTTCAAATACTAATAACGAAGAAAATTAGTACTATTTAATACAGTAAGTTTATATTAATATTAACAAATAATCAACGTACATTTATAGTAGTAGGGCATTTGATAAAACCACACATAGTTTTAGTGAATTTTAATATAAAATTTAAAATGTAATACAACATATAATTAATAAGATAGTAAAGAAAGAGGTGAAATTTTGTTAGATAATAAAGGCTTTGACCTATGGTATGATGATTATGATAAAAGTGTTGGTTTATCTGATTATGATAATACCTATCCATTTGCGGGATATAAGGAGATTTTAAATAAGATTTATAATGAAGTACTAGCATTATCTAGTAAAAAGGTTCTAGATATTGGATTTGGTACAGGTAATCTTACTACGAAGCTTTATGAAAAAGGAATAGAAATTTATGGACAAGATTTTTCTCAAGAAATGCTTAATCATGCCCTAGCAAAGATGCCAAAAGCAAATCTTTATTTAAAAGATATTTCTGAAGGTTTGGATGAATCGTTAAAAGAGAATAAATACGACGCTATAATTGCTACATACTCTCTACACCACTTAGAAGATAAAGAAAAAATATTGTTTATAAAGTCATTGATTCCATTGCTAGCTGATGGAGGTAAGATTTTTATTGGAGATGTAGCATTTAAAACCAGTGAAGAATTAGAGAGCTGTAAAGAGCAAGCAGGAAAATATTGGGATAATGATGAAATTTATTTTGTCTATGATGAGATAAGAGATTATCTTCCAAATTCGACTTTTAAGCCAATTTCGCATTGTGCTGGTATAATTATTATCAACAATTAATTATTTTTCTTTGTAGAAGGGAATATTTAGATACTATAAAAGAACTTTATAATATCGATAACTAATAAACGTTTTAAACATATTTTATTTGAAAAGGACAAAGTGTTGATCACTTTGTAAGAAATATAAGAGGAAAATTTTAATGTTTTTATAAATCTAGATTCTAGTGTTGGGAATAGGATTTTGCTGATAGCGTTTCTTATTCTTTAGCAGAAGCTTGGATTTATTAAGACATAAATCCATTTTGCTTTTGCTTAGATAATGAAAATATATGATTTGAAAAATCACAAACTACTAAAAATGAATATTTATTTATGAGCTATTATTCTTGACTTTATTAGACATATTTTAATATGGTTATAATCAGATTTGATTTAGAAATAGATGCTAGTATATTATTATCAACAAACATACACGGAGGTAAATGTACACTGATTTTATAAGTAATATAGAAATTTTGATACTATTTTTAGCCTATTTAGGTTGTTTTAGTATGCCATATTGTGAATAAGATCGGTGCGTTTACATAGTAATAGGTCTACTCACTTTTGTGAGTGGGCCTTTTTTATATTTTATTTTTGACATGATATGCTTCCTTAAGAAGGATTTATGCTTTTTATAAAAGATTTTATAATTGGACTACTAATGAACACATTTATGAGAAACTTGATCTAAGCTTAGGAGACTATAACAAATATGAATATATTAAATTATCAAAACTATTATCGAGTTTAAATTTTAAAAGATAAAAAATGTACAGAAATATTTCTAACTTATTAAGTGGGTAAAAAGTAAAATTTTTTTTACAAAAATGAATTTATATAAGGCATCTATTAATAATAGATGAACAAATTAAAAACTCATAAATATTTTTCAAACCACAAATAATACAAGATCTGAAAGAATATAAAGGCGTGATTATAGAAATTTCACGTGATAGAGCGATTAAAAAACCAAAAATTTGATAGTATATATTAATTGTATAATAATGGATTGGGAAAATATTTAAATGCAACTAGGAATTTCATTAAGTAATTAGTTTAATAAGTAAGATTCTTAGGTAGAATATGAGTCTTTTCAATAAAAAATACTCTTTAATAGTAAATATTAAATAACAATTATGCAAACATATTCCCGACAAAATGTTCACATATTTCCTACATTTTTATCTTATTATAATTGACAAAATCGATATGATAATATAATATGTTTAAGGAAATATATATATTATAAGGTCAGATGGAGTGGATTAATGGAAAGATCTAGTAACAAATTTTCAAAAATTGTAGTCATATTAGCTACTATTATTAATATTTTCTTTTTTATATTTTTGTTTAGATACAATATTTTACCATCAAAACAAAGATTGATACTATTGTTAATTTTTGCAATCTTTATTGCTTATTCCCTATATTCAGCATTCAAAAAAAAGAAATCATCAAAAGCTCTTACAGTTTTTGCAGTTATATTGATAATTACAAGTATATTACAAGGCTTTTTTGTAGCTTATGCTAACAAATCAATCAAGACTGTAGAGCAAATCAATCAAAAAAATGAACTTAATAAGAACGAGATGTCTTTTGTTGTATTAAAAGATTCGAGTATTCAAAGCCTAGAAGAAGCAGCTACCAAAGAGATAGGAGTTGCCAATGCTTACGATGAGGATAATACTAAAAAAGCCTTAGCGGAATACAAAAAAAATTATTCATATGATCTTATTACAAAAGATATGCGTACTTATTCACAAGCAGCCAGTGCCCTTATGAGTGGCGAAAGCGAAGTGATGCTACTTAACGAAAACTATAGACCACTTATAGAAGAAGATATAAAGAACTTTTCAGAAAAGACAAGAGTATTAGAGTCATTAGTAGTAGCAGATGATAAGAAAGAAAAGAAAGAAAAAGAACAAGTCAAAGAATCAGAATCATTCAATGTCTATATATCAGGTATCGATACCTATGGTAGTCTTTCTACAGTATCTAGATCAGACGTAAACTTAATATTAAGTGTCAATCCAGTAGATAGAAAAATCCTTATAACAACAGTGCCAAGAGATACCTACCTAGCTTTAGGCGGAGATAGTAATAAACTAGATAAGCTTACTCATGCTGGATTATTTGGTATAGATACATCTATAAGAAGTTTGGAAAATCTATTGGATGTTGGTATAGATTACTATGGTAAAGTTAACTTCACCACACTTACGGAGCTTATAGATGTTATCGGTGGAATAACCGTAGATAATCCTGTGGCCTTTACATCTTCTAGTGGCAAATACGATTTTCCTCAAGGGAAAGTAGATATGGATGGTAAGAAGGCATTAGCATATTCTAGAGAAAGATACAATCTATCAGAAGGAGACTTTGATAGAGGTAAAAACCAAACTAGAGTCATGACAGCCATTATTAAAAAGATGCTTAGACCAGAAATCCTGCTAAACTTCAACGAAATATCAAGCATAGCTCTTAAGTCAGTAGACACAGACATATCCTATAACAAGATGATAGAACTAGTAAACAACCAATTAGAAGACGGCAGAGATTGGACAATAGAAACACAAGCACTAAAGGGTGAAGGAGCAAGTGGTTTAAACTCATATCTCATGCCAAACTCCAAACTTTACATGATGCAACCAAACAAAGACTCCATAAAAGAAGTCCACGACAAGATAGAAGAGAATAATAAGTAAGATAAATAGAACACAAAAGATAAACTTAAGGAAAGAATAATGGGACAAACAACAATAGTGCTGATGATCTTAACAGTAATATCTAAAATATTTGGATTCGTAAGGGAATCAGTAATGGCTTCATATATTGGAGCTGGCGAGCTAAAATCTATTTATACAACTGCAATGACAATTCCTACAATTATAACATCTGTTATTATTGTGGGAATAAAATCTGCTTATATACCAGTATATAATAAGGTGAAGAATGAAAAAGGAACTAAAGAAGCAAATGGCTTTACATCTAATCTTATAAATATACTAATTGTTTATGGGGCAATTTCCGTAATCTTGATATTACTATTTGCGGATCCAATATCTAAGATTTTTTCGCCAGATTTGAGTGGTTCTTCATTGAATCTTGCTGCTAATTTTTCTAGAATTTTATCATTATCAGTATTTTTGTCCTTATATGCGTCAGTTATTGGCGGATATTTAAATATTCATGGTAATTTTATTGACCCAGCTATAATTGGGTTTATAAATAATTCTATCATTATTGCTTCTACAATTTTATATGCTAAGACACGAAACCCTTATTTACTTATTATAGGTACTTTTGTTGGGCTAAACTTACAATTTATAAGGTTTCCATTTGCAAGTAAGAAGTTAGGCTTTTCTTATAGCAAAAATATTGATTTTAAAGATCCATATATAAAATATTTAATGGTTATGATACTACCAATAATATTTTCTAGTGCGGCAAATCAATTATCAGTTTTAATAGACAACTCTATGGCTTCAGCATTTTTTGGAGCGGATAGTATTTCAAAAATATTTTATGCAAAGACAATGCTTAATTTTATTACAGGCGTTGTAACATTATCTATTTCAACAGTGACATTTCCAGAAATAGCAAGATTAGGACAATCTGGAGAGATAGTTCAAATGAATAAGTCAGTAAGCTCTGCAATAGTAATGTCTATGCTACTTGTTATCCCTGCGACTTTAGGCATGATGGCTTTGTCAGTACCTATTATTAAAATCGCATTTGAAAGAAATGCTTTTTTGCCGTCTGATACTAGTATAGTTGCAAGTCTTCTTGTAGCCTATGCTCCATCTATAATCTTTGCTGCTTTTATGCAAATATTAACAAATGCTTTTTATTCAATTGGAAATTCAAGAACACCGGTTATAATAATAATAATTCAACAATTACTTAATATTGTTATGAACGTATTATTATCTCGAATTTTTGGATTGGATGGACTAGCTTATGCAACTAGTATTTCAACTATTGTTGCATCATTAATATTAATATTTGCATTCAAGAAAAAGGTTGGACAATTAGAATCTAATAAAGGCTTAAAGTCTATTATTAAAACTTTAACAGCATCTATTATAATTTCAATATTGGCGAGAATCATATATGAATTTCTAAAAAAAATACTCACGTTGCTACCAAGTTTATTTATAGCTGTTGCTATAGCTGGTCTCATTTATATTGTTTTGATAGTATTATTAAGAGTACCAGAATTTGATAAGTTAAGAAAATCATTTAAGAATAAGATTAAGGGAAATTAGCCATGGAAGATATAATTAATGAAAAAAAGCGTTTAAATAAAAAAATAATTTTGCTATTAATATTTGATGTTTTAATTATAAATTTGAGCTATTTTATAGCACTTTTTTTCAGGTTTGATGCATCGTTTAATAGTATACCTAAGGTATATTTAGATTATTTTAAAAGATATTCCACTATAAATACTATTTTTACTGTATTCATATACTACAGATTTAGAATGTACAAGATGATTTTAGAATATGCATCTTACAGAGAGTTAATTCAAATAACACAAGCTGTTATTTTATCATTTTTTGCTCATGCTATAGGAATAAGTATTTTATTTGGAAGAATGCCTGTTTCTTATTTTGTATTTGGATTTCTTATACAATATGTTTTGACAGTATCTTTGAGGTTCGCAAAGAAAATTTTAATACAACGTAGATACAATATAAAATTCAGAAATAATAATTTAAAAAAAGCTATAATTATAGGTGCTGGCTCAGCTGGACAGACTATAAAAAAAGATATAAATAATTCTAATAAAGAAGAGAGTACTCACATAAAAGTAGTAGCATTTATAGATGATGATCCTTCCAAAGAAGGACAATATATAGATGGGACAATTATATATGGTGGCAGAAAGAAAATAAGAGAACTGGTAACAAAAGAAGATATTGATCTTATTCTTGTAGCGATTCCTTCGGCACCAGAAGATCAAAGGAAAGAAATCCTAACGATATGTAATAGTACCAATTGTGAAATAAAAATTCTTCCAGGCATTTACCAATTAGTTTCTGGTAAAATCTCCGTTTCCAAAATGGAAGACATACAAATAGAAGATTTATTAGGTAGAGAACCAGTTAGATTATTTAATAATGCTAGTAATGACTATCTTAATAATAAAACTGTTTTGGTGACAGGTGGTGGTGGTTCTATAGGGTCAGAATTATGTAGACAAATAGCCCAATACGGCCCAAAACAATTAATTATATTTGATATCTATGAAAACAATGCTTACGAAATAGAGCAAGAACTAAAGAGAAACTACAGTAATTTAAAATTAAAAACTCTTATAGGATCAGTCAGAGACTACAATAGAGCCAGAAAAGTCTTCAAAGACTACAAACCAGACATAGTATTTCACGCAGCGGCTCATAAACATGTGCCACTTATGGAAGAAAGTCCTGCAGAAGCAATAAAGAATAATGTTAGAGGTACATATATAATTGGACTCCTATCACTTATCTATGATACAAGAAGATTTGTCCTCATATCCACAGATAAGGCTGTAAATCCTACTTCGGTAATGGGAGCAACGAAGAGAGTTTGTGAGAAAATAATACAAGGGTTCAATGAAGCTAGAACAAATAAGGAATTTGATAAGCTTGCAAAAGTCATAGTCCAAGATGGAGATAGAAATATAACTATAGATCCTTGTGAAAAACTAAAGGACAAAAATCCTCAAACAGAATTTGTAGCAGTAAGATTTGGAAATGTTCTGGGATCCAATGGTTCGGTTATTCCACTATTTAAAGAACAAATAGCTGCAGGAGGGCCAGTTACAGTAACACACCCTGATATAATTAGATATTTTATGACTATCCAAGAAGCTGTAAAGCTTGTTTTACAAGCTGGTTCAATGGCTAAAGGTGGAGAAATATTTGTTCTAGATATGGGAGACCCTGTTAAGATAGATGATTTGGCTAGACAGTTAATAAGACTATCAGGATATCAACCTGATATTGACATGAAAATAGTTTATACAGGACTTAGACCTGGAGAAAAACTATATGAAGAAAGACTCATGGACGAGGAAGCGCTATCAGATACGTCCATAGAAGGTATATCTATAGGTAGACCGTTAGAGTTCTCTAAGGAAGAATTTTTTGGAAAACTTGATTATGTAATAAATCAAGAACAAATAGATGAAATAGACATTATACAAACAATCACTAGTCTAATAGATACTTTTATTGGAAAATAAACACAATAAGGAGGAGTAGCGTGTATAAGAAGCATATAAAAGCTTTGGAAAATAAAGTATGGTTATCAAGTCCCACCATGTATGAAGATAGTATGCAATATGCTATGGAAGCTTACAACACAAATTGGATGTCGACAGTAGGAGAGAATATAAATGTATTAGAAAAAAGAGTTGCAGAATTGGTGGGATGCAAGGAAGCAGTTGCTCTTGCATCTGGTACAAGCTCTATACATTTAATGACAAAACTTGCTGGAATAAAAAGAGGGGACAAGGTATTCTGTACAACTTTAACTTTTTCTGCAACAGTTAATCCACTTTGTTATGAAGGAGCAGAACCTATATTCATAGATTCAGAATATGATACATGGAATATGGATCCAAAAGCATTAGAAAAAGCTTTTGAACTTTATCCTGATACTAAATATGTCTTATTAGTACATTTATATGGTACTCCAGCAAAACTAGATGAAATTTTAGAAATATGCGAAAAATATGGTGCTACTCTCATAGAAGATGCAGCAGAATCTTTTGGAGCAACTTATAATGGTAAACAAACAGGAAGTTTCGGTGCCCACAATGCTATCTCCTTTAATGGAAATAAGATTATTACTGGGACATCTGGAGGTATGCTTCTAACAGATTCTATAAAAGCTGCTGAGAAAGCAAGAAAATGGTCAACCCAATCACGAGAAAATGCTCCCTGGTATCAACACGAAGAAGTAGGTTATAATTATAGGATGAGTAATGTTATAGCTGGTATAGCTAGAAATCAACTTGATAGATTGACTACACATATAGAAGAAAAGAAAAATATATATTATAGATATAAAGAAGGATTAGAAGGATTGCCAATACAAATGAATCCATTTGAAGAAGATAAATCAAATCCTAATTACTGGTTATCATGCTTGATAATAGATAAGAATTATATGGCAAGACAAGTAAGATCTGATAAAGAGTACCTTTATAAACAAGAGAATGGAAAGTCATCGCCTCATGAGATATTAGATGCTATAAAGTCCATAAATGCAGAAGGAAGACCGATTTGGAAGCCAATGCATAAACAACCTATCTTTATGAATTATGACTTTATAAATAGATACGGTCATGCAAAAGCTATGACCAATGCTTATATATCAGGAGGATTTATAGATGAAAGAGACAATCTACCAGAAGACATATCTATGGATATATTCTCAAGAGGTTTATGCTTGCCAAGTGATAATAAGATGACAGAAGAAGAGCAAGATCGTATTATAGAGGTCATTAAGGCTTGTTTTGAATAGAGGACAGTTTGAAAAAAATAAGTTTAATTATAAAAAGAATATTTGATATATTTTTAAGTCTGATAGGTTTAATTATTTTGTCCCCGCTATTTATTATATTAGCAATATTAATAAAAATAGACTCTGACGGTCCTGTTTTTTTTATTCAAGAGAGACTAGGTCAATATGGTAGAGTTTTTAATATACTTAAGTTTAGAACCATGGTAGTTAATGCAGAGAATATTGGCGATGGAATTTCTTTAAGAAGTTCAAGTGATCCAAGGATAACAAAAGTAGGAAAATTTCTTAGGAAATATAGCCTAGATGAGCTACCACAATTAATAAATGTACTGGTTGGTGATATGAGTCTGGTTGGTCCAAGGCCGCCTGTTACTTATACACCATATGACGGATATGGTAACTATCCAGATTGGGCAAAGGCTAGATTCATATTCAAACCTGGTATAACAGGTTTAGCACAAGTTACAGTAAGGAATTCTGTTTTTTGGGATGAAAGAATAAAAATAGATTTAGAGTATATAGATAGTTTTAATATCATTTTAGACTTTGAAATTTTACTTAAAACATTAGTAAAAGCTATTAATTCTGATTCTGTATATATGAGGCAGTAGAGAAATTTATGGAATATATTTATATAAATAGAACTAACTTTAACAATTATTTATCCGAGATTGAAAGTCTATACAAGGATTGTTTCGGAAAATTAAATACAGATGATTATTTTAAATGGAGATATTTAGACAATCCTTATGATGATATCCAAATAATAGTAGCTATAAATGCTTCTAAATTAGTTTCATTCTATGCAGTTAGTCCAAGAGAATTATTGTTTAAAAATCAAACATTTAAGACAGCCATTTCTTTAAACACAATGACACATCCAGATTATCGAGGACGTGGTTTGTTTGTTACTTTAGCAGATAAACTATATAAAAATCTGTATAATCAAGGTTATGAGATGGTTTGGGGTTATCCTAATAATATCTCTCATAGAACATTTATAAGTAAACTACAATGGAATAATATCTATGAGATACCAACTTTAGAGAATAATATTGGTGATATAAATATAGATAAGATTTCTTGTAAAAAGAAGTTTAAAATTGTAAATGACAATAGTTTTAATAATGATTATGACAAATTAAGTCTGGATGCATCGAAATTTATTGTAAATAAGGATTCTTCAGTTTTAAAGCGGAGATATTATAATAATCCTAATAATGAGTATATTAATTACTGTATTATTGATAACAATGCAGTTTCTTCGTTTATAGTTGCTAAAAAGTATAACGATCAGATAAATATTATCGACTATATATATAAAAGTAAAGACGAATTTTTTTCTTTATTTAATAAAATAATAAATCTCTGTTATGATACAGATATAAAAAAAGTTACCTTATGGAACAGTATAGATAGTGACCTAAGGAATGACCTTGAAAAATTAGGATTTTATAATAATTATCCAATTAGATATTTTGGAGGAAGATTACTTAATACTAAAATTTCAAAGGATGACTTTCTTAACTGGAATAATTGGATGCTAAGCATGGGAGATAACAATGAATATTAACTCAGAAGATAAAAATATACTGGTAACTAGTGCAGGAACAAGAAATAAAATAATTCAATATTTCAAAGAAAATAATAAAGATGGAAAGACAATAGCAACTGATATGAGTGAACTTGCTCCAGCTTTATATGAGGCTGACGAATACTATATTGTTCCTAGGATAACTGATCCTAATTATATTGATATTATTTTAGATATATGTAAGAAAGAAAATATTGATGGCATACTTTCACTGATAGATCCTGAACTTTCACTCTTGGCAAAAAATGAAGATAGGTTTAAAGAAATTGGCATAACAATAATAGGATCATCTTATGAATGCTGTGAGCTTGCACTTGATAAAATGAATATGTTCAATTGGCTAAAAAATAATGGATATAATAGTGCAAAAAGCTATTTAGATAAAAATGAGTTCTATACGGATTTGGATAAAGGTAATATATCTTTTCCTGTTTTTGTAAAACCCTATGACGGAAGTGCCTCCTTATTAATTAATAAAGTCGATAGTAAAAAGCAAGTAGACCTACTATTTGAAGACCATGATGGTTTAATGATTCAAGAGTTCCTAAATGGACAAGAAATTGGTGCAGATGTATACATCGACTTAATTAGTGGAGAAGTTGTTTCTATATTTACTAAAAAGAAAATCCTAATGAGAGCTGGTGAAACTGATAAATCCGTTTCTTTTAAAGATGAGAGATTATTTGAGCTAATTGAAAAATTTGTAAAAGAAGCAGGGTTTAGAGGACAGATAGATATAGATATATTTGATGTAGATGGAGAGTATTATATTTCAGAAGTCAACCCAAGATTTGGAGGAGGATATCCTCATGCCTATGAATGTGGGGTTAATAATATGAAACTAATCTTAAATAATCTAAATAATATAAAAAATAAAAAAGATATTTCATATGAAGATGGTGTTTATATGATGAAATATAATGAAGTGTCTATCATAGGATTGGAAAATATATGAACAAAAAAAATCTTATTTTTTTATCATTAAGTAATATAAACCCATCAAATATTGATTCTAATGGGATATATACAAGTTTACTAAACAAATTTATTGAAAATGATTTTGATGTATATATATTAAATCCAATAGAAAAAAGATTATATAATGGTCAATCTGAAAAGTTAATAAAAATTGATGGGGTTAACTATTTAAATGTCTTGATAGGGAATATTACTAAAACTAATAAGTTAGAAAAAGGAATATCAACTATTGATATTGAAAAAAAATATATAAAGGCTATAAAAAAATATTTAAGCAATATTAAGTTTGACTTGATTATTTATCCCACTCCACCTATTACATTTTATAAAGTAATAAAGTACTTAAAAAAAAGGGATCAATCTATGGCATATCTTATGCTTAAAGATATATTTCCTCAGAATGCAGTTGATTTAGGCTTTTTTAGTAAAAGGAGTCCTATTTATATGTATTTTAGGAATAAAGAGAAAAAGCTTTATGAAATTTCGGATTATATTGGCTGTATGTCAAAAGCAAATGTTGAGTATTTATTAAAAAATAATTCTAAGATAGATAAACGTAAAGTTGAAATTTTACCAAATAGTATTGATCCTGTAGATATAAGTATAGATGTAAAAGAAAGAACATATGTAAGGAATGAATATAGTCTTCCTTTAGATAAGAAAATATTTATTTATGGTGGTAATTTAGGAAAACCACAAGGTTTAGAATATCTTTTACAATGTATATATAGTGTTCGAGATATCGATGATATATTATTTCTGATTATTGGTAATGGCACTGAATTTAATTATATATTAAATACTAAATCTAAATTCAGTTTAAATAATTTAATAATTATGGAAAGAGTAGAAAAAGAAGAATTTGAAAGATTAGTTGCCGCATCTGATATAGGATTAATCTCTTTAGATTATAGATTTACCATACCTAATTATCCGAGTAGAATTTTAACATATCTTCAAGCGAAATTACCTATTTTAGCAATAACTGATACAAGCACTGATATAGGTTTAGATATAGTCAGCAACGATGTTGGTTGGTGGATAAATAATAATAATTTAAAAGAATTTAAAGAAACTATATATAAAATATTAGAAGAACTTAATGAAGAGAAAGTAGATAAAAAAAAGATAAATTCATATAAATTTTTAGAAAATAATTTTGATGTTTATTATTCCTATAAAAAAATTGTTGAAAAGTTTAATTAAAGTAACTTTTTTAAAGTAGAATATTTAAAATATAATAAATATTTATTATAAAAGCTAATTAATTTATAAATATGTCAATATACAAATATAACTTTTTTATTTATTAAATTTAAAGAAATGTTTTGTATAGTTTATCAAATTTTAAATAAAAATATTATTTATTGTAAAAAGAAAGAAAAAGAATGAATATATTAATACTAACATCAGTTTATAGAGATGAGTCTCTAGGAAAGAGAGACAGATCAACAAATATAGTAAATAGTTTCGTAAAAGAATGGTCGCGTCAAGGACATTCAATTATAGTCATCCATAATTCACATAGTTACCCTAGATTTATTCATGATCTTCCAAAACGAATAAAGAGTAAATTAGAATTTGACATGGGATTTCCTATTTCGGACTATGATGGGGTCAGAAAGAAATATTTTGAACAACAAGGTGCTAAAGTATTTAGGCTACCCATAAAAAAATATATTCCTCATACCAGTCCTGGCAATAGGACGATAAAAAATCAAGTGAATAAAATAAATAGAATTTTAAAACATAATAAATTTAAACCTGATGTTATCACTGGACATTGGGCTAGTCCTCAAATGGAGATTATATCAGAATTAAAGTCTATTTATAATTGTAAAACAGCTATAGTTTTACATGGTATGGGTTACATTAATTCTGAAAAATTTAATGCAAGTAAATATATTGAAAATATAGATAGAATTGGAGCTAGATCTGTATACCAAGCAAAAGAAGCTAAAGATATATTGGGTCTAGATATATTGCCGTTTGTTTGTAATTCTGGGGTTCCAAATGAGTACTTAAATCATTACAATTTATATTTAAATAAATATGAAAATATAAAAAAATGGAAAATCACCTTTGTAGGTAGATTAGTAAGTTATAAAAATGTTGATTCTATTATAAAGGCTTTATCTAATATAGAAGTAGAGTGGGAATTGAATATAGTGGGGGATGGAGCTCAAGAAGAAGAATTGAAAAAATTAACTGAAAGATTAAATTGTGATGATAAGGTTAACTTTTTAGGGCATATATCCCGAGATGAAGTTATGGAAGTTTTACAAGATACTCATATTTTTATAATGATAAGTACTAATGAGGTTTTCGGATTAGTATATCTTGAAGCTATGGCGGCTAGTTGTCTAACTATAGCCTCTAAGGATGGTGGAGTTGATGGTGTTATAAGAAATAATTTGAATGGTTATTTATGTAAACAAGGAGATAGTTATGAATTAAATAAATTATTAAAAAAGATAATGAGTTCTGAAGTTGAGGAAATAAAAAAAATAGCTAATAATGCGTATGTTACTGCAAATAAATACTCAGACTATAATGTTGCTAAGAGCTATTTGGAGAAAATTACTAGATAAGAATATTAGTTGATATATTTTAGATTGAAAGGAAAGTTAAATGATGAATACAAAAATAAATCAAAATAAGATTTCAAAAATTTTAATTGTATTAGCTTGTATATTATCTAATTTATCTCAATTGCCTTATTTTGTTAATAATGATAAAACTCAGATTATAAGTATTCCTATATGGTTTTTATTATTTATAATTTTATTATCAATTAATCGCTTCAAGATATCTAGACAGTTATTTAAATTATTATTATTGACAATTATTTTCATAATATTGATATTGACGTTTTCTATTATTTATAATAAAAATTATTTTTCATCTTCAATGATTTATTCACTGGCGATATCATTATTTATAATTATAATAGGAAGTTTAATAAGTCCATTTTTTAATAGAGATACTTTTCAAGAGATTGTGATATCATATGTTTTATCATCATTAATTGTATCAATTGTAGTATTTATAAAATATTTTGGATTTGGATTTAGCTTGAATACAAGAATTTATGCTTATTCTTCAAAAAATTCGCTTTCTCAAATTCTATTTACATCAGTAATTATTTTTTACTGTTATTTTAAACCTAAAAATAATTTTCAAAATATTATTAAAATATTAATAATTATATTCCAAATTTTTATGTTAGTTATTCTTCGTTCAAGGGCAACTATTTTAGGTTTAGTAATTGTATCTTTTTTTATTATTTTTTCTAAAAGCATGAATAAAAAGAAGAAAATAATTGTAATTATAGGAGGAATACTTTTATTAATATTATTATTTATAAGCGATAATTTTAATGATATAGTATTAAATAATATTATATTTGCTGGAAGAGATATTAATGACTTAGATAATTTAAGTTCTGGAAGAATTAGTATAATTAGAGAATTCCCAATTTTAATTAAAAATAATTGGTTGACTGGTATAGGACCATTTTATTTTGAGTGTTTTCCATTATCAGCTATTTTGCAATTTGGGCTATTTGCGGGAGGGATACTTATATATATATCTTTATTACCGCTCATTACATCAATAAAACGAAAAAGTAATGATTTATGGGAAATTTTATATTTTCTTTCTATAGGATATTTTATTAATAGTTTATTTGAAGGTTTAGCTCCGTTTGGGCCAGGCATTAAATGTTACTTTCTTTGGCTTTTATTTGGTATTTTATTTTCTATGAAAGATTAAAATATTTATAAGAGATTAAATCTTATAATTATAAAATTATTGGGATTTTTGGAAGTATTGTGATATAGTGTGTTTAATTATTTAGATGTTTATGGAGTGTTTATATGAGTATATTTGAAGATAAAATATTAATGATTACAGGTGGAACAGGTTCATTTGGAAATGTAGTGTTAAATCGATTTTTAAAAACAGATATAGCTGAGATAAGAGTATTTTCAAGAGATGAAAAGAAACAAGATGATATGCGTCACGATTTTCAAGTTCGTATGCCTGATGTTGCTGACAAAATTAAATTTTATATTGGAGATGTCAGAGATATTGAGTCGTGTAGAAATGCCATGCGAGGTGTTGATTATGTATTTCATGCAGCGGCTTTGAAACAGGTGCCTTCTTGTGAGTTTTTCCCTATGGAAGCTGTTAAGACTAATGTTATTGGAACTGATAATGTACTTACAGCGGCAATTGAAGAAGGAGTTGACACAGTTATTTGCTTATCAACTGATAAGGCTGCATATCCTATCAATGCCATGGGTATAACAAAGGCTATTGAAGAAAAAGTTGCTATAGCAAAATCAAGAAATTCTGGAAATACTAAAATATGTTGTACTAGATATGGAAATGTAATGTGTTCACGAGGTTCAGTAATTCCTCTTTGGATAGATCAAATTAAATCTGGAAATCCTATTACTGTAACAGAACCTTCTATGACACGTTTTATAATGAGTTTAGAAGAAGCAGTTGATTTAGTAATGTTTGCATTTGAAAGTGGAAAAAATGGAGATCTATTGATTAAAAAATCGCCAGCATGTACAATAAAGACTCAAGCTGAAGCTGTATGTGAATTATTTGGTGGTAATAAAGATGATATAAAAGTTATAGGTATTCGTCATGGTGAAAAGATGTATGAGACATTACTTACTAATGAGGAATGCGAGAAAGCAGTAGATATGGGGGATTTTTATAGGGTACCGGCTGATAACCGTAGTTTAAATTATGATAAGTTCTTCAGGGATGGTGACTCTGATAGAAATACTTTGACAGAGTTTAATAGTAACAATACGAAGATGCTAAATTTGGAAGAAACAAAAGAAACTATAGGTAAATTAGATTATATTCGAAAGAGATTATTAGAAGATTAAAGAGAGTTGACATGGATTATACATTTAATTGGCAAAATAATGGAAAGATAAAACTTTGTATAGGACTTGGAACTAGACCAGAGATAATAAGACTTGCAGCTGTTATAAAAAGATGCAGGGAATATTTCGATACTTGTGTTATTTATTATAATCAAAATTGGGATAAAAACTTAAGTACTGTTTTTTGGGAAGATTTCGAGCTAACTAATAGTCAAGGGGAGTACGGACCTGACATGATTGTTCCAGTTGTAGGCGATAATCTTGGAGTAACTTGTGGAAATATTATTGCAAGAAGTTATGAAATTTTATCTGACCTCAATCCAGAGGGATATTTAGTTTTAGGTGATACCAATTCTTGCCTATCAGCTATATCAGCAAAAAGACTTCATATACCATTGTTCCATATGGAAGCAGGAAATAGGTGCAAGGATGAATGTCTACCAGAGGAAACTAATAGAAGAATTGTAGATGTAATCTCAGATGTTAACCTTCCCTATTCAGAGCCAGCTAGAAAATACTTGCATGAAATGGGAATGCCAAAAGAAAGAACATTTGTCACAGGATCACCAATGGCAGAAGTTCTTTCCATGAACCTAGAAAAGATTAAGGAAAGTAATATTTTAGATAGACTTGGCCTAGAGAAGGACAAATATATCTTGCTTTCTGCTCATAGAGAAGAAAATATTGATACAGAAGAAAATTTTATCAGCCTATTCTCGGCAATAAATGCTCTTGCAGAAAAGTATGATATGCCAATTTTATATTCATGTCATCCAAGATCTAGGAAGAGACTTGAAGAAAGTGGATTTGAATTAGATTATAGAGTCCGTGTCAATGAGCCTCTAGGATTTAATGACTATAATAATCTCCAAATGAATGCATTGGCAGTTGTTAGTGATAGTGGAACTCTACCAGAAGAAAGTAGTTACTATCTATCTATTGGAAGTCCTATAGCTGCTGTATGTATTAGAACATCGACTGAACGTCCTGAGGCATTGGAAACTGGAAATTTCATTTTAGCTGGAATAACAACAAGAGAATTGATAAATGCAACTGACATGGCCATAAAAATGAAACTTGATGGAGTTTTGGGTAAACCGAGTCCTGACTATACTGATGAAAATGTATCAATGAAAGTTGTTAGAATTATCCAAGGATATATAAATGTTGTTAACAAGATGGTTTGGAGAAAACAGTAATCAAGGGAGATAAAAATGAACATACTAGTTACAGGTTCAAAGGGTATGGTAGGTACCGCTCTTGTTAATAATCTTAAGAACATAAGAGATGATAAGAATAAAACTAGACCTAATATAACAATTGATGAGATATATGAATATGATTTAGAAAGTAGTGAGCTAGATTTAGAAAAATATTGCCAAAATGCTGATTTTGTTTTTAACTTGGCGGGTGTTAATAGACCAGAAAATGAAGAAGATTTTATGAAAGGTAACTTTGGCTTTGCTTCAAAACTTCTGGATACACTAAAGAAATACAATAATAAAGCACCAATTATGCTATCCTCATCAATTCAAGCTACACTAGCTGGTAGATTTTCTGATAGTGAATATGGCAAGAGTAAAAAAGCTGGTGAAGATTTATTTTTCCAATATCAAGAAGAAACTGGCGCGCCTATATATATTTATAGGTTTCCAAATTTGATGGGACATTCAAGGCCTAATTATAATAGTGCCATAAGCACATTTTGCTGGGCAGTTGCAAATGATAAAGAATATCACGTAAATGATAGGTCTACTGAATTAGAAGTGCTATACATTGAGGACCTTATAGAGGGTATGTTCGATTTAATAGAAGGAAAAGAAAAGCACTGTGATTTCGATGGGGTAAACACTGTTTTAAAAGCAGACGGAAAATTCTGTTGTGTTCCAGTAACTCATCATGTTACTTTAGGTGAAATTGTAGATTTATTAGAAGAATTTAAATCTCAACCAAAGACTCTAATGATGCCAAAAATGCCTGAAGGTTCATTTGCTAAAAAACTATTTTCACTATATCTGACTTACCTATCTACAGATAAATTTAAATACCAAATGAAGATGAACGTTGATGATAGGGGAAGCTTTACTGAATTAATCCATACTGGAGATTGTGGACAAGTATCCATTAATATAAGTAAACCTGGTATCACTAAAGGCCAACACTGGCATAACTCAAAATGGGAACAATTTATAGTAGTGCATGGTCATGGACTTATTCAGGAAAGAAATATCAATACAAGTGAAATGGTCGAATTTGAAGTAAGTGGCGATAAGATTGAAGCAATATATATGATTCCTGGATGGACTCATAATATTATCAACTTGTCAGAAACAGAAGATTTAGTGACTGTTATGACTTGTAATGAGATATTTGATCCTGAAAATCCTGATACTTTTTTTGAACCAGTATAAGAACCAGTATAAAAGGAGAGCTTTTGCTCTCCTTTTTAGTCTCTTTTAAAAATGTCTCTAGTATATACTTTATTAATTACATCATCCAGGCAGTCATCGTATCTATTTGCTATGATTGCCTGGCTTTTCTTTTTAAATTTTTTTAGATCATTTACAACTTCTGAACCAAAGAATGTCTCCCCATTTTCAAGGGTTGGTTCATATATTATTACATTTGCTCCCTTAGCCTTAATTCTCTTCATTACGCCTTGAATAGATGATTGGCGGAAGTTATCTGAGTTTGATTTCATTGTTAGCCTGTATACACCTATAGTAACTTCTTTCTCATTATTTGGATTATACTGGTCTTGACTATTGTAATCATAGTATCCGGCTATATTTAAAACTTGGTCTGCTATGAAGTCCTTTCTAGTACTGTTTGAATCAACAATAGCAGAAATCATATTTTGAGGAACTTTATCGAAGTTTGCTAGAAGTTGTTTGGTATCTTTTGGTAAGCAGTATCCACCGTAACCGAAACTTGGGTTATTGTAGTGTGTGCCTATTCTTGGATCTAGACATACTCCGTTTATTATCTCTTCTGTATCGAGATTTTTGCTTTCTGCATAGGTGTCTAGTTCGTTAAAATATGATACACGTAGAGCAAGATAGGTATTTGCAAATAGTTTAACGGCTTCTGCCTCTGTAAAACCCATAAATAGCGTATCTATATCTTCTTTTATAGCACCTTGTTGCAATAGATTAGCGAAAAGTTCTGCTCTATCTCTAGAATTATCATCACAAGAAACTATTATCCTGGAAGGGTATAGGTTGTCGTATAGGGCTTGAGATTCTCGTAGGAACTCTGGGCTAAAGATTATATTTTTTGTATTATATTTTTCTCTTATAGATTTTGTATATCCAACGGGGATGGTTGACTTTATTATCATAGTCGCACTTGGATTTACTTTTAGAACTAATTCTATAACATCCTCTACAGCTTTGCAGTCAAAGAAGTTTTTCTTGCTGTCATAGTTTGTTGGAGCTGCTATGATTACAAAATCTGCATCTTTATAAGCACTTTCTGCGTTTAAAGTTGCTATTAGATCTAAATCTTTTTCTTTAAGATATTTTTCTATGTAGTCATCTTGTATAGGAGACTGTTTTTTATTGATTAGTTCTACTTTTTCAGGGATTATATCAACTGCTGTTACATGATTGTGTTGGGATAAAAGAGTTGCTATTGACATGCCAACATAACCTGTACCTGCTACTGCTATATTATATTTTTTATTTATTGTTCTAATATTTAAAATTTTATTTTCTTCTTCAAATAGATCTACAATTTCAAAATCTAATATTTCTCCTAAAGATTGTAGTTGGTCTATAGAAGGAATATAGTCACAAGACTCTAATCGGCTTATCATAGCTCTATTTATTCCACTTATTTCTGCTAATTTTGATTGAGTTAAGTCTTTTTCTTTACGATTTTTTATCACTGTATCAGCGAGTTTGCTTACTGATAGTTTTTTCATAATTTTCTCCATTTCTATTAATTAATGTTTATATAATAGCATTTTTCATACATGATGTCAATTTAAATAACAATATCAAGATATATATTGATAAAATCACACTAATATGATGTTTAAAATAACATGGTTTATTATTATTGATCATTTTTATATATAATTGTGAAATAAATATTGAAACTTGAGTTGTTTTATTATAAACTATAAGATAGCTATGATTATAATTTCTTTAGTTAAGAGGTTATATATATTAAAAGTAACAAGGAGAAAATAAATGGACGAACAAGAAATTGACTTAGTGGAATTATCGAAAAAACTTTCTAAGCACTTGCCTTTGATTATTCTATTTTCAATAATAGTTGGAGTTATTAGTTTTGCATTATCTAAATATGTTGTAACACCTAAGTACGATTCTAATGCGACTATGATTGTTAGTAGCTCAACACAAAATAATGATCCTAATAATCCTCAAACTGATGTTGATTATAACCAAATTCAAGCTAATAAGGCTCTTACTTCAACATATTCAGAAGTGGTTAAGTCAAAAGGCATAGCTGATAAGGTTATAAATAATTTGGATCTTGATATGGATTATGAAGAGTTCTCATCAAAAGTATCTATTGAACCTGTGAAAGATACTCAGATAATATCTGTAAAAGTTGTTGATACTATTCCTGAAAGATCTAAGGATATTGCTAATGAGACAGCTAATATATTTAAAGATTCTATTGGCGATATCATGAAAGTTGACAATGTACAAATACTAGATGGAGCTACACTTCCTGAAGGACCTTCATCACCAAATATTAAGAAAAATACAGCTATTGGTATTGTGTTAGGTTTAGTTTTGGGAGTGCTTATTGCAATATTTAAGGAACTATCAGATAAGACTATAAAGTCTCAAGAACAAGTTATGGAATATTTTGATATACCAGTCATCGGTGTGATTCCAGATAAGAAACAAGGATAAGAGATTATGGCAAAGAAAAATTATGGTTACTACAGCTCATCTATGTATGATGAAGCTATACGTTCAGTAAGAACTAATATACAATTTAGTGGAGTTGATAAGAAGAATAAGGTTATATCTATAACATCTACAAAGCCAGCAGAGGGTAAGTCTACTATTATATACAATTTGGCTAAATCTTTTGCGGAAAATGGCGATAAAGTAATATTACTTGACTGCGACCTTAGAAAGCCTACTATTCCTTTGATATCTGGTGTGGATAATAATATTGGTCTTACCAATTATTTGACAGGAAAGGTTGATTATTCTAGGATAATCAATACTGATCCTGACCAAGAAAATTTTGACATGATCTTTACTGGTCCTATACCACCAAATCCTGCTGAGATTTTGGCCTCTAAAGCATATAAGAACTTAGTTGAACAACTTTCTGATATCTATGACTATGTATTTATAGATACTCCTCCAGCAGGACTATTTACAGATGCATCCGTTGTATCTACCCTATGTGATGGAGTTATTTTTGCTATCAAATCTTCTGATACTAAAAGAGAAGAGATAGTTCAAGCTTTGGATAATCTCAAAAAAGTAGATGCTAATATCTTAGGTACTGTACTTACTCATGTACCTATGAAACATAAAAAGTATGGGAATTATTATTAATGATAGATATACACAATCATCTCGTATATGGGGTTGATGATGGCTCTCGTAATCTTGATGAAAGTATTAAGATGGTCGAGCTTTATAAAAAAGCTGGATTTGATCAGATCATAGCTACAAGCCACTATGATAAGTCAAGATACATGGTAGATGCTAACGAGATAAAAGAAAAAGTTTCTATTATAAATGATGAGATTGAAAAACGAACTTTAGATTTTAAAGTCTATCCAGGTCATGAAATTCAAGTTGAGCTTGACATGATAAAAAAAATTAAGAGTGGAGATTTGCTTACTCTTAATAACTCTAGATATGTGCTTTGTGAGCTATCTTTTGTAAATAAACCCACTTTTTTGAAGGATTTGTTCTATAATTTAGAGCTTGAAGGATATGTTCCAATCATAGCTCATGTGGAAAGATATCCCTATGTAGAAAATAATATAGAATGGTTGGAAGATTTTATAAAAATGGGGGCTCTTATACAAATAAACTATTCATCTATTAAGTCTAATTTTGAGATTACTAGAGAGCTTTTAGAAAGAAATATGGTTCATATAATAGGAACGGATTCTCATCAATCTGAATGGAGAAATCCTGATATTAGAGCATATAAGGATGAGATGCTAAAAATCGTATCAGAAGAAAGATTTGAGATACTTTCAACTATCAATCCAGCTAAGGTTATAAATGATGAATTTATATCAAGTGAGTATGATAAGATAATAAAGCCAGAGAAAAGAGAAAAAAAGGGGATATTTAATTTTTGGAGAAGAAAATGAAAGCTAAAAATTTAATTTATTCTGCAATGATTCTATTAAGTCTTGCTGCTTGTAATAAAGAAGAAGACCATTATGAGAGCAAAAATGTCAAGGTAGATTCTGTTTTTGACAAAGAGGAAGATGCTAAAGACAGCAATGATACAAATAATCAAGCAGATAAAAAAGAAAATCAGGATAATCAGCAAGCATCTAATAATCAAAATCAAGAAAAAAATAAAGATCAGAATGGGAATAATGATCAAGTAAAAGAAGAAGATAAGAAAAATCCTAATGAAAATAATAAGGATAATAACGCAAACAATAGCAATAATAAGAAAAAATACAAGGCGACAAATTCTCTAAACTTAAGAACTGATCCTAATACTAATGCAGATAATATTATCACAGCTATAGATTTAGGTACAGAATTTGAGGCATTGGAAGAATTAGAAGCTAATGGAAAGGCTTGGGTGAAGCTAGAATACCAAGGTAAAACTGGCTATGTTGTAAAGGATTTGCTTCAAGAAGTTAATAATTAATTTGAACTACCAATTGAAACTCATGGGTTTTGCTTGGTAGTTTTTTGAATTTATAAATATATTAGCAATTATTTTGGTTTAAGAGACCTCTCCGCTTCGGTCGAGTTGGAGTGAATAATTGGTCGAGTTGGAGTGAGTAATCGGGAGATTGTATGATTAATTTGCCGATATGATGTGAATTAGCTGAGCTGGTATTAGGAATAGACTTAGCTGGTAAGGAGGAGTTGGAAGTAGTGGAATTTGGAAATAAGTTATATAGGTAATGCTTAAAGTAATCTTGATATGTAAAGGAATAAGTAGTAGAAAAGTGAAAAACAATAAATTAATATATTTGATTTATAGATCAATATATTTTATTATTTATTTCTATTGTATTCCAAAAAATTAATTAGTATAGTAATTTTATGGAAAAATTAATGAAAACTATTTTAAAATCTATTATATTTTTTGTGACATGGCTAGTTTTATCTGTATTGATTCCCATACCGGATAGTCTTGATGATGCTAAATGGCGTTTTGTAGCAGAATTGATCTCTTTTGCTGCAATTATAATAATTACATATATATTTTATAGGATGGATAAGGATAATATAATTGTATTTCCTTATAATAAGTCTATCAAAGATGTAGCATTAGCTATACTAGCTGGATTTATTTGGTTCTTTTTACCATTTTGTTTACTTAAAGTATTTGGATATTTAGAAATAACAAGCAAGAATTCTATAAATATTCTTTCACTTTGGATATTTTCGGCTTTTATAAATACTATTATGCAAGAGCTTTTGGCTAGGGGTTATATTTATCAACTAATAAAAAGGGAATACAATCTGTGGGTTGCAAGTATTGTTACTACTTTGATATTTACCTTTATGCATGGAGGAGCATTTGAGGCTGGACCTATAGCTGTTATCAATGTAATAACTATGTCTTTATTGATGACTATTATTTTGGAGTATAGCAATTCCCTAGTTATTCCAGTAATTATGCATTTCATATGGAATACTTTTGGCGGTATTATCTTTGGTACAGTTTCCTTAGCGGATGATTATCCTCATTTATATAATATAAAAATAACTGAAAATCAGCTTATATCTGGTGGTGGTTTTAAGATGGAAGGTAGTATTTTTGTATTTATCATTAATATAATTATGATCTTTATAGTGTACTATCTTTATAGGAGAAAAAAATCAGTTTATAAATAATGAAGCTCCCAAGTCTATTTTAGGACTTGGGAGCTTTTTAAAATTAGATTTAAGCTTTTTGTCTGAATTATCATTATAATAATGCACTCACCTACTGTTTCTGCTATATGCACCTAGACTAATTATCCATATCCACCTAGATCACTGCATCCTATGTCCACTTAGACCGAAGTGGAGAGGTTTTTAAGCTTGGAGTATAAATTTGCTCATACAATTAAAATAGAGATCTCTCCATGCATTCGCTACGCTCATTTAGTCGAGATGGTTGCCTTTTGCACTTTATATAAGTTTTTCGAAATAAGAATTAATATGTTGAAATCTTCATCCACTCCACCTCGACCGAAGCGGAGAGGTCTCTAAGTTAGGTGTCAATGTTTATATTATAGCTTATTATAAATTTATATAGTCAGTAAAAACAGCGGTCATACCTATATCTTTGAGGTCATTTACTACATCATCAGTGCTTCTTTTATCATCTATTTCAAATTGACTTCCGCCACCATTTTCGCTTTTCTTAGATCTGTGACCTATAGAAGTGTCTACTGATGCAGATACTTTTGTAGCTGCATATTTTACAGCTAGGTTTCTAAAGTTTCTTGATTCTCTAGTAGATAAGGTTATGGATGCATATGGCAAGAATATTCTAATTGCTAATAGTATTTGGAAAAATTTCTTATCGTCTATTATATTTTCAAATATAAGGCTTTCATCTGCTCCATGGGTAGGTCTTATTCTTGGTAGAGATATGGCTATTTCTGCATCTGGATATTTCTTTTGAATTAGGCTTGCATGAATTCCCAATTTGAAGGCTTCTTCTATAGGATTTCCAAGACCAAATAGTGTTCCAAATCCTACTCCTCTCATGCCGCCCATCAGAGCTCTTTCTTGAGTATCTATCCTATAAGAGAATGATCTTTTATGTCCTGCTGGATGGTAGAAATCGTAGTATTCTTTATTATAGGATTCTTGGAAAACTGTGACAAAGTCAGCACCAGCTGCTCTTAATTTTTTATAATCATCAACATTTGCTGGGTATATTTCTATACCAATTACTTTAAAATATCTTTTAGCTATTTGGCAAGCTTTTGCTATATAGTCTATTGATGAAAATTTTTCGCTTTCTCCTGTAAGGATCAATACATCTTCTATACCAGTTGCAGCAAGTGCTGCCATCTCAGCTTCTATCTCTTCAAAGTCAAGCTTAGCTCTTTTGATATCGCTTTGTGCTCTAAATCCACAATATTTACAAGAGTTTTCACAATAGTTTGCTATATAGATAGGGGAGAATAGAGTAACATTGTTACCAAAGTATCTTATTCTCTTTTTATATGCCTTATCTCCCATAATTTCTAAGAACTTTCCATCTTTATCATTTAGAAGATTATAAAAATCTTGATAGGATAGACTCTCTTTTTCCATAGATGATATTATATCAGCATCATTGACTTCATTATTTTTGACTTCCTTATATATAGTATCAATTTTATCTTTTATATCTGAATCGATTATATCCATTCCTGGGAAATAATCTTCTACATTTTTTATATTCATATTAATCAAAAAAGTCCCTTAGTGGGCTTGATGGGTCTGCACCCTTGTCTAAGATTCTGCCTGGTTTAGATAGATATGCGAGTCTACCACCTTGGATACCTAACTTGAAGGCTTCTGCCATCATAGTTATATCTCCAGCACTTGCTATACCTGTATTTGCCATAATTGCAGCAGCCCCCATTTCCATAGCTTCTGCAGCTTGGGATGGTGTTCCTATACCTGCATCTACTATAACTGGTAGGTCGATTTCATCTATGATTATTTTTATGAAGTCTTTAGTAGATAAGCCTTTGTTTGATCCTATTGGACTTGCAAGTGGCATTATTGAAGAAGCTCCTGCATCTCTTAAATCACGAGCGTAGTTTAGGTCAGGATACATATATGGAAGTACAACAAAATCTTCTTTGGCCAAAATTTCTGTAGCTTTTAGAGTTTCTGCATTGTCTGGTAAGAGATATTTGGTATCTCTCATTATTTCGATTTTTACAAAGTTACCACAACCCATTTCACGTGCTAGTCTTGCAATTCTGATTGCTTCATCTGCATTGCGTGCTCCTGATGTGTTTGGGATGATTGTGATATCTTTTGGTATGTAGTTTAGTATATTGGCTACATCTTTTGTGTTTGCACGTCTAAGAGCAACTGTTATCATTTGTGCCCCTGCACTTTGGATGGCAGCATCTATGAGTTCTGGAGAGTATTTACCGCTTCCTAGTATGAATCTTGATGTAAATTTCTTATCCCCAAGTTCTAAATAATCTTTATTTTCCATTATAATCTCCTTTTATAATTTTTATAGCAACTAGAGCTTCTAGATTTGCTATAAGTGAAACATAGGCTAGGTACAATCCATCATTTGGATTCGAATTAAAATCACCTATCATAGTTACATTTTCTATTTGTTTTATCTTTATATCGGAAAGTTCACCAAGTCCTGAGACACCTGATCCTGTGATGAGAAGTTTGTCCTTTCTACCTACAAAATAATCAAATAGCATAGTTTTAGATTCTTTGTTGTCAAAGGCTTCTATAAATATATCTGTTTTATCTACAATAGTATCTATACTTTCTGTTGTTAAATATATGTCTTTGCTATGGCATTTTACATAGGGAAGTGTAGATTCTATTTTCTTTTTGGTAAGATATGCCTTGCTTCCTCCAAGCTCATCAAGTGTATAATTTTGGCGGTTGAGGTTGGAATATTCCACTATATCATAATCATATAAGAATAGTTCTCCTATACCACTACGGGCTAGGGTCATAGCAATATTTGACCCCAATCCACCACAACCTAGAATAGAAACTTTAGCATTTTTTAGTTTTTCATTAACTATAGGATCTTGTCTTTTTAGCACTTTCTCTCTAATTTCATCCATATCAACCTCCTCCTACAAATGAAAATACTTCGACATTTGATGTGTCTTCTAAGATATATTCTTTAAAATTTTCTCTTTTGACTAACTTTTCATTAACTTCCACAGCTACAAAATCTGGATTAAAGTTACTCCTTTTAAGTAATTCATACAAACTTTCATTTTCTATAAATTGTATTTCTTTAGAATTTATTTTTAACATATTTTCACCTCCTTTATTAAAAAAGCGCGAAGGAAATACCATACCCGTGGTGGTATGCCCCTTCGCGCTTAAAGCACTCTAACAAAAACTTTATTTAATTTCTAAGAGACTTAAAAATTATAAAATAAAAAGACTCTCTTGAGAGAGTCTTTAAAACTTAGCCTAATAATTAGCTTTCTTTCGTCGGTATTAGCCGCATCAAGTTTTAAGGGTTGACCAAAGTCTCTCAGCTATGAAGCACCCCTAGCTTCACTTACATTATAAGACATAGTTATAAATATTTCAAGGGTTTTTGTATATTTATTTATAATTGTAAAAATTCTTATAGTATAATGGTTTTAAGAAGTGACGATTAGATGGAAAGATGCGATTATAAGACTGATAGCAAATGGCGCAACCCTCTTTATAGAGGAAAGTCAGTAGAGCCATACGAGTCTATAAAAAAATTAGATTTGACCTATCCAATTTATCCTGACCATGATGATGAGTATTTAAAAGAGTGTTTGGAAAACTTAGGGGATAAGGGGGGGTGATATTGAATAAATAAGTAAAAATGATATAATAATCTTAAGAGAAGCCACCTCTAAAAAGCCCTTGAAAGTATCAAGGAAAAATAATATAGAGTACGATGATTCTCCAGAGGGATCAAAAAAGACAGTAGCCGTAAACTACTGTCTTTTCTTTTACTTGTTTTTGCACTTATAAACTATATAACTAGCACATAAAGCAACTAACAAGGGGAAAACTAAGTTTTCCATTATATAGAGTACTATCTCCATTGAAATCACCTCCTTTCGGAGACCTTTCAATTATACCATATATAGCCTTGTAATCGCTCTTTGGTAAAAAACAAACTTCATTCAATCATAAACATTATCATATATTGAAGCAATTATTTTAAATAATATAGTATTAGCATGATTATGAATATAAAAATGAAGAAAAATAAAATAATGTTGCTAGTTTTTTCTCTATCCTTTCTTGTTTCTTGTAAGAATGGTGGAGAAAATGATATGCCAAAAACTGTAAATGTAGAAGAGGAGGCAAAAGAAGAGTCAAGTAGTGATGTGGATATTGCCTCTATTAGTGATTATCTTTTTGAAAAGTTAGATAGTCAAAAGCTTGTAAGAAACTATGGAGAAGACACAGGCTGGACCAACTTAGAGTTTAGCTCAGATGGTAACTTTACTGGATCATACTTTGGAAAGATCAAAAACGATGGATATGATGGAGGTCTTACTGACTATGCTTGGAACTGGCATAGAGGTGAGGAGATCCATACTTCTGATTTTAAGGGAAAGTTTAAAATCATAGAAAAGGTCAATGACTATGTCTACAAGATGAAGCTAGATAATTTTGAGATTACATCTGAAAATGGTAGGTATGATGATATCTATATAAATGTAGACTTTGCTCTAGGTATAAAGCCAGATGCAGACTATTACTTATATATACCAGGAACTCCTGCAAAGTACCTTCCTGGTGAAGATAGTAGGCTTGATAAGAATTACAAAAAAGAAGATGGAAGTAAAGATAAGACCCAAGGCTTTATAATATGGAATAAGTATGAGGATGAGGTATTTAACCAGTTATCCTTGTAATAGATTGTGAGATAATTTTTTAAATATAGGCAAGGATAATGGTAGTAATGCCCACTTCGACCGAAACAAAGCGAAGTGGAGAAATCCCTGGATTCCTAATGCATGGAAGATAATAAGGAGATCTCTCCGTGCGCTCATTTCATTCGCTTAGTCGAGAAGGTTAATTATTTTATATATTTTTAAATATAGGCAAGGATAATGGTAGTAATGCCCACTTCGACCGAAGCAAAGCGAAGTGGAGAAATCCCTGGATTCCTAATGCATGGAAGATAATAAGGAGATCTCTCCGTGCGCTCATTTCATTCGCTTAGTCGAGAAGGTTAATTATTTTATATATTTTTAAATAGAAGCAAGGATAATGGGGATAATGCCCATTTCGACCGAAGTGGAGAAATCTCATCGTATGACCCATAACCATAGATCTCTCCATGCGCTCATTTCATTCGCTTAGTCGAGAAGGTTATTTATATACTTTTTCAATGAAAAAGACGAGCCATTTGCTCGTCTTCTCTTATACTTTCTTTTTTAGTATCCTCATAGCCCACAATATAGCTATTATAGATACTCCTACATCTCCAAATATAGCTAGCCACATGTTTGCATAGCCAAATAATCCTAAGACTAGGATGGTTATTTTTACTAACATTATAAAAATAATATTTTGCCTAACTGTCCTATTTGTTAGATTTGATATAGCCATTAGTTTTTTCATTTGGCTAAATTCACCATTTACTATTAGTATATCTGATGATTCTATAGCTAGATCTGATGCAGTTTCTCCCATGGAAATGCCTACATCAGCATTGGTTAGTACAGGAGCGTCATTTATGCCGTCTCCTACAAATACTGTTTTTTGACCATTTTCTTGAAAGTTTTTCATTATTTTAAGTTTTTGGTCTGGCATAACTTGAGAGTAGTACTTATCTAAGCTCAAAGCTTTAGCAGTATTTTTTACAGCGTTTTCTCCATCTCCTGATACTACTATTATTTGGTCAAAGTCTTTTTTTAGACTATTAATTGTTTCAAGAGATTTATCCTTTATTTTATCTTCTATTATTACTTTTGCGACAGGCTTGTCATTTATAGATAGATAAACTGCCCTGTCATTATCTTCTTCTAATCCAATGTATCTAGCTGATCCTAGTTTTATCTTTTCATTATTTTGGCTTATAGACTTTACTCCAAAGCCTTTTTCGTTGCTTATATCTTTGAATAAATCATTTTTTTTGCTTCTTTTTAAGCTATTTACTATACCCTTGGCTATTGGATGAGTGGACATAAGTTCTATGTTATAGATATAATCTAAGATTAAATCTTTATCACAATCATTAAAGTATTCAATATTTTTAACAACAAATTCTCCTGTAGTTAGGGTGCCTGTTTTATCAGAAAGTAATATTTTAGATTCATTAAGGGTTTCAAAGTATTGACTTCCCTTAATAAGGACACCATTATCACTTGCAAGTCCTAGCCCTGACATAAAGCTAAGAGGTACTGAAAGTACTAGGGCACATGGGCAGGATAATACTAGAAAGGTTGCTGCACGGATTAGATAATCATTCCAGGATCCACCAAAAAATAGGGGAGGTACAAGGGCTACTATTAGAGCGATACCTACAATAATTGGTGTGTATATTCTAGCAAATTTTGTAACAAGCCTTTCGCTATTTGACTTGCTAGAAGCAGAATCTTCTATAAGTTCCATTATTTTTGCTGCAACTGAATCATCAAATTCTTTTTGGCAGCGCATCTTTATAATACCTTCTGTTACTATGGAAGAAGATATTATTTCAGATCCTTCTTCTATTTCTACAGGCATAGATTCTCCCGTAATTGAAGAGGTATCTATTAGTCCATTACCTTCTATAACTAGGCCATCGACTCCAACTTTTTCTCCATCACGGACTAGGAGTATATCGCCTACTTCTACATCATCTAAGTCAACTTCGATAGTTGATCCATCTTCTTTTATTAAATTGGCAGTATCTGGAACAAGATCTAATAGGCTTTTGATATTTTCACGTGACTTATTAGTTGCTATATCCTCAAATAATTCTCCAAAACTATAAAATAGCATAACAGAAATGGCTTCTGTATACTGACCTATAGCAAAAGCTGTAATAGTAGCTATAGCCATCAGAAAATTTTCATCTAGGGCTTGTCCACGGACTATCATTTGCCCTGCTTTTTTTAAAACTTCAAATCCGGTAAAAAGGTAAACTATAGCAAAAACAACTATAAGGCTAGGCCCTGAAATATATTTATAGTCATATATACCAAGTGAAAGAGTAAGCACTGCAAGAACAATCAGTTTCTTTAGCTCACTCTTATGATCTTCTGTCATATCTTTAAACATTTTTATTTAGCCACAAAATATGTTCCTGGTTCAAGTTTATCAGCAATTTGATTACAAAGCTCAGTTATATGATCGACATCAGCATCATCATTTACTTCTAGCTTAAGCTTTTCAGTCATAAAAGATAGATTAGCATCGTTGATTTCATCTAATTCTTTGATAGCTTCTTCTATTTTAGAAGCACAATTTGCGCATAGACTTTGACTTTTTACATTATATTTTAGTTTCATAAATTCCTCCTATTCATTAATGTGTTCTATACCCGTCTTAAAAATAATCTTTATGTGATTATCAGCTAGAGAATAGAGCATGAGTTTACCCTCTCTCTGACATTTAACAAGACTTGCATCCTTTAAATATTTTAATTGATGGCTTATGGCTGATTGGCTCATATCCAAAGATTCGGCAATATCACCAACACTAGTAGGGCCATTAAAAAGTTTATTCATTATTTTAATCCTTGTAAGATCACCAAAAACTTTGAATAAATCAGATAATAACTCTAAATTTTCAGCCGAGACATTGTTCAATGAATCATCCATAATACCTCCTAATTATATGAATTACTGTTCATATGATTATTATAGCATATTAAAATGCTATGTCAATAGGTAAATGTTTGCTTTTATATTTAATTAATAGTTTGGATGTAAATGATATATATATAAATTTATCAAAGTGGGTATAAATTTGGTATAAAAAGTAAAAAAGGAGGCGTCGATGCCAGATACACTTTTTAAAGTTTGTAACTTAAAGTCTTGGTATGAGGTTCAAAAAAATATTTTAGATGGTTGCAATTTTATTATTAATCGAAATGAAATTGTGGCCTTAGTAGGAAGTAACGGTTCTGGTAAAACTACCTTGATAAAAACTATTATGGATATACATCATAATTTTAAAGTAGATGAGGTAGAGTTTTTAGGTAAGGATTCTGATTTTAAGGATATAAATTTTAAGAAGAACAGACTTGCAGTTTTTTCTGATGATACTGCTTTTAGATATTGGAGTTTTTGGGAATATACTGAATTTCTACATAAAACTTATGGAAAGACTATGGATAGAAACTATCTTGAGCATTTATTAGAGGGATTTAATTTTAATAAATATGAAGATTATGTACTAAAAGATTTGTCTATGGGAAATAGAAAAAAATTTTATATAATATCTGCCCTAGGTCTTAGATTACCTTTATTAGTTTTAGATGAACCAGTTGATGGTTTGGATTTTGAGTCTACTGTATTTTTATATGAAGAGCTTAGGAAATATAAGGAGTATGGCTCAATTTTTATGTCCACACATATATTGGAATCTATAAACGAAGTTGCTGATTCCTATGTTTTACTTCATAATGGAAAAGTTAGTGATAAAAATCGTATAACAAGTAAATTAAGCTCTGATGAGATAATTAAAAGTTTTGAGGTATAGAATGTTTAAGGTTTTTCAAAAAGATCTCCTGGATAGACAGAGAATTATAAAATACTTTGTATATGTAGTGGTAAGCTATGCTATTTTAGATGGATTTTTAAAAAATATTAAATTTATAGAATTTAATGAAAGATTCCTTATATTTTTATCAATAGCTTTATTGGGATCTGTGTTTTATTACATAAGAGCTTATGTTGGTAATGATAGGATTTTAAGTTATTATGCTTTGCCCGTTAGTAGAGCTGATTTAAATTTAAAATTTATTTTATCAGTAATTATTGATACAGTTTTTAGTAAGTTAATATTAGTATTCATAGCTTTATATATATTTAAGGCTCCCAATGATATTTATATAAAAGCAATTTACATTATGCTAATTACTGCTATGTTTGCTTTAGCTTGTAATAGCCTTAACTTAAATTTAGGAAAACTAGCGCTTTTATTCGTAGCTTCTGTTTTAAGTTTATATATTGTCATAAATTTCAACTTAGTTTATGGAGGATTAATAACACTAGTTAATCTATTTTTATCTTGGTTTTTACTTAAAGATTTATATTTTTCAACTAAGAGCATTGAAAGAATTTCTAAGTTACATATTAAAAATTATTTTCTAAAATTCTTTTTTGCAGAAAGTGTCTATATAATTAATACTATAGGACTAATTATAATGATATGTTTTGCTGTTTATGTATTACCTAAAGAAATGGGGGTAGTTATAGCAACTTCACTAGGAGCAGTAAATACTCCACTTTTAACTATGTTTTCTTCAAGTGAAGGATTGAGGGATTATGATAAGATGTTTCCTAATTCTGAAATTAGCTTAAGGACAAACTATAGGAAACTATTATCTATATATTTTGTCTTAATTAATTTATTCATATCTATACTAGCATATAATAAAATTAATTCATCATATCTACTTGTTGCGAATATGATAATAATATCTATAATTGAAATTTTTGTTTCTTATTGGCTTGAAATTAAAAAAGCTATTACTAATACTAAAACTCAAAATGAAATATGGAAGCATCCTAGAAAATATATTTTGCCTATTATAGTATTTTTTATAAGTTTTTTAATCTTGGTCATTGTTAAGTAATAAAGTTATAATAATATTAAAGGAGATTATAATGGATAGAAAAAATTTGAGACTTATTATTGGTGGTATATGGATTATTGTTGCAATTATAGAATTTAGTAGGAATCAAATCCCATTTGCACTTTTAGCAATAATTGTGGGACTATTATTTATACTAATGGGTGTAAAAAGCACTGCTGAAAATGAAAATAAAAATGGTAAATATTAAAGCTATCAATTATCAATAAAAATTCATTTTTAGGGTATAATTTCATTAGAAGAAATGAAATAAAGAAAGGATTAGTTATGGAAAAAGGAAAGATAGCAGAAATAATTGGTGCTATAGTAATGTTATTTTCTGTATATATGTTTTTTGACAAAAGAGGTGGCTTAGGATTTTTCGTACTTTTAATCGGTGCCATTGTATTTGGTATAGGCAAGAAAAGCGAAAATGAAAATCAAAACTATGTACCAAGATAACTATAATAGATTTTAGCCTTCCCATGGGGGGCTATTTTTTATACATAGATAGAGGAGATAATTATGAGAAAAATAAAAGTAGAAAAGACTTTAGGAATTTTAATGATAATCTTATCTGTTTTTATGTTCTTTTCTAAAGAAGGCGAGCTGGGATTTGTTATTTTTATAATTGGTCTTTTTTTATATATTTATAGTAGAAAAGGTACTGATTATAGGTCTATATAGCTTTTATTTATAAGTTTAAAAAAGGATGTTGAGAAATCAACATCCTTTTTATCACATATTATTTATGGATTATATCTAGAGTTTCAGCGTCTAATTCTACATCATCGCCATCTTCAATATCTATGTTATAAACTAATTTATCATCATCGTTATATTTTAGTTCATAAGATTTTACTTGACCTTCGTTATTTTCTAAGGCTTTTGTCATAGCTTCTTTTGGACTCTTGATTGCTACGAAGTCTATTGACTTATCATCTTTTGACTCTTTCTCTTTTTCTTCTTCTTTAGATATAATTTCTCCACTTTCAGCATCTATTTTTGCTTCATATTCATTATCTTCTGTATAACCTTTGATATCATAAGCGTATTTGTCATCTTCTTCATCAAATTTTACAGATGAGATTTCCATTGATTCTTGATTAAACTCTTCTTTAAATTTATCAACTGCATCATCAAGACTAATATCAAATTCTTCATCCTCGATGCCAGCTTTTAATTCATCGACTTTATCATCTGCTTCATCCTTAGCAGAGTCAACTTTATCATCTACTTTATCTTTTGTAGAATCAACCTTATCGTCTACTTCATCTTTAGTATCGTCTACTTTATCCTTAGCAGAATCCACCTCTTCATTAACAGCTGTTTCTGTATGACTTGCTGCATCCTTTGCATCATCTTTTGCTTTGTTAGCATTTTCATTAGAACAAGCTGAAAAAGCAAGTGCTAATGCTAAAGCTGATACTCCATATTTAATATTTTTATTTAATTTCATAATTACCCTCCTAATTTGAAATTTATATTGTTAATGTACCTCTTATAATAAATTAAACAAGAGGGGCTTTAAAATTAATTATATTAATTTTTTTATTCCTTTTTTAAAGTATGCTTTATATAGAAGTTTAGCCTAATTTATTTAGATCGTACTTATTAACCATTTCTTTTATATCCTCTATACTAGTATCTTCGGTAATGCTTATAGCTATTTGCACGCTAGATTCAACTAGAGGAGAGCCTGCAAGAATTACTTTTTCTTGTAATTCAGGATCAAGCATATCATAGGCTGTTTCGCAGTTCATCATTGATGATCCCAGATCAAAGAATACTACTAGTCCATCTTCTGCAAGACTTGTCATTTTATCATTGATTTCTTCAAAGTTTGATCCTAGTTCTCCATCTTCTGTACCACCTGAATACTCAATATTGATATCTCCTGCCATTTGTCCAATAAGTTCTTTGAGCCCTTCTGCAAGTTTTCTGCTATGGCTTGCTATTAATATATTAATCATCTATTCCTCCTAAAGCTTCTTTTATAATTATATATGAGCTTGCTGCACCTGGATCTATGTGACCAATAGATCTTTCTCCAACATATGAAGCACGACCTTTATTAGCCTTTATGTCCTTAGTTTTATTCATAGATTCTTCTGCTATTTGTATTATTTCATCAAAGGATTTGTCTTCATTAAGAGCATTAGATACAGGTTCTAGGACATCTACCATAGTCTTGTCACCAACTTCTGCCTTACCTCTTTGCTTAACTCCATCTACTCCTGCTTTAAAGGCTTTGTTAAGCTGATCACGATTAAAGTCATCTATGTCTTTTAAACTTGCTGCAAATTTCATGAAAAATGATCCATAAAGCGGTCCACTTGCTCCACCTACTTTTGATAATAATATAGTAGCTACTTTATTAAATAGTGTTTTGTAATCATCAAAATCATCTTCTAAAGCTTCTTTGGTGAAATTGAAGCCTTTCGCCATGTTATTGCCATGGTCAGCATCTCCTATAGACCTATCCAGGTCTGTTAGATAGTCCTTATTTGCTATTATTTCATCTGCTGCTTTTATTAATCTTTGTTTTACTTCATTAATTTCCATTTTTCTCTCTACTTTCTAACTATATCTACTTCTTGATCTAAAAGTTTGAGTCTATCCTCATCTACTTTATATAGGGTAATTGAAAAGCCTGCCATATCCATACTTGTCATAAAGTTTCCTATATATGATCTAACTACTTTTACTTTTTTTTCTTCTAGATAATCATGGAGACTATTGCTTATAACGTATAATTCCATTTCTGGAGTTGCTCCCATTCCATTTATTAAAAGAGCATACTCACTATCAAGATCTTTAACCTCTTCTAGGAGTCTATCAACCATTTCTTTTACGATCTTATCAGCTGATTTCATTTCCTCTTTTTGTATACCCTCTTCACCGTGGATACCAATACCCATTTCTAGTTCATTTTCGGCAAGTTCAAAGCTTTCTTTGCCATCGGATGGATTGGTACAAGGCTTGGTTGCCATACCTATAGATATGATATCTTTTATAATTTTATCAGCTGCTTCTTTAATTTCAGCAAGGCTTGCTCCATTTTCTGCCATAGCACCGAGAGTTTTATGAACGAAGATTGTCCCTGCAACTCCACGTCTATCTTCTTTATTTTCTACAACTATATCATCGTTTACTATGACATATTCAACTTCAATATCTTCCATTTCAGCCATTTCCTTGGCCATTTCAAAGTTCATAACATCGCCTTGGTAGTTTTTAATTACCATAAAGACACCCTTACCAGAATCAGCTTTTTTTATAGCCTCTAAAACTTGATCTGGTGTAGGGGATGTGAAGACATCTCCTGCTACCGCACAATCGAGCATACCACGGCCTACAAAACCAGCGTGGGCAGGCTCATGTCCAGATCCTCCACCAGATATAAGTCCGACTTTACCTTCTACTGGTGTATCTTTTCTTGCAATTACATTTGTATCTTCTATTCTAATAATTTTATCTTTATTTGCTTTAACCAAACCATCTAGCATTTGGTCAACTATGTCTTCTGGATTATTGATAATTTTTTTCATAATATACCTCCAATTATACAAATCCGTTACAATACTCTTATACCCAATGAAAAGGGAAATATTTATTGAAATTTAGGGCTTAGGATAGTATATTGAATAGGTAGAAATTAGTAAAAAATAAAGGTCAGAGTTGGTCAAAAACTTTGATTTTTTCATTATAGATAAGTTGAAATTAGTAATTTTGATTTATTGAATATAGTAGAGATTTCTCCACTCTTTTCATTCGGTCGAAATGGTTTCAGATTTAGTTAAAAGATACTAATTAGGGATGAGTATATAGATTTATAAGCTTATTATTATAAAATTTTAGAAATTATAGTTTTATAAATCTTTTCCTTAATGTAAATGAAAACTTATACGATATCGACTAGGCAAAGTGCATGGAGAGATCTTTAAGTTTAGTTAATAATATTTAAAAATACTAAATTTATAAATAAGAAAGAAAGGATCAATCTTTGCAAAAATTTAAGATAAATTCCGAATATAAACCTCGTGGAGACCAGCCTGAGGCTATTGCCAGCCTTGCAAAGGGCCTTAAAGATGGCAAAAAGCATCAGATTCTTAGAGGTGTTACTGGTTCTGGTAAGACTTTTACCATGGCTAATATTATAGAAGAAGTTCAAAGGCCGACTTTAATACTTGCCCATAACAAGACCTTGGCCTATCAGTTATTTACAGAATTTAAAGAATTTTTCCCAGATAACGCTGTTGAGTACTTCGTTTCATATTATGATTATTATCAGCCAGAAGCTTATGTAGCTGCTACTGATACGTATATAGCTAAAGATTCATCGATAAATGATGAGATTGATAAGATGCGCCACTCAGCAACAATGGCACTTTTTGAACGTAAAGATGTAATAATTGTAGCTTCTGTTTCTTGTATCTATGGCCTTGGAGATCCTATTGATTATAAGGAGCTGGTAGTTTCCCTACGTCCAGGTCAAGAGATAGCTCCAGAGGAAGTTATGAGAAAGCTTATAGATGTTCAATATGTGAGAAATGATATAGACTTTGACAGAGGAACTTTTAGAAAACGTGGGGATATCTTAGATGTTTTCCCAGCAGGTTTTGACCAAAAGGCTATACGTTTTGAGTTTTTTGGAGATGAGATAGAAGAAATATCTGAGTTTGATTCGCTTACTGGCAAGATTACTGCAAAGCTTAGCCATGCATATATATATCCAGCTAGTCACTATGCGACAACTAGTGAGAAGACAGAACGTGCTATTGTAACTATAGAAGAAGAACTCGAGCAAAGACTTGCTGAACTTAATAAAGAAAATAAACTGTTAGAGGCTCAAAGACTCGAGCAAAGAACACGCTATGATATAGAAATGTTAAAAGAGATTGGCTTTTGCTCAGGCATAGAAAATTATTCTAGACACTTAAGCCAAAGAGAGCCAGGTAGCAGACCCTATACATTGATCGACTATTTTCCAAAAGACTTTGTGCTAATGGTGGATGAATCTCATGTGTCTATTCCACAAGTTGGGGGTATGTATGAGGGAGATAGGGCTCGTAAGCAAAATTTAGTAGATTATGGTTTTAGATTGCCATCAGCTCTAGATAATAGACCTCTTAAGTTTAATGAGTTTGAGAGCTTGGTTAACCAAGCAATCTATGTTTCGGCAACACCGGGTCCATATGAAATGGAAAAAACTGGCGGGGATATGGTTGAGCAAATCATACGTCCAACAGGATTACTAGATCCACTAGTTGAAGTACGACCAACAGATAATCAAATTGATGACTTGATTGGTGAAATTAATACTACAATTGAAAAAGGAGATAGGGTTCTTGTGACTACTCTTACCAAAAAGATGGCAGAAGATCTTACGACCTATCTAACCCAAACTGGTATTAAGGTAAGGTACTTGCACTCAGATATAAAAACTATAGAGCGTAGTGAAATTATTAGGGAACTTCGCTTGGGAGAATTTGATGTCTTGGTAGGTATAAACTTATTAAGAGAGGGTCTAGATATACCAGAAGTAAGTCTAATAGCAATACTAGATGCTGATAAAGAAGGTTTCTTACGTTCAGAAACTTCCCTCATCCAGACAATCGGACGTGCAGCTCGTAACTCAGAGGGACATGTAATAATGTATGGAGATACCGTTACAAAATCTATGAAAAAGGCGATTGACGAGACAGCTAGACGTCGTGAGATACAAATGGCTTTTAATGAGGAACATGACATAACACCAACTACAATTAGAAAAAACATAGGTGAGATGATTCAAATTACTAAGGCAGCAGAAGAGGCTGAGATAGAAGAGTTTAATAGAGAAGATATAGATGAAATTTTAATCAATCTTGAAAGTCAAATGTATAAGGCAGCAGAGGAGCTTGACTTTGAACGTGCTGCAAATATACGTGACCAAATCAAGAGTATGAAAGAAAACTTCGCAGGAGTATAAATTGACAGAACACGATATAGTTATAAAAGGTGCTAGGACTAATAACCTTAAAAATGTTGATATTACACTACCACGTGATGAGATGATAGTTTTTACAGGACTTTCCGGATCTGGAAAGTCCACTTTAGCCTTTGATACTATTTATGCAGAAGGTCAAAGACGATATGTAGAAAGTCTTTCATCTTATGCTAGACAGTTTTTGGGCAATGTGGATAAGCCAGATGTTGACACTATTGAGGGTCTATCGCCATCCATATCCATAGATCAAAAGACAACTAATAGAAACCCAAGATCGACTGTCGCAACAGTAACAGAAATTTATGATTATTATAGATTGCTTTATGCTAGAATAGGAGATGCTTATTGTCCAGTTTGTGGCAAAAAAATAGAAGCTCAATCTATTGATCAAATGGTAGATAGAATTTTGGAGCTGCCAGAAAAAACAAGGATTCAAATATTAGCACCGGTAATTAGAGGTAAAAAAGGACAACATAAAAAAGCCTTAGCAAATATACAAAAAGAAGGCTTTGTAAGAGTTGTAATAGATGGGCAACGTCACGATTTAGAAGAAGATATAGAGCTTTCTAAGACCAAGAAACACGATATATCAATTATAGTAGATAGGATTGTAATAAAAGAAGGTATAGAATCAAGGCTAACAGACTCCTTAGAAACTGCCCTAAGACTTTCTGATGGTCTAGTATTTATAGATGTTATAGATGGCGAAAGTTTTATGCTTAGTAGCAAGCTTGCTTGTCCTGATGGACATGTGAGTCTGCCAGAGATTACACCAAATATGTTTTCTTTTAATGCACCACTTGGTATGTGTCCAGATTGTAATGGATTAGGATTTCACTTACAAATAGATCCAGAACTTGTAATCCCAGATATGAATTTATCTATAAATCAAGATGCAGTTGATGCCTATAGTGGATCAGCTAAGGACTCTTATTATTACCAAACTATAAGAGCTATAGCTGATCATTATGATTTTCCCTATGATGAGCCAATAAAAAATGCCCCGAAAGGCTTAGTTGAGGATATACTCTATGGGACAGATTATGATTTAAGCTTTGTCTTTGATTCTAGATTTTCTGGAAGAAAGAGATATAAAGGAAAATTTGAAGGAGCGGTAACGAATCTTGCAGATAGATACGAAAGAACTAACTCTGAAACTCAAAGAAAGAGATTTAGAGAATTTATGGGCGAGGAAGAGTGCAAGACTTGCCATGGAGATAGGCTAAAACCAGAAGTTTTATCTATAAAAGTAAATGAAACAAATATAGCAGAGCTTAGCAAGCTTTCTGTTGAAAAATCAGCAGAGTTTTTTGATAAGCTGGAACTATCAGAAATGAAAGCAAATATAGCAGAGCTTATTATAAAAGAGATTAAGGCAAGACTTAAGTTCCTTAATGATGTTGGACTTGGTTATCTAACCCTTAATAGAGCAGCATCAACACTTTCTGGTGGAGAAAGTCAGAGAATAAGACTTGCCACCCAAATAGGTTCAGGTCTTGTAGGGGTTTGCTATGTACTGGATGAGCCATCTATAGGTCTTCATCAAAGAGATAATGATAGACTAATATCATCCCTTAGAAACTTAACTGATATAGGAAACACTTTGATAGTAGTAGAACACGATGAAGACACTATTAGAGAGGCAGACTTCATAGTAGATATAGGACCAAGAGCAGGTATTCATGGGGGTGAGGTAGTAGCCAAGGGATCTGTAGAAGATATAATAAATTCAAAAAGATCTATAACAGGTGACTATCTATCAGGTAGAAAAGAAATCCCTATTCCAAAAGAACGTAGAAAAAGTGATAAATTTATAGAAATAAGGGGAGCCGCTGAAAATAATCTTAAGGGTATTGATGTAAAAATTCCCGTAGGCGTTTTGACGTCAGTAACAGGAGTATCTGGATCTGGTAAATCTTCACTAGTTAATGAGATTTTATATAAGTCCGTCACCAAAAAGCTTAATAAGACTAAAGTTAGACCTGGAAAGCATAAGGAAATACTAGGACTTGATCAAATAGATAAGGTAATAGCTATCGACCAATCACCAATAGGTAGAACTCCAAGATCTAATCCAGCTACTTATACCAAGGTATTTGATAATATTCGTGATGTCTTTGCTATGACCAATGAAGCAAAAATGAAGGGATACAATAAGGGTAGATTTTCATTCAATGTAAAAGGTGGACGTTGTGAAGCCTGCAAGGGTGATGGTACAATTAAGGTGGACATGATGTTTTTACCGGATGTCTATGTTCCTTGTGAAGTATGCCATGGTAAACGCTACAACAGAGAAACTCTTGAAGTAAAATACAAGGGTAAGGATATATCTGAAGTCCTAGATATGACTGTAGAGGAAGGCATAGAGTTTTTTGCCAACCATGCTCCAATAGTAAGAAAGCTTCAGACCCTATATGATGTTGGACTTGGATATATAAAAATTGGGCAACCATCAACAGAATTATCAGGTGGTGAAGCTCAAAGAGTAAAACTTGCAACAGAACTTGCCAAAGTAGGTACAGGTCAGACTCTATATATACTAGATGAACCTACAACAGGTCTTCACATGGCAGATGTTCACAAATTAATCGACGTTTTAAATAGGCTTGTAGATCAAAACAATACTGTAGTAGTCATAGAACATAATCTAGATGTTATAAAAGTATCAGACTATCTAGTTGACCTAGGGCCAGAAGGTGGTGATGGAGGGGGTACACTTGTAGGTTGTGGAAATCCAGAGGAACTTTCTAAAAATAAGAAGTCATATACAGGTCAATATTTAAAGAAAATTTTAAAAGAAAAATAGGAGAAAAGAATGGGATTAGAAGAAAAAAGAGACAATAAGTCAGATAATAATATGGATTCAAAGTCTAATGGTAGACCGGTAAGCTTTAGCCTAGGCGATGGAAATGATTTTTCTATAGATCTACCTACAAACTTACCAGGTGAAGAAGATATAGAAACAAGTAATCTAGATAGCGAAGAAATGGAAGAGCTAACAGGTGACTTAGATAAAACAACAAAAAAATTACAAGATGCTCTAAAAGAAATGGGCGTGGATGATATACATCAATTTTTAAAAGATAATGAATAAGAAAGAAGCTGTTGCAAAATAAATTCTTACAAATATCATTTTGCAACAGCTTTTTTATGTCATAAATATTGAAACCTAATGGCTCCACTTTTATATTAACTATTTTTTACAATTAATATTATTTCTTATGATATAATAAGATAAAAAATGAAAGGAATTATTTATGATTGATGTACAAAATGTATCCAAGAGCTTTGGATCACTCAAAGCGCTCGATAATGTATCATTCACTGTCGAAAAGGGTGATGTTTTTGGCGTAATTGGTCAAAATGGTGCTGGAAAATCTACACTTTTTAGATGCATGATGAACTTTTTTGATGATTACACAGGAGCTATTACATATGATGGAGTTAATATGAAAGATATAGCCCTTGAAAAAATAGGATTTTTACCAGAGGAGAGGTCCCTATCTCCTAAAAAAACTATAGAGGAAGAAATCCGCTACTTTGCAAAGCTTAACTGTATGGATAATATTCCAAAAGAAAACTTAGAAAAATGGTTCGATAGATTTGAGATAAAGGGAAAGCTTACTGATAAAATTAAGTCTTTATCTAAGGGGAATCAACAAAAGGTCCAACTTTTGGCGGCAGTTATTTATAAACCTGACTTTGTAATATTAGATGAGCCTTTATCAGGTCTTGATCCTTACAATATTAGGCTTTTAGAAGATATTATTAAAGAATTAAATGCTATGGGCATGACAATTTTATTTTCTTCTCACAATATGGAAAATGTGGAGGCTCTTTGTAATAAGCTTGTTATGATAAAAAATGGTAGCATTGTTTTAAATGGTACACCACAAGAAATCAGAAACTCATTTCCTAGAGAAAAAGTGGTGGTTGAAACGGACAAAGACTTGCTTCCGCTAATAGAAGGTAAAGTTAAAAATTATATTAAAAAAGGAGATTTTTGGACTATTTATCTAAATAATCCTAGCGATAGTAAAGAGATTTATCAATTAATCAATGATGATATTGGTTTTGTATCTCAATTTAGCCAAGCTGCACCAAGTTTAAATGAAATTTTTGCAAAGGTGGTGGAAAGTCATGAATAGAACAAAAATTGTAATGTTAGAAACCTTAAAAAATCATCTCAAATCTGCAAGTTTTTGGGCTATGATTTTAATTCCTATAGTTTTTGGAGTTATTAGTGGTATAGGAGGATATTTTGCTGGATCATCTAATAGTAGTCAAATAGGCATAGTTGCAAATGAAGATTTAAATGCATACTTTGATGATGAAAAATTTAGATCTGTAAGTGAAGATGAAATTGATAAATTAATTGATGATAAAGAAATATCTACTTATGCAAAAATAAGAGAAAAAAATGGTCAAATAATTGCAGATTTTAATGAAGCGGATGCTTCAATGACTGAAATATTAACCTTTCAAAATATTTTGACAAGTATACAACAGAGTCTTAATGAAAAAAATGCAAGTTTAAATAGTGATCAGCAAGAAATACTTGCAAAAACACCAATTATAAACAAAATCACAGATGAAAATTCTGATAATAAGTTGATTGGTAAAGCGGTATACTTTGTACTATTATTCTTAATGTATATTGTACTAATGAGTTTTGTAAACCTTGTACTAGCTGATATAGCTACAGAAAAAGGTACAAAGATGATAGAATTTATCTTCTCATCTGTAAAGCCTGGAGATTATTTTGCAGGCAAGATGTTTGGTAACTTTATAGCGGTTTTTGTTCAAATCATCACCTATGTGATATTTGGAATAATAGGATTTTTTATTGTAAAATCAAAAGGTTTACTAGATGAAATTGATTTATCATTTAATATTTCTGGATCTACTTATGCAATGATAGCAGAGATAGTGTTATTATTTTTACTAGGCATTTTTATATTTTTAGTAATTGCAGGTATGCTTGGTTCCTTTGCTACCAAAGTTGAAGACGCTGGAAAGATGGGAACTCCACTTATTTTTTCAACTATAATATTATTTTTCCTAGCAATGATGTTACAAGATAAAGGAGATATTTTGGCTACAAAAATTTTAAGTTTTGTACCATTAGCATCTACTTTCTTTATGCCACTTAGACTTTTAAATGGATATGCGGGTCTTACGGAAGGTATTATTTCAATAGCTATTCTAATCATTACCATATTGTTAGTTTATAGATTTGGAGAAAGAGTTTATAAGAGAAATATACTAAATTATTCTACTGATAATTGGTTTACTAGAAGAAAGAGATAGTATTAATAATATAGTGGTAAATGATATAGTATATATAAAACAAACAGAAAGACGAGTTTATGACTCGTCTTTTAGCTTATTGTTTATCAAAAAATATACTTATAGCAGCTTGAATAAATATTGCTATTACAAAAATTATCCAACTATTGTACCAATTGCCTGTTATAAAACTATATACTAGATATACTCCAACAGCGAGAACCCATAATATTGCTGATGCTTTGGATTGCTTATTATCTGCTTCTTGCATCTTAGGATTGCGATATTTTAGTAGGTCCTTATTACTAGAATATTTAACAGAGCTATAAGTAATTAATCCCATTCCTATTGCAATCAGTATTAGAAAAATAATTGTAAGTGTATTGTTCTTTGTATATCTATTTTCTTCTATAGTATAGACAATAGGTGATAGTATAAAAATAGCTATAGATATTATTGTATTTCTTTTAAAAATTGGCTCATATTCAGCAATATTTTTTTCTATAACACCTTCTACTCCGTATGAAAATCCATATGCTTCTTTTTCTATAAAGTTGTATTTGTTTCCTTCAAATCCTGTATATATGCAAAGCCCTACTGCAATAGCTATAATAACAATTGTTAAAATTGTTCCTATATTATCATTTATACCATCAAGTAACATTGCCGGAATAGGAGATAGTATAAAAAGAGGAATAGCTATAGCTAGGTACTTAGCTATCTTTTGAAAGCTAGAATAATACTTATTCAAACTATCTAGATCAAAAACATGACCGGTTTGAGTTTCACTTACTTCTTCTACAACAAATTGTTCCATTCCTAAATCATCATTTAACAAAAAATCTGTACTAACACCAAAAATCCTAGAAAGTTTCATAATCTTATCCAAATCTGGCATAGACATAGATGCTTCCCATTTAGAAACTGATTGACGGCTGACTCCAATCTCTTGAGCCAAATCTTCTTGTGTCATTCCTTCTTTTTTACGAAGAGTGGTAATCTTATCAGCTAGTATCATAATAGCCTCCTTATGTTTTATTAATGTTATTTTACAAAAAAATATCGTGGCATACCAGCAATTGGCTTTGGAAATTTGTCAACTGTTGGTTGCATCTTTGGAAATTAGCCGTTTATTTTATTCGTTAATTTATTATAATACATATATACCAAATATAAAAATAATGTATAATAGAACATAGGGAGGAAAGGAATGAAGAAATTTTTATTTATTTTTGCTAGTATATTTTTATCATCTTGTACTAATAAGGAGTCAGCAGATCTAGAACCTGCTAAAAAAATTGTAGCCCCCATAGAAATAAATACTGATTATGATTCCTTTAAACTCAAAGGTCAAACTTATAGCTTGCCCTTATCCTTTGAAGAGTTCGAGAAAAATGGATTTTATATAAACGAAAATGAATACTATCATCCTAATATAAATAAAAGTCAACAAATAATGGTAAATATGAAAGCTGATGGATCAGATGTGAGCGCAACTTTTAAGAATACAAAAGATGGGCCTATAGATACCAAAGATGGAACTATCATTGAGTTATACATAAATAATCAAGATGGTAAGAATCAAGATTTTAGCATACATGACTTAGCTTGGGGAACTTCCTACGAAGAAGCTAGTAAGGCTCTTAAGGACTTAAATACTGAGCAAGCAGCTACTGAAAACGATAGAACTTTAAACTATTATACAGATGATAATTTTGTTTCGCTATATTTCGCTAATAATGAGTTATCATCAGTAGCTATTTTTTCTAAATCTTTTATGAGAGATGAAAATTATGTTGGAGGAGAGTTTGCAATATTTGGCCAAACAGTTAAATTTCCTTTAAGCATTAGAGATTTAGAAGAGCTTTTATCAAGTGATTTTAATATAAATAAAGATGGAGATAATCAAAACCTAGATCCAGGTGAAGAAACGACCTATAGAGTATATTCTCCAATGTATGAAAAAATAGAAGATAAGAATAGCTCATATGGGGTGGATTTCTATCTTAAAAATACTTCAGATAAGCCAATGTCATATGAAGATGCTAAAATAATAAAACTCGTTGCAGAAAATAGTTCAGACTTATCTGTAGGGAATGCCTATGTAGGAGCAAGTATTGATGAGCTAAAGAAAATGGATAAGAAAAATCAAAATCCAAGACGACTTTTAAGAGAAGGCAAAAATAAAGATGGGACACTAAAGATGGTATTTAGTGCTGAAAATAATACCAATTATATCTTTAATATAAATGAAAAAACTATTACCCATATAGAAGTAATAAATCAGAAGGAGCAATAATGAAATATAGTAAAGTACCAGTCTCAGATAAAAAGTATCTAAATTATATATTTATAGAATCAGCTATAGATGGAAAAGTAGTAACTACTATGTTTGATACTAGGGGAAATACCTTAATTAAAAAATCTATAGCTGATCAAATAAATGTATCCTATATAGATAATAAACCAATAGATGAAAAAAGAGGTTGGAGACGTGCTCGTGTAGATATGAGGATAGGCGGACTTGAGATAGGTAGTGCCCCTGTTATAATTGCAAATGATGATTCATTTGACCTTATGCAAGACCCACAAGGTAATAAATTCCCTGCAGATATGATTTTAGGCTGGAATATTATTTCGCAATTATGTTTTAGAGGAGATCTTAGAAAAGGAGATTTTGAAGTTCAAATAGATGATTTTAGAAAATCAAAATCAAAAGACCAACAAAATGCACCAGTGCTATATATAGAATTTGAAGGAGAAAAAATACTTGCTGCCCTTAATTCTTCACTACCAGTAACAAATGTTAGTCAAGAAATTTTTGACAAGATTGTGGATAAAAAAGATACAAAAAAAACTATAGAAATGTTAGGATTAAATGAAAGTGAAAATCTAAGCTATGAAACAACTCTAAGATTTAAAATAGATCAAGATGAGATAAGTCTAAAAGGTGCTCAATTAAATCCGCATCTTAATAATAAAGATGTTCAAATAATTTTTGGAGCAGATCTTTTATGGTCAACTACATGGGCAATATACTCTCCTATGAGATATATAAGGGCCAAGCAATAATCTGATTATAAATTAAAATCCCTAGAATGAGAATAATGTGACCCTCCTTAAGTTGGTTCAAACCAACTTAAGGAGGGTCAGTTTAGAATTCTAGGGATTTTGCTAATCTAGATTAGATTGTTTTCTTTTAATAAGATTTCTATATCTGTATCTTTGATTTTCTTTTCTAAGTTATGAGCTGCTAGTTTTGGAATTGGTAGGTGGGGTTTTTCATAATCGTTTAATGCACTTACTGCATTCATCAAGTATCTCATATCATATCTTGACGCGTATACCTCAGGGATTCCCTTTTCTACACCGCATAGGGCATATACAGCTTCCATAGCAGTTCTACTTACAAATTTAACTCTCTCATCATAACTATCTATTACTTTCATTATTTTCTCCTTTTGATAAGATATATTTTTAACTAGTATGTAATAAGTTAAAATTTCTTATCAATTAAATAATACTCTGCTAAAAAAAATATAAACAAAACATAAATACTTTTTTAAAAAATATTTAATATTAAATATATAAATATATCGTCTTTTATATTTGAGAGAATATGTTTAATATATAAATGAACCCTAAGCTTTTTTGTAAAATATTCATTACAAATTGCTGGTTATGCTTAAAAATAAAAGCTTTTTGGTATAATTATAATAAGAAAAATAAAAGGAGAAATTTATGAAGAGGCTACTTACCATCATCTTATCATTATTTTTACTAAGTTCTTGCAGTCAAGTTGATAATGAACTTCCAGTTGCTAATAGTTCTAATTTTTCATCTTCTTATAACAAGGGAGAAGCTTTAAAAATTGTATCTGGTTCTGAGAATAAAGAACTAGAGCCTATAATAGAAGAATATGCCAAGGAGAATAAACAAAATATACAAATCGACTACCAAGGATCACTAGATATTATGAGACTTATAGGAGATTCAAATATTACATATGATGCGGTTTGGCCAGCTTCTTCTATATGGCTTAATTTAGGAGATAGCAATCACATACTAAAATATACAGAGACTACTTCTCAAACACCAGTTGTATTTGGAATTAAAAAATCTCTTGCTGATGATTTGGGATTTGTAGGTCGTGATGTAAAAACAAGTGAAATTATAGATGCTATAAAAGCTGGAAAGCTAAAATTTACTATGACTTCAGCTACTCAGTCTAACTCTGGCGCAAGTGCTTATTTAGGATTTCTTCAAGCTCTAGCTAAAGATAAGGATGGCCTTACTAGCGAAGATTTAGCTGATAAAAATCTTAAAGATCAAATAATTTCCTTATTATCTGGTGTAGAAAGATCATCAGGTTCATCTAATTGGCTGGTAGATCTATTTTTAGAGGGTGATTATGATGCTATGGTAAACTATGAGCAACTAATAATTGCCACAAATAAGAAATTAGAAGAAGAGGGCAAAGAACCTTTGTATATGATTTACCCAGTGGATGGCTTATCAATATCTGACTCTCCACTAGCATATGTAGATAAGGGTGATGGAGAAAAGGAAAAAGCCTTCAAAAAATTACAAGAATATTTACTAAGTGATAAGGCTCAAAGTAAAATCGAAGCTATAGGTAAAAGGTCTGCCTATGGAAATGTTAGAAAAGAAAATAGAGAAGTATACAAAAAAGAATGGGGAATAGATTTAGATAAGACTTTATCACCTGTAAGGATGCCAAAAGCAGATGTTATCTTAGAAGCATTAAATATGTACCAAACAGAGTTTAAAAAGCCTGCATTTACCATATATGTTTTAGATTATTCAGAATCTATGGATGAAAATGATGGTTATAATCAAATAATGGAGGCCATGAATCAAGTTCTAATTCCAGAAAATGCTAGTAAAAATCTTTTACTAGGAACTAGCAAAGATTACACTTTCGTGCTTCCATTTTCTAAACAAATTATAACTATATTGCAAGCTGAAGGAAATAGCGATGAGCTTACTTATCTATATAACGATTTGAAACAGTATAATACCCTATCGGCAACTTATATGTACGAAGCTATAGGAGAAGCTATAGATATATTAGAAGAAAATAAAGATATCTTAAAAGATTACTCACCAGCTATAGTTGTACTAACAGATGGTAGGCCTAATGGTGAATGGAGTTTTGAAGATCTTAAAGAAGCTTATGATGATCTAGACATGGATATACCGATTTTTGGGATAATGTTTGGAGATGCGCAAGAAGAAGACCTAGAGGAAATAGCGACAATGTCAAAGGCAAGAGTTTTTGATGGAAGAAATGATATGATAAAGGCCTTTCAAAATGTAAAGGGATATAACTAATGATAGAAGTAAGCAGAACTATTAAGGCTTTAATAGCCTCACTTTTAACTTTTTTTGGCCTGCTTGTTGGTCTTAAGCGGAGCTTTTGGATAGCAGCTATTCTTGCTATAGGTGTTTATACAGGTGTTTATCTTATAAGTAAGCCAAAAATGATGATAGGTAATACTGATGTAGAAGCTTTGGAAAATGGAGAAGAGATACAAGCTATATTTAATGAGTTTGAATTAAGAATTGAATTTCTAATAACCCTAGCTGATAGTATAAAAGATAAGAGTATAAAAACAAAAGTTATAGAGTTAAGCAGAACATCCAAAGATATCAAATCATATTTAGAAAATAATCCTAGACAGATATCCAAATCTAGGTATTTTCTGGATTACTATATGAAAACAGCTGAAGAAATAGTCAAAAACTACAGTAACCTTGATAAGGCAAATGTAAGTGAGGATAAGTTTAAAGAAATCAAGGAAAAAACGTCAAGATCCTTAGACTTACTCAATGAAATATTTAAAAGACAAAGAGATTCTTATTATAAGGATAAAATAACTCAACTTGAGGTAGAAACAGATCTTCTTGAACAAACTATGAAACTAGGGGGAGATATTAAATGAAAGAAAAAAAGCGGGGATTAATTGTATTATTGTTGGTAATAGTAGGCGCTGGCGGCTATATGTTTTACCAAAAGCAAACTCCTGACCAAGTATCTATAAATGGATATATAGGAGGAGAAAAAATTCCCTTTGTGGAAAACGATGAATTTAAGAAAAAGGTAAAAAAGGCCTATGGTCTAAGTATGGATTATCGTAAAGAAGGTTCCTTAGCTATGGCGAATGTTGATACAAGTGATAAAGACTATTTATGGCCATCAAGTCAACTTGCCCTAGAGCTTTTTAGAAAAAATGGAGGTAAGGACTTACAAAATGAAATAGTATTTAACACACCAATAGTCCTATATTCAAGAAAAGTTGTAGTAAATGCACTAGAAAAAGAAGGCGTAGTAGATAATCGAGATGGAGTTTATTATGTGGATATGATAAAACTTGCAAATCTTATGGTTGAGGAAAAAACTTGGACGGATATAGGGTTAAATCAGTTATATGGACCTATTTTAGTTGACACCACAGATCCTAATGAATCCAATTCAGGCAATATGTTTCTAGGACTTTTAGCAAATGCCTTAAATGGAAATAAACCAGTTTCTAAGTCAAATATTGATGAAGTGAAAGATAATATAGTTCATATTTATAGGCAACTTGGCTATATGCAATCATCATCTATAGATATGTTTAACCAATTTCTCCGCCAAGGGGTAGGATCTTATCCTATAATAGCAGGTTATGAATCCCAATTATTAGAGTTTTCTAAGCAAGAGTCTGATATGTATGATAAGATTAGAGATGATGTCATAATCATGTATCCAGAACCAACAATCTGGTCATCTCATGTTTATATTGCACTAACAGAGAGTGGTAAGGTAGGTCTTAACGCTTTGATGGATAAAGATATTCAAGCTTTGGCATGGAAAGATCATGGATTTAGAACAACAGTATCAGGAACAGAAAATCCTGATGAATTTGATGTAAACGGTATGGCAGATCAAGTAACTAAAATAATGCCGATGCCAAGTGTAGATGTAATGTTAGAACTCATGGAAGCTATAAAATAAGGAGATATTATGGCAGATTATTCACTAGATAATCTTATGAAAGATAGTGGCAAGGTTAATGATATAAGCTTAGATAAAAAGGAAATCGCAAAACTTACAGAAAAAAGAGTAGAAAAGATCAGTCCAGAAGATAGATCTAAAATAGATGAGATTAAAAATCAGATAGACCTTAGAAATTCACAAATGTCATCAGTTTATGGAACCAATGCTCAAAAATCAATTGCCCAATTTTCAGAAACTATTCTCTCAGAAGTAAGAAGTAAGGATGCTGGAGAAGTAGGGGAGTTGATGAGCGATTTGCTTGTTAAAGTAAATGATGTTGATATACAAACTATGGGTGAAAAATCGCTTATAGATAGGATTTTTGGTGGATCTAAAAATCAAATTGAAAAATATATGACTCGCTTTCAAAATATGGAAGTACAGATAGATAAGATTTCTGCCAAACTAGAAACTGCTCGCATGGAGATTTTAAAAGATATAGGTGTATTTGATAAGCTTTACGAAGAAAATATAGATTATTTTAAAGAACTTGAAAGATACATAATAGCAGGTGAAGAATCTATAGAAGAGATGAGAAATGAAACGCTCCCTGCCTTATACAAAGAAGCTGAAGCTTCAGATGAGCCTATGGCTATGCAAGTGGTTAGAGATTTTGAAGAAAATGTAAATAGATTTGAAAAGAGGATATTTGACCTAAAGACTAGTAAAGCAGTAGCTCTCCAAACTGCACCACAAATAAAACTCATACAAAACAATGACCAATTACTTGTAGATAAGATTACAGATTCTATAAATAACACTATCCCACTCTGGAAGTCACAAGTTATAATAGCTCTAGGATTAAACCGTCAACAAGAGATAGTAGATATGCAAAAACAAGTTTCCGATACTACAAATGAACTTTTAAAACGCAATTCAGAAAATCTTAAAAACTCTACAGTTGAAATTCAAAAAGAAGCTCAAAGATCAACTATAGATGTTGACACACTAAAAGAAGTTAATCAAAATCTAATAGATACTATCCATGAATCTATGCAAATTCAAGAAGATGCTACTAATCAACGCAAGCTTGCAGAAAAAGAACTTATGGATATACAAAATAATTTAAGAGATGAACTTAAAAATACACTCACTCCTAAAACTAGAGGAGAATAATTTTAGTTATATTTATATAAAGGCTTAAATTTTTGAAAAATAACTTGATTTGAGTAAAATGTTATAAATTTGGAGGATTCATGAAAAATACAAAAAACACAAAAATAAAAACTTATAGCTCATTTGCCCTGGCTTTAGCCTTATTTGTACCAATAAATTCTTTTGCAAGTGAAACATTAGAAAATAGCCAAGAAGTCGAGCAAAATATTAGTGAAGATCAAAATGATCAAGTGGAAAAAAGTGAAAAATCTTATATAGATCTAGTTTCTAACAATCTATCAAATGACGGTAAAAAAGCATCTTACACTTTCAATATACCTAAAATAGAGAGCCAATCTAATCTAAGAGCCTACATCTATTTGCCAGATAACTCTAATCTTAAGAATCTAAATGTAGTTAATAGCAATGCTAAGTTAACTTTTGATCAATTAACTTCTATGCAAAAGATTGAACTTGACTTATCAAATACAGATCAAAATACTATAACTTTAGAAGCTGATATTAAGGAAGATTCAACTACTACTTACTCATTTGATTTAGCCTTAGTAAGTGAAGACGAGAGTATCAAGGAAGTAAAGAAAGTATTTTCCGAACTTATAGAAGATTCTAAGGGCAATAAAGCTCTATTAGATAAAGACCTTGATGGTGTTGCATCTATTCTTTCTGGTAAGTTTGTGGGAAATAATCAAATAGAGTGGACAGATTATCTAACAAATACCACTGATAAAGATATAAAACTTGCTTATCCACTAGAGCCTAGTGAAAATCAAAGTTTTGAGCCATCTAGTCTTAAGCTTCAAGGATATCAACTTACAAAAAATGGTTATGAGCCAGCAGGTCAAGTAAGTGAAATTAATGTAGAGGATTTCAATGGACTAGTAATACCAGATAATACCTTGGTAAAACTTACAATTAATTCTACAGTTGATCCAAATAAGGATTCAGCTTGGGATATCAATGGTGTAAGAGTTAGTAAAGGAGAAATCCAAGAGCAAGATCAAAAATCTAATGAAGAAATAAAAGAATTAAGTGGAAATTTAGATAATAATGCTAAGCAAATCAAAGAAACTATCACTGATATAGATAAAGAGAATGAAACTAGTAAAAAAGATGTTCAATCAGATGATAAGAAAGCTTTAGAATTATCAAAGAAATTAGAAACTACAAATCAAAATCTTAGCAATTCTTTAGATGAAGTCAATAGATCAAGTAATGAGAATGGTGATAAATCTGATGTTATTTTAGATGATGATAACTCTAATCAAAACGCTTATGATGTTCCAAAAATAACAAAAGAACTTGATAATGTTACTACAAAAATAAAAGAAATGATTAAGATGATTGATTACGAAGAAGCAATGCGAGATGGAGTAAGTAAAGAAGATACATCAGATATAGAAAATGATGGTGTAGAGTATATCAAAACACTTACCGAGAAAATCCAAGAATCTAACAAATTAGTTCAAGAAGAACTTTCTAATGTCTATGGTAAGTCTGCTGTTAAATCGGTAATGACTCTAAGTCACAATATAGATGATGATACCTATAAAATCCTAACAGGACTTGGAGAAAGTACAGCAAAGACCGATGAAATAGCAAGACAAATTAACCTATCTATTGAAACAGGTAAGATAATTGACAATCCAGAAGAAAAAAAGCAAATAGTAGCCATTATTAATGACTTAGAAAGTATAGAAGCTTCTAACAATAAGGTTTTGGAAAGTATTGAAGACAAAGAAGAAATAAGTCCAAACTTTGATATTGTAGTAGATGGATTCTCACAAAAGCTATATAAGGATTTCAAAAAAGTTGCAACTGTAACTCTAGATCCACTAGATAAGGCAAGTGTAAGAGTTGATGCTAATAAGGCTAAGAAAGACTATCCGACAATAACAAGTTATTTAGAAAATCTAGACTTAAGACGTGATTTATTAAATAAATAAGATACAAAATATGATATTAAGGTATATAGATGGGGAAAATAAATCTCTTATCTCAGACTGTTGATAAAATATAAATTTACCCATTTCGACCGAAGGTAGTGAGCGGAGAAATCTCAGGAGATCTATCCATGTGTTCTTTTCACTCACACTAAAACTCGTTTGCCAGGCAAACTTTTCTGTGCTTTCGCACTAGTTTTAGGGATGAATGTAGCAAATCAAGGTACTTTCATCTAGTCGAGATGGACTGGAGCTTAATTTAAAATTTAAATTATTAATAAATTTAAAAATTGATTTTGTCTACGTTCTAAGATGAGGAAAATAAATTCCTCGTCTTTTTTTATAAAATCTATTTATATATTCTATGTTAGTACTTTGTAATAGCATATATTTCTTGACTTTTTAACAAAGTATATTATATAATTATCGAAATAAAATTTCGTGGGGGAATAATATGATAGATACAAAAGAAAAAACTAAACCTAGCACTTTGCAAGCTATTTCACCATTAGTTATTATGATTGTTTTGCTTACTATAGGAGTAGGATTTTTGAAACTAAGGGCAGAACCTATAATTTTAATATGTACGATTATTACAAGCATGATTGCTAAAACATTAGGATATACTTGGGAAGAATTGCAAAGAGGAATAATAGAAAAGATATCAAGTGCTCTACCAGCTACTCTTATTTTATGGTCGGTTGGACTTTTGATAGGTTCTTGGATGTTTTGCGGTACTGTACCTATGATAATTTATTATGGCGTTCAAATTATTAGCCCAAGATTTCTATATGTAACTGCGTTTTTAATTACTGCTGTTTTATCGACGGTTACAGGAACATCTTGGGGATCAGCTGGAACGATTGGTGTTGCAATAATGGGTATTGCTCAAGGACTTAATATGAATTTAGCAATTACAGCAGGAGCAGTTGTAGCTGGTTCATATTTTGGAGATAAGCTATCACCATTTTCTGATACAACGAATTTAGCTCCACTTGCGGCTGGAAGTGAGCTTTACGATCATATAAAACATATGCTATATACAACTGTCCCTGCATCTATTGTATCCATTATAGTTTATCTAATTGCAGGTCTATCGTCAAAGACAAGTCTTGCAAGCGCAGATTCTGTAAATATAATACAAAGTCAACTATCAGGAATTTATAATTGGAATATTATTTTACTTCTTCCAGTAATAATTATGCTTGCAGGTTCAATCTTAAAATTTCCAACTTTACCTACTATGGTAGTAAATTCTTTAATCTCAGTTGTCATTGGAATTTTTGTCCAAGGATTTTCCTTAAAAGATGGCTTTGCTTCTATGATAAATGGTTTTGATATTGGGATGACTGGATTTAATGGAAAAATAATTGAAGATATAGCAACCCTTATAAATAGAGGCGGAGCTGTCTCGATGACAACTACTACAATTTTAGTATTTTGCTCTATGGGTTTTGCAGGTATTATGTCAGTTTCAGGTATGCTTGATGTAGTATTGGACGCAATTTTAAGCAGGGTGAAGAGTACATTTGGAGTTGTTATATCAACTATAGTATCTTGCTTTACAGTTGCCTTTGTAACGGGAAATTCTTATCTTTCAATTTTAATACCTGGCGAATTATTTAAAAAAGTTTATCTTGAGAGAAATTTGCATCCTAAAAATTTATCTAGGACTTTAGAAGATTCTGGTACGGTTTTGGTTCCGCTGATTCCTTGGTCAGCAGCAGGAGCTTATATGGCTGCAACCTTGGGAGTTGAAACATTGACTTACCTTCCTTGGGCAGTTTTAAATTATACAGGAATCATATTTGCTATAATTTGGGCAATTACGGGTATAGGTATCACAAAAATAAGTGAAGAAGAAAAAGAAAAATTTTTGACAAAAGAGAGTGAGAAACTATGATTTTAATTAAAAATACGAAAATACTTGGTAAAAAAAATAAGGATAGAATCCTTATTGGAAATGATAGAATAGTCGATATTTTTTCTGGAAAGTCACCATATAAAGTTGATGAAGTATTTGATGCATGCGGTAAAACTGTGATTCCAGGACTTATAGACCAGCATATTCATATTACAGGTGGTGGCGGAGAAGGTGGATTTCATACAAGAGTACCAGAAATTGGTCTTTCAAAATTAGTAGAGGCTGGTATTACTACGGCAGTTGGGCTTTTGGGTACGGATTCAGAAACAAGAAGTGTAGAAAATCTTGTAGCAAAATCTATAGCTCTTACAAATGAAGGAATAAAAACATATTCACTGACAGGATCATATGCTTATCCAAGTCCTACTATAACAGGATCTATAAAAAAGGATATTATTTTTATAAATCAGTTAATTGGAGTAAAGATTGCTATAAATGATCATCGAGATTCTTCTCTTTCTTACAAAGAGCTTCAAAGGATAGGCTCAGAAGCTAGGATCGCTGGTATGATTTCTGGTAAAAGCGGGCATGTAACTATCCATATGGGTGATGGTAAATTTTATTTTGAGCAAATAAATGATGCCCTTAAATATTCTAATATTCCAATAACAACATTTAGACCTACTCATGTTAATAGGAATAAAGAACTCTATGGAGAGGCTATAAAGTTTGCTACAAATGGGGGATATATAGACTTAACAACTTCTATGAGTAAAGACTTGACTGATATTAAATCCTATAAAAAGGCAAAAGAAAGTAACGTTCTTGATAAAATTACTTTTTCTTCAGATGGATTTGGATCCTGGTCAAACTATGATGATAAAGGAAACTTGATAGAAATTGGATATAGTCCAGTAAATACAGGACTAAAAGCTATAAAAGAACTTGTAAAATCGGGAGAGAAATTAGAAGATGCAATCAAACCTTTTACATCAAATGTAGCAAAGGCTTTAAAGTTAGATAAGGAGATTGGATATTTGAAAAAAGGATACATAGCTAATCTACTATTATTAGATGAAAATTTGGATTTGGATACAGTAATATCAAATGGCAAATTTATGATGAAAGATAAAAATATGTTGGTAAAAGGAACTTATGAATAAAAAAAGAATGTAAAAATAGATCTGCTAAGCAAAAGTAAATCTTAGAATGTAGACAAAGTCGATTTTATAATTTATTAATAATTTAAAATTTAAATTAAGCTACAGCCCATCTCCACTCACTACGTTCGGTCGGGTGGTCGAATTTTATATTTTGTCAACAGTAAGTATGAGATCTGCTAAATAAAAGTAGATCTATTTTTATTAATATTTATTATAAGAAGAAAAGCTCAATTTTTAGCAATAACAACACAATAAGGTGGATTGTTTACTTTATTTATATAGTCCATTTTTAAAACTGTAAATTCTTTATAAGATAGAGCTCCTAGGAAATCATCTAATCTTTTTGACTCTATAAAGCCCTCTTTATGGCCTGGGTAAATAGTCATTACAACTTTACCATTCTTTTTTAAAAGTATTAAAACTTTTTCTAAGCTTTTTATAGTGCTATCTGCTTTAGTCGTAATATTTTTATCGCCTTTTGGAAGATATCCTAAATTATAGATTACTAAATCTAGGTCATCTTTTATATACTTATCAATATTAGCATGACTATCTAAAATAAATTCAAAATTATCTTTTTGACCTAATAGATCATAGGTTGCTTTTTTAGCTCTTTCTTGTATATCAAAAGCAAAGAGTTTGTCTGGATCTAATTCATCTAGAATGAACTTGCTATCATATCCATTTCCAGCAGTCATGTCTACTGCGATTTTTATATCTTTTTCACGCTTTATTAGTTCATGTGCTAAGTCTGTTGGCCTATCTATCATAAATAATTACCTAAATTTTCACTACTACCATCAATTTTTGTAAAAAATTTAGAATCAGTTTCGTTTTTTACAATAGGCATACCCATCCTATGCATTTCATTTAGCTTAAAAATCATAAGATTGACATTTACATCATAAAGGCTGGCCAGTTGATTGTAACTATAACCTTCTTTTACATCCTCCATAAGTTTTTTTTCATCAAGCAATAGATGGGCTGCAAAAATATTCGCTTCAATTTCCATTTCACTTCTTATATCAAAAAGCTCGTATTCTGCTGCGCCTTGTTTTGCTTCGGTTCTATGGTATAAATCATGGCCAAGCTCATGTGCGAAGACCATATTTATTATCCTATCATCAACATAGGGATTATAAAAGACAAAACGATTTCTCTTAATGATCTTATACATTCCCAAAACTTTAGTAGGGTTTTGAAAGGGAATAAGAAACACTCCACGTCCTTCAAGGATTTCACGAGGATCGCGAGTTTTATATAAGTTTATTAAGTTATTTACATCAGTGTAAATTTTATCATAGGTAGTAGACATTATTTGTCCTTATGTGGATTATATTTCCTATTTTCTGTTTTAGCTATATAGTATGCTTCACTTATAGCATCAAGGATTGCTTTCTTGTCTTCTTCTGGGACTTCCCCTCCAGCCATAAGACCTATGACTCCTTCTACCATTTCTTCAGCATCTTTGCCCCCAGCATTACCATAGCGTTCACGAGCTTTGAGGATAAAGTCCTCTTCGTCAGTTACCAGGTAATCGTGAGTAGTACCCAAAGCCTCAGCTAGGGCATCATAGGTCTTTCTATATCTTGGCCTAGTCTGACCAGATTCATATCTAGAGATAGTCTTTAATGAAACATCGCAATATTTTGCAAGTTGTTCTTGGGTTATGTTGTTAGCTTCTCTTAATTCTTTTAATTTGTTAGCAAATGCCATATTTTCTCCTAATCTATCAAGGACTCTTGATAAAGTCATTTAATGTCTTAATTATACATTAATAGTCTGGGAAAATCAATTTATATTAAATATATATATTTTGCATTTAGATTGTATTTAAGCAATATACAGGGTTCTATTATTATTTATTTATTGTAAAATAGAATTAAGGAGTATGAAAACATTTTTCATAGAAAGGGGAGATTATGAAGATTGAAAATAAAGCTAGCGCTGGAACTCTAGAGTCTAGTGATGCTGAAGTTAATGTATATCCTAGTGAAGAGCTAAAATTAGAAGTTAAGAGTAGTGTTTATGCTCAATTTGGTAGTCAAATAGAACAAACAGTCAAAGAAATACTAGATAATTTAGAAATAGAATCAGGTGAAATTTTAGTAGATGATAGAGGTGCACTAGATTGCACTATCAGATCTAGAGTAGAAACTGCGATATTAAGATCTAATAATATTACAGAAAATATACCATGGGGGGATAAGATATGAAAAGAGAAATAAGACGTACCATGATGTTTTTAAATGCTCAAAGAGCATCTCTTGTAAAAGATCCATACATCTATGGTCCTGATTGTGTGATTTTGGATCTTGAAGATGCAGTAAGCCCTAATGAAAAAGATTCCGCGCGTATTCAACTTTACAATACCTTAAAATATATAGACTATGGAGAAACTGAAATTTGGGTTAGAATAAATGCTACTGATAGTCCATATTATAAAGAAGATATCAGAGCTGCTGTAGCAGGTGGATGCGATGGTATAAGAATTCCTATGTGCGAGAGTCGTGATCAGGTAGTTGAAGTTGAGAAATTAGTAGAAGAAGCTGAGGAAGAATTTTGTAAAGATATAGGTATAACTATGCTTATGGCAGCTTTAGAAACACCGCTTTCAATTATAAATTGCTATGAAATATGCACATCAAGCGATAGACTTATGGGTGTGGCACTTTCAGGTGGAGATTTTGCTCGAACTATGCATGCAAAGACTACAAAGACAGGTGAGGAGTACTTCTTAGCAAGATCTCAAATGGTTTTATCAGCTCGTGCGGCCGGAGTTATGTGTTTTGACACAGTATATACAGATCTAGATGATGAAGAAAGTTTAAGACACGATACAGAGTTAATAAAAAATATGGGGTTTGATGGAAAATCAATTATTTCTCCAAAACAAATTGATACAGTCCACCAAGTATTTACACCAAATGATAATGAAATATCAAATGCTGAACGTGTTATAGTTGCTGTAAATGAAGCTAAAGAGGCTGGTATTGGTGTAGTGGTTGTAAATGGAAAGATGGTTGATAATGCCCACGTAGAAGGAGCTTATAGAACTTTAAGTATGGCAAAAGCCGCAGGAATATATGAGGGGGATTTGATATGAAAAACGCAGTAAATAGAGAAATTCCAGATTACTTACTAGAAGATGGTAGTGAAGTCTTTAAGGGAGCCTATGCTAATGATGGTAAAGATCTTGTAAAAGAGACTCCTACTATAAAAACTAATATAAAACCAAGTGAAAACAAATTACTTGAAAATATAAAAGAATCCATCAAGAAAACTGGTCTAAAGGATGGAGATACAATTTCTTTCCATCATCACTTTAGAAATGGTGACTTTGTAGCAGCTATGGTTATGGAAGCTATCCATGAACTAGGAATCAAAGATTTATTTATATGCGCATCATCCCTTGGTAAAGCTCATGCTAACTTTGTACCAATGATAGAAGACGGAACTATAACAGGTATTTCTTCATCAGGTGTACGCGATGAAATTGGGGAAGCTATATCAGAAGGAAAGCTTAAAAATCCAGCATATATTAGAAGTCATGGTGGTAGAGTTGGAGCTATTGAATCTGGAAAGGTAAAGATAGATGTTGCTTTTATTGCTGCGAGTTCTTCAGATGAATACGGCAATGCTAGTGGTATCAATGGTAAGGCTAATTGTGGCGTTCTTTCCTATGCAGGAGCTGATGCTAAATTTGCTGATAAAGTTGTAGTTATAACAGATACTCTAGTTCCGTTCCCAAATTATCCCCATCCAATAAGCTCTGTTGATGTTGATTATGTGGTAAATGTAGGCAAGATTGGAGATCCTTCTAAAATAGCCTCAGGTGCTATAAGAATGACAAAAGACCCGCGTGAGCTAAAAATGGCAGAATATTGTGCTAAAGTAATTGCAAACACTGAGTGGTTTAAAGATGGATTTTCCTTCCAAACAGGTGCAGGTGGGGCAAGTCTTGCAGTAGCTGTAAAGATAAAATCTTATTTAGAGCATACAGGTATCAAAATGGGATGGGCTATGGGAGGTATTACAGAGCCTATTGTAAATCTCTTAAAAGAAGGATATGTAAGATATCTTGCAGATGATCAAGCCTTTGATGTACCAAGTGTAGAGAGTGTTTATACTGATCCTAATCACTTTGAGATAGATTCTAGTGAATATGCTAATCCACTTAATAAAGGAGCATATGTAAATAAACTTGACTATGTAGTTCTTGGAGCATTGGAAGTAGACCGTGACTTTAATGTTAATGTAGTTGTAGGATCAGATGGAACTATACAAGGAGCTCCAGGTGGACATCCGGATACAGCAGCAGGATCTCATTGCACAATTATAGTTGCACCACTTATAAGAGGAAGAATAGCTACAGTTCGTGAAAGTTGTACCTCAATTACAACGCCAGGTGAAACAGTGGATGTTATAGTAACTGACTATGGTGTAGCAGTAAATCCAAATAGGGAAGATTTATTAAAGCAATTACAAAATACAGACTTACCTATAGTAAATATGGATTATCTTATAAAACGTGGTGAACAAATCACAGGAAAACCTAATAAAATAGAATATGAAGATGATGTAGTTGCGGTAGTTGAATACAGAGATGGATCTATTATAGATGTTGTCAAAAAAGTTAAAAATAAAAATTAAATATTACAAGGAGAAAATATGTTATCAGTAATGGGCTTTATAATGATTGCACTGATCATTATATTGTTATTAAAAGAAAAGATGAGTCCAGTCGCAGTTATGGTTCTTATACCAACTGTGGCTGCATTTATAGTAGGTACAAGCATAGACGATCTATCTGTTTATGTGACAGATGGTATGGATTCTATAAAAAATAACGCTTTCATGTTTATTTTCTCTATATTATTCTTTGGGATAATGTCAGATGTAGGTGTATTTGATGCTCTTGTAGACAAACTTGCAAGGTGGGCGTCCGATAATCCAGTAAAGATCACTGTATCTACAGCTCTTATAGCAATCCTTGCTCACCTGGATGGATCAGCAGCAGCCACCTTACTTATAACGGTTCCAGCTATGCTTCCTATATATAAAAGGATGGGAATGAGAAGTCAAACACTTTTAACAATTATAGCTGCATCAGTAGGAGTTATGAACCTCCTTCCATGGGGTGGCCCTACAGTACGTGCAGCAACAGTTATTAAAATGGATCCTACTGAATTATGGAGAGAGTTAATACCTATACAAATTCTTGGCGTTTTCTTAGCTTTAGCAACTGCAATTATATTAGGTATAAAAGAGAAAAGGTATGCAGAAGCTAACTTTAATATAGCTAATACAGGAGAAGTTACGAAAACTTCTAATAAGTCAGAAGCAACTTGTATTGATCAAAATAATAAAAGTGAACTAAGTCCTAGAATTAAAAAGTTATTACCTGTAAATATATTGTTAACGATTGCCATTATAGCTTTACTTATGGCAAATAGTGTAATAAACTTGCCAAGTTATTATATATTTATGATTGGTACAGTGCTAGCTATGGTTATAAACTTTCCTAATCTAAAAGATCAAAACGATCAAATTAAAAAGAATGCAGCAAGTGCTTTATCAATTGTAGCCACTATAATGGCCGCTGGAGTGATGGTTGGAATAATGGAAGGGACAGGAATGCTAGAAGCAATGGCAAATACTCTAATAAACATTATTCCACAATCCTTAGGTAAATATATACATATAATATTTGGTATTCTAGGCGGACCGCTTGGTATGATTACAGGAACAGATGCTTACTTCTATGGAATATTACCACCACTAGCAAGTGTAGGTGAAGCATTTGGTATTAAATCGCTATACACAGCTATAGCTATGGTATTAGGTAAAAACTGTATATTACTTTTATCACCTATGGTTCCAGCAACCTGGCTTGGATTAGGATTATTTGAAGATGAGATTAGCTTAAAGGATCACATCAAAGCTTCCTTTGTTTGTTGCTATGGTATAAGTTTAATTATGCTATTATTTGGAGTTTTATTTGGAATAATAGCTGTATAGTAATTTAAAAGCCTTTACAAAAGTAGAGGCTTTTATTTTTAGAAAGAATATAAGGTGCAACTATGAATGATACACAAAGTTTATATGAAAAAGTTAGAAGTGAAATAAAATTTAATATTATAAACGGTAAGTATCCTATGGGCAAAAGGCTTAAGGCTAAGGACTTAGCAGAAGAGCTTTATGTTTCTAGAACTCCTATAAATAAAGCTCTAAACAGCCTTTATGATGAGGGCCTTTTAAACTATAATAGAAATATTGGTTACAGTGTAAGAATAATAACCGTTGATGATATAGAAGAGATATTTAAAATTAGGACTGCTCTGGATGTTCTTTCCTTTAGAGAAGCTAGCTTGAATATGAGGGAAAATGACTTTTCATATATGAGGCGCTTATTGAATAAGGCAGATCTTGCTTCTAAAAATGGAGAAATTAATGAAATAAGAGCAGCTGCCAAGTTATTTAATGAAGCAATATATGATTTTGCAGATATGCCTAGGCTTACAATGATTATAGCGAACTTAAATGATTATCTAGAAGTTTTAAGAAAGTTATCTTTTGATGGGAGAAGCGAAAATTCAAGAAGAAAATTATCTATAGAAGAGCATAGCAAGATCTTAGATCTTATGGAAGCAAAAGATTTTAATAGTCTGGAAGAATTTATTATAAAACATTTAGAAGGATCAAAAAATTATATAATTGGAGAATCCTATAAATATAAGGATTTCGTTCTAAATGAAAAAGAGGAAGATATCAATGAGGAATGATTATAAATATTTTACATTTGATAATATTCCAAGTTTAAATGATGTATTGGATAATAGAGAAAGAAGAATAATAAAGATTCATGACTTAGAAAAAGTTTATCCTGATATGATTATAATTTGTTTTAAATTGAATATACCAGGAGAACAAAAAATTAATGATGCTATTATTAATATTTTTAATCTTGGAGTAATAGATATAAATTTAACGCTAGATTCTAAAAATATAATTTATAATGATAGCAAAAAAGATATTACAGGACCAGAGTATTTTTGTGTGGCAAAAGGGGATCCTTGTGATTTAAAGATGAAGATGGTAAATATTGAGGAAAATTCATATTTTGGTAGACTTTACGATATAGATTTAATATATAAAGGGAAAAGTGTAAGCAGACAAGAGCTTGATCTTGGATCACGAAAGTGCTTTTTGTGTAATGATGATGCAAAAATTTGTGCTAGATCTAGAAAGCATAATTTAGATAGCATGATAAGATGGATAGAAGATTTGATAGATAATTATGAGGGGACTTATGGTAAATAGAAAGATAAAAATTATAGATTCAACTCTAAGAGATGGAAATCATACAGTAGGTAATAGATTTGATTTGGATGATATTAAATCAATAGTAAAAACTTTAGATCAATCTGGCTTAGACTATATTGAAGTAGGATATGGTTTTGGAATGGGAAGTTTTAATAAAGAGGGATTTGCAACAGATTATCAAATTTTAGATGCAGCTATAGGGCAAGCAAAAAATAGTAAGATTGCAATCTTAGTATTTCCAAATAAGGCTGATATAAAAAGTTATGAGAAACTTCTAGACTACGATATAGGACTTATAAGGCTTGCAGTACAAGCTAGTAATGTAGAGCCAGCTAAAGATTATATAAAACTTGCTAGAGATAAGGGGATTCAAGTTGGAGGATTTATGATGATGGCTAGTCGTTTATCTGCAGATGAAATAACAAGTGAAGCTTCAAAACTAAAGAAATTTGGAGCTGATACAATCACTATAACAGATTCTGCTGGAGCTATGATTCCAAGTAGTGTAGTAGATACTATAAAAAAAGTAAAAGAAGCTACAAAACTTGAAATAGGCTTCCATACTCATGATAATTTAGGACTTGCTGTGGGTAATAGCATGCTTGCTATATCAAGTGGGGCAAGCTTTATAGATACAGCAATAGCAGGACTTGGCGCAGGAGCTGGGAATACTAGAACAGAAAGCCTTGTTGCAGTATTAGATAAAGAAGGTTACAAGATTAATGCTGATATGTTTAAGTCTATAGAATGTGTAAAAGTGCTTGATAAAATAATTAAAAAATATGATGTAAATATTAAGGATATGAGAGATATGATATTGATTGGTTACTATGGGATATATTCTGCTTTTATGAAAAATGTAAGTGATTTATCAGATAAGTATGGAGTAAGCAAAAAATACCTAATAGCAAACATTGCTAAAAATAGATATGTACCAGGAGATGAAGAAAAAATAGAAAGTCTAGCTAAGATGTTAAGATAAATATTGGTCGGGGTGAAAGGATTTGAACCTTCGACCTCATGTTCCCGAAACACGCGCGCTACCAAGCTGCGCCACACCCCGCAATATTTACATAGTACTTTTTAATTATAAATTTTCATCCTTAATAATGTAATTATATATTTAATATCTCAAAGTGAACCTATTAATATCCTTAGTATCTAAGTATTCTATTAGTTAGTTGAATTCACAATTGGTAGAAATTTTAATCTGATATAATTAGTAGTTTTATATTTAAAACTATAAATAGATCATTTATAGGACTATGATTACTTATTTTTAATATAAGTCAACTAAATAGCTTCTTTATGTATTCATAGCTAGTAATAGGTATTAGATCCTTTGTATTTTCTAGCTTGCCATTTTTAAGCAAAGTTCTTACTCTGGATGCCGATATTGCCTCTTCATTTACCTTTTTTCTAGGTATTACTACAATTTCTGGTTTATTTGGATTAGGCTTGCTTTTAAAGATCTCTTTCATAGTTTCGTTATAGATTCTAGTAGCTTCATCATTTGGCTCTGTCCCTACAAATCTTTTATCAATATCTAAAACTTTGGAAAAATGATATTTAAAAATTTTGGCATCTAATTTAGCCTGTATTTTTGTTATGGATTTATCTTCATCCATAAAATATGAAGGGAAAGTTGCAGATGATACTAGATAATTATCTGTCTTATGTATAATTACATTTGATAAGTCTCTTACACCTTCCTTAACCATATTGTATCTATCCTCTGTTGTAAAATATGATGCATCTTCGCTTACTACAAATATATGAAGGTAGCTAGTGTTTTTAGCTGCATATTCTATTAGATATTTGTGGCCTATGGTAAATGGATTTGCATTAAGTACAACAGCTCCTATAGATTCACCTTCTACTTTTGTCTTTGAAAGACTTTCTAAATACTTACTAAAATCATTATGACTTTTTTGCATAAATATTAGATCAGGCTCAACCCTTTCTATTTCCTTAAAGCCTATAGCAGTAAAGGAATTTTCATAAATTGGCTTGGTATATACAAAAGCTCCATCAAAGCCCTTTAATTCAATTTCGTTTAAGGCAACGGTCATAAGCTCATTAAAGATAGCACCACCCTTAAAGTTATCATCAATAGCTACACATTTGATTATATTTTTATATAAAGATGCTGTAGCTATGAGTTTATTATTCTCATATTTAGCAAAAGTTGTATCAATGTTTTCTTCAAACCTTATAGATTCTGATCTGAGAAGTTCAAAAAGGTCCTTTTTATCACTACTTATTTTTTTAGGATAAATTTTTTCCATCAAAATCCTTCCTTAAAAATTCTAGAGTTCTAATAGTTGTAAATAAATCAGCAATTCCACCAGATGAGATATTATTTGATATATAATAATTATTTAACTCTTCTAGCTTATCTTGATAGATGTCGGGGTCCTTAATATCAGCGATATTAGATGCTTTATTTTGAACATATCTTAAAGTATCTAAATTTGACCTGTGAAAAGTTGTTGTATCATCTACATTTGCAATTAGGTATAGGGTCAAGCTAGTATCAGAAATATCCTTATTATAAATATAATTTGTAATACTTATTATTTCTTTATAACCAGTTAGGGGATAGTTCCTTATATCCCTTAATCCGTTATTATCCCAGAACATTGCCTTAAATTCAGCTTTATAATCTTTAAGAAGAGGAGAGGCGAAAGTTTTTATGAAATTTTCTAAATCTTTCCATTTTTTTTCATAAACATAGCTATAAGCTAGAAATAGTTGTAAAAATATAAGGCCCTTATGTGTGTTTATATTATTGGTAGAAGCAAACATAGTCTTTTCTATATCAATGCCCCTTTGACGTAAATCATAAAAATCACTAATATTTTGCCATTCAGTTTCTTCGAAAGCTAAGCAAATAGCATTAGCTGATTTATTAAATAAAGTCCAGTCCATGTCCTCATGGGATCCTTTACTATAATAAGTCACACAACCAAAGCCATATTTTCTGGATAATTCTTTATCTATAGATTTTTTCAGGGCGCATGTGTATTTTTTAATATCTCTCATATATGAAGTATAACATAAATCAAAAAAATATTTTGCATTTTAGATGTATTAAAAATTATTGGTATTATATCTACTAAACTTTATAATGAAGGTGTTTTTATAAATATTTTTAAGTAATATTATTTATAATATAAATTATAGGAGGTTATAATGAAGAATAAATATATCTTAGGTCTTTCTTGGTCACTTTACTTTTGTAATTTTGATAATTGCAATTACTTTCAGTGTTTTGCCTGATAGTCTTATTAGAGATTTTTATTCATGATCATTGTTAGAGAATTGGTAAAATTTTTAGGAAATAATATACATATTGTAAATATTTATTTGGGTATTTCAACAATCGTAGCTATTTTTGATGGAGTTTTCTTTATTTATTTTGGGATTTTAAGAGCAACTTTTGTAAATAAAGAAGATTCTAAATCAGATGATGAGAAAGCTTTAGAATTATCAAAAAAATTAGAAGCTACAAATCAAAAGCTTAGAGATTCAATAGATGCAGTCAAGAAATCAACTAGTGAGAATGCTGATGAATCTGATGCTAGCTTAGATGATGATAACTCTAAGCCAAATGCTTATAATGTCGTAAGAATAACAAAAGAACTTGATGAAGTAACTGCAGAAATAAAAGAAGTGATCAAGGTAGTTGATGATGAAGAAGCGATACGTGATGGAGTAGTTAAAGAAGATGCATCATATATAGGAAAATACAGTGCAAGCTACATTGAATCACTTACCAAGAAAATCCAAAAATCTAATAAGATGGTTCAAGAAGAACTTTCTAATATTTATGGTAAATCTGCTGTTAAATCAGTAATGACCCTAAGTAACAATATAGATGAGGATAGCTATAAAATGCTAACTGGTCTTAAAGAAAATACAGAAAAAATTGATGAAATAGCAAGACAAATCAACCTTGCTATTGAAACAGGTAATGTAATAGATAATCCAGAAGAAAAAGAAAAAATAGCTGCTATTATTAATGACTTAGAAAGTATAGAATCTTCCAATAATAAGGCTTTGGAAAGTATTGAGGATAAAGAAGAAATAAGCCCAAACTTTGATATTGTAGTAGATGGATTCTCACAAAATCTATATAAGGATTTCAAAAAAGTTGCAACTGTAACTATAGATCCACTAGATAAAGCAAGTATAAGAGAAGATGCTAATAAGGCTAAGGAAGAATATCCAACAATAACAAGCTATCTAGAAAATTTAGAATTAAGACGTGATTTATTAAATAATTAAGATAAAAAATTCACCCATTTTGAATGGAGCGAAACGAAGTAGAGAAATCCCAAGTATATAGTCCAAATGAAGAGATCTCTCCGCTCACTACGCTCGGTCGAGATGGATAACCCCCATTTCGACTGAAGTGAAGCGAAACGGAAAAATCTCAAGTATGTAGTCCAAGGACTGAGAAATCTACGCTCTCTAAGTTTGGTTAAACTTAGTCTAAAAACTCGTAGAGTAAAAGTATCCATTGAGTTTATTCTAATGATTTTAGGACGTTTATTTATTATGTAAGATCTCCATTAAAATATGGTCGGGGTGAAAGGACTTGAACCTTCGACCTCATGTTCCCGAAACACGCGCGCTACCAAGCTGCGCTACACCCCGTAATATCCTTTATTATACTAGTTTTAAGGATATTTAAAACCTTTATGGAAATGTTTGCATTAAAGCTTTACGAGTGTTATTATTTATTTAAGATAAATATTTGCTAGATTAAATATAAGATAAATATTTTCTTTATTTACAAATATTATATAAAACTAGTGGATTAATAATATTAAAAGGAGCATATTATGGACGTTTATGAAAAAGCACTAGAAAAGCACAAAAACTGGCAAGGTAAAGTTGGTACAGATGTAAAGGCTAAGGTAAATAATGCAGAAGATTTGACCTATGCTTATACACCAGGAGTTGCTGAACCTTGTAAGAAAATAGCTGATGATGAATCTTTAGCCTATGAATATACTATGAAAGCTAATACTATAGCAGTAGTAAGTGATGGATCTGCCGTATTAGGTCTTGGTAATATTGGCCCAAAGGCAGCTATGCCAGTTATGGAAGGAAAGTCTGTACTTTTTAAAGAATTTGGTGGGGTAAATGCAGTTCCAATAGTTCTAGACACTCAAGACCCTGATGGAATAATCGAAACTGTTAAGAATATAGCTCCAGGTTTTGGTGGAATTAACTTAGAGGATATATCATCTCCAAGATGTGTATATATAGAAGATAAATTAAAAGAGATGTTAGATATCCCAGTTTTCCATGACGATCAACATGGTACAGCTATAGTTACAGTAGCAGCTTTAATCAATGCTCTAAAGTTAGTTGGTAAAAAGCCAGAAGATATCAAATTAGTAATTTCAGGAGCAGGAGCAGCAGGATTTTCTTGTGCTAAACTTATTAGAGATTTAGGTGTAAATAATATTATAGTATGCGATTCACGTGGAGCAATTACAAAAAAAATGTTAGATTCAGACAATCCTGTGAAAGCACAAATAGCTGAAATATTTAACCCAGAAGATTTTGAAGGTTCTTTAAAAGAAGTAATGGTTGGTGCAGATGTATTTGTAGGAGTATCAGCTCCAAATATTATAGATGGGGAAGATATCAAAAATATGAATGAGGACGCCATAGTATTTGCCATGGCTAATCCAGTACCAGAAATAGATTACAATGAAGCTATCAAAGCAGGGGCAAGGGTAGTAGCAACTGGAAGATCAGATTTCCCTAACCAAATCAATAACGTCCTAGCATTTCCTGGAATTTTTAAAGGTGCTCTAGATGCACGTGCATCACAAATTACAGATGATATGAAAATGTCAGCAGCAAAGGCACTGGCAGCCTTTGTGGAAGATGAGGAATTAAAAGAAGAATACATCATACCATCAGCATTTGAAGAAGGAATAGCAGATGCAGTAGCAGAGGCTGTGAAAGAAATAAAATAATTGCTAATTATGAGTATAAAAGTAAAATAAGATTTGTATAAGCAATAAAAAGAACAGAGATTGTTACTAAGTAACAGTCTCTTTTGTTTGTATAAATTATATTGAGCTAATATTGAGATCTCTCCATGCATTCGTTACACTCACACTAAAACTCGTTTGCTAGGCAAACTTTTCCGTGCTTTCGCACTAGTTTTAGGGATGAATGTACCAAATCAAGGTATATTCATTTAGTCGATATGGATACGCTAAGATATCACTTTTATTAAAATTAAAATAAAGTCATTCAACAATTTCGATCCAAGCGAAGAGTAGTGGAAAAATTTCAATGATCTATATAAGAGAGGCAAAATGAATAAAGATATCAAACTAATAGCTCTAGACTTAGATGGTACACTCCTAGGCAGTGATGAAAAATTGGTAAATAAAAATAAAAAAATAATAAAAAAACTTCATGAAAAAGGAATAAAGATTGTAATTGCAACAGGTAGACCTTTTAATGGATTTTGGTGGATAAGAGAAGCTCTGGGTTTAGAAGATTATGAGGACTACTCAATTTCAAATACTGGAGCTTTTGTAAGACGTAATGCAGATGCAAAAATCATTATAGATAACTCAATGAGCAGAGATGATTATGAAAAAATCTCATCCCTAATAGAAGATGAAGATATACAACTTGCACTTTTTACAAAAGATGTATTATATAATAATGCAGATGAAGTAAACGAAGGATTTAGAAAAGATCAAGAAGTGATGCATATGCCACGTCAAAAGTTCAAGGACTTTGACGATATAGAAGAAAAAGTAGCCAGAATGAATTTTATGGCAGCTAAAGAAACTATAGATAATTTTTATGAAAAGGTAAGGGAAGGCTTGGAAAAAGACTATATACTTATCAGAAATGAAAGTTATTCTTTAGAAGTCCATAGAAAATCTTCCGGTAAGGCAAATTCACTCAAAAGATTATGCGATTATCTCGACATAACTTTAGATAAGGTAGTATACTTTGGGGATGGTGCCAATGATAAAGCTTCCTTAGAATTGGCAGGCTTAGGTATAGCCATGGGCAATGCAGAAAAAGAGAGCAAAAGAGTAGCGGATAAAGAAACTTTAACAAATGATGATGCAGGAGTAGGAAAGTTCTTAGAACAATTTTTAGACTAGGGGAATAAATGGATAAATTTGCGATTCTTTCATCTGGTTCATCAGGTAACTGTCTTTTTATAGAATACAAGGGCAGCAAAATCCTGATAGATGCTGGTTTTTCAGCAAAAAGAATTGAATCTTTATTAAATCAAATAGGCAAAACTGCAAGTGATCTTGACGGAATATTTATAACTCACGAGCATGCCGATCATTCAAAAGGTGCAGGTACTCTATCAAGAAGATTTAATCTGCCAATATATGCCAACGGGGGTACTTGGAAAGGCTTAGAGAAATTTTGTGGAAAAATAAAAGAAGAAAATATAAAAGTATTTGACTCCGATAAATTCTTAAGCTTTGGATCAATGGATATACTTCCAATAAAAGTACACCATGATGCTAATGAACCAGTTGGATTTATAATATATATTGGAAACAGAAAGATTAGCCTTATAACTGATACTGGAATAGTAGATGATAGTATGGCTTACGAACTAAAAGGATCTGATATCTATTATCTAGAAGCCAATCACGATCTTGAAGCACTTAAACGTGGTCCTTATCCATATTCACTTAAGCTTCGTGTGATGAGCAATATGGGTCACTTATCAAATGACCAAACAGCAGAAGTTCTATCAGATGCACTAGAGGGTAAAGAAGAAAAAGTTTTTTTGGGTCACTTATCAGAAACTAACAATACACCAGAGTTATCAAGGCTAACAGTAGATAACTATCTAACAAGTCTTGGCTTAGATACAAAAAATGATATACTTTTAGATGTAGCAGATAGACATAATCCATCTGGTATTGTAGAATTATAAGGAAAATTAATGGAAATTCAAGAAATAGAAAGATCAATTATAAAAAAATATAGAAAAGAAATTTGGTCTCCATTTATAAAAGCGATAAAAGAATTTAAGCTTATAAATGATGGAGATAAGGTGGCAGTTGCTATGTCAGGCGGTAAAGATTCACTATTATTAGCCAAAGTTATAGAAGAATTACATAAGCATAGTAAAGTAGATTTTGATGTAGTATATATATCAATGGATCCAGGCTACGATAAGATAAATCGCGAGCAATTAGAAAAAAACTTAGACTATTTAGGTATAGATGGACAAATCTTTGATACCCATGTATTTGAAATAGCAGAAGAAGTTTCCAAGGGAGAGTATCCTTGTTATATGTGTGCTAGAATGAGAAGGGGTAATCTTTATGCAAAGGCTCAAGAATTAGGATGTAATAAAATTGCTCTTGGTCATCATATGAATGATGTAATAGAAACTATCATGATGAATGTCCTATACGCAGGAAATTTCAAAACTATGAAGCCGAGATTAAAGGCACAAAATTTTGATAATATGGAGCTTATCCGTCCATTCTACTATATAAAAGAAGAAGACATTATAAAGTGGCGTGATTATGTAGGTCTTCATGCCCTTAACTGTGCTTGCACAGTAACAAAATCACAGGAAGCCTACACTAGGAAGATGATAAAATATATGATAGCTGATATGAAAAAAGAAAATCCTGATGTAGAAAAGTCAATACTTAAATCTGCAGAAAACGTCAATTGTGATATGGTAATAGGCTATCAACTAAAGGGAGTTAAGCACTCGTTCTTGGAGGAATTTAATGATTGATTTTTTAAAAGTCCTAATACTTTCTATAGTAGAGGGCATTACAGAGTTTTTACCAGTATCATCTACTGGACATCTAATATTAGTAAATGAATTTGTAAAGCTAGAGCCAGCAGATTTTTCAAATGCATTTAATGTAATTATTCAGCTTGGTGCCATACTTTCAGTTGTTGTCCTTTATTTTAAGAGACTTAATCCTTGGGATCATGATAAAACAGCAAAATATTTTCCGAAAAATTACGAAAGATTAAATGGACAATCTAGATTTTATTATAGACTTACTCACCCAGACCAAAAGACTATGGAAATCTGGAAGAGAGTAATAGTAGGTGTACTTCCAGCAGGTATACTTGGACTCTTATTTGATGACTATATAGATGAGCATTTATTTAATCCTATGGTTGTAGCAACTATGCTTGCGCTTTGGGGTGTAATAATTATCCTAGTAGAAAAAAGAAATAAGACCAATACAGGATTTGCTCATGATAATATAGCAAATATATCATATAAGACAGTATTACTAATAGGTCTTTTTCAATCGCTAGCAATGATACCAGGAACAAGTAGATCAGCAGCAACAATAATGGGTGCAATGATTTTGGGGCTTACAAGAGAAGCTGCAGCAGAATTCTCATTTTTCCTAGCTATTCCAACTATGCTTGGCGCAACACTTCTAAAAGTTGTGAAAAATGTTCATGGTTTTTCAGGATACCAATGGTTATTAATACTTGTAGGAATGGTATTAAGCTTTATAGTAGCATATGTGGTAATAAAGAAATTTATGGCATATATTAAAAAACACGACTTTATACCATTTGGCGTATATAGAATAATCCTTTCAGTAATAGTATTCCTATATTTTGGAATTTTTGCATAAAAACATATAAGATAAATAGGTCAGATATAAGTGAAATTATATCTGATTTTTTATTGCGTAAATTTAGTATAGAGATTGTATGAACTCTTCTTGTTTTTATGTTTATTAAACTAGTTATAGCCAAGAAAAGGATATTATAAATTCTATAAATTTAAAATAAACAAAAATCTACAGCACAATTACTTGTAATCTTTTATTGACAAATATTAACTAAAATGATAATTTTATAAGGAATTGGAGGAAACGATGAATAAGAAACAAGTAAAAGATAAGACGAAAATTAGCTGGCAGAGCTTGACATTTATGGCTTTTGCTGGGTTGTGGGGCTTTGGTAATGTTGCCAACGGCTTCATGTACTTTAATGGAACCCAAGTAATATTTTCTTGGATATTGATGTTTGCCCTATATTTTGTACCATATGCACTTATGGTGGGGGAACTAGGCTCTACTTTCAAAAATCTAGGTGGAGGAGTTTCATCATGGGTTGAGCAAACCTCAACAACTAAACTTGCCTACTATGCAGGATGGACCTACTGGGCAGTACACGTGCCATATATAGCTTCAAAAGGCTCAGGAGCTCTAAAGGCTTTAAGTTGGTTGATATTTCATAATGCCGAAAAATATGATGCAATTCCTGTAGTAAAGATACAAATAGTAACTTTTATTCTACTTTTGATATTTACATTTATAGCAAGTCGCGGACTTAATCCACTTAAAAATCTTACAAGAATAGCTGGAAGCTCTATGTTTGTATTAGGTATTTTATATATTATTCTAGGATTATTTGCTCCAGCTGTTAATCCAAGCGGAAATTATAATGATATAAATCTCTCATTAAAATCAATAATACCAACTTTCAATGTAGGATATTTTACATCACTTTCTATATTGGTATTTGCCGTAGGTGGTGTAGAAAAAATCTCACCTTATATTAACAAGATGGAAGGGGATCCATCCAAAGAGTTCCCTAAGGCTATGATAGTAACAGCTATTATGGTAGTTGTTTCTGCCTTATTTGGAACGATTGCCATGGGAAGAATGTTTGATCCTGCAGTTATAAATGCTAGCCAAGAAAGTCTTGATTCCTATGTGGCAAATGGCGCTTATTGGGCTTTCCAAAAACTTGGAGAATACTACGGTCTAGGTAATTTCTTTTTGATTATATATGCTCTAGCAAATCTTATTGGTCAATTATCAGTATTATTACTTAGTATAGATGCACCACTTAGAATATTATTAGCTGATCCAAAGACGAGTATCTATGTACCAACTAAGTTACTTAAGAAAAATAAATATGGAGCTTACATCAATGGTATAAAATTGGTATTTGTTCTATCAGGAGCTATAGTACTTTTTCAAATATTCTTACCAGGAGCTGCTTCCGTATTACAAACCTTAACTAAGCTTAATGCAGTGACCATGCCACTTAGATATCTTTGGGTATTTTTAGCCTATTACTTGCTAAAGAAAAAGGGCATGGATAATGGAGAATACAAATTTACAAAATCACAAGGAGCAGGTAAATTCTGGGGACTGTGGTGCTTTATAATTACTCTTATATCATGTGTATTAGGAATATATTCACCAAATAAAACAACAATGATATTAAACATACTTACACCACTAGTACTAATAGGTTTAGGTTTGATTTTTCCAGCTATAAGGGCAAAAGAAGATAAAGAAGCTCAACGTGCTTAACTAAAAAAACAGAGTCTAGAGAAAAAAAGACTCTGTTTTTTGATGTGCAAATTATCTCCATTTCGACTGAAGCAAAGCGAAATGGAGAAATATCCAGTATGTAGTTTAAATAAGAGATCTCTCCGCTCACTTTGTTCGGTCGAGATGGTTGTATTTTATTGATGATTACTCTTAATATATAAGATAAAAAACCAACCCATTTCGACTGAAGCAAAGCGGAATGTAGAAATATCCAGTATGTAGTTTAAATAAGAAATCTCTCCGCTCACTACGCTTGGTCGAGATGGTTGTATTTTATTGATGATTACTCTTAATATATAAGATAAAAAACCAACCCATTTCGACTGAAGCGAAGCGGAATGGAGAAATATCCAGTATGTAGTTTAAATAAGAGATCTCTCCGCTCACTTTGTTCGGTCGAGATGGTTGTATTTTATTGATGATTACTCTTAATATATAAGATAAAAAAACCTACCCATTTCGACTGAAGCAAAGCGAAATGGAGAAATCCCCAGTATGAGTTTAACATATGCATTTTCTAAGATCATCTAATCGAGATGGCATAAAAACTAATGATGTAAAGAATTTTTACAGGATAATTATAAATGGGTAAATAATACAAAAGAAGTAAAAAAGGAGATGTATTATGCCTTTTGATAGAAGAGACTACCCAGTGTCTATGAAAAATCTAGACAAAGAAGTTCGCGATAAAGCTATCGACATAGCAAACGCCATGATAGAGGAAGGATATGACGATGATAATGCTATTCCTATAGCTATATCTCAAGCCAAGGATTGGGCGGCTGATGCCAGTACTAGTGAACTTAAAAAGATTAGAAAAAAAGATCTAAAAGATCATGATAAGCCATATGGAAAATCAGCAGCCAGACTCCAAGATTCCGACGTCATAGTTTCCTATAACTATGATAAAAAAATGTGGCAAGTAGAATCCAAGGGAGCTAGCCAAGTAGAAGGCTATTATGATAGCAAAAAAGAAGCTACTCATAGGGCAAAAGAAATCGCGGATAATAAACAAAGCAAGGTAATAACAAGGACCAAGGAGGAATCTAAATGAGTGAACTAAGTCAAATGGTATTAGATTACTACAAAAACAAAGAATACGATATAAATAAAATAGTTAATGAAATAGATAAGCTTAAAATAGATGTAGTAAAAGATTACCTAGATAATAGTCCAGATGAGAGTCTATATGTTATAAAAAGAAGTGGTAATCTAGAGCAATATTCAAGAGATAAAATAGCAAGATCAATAAAAAACGCAGCAGATAGCAATGGTCAATACCTAAATAGATCAGATGTGGAGATACTTATGGAAGATGTATCAAATCATATGAAAGATCTAAATAGAAAAGTATTTAAAACTTCTGAAATCAAGGAATTCGTGAAACAATCATTAAAAGATGAAGGATATGGTAAAATTTACGACTCATATGTTTCATATATACAAGTCTAAACTCAATCAAAAGATTGAGTTTATTTTTTAGGAGGAATAATGGACATCAAAATCATAGCGGTAGGTAAAATAAAAGAAAAATTCTATAAACAAGCCATAGAAGAATATCTTAAACGTATGCAAACATACAATAATATAGAAATAATAGAAGTGGCAGACGAACCAGCAGGAGAAAATCTTTCGGAAAAAGAGATAGAACAAGTAAAAGACAAAGAAGGAGAAAAAATTCTGAATAAAGTAAAAGACGATGATTACGTAGTGAGCCTAGAAATCTTAGGAAAACAAGAAACAAGCGAATCATTCGCTAAATTCATAGAAACAGAAATGGCAGAAGGCTTTGGAAGAAACCTAGTATTTATAATAGGAGGTAGCAACGGACTATCAAAAAATGTAAGCCAAAGAGCAAACAAAAAACAATCCTTCTCAAAAATGACCTACCCTCACCAACTAATGAGAGTAATACTAATAGAGCAAATCTACAGAGCATTTAGAATTATAAATGGACATCCTTATCATAAGTAGTCCCGAGCTTTTGGGTGGAAAATCCAAAGGATTTTTCATCTGCGAGATAAGCCGAAGGCGAATCCGCAGAACTAAGCGAAGAAATCGCAAGAGTTCTGAGAGGACAAAGAGCTACAGGGTGGAAAATCCCTATCCATTTCGACCGAAGCGAAGCGTAGCGGAGAAATCTTCAGTAAATTGCAAGACCTGAGATCTCTCCGCTCACTGTGTTCGGTCGAGATGGAATATATTTCACAATAATGACAAAGAGAAGATACGACAACCCATTTCGACCGAAGCGAAGCGTAGCGGAGAAATCTTCAGTAAATTGCAAGACCTGAAATCTCTCCGCTCACTGTGTTCGGTCGAGATGGAATACATTTCACATTAATGACAAAGAGAAGATACGACAACCCATTTCGACCGAAGCGAAGCGTAGCGGAGAAATCTTCAGTAAATCGCAAGACCTGAGATCTCTCCGCTCACTGTGTTCGGTCGAGATGGAATATATTTCACATTAATGACAAAGAGAAGATACGACAACCCATTTCGACTGAAGCGAAGCGGAACGGAGAAATCTCAAGTGTATAGTGCAAATAAAGAGATCTCTCCGTGCATTCGCTATAGCTCATTTAGTCGAGATGGTTTATAGGTATTCCTGTTATTATATTAATCATATGGGTTAAAAGTATTACCCATTTCGACTGAAGCGAAGCGGAACGGAGAAATCTCAAGTGTATAGTGCAAATAAAGAGATCTCTCCGTGCATTCGCTATAGCTCATTTAGTCGAGATGGTTTATAGGTATTCTTGTTATTATATTAATCATATGGGTTAAAAGTATTACCCATTTCGACTGAAGCGAAGCGGAATGGAGAAATCTCCAGTAAATCGCAAGACCTGAGATCTCCACTCCATGCACTCGATGCAGATCGTTATAAATTATACCATTCCAACTAAGACTCAATAGACATCAAACTCCAAACGTGGTACACTTAAAGACAGATATAGACAATAAATGTCTAGTATCGCGAAAGGAGGTATAAATGGCAGGTGACATTATTGCAGTACTTCCAGAAGAAGTAAAAGGAACTGGTATATGCGCTCGCATTTATAGCCAAACAGAAGTCAAACTTAGTCCCAAAACTCCAAGCCTTTACCTAGATACTATGTATAAGGATAAGGGCAAAAACAAAAAGTTGGTAAATAAACAAATTAGCAGAGAACTCCAAATAAGCAAAAACCTACCATATGTTATAGACACTAGTCACGTATTTTTTGCCTTCAAATATAGGAAAGCTATATATGACAAACAGTCACGTGGATTTGTAAATGTAAAATATGTAAAAAAGATAGTAGGTCCCGAGATTATTTTAATAACAGGAGAATCGGTAGCAACTCTTGCTACAAGACAAACCCTAATAACTAACTTAAATAATGCTAAGCTAATGTTGTATAAAGAAATCAATAAGTCGTTAATAGAATCAGATGCAAACATTAGATATATAACTGCTCGTATTCTAGATGATTATGTATAGTAAATTAGTAAGAAAAAGTAAACAAGTAAAAGCTTGACTAAAAGGTTAATAGTGCTAAAATAATAAAGAACTATACGTTTTATTAAACAAAGATTAATACCAATAGGTAAAATCTTAATTATGAGTGCATAAGTAAACGGTAGTTTCAAATAGATTGTAGTAACTTTATATCAATTTAAATAAATACAAATATCTTTTATGTTTATTGAAAAATAGAGGATATGCATTCTATTGACATCTATAATCACAAAGATTATAAATTACACATTAGTTACAATATTGAAGATATTGTGAGCATTAGTTAAACTATATTTTTTAGAAAAATTGAGAAAATGCAATAAATGTGTTGCAAAAATGTAGAATCTAGTGTACTATAGATAGTGTAAAGTGAGTACTATTTAAGATACAAATAGTAATTAAAAAAATAAGGAGATAACTTATAATGAAAAGAAATAAAATTGCTGCTGGTGCATTAGCATTAGCAATGGGTTTAAGTGCAGTAGCTCCATCATTTGCTGCTGAGGGAAAAGATAAAAAATCAGCTGAATACACATATGATTACAAAGTAGCTAGAGAAGACTTTGTAGCTAAATGGAATAACTTAAGAAAAGCTGAAAAGAATTTAAAAGCTGCAGAAGCTAACGAAGCAGCAGCTAAATCAGCTTATGAAAAAGCTCTTGCTAACTTAGCAGAACTTGAAGCTAGATATGGCAAAACACCAAATTCTTATACAGGCACAGCTTATCAAAATGATCTTGATAGATCTATAAATGAAAGAAAAGCAGCTATAAACAAATATGAACAAAATAGTTATAGCCTAATTTCTGTTCCTTACAATAATTTAAGCAAAGCTGATCTTGGAAATTTATCACAATATATTGAAACTTCAGTAGCTACAGATGCAGAACAAGAAGCACAAGCTGAAGCTCTTAAAGATATTATTGCTTTAAATGAAAAAATTGCTAAATATAATGATGAGATCAAAGAAGTAGAAAATAAAAGATCAGAACTTCAATCAGAAGTTTCTAGAAGACTTGGTGATTACAACGAATCTGTAAATAAAAGACAAGAAGCTGAAAAAGCTTTATCTACAGCTCAAGCAGCATATAAAGTAGCTAAAAAAGCTCTAATCAAAGAAGGTGTATCTGTAGATAGAATTGACAGAGCTGAAAAAGCAGGTGACATTAATATCGTTCTTGATGCAGGTAAAGAAGAAAAACCATCTAAAAAAGCTCCAACAAAAGATCAATTAGATAAACTTGCTGAATCTATTGAAGAAGCAAAAGCAACAATCAAAGCTGTTGACATTCTTAAAGAAACAGCTGATCACATTTCAGAAAAAAATGAAGCTTACCTTAACAAATTAGTAAAAGAAGCTAACGAACTAATTAAAGAAGGTGAAGCTGCTCTTAAAGCTTACAACTACAAAAAAGTAGCTTTCTCTGTATTCTCAACAGCATATGCTGCTGAAGAAGAAGCAGTTGAAGAAGAATATGATGTTGAAGATCTTACAAACAAGATCAATAACAAAAATGCTGAAATGAAAGATGCTATAAGAAAAGTAGATAAAGAAGAAGAAATCGAAGATAACAACAAAGAAAAAGATAACGACAAAGAAAAAGATAACGACAAAGAAAAAGATAACGACAAAGAAAAAGATAACGATAAAGAAAAAGATAACGACAAAGAAGAAAACAAAGGTTCTGAAAAAGAAGAAGAAAAAACAACTGTAATCAAAGAAAAAGAAACAAAAGATGTTACACCATCTAAAAAAGCTTCTTCAAACAGAACAGCTGGACGTAATGCTAAAACAGGTATTGCTGGCGTTGCTGGTGTTGCAGGTGTATTAGCAGCAGCTTCAGTTGCTTACGCAGCAAGCAAAAAAAATAACTAATTAATAGTTAGGTTTACTAAAAAATATTAATAGAGCCAAAAAAGAGTGCACTCGCTAGGGGCTCTATAGATAAATATTAGATACCGCGGTACTCACTTGAAAGATCTTCCACCAAAAGGTGGAAGATTTTTTTGTGCTTATTATATAAACTATTTCGCTTTCGCTATCTCGACTTAACTGTCTTGGTGAGCGCAGATATATTATAGACGTTTATTAATACTTTGTATATTAAGCATGATGATTCTTTTTCTTTCTTAAAACATCTACTAATAACTTTTTTTAAAAATTTCGGGAAAAATTCCTCTTGATTTCTATATACATATGTAGGGCCACTACACAAACAGAAAACGGAGGAAAATATGAAATTACAAATCAAATTTAAAGTTGAATCAGAAGAAGGATCATTAAAAAAGGTAAGCAAGACATTTTCTCAAATAGATGAAAAAGCAGGTGCAGAAAACTTCAAAAACTTTGCTCTAGCATATACTGCTTTAGTAGATGCTACAGAAGTCGAAGTATATTTAATAGATGTTAAGGAAATATAAGGGAGGATATATAAATGGCAAGCAGAAAATTAAAATTATATTTTAAAGATCAAGCAAATAATTCAAAATCAGTTACAGTAGATTATCCTAAAGGAAGCTATACATCAGAAGATATAAAACTAGCTATGGATTCTATGATTAAATCAGGAGTACTATTAACCAAAAATGGACCATTAGCAAATAAGGCTAAAGCTGAAATAGAAACAATAGATAGAGAAGAACTTACAATAGCTTAATATGTGAAAAGATGCGGAGGTATATAAATATCTCCGTATTTTTATTTTGCCTCACTCTGATCGAAATAGATAGTGCTTTAATTTTAAAATAAAAAACCGTCTCGACTAAATGAGTGGTAGCGAATGCATGGAGAGATCCCAATTCTTAATCTTACAAGAGATTTCTCCATTTCGCTTCGCTCCAGTCGAAATGTGTGTTGGTATTTGTGCTAGAATGTTATTGTAAAAAATATCCCAACTCGACTGAACGAAGTGAGCGGAGAGATCTCATTTATTGATAATATAATAAAGCTATTTAGTCTGCTTTATTTATGATAATTTATAAAAATTTCTCAAATTTTTTATAGCTAAACTAGATCTATTAGCAACCGTTTTATAAGAAATATTCATCACTTTAGCAATTTCGGCTAAGTTCATATCATAAAAAAACTTGTACATAATAATTTTTCTATCTTTCATATCTAAGTTATTTATAGCCTTATACAAATATTTATATTCTTCTTTGTTAAATAGCATTTCTTCAAAATCAAAGTCATCTATTAAAGTATCTATTATAGCTTGACCATTGCTATCCAAATCATCCAAGGAATTTACTGGATCAATCTTTGATTTATCTAGATAATGATACAAAAGCTTAAGCTTTAAGAAATTACCAAAACTCCCTTTACTTTCATCGTATTCACAAATTGCTTCAATAGCTAACATTTTTGATTCATCTATCATTTCATCGTATTCAAATCTAGAAAACTTTCTGGCATTTGCCTTGATTAGTGGCATATAAGCATCAATAATTTGCTCTGAATTGTCTATATTTATTTGCATATTAAACCTTTCAAAGCGCGCGCTCATTTTATTTGTCGACACTTGTATGGTATATCAAATTATCAGAAAAGTTTAATTGGATAAGTAGAGATAAAGTTTAGAAAATAAGTCTATATGGATAATAGGTAAACATAATAAGCTTCTAAGATCTATATATGCTAAAGGGAAAAATTTTACTATTTTTCTATATACATATAGGGGGTGATGATATGGCAGTTATTTTAATATATTCAGAAAATGAAGAAAATGACGATCAAGAAATAAAAAAAGAAGACTAAATTATAAAGAAAGGAGTGGCGCACCTATCTTAAGGAGTTTTGAAAGAGAAACTGACAAATAGTCTTTTCTATTAAGATAATAAGCTTTTTAGAAATTAGCCGAAATATTAAATGGATATAACAAAATTAATAGGTGATTTAGGATTTCCGATAGTAGTAACTCTCATCATGATTTACAAAGTAGATGTAAAACTTGATGAAATATTAAAGGAAATTAGAGAACTTAAAAATAATAAGGAATAAAGGAGTGTATATGTCATCAATTGAAAACATGTTAGATTATGCAAAAAGTAAACACAGAAGAGTCCGTTATTCTATGGCTTATCCTCAAAGGTTAGGCCCAGAATATCTGGATTGTTCATCTTTTGTATATTATAGCTTAAAAGCTGGAGGATTTTTATCAACCAACCATACTATAGGAAATACTGAAACTCTATATAAATTGAAAGGAACAGTTCTAGATGAAGTTTATTCATATGAAAGTATTAAGTCTGGAGATATATTTATAAGGGGAAAAGAAGGGAGAAGTTTAGGTGCAGCCGGTCATACTGGGATTTTCTTAAAAAAGGGTGAGATAATACATTGCAATGCCTTTAATGGAACGGTCAGCATAAACAATGAATCGAGTTTTATAAGGTATTTTTTGGATTGTAAAAGAAGTGAAAATGAAAGATATTTTAGACCAATTATAAATCAGAAAGAATTAAAAAATAAGTCACATATAAAAATGGCAAGGGTAAAAGCGGCAACCTATGTTAGATCTGCTCCAAGTACAAATGCCCATGCAGTATCAAGTTATCATCCTGGTCAAGTTATATATTATGATAGTATTGTTAAGGCAAATGGCTATTATTGGCTATCATATATAGGACAAGAGAGCGGGAAGAGGAGATATGTAGCTTATAAGAATTATAGGGGATTTTCTTGGATGGATTTGTAATGTGAATATAAAAGAGATTTCTCCATTTCGCTTCAGTCGAAATGGAGGTATTACGCTAAGATATTAATGTAAAAAATATTCCATCTCGACCGAACGAAGTGAGCGGAGAGATCTTGTTATTAGAGTGATTATGCTAGATTTCTCCACTCCGCTTCGCTCTGGTCGAAATGGATAATGCTTTAATTTTAAAATAAAAAAACCATCTCGACTAAATGAGCGATAGCGAATGCATGGAGAGATCTCTCTTTTTTATATCTTTTTAGTCGAAATGGATTATAAAATCTTGTTTATTTTTCTTCCTTTTTTTCTATTTCTTTTCTATTTGTATCTTGCATTTCTTTAATTAGTTCGTTTATACGCTTTTTGTTTAGCCTTGATAGACCGCTTCTTTCGCTATCGAACTTTTCGTCATATGGCTTTTTGCCCATTTCATCTTCCATAACTTCTAAAACTCTTGGTTTACAGAATTGACCTTGGCAGAATCCCATTCCTGCACGTGTTCTTCTCTTTACTGCATCTAGAGTTTCTACTGGTATGCCTCTATTCATTGCATCTCTAATTGTTTTTTCTGTTACTTGTTCGCAACGGCAGACAATTCTTTCTGGATCCCCTAATGGTAGGTTGACTTTGTCTTTAATCTTGTTCATATCTTCAAGTTCTTTGTATTCTATAATTGGATCTCTATGTGGATCATAATTTGGATCCTCTTCTAGATTTAGGCCACTATCTTTTAGTATGCTCTCTACAATTTTAGCGATTTCTGGACTTGATGTGATTCCTGGTGACTGGATGCCAACAACATTTATAAACCCTGGGACATTGCTTTCTTCTATGATAAAGTCATGGGTTGAGCTTGCTGGACGCAAGCCAGTGAAAGATCTGATGAATTCTCTTAGATTTATTACATCGTCTTTTACAGATTTTTGAGCTTCTTCATATATATACATTAGTCTATCTTCATGGGTTGATAAGTCTATTTCTTCTTCGTCTATAGCATCTGGTCCTAGAAGTAGGTTTTGGTGGAAAGTTCTTGTGGCAAGTATACCTTTTGATTTTTCTGTTGGTACTTGAAATAACACGTTGTTTATTTTTTTGCCTGTTCCTTTTTGGAAAATTAAGTATTCACCACTTCTTGGGTGGATATCAAAGTCTGTTTCTGCTATCATTTTTGAAACTATAGCACCTTCAAGGCCTGAGGCATTTATGACATATTTTGCTTCTAATTCTTTATCGTTTTCTGTTTTTACAACAAAATGATCATCATCTTTTTGTATGTCACACACTCTAGAGTTTAGGAAAAGTTCTGCCCCATTTGCTACAGCATTTTCTACTAAAGCTATTACATACTCATATGGTGAACATACACCTGCACCCTTGCACCATAAGGCTGCAATAGCATTGTCGGAAACATTTGGTTCTATTTCTCTAAGTTTTTCTTGATCGATGATTTCCATATCTGGTAAACCATTTTCTATACCCATATCATAGAGCTTTTGTAGGGCATCTTTGTCTTCTTCTTCAAAGGCTAATACTAGTGAACCATTTGCAACAAAACCAAAGTTTAACTCCTTGTTTAATCCTTCAAATTGTGTTCTGCCTGGATAGCAAATTCTACCGCGGAGCTCCTCATGTGGTTCTGCATAACCACCGTGCACTATAGCTGAATTAGCCTTACTGGCACCCATAGAAACATCAACATCTTTTTCTACTATTGCTATATCTAGCTTATATCTTGATAGACGACGAGCTATTGAAGCTCCAGATACACCAGCGCCTATAATTAAAACATCATACATATATATTCCTTCTTTCTCTAAATAATTTATAATAATAAAAGGGCAAGTATATTATAATACTTACCCTCTTTAGCTATATTTCTTATATAATAATTATACAATAAGAAGAAAAGCTATCAATAATTAATTAAAATATCCAGTTATAGCAAAGTACTGCTATTAATCCACCAACTATTGGTGCTATGACAGGAATCCATGAATAGTCCCACATAACATCTGCTTTTTTATCAAATGGAAGTATTTGATACATAATTCTAGGTCCAAGATCACGAGCTGGGTTAATAGCATAACCTGTTAATCCACCTAAACTCATACCAACAGATACTATAAGACCGTTTACATATAAGAAGTTCATTCCAACATCGCTAGCACCTGCTACATTGCCAAAACCTAAGATTGCAAATACAAGCACAAATGTTCCTACCATTTCTGAAAGGAAGTTTCTTCCAGTATTTTTGATAGAAGGAGCTGTACAGAAGCATCCGCGTACTATTGCTGGGTCTTCTTGGCAAGCATCGTTAAAGTGATCTTTGAATAATAGATAGACCATCAATGCACCAAGCATAGCGCCTAGCATTTGTCCAAGTATGTAATAGAAGACTGTGTTCCAAGCAATATCACCTTTAAATGCAAGTGCAATAGTTAAAGCAGGGTTAAAGTGAGATCCACTCATTGCACCAAAAATGGTTGCAGGAATCATTACTGCAAGACCCCAAGCTAAAGTAATTTGAACAGGGCCACCTTGAAACATTCCAGATTTACGTGTAAGTACGTTAGCAACAACACCATCACCTAATAAAATCAATAAAAAAGTACCAACGAATTCTGCCACAAAAATATCTCTCATAATATCCTCCTTGCTCTAGAACGCAAAAAGCGAGTGTAAAAATAATCCAACTCGCCCTCATCCTAATATATATTTGTGGAAACCTTTTCAGTTCTACACTAATTATAACATAAAAATAAATAAAGGCAATAGTAAATATATATTTTTAATAGATTTCATTATAAGTTCTTCTGAACTTTGAAGGAGATATGTTATTTTTTGCTTTGAAAGCACGATTAAAGCTTACAATATTGTTAAAACCAACTTCTGAACTTATTTGTGTAATACTTTTATTAGTCTCCATTAGTTGCTTTTCGGCTACAGTTAGCCTTGTTGTATTCAAATAATCATAGATAGTATGAGATGTATACTTTTTAAATTTCTTACACATATAATACTTGTTGAGATAGACCTCTCTAGCTATATCATCTAAGCAGATATCTTTACTGAAGTTATCATTTATGTAGTTCATGATTTTTAGAACACTCATGTCCATATTTTTATTAATAATATTTTCTTTATGCTCTATTATACTTATTAATAGTAAGTTAAATATAAGTTTGATTTTTTCGTACTCAATTTTATTCTTACTTACTGGAGTGGAGTTTAATAAGTCGAATATACAAGCTCTAGTATTAGTGGATTCTTTAGCACTGTAGCCATTATTCCCAAGAAGATAAAATCTTTCTTTGATATCTTTAGATATAAAAAAATCATCTGTGAAATAAATTAGTACACGATCAAAACTTACGTTTTCCTCTCCATACGAATAGTGTTTTATATTAGGGGCGATAATGACGAATTCATTCTTTTTAATCTTAAGTATATTGTTATTTATTACTTGAATCCTTTCTCCATCTAAAAGATAATAGATTTCATAATATGGGTGAGAGTGAGCCTTAGTCATATTTGTATTTACATCTGCTAATCTTTCTAAGGAAAAGGAGTCTCCTATATTCATATAGACGGCTGCTTTATCAAACATATGCAATCTCCTTTAATCTAAGTATAAATCAAAAGACAATATATGTAAAATATTAATCGTTTTCATACAACATCAGAATAGAATTAACCAATATTTATATATATCATTTATTTAGGAGGTTAAAATGAAACTGACTAGAAATCTTGATAAGATTACAGATAAAAGTTCCTATGTATCTTTAATATCGGAAGACAATGAAATTAGAATTTATTATCTAACTGATGATATAGTAAGAATTCGAGCAAACTTTAATGACGATTTTAAGGAGAAAAGTTATTCCTTAGTATCCACATTCTATGAAGATGAATTAGACGAATTTTTTGGGAATGAAAGGAATCGATTTGTTCCACTTAAGTATGATTTTTATAAGACAAATGATAGATATGTAATTTCTGGTGGAAACTTAAAAATAGAGATTATAGAAAGTCCTATGACTATAGGTGTTTATGATAGTTATGGTGATAAGATTTATAAGTCAATTAATGATGTGGGATTTTATGAGGATTCTAATGGAAGAATCATTAATAAATTTGAAATAAAAGACAATGATAATTTCTATGGTTTTGGCGAAAAAAGTGGTGACATAAACAAGATAATGACTAGAATGATCAACAATCCTATGGATTCTATGGGATATGACCCTAAGCATACTGATTCTCTCTATAAACATATACCTTTTTATATAAAACTAGATAGTGACAGTAAAAAGGCTAGTGGATTTTTCTATCATAATTCATTTATAAGTGAATTTAATATGGGCAAGGAAAAAAGTAATTATTGGCATAGATATGGATCATTTAAAGCCGATGGTGGGGATATAGATTTATTTATTATAAATGGACCAATGATTAATGATGTAATAGAAAGATATACATTTTTGACAGGTAGGAGTGCATTGTTGCCAAAAAAATCTTTGGGATATTTAGCAAGCTCTATGTATTATTCGGAACTAGATAAGGATTGTGATAAGGCTATAGAAAAGTTTGTAGACATAGCAAAAAAGGAAGACTTTCCTATAGATGGATTCCAATTGTCTAGCGGCTATACAAATTATAATACTAGTCAAGGACCTAGGAGATGTGTTTTAACTTGGGATAAGCGAAGATTTCCTGCTCCAGATAATTTTTTTAAGTCAATGGATGAGAAAGGCATAGTAGTAAGTCCAAATGTAAAGCCAGGTATTCTTACTCTACATCCCGATTATAAGAAGTTTAAAGATAATAATATGTTTCTTTATGATCCTTATAAAAAGGAGGAATATATAGGCAATTGGTGGGGAGGGTACGGAGCTTTCATAGACTTTACTAATGAAAAAACTCGCGATAAATGGAAAAGTATGCTCAAAGCAAATCTTATAGAAATGGGCACAGCATCTGTTTGGAATGACAATTGTGAATATGACTCTGTATTTGATGATGATGTAATGTGTGATTACGAAGGAGAAGAAGTTCCTATTACAAGAAATAGAGTTGTTATGAGTAATATTATGTGCAAGATTACAAACGATGCTATAAAAGAAGTCTATCAAAACACTCGACCATTTGTTGTATGCAGGTCTGGCCATGCCGGTATACAAAGATATGCTCAAACTTGGGCTGGGGATAATTTTACTAGTTGGGATAGTCTAAAGTACAATATTGCGACAATTTTATCTATGGGCTTATCTGGTGTATCTAACCAAGGATGTGATATCGGAGGATTTTCTGGCTCTGCTCCTAGCGAAGAACTATTTGTAAGGTGGGTTCAAAATGGTATTTTTCAACCACGTTTTTCTATACATTCTGCAAGTAATGATAATACAGTCACAGAACCTTGGATGTTTGATGAAATTAAGGATATCGTAAGGGACGCTATGAATTTACGATATGCACTGTCTCCATACCTATACTCTCTTATGTATAGAGCTAGTGAGTGTGGTCTGCCAATAATGCAAGCAACTTTTTCTCTTTATCAAGAAGATCCAAATACTTATAATAATGGAATGGATTTTTTTGTAGGTGATAGCTTATTTGTATCAAATATTTTAGAGGAAGGTCAAAATAAGCATAGGGTTTATTTTCCTGGAGAAGATGAAGAGTATTATGATTTTTATACTAAAGAAGTGTATAGGGGCGGTCAAAGTTATGACTTTGATGTGAACTTAGAATCTATACCTATATTTGTAAAAAAAGGCTCTATTTTACCTATATCTAAAACTAAACTAAGAAACTTAGGGAATGATGAAGTTAAGGATTTATATATACTAATTGCAAATGGTAAAAACAATGAATTTATAATGTATGAAGATGATGGTAAGACCTATAACTATAGAAATGGAGACTACCTAAAAACATTGATTAGTTTAGATGCTGGTAAAAAAACATATATAAATTTCAAAAAAGAAGGTAAGTACAAATCATCTATAGAAAATATAGATTTAGAAATTATTAATAAAGAAAAATCTCCATATTTTGTTAATATTGATGGAAAAGAAATAGAACATTATTTAAACAAGAGATTATTTGATAAAGCAAATGAAGGTTGGTATTATAATAACTCATCTCGTTCGGTTTTAATAAAATATGCAAATTTAGATAAAGATTATGAAGTTTTAATATCATTTGAAGAATTTGATTTGGTAGGTATGTAATGAAAAGGATTTTATATTTTATTTTAAGCTTATTTTTAGTAGTGGGGTTAAGTTCTTGTAATCAGGAAGATGATGGAAATGAAACTACTACACTTACATTAGCTCATTCTTTAAGTCAGGATCATCCTGTACATATAGCCCTTGAGGAATTCGCTAAAGAAGTGGAAGAAAAGACTGATGGACGTTATAAAGTGAAAATATTCCCTAATGGACAGTTAGGAAGTGAAAATGAATCTATGGAACAAATATTAGCGGGTGTACTTTCTATGGCAAGAGTTGCATCCCCTAGTCTTGCAACTTATGAAAGGGGGTATGATACTTTTGGTCTTCCTTATATTTTTAATGATACACAAGACTATTATCATATAATGGACTCTGATGAAATAAGAGATTTTTTTATGTCAAGTGAGGATAAAGGATTTTTAACTTTAACATATTATGATTCAGGAGCTCGTAGTTTTTATACAAAAAATAAAGCTATTAGAACTCCTGATGATTTAAAGGGACTCAAGATAAGGGTGCAAGATATGAAAAGTCAAACAGAAATGGTTAATCTTTTAGGTGGAACACCAGTAGCCATGGGTTATGGTGATGTTTATACATCCCTTCAAACTGGAATTATAGATGGAACAGAAAACAATGAAACCGCTTTAACTATTGGAGGGCATGGTGAAATAGCAAAAGTTTACTCAAAAGATGAACACGCTATGATACCAGATGCACTAGTAATATCTTCTGAGATTTGGGAAAAAATAGATGCTAAGGATCAAGAAGTTATATTAGAAGCTGCAAGAAATTCAACAGAACTTCACAAAAAATTATGGGCTGAGTCAATAAAAGAAGCTAGAGAAACAGCTGAAAAGGATATGGATGTTGAATTTATAGATGATATAGATAAGACACCATTTATAGAAAAAACCAAACCATTAGTAGAGCAATATAGAAAAGATTACAAAGAAGTTGATGAATTGTTAACTACTATTGAAAAAGTAAGGAGTAAATAATGGATAAAACCTTTTACAATCTAAAAAGAGGGCTTATATGGTTACTTTCAAGACTTTCTGCTATATTGCTTTCTGTTATGACTATATTAATCATATACCAGGTTTTTACAAGATATATTTTAAATAATCCTGCAGATTTTACTGAGGAGATTATAAGATATATGTTGATATGGATAGGGTTTATAGGGGCAGCTTATGGATTTTTAACTCGTGAACATATGTCTTTAACATTAATACCTGATAGGGTTAATTCAAAGTCTCAAAAAAGAATAAGAGTTCTTATAGATTTATCAATCCTACTTGTAGCTCTTTTTATAATAGTTATAGGAGGATTTAAATTAGTACATTCTGCTAGATCACAGAGATCAGCCTTATTAGGTATTCCTAGATCTTTAGTTTATATTGTTGCCCCGATCAGTGGTATTTTTATAGTTTTAGCTCAGATAATAAATTTATGGGAATCGTGGACTGGAAAGAAAGTTGCTTCTAAGTATTATGAAGCTAATCAAGAGAAAAGAAGTGAAGATTTTTCGTTTCAAAAAGTAGATAAGACAACAAATTTAGATAAAAATAGAACTTCATACGAAGGCAACTTAGATTAGGGGGGATTATGTCAATAGGAATGACAGCACTAGCACTATTTTTGATATTTTTTATATTTTTATTTATTGGAGTACCAATATCAGTTTCTATACTCCTGTCATCTATAGCTACAGCTATTTTATCTGGATTAACTTGGAATCATATCCAATTTATAGCTATGCAAAAAATGAATTCGGGAATAGAATCATTTTCACTTTTGGCTGTACCTTTATTTATATTAGCTGGAAATATAATGAATAATGGAGGTATAGCTCGTAGGCTTATAAAATTCTCAGAGTTATTTGTTGGTAATATTAGAGGATCATTAGCTCATGCAAATGCATTAGGAAATATATTTTTTGGAGCATTATCAGGATCAGCAGTTGCAGCGGCATCAGCTATGGGAGGAACTATATACCCAGTACAAAAAGAACAAAGCTATGATAAAGAAATAGCCACAGCTGTTAATATTGCTTCAGCTCCGGCAGGCTTATTGATTCCACCAACTTCTGCACCTATTGTGTATTCAACAGTTGCAGGTGGAGTTTCAATCTCTGCTATGTTTATGGGAGGATATATACCTGGAACAATAATGGGTTTGATTGCCATTTACTTTGGATATAGATATGCAAGAGAGCATAATTATCCAGTAAGTGGTCGACCAAAAAAACCAGGAAAAGTTATACTTGATGCTCTACCATCTTTGCTAATGATATTAATAGTTATAGGAGGAATTGTAGGAGGCATTTTTACAGCAACTGAAGGAGCTGGTATATCAGTTCTATATTCGTTGATACTTTCTATACTATATAAGTCTATTAATTTAAAAACTCTTCGACAAATCCTTCTAAAGACTGCAGAAACTTCTGGAGTAGTTTTGTTTTTGATTTCTGCATCCACAGTGATGAGTTGGGTAATGGCTTATACTGGTATCCCTCAAGCAATATCCGATGGTATCTTAGGTCTAACAAATAATAAATATGTTATTCTATTGCTTATGAATATAATCTTATTACTTGTAGGTATGTTTATGGATATAACACCTGCTATATTAATATTTACACCAATATTTTTACCTATTGCAGAGTCACTAGGTATGAATGCTATACAATTTGGTATAGTATTAATCTATAACATGTGCATAGGTACCATGACACCGCCAGTTGGATCTGTGTTATTTGTGGCAAGTGGAATTACTAAAGTAAAGATAGAAAATTTAGCTAAAGTTTTGCTGCCGTTTTTACTAGCAAACTTAGTAGTACTATTATTAATAACTTTCATACCTCAAATTATGGGGCTTATATAATTAGTTAAAAAATGTTATTTATAGACAAAGGTTAACATTTATAATAAAATATAATTATAAGTAAATAATTTTTGGAGGAAGAGATGAAAATTAAAAACTTTATGTCATTAGCAGCAGCACTATCATTATCAGTAGTACTTGCATCTTGCGGTAATGATACAGCTAATAAAGAAACAAAAACGAATGATAACAAAGCAGCTGTTGAAGAAAAAGTAGATGAAACTGAAAAGAAAGATGAAGATACAAAAGTAGATAATACAGCCGATGAAGCCGAAGAAGATAAAGATACTGAAGAGGATGATAAGACTCCATCTGAAGATGCTGTTTCAGTAACAATGGTAACAGACTTTGGTGGTATAAATGATAAATCATTTAACCAATCAACATATGAAGGATTACAAAAAGCTGATAAGGATGGCACAGCTACATTTGATTATATAGAATCTCACAAAGAAGATGATTATGTGCCAAATCTAGAATCTGCTTTGGATTCAGAATCAGATATCATCCTTACAGTAGGATATGCTTTATTTCCAGCTACAGATGAAGCAGCGGAAGAAAATCCAGAACAAAACTACGTTATTATTGATAACAAAAATCTTAACGACAGAGACAACCTTCTTGGAGTAACATTTGCAGATCATCAAAACTCATTCCTTGTAGGATATATAGCTGGTATGACTAGTGAAACTAATAAAGTTGGATTCGTTGGTGGACAAAAAAGTGAAGTTATAGATAGATTCGAATATGGCTATAGAGCTGGTGTAGCTCAAGCATCTAAGGATAAAGGCGAAGACATTGATGTAATCGTTCAGTATGCGAATAGTTATAGTGACCAATCAGCTGGTAAAAATATCGCTAATAAAATGTACCAAGATGGAGCTGATGTAATATTCCATGCAGCTGGTGGTGTAGGAATAGGTGTTATCGAAGCAGCAAAAGAAAATGATAAATGGGTAATAGGTGTAGACCGTGACCAATCTGATGAAGCTCCTGATAATATGCTAGTTTCTACAATCAAAGGCGTAGGTGAAGCTGTTAATAGTGTAATAGATGAATATGCTAAAGGAAACTTCAAAGCAGGAGACCAAGAATTTACTTTAGCTGATGGAGATGCTGTAACAATTGCTTATCCAACTACAAATGATTTAGTAAGTAAAGAAACAAAAGATAAAGTCGAAGAAATCAGAAAAGATATCGTAGATGGTAAAATCGAAGTTCCAGAGAATGAAGAAGAAGCTATCGAACAAGGATGGATTAAAGAAAATAAATAATTTTTACTTATTAATATAATGGTTGGTATATATTATTAACTCGAAATATAGGATCTTTTAAGATAAATAATCGTTATAACTTATTGGAAATCTCTAATAAAGATAGACTAAGGCTGATTATTTAGTATCTTGAAAGATCCTTTTTCTTTGCAATTTATTTTCAAAAATATTCCCCTAATTAGTGGATTTATGATATTATTATATGTAGAAACTATTAGAAAAGTGAGGGTATTATGGATAAGTATTACAACGAAACTCCTGTTGTATCTATGAGAAATATTACCAAGTGTTTTGGGGATAAGGAAGTTTTATCAAATATAGACTTTGATCTCCATAAATGTGAGGTACACGCTCTTTTGGGCGAAAATGGTGCTGGTAAAACCACACTTATGAATATCCTTTATGGAATGTTTGCTCCGACGGATGGAGCGATTACTATTAATGGCAAGACATGTGCTAATATGACACCAAAAGAGGCCATAGATGCAGGAATTGGTATGGTTCACCAACATTTTATGTTAATAGAGCCTCTTACGGTTACAGAAAATATAATCCTAGGTTATGAAGAAGATACAGGGCTGTTTTTGGATAGGAAAAAAGCTCGTGAGAAAATTCAAAATCTCTCTGACGAATATAGCTTACATATTAGTCCAGATGCAAAAGTTGAGGATATATCTGTAGGTCAACAACAAAGAGTAGAGATACTAAAGGCCTTATATAGGGGAGCTGATGTACTCATATTTGATGAGCCTACAGCAGTTCTTACTCCTCAAGAGATTAAGGAGTTTATAGATATAGTAAATAAGCTTACAACAATGGATAAATCTATAATTATAATTACTCATAAACTTTCTGAAATCAAGGCTATGGCTGATTATTGTACTATTATTAGGCGTGGTAAATATATAGATAAGCTTAAAGTTGCTGATATTGATGAAAATATCTTAGCTGAAAAGATGGTAGGACGAAATGTAAGCTTTAATGTTGATAAGAAAGCTCAAGAAACTGGAGGAGTAGTACTAAAAATCGATGATTTGTGGGTTAAGGACAATCGAGGAATAGATGTACTTAAAGGTCTTGATCTAGAACTGCGTGCTGGAGAAATTCTTGGCATAGCAGGTGTTGATGGCAATGGTCAAACAGAGCTTATAGATGCAATAACTGGTATGGCTAAGGCTAATAGAGGGACAGTTATATTGAATGGTAAAGATATAACTAACGCCAATCCTCGTAGTATTATAGATACTGGCATAAACTCAATACCAGAAGATAGGCAAAAAAGAGGACTTATTCTGGAATATCCTATAAAAGATAATCTGATTTTGGAAAATGTGGAGCACGAGCCTTTTTCGAGTAAAGGTAAGTTAAATTTTAAAAATATTGAAGATAATGCAAAAACCCTGGTAGAAAAGTTTGATATAAGGCCTGATGATATTAATGAAAAAGCAGCAAGTCTATCAGGAGGTAACCAACAAAAGGTCATTATAGCTCGTGAGATATCAAATAATCCAGAGGTATTAATTGCAGCTCAGCCAACGCGTGGGCTTGATGTAGGAGCTATAGAGTTTATTCACCAATATCTAGTCGAGCTTAGAAATTCTAACAAAGCTGTTTTATTAATATCATTTGAGCTAGATGAAGTTATGGATTTATCTGATAGGATTCTTGTTATCTATGATGGAAAAATTGTAGGCGAGAGATACCCAAAAGATACAGATGAGTTTGAGCTAGGTAGATTAATGGCAGGTGGTAAATAATGGAAAATTCAAAAGAAATTAAAGCGCAAAGAAGTATTTCTCGTGGCAATAATAAGATCTTATTTACTATAATATCTATATTATTAGGACTCATAGTAGGAGCTGTAGTTTTGCTTGTATCAGGATACAATCCTCTAGAAGCTTACAAAGCGCTTATTGAAGGGATCAGTAAAAGTCCTCGTAATATAGGTTGGGCTATAGTAAACTCCACTCCAATTATACTTACAGGTCTAGGTGTATGTTTTGCCTTTAAAACGGGTTTATTTAATATGGGAGCTGAAGGTCAATTTATAATAGGTTCGGTTGTAGGATATTTAATAGCTTATGCCTTGCCTCTTCCTCCGATCCTTCATCCAATAGTAGCTATATTACTTGCTATGCTTGCAGGAGCTTTATATGGAGCTTTGGCTGGTTGGATCAAGTCGAAATTTGGTATACATGAAGTAATTTCTACAATAATGCTTAATTGGGTTGCCTTCTATTTTTCTAATTTTGTGGCTTATAAATATTTAAAACCAAATTCTATGGCGACTTTTGATGTCATTGATACTGCAAAGATTACCTTGGTCAGTAAAAAGACAGCAAAGACTATGGGACCATTCTTCTCAAAGTTTTTCAAGGCGCCTATTCATTGGGGAATAATTTTAGCCATAGTTGCAGTTATAATCGTTTGGTATATTCTAAATAAAACAGTTTTAGGTTATGAGCTTAAAGCGGTAGGACTTAATCGTGAAGCAAGTGAATACGGTGGAATAAATGCTGGTAAAAAGATTGTTCAATCAATGGCTATATCAGGCGCTATATGTGGCCTTGCTGGAGCAACACAGATTCTAGGATTTACCTATGCAATATCAGTTACAAGTGCTATGGATAACTATGGTTTTGATGGTCTAGCAGTATCACTTTTGGCATCTAATAATCCGATAGGGGTGATTTTTTCTGGATTATTTTTTGGGTCTCTCAAATATGCAGGTAGCAATTTACAAAGGGTTTTAGGAGTACCATCTGAATTAATCAATATTATAATAGGTACAATAATACTCTTTACATCAGTTCCTCTAATATTTAGAATAATTAGAGCAAAGAGAAGAAATAGAAAACTAAAAAATACCGAAGTTAAAGATATAGAAGAAAATAATCCTAAAGAAAAAGTTAATCCAACAAGGATTAGAAAAGAAAACGTTCAAAATGATTCGGTTACAAGTGATAATGTAGAAGAAAAGAAAATTGTATCAAATAATAAGTCATCTTCTAATATTATAAATGAAACTGGAGAAGACATAATTGTAAGAACAATAGAAAGTGAGGAGGAGTAATGAACTGGGTAATGCTATCGTTAATATTAGGGAATACTTTGTCAAATGCTGCTCCTGTATTAATGGCAGGTCTTGGTGGTATGATGAGTGAAAAATCTGGTGTTATAAACATCGGCCTTGAAGGCATGATGACTATTGGAGCTCTGGTAGGGGCTGTAGTTGGCTATTATCTTGGAAAGCCATGGCTTGCATTTTTATGTGGTGGTCTTGCTGGAGCTTTCTTTGGGTTAATTCATGCAATTATTTCTGTAAGTCTTGGAGGAGATCAAACTATTTCAGGCATTGCTATTAATACTCTAGGACCAGGTCTTGCTCTATTTTTAGCTAGGATGTTTTTTGATGGAGCAACTCAAACACCATCTATTGATCTTAAAAATAAGATTCCAAGATTATTTAGAGGATCTGAAAATCAAGTTATGCAAAACTTATTTGGTCAATATGCAACAGTTTATATAGCTCTTATAATGGTATTGGTTTTATACTTATTTCTTTATAAAACAAAATGGGGTCTTAGGGTAATAGCAGTAGGAGAGCATCCAAAAGCTGCTGAGACACTTAATATTTCTGTGACAAAAACACGTTATTGGTCAGTGATATTTTCAGGGTTTATGGCAGGCTTAGGTGGAGCTAGTATGTCACTTGCAGTTGTTTCAAGCTTCTCTCAATCATTGATAGCTGGGCAAGGATATATAGCCTTAGTTACTGTTATATTTGGCAATTGGAGACCGCAAGGTGTATTAATAGGATCATTATTTTTTGGACTTGCACAATCGATAGCAACATATTTAGGTGGATCATCTATAAATGTACCAATAGAATTTATTTCTATGATTCCATATATAGCTACATTATTAATACTAATAATATTCCAAAGAAAGTCAAAAGCTCCAAAAGCTTCTGGTAAAGCTTATTTAACAGTCGATAATTTATAACGTTAATTAATATAAACCCTATATAGGGTTTATATTTTTGTTGTTTTGTTGTATTATAATATATATAACTTTATAAGGAGTACAAATGAAATGTACTAATTGCGGTGCTCTGGTAGATGATAAATCTATTTTTTGCCCGGTTTGTGGTAATAAAATGGAAAAATCAACGGACATGCATAAAGAACATGATGATGTTATAGAAAAGTCTACCTACGAATCGGTAAAAAATAATGAAAATTTAATAGAAGAGAAGTCTCAAAACAAAAAGAGTAAAGATAATAAAGTAAGTAGCTTTATAAGTAATCTAGTTAAAAAGGATAATCAAAATTCCAAAGAAGATAAAAATGATGACTTATCTAATAAAATTAATTCTTCCAAGAATATTTCAAAAAGTTCCCCTATCATTAATCAAAATAAAGTAGTAAGTGATAAAGTAAGATATGATTCTGATACACTAAAAGATGAAATAAATAAGAAAGGCGAGAACAATCTTTCAGCTCAAGCGAGAATTGCTAATAAGATTGGTAAAGAAAAAGGATTTAATAATAACGCTGGATCTGTATTTGATATAAAATACGATGACATACCAAAAGAGTATGTGGAAGCGAGAATCGCACGACAAATTTTAAGCAAAAATCGTATTAGAGATCTTAGTTATAACAACGAAAAGGCTATAAAGAGCGGTAATATATGCGGGGTTATAAGAAATAATCAAAAGCCTAGTTTTTACACAGGGTATGATTCTAGTTATCATGTATCTACGAAAAATTTTAATGAAGAAGCTCCGCCTCCTAAAGAGGAATCATTTGAAGTAAATCCTAAGTTTAAAACTACGAGTCTTGCAGTAGTAGAAGAAGAAGCTAAAAAGAAAAAGCATAAGTTTAAATTTAAACCTATTTATCTTATTCCAATTCTTATAGTTTTGGCAGGGCTTATAGCAGCTTATTTTTTCACACATAAAAAAGCTCCTCAGATTGAGGTAGACTTAAGTGACTATATAGATGTAGCTTACAATGGGGATGACGGAGCTGCAAGCCCAAGTGCTAGTCTAAACACTTCTAAACTACTTTCGGATTATGGTAATCAAATAGCCTATAAGAATAAAGATAGAAAAAAAGATGAATTTTCATCAGCTGCTAATCAATTTGTTTCAGAACTTGAAAATGGGACTACTTTCCAATATAGCAAAGATAATGGGCTATCAAATGGAGAAGAAATAACGGTAGTTGCTAATATTACAGATTCCTCATTAATGGAGGATTATAATGTAATGTTTACAAATACAATGAAATCTGCAATAGTAGATAATCTAATAACTAGTGAACACCAAGATCCATTTGAATATATAGATGTATCATTTAGTGGGGAAAGTCCAAATATAAGCCTTACAGCAAATTTAAAAGAAGATGCACCAGAGTATATGGCAAATATAGAGATTGCTCCAAGTAAGACAACAGACTTATCTAGTGGAGAAGAGGTCAATGTAAGCCTGATTTATGATGAAGATGAACTTTACAAAAGCTATGGTATAAAACTTGATCCTAAGGATAAGGTCTTTACAGCACCAGGTGAAAGTAACGATGAGTCTGATGCTAATAAAGAGGATGCTAAAGATAAAAAGTCAAATAAGGATTCAGCAGACGGATACATTACTAGCATTGATAATATTGATGAAAATTTACTAGGTACTATGAAAGAAAAAGCTGGAGATCTTATTAAAAATACTTTTGAGGATAGATCTTTTACACAAATAGATCAAATTAATTACCTGGGAGCTATTACAGGATCGGATGCTAACGCACAAGAACTTAAAAATAGAGTGATGTTAGTTTATGAGATAAAAGCTAAAGAAGATTATGAAGGCAAGTACACTAACGATTACACTTACTATAGCTTTGTAGAATATCAAAATGTAAAAGATAAAAAAGGTGAAGATGGATCTTTCTATACAGAAGGGCCAATCACTACAGACAATGAAATCTTTCATAAGTTCTTTGTAGAAGATGATTACACTTATTATGAAATCCCATATTATGGATTTGCCTTTTTAGAAGAAGTTATAACAAGAGTAAATAATGCTCTATCAGGACTAGATATTGATGATTCAATAGCAGAAGATGTTTCAAAATATTTTGAAAAAAGTGATGGTGTTGCTGGTGAATATCAAGGCGATAACACTAGACTTTCGCTTAAAAGCGATGGAACACTAAAATATAAAATAGATCAAAGGGTACACCAAGGAATATGGAAAGAAGATGGATCAGATGTAACCCTTACAATTCAAGGAGTTAATGTAGATACACCAATTAATGCGAAATTTGAAGATGGAGCTTTAGATGTTTCAGAACAAGGTGAAATGCAAGGACAAACTTTTAATAAGATGAAGTCCTTCTGATTATAAATACTCTAGCCAAGTAAAGGTTAGAGTATTTTTTATGCGGATTTACCCATTTCGACTGGAACGGAGCGGAATGGAGAAATCTCTGGTAATACTAAGGTATTGAGACCTATCCGTGCATTCGCTACCGCTCATTTAGTCGAGATGGTATATTGGTATTCATGATTATTTTATTAAACATATAAGTGAAAAAGCTTACCCATTTCGACCGTAGCGGAGAAATCTCACGGTTCTATTTATATGTTCCTTATACTTACTTAGTTAAGATTTTAAATTATTAATAAGATATAAAAAATGCGATTATTTCGACTGAAGGCAGAAAGCGGAGAAATCTCTGGTAATACTAAGGTATTGAGATCTCTCCGTGCATTCGCTACCGCTCATTTAGTCGAGATGGTATATTGGTATTCATGATTATTTTATTAAACATATGAGTGAAAAAACTTACCCATTTCGACCGAACGTAGTGAGCGGAGAAATCTCGTGAGACCTCTTAATGCGTTCGTTCTACTCTTTTAGTTGATATGCGATATAGCATAATTTAAATTTCTCAAAGCCAGTGCTAGCAAAATATGATTAAATTCCAAAATAAGACAAAAAAATAAGAATCTAAGTCTAAAACCTAGATTCTATAATTCTATGGTCGGGGTGAAAGGATTCGAACCTTCGACCTCATGTTCCCAAAACACGCGCGCTACCAAGCTGCGCCACACCCCGTTAAGTGATTACTAATTAAGTATACGATATATAAATTGCTTTGTCAAGTATTTTTTTGATTTTTCTAAAAAATACCTATATTTATTTAATGGCTTTTAGAAAGTCTGTTATAATAATACCATAAGTAAGAAAAAAATCAAAATAAAAAATCTGAAAAGGAAAGTTATGATAGAAATAGATGCAAATGATTTTAAAGACAAAGAAACTGTGTATAAAATTTTAAATGAAAAATGCGACTTTATATATTATGTCCAAAATTTAGATGCCCTTTATGATCAACTTGTAACTAAAGATAATGAAATAAAGATTATTAATTTTAGACAGATATTTTTAAATCTAGGTGATTATGGTAATATTCTAGTGAGAGTATTTATTGATGCTGTCAAAGATTATGATTCTAAAATAAGTTTGGTGTATTAATATGGCTTATAAAAGTAAAACAAAAAAAATTAAAGAATATATAATTTTAGATATACTCAAAGGAAATCTTAACTATGGTGATAAACTTCATGATAGGAAATTTTTTACTAGTCTTTTTAAGGTAAATCCCACCTATGTAGATGAGGTTTTTATGGAGCTTCTAGATGAAAACTTAATAGAAAATATAGATGGGTCTTACTATATAAAAGCAGACGAACATCATATAATGATTTTAAGAGATGAGTATCTAAATGATTATATAAATGATTTTATAGATAATCTAGATACTATCGATGTTAGCATTGATGAAGCTATAAGAGTGTTGAATATAAGGAATATGGCTAATGGATAATTATATAGAGGTAAGAAATCTTACAAAAACTTACAAAAAAACTGTAGCTTTGGATAATTTGAATTTAGATTTAGAGAAAGGGAAAGTCTATGGGCTCCTAGGTCCTAATGGTTCAGGTAAAACTACTTTACTTAAATCTATCGCAGGACTTGCTCGCCCTGATAATGGAGAAATTATTATTTCGGGTGAAAAATTAAGTTATAAGAGTAAAAACAATATATCTTTTCTTGCTGACAAGAGATTTTTATTTGATAATTTAACAGCAAAGGATAACCTTAATATTTTTGCTGATTTTTATGATGATTTTGATAAGGAATTAGCGGAAAGACTAATGGATTATTTTAGTGTGGATCTAAAAGACAAACCCTTAAATTTTTCTAAAGGTGATTATAAAAAACTTGCTATTTGTTTAGTTTTATCAAGAGATACTGACTTATATCTACTTGATGAGCCTACTAATGGTCTTGATCCTATAAGTCTTGCTAAAGTTCAAGATTTATTAATTGAAAAGTTTGATGGAGAAAAAACATTTCTAATGGCAACACATCAAATTGAATCTATGGAGAATCTTTTTGAAGAGGTCATATTCTTAGATAGGGGTAGTATCCACCATATTGATCAAGCTAAAAATATTAGAAATGAAAATATGTCTGATATTTATGATTTTTACGATGAGATTTATTTAGGGTAGTTATGAATAATTTATTAAAATATAATTTAAAAAGTAATAAAAACGTTATAGGAAAGATAGTAATCATACAATTTATTTTCATTTTGCTAGGAGCTATGGGACGTAGTATTATTGCAAATAATGGTTCAGCAAAGACTGTTCTGCTATTAGGACTATTTATTTTTCTAATATTTAATATGTTTTATTTAATCTATTCTGTTCAAAGAGACTATTATAGAAATAGTGTAATTTTAACATATTCATTGCCACTAAATCCAGCAAAGATACTAATAGCCAAATTAATAGAGATTGGTTTAGTTTATTTATTAAACCTTTTATTTTTCTTTATATTTTTTAAGATAATAAATTTTAAGCTAAACTCATCTATAAGTTATTACTTTTTATTAGGACTTATATGGGATTTAATCTTTACTTCTATAATAAGCCTTATTATCCAGATAAAAAGGTTTGACTTAGAAGTAATGTTTTACTTTTATATAATTGGGTTATTTGTATTGATCTTATTGTTTGGATATATTATATGTAAGTACTTTTCATTAGTGATAGTAAATGGATCTTTACAAAAGGCAAATCCTATGAACTATGCTTTTATATATCCATTTGCAAGTGGAAAATATGGTCTTTATAAAAATATAACGCCGATACTTTATTATATATTGGTTCTTATTCTTGTGATTTTTGTAAATAAACTTAATTTAAGAGATAATATAGACTTATAGGAGGCTATTATGGATAATATAAAAGAGGTAAGTGAATTAATTAGAGACTCTAATAATATTGTTTTTTTCGGAGGAGCTGGAGTATCCACAGCAAGTGGTTTGCCAGATTTTAGGTCTGCAACAGGTCTTTATAATAGGGAAAATAACTCTAATTACTCTCCTGAATATATGCTAAGTCATGAATTTTTTTCTAAATCTCCTGATGAATTTATGACTTATGTAAAAGAAAATCTAATGATAGATGGAGTAGAACCTAATGATTGCCATTATGCCTTAGAAAAATTAGAAAAAATGGGAAAACTTAAAGGAATCATTACTCAAAATATTGATGGTCTCCATCAACTTGCTGGAAGTAAGAATGTTATAGAGCTTCACGGTAGTCTTGCTGAGTACTATTGCACATCTTGTGGCAAAAAATTTGACTTAGACTATGTAAATAAGTTTGATGATATAGCATACTGTGATGAGTGCAAGGGTATAGTTAGGCCTGACATAGTTCTTTACGGAGAAGGACTTAATCAAGATAATTTATCTTATGCTATAAATTTAATTAGCAATGCTGATGTATTAATAGTAGGCGGCACATCTTTAGCTGTTTATCCTGCAGCAGGGCTTATAGATTTCTATAGAGGAAATAAGCTAATTTTAATTAATATGGAAGCTACAGGCAGAGAATCAGCAGCAGATTATGTTATTGCAGATGATATAAGCAAAGTGATGAAGGAAGTAGTTGAGGAATTAGATGGAAAATAAATTTAATATAGATGAATATGGGATTTTTTTGGTTTGGACAGGGATAATTATAAGTATTATTTCCTATTTTGCTAAATCTTCATTTTTAAATTATCTAGCAGCAATCGTAGTGATTTATGCTATATATAGGTTTTTTTCAAGAAATACTACAAAAAGATCTATGGAGAATGCACAATTTAAAAATAGTTTTTTAAATCCAGTAAAAAAGTCATTTAAAGGCTTTAGAAAAAACACTGTTGGGGACAAAAACTTTAAGTATGTAGAGTGCCCTTCTTGCAATCAAAAGCTCCGTATTCCCAAAAAAAAGGGTAAAATAAAAGTTAGATGTCCTAAGTGTGGTAATAAGTTCGATGCTAGAAGTTAACTTCTAGCATCTTTTAATTTTTTTTAATAAGATGTATAATTTTTTAGAAAGGGGATTATAATATGGAAAGAATTATAGGAACAAGATCAATGGGACTACGTGCCCCAATTATTGAAAAGGGAGATAGCTTAGAAGATATAGTTTTTGACACAGTCAAAAGAGCGGTTACAAATCATAATATCACACTAAATGATAAGGATGTGGTTTGTGTAACAGAATCTCTAGTAGCACGTGCTCAAGGTAATTATGTAAGTATAGATACAATAGCAAAGGATTTAAACAATAAGTTTAAAGGAGATGAACTAGTAGTATTATTCCCTATTTTGTCAAGAAATAGATTTTCAATTATACTAAAAGCCATAGCTTTAACAGGTAAGAAATTACATATATGTTTATCATATCCACAAGATGAGGTTGGTAACTATCTTATGGATGAGATGGATTTATTTAACAGTGATATAAACCCTTATAAAGATGTCTTAGATTTAAATGAATTTAGAAAAATAGCGGGAGAATATAAGCATACTTTTACAGGCATTGATTATCCTGAGCTTTATAGCCAAATCGCACCAAATTCAGAAATTCATCTTCTAAACAATCCAGTAGATGCTTTAGAATTTTCTGACGAAGTTTTAGTCTCATCAATTCATACTAGAAATATTGTAAAAAGACAGCTTAAAGAAGCTGGCGGAAAAAACATTCTTTCTCTAGATGAAATATTAACAGAATCTATTGATGGATCTGGTTTTAATGCTGATTATGGTTTATTAGGATCTAATCTTTCAACGGAAAATGAAATCAAACTTTTCCCTAGAGATGGTCAAAAATTTGTTGCTAGTTTACAAAAGAAATTGGTAGATGAATTTGAAAAAGAAATAGAAGTTATGATTTATGGTGATGGAGCTTTCAAAGATCCGGCAGGCAAAATTTGGGAACTTGCAGATCCAGTTGTATCCCCAGCTTTTACAAAAGGACTTTTAGGTACTCCTAGTGAGCTTAAAATCAAATATATAGCTGATAATGAGTTTTCAGATTTATCTCTTGAAGAAAGAACATCGGCTATGGTAGATAGAATTTCAAAAAAGGAAAAAGAATTAGTGGGTAGAAATGAAACTTTAGGAACTACTCCTCGTCAAATCACAGATCTTTTAGGATCACTTGCTGATTTAACTTCAGGATCTGGTGATAAAGGAACACCTATAGTTTTAGTTCAAGGATATTTCGATAACTACTCTAATAATTAGTTTTTAAGGAGAATATGGTGGCAAAATCAAGCGGCCAGCAAAAAAAAGATAATAAAGCTTTTGCTAACTCTTATATAAATACTTATTTTGAAAAAAGAGCAGAAGCCAAATATAACCATGATCCTATGAATGAGCTACAAAGGTATCTTATGATGGCCTTTGCGGCTATTCTTATGGCTTGTGGAACCCATTTTTTTAAATATCCCAACTCTTTTGTAATAGGTGGAGTTGAAGGTATCAGTATTATAGCTTCAACATTTATTCCCCTTACAAGAGCTGTGCTAACTCTAATAATAAACTTAATATTATTAACAATAGGATTTTTTGTATTAGGTAAGCATTTCACTTTAAGAACAGGCTTTGTTGCGATATTAAACTCACTGACTGCTATAGCACTTGATTATATAGCTCCTTTAAATGCAGCTTTAACAGATAATAAGTTATTAGAATTAATTTTCACTCTACTTATATCAGCATTTGGATCTGCAATTTTATTTAATCTTGCAGCAAGCTCAGGTGGTACAGATATTATAGCTATGATTATAAAAAAATATTCATCCATAGAAGTAGGTAAGGCTTTATTATGTGTAGATAGTATTTTTACTATAGCATCTATTTGGGTATTTAATGTTGAGATTGGCTTGTTGTCTGTACTTGGTCTTTTACTAAAGGGTATAATAGTAGATATTATAATTCAGTCGATGAATACGGATAAACTTTTTATAATAATAACTACAAAGCCTGATCAAGTAGGGAGTTATATAAGAAATGAACTTAATAGATCTGCTACAGTTATAGATGGGGTAGGTATATACAAGGGAGCTGAAAGATCGGTTTTTCTTTCTGCCCTATCACCCAAAGAATCACCTAGATTTAAGGCTTATATAAAAGGGGTAGATCCATATTCATTTATTACTATAATAAATACCTCAAAGATTGTTGGTAAGGGATTTTATCTAACCAATGACCAGGATTAGGAGAAGAAATTGAACATATTAGTAAGTTGCGATACTAATTATCTAAATCCATTAAAGACAATGCTATATTCATTGTTTTTAACAAATGATAATTATATTAGTATTTATATTCTTCATTCATCAATTAGTGATGAAAATATAAAAGAACTAGAAAATTATATAAAAGATAAGTCAAATTCCAAAGCAAGACTTATTAACTTAAAAGTAGTAGACGAGTTTAAAAAAGCTCATACTACTTTTTATTATACAAGCGAAATGTACTTTAGACTTATAGCATATAAGTATCTTCCAGAAGATCTTGATAGAATCCTATACTTGGATCCTGACACTCTTATATTAAATTCACTTATGGAGTTATACAAGTCAGACTTTGAAGAAAATTATTATATGGCTGCTATCCATACCATACCAACAGTCCAATCAGCAAATAAAGCAAGGCTTATACTAACATCGGAAAAGAGTGATATAGTAAATTACTATAATTCTGGAATCCTTATGATAAATCTTAAAAAAGCAAGAGAAAAATCATATGATGATAAAATTATAAATTATATAGAACACTCACCCAAAGCAGGTCTTATGATGCCTGACCAAGATTTATTAAATGTAGTATTTAGAAATAAGATAAAAGAAATTTCAGAGTTAAAATTCAATTATGATGCCAGAAGGTATTCTACCTATAAGGTTAAATATGGTTATGAGCTAGAAGATGTTATGCTGGATACAGCAATATTACATTTTTGTGGCAAGAGAAAGCCTTGGAAAGGTAATTATGTAGGGAAGTTTAATTCTTTATATCAATTTATGTGGAAGCAAGCTGTGGTAAAAGATAATAAATAATTTTTGAATTATGTAGTAAATAAGTGTAAAATATCAGCGTAAAGTTATGCTGGAGGAAATATGAACAAATTAAGAAGATCTCTTTGTTTCATAGTTGCTTTTTCTTTTATCACAAAATCTTATGCGACTGAAGAGGAAAGTCAAAGAGTTGAATTTAAGCAAAAATCAGATATAAAAACTGGTGATGAACTGGTAATTACAGAAGATCCAGCTGATGGTAAAAAGGAAACAACTAATATTCCTGAAAAAATTAATAAGAAATCAGAAGATAATAAAGATGTTGGTTCCCAAGAGGTAATATCAGTTAAAGTGAATAGCAAAAATGCTGGAGATAGGATTTATCCAAAAGAAGATCAGAAAGATTCTAATTATGATAAAAATAAAGAGACAGATAATAAGAATTCCCAAAAACATAATGAAAGTCCCACTAGAGATGGTGGTAATGAGAAAAGTGATATAAAAAAAGAAACTAAAAAGAAGTCTACTGAAAATAAATACACTGAAAAATTAGATAAACCTAAAAATAGAAGAGAAGAAGAAGCAGATATAGAATATAAAGAAAATAAAATCAATAGAAAAAATAAGCCAATAAAAACATCTATACCTAAACCTAATATAAATAAAACTTCCAGTGATGGTATAAGTTATAAAGAATCAGTTGATTTAGCAAATAATATTATTTCGTCCAAAAAACTTAACAAAGAGGAATCGAAAAAAATTGAAACTGATACAAAAGATATAGTAAAAGAGTACAACAAAAAAATTGAAGCTGCAAAAACTTCACAGGAAAAAAAGGAATTAGCTAAAGAAGCTAGTGAGAAAATCAACAAAACCTTAGAGCAAACGTCAAAATTAGCCTATGATGATGCTAAAAAGGAAGTTGAACCATCAATATTAGATCAAAAGAATGAGACCCTAGTTATAGAAATAGATGGTGAAGATGAAGTAGGTAGTAAGAAAGATAACTCTGAAGAGGATTATAATACTAATCCAAAAGGATTATCAAAAGATCCTAAAGTATACAAAGAAGGAAATCATTCTTATAAAGCCAAGAAAATAGCTATGGTAATATTACTTATAGTAGGACTTTCTTTAGCTTTTATTTATACATTAAAAAGACGAGAAGATAGTTAACAAATAAGCCTTATGGCTTATTTTTATTTGCAAAAAAATAAAGGAGGCATAGAGCCTCCTTGTTAATTTTATTATTCTTGTGGTTCAAACATATCTTTGCCTACTCCACAAACTGGGCAAACCCAATCTTCTGGAAGTTGGTCAAATTCTGTTCCTGCTTCGATTCCGTTATCAACATCTCCTTCAGCAGGATCATAAATGTATCCACATGCTGTACATACGTATTTCATACCAATGTCTCCTTTCATTGTTATTACATTTTATATTATACCCTATTTCCTAAATTTATTACATACTTTTACAATAATGCATAGGATTTTCATAAGTTTATAATTTTATTAATTTTGGGTATAAACATAATAGTTTAAGGAGCATGCTATGGAAATTATTAGAAATCTAATTCATAGTGATCTTTCATTAATAAAAGAATTTAGGGATAATACGATAAGTTTATTAGAAGAACAGAACTATAATGAAGATTTTATCTTTAAAATTAGACTCGTTCTAGACGAATTAATCATAAATTCTTATAAACACGGTAACCACAAAATTTATGAAAAATTAATTGATATTATTATTGTGATTGATGAAGATTATTGTATGATTAAAGTTAAAGACGAGGGAGATGGCATAGATTATGCTAAATATAGGGATATACTATCAGATCATGGCAGAGGCATCCAATTAGTCTATTCCCTTGCAGATAATTTTTTGGTGCAGGATAATACTACTGTAGCTTTTTTAGAACTAAATGATCAAAAAATTTGTTAAGCATCTAGTGATTAATAAAGTACCTAGATGTTTTTTTATGGCTTTTATTGATAATATTTGCGCAATTGATATAATATATTGATAGAATTTGTTAGTTATGAAAGAAGGATATATGAAAAGAGAAGATGTAAGAAATGTCGCAATCATAGCCCACGTAGATCACGGAAAAACAACACTTGTAGATGGTTTACTAAAAAGTTCAGGAACATTTAGAGAAAATCAAGAAGTCAAGGAAAGGGTTATGGACTCTAACAGTATAGAAAAAGAAAGAGGGATTACTATTCTTTCTAAGAATACTGCTATCCATTACAATGATAAAAAGATTAATATTATAGATACACCAGGCCACGCGGATTTTGGTGGTGAAGTAGAACGTGTACTTAATATGGCTGAGTCAGTTGTTTTAGTTGTAGATAGCCATGAGGGTCCTATGCCTCAAACTAAGTTTGTATTAAGAAAGGCTATTGAGCTTAATCTACCAGCAATTATTTGTATAAACAAAGTAGATAGACCAGATCAAAGAATTGATGAAGTTGAAGATGAAATATTAGATTTATTTATTTCTCTAGACGCGGATGAATCCTATCTAGAAAGTCCATTTGTCTATGCTTCTGCTAAAAATGGTTGGGCAAGCCTTGAAAAAGATACAGTAAAAAATGATATGATTGACCTTTTAGATACAATTATAGAGTATACACCAGCATTTGAAGCTGATGAACAAGCTCCATTTAAGGTGTTAGTTTCAACAACCGACTATAGTTCTTTTTTAGGTTCTATCGCAATAGGTAAGGTAGAGCAAGGTGTTATTAAGAAAAATGCCAATGCTGTAATTACAAACTATAATGAAAAAGATAGGCTTGAAAAATCTAAAATTGTAACAATATATGAATTTGATGGTCTAGAAAGAGTAGAAGTAGAAGAAGCTAAGTTTGGATCTATTGTAGCTTTATCAGGTATGGAGGATATATCAATAGGTGATACTATTGGTACAGAAGAAGATCATGAGCCAATTGAATTTACAAAGATTTCTGAACCAACTCTTTCTATGACATTCTCAGTAAATGATTCACCATTTGCAGGACGCGATGGGAAATATGTTACAAGTAGACATTTAAGAGAAAGATTGTTTAAAGAAAAAGAAACAGATGTTTCTCTAAGAGTGGAAAATACAGATTCAACAGAAAGTTTTAGAGTTTCAGGACGTGGAGAGCTTCACTTATCAGTACTTATAGAAAATCTAAGACGAGAAGGATATGAATTCCAAGTTTCAAAACCTGAAGTTATGTTTAAAGATATAGATGGAAAAAAACATGAACCAATAGAACTAGCAACAATAGATGTTGACCAAGAATATACTGGTTCTGTTATAGATAAACTTGGTCGTCGTAAAGGCGAACTTGTAGATATGAGTCCAACTTCATCTGGATACACAAGGATGATATTTAGAATTCCTGCTCGTGGTCTTATAGGCTATAGAACAGAGTTTTTAACAGATACTAAGGGCACAGGTATTCTTAACTCAGAATTTGAAGAATATGCACCATATAAAGGCGATATGGAGACACGTCAGGTGGGATCTCTTATAGCTAGTGAACAAGGTATAGCAAGAGCATATGGTTTAAATGCTGCTCAATCTCGTGGACAATTGTTTATCGAAGCAGGGGATGAAGTTTATGAAGGTGAGGTAGTAGGTATGAATGCCAAAGGTCTAGATATTGATGTAAATGTATGTAAGACTAAAAAGTTAACAAATACACGTGCCTCAGGATCTGATGATGCTATTATGCTAACACCTGCTAAAAAAATGAGTGTAGAAGAAATGATGGAATTTGTAGAAGATGATGAATTAATCGAAGTTACCCCAAATAATTTAAGAATAAGAAAGAGAATTCTAGATAGCAATCTAAGATATAAGTCAAAGAAAAACAAATAGGTGATTATATGGATAGAAGATTTGAAAAGACCCTTAGCCAAATATTGAGCGTAGTGGTTCTTACTTTGTTTATCATTACTATAATATCGTCTCGTGCAAATATTTTTGCTATAAATTATATTTGGGCGGTGGGCTTTTTGATAGCTTGGGCACTCATGTTAGTCTATGGAATATACATATTATTTCAAAAAAATTCCTATGGCTTATCTATATTTACGGCTATTGTAACGGCTATTGGATTTGGAGTTTTAAGTGTTCCTGCAATTTTAGTATTGGCAAGATTTATACCAGGATTACCAGTAGGTCTTAATTTAAATAATCAGTTCCTTAATTTAAATAATCAATTGATTCTCTATACAGTTCTAATAGTTGTGTACTTTATTCACATTTTAAATATTTTAAAGCTTAGAAATATGACAGAAGAATATGTAGAGTGTAGTGATAATGAAGATATTAGTTCTATAATTAACAATGATTTGGAAGAAAACAATGAAGATTATGATATAATAACTAAGAATTCTGATGATAAAATTGTATTTGAATCTGATATTAATGAAGAAGTGGAGTATAATACAGAAAAAGTTGATCTTGTAGAAGAATTAACAGATGAAGATTTAAAACTTATGGAAGGTGAGGATAACAATGGCTAAGGAAAATGGAGTATCATTATCAGTAATAAAAAGATTGCCTAAGTATTATAGGTATCTAGAAAGTATTAATGATCGTGGGATTGTAAGAGTTTCTTCTAAGGAGCTTTCAGAAATTACAGGTCTTACAGCAAGCCAAATTAGACAAGATTTAAATCACTATGGTTGTTTTGGTCAACAAGGCTATGGTTACAATGTAAAAGAGCTTATGGATGAGCTTTCAAAAATCATAGGTGTAGATAAACAATATAATATGGTTTTGATAGGATATGGTAATATAGGCCATGCCCTATACCAATATAAAACTTTTAGAGATTTAGGCTATACTTTTACTGCAGTTTTTGATAAAGAAACATCTAATAAAGAGATTGAAGTAAAAGATATAGATGAACTTAGCGATTATCTGAAAAATAACAAGGTAGATATTGGAATAATTGCAACGCCAAAAGAAGCAAGTCAAGATGTTTGTGACGTACTTTGTGATGGTGAAGTTATGGGTATTTGGAATTTTTCTCCAGTAGATCTTAAAACAAAAAATGGAGTTGTTTTAGAAAATGTACACTTAGATGAGTCACTATTTACGCTTACATATTTTATAAACTCTCCAGAGGATTTTAATTATTAATGAATATACTTACAGCAAGCAATTTAAGTAAATCATATCCTACTAAGGAAATATTTAAAGGCTTAAGCTTTAAGATTGAAAAGGGTGATAAGGTCGGCCTCATTGGCATAAATGGGGCAGGCAAATCCACCCTTTTTAAAATTTTAATGGGGGAAGTTTCTAAAGACAGTGGAGATATATATATCCCAAATGATATTAAAGTAGGGTATTTAAAACAGCAATTAGCAATAGATTATAGTATTTCGATCTATGATTACTGTATGAAAGTTTTTGATAAAATCATAGATATAGAAAAAAAATTAAGAAATATAGAAAAAAAATTAGCTGATCCAAACATGAATTCAGATAGGATGGATTCATTATTAGAAGAACATAATAAGTTATTTGAGAAGTTTGAAGCACAAAATGGATATTCTATAAAATCAGAGCTTGAAGGAACCCTTAAAGCTATGGGTTTTTTAGAAGAAGACTTTGATAAAAATATCAATGACCTATCAGGTGGACAAAAAGCTAGGGTAGAGCTTGCTTATTTACTATTAGAAAAGCCAGATCTAATCTTGCTAGACGAACCTACCAATCATCTGGATATAAATGCTATAAGATTTCTTGAAAATTTCATAAAAAATTATCAAGGTTCGGTAATAGTCATCTCCCATGATAGGTACTTTTTGGATAATACAGTAAATAGAATATTTCTTCTAGAGAATGGTAGTCTAAATACTTATAATGGTGACTACACTACTTTTATGAATAAGAGAAAAAAAGATTTAGAAGTTAGAATGCACCAATATAAGGCTCAACAAAAAGAAATTGACCGTCAAGAAGAGATAATAGAACGTCTTAAAAATCAAGGTGGGTCCAAACGTAAGAGAGGCATATCACAATCTAGATCCCGTCAAAAACTTTTAGATAAGATGGATCGTATAGAAAAACCTGATAGTGTAAATAGTTCAATGAAACTAAAGTTTACTCCAAGAATACAAAGCGGTGAAGATGTATTAAAGGTAGAAAAGCTAGAGAAAAATTTTTTAGATAAAGAAGTTTTCAAAAATATTAGCTTTGATTTATACCGAAATGAAAGAACAGCTATAATAGGAGAAAATGGCGTTGGTAAGACCACATTGTTTAGAATCATTATGGGAGAAGAACTTCCGAGTGGTGGAAAAATTAAACATGGACAGAGTGTAAATGTAGGATATTTTGATCAGGAGCAAAAATCACTTAACTTAAATAACACTATTTTTGATGAAATAAGGGAAACTTATCCTATGCTTACCAACTTTGAAATTAGATCTTATTTAGCTAAATTTATGTTCTATGATAGTGATGTAGATAGAGAAATTTCTGAACTTTCTGGTGGTGAGAGGGCTCGTATCTCTTTACTTAAGCTTATGATCTCTGATACAAATTTTATATTAATGGATGAGCCTACTAATCATTTAGACATAGATAGTAAGGAAATCCTAGAAGATGCTATCCTAGATTATGAAGGTACCATGCTTATAATAAGCCATGATAGATATTTTTTAAATAAGATAGCAATAAAAATTTTAGAGATGAAATCAGATGGTATGGATGAGTATATGGGTAACTATAGTTATTATGAAAATAAACAAAAAGAAATAAAAGAATCTTCTATAGAAAGAGAAAGTCAGATAGTAAGTAAGACTCAACTTGCAAAAGAAAAGAAAAAACAAAACCTTAAAAAAAATGAAATAAAAAAAATTAAACAAACTATTAAAAATATAGAAAAAGAAATGGAAGATATAGATAGTAAGGTTGATGAGTTAACTGAACTTACTTTAATGGAAAATTTTTATAGTAACCAAGATAAGGTCAAAGAAACATTTGAAGAAATAAAGAGTTTAGAAAATAAAAAAGAATCTTTGTCAGATCAGTGGTTTGATCTTAATATTTCTTTAGAAGAATAGATATTTAGAGGTGAAGATGAAAGAAAAAAATAAGTTAGATGAAAAATCTAAAAATAATTACAAGGTAGGTTTGTACCTGATATTAACTTTCTTTGCATTGTGGTATATAGAACCTCTATCAAATTTTTTACTTAGTACCTATGGGGTTGTTAGACCAATGATAATAGGATTTGCTATAGCATTTGTGATAGATTTACCTATGAGCTTTTTTCAAGAAAAGGTATTTGGTAAATTTATAGATCCATTAAAGCATAGAAATCTTGTATTAGCGCTTTCCTTATTTATAAGCTGGGTCATATTTTTTGCTATAATTACGTTGATATTAGTTGTAGTCATACCAGAATTAATAAATGCAATTCAATCAACTATACAAAACCTTCCAGCCTTTATGGATGCTGTTATAAAATATACACAAAAAATGCCATCTATAAATCAAGCAGCTATTGATTTTAAAGAAAATTTTGCTAATCTTGATTTAAGCACTATATCTCAAAAAATTACTGATTATGCAAGTGGAGATAGCACAAACTTATTAAGTAGAGCACAAAATATAATATCATCTGTAAGCTCAGGGTTGGCTGCAATTGGACTTGGTTTTATTTTTTCAATATATGTTAGTATAAACAAAAAATCATTGAAATTAAACTCTAATAGGTTGCTTTATGCTAATTTTAATGAAGAAACTGCAGATCAAATTAATTATGTATTTAAGCTAAGCTATGATGCTTTTGCTAAATTTTTAAACTCAAAAATCTTATCATGCATAACACTAGGTATTTTAAACTTTATAGGCATGAAGATACTTAGATTGCCTTATGCAGGGATGATATCAGTTTTGGTTGGTACATTGGATATTATTCCATACTTTGGAGCAATAATAGCTGCAGCAATAGGCGTGATTTTGATATTTATCCATTCACCATTTAAAGCTTTGGTGTTTATAATATTTCTTGTGATTTTACAACAATTACAAGAAAAAATTATTTATCCTTTATTTATTGGTAAAAATTCTGGGCTTCCAGCAATATGGATTTTTGTATCAGTAATATTAGGAGGCAGATTATTTGGTATACCAGGTATGATCTTATTTATGCCAATAGCAGCTGTACTTTATACTTTAAGTCAAGATAATGTAAATAAAAAACTAAAAGAGAAAAAAATGGATAGGATAACAGTGGCAGAAAAGGCAAAAAAATCATATGATGAGATGAGAGAAGAAAAATTGAGAAAAGAATTTTAAAAGAGGTGATGTTGCAGAATAGATAAATCTATTCTGCTCATCACCTTTTTTAGTGTATATTGGTATCAAGCCATTAAATTCTGTATCTTTCTTTAATATGAAAATGAATTTATCCACATTTTTCATAAAAATAGGCTCAATTAATACAGCTAAGATTTTTAATATTTTTTTCTTAAGAAGCTTTGTATTTTATGAGTTCTAAATTCTTGTTTTCTATTTTGGATGCCAGTTTATTTAGGTTTAGTGCCATTGATAAGAGGCATATTTCACTTATTATATTTGATTTTCCTCTATGGTGGAATCTGTTGTAGTTTAGTCCTGATTTTATTTTGGAAAATGCACCTTCAGCTTGGATTGATCTATTTATTCTTTCTTCTATTCCTTGGTCTGAGCTTATATTTTCTAAGGATTCTTTCCTATATTTTTGAAAGATTTCTGCTATGTAGATTCCTTTGGTTTTCTGACCATCTTTGTTCCAGTTAAAGCATCTGTATACTTTGCTGGTTGTTGTGTATCCGCTTTTTCTTTTTCTGTATCTATCAGTGCACCTTATGAATTCTTTGCCTTCTTTTGATATGTATTTGTCTGATGTTTTATCATATCTTAGACTATTTCTGAATTCTTCTTCTTTTTTATACTTTCTAGTTTTTAATTGTTCGTAGTTGGATGGTTTTATGTATGATAAGAGCTTGTTTTCTGCAAGAAAAACATAGTTTTCTTCGCTTTCATATCCTGAATCTGCTACTATTTTGTTTAGTTTGTCGGGGTGGTTTTTGAGTAATTTATTTAGAAATGGTTTTAAGGTGTACATATCGGATGGATGGTGGGATACATTTTCTCCTATGATGAAGCCTGAGGAACTTGCTAGTTGGATGTTGTAGGCTGGTTTTAATTGACCATTTTTCATATGATCTTCTTTCATTCTCATGAAGCTTGCATCATGGTCTGTTTTTGAGTAGGAGTTTCTGTGCTCTCCCATTATTTCTAGATGTTTCCTGTAGCTTTCTAGTTTGTTCTTCCAATCTTTGAGCTTTTCATAGTCTCGTTGGAGTTGGTGTTTTCTTTTTCCTTGTCCATGTACAAAGTTTATTTTATTTTCTGTACTTATCTGATTGAATGCTATTCTTACTACTGCTAATACCTGTGATGGTGTTAGTTCTCTATTTAAATTAAAGTGCTTTATTATTTTTACTCTTAGTTTCTCTTGCCATTTTTCAATGCTTCCTCGCCACACGAAACTATATCTATTGGCGTAGGCTTCTATTTTTGTTCCATCTATGTATATGCTTGATAAGTCTATTTGATTTTCTTCTATTAGTATTTGAATCATTTGATTTAACAAGTTTGGTGCTAGTTCTACGATTTTTTGTCTAAATCTGTTTATTGTACTATGATCTGGTGGATTTTCTCCATCTAAAAGGTATTTTATCCTCAAATCATATTTGCATGATTTTTCTATATTTCTTGATGAGAATATTCCTTCAGAGTAGCAAAATATTATTATTTGTAGCATTGTTACTGGGTTTACTGTAGGTTTTCTTCCAAATGATGAGTAGACTTTTTTTAATTCTGATAGATCCATCCTTTCAATTATATTTTTTACAAGCCTTAACTTAACATCATCTCTGACATATATTTCAGTGTCAAAATTCATTTTTAATTGAATAGTATCATTAACTAGTGTAAAATTAGTTAATGATGATGTATTTTTAACGGTTTTCATAAATACATTGTATCAGAAAAAGACGAGGATTTCAGTTTCCTCGTCTTTTTTCTATATTAGGACTTTTGCAACAGCCCCTTTTTTATACATTTTTATTTTCAAATATTATTAGAAGATATCCATCGTTTACATTTATTGAAAAATCTTTCTTACAAGTTTCATTGGATACTCCCAAACTGCTATCTAGGGTTAAATCATAATCATTGAGTTCATAAAATAAACCGCTTATACTAATTCCTTTAACAGCTTCACTGAGCGCAAATATTGAAACATAAAAATCATCTTCATTTTTAAATTTATAAGTAAAGCTATCATTAATTATAAATATTTTTTTATATTTTGACTTTATAATTACATCTATACCTAGTTTTTTATATTCTAGGCTACTTCTAATATTTGCAAAGGTATGAGAATCACGCCCTCCAAGACCTCCGTATATTATAATTTTATCATAATCCTTATCTTTAGCTATCATCATTGCAGCTTTTGTATCTGTATAATCTTTTATAGGATTAAGTTTAATTACTTTATTATTATCTATTGGTTTATCACTTGAATCAAAATCTCCAATTATTATATCTGGATTAATTCCTGATTTTTTTGCATGATCAAATCCTCTATCAGCAGCTATCACCAAATCATCATCTCTGATTTGATCATAAAATCCATCAAAATCTCCACCTGCAATTATAAAACACCTTTTCATATCTTCTCCCTTTTATTTATTACATATCATTATAACACTTTTAATTTTATAATCGGGTAAAATATATTGTATATTAACCTTTATGTAAAGGGGAAGATTATGAAGCTTAAAAATAGCAAAGTAGGAAAATTTGTTCCTATAAAAACCACTGAAGGTATTTATTATGGTGGATATCAAAACTCTTTGATGGAATTAGGAGTAAATAAATTTTATAGGGATAGATCTTGTGTTGTAACAGCGTTTACCAATACTTATCTATATATGTATCACCCTGACGAAGAATTTAGCTTAGATGAGTATAACAAGTATCAGTATGAATTTTATAAAAGGCTTAGGCCTCACATTAATGGTGTACCAACTGTAAAGGCTTTAAATAATAGGGTTAATCGTATAAGGAGAATTCATGGATTAAAGCTTGATGCTCACTTATTAACTGAGAATTATTTCAAGAAAGTTTCTACAGAGCAAAAGATTGCTTTTATAAATGATGGATTAAGGAAAAATTGTCCAGTTATTTTTATAAATTGGATGAGTAATGTTATAAATGTTATGAAACATCATGGAGTAACTATTACAGAATGTAATGATATGGGGGACTACCATGAACTAGTAATCTCAAGTTGGGGTAGAAAGTATAAGATAAATTTTGAAATTTTTGATAGACAGATAAGATCATATACTGGTCTTATATATTTTGAAAGGAAAGATTATGGATTATATAAAAGTTGAAGTATTTGTACCAGAAGAAGACAAATGGAAAATTATAGAAGGTCTTAATAAAAAAGAAATTTTAAAAGATAATGGATACGACTCCGTATTTTCAGAAGCTAAGGTCATTGGTCATTTTATTCCTCTAAAAGGATCTAATCCTGATAAGGGAGAAATAGATAAGCTTTGCGATGTAAATGAAGTAAAGCTTGAATTTAGGATAAAAGAGACTTATAAAGATTTAGCTTTTGACATAATTAAGGAAAATCATCCTTATGAAGTTCCAGTCATAAATTTCATAGATTTATTATAAGGGGGAGTAATGAGTAAGACTCAAGAAAGATTACAAAGATCTAATGGTGTAATAATGCCTATATTTTCTATCCCATCACCATATGGTATAGGAACTTTTGGTAAGGCAGCCTATGATGTAGTCGATTTTATATCAGATGCGTCACTTAAATATTGGCAAATTTTACCATTAGGACAAACTTCCTATGGAGATAGTCCCTATCAATCTTTTTCGTCATTTGCTGGCAATCCTTATTTTGTTGACTTAGATATGTTAATAGAAGATGGATTTTTAAAAGAAGATGACTTGGATAATCTTAACTTTGGAGATAATGATAGGTATGTAGATTATGCTATTCAATATAATTTAAGATATAGAATTCTAAAAAAAGCATATGAAAATTCTAAAGGAAAGCTTGATAATAAAATAAAAGAGTTTAGAAAAAAAGAAGCTTATTGGATAGAAGACTATGCTATGTTTATGGCTATTAAACACGATAATTTAGACATAAGTTGGGTTGAATGGGATGATAAGTTGCGTGATCGTGATACTAAGGCCTTGGATGAATTTAGAAAAAAACACAAAGATGATATAGATTTTTATGTATTTATTCAATATGAATTTTTTATCCAATGGGGAAAACTAAAAGATTATGCAAACCGTAGAAATATAGATATAATTGGTGATTTGCCAATATATGTAGCATTTGATAGTTGCGATGCTTGGGTGAATTCTGAAATACTAGCAATGGATGAAGTTACAAAAAAGGCCCTTATAGTTGGAGGAGCACCACCAGATGCTTATTCTGAAGATGGTCAATTATGGGGTAACCCAGTATATAATTGGGATAAGGTAAAAGAAACTTCCTATGATTTTTGGGAAAAGAGAATTGGTATGGCTTTACGAACTTATGATTTATTAAGACTTGACCACTTTAGAGGATTTGAAAAATACTACGCAATTCCTGCGACAGATGAAAATGCTAAGTTTGGTAGCTGGGAAATTGGTGGAGGTTATGAATTTTTTGATCATATAATGAAAAAGTATCCAGATAGACAATTTATTGCTGAAGATTTGGGGTATATCACTAAAGAAGTTGATGATCTAAAAGATTATTATGGTTTCCCAGGCATGAATGTTATACAATTTGCTTTTAACGAAAACTTCGATAGCAATTACTTGCCCCATAATTATGAGAGAAACTCAGTAGTCTACGCATCAACTCATGATTCATCTACCCTTAAAGGGTGGCTTGATAATCTAGATGAAGAAGAATTAAGTTTTGTAACTAGATATTTTGGATTAGAAGAAGATGATAATTACCTTTGGGAAATTATTAGAGCCTTGATGGCTTCAGTTTCAGATGTAGCTATGTATCAAATCCAAGATTTCTTTGAAATGGGAGATGAATCAAAAATAAATAGCCCATCCACTCTAGGAATTAATTGGAAGTGGAGAAGTAAAGAAGAAGATTTTACAGATGATTTAGCAGAGAAGATTAAAGAAATGTCAAGATTATACGGGAGATACAATGGATAAGTTAGAAAAAGATAAGTTTACGGATAGCTATGTTGAAAACCTACAGAGAATTACTCTAAAAAACTTTGATGAAACTAGTGAGAAAGATAAATATGATGCACTTTGTGATACCATTATGGAACTAATCAATCAAGAATGGAGAGAGAGCAAAGAGAAATCAAGACATGAAAGGAAAGCATATTATTTTTCTGCTGAATTTTTAATTGGTAGATCACTTGGTAATAATCTCATTAATTTAGGTATTTATGATGATGTAAAGGAATTATTATGTGAACTAGGTATTGATTTTGAGGCTTTAGAGGATTATGAAGATGATGCTGCCCTTGGAAATGGCGGATTAGGCCGACTAGCAGCTTGTTTTATGGATTCTGCTGCAACTCAAGATATCAATATGTATGGATATGGTGTACGTTATCGTGAGGGTTTATTTAAACAATCATTTGAGAATGGATTCCAAAAGGAACAAGGAGATAGCTGGATAAAAGACGGAGATGGCTGGTCTATAAGAGTAGATTCTGATTCAAGAATAGTAAACTTTAAAGATCAACAGGTTAAAGCTGTGCCATTTGATATGCCAGTTGTAGGGCTTGAAAATGGTAAAGTAAATACCCTAAGACTTTGGCAAGCTGAACCGTTTGAAGAGTTTGAATTTGATAAATTCAATAATTTTGAATACGATGCTGCCGTTGCTAAAAAAAATAGAGCGGAAGACATAACAAGAGTTTTATATCCAAATGATATACAAAGAGCTGGTAGGGTTCTTAGATTAAAACAACAATATTTCTTTGTATCAGCATCTATCCAAGATATAGTTGCTAAGTATAAGAGGTATTTTGCAGATGATATGAGATTTAAAAATTTCCACAAATATCATGTTATACAACTTAACGATACTCATCCGAATATAGCAATTGCAGAATTAATTAGAGTACTAGTGGATGAGAATAGTCTAAGTTTTGAAGAAGCTCTTGAAGTTGCAAGAAAGGTCTTTGCCTTTACAAATCATACGGTTTTGCAAGAAGCTATTGAAAAATGGCCAATAGATATAGTAGAAGAAGTAAGTCCAAGGTGTTTAGAGATAATCTATCAAATTAATGATGTTTTAGTAAATCATTTTAAGAAAAAAGGATTATCAGAAACAGAAATAGATCCTTATAGAATAGTAATAAATGATCAAGTTCATATGGCAAATCTTGCAATATATGTAGGATTTTCTATAAATGGTGTAGCAGAGCTTCACACAGGGATATTAAAGGTGGATACTTTTAAGCACTGGTATGAGGTGTTTCCAGAAAAGTTTAATAACAAGACTAATGGTATAACACCTAGAAGATGGTTACTTTATGCTAATAGACCATTATCAAGTTTTATAACAGAAAAACTTGGAAGTGATAATTGGAAATATAATCTAGATGAGCTTAAAGGACTTGAAAAGTTTGCTCGTGATGAAAAAACTTTAAATGAACTTTGGGATATCAAACATGCTAATAAAGAAAGATTAGCAAAATATATTCTAGAACATGAGGGAGTTAAGATTGATCCAAATTCTATATTTGATATTCAAGTAAAAAGAATTCACGAATATAAACGTCAACATTTAAATATACTTCACATCATTTATCTATATCATGAGCTTAAGAAGAATCCTGATATGGACTTTTATCCAACGACATTTATCTTTGGTGGTAAGGCGGCTCCAGGATACTTTAGAGCAAAGGGTATTATAAAGCTTGCCAACGAAGTAGCAAGAGTAGTAAACAATGATTCAGAAGTAAATGATAAACTGAAAGTAGTATTTGTAGAGAACTTTAGAGTATCATACGGAGAAAAAATCTATCCTGCAGCAGATGTTTCTGAACAAATATCAACAGCTGGTAAGGAAGCTTCTGGCACAGGGAATATGAAATTTATGCTAAATGGTGCCCCAACGCTTGGAACCCTTGATGGAGCAAATATAGAGATTTTTGATCACGCTGGAGAAGAGAATAACTACAGATTTGGTGCAACTGTTGAAGATTTAAAGAATATTCAAGCAAGCTATAATCCAGTAAAACTCTATCAAACTGATAAGAATATCAGAGATGCAGTTGATGCTCTTGTAAATGGAGAGCTAGATGATAATAATTCATATATGTTCCTTGATATTTATAATGAATTGATAAATCCACAAGACGGTTCACGTGGTGATAGATACTATGTACTAAAAGATTTTGAAGATTATAGAAGAGCACACGAACAAATAAATAAGGACTATAGAGATAAATTAGCTTGGTCTAAAAAATGTTTAATGAATATTGCCAATGCAGGTTACTTCTCATCAGATAGAACAATAATTGATTATGCAGATCATATTTGGAAAGTAGACTCTCCAAATTATTAGAAATGGAAAAAAATGAATAAAGATATAACAATGGGTTTACTCATCCCGTTTTTGGGAACCTCCTTGGGAGCGGCATGCGTTTATGTAATGAAAGATGAGATAAATCAAAAAGTACAAAAAGGATTATCAGGTTTTGCTGCTGGCGTCATGGTTGCAGCTAGTATCTGGTCGCTACTAATTCCATCAATGGATATGGTAGAAGAAAAAATGGGGAATATGAGTTGGATTCCAGCTGTAGTTGGTTTTATTATAGGAATAATTTTTCTATTATTCCTAGATGAGCATGTACCTCACCAACATATTGATTCTAATCAGCCTGAAGGAAAAAATAGCGAAAATTTAAGAAGAACAACTATGATGGTATTGGCTGTAGTAATACACAATATTCCTGAAGGAATGGCAGTAGGAGTAACTTATGCTGGAGCAGCTTTTGGAGCAGGTAATGTGAACTATGCTCAAGCTTTAGCTCTATCAATTGGTATAGCTATTCAAAACTTTCCAGAAGGAGCTATCATATCGATGCCATTAAAAACTGCAGGGGTCTCAAAGAATAAATCATTTTGGGCAGGAGTTGGCTCTGGCGCAGTGGAACCTGTAGCAGCAGTTTTGACAATTCTATTATCACAAATAATGATTCCAATCCTGCCTTATTTACTAAGCTTTGCAGCTGGAGCAATGTTTTATGTAGTGGTAGAGGAACTTATTCCAGAAGCAACAGGAGAAGGAGATGCGCACACAAATATAGGAACTCTAGGATTTGCAGCAGGCTTTGTAATAATGATGATACTTGATGTTATGTTGGGATAGGATTTAATAACTTTGTTGGTTTATCTTTGCCAAAGTAATTAATAAAATACCCAGTTTACTAGTATTGGTAAACTGGGTATTTTTTTATATAAAAGATTAATATAATAATTGAAGTTCTAGTTACTTAAAAGCTAGAATTGTTTGAATGAGAATAAATAGTTGATTAATAAAACCTAATTAATTTTCTAATGTGAATTACAACTAAAATATGAATAGTGTAATATTTTATGAGTAAGAGTTTGCACAAAATATTTGTGGTCACCTATTTTTTTGTTTTGCCTTAAAGTACACATTTATTTAAATAAATAGTACTATATTATTAGAAAAGTATAGGGGGTATTATGAATTATATAACAGATTTTATTAACTCTTTAGCACTTATAAGAGTTACAGATATTATTGATATAGCTATAATAGCTTTTGCTGTTTATAAGCTATTTTCACTTTTAAGAAATACAAGGGCTGAGCAAGTTTTATATGGGCTTATAATTGTATTATTATTCGCATCTCTTGCTGATATTTTAAATCTAAATACAGTAAGTTGGGTTATGAATCAGTTTTTGACAGTTGCACTTGTTTTTATCATAGTAGTATTTCAGCCAGAGCTTAGATCAGCTCTAGAGAGGATAGGTCGAGGTAGATCAATTTTTACTGGTGAAAGAGCTGTAAAAAGTGAAAAGACTATAGATGAGCTTGTTAGGGCTATGACATCATTATCAAGGCAAAAAATTGGTGCTCTAGTAGTTTTGGAAAGAGAAGTGGGCCTGAATGATATAGTTGAGTCAGGTACTACTTTAGGAGCAGATGTTTCAAGTGAGCTTTTAATAAATATTTTTATACCCAATACCCCTTTACACGATGGAGCAGTTATCATAAGCAGTGATAAGATAAGAGCAGCAGCTTGTTATTTACCACTTTCTAATTCAAATACTATTTCCAAAGAACTTGGAACCCGTCATAGGGCAGCAGTTGGGATTTCTGAAAGATCAGATTGTTTAGTTGTAGTGGTTTCCGAAGAAACAGGAAATATTTCAGTAATAGAGTCAGGCAGAATAGACAGATATTTGGATGAGGACTCTTTTAAACAAAGACTTTATAATGAGTTGGTTGTAAAAGAAGTAATGAAAGAAGAAAAGGAAGTTTCAGATGAACAATAAAAATGATACAAAACTTAAAATACTTTCAGTTCTTCTAGCTATTTTTATGTGGACTTTTGTAATAAATTCTACTAATCCTACAGTAAATAAGACATATAGGAACATTCCAGTAGTTATTAAGAATCAGGATAATTTAGAAAAATCTGGATATACTATAGTTGGAAATGATGAGTCTTTAACTACTAATATTAAATTAAAGGGTACTCGCGAAAAACTAGTGGGACTTAAGACTTCTAATATCTATGCATATATTGATATCGCAGATGTTAAGGAAGGTATTCAATCAGTCGAGATAGTTGTAGATACACCTACAGGAGTTACAGTAGATGAGTTAGAACCTGAAGAAATAAACCTTAATATTCAAAAAGTTATAGAAAAAACATTGCCGGTTAATTTGATAATTAGTGATAAGATTAAAGATGGTAGAATTGTAGAAGTTAATGAACTTTCACCAGAAGATATAAAAGTGAAGGGGCCTGCTTCATATATTAATAAGATTGATAGAGCAGAAGTAAGAATTGAGGATATGGATCTACTTGATGGTAAGATTCACAGCTTGCCTGTCGCAATTCTTGATAGGAGTGGGAATAAAATTTCTGGATTAGATATTTCAAATGATGATATAAACGTGTCATTTTTAGTTTATGAAACTAAAAAAGTTCCAGTGAATTTAAATACAACAGGAGAGCCTGCTCAAGGATTTGAGGAAAGTTCTAGAGAAGTATCTCCAAATAAGGTAGTTATAAAAGGTCCGGAGTCCATTATAAGAGATATTGAACAGATAAATACAAAGCCGATAAATATAAATAATTTAAAATCATCTTCTTATGGAGATGTAAGATTAGACTTACCTGAATATGTCGAGGTCTATAATGGTGAAAATCTAGTAAATTATAGAATTGATGTACAGAAAAAGTCTACTAATGATAAAGATGATGGCAAAGAAGAAGAAAAAAAAGATGAATGATGAGATTTTAGAAAAACTAGAAGTTTGTGGTTATGAAACTTATTTAGTTGGCGGCTATGTCAGAGATGAGCTTTTAGGAAGAAGAAATTATGATATAGATATTACTAGCCAAGCTAAGCCTAATGAAATAAAGGAAATTTTTAAGGACTATAAACTTGTTGACATAGGAGCTAAGTTTGGAACTATAAAAGTATTCAAAGATGATAAAGAATATGAAATAACTACTATGAGAAAAGAATCTTCATATAATGATAAGAGACATCCTGATAAAATAGAATTTTCAGATGATATATATGAAGATTTAAAAAGGCGTGATTTTACCATAAATGCTATGGCTAAGAGAAATAATGAAATTATAGATCCTTTTAATGGAAAAGTAGATATAAAGTTAAAAGTTATTAGAGCTGTAGGAAATGCTAATGATCGCATAAATGAGGATATGCTTAGAGCCTTAAGAGCAGTAAGATTTGCAACAACACTTGATTTTAAAATCGAAGATAATTTAAAAAAAGCTATTAAAAATAATGCAAGATTAATTTCAGATATATCTAAAGAACGTATACAAGTAGAGGTAAATAAGATTTTATTAGCAGATAATCCAAAAAGGGGAGTAAAATTACTGGATGAGGTTGGATTATTAAAATATATTTTTCCAGAAGTTTATAGAACAAAAGGTTTTAACCAACATTCGACTTTTCATTTTGAGGATGTGTATGATCATAGCTTAACAGTTCTAGCAAAAACTCCTCCTATTCTTGAAGTTAGAATGGCAGCTCTTTACCATGATGTTGGTAAGGTTGATACTTTCTTTTTGGATGAAAATGGAGAAGGAAGATTTTTTGGACATCAAAATTTATCAGAAGAGCTTTTAATAAATAGACTTAAAGAGCTTAAATACTCTAGTAAGTTTATTAAGGAAACTTCAATTTTGGTAAAAAGGCATATGGATAATACAAATATCTATACTAAAAAATCTGTAAGAAAGCTTTTAAGAAATATAGGAGAAGATAATTTATTGAGATTATTTGCCTTACAAAGAGCCGATGTTCTTGCTACAAGATATGGTAATGATTCTAATATAGATTTGGGACTAAAGCTTTTAGAAGAGATAAAAGATGACGATATTCCTAAGACTAGAAGTGAGATAAAAATCAATGGCAATGATTTAAAGCAATTGGGCTTTAAAGAAGGTAAAGAACTAGGAGATACTATTAGAAAAATAGAAAATTTAATATACGATGAAAAGCTTAAGAATAATAAGAAAGATATTATAAATTACATTAATTCCAGACTTAAAAATGTTGATTGAAGAATACAAAAGTAGTATATTAGACAAATGAGTAGCTATAAAGCAGGAGGAAGAAATGACAGAATTAAAATCTCATGATAATAACCTTACAAAATTTGAATTTGATGTTGCTTATGATGATTTTGCAAAAGCTGTAAATACAGTTTATAACAGAAATAAAAAAAGATATAGAGTAGATGGATTTAGAGCAGGACATGTTCCAAGAAGAGTTCTAGAAAAAATGTATGGTCCAGAAATTTTCTATGATGAAGCTATTCAAATAGTTTTTCCAGAACCATATGAAAAAGCAATTGAAGAATTAGAGCTTGAACCAATTGACCAACCATCCGTAGACTTAGATGATATAGAAAAAGATAAAGATATCACATTTAAAGTTGAGGTAGAAACAAAACCACATCCAACTTTAGGTGATTATTCAGAATTAATAATCGAAGAGATTCCATCAGAAGTAACTGATGAAGATGTAGAAAATGAACTTAAAAGACAACAAGAAGAAAATGCTAGATTAATCCCTGTAGAAGATAGAGAAGCTAAAGAGGGAGATACTGTAAATATTGACTTTGATGGATACCTTGATGGTGAAAGATTTGAAGGCGGTAAGGCAAGTGATTATGATCTAGTATTAGGTTCACATACTTTTATAGAAGGATTCGAAGATCAAGTTGCAGGACACAAAGTTGGGGATAAATTTGATGTTAATGTAACATTCCCAGAAGACTACCAAGCTAAAGAATTCCAAGGTAAAGATGCAAAATTTGAAGTGGAAATCAATTCTATAACAGAAAAGGAACTACCAGAATTAGATGATGATTTTGCTATGGACATTTCTGAATTTGAAACATTAGATGAGCTAAAAGCTGATCTTAAAGAAAGTCTTAAAGAAGAAAAGGCTAACTATGCTACAAATATGATGCAAAATCAAGCCATAGAAGCCTTAGTAAAAATAAGTGAAGTAAGCGCTCCAGAATCTTTGGTAAGCCAAGAAATTGACGTTGAAATGCAAAATCTTGACCAAAGATTACAACAAATGGGAATTGGTCTTAGCCAATATGTTGAAATGACACAAATGGATATGGACCAAATCAGAGACCAATACAGAGCTCAAGCTGAAGAAAAAGTAAAAGCTAATCTTGTAATGGATGAAGTAGCTCTAAAAGAAGCCTTTGATGTAACAGATGAAGAAATCGAAGAAGAAATCAACGAATCAGCTAAAATGTATGGTGTTGATGATATCGAAAAATTCAAAGAAATCTTTAGAAGTAATGTATCAGAAGATACTATGAAAGAAAATATTAAAAGACGTAAAGCTGTTGAATTATTAGTTGATAATGCAAAAGCTCTACCTCATGAAGAGTATCACAAAGCAGTTGGTGATGACCATGATAATGAAGATTCTAAAGAAGAAAGCGAAGAAAACTAAGATATCATCCTCCATTTTATAAATAAAAGGAGATTTTATGCAAGCAAGAAATTACTTAGTACCAACTGTAGTAGAATCAACAAATAAAGGCGAAAGAGCCTATGATATATATTCAAGATTACTAAAAGATAGGATTATTTTTCTATCAGGAGAAGTAAATGATCAAATGAGTGATATAATTATTGCCCAATTGCTTTTCCTAGAAAGTGAGGATCCAGATAAGGACATTCAATTTTATATCAATTCCCCAGGAGGAGTTGTAACAAGTGGTCTTGCAATTTATGATACAATGAATTACATCAAACCAGATGTATCTACAATTTGTATAGGTCAGGCAGCTTCTATGGGAGCAGTATTGCTTTCCTCAGGAGCTAAAGGCAAGAGATTTTCTTTACCAAACTCAAATATTATGATTCACCAACCAAGTGGTGGTGCACAAGGTCAAGCTTCTGATATAGTTATCCAAGCTGAGCAAATAATAAAAATTAAGGAAAGATTAAACCATATCCTTGCAAATAATACAGGTCAAGACCTAGAAAAAATAGAAAAAGATACAGATCGTGATTTTGCCATGACAGCTGAAGAAGCACTTAATTACGGCTTAATCGATCAAGTAATTGAAAGTAAGTAGGCAAAGATGGCAAACTTCGAAGGTGAAGATGTAAAATGTTCTTTCTGTGGCAAGGATAGTTCGCAAGTAGATCGTATAATCGCAGGTGCAGATGCTTATATCTGCAATGAGTGCGTAGATTTATGTAGTGATATTATTAATGCAGAAGTGAAATATAAAAATGATTACTTTGATGAAGATGGTAATGTAAATCTTTCTACACCAAAGGAAATCAATGAATTTTTAAACGATTATGTTATTGGTCAAAATGAGGCTAAAAAAACTCTATCAGTGGCGGTTTATAATCACTACAAGAGAATAAATGCAAATAATGAGAATATGGGTGAAGTAGAATTACAAAAATCCAATATTTTAATGCTAGGACCAACTGGTTCTGGTAAAACATTACTTGCTCAAACCTTAGCTCGTAAGCTAAATGTGCCATTTGCCATTGCAGATGCTACAAGCCTTACTGAGGCAGGATATGTAGGAGAAGATGTAGAAAATATTATCTTAAAACTTATCCAAGCAGCAGATTATGACATCGAAGCTGCTGAACACGGTATAATTTATGTCGATGAGATTGATAAAATTACTCGTAAGAGCGAAAATCCATCTATAACCCGTGATGTATCTGGTGAAGGTGTTCAGCAAGCACTTCTAAAATTAATAGAGGGCACAGAAGCTAATGTACCTCCACAAGGTGGCAGAAAACATCCTAGCCAAGAGTACATTCAGGTAGATACAAGTAATATACTATTTATTTTAGGTGGTGCTTTTGATGGCATTGAAGATATTATCAATCGCAGACAAGCTCAAAAGACTATAGGCTTTGGTGCTGAAATAAAGTCAAATGACCATGTTGCAAACTTATCTGATGTTAATACTGAAGATTTGCTAAAATTTGGATTGATACCAGAATTTATAGGTAGAGTTCCAATCATTGTTACTTTAGATAGTCTTGACCAAGATGCCTTAATACGCATATTAAAGGAACCTAAAAATTCTTTGATCAAGCAATATAAAAAGTTATTCGATTTAGATGATGTTAAACTAACATTTGAAGATAAGGCAATTAAGGAAATAGCTGATAAGGCTATTGCCCAAAAAACTGGTGCAAGGGGGCTTAGAACTATACTTGAAGATTTGCTTTTAGATGTTATGTATGATATACCATCAAAAACTGAAATAAAAGAAGTAGTTGTTACAAAAGAGTCGATTGATGATCACTCTAAATTAAAATATAAGAAAAAATAAGTAAAGATAAGTAAAAGGGGATGCTAGTCATTCCCTTTTTTAAAAGGGAGTTAAAGATGGCAGATGTTTATAAACTAAGCACAAATGAATATCCTTTAGTACCTCTTAGAGGACTTTGGGCATTTCCTAATACAATAATAAATTTTGACTGTGCTAGAGCTATCTCAAAAAAAGCAATTGAAGATGCTAATATTAGAAATACAGATGTATTTTTAGTAAACCAAAAAAATATTTTTGATGAAAATCCACGCACTGATGCTCTTTATGATTATGGAATGGTAGTAGGGATAAAAGAATCATTTACTCTTCCTAATGGTGATTTGAGAGTTTATGTTGAAGCAAAATCAATTGCAAAAGTCAATGAAATAAAGATAGGTGAAGGTTTTTATAGAGCAAATGTTGAGCAATATACTTATATAGAAGATAATGAAGAAATAACAGCTAAAAAAGAAGCTTTAAGAAAGCTCTTAGTAGAAGATTTCAAAAATTATGTAGAGCTTGACGGTAATGTATATGACGAATCAGTATTTTCAATGGGGGAAGTGCATAATCTTCATAGACTTGCTGATGTAATAATTTATCATCTAGATCTAAAAGCTGAAGAGTACTATGCACTACTTAAAGAACTAGATACAGAAGCCCGTCTTACTTTATTGCATGAGATTTTAACTAGAGAAATAGATCTTAAGAACCTAAGCCTTGAAATAGATCAAGAAGTTCAAGAAAACATCAATCAATCTCAAAAAGAATATTTTCTTAGGGAAAAGATTGATGCAATTCAAAGAGAATTAAATGAAGCTACTGGTGATTATGAAAGTGAAGCCATAGAACTTATAAATAAGATTGAAAAACTTAAGCTAGATGAGAACAGCAAAAAATCTTTGTTAAAGGATGCTAATAGACTTGCTTCTATACCTGAAATGAGTCCAGATTATGGTGTTATCAGTGCTTACTTAGACTTTGTTGTTAATTTACCTTGGAATAAAAAATCTAAAGATAAATTAGATATAAAAAGATCTCAAAAGATCCTTGATGAAGATCATTATGGACTAGATGAGGTTAAGGAACGCATTCTAGAATCTATTGCAGTAAAGATTAAAAACAAAAATACTCAGGGCACGGTATTGTGTTTAGTAGGACCTCCTGGAGTTGGGAAGACTTCTATAGCTAAGTCTATAGCACGTGCTTTAAACCGTGAGTTTGTAACTATGAGACTTGGTGGTGTTACTGATGAGTCTGAGATTAGAGGTCATAGAAGAACATATGTAGGTGCTATGGCTGGAAGGCTTATGGCAAATATCAATAGATCTGGTGTTAAGAATCCGGTATTTTTATTAGATGAAATTGATAAGCTTGGATCAGATTTTAGAGGAGACCCATCATCAGCATTGCTAGAAGTTCTAGATCCTGAGCAGAATGATAAATTCATAGATAGATATTTGGACATACCATTTGATTTATCAGATGTATTTTTCATTACAACAGCAAATGATGCAAATGAAATTCCTGATGCTCTTTATGATAGATTAGAAATTATTGAGCTTTCTGGTTATACTCTAAATGAAAAATTAAATATAGCAAAGAAATACTTAGTATCTAAAGAAAAAGAAAGAAATGGTCTGAAAGAAAATGAGCTTACAATCTCTGATAGCGTCTTAGAGGCAATTATAAAAAATTATACTAGAGAGGCTGGCGTTCGTGAATTAGAAAGACTTATAGCAAAAATTTGTAGGCGTGCAGTAAAAGAAATCTTAGAAGGTAAAGCGCAAGTTAGAGTTACGATGGCTAATTATAACAAGTATCTTGGTAGAGAGAGATTCCTAGAAGATCATATATCTCGTGAAGATAAGGTAGGTGTTGTTAATGGATTGGCTTGGACGTCAGTTGGTGGTACTATGCTTACTGTAGAAGCAAATGTCATGGAAGGTAAGGGAAATGTAGAATTTACAGGCTCTCTTGGAGATGTTATGAAAGAAAGTGGACAAGCGGCTATGACATATATAAGGTCTAATGCTAATAAGTTAGGCATTAAAGTCAAATTTTATGATGATAAAGATATCCATGTCCACGTACCAGAGGGAGCTACCCCAAAAGATGGACCGTCAGCAGGTATTACTATGACAACAGCTATGGTAAGTGCCCTTACTGGAAAAAAAGCTAGAAATAATATAGCTATGACAGGTGAGGTTACTATAACAGGAGATGTATTACCAATTGGTGGATTAAAAGAAAAAGCCCTAGCGGCCTATAGTTATGGTATAAAAGATGTAATAATACCTAAGAAAAATAAAAGAGATACGGAAGATATACCAAGGGAAATTAGAGATAAGATTAATTTTATAGAAGTTTCAAATGTTTCAGAAGTTATAGATAGGACTCTGATATGAAATTTAAGTCGATAGAATTAGAACAAGTAGCAGGATTCAAATCACAGTGGCCAGATAGATCTATAGAAGAGATAGCTTTCGTTGGTAGATCCAATGTAGGTAAATCTTCTTTTATAAATGCATTTTTGGGAAGAAAGAATTTGGCAAGAACATCATCTAAACCTGGAAAAACTAGGACTATTAATTTTTATAATATAGATAGTAAATTTAGATTAGTAGATTTGCCAGGCTATGGATATGCCAAGGTATCTAAGGTAGAAAAGTCTAAATGGGATAAGTTAATCAATGAATATCTTCACCAAAGAGAAAATTTAAAAGAAGTTTTTCTTTTAGTAGATATTAGACACGATCCAACTGATCTTGACTGCAAGATGTATGAGTGGATAATTGATTCTGGATTTACTGGTTTTGTAATAGCTACAAAATACGATAAAATTTCTAAGAATCAACTTCATAAGCACATTAATGCTATAAAGAAAAAACTAAATATAGAAGATGAGGGTTTGATTTTTGCATACTCATCAGAAAATAAACATAACCTAGGCGTAATCCATGAACAGGTAGAGGTTATAATAAATAATTAAAATTTCTCACCTATTGCAAATGATTGGCACTTCCTTATATAAAGTTTTGGGAAATTTTAGTCTAAATTATTAACTATAAGTATTTTATATATAGGGTATATTTAGCTAAATTTCTTACAAGATACTCTATAATATAAGGGAGTGATTTTCATATTAATCAAAATAATTATAAAATAGATGTAAACCCTTGCATAAAACTATTTTATTTGTTAATATTATATCTGTAACAAATTCATAGGAGGGGTGTATGAAAAAGAATAAAATCATACCTTTAATTTTATCCCTAGCAATGGGACTTTCAGCTTGCGGAGGTTCTAACAGTGGGACAGATGCAAAAACTACTGGAGAAGGAGTAGGCAAAGGACATAAAGGCGATATTACAGCCACAGTTGATTTTGATGGAGATAAGATTAAATCAATAGAAACAGTACATAGCGAGACAGAAGGACTCGGAGATCAAGCTATAGAAAAACTTACAGATGAAGTCGTAGCTAACAATTCAGTAAAAGTAGATACTGTATCAGGAGCTACTAATTCATCAGTAGGTTTCTTAGAAGCTGTAACAGCAGCAATAGCTGATTCTGGAAGAGATGTTAAGAACTTCCAAAATGAAGTAGCTGCAAAAGATACAAAAGAAAAAACAGATTCAACAAAAGATGTTGATGTAGTAGTTGTAGGTGGTGGTGGAGCTGGATTTGCAGCTGCAGTAACTGCCAAAGAAGACGGAGCAAATGTAGTATTACTTGAAAAAATGCCACAAGTTGGAGGCAATACATTAATCTCTGGTGGAGAAATGGCAGCTCCAGATAATGAGCTACAAAAAGAAGAAGGTATAGAGGATAGCAAAGAACAATTTGCTAAAGATGTTAAAGAAGCTGGAGGAGATCCAGAATTAATAGATGTATTAGCTGATCATGCGACAGAAGATGCTTATTGGTTAAGAGATGATATAGGAGTTCACTGGTTAGATAGTTTAATGTTCTTTGGTGGACACTCAGTAAAAAGATCATTAATTCCAGAAGCACACTCTGGTAATGAATTAATTAAGAATTATACTAAAAAATGTGATGAACTTGGTATAGATGTAATCACAGAAGCTGACGTAAAAGAAATTCTTACTAAAGATGATAAGGTAGTAGGAGTAAAAGCAGAAACTTCTGATGGAGAATTAACAGTAAATGCAAAATCAGTTGTACTTGCAACAGGTGGTTTTGGTGCAAATGATGATATGACTTACGAGTATGATCATGAAATAGATGAACATGTTAAGTCAACAAACGCTCCTGGAGCAACAGGTGATGGCATAAAGATGGCAGAAAAACTTAATGCAGACACTGTAGACATGGATCAAATTCAACTTTATCCTATCTGTGATGTAGATACAGGTAGAATTCTTTATACTGGAGATACAAGACTTGTAGGTGGAGCGCTTCTAGTAAACAAAGAAGGCGATAGATTTGTAGAAGAACTTGCAACACGTCGTGAAATTTCTTTAGCAATTAAAGATCAAACAGATCATGTTGGATACTTAATCTGGGATGAAAAATCAAATAAAGAAACAGGAACAATGGAATCTAATCCAGAAGAAGCCAAAGAAGAGTTTGACAAAGGAAATCTATACAAAGCAGATACAATAGAAGAACTTGCAGAACACTTTGATATAAACAAAGATGAATTATTAAAAACTGTAGAAACATTTAACGAAAACTCTAAAAAAGAAGAAGACCCAGACTTTAACTTAAGAATGCTAGGATGGACAATAGATGAAGGTCCTTACTATATGTTAAAAGCAGGTCCAGCAGTTCACCATACAATGGGCGGACTTAAGATCAATACAGATGCTGAAGTATTAGATAAAGATGGAAATTGGATAGAAGGTCTATATGCTGCTGGAGAAGTAACTGGTGGAATTCACGGTTCAAATAGATTAGGATCAGCAGCTATAGCAGATATAACAGTATTTGGTAGAATAGCTGGAGAAAACGCAGCAAACAATGCAAAGTAAAATTAAATAGTACAATAAAAAGTAGCTTAAGTGAACATTAAGGTGACCCCATAAAGTTGGACCTAATAGCAGAGCAAGCTTTAATACTAGCTCTGCTATTTCTTTGTTCTTTCCTACCCCTAGGGGTAGGAAACTTTTATGCTGCATTTCTCTTTCTAAATTCTATTGGACTTAAATAGTCTAATTTTTCTTTTATTCTTTCTTCGTTGTAATATCTTATGAAATCTTCAATTGTTTGTTTTAAGTGTTCATATGAGTAGAATTTATTTCCGTAGTATACTTCTTGTTTTAATATTCCAAAGAAATTTTCCATTGGTGAGTTGTCCAAGCAGTTTCCTTTTCTAGACATGGATTGGATTATGCCATTAGATTCTAGTTTTGATGTGTATTGTTTTATTTGGTATGCCCAGCCTTGATCTGAGTGAAATATTCTTTCTTCTTTGCTTTTGTTTGTTATTTTTATTGCTCTATCTAAGGCTTTTAGGATTGGTTCTAGTGTTGGTTGTTTTGATATTTCATAGCTTAATATTTCACTGTTGTACATATCTAAGTATGGATTTAGATAGAGTTTCTTTATTTGATAATTGCCTGATTTATCTTTTTCACAATACTTAAATTCTGTTGTATCTGTTGTTATTTGGGTGTATGGTTTTTCCACTTTAAAGTTTCTCTTTATTTTATTATCTGCAATTTTTCCAACAGTTCCCTTATATGATGAGTATTTTCTTGTTTTTCTAGAAAAGTTCTTTACTTGTATTTTTAGCTTCTGGACTAATCTTTGTACTTTCTTTTTATTTATGCTTAGTCCTAATCTTCTTAACATTGCTGTTATTCTTCTGTATCCATAGTTTGGATTTTCTTTTCTGATTTCTAGGATTTTTGCTTCAATTTCTTTATCTTTGCTTGGCTTGTCTAGTCTTTTTTGCCAATACATGTAGGTTGATTTTGGAAAGTTAAAGTAGCTAAGTAAATCTTTAAGTTTGTATTTATTTCTTAAGATCTCGATTGTTCGAGCAATTGTCTTATTTCTGCATCTGTCATCTGAGATAATTCTATCTTTTTTTTTATTGCATCATTTTCTAGTTGAAGCCAATAGTTGTTTTCTTCTAACTTCTTTATTTTTTCTTTTAGTTGTGCTTCATTTAATGAATTATCTTCTTCAGTGGTTAATTGTGCTGATAATTCTATATTTATATCTTTTGATTTATCTGGTATTTTTGCCATTTTTGAAGGTCTTCCTCTCTTCTTAGGTTTAAGTCCTTCAATTCCTTTTTTTCTATATTCATTGACCCATTGAGTGATTATCGATGGATTATTGATTTTAAGATTGTTTGCTAGGCTTTGATAGGACATTTCTCCTGTTAAGTACAAGTTTACTACATTTAGTTTAAATTCTAAAGAGTAATTATTATTTCTTCTTGATACTTTTAGCCCATCATAGCCTTGGGTCTTGTATGCACTGACCCACGTTTGAATAGCACGCTTATTAGGTATATTATATTTTTTTGCTAATTCTCTGTATCCTATTTTCCCTTCAAGATATTCTTTTACTAGTTTCATCTTAAATTCTGTGCTGTATTTTGCCATAAAAACCTGCTAACAAAAGTCAAGGAGAAAAGCAAATTAATTTTACTTTTCTCCTTGTTATTTCGAGTTTAAATTTGAGCACAACAAATAAGCCGGTTACATCGGCTTGTTCAACTATTGCATTCTTGATTCTAAGCTACTTTTAATACCTTCTTTTCTTGTTTTGATGCCATAACTTTTGCATAGTATATTCTTAAGAATTTATTTAATCCTGCAAATTTACAAATCTTCTTAGCCTTTCCATCTTTTTCTTTTTTTATCATATACAGATATATATCGTTTTCAGTATCTTTTGCGCTCATCATGCATTTCATAGCTTGATAACCTACTTTTCTTAGTATTGCATTGCCTCTTTTTGTTATTTTTCTCTGATCGGCTTTAAAATTCCCTGACTCATATGGTGGTGAATCTATTCCTACAAATGATATTAAACTTTTTTTGTTTTTAAATTTTGATAAGTCTCCAAATTCCGCTGTAATTTGCACTGCTAATTTATCTGATATTCCTGAGAATTTCTTTGCTTCTTGATATTCTTCTAAGGGCTCGGCAATTTCCATCATTTGTGATAAAATAGTGTGTAAAATTTGATTTATATGTTTTATCAATTCTATTCCTTCTTGTATGCTAGTCTTTATATATGAGCTATTAGAAGGTTGAGTTGAGATACTTTCCTCTGCGAGCTTGTATATGGATTTAGCTTTATCTGCATTAGGATGGTATCTCTTTTCTTTTGCCCAGTTTTTAAAATCTTCTATGAATTTTTCTTCTGGTTTTTCTAATACTAAATTTTTATGCCACCATATTTCTAAGAAATCCAATAGTTTATCTTTTGAAAAGTCTCCTGAAGCATGTGGAATTAATTTTTTTATTCCTGGAAATGTTTGGCTTATTGTTTGGTCTATGAAGTTCATTTGATTGATTCTTAGGTCCATATAGTGCTGATAGGATCTGTTTAATTTTTTTAGGACTCTGAAATTTTCTGAATCCACTTTATATTCTTGTAATTCCTTCCAGTACATTAAGCCATATTCTGCTATTTGTATGGCATCTATATTATCATTTTTTGCTTTTCTAAAGTTAAGTACTCGACAAAACTGTTTCATTTTCAAAGGGTTTACTACACTTACAAAGTATCCTTTATCTTTTAATTCATAGAGGATTGGAAGATGGTATTTCCCTGTTGCTTCCATGACTATTTTGACTTCTTCATTTAATGAATTTAGTTTTTTAAAAAATTCTTCTACTTTCGTTTTGTTAAGATGAACATCAAAAGGCTTCCGAACGATTTTGCTACCTTGTTCTAATGCACAGGCTGTAAACTTTTCTTTTGCTATGTCTATCCCTATAGATATCATATTATGACCTTCTTTCCTTTAATTTATAGTTCCTACCTGCACCATTACACTCATTTTAGCTCGTGACACGGACGTTTTGCCCAACCTGCTTAACCGAATTTGAATAATGAAGAGGTAGTTGACAGTTTTTATGACGGATATTTTAACCCTAAAACTGACTCGTCATACTACTTCTTAATTATACAAAAATAGTGCAAGATAGAAATAATTTCTTTCTTACACTATTTATGGTACTAAAAACTGACCTCCTTAAGTTGGTTTTTTAGTCCAACTTTTTGGGGTCAGTACAACATTCACTTAAGCTACTTTTTTATATTATAATTTTTTATTAGATAACATAGATAATTAATATTACTGTTTTAATATAGTTGATAGTCTTATTTTATTATCTTTTATCTAAACTTATATTGTAAGTATATATAAATTACTTTATATATTGATTATTTAGTTTTCCTCAAACACAATATTATCCTCTTCAAGTTTAGCAATTCTTGCTAGAGAATAGACCTCTACCCCCATATCTTCTACTATGGAACGACCGTTTGAGAAAGACTTTTCTATAACTATTCCACAACCTACTGGATTAGCTCCTGCTTGTCTTATTATAGCTATCATTCCTTTTGCGGCTTGACCATTTGCTAGGAAATCATCTATCATTAGGACATTTTCTCCTTCTTTGATAAATTCCTTATTAACTATTAGCTCATTCATAACTTGCTTAGTAAATGAGAATACTGAGGAATGGTAGACATCTTCACTTGTTGTAAGAGATTGTTTTTTACGACCAAATACACATTTAACGCCAAGATTTTTAGCTGTAGCTAAGGCTGGTGCAATGCCAGATGATTCTACTGTAAATACTTTATCTATATTTTGATCTTTAAAATGTTCAGCAAATTCCTCACCCATCTTAGAAATTAGCTCAACATCTATTTGTTGGTTTAAAAATGAGTCTACTTTTAATATATCTTCGCCAAGGACTATACCTTCATCAAGGATTTTTTGTTCTAATTCTTTCATTATAAATAACTCCTTATGTAATTTCTATTAATTATTATACTTATTATAAGGATATTATCATAAATAGTCAAAGTCAAGATAAAATTTTTCTTATAAATTGGGTAATAATAATATATGAATAGTTTAGAATTTAGTAAAGATTTAATAGAATTTATTGATGAGAGTCCTCTTAACTATTTTGCAGTTAAAAATGCAAGTGATATTTTGGAGGAGAATGGATTTAAGAAACTTTTGGAAAATGAAAGATGGGAGCTAGAAGATAATGGTAAGTACTATATTACTCGCAATGATTCAGCCCTTATTGCTTTTACAGTAGGAAATGATTTAACAAAAGGTTTTGATATTATAGGAAGTCATACAGATAGTCCGACTTTTAAGATTAAATCAAATCCTGAAATTAATGATAATGGATATCTAAAATTTAACATAGAGCCATATGGAGGAATGATTTATTATACATGGCTTGATAGAACCTTATCACTTGCAGGAAAAGTTTCCTACAAAAATGCGGATAAGATAGAAAGTAAGCTAGTAAAGATTGACAAAGACTTATTAACTATACCAAGTGCGGCTATTCATATGAATAGGGAAGTAAATAAAGGGTTTGAGTTTAATCCACAAAATCACTTATATCCTATTGTAAAAACTATAGAAGATAATTTTGATGTAGGATATATACAAGAATTATTAGCAGAAGAATTAAGTATAGAAAGTTCTGCTATACTTGACTATGATTTAGCTCTTTATGATAGACAAAAAGGAGCTATTATAAATAACATGTATCAAGTTGGTAGAATAGATAATCTAGGGTCAGTTCATGCATCTTTAAGAGCTATCTGTGATAGCGAAAATACAAAAAATAATGTATTAATATTAAATGATAATGAGGAAATAGGATCTAGGACAAGTGCAGGTGCATTTTCACCATTTTTAAAAGATACACTTAAAAGATTAGCGGTCAATAGGGATCTTGATGAAGAAGATTTTTATATAGCTTTAGCTAATAGCTATCTTATTTCAGCAGATCAAGCCCATGCCATACATCCAAACTTTAAAGAGTATCACGATCCAACTAATCCTATAAGTATGAATGGTGGACTAGTAATAAAAACTGCTGCTAATGGCGCTTATTCATCAAGTATCAATTCCAATGCAAGATTAATAGATTTAGCAAATTCTATTGGATGCAAGGTTCAAAAGTTCCATAATAGAAATGATAAACAAGGTGGATCTACTATAGGCCCGATAGCTTCTACAGGATTAGGAATTACATCAATAGATGTGGGAGAACCAATTCTTGCTATGCACTCTATAAGAGAGTTAGGAGGCATAGAAGACCACTTGGAAGCGTATAAGATTTATAAAGCTTTTTATGAAACAAACTTTTAGGAGAGATTATGGCTATAATGGAAATTTGTCTAATACCAATAGGCACAAAAGAAACATCAGTTAGTAAATATGTAGCAAGTGCTAGCAAAATACTTGATAAAGAAGGGATAAAACATGAGCTTAATCCAATGGGAACTGTTATACAAGCAGATCCTGATAAGTGCTTTGAAATAGCAAGAAAAATGCAAGAAGAAGTGTTTGATGCTGGTTCTGATAGAGTTTATACTGTTATAAAGATGGATGATAGACGTGATAAAGATCATGATATGGATTACAAGGTAAAATCCGTAAAAAGTAAATTATAGAATATAAAAAATCGCACTAAGCCTTAAACGTTATGTTTAAAGTTTAGTGCTTTTTAGTTATATAAATACAGGAACTATATATCTTAATAAGAATATTATTGCAAGACCGTAAACAAGAGGGCTTACTTCTTTGCCACGTCCTGTTAGGAGTTTGATCCCTGCGTATGAAATCATACCAAATGAAATACCTTCTGCTATAGAATAAGTAGCTGGCATCATTAATATTGTCATAAATGCTGGGAAAGATTCTGTTATATCAGTAAAGTTTATTTCTACAACAGTTGAAAGCATGAATAATCCTACTACTACAAGTGCTGCTGCTGTTGCTTGAGCTGGAATTATTGAAAATAATGGGAAAAAGAACGCTGCTATTCCAAAACAAATTGCTGTTGATAATGCAGTAAGTCCAGTGCGTCCTCCTTCAGCAACTCCTGCTGATGATTCAACAAATGTTGTTATTGTTGAGGTGCCAAGTAGTGATCCAATAGTAGTACCTATAGCATCTGCTAAAAGTGCCTTGGATCCATCTTCTAGATTACCATTTTCATCAAGCATATTAGCTTTTGTTGCGACTCCTGTAAGTGTTCCTAATGTATCAAAAATATCCACAAACAAAAATGAGAATAAAACCGAGAACATTTCAAATGAAAATATATTTGAAAAGTCTAACTTAAATGCTACTGGTGATATAGATGGTGGCAAAGAAACTATTGCGTTGCCATCAGGTAATTTAGAAACACCTAATATAAGTGAAATAACTGTGGAAGCTAGTATTCCCCATAATAAGGCTCCTTTAACTTTTCTAGCAGTTAATACTACCATAATTATTAGAGCTATAAAGAATACAAAACCTTCTTTACTTGCTATGTTGCCAAGTTTAAGAGATATATCCCCAACTTCTACAATACTAGCATTGATAAGACCAATAAGAGCTATAAATAAGCCAATTGCTACAGAAACCGCCTTTTTTAGATTGATTGGTATAGCATTAAATAATGCTTCACGCACTCCTGTAAATGATAGAATAATAAAAATAAGACCTTCTAAAAAAACAGCAGTAAGTGCAAACTGCCAGCTCATACCCATTTGCATTACAACTGTATAGGTGAAGAATGCATTAAGGCCCATACCCGCTGATAAACCAAAAGGCATGTTTGCATAAAAAGCCATTATGAGCATAGCTACTATGGAAGCTATGATAGTAGAAGTGAATACAGCTCCATTATCCATACCTGCATCTGCCAATATAGTTGGATTTACAGCAAGTATATAGCTCATTGTCATAAATGTAGTGATACCAGCCATGATTTCTGTACGGGTATCTGTACCATGCTCACGCAGCTTAAAAGTTTTCTCATTAAACGACTCGAATGCCATGTAATCCTCCTTAAAATTAAAATGATACAGAGCTATTATACATCATTTTTGTTAATTGTCTTTATTTTTTTAGCTCACTAAACTATAATATCTTTAGGAGGATGTATGAGTCAGGTAAATGTTATACAATTAATTTTAATAATAGTAGGGATAATGCTATCGGCATTTTTTTCCTCATCAGAGACAGCTCTTACGAGTTTAAATGTATTTAAGATAAGGCAGATGGAAAAAAATGGAGTTGAAAATGCTTCTTTAGTGAAGAAGCTAGTTGATGATATAGGATCAGTGTTAACTACTATTCTTATAGGAAATAACATAGTGAATATAGTTACAACAACAATAGCCACAATATTTTTCACTGATGTTTTTGGATCAAAGGGAGCAGTTATTTCTCCAATTATCCTTACAATAGTTGTTCTTATTTTTGGTGAGATTACACCTAAAAATATAGCTACTTCAAATAGTGAGAAGCTAGCTCTCTCAGTAGCAAAACCGATAAGGGTTGTCGATATAATATTTAAACCATTAAGTTTTCTTTTAGGAAATATTACAAATTTTATATCAAGTATATTTGTAGGAGAAGAGGAAGATAATAATCTTGTAACTGAAGAGGACCTAAAAACTATTGTAGATGTTTCTGAAGAGCAAGGAGTTATCAATAACGAAGAAAGTGAAATGATTAATAATGTTTTTGAGTTTGGGAACTCTGATGTTTCAGATATCATGACTCCAAGAACAAATATGGAAGCTATAAGTATAGATGTGGATAGTAAAGAGTTAAACGAACTTTTATCTAATACAAACCACTCTAGGATACCAGTTTACGGCAAAAATATTGATAATATATTGGGTATACTCCATATGAAAGACATAGTTTCTGCTACAGTTCAGGGTAAAGACCTGGACTTAAAAGATCTAATAAGGCCAGCTTATTATGTTTATGATAATATGCACATATTTGATCTTTTTACAAATATGAGAAGTGAAAATGCATCACTTGCTGTAGTTATTGATGAGTATGGTGGTACAAGTGGACTAGTGGCTATAGAGGATATAGTAGAGGAACTTGTAGGTGAGATAGATGATGAATATGATATAGATGATAAAGATATTTTTAAATTAACTGAAAATTCATACCTGGTCAAAGCATCCCTACATCTTAGTGACTTTAATGATTATTTTAATGTAGAATTAGAGGAGATTAAAAACGATTCCATAGGAGGTTTTGTAATTGATCATCTATCTCGAATTCCAGAAGCAGGAGATAGCATAGAAGTCAATAAAATGCTTATAACTGTAGATGAAGTAGATAGATATAAGATAGAAATGTTAAAAGTAGAGTTTTTATGAGGAGATTTGAGTGAAAGATACAGTTTATATAACAGGCCACAAAAATCCTGACACAGATTCAATTGTAGCAGCTATTACATACGCTAATCTTAAAAATAGACAAGGTGATGTAAACGCCATTCCAGTTAGGCTTGGGAAATTAAATCCAGAAACTAAGTTCGTGTTAGATTACTTTGGGGTAAAAGCACCCAGTGTTAAAGAATCCATGATACTTCAGGTAAGGGATATTAACTATGATAAGGCCTATGCTATAGATCCATCTATACCCGTAAGAACAGCTTGGGATATATTTCAAGAAGGGGTAACCCACTCTTTATCAGTTGTAAATAGTGAAGGAAAAATTATAGGGATCGCTTCACTTTCAAATATAACCAAAGCTTACATGGATGTTTGGGATGACAGAATTATAGGCAGATCTGAAACTCCAATAGAAAATATAATTGATGTTTTATCTGCCAAGGTTTATAATTTACCAGAAAATCCTAGAAAGTATGACGGCAAGATTACAGTTATGGCTATGAATGATGGAAGTGATGAATTTGATGGTTACTTTAGTGAAGGTGATATAGTAGTTTTAGGTAATAGAACAGATTATTTAGAATATCTAATAACTCGCAAGGTTTCGTTAATAATTTTAACAAATGGATCAAGAATTGAGGATGAGCTGATTACTTATGCAAAGGAAAATAATGTAACAATCCTATCTACAGAATATAATACATTTATGACATCTAGATTGCTTCCAATGACTATTCCAGTTAGCTCAGTTATGTCAACAGAAGATTTAGTATATTTTTCAACTACTGATACTATAGATTCTGTAAGAGAGACTATGTCAAAATCAAGATTTAGATCATATCCTGTAGTAGATGAAAATAAAAAATTAGTAGGATCAATATCCAGATATCACTTGATATCTTCCGGGATGAAAAAACTTATTCTAGTAGATCATAATGAAAAGAATCAATCAATTGATGATATAGACCAAGCAGAAATTGTAGAGATTATAGACCATCATAGGGTAGCAAATATATCAACAACTTCCCCATTATTTTTTAGGGCAGAGCCTGTAGGGTCAACAGCTACAATTATTTCAGAAATGTATCTAGAAAGTGGTTTACGTCCAAGTAAAGAAATAGCAGGTTTATTATGTGCTGCAATAATATCAGATACTCTTTTATTTAGATCTCCAACTACTACAGATGTAGATAGAAGAGTATTAGACAGGATGAGTAAGATTGCGGATCTAGATGTTGAGGAATTTGCCAATAAAATGTTTAAGGCAGGTACATCCTTAAAAGAAAAATCTTCGTTAGATATAGTAGAAGGGGATGTAAAGACCTTTACCATAGGAGAGGAAGTCATAAGAGTAGGTCAAGTTATGACAATGAATCCAGAAGAACTTGAGCCATTAAGAGAAGAAATAACACAGTTGATGCAAGAAAAAATTAACAAAAAAGGCGAAACTACTTTCGTGCTTGTATTAACAGATATATTTAATGAAACTAGTGAGTTACTTGTAGTTGGTGATCATTTGGAAGATATAGAAGAAGAATTTGGAAATAAGGTAAAGAATGGAACTATCTCAGCTCCAGGAGTATTAAGTCGTAAAAAACAAGTTATGCCCAGACTTACAAATGCTTTTTTAAAAACTAACAATTAGTAAAGGTTCTAGTTTATGCTAGTCAGACTGTTGACAAAATATAAAATTTACCCATTTCGACCGGAGCGAAGCGTAGCGGAGAAATCTCATGAAATCCCTCCATGTATTTGTCATAATTATTTAGCCTAAATGGGATATAGTTTAAATTAAATTATTAGTAAATTATAAAGTCTACTTTTTTTACGTACTAAGATGAGTAAACTAAACTTCCTATCTCAGATAATTTAGAAAATATAAAATTTACCCATTTCGAACGGAGCGAAGCATAGTGGAGAAATCTCATGAAATCCCTCCATGTATTTGTCACGATTATTTAGCCTAGCTAGGATATAGCTTAAATAAAACCTTAGTAAATTATGAAATACATTTTGTCTAAGTTTTATTTAGTTTATACTAGATCTTTTATAAATCTTATAAATAATCTTAAAGATGGGTAAAAATTTTATAGGAGAGTTTTTATGGAAATATTGGATTTATATGACAGAGAGAGAATAAGAACAGATAAAACATATGAAAGGGGAACAGCCCAACCAAAGGGATTTTATAGATTAGTTGTCCATGTATGTATTTTTAATAGTAGGGGTAAGTTACTTATCCAACAAAGAACCTATAACAAAAAGATGCCAGGTTTATGGGATGTCACCTGCGGTGGGGCTGTATCAACTGGTGAAACATCTTCAGTTGCTGCTAGTCGTGAATTATTCGAAGAGCTTGGTGTAGCAATAAATTTTAAAGATATAAGACCAAGTTTAACTGTCAATTTTGCCCATGGATTCGATGATTTTTATATACTTCATAAAGATATAGACACAGATAATTTAGTCTTGCAAGAAGAAGAGGTAAAAGATGCTAGGTGGGAGAGTCTAGAGGGGATATTAAAACTTAGGAGAGAAGGTAAATTTGTAGCCTATAAAGAGTCCTTTATTAAATTTTTATTTGAATTGAGTAAGGATAATAGATATGTTGAAATTTGAATTATAATACTTTACTAGTAGCAAATATAAAAATGACAATTTAACTATAATTTCCTTATAAATTTGAAATGAATAATTTGATTTTTGACTCTTATTATATACATATTAATAGAAATTTAAGTACAAAAAGAGCTCGAAGCCTAGGCTTCGAGCTTATTTATTAAGTTCTCCAAGTAGATATTCAGGATCCATTCCATGAACCATACATGCTTCTTCTAATGTTTCATATAATGAAGATGGACAAGCTATGCATCCCATACCTGCCATAAGGAGAGTATTTATTGCTTCTGGTTTAGCTTGGATAATTTCACCGATTAGCATATCAGTTGTAATCTCAACATCACCAGTTGTTTTTTTTGTATCTGTTGATTTTTCCATTGTCTATCGTACCCCCTCTTTATACTTTAATGGTACTATTAAATTTTAATAATAGCAAGCTAATCAGTAGGAATTAGACTTCTATCATTTATAAGTATAATAATACTAAAAGGAGGATTGGTCAATATGGAAAGTAATAAAATTGAGCAAAAAAAAGATTTATTAGATGAAATTTTAAAGCTGAGAGAAGATTTAAAAGAAAAAAATGATATGATAAATGACTTAGGATCTAGTATTTCTTTTATACATTTATTTATAGTTCCTTTAATAGTTGCTACAATTGTAACATTTATAACTATGAAGCTTTCATTATTTACTTCTAATCAAAGTGCAGGATGTTTTATAATTACTTTTATTATATGCTTGGCGTTTTCAACCTTTCTAAATAAGAATAGACTCAATAAAAGAAAAAAAGAGCTTGTTGAACAAAGATTAGCACTTCAAAAACAACTTGTTGCTAAGGGAAAAGAATTAAGAGAGCTTGAAAAAACAATTGCAAATTAAGAGACTCTTAGTATAATATTAGCAGTCGTACTATTAGAGTGCTAAGGAGGAAAAATGAAACAAGAATTCAAAGCTGAAGCAAAAAAAGTAATGGATTTGATGATCAATTCTATTTATACAAACAAAGAAATATTCCTAAGAGAATTGATTTCAAATTCATCTGATGCTTTAGATAAATTATATTATAAAGACTTAAAGTCAGACAATGAAACCAACAAAGATGATTATTATATTGAGCTTATACCTAATAAAGACGAAAGAAGTTTAACGATTGTAGATACTGGTATTGGTATGAATGAGTCAGATTTAATCGAAAACTTAGGAACTATTGCTAAATCTGGTACAGAAAACTTTAAAAATTCTGTAGAAAATTCTGATATTAAGGATCTTATAGGTCAATTTGGTGTTGGATTTTATTCAGCTTTCATGGTGGCAGATAAGGTAGAAGTAAGAACAAAAAAATATGGAGAAGATACTGCCTATTTATGGCAAAGTAAAAATGCTGATGGTTTTGAAATTACAGAAATAGAAAAAAAAGATCAAGGTACTGAAATCAAGTTATTTTTAAAAGAAAATACAGAAGATGAAAACTATGATGGTTATCTAGACCAATATAGAATCGAAAATTTAGTAAATAAATATTCAAACTACATCAGATACCCAATTAAAATGGAAGTTACAAAATCACGTCTTGCAGAAGATTCTACAGAAGATGATCCGAAATATGAGGAGTATAAAGAGCTAGATGTTCTTAATTCAGATACGCCAATATGGAAAAAGAATAAAAACGACTTATCTGATGAAGATTATATTAATTTCTACCAAGATCAACACTTTGGATTTGATGAACCTCTTTCTTGGCTACACTTTAATGTAGAAGGAGCTGTAGAGTTTAGAGCTATAATCTATATACCTAAAAAAGCTCCTTTTGATTATTATTCAAAAGATTATCAAAAGGGCTTACAATTATACACACATGGTGTAAAGATTATGGATAGAAGCGAAGACTTACTAGAAGATGCCTACTCTTTTGCAAAAGGTGTTGTAGAATCCGATGATTTGACCTTAAATATATCAAGAGAAACTCTTCAACAAGATAGACAATTAAGAGTGATATCAAAACAAATCAACAAAAGAATCAATTCTCATTTACTAAATATTAAAGAAAAAGAGCCAGAAAAATATGAAGAATTTTTCAATGAATTTGGTAATAATATAAAAATGGCTATTTATGAATCTTATGGAGCAAATAAAGAAGAATTGCAAGACCTTCTACTATTTAAGACAAGAAAAGAAGATAAGATGATTTCATTAAGAGACTATAAAGAAAATATGAAATCAACTGATGAGGATATTCTTTATGCAACTGGAGATTCTATAGAAAAAATTAAAAGCTCACCAGCACTTAATATGGTAGATAAAGATCGTGATGTAATTTTACTTGATCAACCGATTGATGAATTTTTAATAAGAATGCTTGATGAATATGAAGGTCTTAAATTTAAGTCAATATCAGAAGAAGATGAAGCTAGCGAAGAAAACTCTGATAGTAAAGATCTAGTAGAAAAATTATTAGAAAGTCTACCAGATGACGTAGTAGACATCAAATTTACAGATAAGCTAGAAGATATTCCATCAATGATTAAACAAAGAGGAGAGATTTCTATAGAAATGGAAAAAGCTCTCAAAAATCAACCTAACGCGCCAGAAATAAAAGCAGAAAAGATCCTAGAGATTAATAAAAATTCTAAAGCCTATGAGCTATTAAATAATGCAAAAGATGATGATAAAAAATCTGAAATTGCAAGTATACTATTAGATCAAGCAAAACTTATAGAAGGATTAGATATTAAAGATCCTGTAACTTATACTAAAAATATTTGGAAATTAATCTAAGGAAGAATTATGGAATATACAAGAAAGAATGTTTGGTTAAACATTGATGAGAATAAGAAAAATGAATTAGAAGAAATATCCAAAGACTATATAGATTTTTTAAATGTTTCAAAAACAGAAAGACTTGCCACAAAAGAGATTATAAGACGTGCTGAGAAAGCTGGCTTTAAATCACTTGATGAGAAAATTAAAAGTGGAAGTCTTGATGCTGGAGATAAGGTTTATGCAGTAAATAAAAATAAAGCGGTAGTTTTATTTGTAATTGGCAGTGAAGATTTAGAAAAAGGTATGTCGATAGTTGGAGCTCATACAGATGCTCCAAGACTTGATATTAAGCCAGTTCCACTAGCAGAAGATTCGTCTATAGCTTATTTTAAAACACATTACTATGGCGGTGTTAAAAAATATCAATGGACAACAATACCTCTTGCACTTCATGGCGTAATATTTACTAAGCAAGGAGATAAGGTAGAAGTTTCTATTGGCGAAAATGAAGATGAACCAGTATTTACAATATCAGAACTTTTAATCCACCTATCAAGAAAGCAAATGGATAAATCAGCTAGAGAAGTTATAGAAGGTGAACAATTAAAGGTCATTGTAGGATCTATACCACTAGCAGACGAAGAAGACAATCCAGTTAAGAAAAATATTCTAAAAATTCTTAATGAAAAGTATGGTATTGTCGAAGAAGATTTTATAACAGCTGAATTTGAGGTAGTACCTGCTATTAAGGCTAGGAATGCAGGGCTTGATAATTCTATGATTATAGCTCATGGCCAAGATGATAGAGTTTGTACTTATTCAGCTTTAAGTGCAATCTTTAATATAGAAAATCCAAGCAAGACAGCAGTAGCTTTATTTGTTGACAAAGAAGAAATAGGGTCCTATGGAGCTACAGCTATGACAAGCCAATTCTTTGAAAATACAGTCCTAGAATTATTAAATATTGAAGGTAAAGCAAATTTAATCAGCTTAAAAAGAAGCTTGCAAAACTCTAAGGTATTATCAGCGGATGTAACTTCAGCATATGATCCAAACTTTAAAGATGTATCAGAAATAGATAACTCAGCACAATTTGGATGCGGTGTTGCTCTAACAAAATACACAGGTAGTGGTGGTAAAGGTGGGTCAAATGATGCCAATGCCGAATATTTACAAGAGCTTAGAACTGCTTTTGATAAGGAAGAAGTGATTTATCAAACTGGTGAACTTGGAGCTGTTGATGCAGGCGGTGGTGGGACTATTGCTTTTATACTCGCAGAATATGGTATGGACGTTGTCGATTGTGGTACACCTGTAATAAGTATGCACGCCCCAACTGAGCTAGTAAGTAAGGCCGATCTTTATGAGACTGTAAGAGCTTATAGAGCATTTTACAAAAATATTTGACATACAATTTACTAAAAAGTATAATAAACGACTATCTTGACATTTTTACTAATTTGCTGTATAATGCTTATTAGTATTTAATGAGAGGATGATTGAATGGAAGAAAGGTCAGTAAATGACATCAGACAGGAAGTCCAAAGAAATATCGGTAAAGAAGTAATTTTGAAAGCTGACATGGGAAGAAAGAGGATTAAAACTAGAACAGGTGTCATTGTAGATGCTTTTCCAAGTGTCTTTACTGTAAGGGTGAACAACGATTTCGATGTTGAAAGAACAGTATCATATTCTTACTCGGATATATTAACATCGACTGTAGAGCTATTATCGGCAGAATAAATTAAAAAAGAACTGTTGCAATTTGCAGCAGTTCTTTTTAGTTCTAAATACTAATTTGTATTAGAATCTTTTAAATAATTCTCATCGCTAGTATTATTTTCTTCTGATTCTTCTTTTTCACTATCTATATTAGATTTATCTTTATCTATTTCAATTATGGTAGTCTTAGTTTCAGTAGGATGGATATCTTCTTCTTTTTTTTCGCATCCGACTAAGGCTAGAGTAATGAAAATAAAAGTTATTATTTTTTTCATATTCCTTTCCTTATATTTTTAAATCTACCCATTTACCCTTTTTAAATCTATATCTTAGACCTAGGAGTCTACTAGTTTGATCTGATAAAATTCCTATCCAAATACCGTCAAGTCCTAGATTTAATATATTTACAGTTAGAACTGTTACTAAGGATCTTATTATAGTTACTGAAACTATAGCAACAGCTAACGTGAATTTTACATCACCAGCTGCCCTTAAAGATCCGCCATGTATTGCCTGCAAGATTTGCATTAATACTATAATACCTAAGTATTTTATGATGATTGAACTTCTATCAACTAATTCTTTGCTAGAAAAGAATAAGGAGAATATTCCTTTTCCAAATGCAAAGAATATTATAGAAATTATAATACTTAAAATAAGTCCAATTTGCTGACATACCCTACCATAGGCTATGGCTTCATCTTTTTTACCAGCTCCTAGGCTATTACCGGTTAAAGTAATAACAGCGACACTCATACCATCTCCAAAGGAGAAAGAAAGTGATAATAAATTCATACCTACATTGTGAAGGGCAAAATTATCTGTACCAAGTTTTGCAGCCGTTATTGCTGTTATGAAAAATCCTATTCTCATAGACATTATTTCTATAAAAATATTTGTTCCTAATTTTGAAATTTCTTTACTTATAGTTTTATCGATTTTCATAGGAACTTTTTTCATTTCTTTTATACTAATGTAGCTCTTACGTTTTTTCAAGGAATGAATACACATGATAGTTTCAACGAAAGTACCAAGCACTGTAGCTATAGCAGCACCCTTAGTTCCTAGGGCAGGAAATCCTAAGTTTCCTTGAATCAATAAATAGTTAAATATAATATTTACTATAGAGGCGACAAGATTTGTTACAAATGCTATTTGAGTATTTCCAGCGCCTCTGTGAGCTGAATTTATAGACCAAGCTACGGCATTAAATACAGTTCCAAGCATTATTATAACGAAATATTCTTTTGCCATAACATGAGTTTCATCTGAGCTACCTGCAAATCTTAATATAGGGTCTGCAAAAACAACCATTATAACAGTGGTTATCACAACAAATATCAAGGAGATAAGTATAGCAGTGACAAGAGTTTGATTAGCTTTTTTTCTATTTCCCTCTCCCTGTCGCCTAGCAACAAGTGCTGATACGGCACTTGTTATTGCAAAAAATACTGTAAGCGCTAAAAATTTTGGTTGGGTAGTAAGACCTATAGCTGCAACTGCAGAAGGCCCTAAACCACTAATCATAAAGGTATCTATAAGCCCTGCTAATGCTATAAAAAATGATTCAAAAACTGCTGGCCAAGCAAGTATTAAAGCTCTTTTATAGTATTTTTTATCAAGCAAATTTTCCTCCTTAATCTAGCATAGATAAGTAACTTTCTATCATTATTTCATTAGAATCTGGAATAAGTTTCTTTTGAATTTTCAAAATTTCACTCATTTTATCTACTGCCAAATCTATTGCTTTATTAAAAGAATTATTTTCTAAATAATATATAATAAAAAGTGCATCCATCAGATCACCCGTTCCAGCATAATTTAAATCTAACTTTTCAAAGTAAGATTTATGTAAATCTTTATCAACTCCTAGAGTATAGTATCCACTTTTATCATACACACTAGTTATAATATATTTTTTATTATCTTTAATTAAATTTTTATGTTTATCTAAAGATAAAAGGTTGGCTTCAGTAAAGTTTGGCATAATAATATCTGTGTATGGCAGTATTTCTTTATAAATTTCTATTTTCTCTTCTCCTACGCCTTTATACAAAGAACCATCATCGCCCATTATAGGATCTAGAATTACTAGTGGATTATTAGTTCTAGTTTCTAGATAATCAATTATTAAATTTTTTTGAATATTATTTTCTATATAACCAATGAATATCAAGTCAAACTTAAAAGCTAATTCATCCCATACTTTAAAGCAATCCATGATATAAGAACTTGCATCAAGGATTGCTACCTTTCCAGCAGAAAAATCATTTGAAATTAAAGCTGTAGGCAAAAAAAATGTTTGATGGCCTTTATATGTTAAGACAGGTTCCATCATATTACCTGCCATTTTGCCCTTAGAGACAAAATCATTTATAACTAGAATATTACTCATCATTTACTCCTTCGATACTATATATAATATTGAATAAAGTTTTTTTGTCAATTAACTAAAAGTATAAAATTTGCTATAATATTAATATGGATAAGGAATATGCACGTATTATAGAAAAAGTTAATAACAATAAATATGTAAAGAAAACCAAAAAATCATTAGCTTCTATGTTGTTTTCTAGATTAGGAGCGTTTATAATCCTAATACTTTTACAAATTGGTATTTTGATATATCTTTATAAATATATAGATCTAGAACCTAGTTTGCTTATTGGAGGAGATACTGCTCTAGGACTTATTATAATGTTAATAATACTAAATGTAAGTTCTATAAGCCCATCTTACAAGTTATCCTGGTTTATTCTTATATCTATATTTCCTGTGTTTGGAACAGGAGTATTTTTATTAGCACACTTGAGTGTTGGCTATAAGAAAGAACAAAGGAGAGTATTGGATATAGAAAAAACTTCTAGAAAATATCATACTAAGGATGTAACTTTGCTTGAAGAGCTTAAAGAAGAGGACAAAAGCTTATATAATAGACTAAATTATTTTTATGACCTGGGTGGATTTGTGGTTCATAGAAACACTTCTACTAAGTACTATCCAGTTGGCGAGGATATATTTGCAGATATATTAGAATCTATAAAAAACGCCAAAGAATTCATATTTATAGAAATTTTCATTATAGATTATGGATATATGTGGGGAACAGTTTTAGAAGAATTAGTTAAAAAAGTAGAAGAGGGTGTAGAGGTAAGGCTCCTTATAGATGGTACAAATTTATTGACTAGAGTTAAGAAAGATTTTCCCGAAGAGATGGAATCTTTAGGCATAGATTGTAGAGTATTTTCTCCAATGATTCCAATTTTATCTACCTACTATAATAATAGAGACCACAGGAAAATATTTATTATTGATAACGAATATGCATTTACAGGAGGTATCAATCTTGCTGATGAGTATATAAATGTCTTTGAGAGATTTGGGCACTGGAAAGATTGTGGCATTCGTCTTAAAGGACAAGCTACAGAAACTTTTACTATAATGTTTTTACAAATGTGGAATTCTATAAGAGATGAAGTAGAAGACTTTGGAAAGTACTTACCAATTAAAGCTGACCTTGATGGCAAGGGACTTGCTATGCCATTTTCTGATAGTCCTATGGATTTAGAAGACTATGGTAAAAATTCTATTATTTCGATGCTTAATAATGCAACTGATTATGTATATATAATGACTCCTTATTTTATAGTGGAAGATGAAATCATTAATGCCTTTATAAATGCTTCTAAGAGGGGAGTAGATGTAAGAGTTTGCCTACCACATATACCAGATAAAAAGGTTGCTTTTGCTTTGGCGAAAACTCACTATAAAATATTAATCGAAACAGGTATAAAGATTTTTGAATATACTCCAGGATTTTCCCATTCTAAGACTTGGCTATCAGATGATAGCTATGGATTTGTAGGGACTATAAATTTAGACTATAGAGCTTTATATCTTAACTTTGAATGTGGGGTGTGGATGAAAGATACCACAGCACTAGTGGAAATGAAAAATGATTTTGATGTATTTTTTAATATAGCAACTCCAGTAACTATGGAAGATGTTAGAAATATGCCTATAGTTACCAAAGCTGTTGGAGCTTTAGCTAAGCCGTTTGCAACTTTATTTTAAATTTGAGCACAAATGTGCTCTTTTTTATTTGAAAAAATGTAAACTAGTGCTATAATGTAATCATGGTGTATGGCGAAGCACGTAACACTATGCAGGAGGTACACAGTGTTTAAATTAAATCCTAATTCTGAAACTCCACTTTATATGCAAATTGTAGAACAGACAAAGCTAGCTATAGCTAAGGGTCTTTTTAGAAATGGAGATAGATTTCCATCGGTTAGAGAGCTATCTCGTGAACTTTTGGTAAATCAGGCAACTGTTTCAAAAGCATTTAAAGAGTTGGATAGACAAGGAATTATAGAAACTAAACCAGGTATTGGTACATTTATATCTTTTGATGATAATAAGATCAGCAAAAGGATAGATAAGATGATGGAGAAACTAGAAGATGATTTCCTAGAGGCACGATATTTAGGCATAAGTCTTGATGAAATAATAACACTTTATAAAAAGTCAGGTGATTTAGATGATAGTAGAAGCAATAAACATAAATAAATCTTTTTCTAATAGTAAGGTACTAGATAATGTAAGTCTAGAGTTAAAAGAAGGAAATATTACAGGTCTAGTGGGTCGTAATGGATCTGGGAAGACTACTTTACTTAAAATATTAGCTGGTATTTATAATGCTGATAGTGGCAAATTTAAAATAGCAGGCAATTCATTAAATGTAAATCCTAAAACTATAGAGCATATAGCTTATTTACCGGATAGATTTGATTATTTTAACTATGATAAAATAAAAGAAATTCCAGATTATTATAAGATTATTTACCCAAAATTTGATTATAAGTTTTTTATTGACGAGATCAAAAAAAATAATTTAGATACAAATCAGACTATAAGAAATCTTTCTAAAGGAGAAAAGAACTTATTAGGTCTTATAACAGTTATTGCAACAAATGCAGAGGTAATACTTACCGATGAGATACTAGACGGAATGGATGTTCTAAATAAAAGACATATTATAGAATATTTATTAGATGCTAGAGATAAGGGATGTGCTGTATTTTCATCAAGTCACGAACTAAGTGAGCTATCCGGTATTTGTGATAGTATTTATTATTTATCAAAAGAAGGAAAATTATCTGTGACAAACGAAGAAGGGTCAAGAGATATCAAAAAAATTCAAATTGTTGTAAAGGATGAATTACCAAGTGATATTAAAGATAAGTCTGTAATCATTTCTCACATAGGAAGAGTCTATACAATTCTAGCTGACATAGATGATGAAAGCTTAACTAGCTTATTAAATAAGGATCAAGTTATTCAATACGATAGTTTAGATATAAGATTAGAAGATTATTTCTATTTAGAGGAAGGCGGACATAATGACTGATATAAAAAAATTATTTAAAATTATCTGGAAAAGATTTTCTATATGGATTATCCTATTAGCCTTACTAACTGTTTTACTTAATAGTATTAACGCAAGTAGCCAGATAGAATCTAAGGAAGAATACTTTAGTAAGTCTGTAGAAACTATGGCTAAAAAAGTAGGTGTTTGTGCACCATCAGCTGATAAACAATTGAATAAAGCTTATATGGATAAGGCCGAAGAAATATCTAAGAAATATACAAGTAAATATAAACTTAAATACACTAAATATTCAGAAACTGAATCATATTATGATTTTGAAGATTCAAATGCAAATAATGATTATGGTAATGATTTTGAATTACTTGAGCCAATACAAAATTATATAGATACAGTGGATTTTATATCGAATGATGGAATTAAAGATTATTATATGAATAATTTGCTTGCTCCTATAATATTTTTTGTGCTAGGACTGGCTTTTTTAATAACTTCTTTAGAGCAATCATTACCATATTATGAATTTACAAGCATGTTCCCATGGAAAAAGCAAGATGAAGTATGGATGAAATCTTTAATAGCATTTTTATTTGGACTTGCAGTCTTATTAATTAATTTATTAATAAGTACTATGATATTAAAAAGCTCAGCATTCTCATCTATAGTGGATATTACCAATATTTTAAGTCCAATATTTAAGCTGGTACTTTTAACGTTTGGGGCAAGCATTTTGTCAGTATCTACAGGAATGATAGCAGGTAATTTTTTAGGACATATAGGTTTAGGAATTATAACCGTTGGTGGTATAGATTTAATAGTACAAAACATAAGATCTATAATATCTATATTTTCACCAGATAATATGTATAGCTTCGATACTTCTTATAGTAGATTTAGGGATAGTTTACCAGAGTTTTTTAAACCTTTTATAACTTTAATAAATTTTCAATTTGAATATATTTATATAGTTGGCTTTTTAGTAATGGCATTACTTATTGCTATATTATCATATATAGTAAATCAAAAGATAAGTGCAGAAAAGTCTGGATATATGATTATTTCTAAACCCATAGAAAAATATACAAAAATACTTGCTAGTTTTAGCTTTGCTGCACTTTTTTATGTGATATTATCAGGTACTTTAATGAACAATGATATTGTCATTATAAACTTAATCATATATGCTCTTGGTCTATTGATTGGAACAAAACTATTTGATATCCTATTTAAGATAAGACTTAAATTTTAATAGGGAGGATTTATGGCTAAAGACCGATTGACTTGGGATGAATATTTTATGAAACTTGCTGTAACAGTTTCACAAAGAGGTACATGTGATAGGGCCTATGTGGGATGTGTTATTGTAAATGATGATAATAGAATCGTTACAACTGGGTATAATGGTTCTATAAAAGGCAATCCTCATTGTGATGAAATAGGTCATACTATGCGTGATGGCCATTGCATAGCTACAATTCATGCAGAGATGAATGCACTGTTATATTGTGCAAAGGAAGGTATTTCTGTAAAAGGCTGTATTTGCTATGTAACTCATTTTCCGTGCTTAAACTGTACAAAAAGCTTGATTCAAGCTGGAATTAGTAAGATTTATTACAAAGAGGCTTATAGAGTAGATGAATATGCCCTAGAACTTTTAAAACGCAATAATATAGAGTATAAGCAAATTGTATTAGAAGAGGAAATTTAAGCCTAAGAGGAAGATTTATGAAATATAGTGAAGACAATAAGCAATATCATATAGATGTGAGTGAAGAGGATATAGGTAAATATGTAATACTTCCAGGAGATCCTAAAAGGTGTGAGAAGATAGCGGCATATTTTGATGATGCAAAGCTTGTAGGAGATAATAGGGAGTATGTGACATATACTGGAAATCTTGAGGGTGTAAAAGTTTCTGTGACTTCAACAGGAATTGGTGGTCCATCAGCTGCAATAGCCATGGAGGAACTTACAAAAATAGGTGCTCATACATTTATTAGGATAGGAACATGTGGTGGCATGCAAGAAAATATAAAAAGTGGGGAAGTTGTTATAGCTAATGCAGCTATAAGAGCAGAAGGAACTAGTCGTGAGTACGCTCCTATAGAATTTCCAGCGGTAAGCAATTTCGAAGTAACAAGTGCTTTAAAAAGTGCATCAAATAAATTAAATCTTAAGAGCCATATAGGTGTAGTTCAATGCAAGGATTCATTCTATGGTCAACATGAAGCAGAAAGGATGCCTGTTTCATATGAACTAGAAAATAGATGGAATGCTTGGCTAAAGCTTGGAACGTTGGCTAGTGAAATGGAATCTGCAGCTATATTTACAATAGCCAATTATCTAAATGTAAGATGTGGCTCATGCTTTTTAGTAGTGGCTAATCAAGAAAGAGAAAAGAAAGGACTTGAAAATCCTGTAGTTCACGATACAGAGATGGCTATTAAAGTAGCTGTGGAAGCTCTTAGAGAATTGATTGAAAAAGATAAATAAGAAGTAAAAGCTAGCTAGTATAAAAATTTATATACTAAATCTAGCTTTTTTTGAAAGGATTTTTATGGATTTTTTTTGAAAATATTTTGTATTTTATTATAGCCATGCTTGCTATGAAGTATTTTAATCTTGCTATAAATAAAGCAGAAGATACAAAGACTACACCAAAAGTGCGAAATATAAGTAGAGCAATAGTAATAATTGTATCTTTAATAGCTATAGTATCTCTTTCTATTTATAGTATTTTAGCAACAGAAGTTGGACTAACTAGAAGAGTAATAGCAGGAATGGTTACATTTGCTATGCTAATTTATTTTATATATTTAATAAGAAAATACATAAAAACAAAATAATAAAAAAGCGAGAAGTTTTTTAGATTTCTCGCTTTTTTTTTATTATTCAATTTCTTCAATTTCTACTAAGTCAAACATTTCCAAGATTTGATCATGGGTTGGTAGATCTAAGACTCTTGCTGTTGCTGAGGCAGCTGCTATTGCAAGCTTATAAGATTCTACCGGGTCATTATTCTTTACCATATTTCCAAGGAAACCTGCAATCATTGAATCGCGACAAGCTACAGTATTTATAATCTCTCTACCATCATCTATTTCGTTTGAAGCATAGACCTTATCTTCTGTAAAGAGCATAGAACCTTGAGCACCATAAGAAATTATAACATTCTTAGCACCCATTTCTCTTAACTTTTTGCCATAAGGGATATAGTCATATTTATCATTTATTTCTACATTAAATATTTTAGATATATCTTCGCCATTTGGTTTTATTAATAAAGGCTTTTCCTTAACCATATTTAATAGATATTGACTAGGAACATCGGCTACAAAATCAGCTTTGTTACCACGGGCTACAGATAATAGCCTGTCATATATATCCTCATCCATATTTTCTTCCATAGGAGGTACAGATCCACCAAATATTATAGTGTCTCCTTCACGGACTCTTGAAAGATAGTAGAGTAATTCGTCAATTTCTTCTGCACTTATTTTAGGTCCAGGGAAGTTGATCATTGTTTCTCTATTATTTTCAAAAATTTTAATGTTTGTCCTATTTACACCTTTCATTTCTACAAAGTCTGTAGTGATATCTTCATCTTGAAGCCATTTTTTTATAAATTGACCTTGAAATCCTCCTACAAAACCTGTAGCTACTGTTGGAATTCTAAGAGCAGCTAGTACTCTTGAGACATTTATAGCCTTTCCGCCTGGCAATGTTCTTTCGTTTTGGATTCTATTGCGTTCACCTAAAACTAGATTATCAAGTTCTGTAAATAAATCTAATGAAGGATTTAGTGTTACTGTATAAATCATAATTACTCCTTATAATTTAAGTTTTCTAACGCATTCGATTATTTCTTCCATGTGCATACCATGTGAGCCTTTTACAAAGACTAGAGTTGATTTGCAAATAAGTTGCTTTAACTTATCACAAGCATCTGCTTTACTATCAAAATGGAAAATTCTTGATTTAGGGAAATTTTTCAAAGCTCCTTGATACATGTACTTTGATAGAGGACCATAGAATAAACAATAGTGGATTTGGCTAGGGTCTATGTTCTTTCCTATGTTATAATGAAGCTTATCTTCATCATCACCAAGTTCTAACATATCTCCAAGAACTACGATTTTATTTGTATACCCACCTAGCATATAACAAGTATTTAGTCCTGTTAAAAGAGCTTGAGGATTGGATTTGTATGAGTCATCTAGGATATCAAAGCCATCTAATTCTAAAATAGTAGATCTATTAGAGCTAGCGCTTACTTTTTTTAGACCATTTTTGATTTGATTTTCATTTAGATTTAAAAGTTCTCCTACCATAGCAGAAAAACCACCATTGTAAATTTGATGGTCGCCTAAAAGTGGTATTGTATAAACTTCATCCTCATGTTTAAATTGTACCCCGTTAGTATTGGTTTCTAATCTTTTTATTATATAATCTGCATTTTGATCTTGACCAAAAGTCATTACATTTTGTTCTAGATCATAAGTTGGAACTATTTTTTTTAGAACTGGGTCGTCTATATTATAAATAAAGATGCCGTCTTTACTTAATCCTTCAGCTATTTCCATCTTAGCCTTAGCTATACCTTCGCGAGTTTTTAAATTGTGTAAATGACTATCTCCTATATTTAAAATCACAGCTATATTAGGTTGAGCAATACTAGTGGTTAGAGATATATCACCAAAGTTATCGGTGCCCAATTCTATTACTCCTATTTCAGTGTCTTCATTAAGGTTTAGTATTGTCTTGGGAACTCCTATTTGATTATTTAGGTTACCTAAAGTTTTTTGGACTTTATATTTTTCACTTAAAACAGATGTTAAAAGATCTTTAGTTGTAGTTTTTCCGTTAGATCCAGTAATACCTATTATCTTTATATCAAGCTCTTTACGATAAGCTTTAGCTAAATCTCTAAGAGCATCTTCAGTATTTGTTACTTTTATATAAGGAATATTAATATTTTTTTTAATTTCATAATCTTCATTAATTATAAAAGCAGCTGCTCCCTTATCTTCACATTCTTTTATAAAAATTCTGCCATCAAATACCTCACCTACAAGAGGTATATATAGATTATTTTTACTAATGGTTCTAGAATCTGTAGATACACCTTCAATAATTAAATCTTTATAAATATCATCAGAAAGCTTGCCGCCTATCATATTAGCAATTTGACCTAGACTTCTTTTAATCATTTAAATCTCCTAAAACCATCTTCTATTAATTTATCAAGTACGTATCCAAAGGATTTGTTATACATCAACATAGCAAGTCTTGCAAAAAATGATGATGGTGTAAATCCTGGGAAAGTGTTAATTTCATTTACAAAAAATTTGTGTTCATTAGTATAGAATATATCTACACGAGCAAAGCCAGAACATCCAGCAGCTTTGTAGCACTCCTTAGCAAATTCCATGGCTTCTTTTTGGTAGACTTTTTCCATATTAAAAGGAATTTCTTCTATAGTTTCCTTATCAAAATATTTTGCATCATAGTCTAAAAATCTATGATTTGTAATATAGGCTGCAGGCATAGAAGCATCTAGACTATTTCCATCTCCTATTATTGCAATTTCTATTTCTTGACCATCTATTAGTTCTTCAACTAAGACCTTTTTATCAAACTCAAAAGCTTCTTTAACAGCACTTTTTAATTGTTCTTTATCTTCAACTTTACTTACACCAACAGATGAACCATTAGCGGAGGGCTTTACTATCAAAGGTAGACCTATTTCATCTATACATTTATTTACAAAATCATCATTAAAATCATCTTTATATGTATAGAGATATTTTGCTTGAGAAATCTTATTTTTTTCAAAAATATCATTTGTAGTTACTTTATCCATACAAATAGCAGAAGATAAAAGACCATTACCTAAATAAGGGTAGCCGATACAGTCTAGAAAACCTTGTATAGTACCGTCTTCTCCATAAGTTCCATGAATAGCAGGGATAATTATCGTATTATCTGGATTGTAATCTTTTATTTCATTTAAGAAATTCGCTATAGACTTAGCTTTATTAGAAATTGTTTCTTTTACTAAGCTAAATTCGTCACTTGAATCAATATAATCAAATGACTTTGAAAATACACCATTTTTATCTATATATACTATCTTAGTATTATATTTTTCTTTACTTAAATTTTTACTGATGTTTAGGGCACTCCTTAGTGATATATCATGCTCACTAGAAGGTCCACCACAGAGTAGATAAACATTTATCATACATTACTCACTTTCATCTTAATATATAAAATTTTACTACATATAAAAAAAGTGGGCAAATATAAAGGTATAAAGAATATTTTTGGGTTAATTTGTAACAAATTAGTTACTTGTATTTTGGAGAAAATACGTAATTATTTATATTGCTTACCCGATTTTTATAAAAAATAATTAAAAAAATTGAAAATTTCTTATTTGATTTCAAGATGAAATTTATCAAAATTTCTAATAAATCTTTATATTTCAAAGTTTAGATCGAAAAACAGCAAATAAAATAAAATTGTAAATATACATAATTTAGACACAATTACGCCCTATAATATATCTTGTACAAACGATCTGTTAATATTTTGTAACCTTTGTTACAATCGAAACTAAAAGGTCAAATTTAAAACTAAAAGTAAAAGTCGATAGACTATGAAAGGATATAAACATAATGAAGAATTTAAGAAAATATGCTCTTGCAGCAGCACTAGTAGTACCATCAGTTTTTGGCTTAGGGGCTAAAAATTCTGAGGCAGCAAAAATATCAATTGATAAAGACTTAGCTTCTGGAGTAAATGTAAGAACGGAAGCAGCTTTAGGCGATAATGTAATTGGACTTATCAATGATAGTGATAATACATATGATATCATTAATGAAGAAGGTGATTGGTTAAAAATCAACTTCAATGGTAAGGATGCTTATGTAGTTGGTAAATGGTTCCACATACTTGATGAAACAAAGCTTGTATCAGATGCAAACTTCAGAGATGGAGATAACATTGATTCAAATGTAATTGAAGTATTAAAAGCAGGAACAAATGTTGAAGTTATTGATTTAGCTAATAATGGATATGTAAAAGTAAAAGTAAATGGAAAAGAAGGTTATGTATACAACAATCTCTTAGATTCATTTAGAAAAGCTAGAGAAGAAAAACAAGCAGCACAAAAAGCTAATAAACAAATCCAAGCTTCTAATAACCAACAAGCTCAACAATCAAATACACAAACATACCAAAGAACACAAACATATAAACAACCTCAACAACAAAGACAACAAGTTCAACAAACACAAGCTCAACCATCATCTCAAGGTTCATCAAGCTGGGCTAAAGAATGGATAGCACAAAGAGAATCAGGTGGTTCTTATACAGCTTACAATGCAGCAGGTGGATATTATGGTAGATATCAACTTAACCCATCTTTAGTAAGATATGGTGCAAGTCCTGCAGAACAAGAAGCAGCAGCTGATAACTATGTAGCTCAAAGATATGGTTCATGGGAAAGAGCTCAACAATTCTGGGCAGCTAATGGTTGGTATTAATAATTAAATATAATAAATATTTTAAAAAACTCCAAGGGTGATCCTTGGAGTTTTTTGTAAAAAAAATTATTTAAAGTAGGGTTTTTAATAATAGATAAGACTGAGAGGTTTATATGAAAGCGAAGATAATAAGAGTTCTACTTGGATTTTTAATATATATTATAGTATTTTCCAGTATTCCCTATATGAAACAAAAAAATGTATCGGATAGGTTTAAAGAAAAATTTGATATAAATAAGTTTTATGGAAAAGACAATTCTTCTGTCTATGCTCAGATAATTAGGGATAATGATGAAGCCAGAGTTGAAAAAATAAGAACTATAGAAAATGCTAAAGAAAAAATTATTCTATCTAACTATAGGTTTCTAATAGATAGTACAGGAGAAGATTTTATGGCTAGCTTAATTGAGGCAGCTAGTAGAGGAGTGAAAATTGATATAATTTTAGATGGCAATACTCTTTTTATGAACTTAGGTAAAAATAATTATTATTTAGCATTAGATAGTTTTCCAAATGTTCATATAAAAATATATAATCCTATGAATCCTTTAAAACCATGGTCGCTCATGGGTAGAATGCATGATAAATATATGATCGTTGATGATAAGATAGCCTTTGTTGGTGGTAGAAATATAGCTGATAGATTTATGCAAACTAAGGGAAAATATACATACGACTGGGATGTTTTAGTTTATTATGATAAAAGAAGTAGAGCGGATGCTATAGATCAACTAAAAGATTATTTTTATGATATATACAACAATGGTCATAGAAATAAAGATATTAAAGATGCAGCAATATTTGCAAATAACAGAAAGAACAAAGAAATCATAAAAAAACTTGAAAATACTTATGAAAGTGATAAGGTTAAAAATCCTGATAATTATACGCATAGGGATTATAAAAAGAGTCTTACAAAAGTAAAAAGTGTAAACTTAATTGCAAACCCTATAAATGTTTATAGCAAGGAGCCTGAAGCTTTTTATCAAATTATAGAATTAATGAAAAATGCTAATGAATCAGTGGATATTCATACTCCGTATTTTATTGGAAATGACCTTATGTATAGTTCATTAGAAGAGATAGCGGCTAATGTGCCTACAACTTTATTTACTAATTCTCCATCTAGCGGTGTTAATACAGTAGGAGTTGGAGATTATATAATCCATGAAAAGAAACTTAGAAATTTAGGTGTAAATATTTTAGAAAATGAAAAAGAATCTTCTTATCATGGCAAGGCATTTACTATAGATGATAATATATCCGCAATAGGAAGTTTTAATTGGGATATGAGATCAGCCTATGTAGATACTGAGATAATGCTTGTTATAAATGGGGAAGATTTCTCTAGAGAAGTCAAAAATGAATTTAATTACTATGAAAAAGATGCTAGTATGCTTTTAGAAAATGGTGATAGAACTAATTTATCTGGTAAGAAAATAAAGAAAGCAAACTTTATAAAAAAGTTGATAGCTGTTCTATTTGTAATCCTATTTTATCCGTTTAGATTTCTGTTTTAAGCCATTTATCATAAGTTTCCTAGGATTTTACATAGACTTTACAAAACAATGATATAATCCTAATATAATTAAAAATATGTAAAACAATCTTAGGGGGAATAATGGATAAATCTAAAGGTATAGAGAATAAGTTAGGGAAACTTGCTGATGAGAATAAGATTCAAGGTCTTTTCTTAGATGAAGAAAGCATTGTTTCAATTATATTAGATTTAGAAACTATTGAATACAAAGGAGTATATCTTAAGTATAGTGATGATGGAACTGTTGTAGAAATAAACACAGCTATATCTAGCCTTAAGGTTAATGATAATGGTCAGATTCACAGAGGAAAATTAGATGATATAGTTAGAGCTAGTATAGATAAAGCGGCTATAAGCAAATTTAATATAAATAAACTTGATGAAGATTACTTTAAGGAAGTAGAAGAATCTTTAGATGAGAAAATCATTAAGCTAAATTATATAAAGACTGAAAAAATTTATTATGAGGTAGAAGAAGCCTTAAAAGAGATAGATGAAAGTGATTATGACTATGATTTAATAAAAGAAAAATTAAAAAAATTTGATATAAAAGAAAAATCTAACCACTATATTTTAGAAAGATATATGGGAATAAACAAGATTAAGTATAACACTTCTAAGAGCAAGCTTACTATTAAAAATAATTATGACTTTAAAGAAAAAATTAATCTAAATGATGATATTGATGGTTTTGATGAAACTAGGTTTATAGAAGCTATAAAAGAGATAAAACATAAAAGGGAATACCACGAGGCTAGACTTGAGCTTGATGATGGTATCGATGAAGCTTATCCATCTTACGCTACAGGTACAGGATTAATTGATAAAGAACTAGATTTAGATAACGATTAATATTTGCATGTTGCTTTTTGGTTATAATAGTAAAGTCATGAAAAAGAAAAGAGGTAATATATGAGTGAAAATCCAATAGTTACATTTGAAATGGAAAATGGAGATATAATTAAGGCGGAATTATACCCTGAAATAGCTCCGAATACAGTAAAAAATTTTATATCATTAATTAATCAAAAATTTTATGATGGTTTAATTTTTCATAGAGTTATAAAAGGATTTATGATCCAAGGAGGAGACCCAGAAGGTACAGGTATGGGTGGTCCTGGTTATGGAATCAAAGGAGAGTTTAGTTCAAATGGCTTCAAAAACGACTTAGCTCATGAAGCTGGAGTTTTATCTATGGCAAGATCTATGATGCCAAATTCAGCAGGAAGTCAATTTTTTATAATGCATAAGGATAGCCCTCACTTAGATGGGGATTATGCTGCTTTTGGTAAAGTAATTGAAGGTATGAATGTGGTTGATAAAATTGCAGAAACAAAAACCGATAGATCAGATAGACCAAAAGAAGAACAAAAGATAAAAACCGTAACAGTAGATACTTTTGGACAAACTTATCCAGAGCCTGAAAAAATGTAAACTTAAATAAAAAATGTGCAGTAAGTTTTTTTCTGCACATTTTTTATTATAGATCTTTTATAAGTTTTCGATAATACAACAACCTTTAAATATTATCATAGTCTTTAAGAAGTTTTTCTAAAACCTTGATTCTTTCTCTAATCCTTGCACCTTCATCAGTATCCTTCATAAGCATCCTTGGGTGGAGGACTTCTATTTCTCTTATATTGGGTCTATAAGAACTTACCTCATCTGTTATTGATTCGTAATTTGTATGCTCTGCTAGAGATACAGCATGAGAATTAAATACTAGTGTATAGCCTGCAATACCTGTTTTATCTTGGTAAGGCTTTGAGATTCCCCCATCTATTACATATAGTTTTCCCTTAGCCTTTACTGGGGTATCTCCTTTTTTGGTTTTCACAGGTACATGTCCATTTACAATTCTTCGTCTTTTGCTTGTAACATTAAATTCATCTAGAATCATGTCAACAGTTTCTTCATTGTTTGATAGTTTAAAATAAGAGTTATATTTTTCTTCCTTTAGTTTCTTATCTTCTATAAATATATTCTCAAAGTATGAAAACTGAGATTTGCCAAATATTGGCGAGTTTTTACTATTAAATAGGTACCACATAACATCTATAGCATACGGGTCATGTTTGTAATAAGCATCTCTTGCTATAGCATCAAATTTATCCATCAATGATTTTCCAGAAAATTTGCCGCCATCTATTTCTACTTCTGTAAATGATCCATTTTCATTTAAAGGTATACAACCATGAAATAATAGTGAACCATTTTCTACTTTATACATAGCCCCATTTTCATATAAGAAATTTATGTGTTTATTGATTTTTACACCACGGTTAAAGTCTAATTGTAGAGCATTGATTACAGTTTTTTCGTCTGCTGTAAGTTTTAATGGATTTTTAGGATCTACTGTAGGGAAATTTGTATCTTTTAATGGTTCGCCCTTATAGGTCATATCGTCAAAGTTTATAATTTTTAGGAAGTTCCTATCATCCATATTAAATTCTTTGTTGCGTTCTATAAGTTGTCCATCTAATTTGTATCTAATGATGCTAATAGCTTTAAACATCTTTGCTGCAGTTTCTGAATTAATATTATCATATATATTTTTGTCAAAAACTCTAGGAGTAAATAAAGTAGCTGGATCGTCTGCATACGTTTTTATGGCGAATTCATAAAGAGGTCTAAGGTTGATTCCATAACCATCTTCTAACATGTCTATATTATTATATTGGATAGCGTTAGCAAGGCAGGCAGCGGTAAGAGCCTTATTACCAGAAACAGCTCCCATCCATTCTATATCGTGATTGCCCCATTGAATATCGACATTTGGAAAGTTTAATAACTCATCCATTATTATTTGAGGAGAAGGACCTCTATCATATATATCGCCAACTACGTGAAGCTTATCAACACTAATTCTTTGGATTAGCTTTGAGATTAAAATAATAAAATCTGGTGCTGCTCCATATTTTACAATATTTTCTACTAGCTTATCATAATAAATTTTTTTATTATATTCTGAATCATTGGTATATAATAATTCATCAACTATATCAGTATAGCAGTCTTTGAATTTTTCTCTTACATAACTCTTAGCATATTTGGTAGATACAAATCTAAATAGACTTATGAGCCTATGTATGGTTGTATTTAAGTAATCATCAGTTAGTTCGCCATTGATTTCCATTTCGTGGAGAACTTCTTTTGGATTATAGACCAATTCTGCAATCTCATCTTGTTCCTCTTTTAATAATGTATCCCCAAAATGCATAGAAGTTTTTTCTCTTATATTTCCAGAAGCAGATTTAAGTAATTGTAAGAATGCACTAGCTTCTCCATGAACGTCAGAGAAGAAATACTCAGTTCCTTTTGGTAAGTAAAGTTTTGAGTTTAGTGTAATAAGTTCGTTTCTGATATTTGTCTTTGTACTATAATGTTCTTTTAGCAACTTGTAATAATTTTCTTCCATAGGACTCCTCATTTCATTTTGGCATTAGCCTAGTAACAAATATTAATTTTCTTTATCTTTTTGTGAATTTTCAGTAGAATTTTTGTTTGTTTTGATTTCTTCTGTATTATCACTAATGTTATTATTATTCCCACTTTCGAAAACTACCTTAGTATCTTTTGGGATATTTGATTCTTTGGCTTGCTTTTCGGAAATAGACTTTTTATTTTTGATTGATTCTTCTTCAGATTTCTGACTTAAAGGGATAGGTATTACTTTTACTTTATTGTTTTTATTATCTGTAGTTCTTTTTATATGTTCTGTTTGATCTTTATTATTTATATATATTTGGGGATTTTCATCAAACTCTATATAGTTTTTATTATTAACAGTTTTGTTTTCTATTATTGTATTATCATCAATAGCATATATTCCTTTGGTTCTTGCTATAAGCCCTAAAAGAGAGTTTATAACTAAAATTCCATTTAAGACAAATAGTACATATATAGCATTAGTTGTTAAATTTCTAAATGTCACATAGAAAAATATAGTTATTGATAGGAACAAAAGAGCAAATACAAAGTTTGATAAGTGATATTCACCAGTATTAGCTGCCTTAAAAATATGTCTTGTTATAACAAAGTTAACTATAAATAGTAGTATAAACCCTAAAATTATTATTGGCTTTACTAAGGCTAAAGATATACCGGTAAATCCTAATAAATCTAGAAAGGCAATTAATAAATTTACATCTACTAATGCAGTAAATACTACGCCTAGTAAAAATAATATGGTCATAATTGACCTAAAAATTCCTGTTATTATACTAAAAAATTTTATTGTATCTTTCATACTTCCTCCATTTGTTTTATTATAACATAAATGACTTTGTTTAGGGATTAGTTATAAAATTATGGTATAATTAAAATTTAACTCGTAAATATAGCAATTATTCGTATAGTAAAAGTAAAGTGAGGTAATTTATGAATTTTTATGAAGTTTTAGAAAAACGTGTTTCTACAAGAAATTTTACAGATCAAAAAATAAGCAAAGAGGATGTAAAGGTATTATTGGATGCTGCTTATAAAGCTCCTATAGCTCATGGTCTATATGATGAGTGCAGAATAACAGTTATCAGAGACAAATCATTGATAGAGGAAATAAGTAAAGAGTATAAAGAAACTTTTAATAAGGATCATGATTCTTTATATGGAGCACCTTTATTTATAATTTTTTCTTCAAGTAAAGATAGTGATGCAAAATATGCAGATGCAGGATGTGTATTAGAAAATATATCTCTTGCTGCAACAAGCTTAAATCTTGGATCTTGTTATATTAGAGGACTTATAGAAAATCTTGGTAAAGATGCTAAATACATAGATAAATTAAATTTAGATGACGGTTTTTATCCTGTAAATGGAATAATAATTGGACATAGCAAAGTAGAATTAAAGGGCAAAGAACATAAGATCAATACAAATTTTATATAGGTATTTATTTTAAGTTGACAAATACCTATTATAGGTAGTATAATTAAGCATTGCTAGAAATCTAATTATAGAGATTTTTATTCGTTTTTGAGGCTAAGATATATGTGTATTTTTAGCCTTTTGTTTTTAAAGATAAGGAGTTTTGATTAATGGCCCAATATCACAATGAGATGTTTGGAAGAACTGAGAGAGTGAGTTTTTCTAAATTCCCTCAAGTCTTAGATTTACCTAATTTGCTAAAAGTTCAAAAAGATTCATATAAATGGTTCTTAGAAGAAGGACTAGGAGAAATTTTAGAGGATATTTCACCTATAGAAGATTACAATGGAAATTTGATTCTGGAATTTGTTGGATATGAATTTGATGATGAAACTAAATATTCTATTCAAGAAGCTAAATATAAAGATGCAACTTATTCAAGAGACCTTAAAGTTAAGGCTAGACTTATAAATAAGGAAACTGAAGAAGTTAAAGAACAAGAAGTATTTATGGGAGACTTCCCAATGATGACTGATTCTGCTACTTTTGTTATAAATGGTGCAGAAAGAGTTATAGTAAGCCAGCTTGTTCGTTCTCCAGGTGTTTACTATTCTGAAGAAACTGATAAGTCAGGAGATAATCTTTATTCTTCAACTGTTATACCAAATAGAGGTGCTTGGATAGAGTTTGATACTGATGCTAGTCATACAGTAAATGTTCGTCTAGATAGAACTCGTAAATTACCAGCAACAACTTTAGTACGTGCACTTTTATTTCAAACAGATGAAGAAATAATAAATGCACTTGGTGATACAAAACACCTTAGAACAACATTAGAAAAAGAAAATTCTGAAACAAGTGAAGAAGCTTTAATTGAAATTTACAAAAAATTAAAACCAGGAGACCCTGCAAGTTTAGAATCTTCACAAAATCTTATCAATAATCTATTATTTGATGATAGAAGATATGATTTAGCTAAGGTTGGTAGGTATAAGTACAATATCAAACTTGCACTCTGGCCTAGGATTGAGGGTAGAGTTGCTGCAAATGATGTAATTGATGGAGAAACTGGAGAGCTTTTCGTTAAAGAAGGCGAAACTATAAATCGCGAAACTGCTATTGATATCGAAAATGCAGGTATAAACACAATTGATATTGTAAAATTAAATAATGATGGAGAAAATCAAACTCTAAGAATAGTTGGTAATCACTTTGTAGATATAACTTCTTTCGAAGAATTAGAGGATGTTTCCTATGATATAGATGAATTCTCAGAAAAAGTTTACTATCCTGTCATGAGAGAAATCTTAGATGAATATGACAATCCAGATGACATTTTAAGTGCTATGAATAGAAGAAAGAAAGAACTTTCTCCAAAAAATATTACAAAGAGCGATATTCTAGCTGTAGTAAACTATCAATTCAACTTATTTGAAGGAGTTGGTGAAGTAGATGATATCGACCATCTTGGTAACAGACGTGTAAGAGGAGTTGGTGAACTATTACAAAATCAATTTAGGGTTGGACTTGCAAGGATGGAGAGAGTAGTTCGTGAGAGAATGACTACCCAAGATCCAGATCTTGCCACACCACAAGGTCTTATCAATATTAAACCAGTTACAGCTGTTATAAAAGAATTCTTTGGTTCATCACAATTATCACAATTTATGGATCAAACAAATCCTATGAGTGAACTTACTCACAAGAGAAGATTATCAGCTCTTGGACCAGGTGGTTTATCAAGAGACCGTGCAGGAGTAGAAGTGCGTGACGTTCACGATTCTCACTATGGTAGAATATGCCCAATAGAGACTCCAGAAGGACCAAACATTGGTCTTATCACTTCACTTACAACTTATGCTAGAATCAATAAATATGGATTTATTGAAACTCCATATAGAATCGTAAAAGAAGGTGGAGTTGTAACAGATGAGATTGATTATCTAACTGCTGATGAAGAAGATAATTATATAATAGCTCAAGCCAATGAACCTTTAGATGGAGAAGATAGATTTGTAAATGATAGAGTTTCAGGACGTGGTTTTAATGGTGAAAATGATATTTATCCAAGAGAAAGTATCCAATACATGGACGTATCTCCTCAACAAATAGTATCTGTTGGAGCATCATTAATACCGTTCTTAGAAAACGATGATAGTACTCGTGCTCTAATGGGTGCAAACATGCAACGTCAGGCAGTGCCACTTTTAAAATCTGAAGCTCCAATTATTGCTACAGGTATAGAGCATAGAGCTGCAAAAGATTCAGGTGTTTGTGTAGTATCACGCAATGCTGGTGAAGTAGTTTATGTTGGTGATGAAAGAATCAAAGTAAAAAGAGACGAAGATGGGGAGATTGACTCTTATGAATTACTTAAATTTAAAAGAGCTAACCAAGGAACTACAATTAACCAAAGACCAATTGTAAAATTAGGAGATAAAGTAGAAGTTAATGAAATATTAGCTGATGGTCCATCTACACAAAATGGAGAACTTGCCCTAGGTAAAAATATCCTAATAGCCTTTACAACTTGGGAAGGATACAACTTCGAAGATGCTATGCTTCTTAATGAAGAGCTAGTAATAGATGATGTCCTAACATCAGTTCACATAGAAGAACACGAATGTGAAGCTCGTGAAACAAAACTTGGTGCTGAAGAAATTACCAAAGATATACCAAATGTTGGTGATGATATGAAGAAAAATCTTGATGAAAACGGGGTTATAAGAATCGGTGCTGAAGTAAAATCAGGAGATATACTAGTTGGTAAAGTTTCACCAAAAGGAGAAACAGAACTATCACCAGAAGAAAGATTACTTCGTGCAATCTTTGGAGAAAAAGCACGTGAAGTAAGAGATACATCATTAAAAGTACCTCATGGTGAACAAGGTATAGTTGTAGATGTCAAGGAATACAATAAAAAAGACGGAGATGAATTATCTCCAGGTGTAAATAAAGTTATAAGAGTATATGTAGCAACCAAAAGAAAGATTATGGTTGGAGATAAGATGTGTGGTCGCCATGGTAACAAGGGTGTCGTTTCACGTATACTACCAAGAGAAGATATGCCATTTTTACCAGATGGTACACCAGTTCAAATTTGTCTTAACCCACTAGGTATTCCAAGCCGAATGAATCTTGGACAAGTACTTGAAGTACACATGGGTCTTGCAGCTAGAACTATGGGTTGGAAAGTAGCTACACCAGTATTTGATGGTGCAATGGATACAGAAATCGAAGATGCACTTGAAGAAGCAGCAAAGACTGCACCATATGTTAATAAAACTGGTAAAATCGAGCTACGTGATGGTAGAACAGGAGAATCATTCGAAAATCCTGTAACGGTTGGTGTAATGTATATGCTAAAACTTCACCATATGGTAGAAGAAAAAATCCATGCTAGATCTATAGGACCATATTCATTAGTAACTCAACAGCCACTAGGTGGTAAAGCGCAATTTGGTGGACAAAGATTTGGAGAAATGGAAGTATGGGCCTTAGAAGCATACGGAGCAAGCCATACCTTACAAGAAATTCTAACAGTAAAATCAGATGATGTTACAGGTAGGGTAAAAACTTACGAATCTATTGTTAAGGGAGAAAATATTCCTGAACCAGGAACACCAGAATCATTTAAGGTACTTGTAAAAGAATTACAATCACTTGCCTTAGATGTAGAGTTACTTGATAATAATGGAGAAGTAATCGAGCTTAAAGAAAATATTGATGAACAAGATAGATTCAGTCAAGTAGACAAAATAGATGCATCAAAAATTAAATCCCAAACAAGATCACTTACTCAAAATAAAGTAACAGAAGAAGTTAAAGATGAAGAAAATGTTGAGTCAAGTGATGACATATTAATAGAAAAAGAATTTGAAAGTCTTTATAAAGAAGATGATAATTCAGGATTTAGCATTGAAGAAATAGAATAGGGAGATTTATGAGCGAATTAACACAATTTGATGGGATGAGGATGAAAATCGCATCCCCTGAAAAGATCAGATCATGGTCCCATGGAGAAGTAAAAAAACCTGAGACTATAAACTACAGAACTCTAAAACCAGAAAAAGATGGTCTATTTTGCGAAAAAATCTTTGGACCTACTAAGGACTACGAATGTTCTTGTGGTAAGTATAAGAGAATCAGATATAAAGGCGTAGTTTGTGAAAAGTGTGGTGTAGAAGTCACTAAATCAAAGGTACGTCGTGAGAGAATGGGCCATATTGAATTAGCAGCTCCTGTAAGTCATATATGGTATTTTAAAGGCATTCCATCAAAAATGGGATTGCTTTTAGATATGAGCCCAAGAATACTTGAAAAAATATTATACTTTGCTTCATATGTAGTAATAAATCCTGGTGAGTCTGGACTTTCAGTCAAACAAGAAATTTCTGAAACAGAATATCAAGAAACTATAGAAAACAACCCAGATGATCAAGAATTTAGAGCAGCAATGGGTGCAGAAGCTGTTAGAGAGCTTCTTTCTAATATAGATTTAGAAAAAGAATACGAAATTCTAATGAAAGAATTAGAAGATTCTACAGGACAAAAGAAAGTTAGAATTTCAAGACGTTTAGAAGTAGTTGATGCCTTTATGACAAGCGGCAATAGGCCAGAATGGATGATTCTTGATGTACTACCAGTTATGCCACCAGAACTTAGACCAATGGTTCAACTTGAGGGTGGTAGATTTGCTACATCTGACCTAAACGACTTATATAGACGTGTTATAAATAGAAATAATAGATTAAAAAGACTTCTAGATATAGGAGCACCAGAAATAATCGTTCGTAACGAAAAGAGAATGCTCCAAGAAGCTGTAGATGCTCTTATAGATAATGGTCGCCGCGGACGAGCTGTAACAGGTGCATCCAATAGAAATATGAAGAGCCTATCAGACTTACTTAAGGGTAAATCTGGACGATTCCGCCAAAACTTACTTGGCAAGCGTGTAGACTACTCAGGTCGTTCAGTAATAGTAGTAGGTCCAGATCTTAAGTTTAACCAATGTGGACTTCCACAAGAAATGGCTCTAGAATTATTTAAACCATTTATAATGAATAAGGTTGTAGATCGTGGTATGGCTCACAATCTTAAGTCTGCGAAAAAAATGGTAGAGAAAAAAGATCCAAGGGTTTACGATGTCCTAGAAGAGGTTATCAAAGATCACCCAGTATTACTTAACCGTGCCCCTACACTTCATAGACTTGGTATACAATCATTTGAACCAGTACTAGTGGAAGGTAAAGCTATTAAGCTACATCCACTTGCTTGTAACGCATTCAATGCTGACTTTGATGGTGACCAAATGGCTATACATTTACCATTATCAAATGAAGCACAAATAGAAGCAAGATTATTAATGATGTCTACAAACAACATCTTAGGTCTAAAAGATGGTAAACCAATTACAACACCTTCACAGGATATGGTACTTGGTGCCTATTACCTAACAACTATCAAAGAAGGTGCCAAGGGCGAGGGGATGGTATTTAACTCAACTAATGAGATGAAAAAAGCCCTACTTACAGGTGATGTAGAATATCAAACACGAGTTAGTGTAAGAGTAAGAAAAAATAGTGAAGATGTAGGTAAGATTGTAGAATCCTCAGTTGGTAGATTTATATATAATGAAGGTATCCCTCAAGATTTAGGCTATGTAAATCGTAAAGATGATCCATATTCACTAGAAATCAATCAAGTAGCAGATTCTGGAGTACTTAAAGATATAGTAGATAGATGCTTTAGAAGACATGGCAATATCAAAACTGCAGAAGTACTTGACTACATCAAACAAACAGGATACAAATACTCAACACTTTCAGGACTTACAGTATCCATGGCAGACGTTAATATTCCAAAAGAAAAATGGAATATAATAGCAGATGCTGATAATGAAGTTGATAAATATGAAAAATTATACAGACGTGGTCTTATAACCGATGATGAAAGATATGAAAAAGTTATAGATATCTGGAGAGAGACTACAGATAAAGTAACAGAAGCACTTCTAACAGATCTACGTGATGATAATAACATCAAAATATTTGCTGATTCTGGTGCCCGTGGTTCAACAAACCAAATCAGACAGCTAGGTGGTATGCGTGGACTTATGAGTCAGGCAGACGGTAAGACTATAGAAATTCCAGTTAAGGCAAACTTCCGTGAGGGGCTTTCTGTACAAGAATACTTTATATCAAGCCACGGATCTCGTAAAGGTCTAACAGATACAGCTTTGCGTACTGCCGATTCAGGTTACTTAACACGTAGAATGGTAGATATATCACAAGACGTTATAGTTACAGAAGATGACTGCCATACTGACGGTTATGTAGAGGCTTACGAATTTAAAGATGGTAATGAATTAGTTGAAAATCTTTATACTCGTATAGTAGGACGTACATCATTTGAAGATATTAAAGATTCTGATGGAGAACTACTTTGCTCAAAAGATCAGTTAATAGATGAAGATACAGCAGAAAAAATTGTTGCAGCTGGAGTTAAGAAAGTAAAATTACGCTCAGTACTAGAATGTAAAGCAGAACATGGAGTTTGTGCAAAATGCTATGGTAGAAATCTTGCTACAGGTAAGCCAGTAAATATTGGTGAAGCAGTTGGAATTATTGCAGCCCAATCTATAGGTGAACCAGGTACACAGCTTACAATGAGAACTTTCCACTCAGGTGGTATAGCAGGTGTAGGAATTACGTCAGGTCTTCCAAGGGTTGAAGAGTTATTTGAAGCCCGTAAGCCAAAGGGACTTGCATATATAGCAGAAAATTCTGGTACTGTAACACTTATCCAAAATGAAAAGAAAACAGATGTTGAGATAGAATCAGAAGATGGATATGTACAAAAATACAACATACCATTTGGATCAAGACTTTTAGTGCACGATGGAGATGTGGTAAAGAAAGGTGATCAATTAACAGAAGGATCACTAGATCCACACGATGTATTAGCAGTACTTGGAAAAGTTGGAGTACAAAACTACATTACTAAAGAAGTACAAAAAGTATACAGAATCCAAGGTGTAGAGATTGACGATAGGCATATAGAAGTAATTGCTCGTCAAATGCTTAAAAAAGTCAAAATCGATGAATCAGGGGATACAGAATTCTTACCAGGAAGCTTACAAGAAAGACGTGAAGTCAACGCTATTAATGAAAAGTTGATAGAAGAAGGCAAGAGACCAGCAGAATATACACAAGAACTATTAGGTATCACAAAAGCATCTCTTGCAACAGATTCATGGTTATCAGCAGCCAGCTTCCAAGAAACAACAAGAGTTCTTACAGATGCTTCTATCAAAGGCAAGGTAGATGACCTAATGGGACTTAAGGAAAATATCATAATTGGTAAACTTATTCCAGCAGGTACAGGTATGAAACGCTACAATGATGTAGAAATAGACTATGAAACAAAAGAATTAGAAGATGCACAAATTGCAATGAATATAGAAGCTATAGAAGAAGCTGAAAATGAAGAACAAATGCAAAAATAATATATATAGCTCGCTAACTAATTAGTTAGTGGGCTTTTTTCTTTACAAAAAGTTGATCCTTAATTTAGGATATTAAGTTTGCTATATCTATCAATATTATATAGAAATAAAAGAATAAGTATATTTGTCTTTAATAGCATATCATAATAAAGTATAATGTGGTATAATAAATTACATATTTTAAATAAAATACATTTTATAAGAGGAGTTGTTATGAAAAAACGAGATAAAGATAAGCAGTTAAGAGAATTTACGCCCTTGGCTGTGATATTAGGTATGCTTATTGCTATAGTATTTGGAGCAGCTAATGCCTACCTAGGTTTACGTGTAGGACTAACTATTTCTGCATCTATACCAGCTGCAGTTATATCTATGGGTATAGTTCGAAAGATATTAAAACGTGATTCCATACTTGAAAATAACATAGTACAAACCATAGGTTCAGCAGGAGAGTCACTAGCAGCAGGTGCTATATTTACTTTACCAGCTGCGTTTTTATGGGAAAGTGAATGGGGAGATAGCCATTATATTTCTTACTTAAATATCTTGCTATTAACTTTGATCGGCGGGGTTTTGGGAGTAATATTTATGATTCCCCTAAGACGTGCACTTATAGTCAAAGAAGATGGTGTTTTACCATATCCTGAAGGAAAAGCTTGTGCAGAAGTTTTAAAGGCTGGAGAAGAGAGTGGTCAAGATTCAAGTGTTGTATTTAAAGGACTAGGCCTTGCATCACTCTACAAATTTTTATCAAATGGACTAAAAATATTTCCTGAAGGAGTGAGTTATGAAATATCAGCTAAAAATTTTGCTGGAACTGCTGTAGGATTTGATGCTCTACCTGCCTTGATGGGAGTTGGATATATAGTTGGGCCTACTATTTCTGCTATAATGCTAGCAGGTGGTGTGCTTGCTTGGTTTGTACTTATGCCACTTCTTCATGCTTTTGGTAGTCCAGAACTTACAAATCTTGCCCCATCAGATTTATGGTCAAACTATATAAGATATATTGGAGCTGGTGCTGTGGCTACAGGTGGTATTATATCTTTGATTAAATCCTTACCTATGATAGTAAAGTCATTTAAGGACTCAATAAATGACTTAAAAAGTAGAGATAGTTCTAGTAATGGAGATAGATTAGATACAGATATATCTTTCAAGATATCAATTATACTAATAATTGTTTCAGTAATATTAATCTTTTTGATGCCATCAACACCTGTAAATATTATTGGAGCTATAATTATAGTTATATTTGGATTTTTCTTTGCTACAGTATCATCAAGAATGGTTGGTATCATAGGATCCTCAAATAACCCAGTTTCAGGAATGTCAATAGCCACCTTATTAATAGCAACACTTATTCTTAAGGCTACAGGTCTTGTTGGCCATGATGGAATGATAGCAGCTATTTCTATAGGAACGATTATATGCGTAATAGCAGCGATAGCAGGAGACTGCTCTCAAGACTTAAAGACAGGTTATATTGTGGGAGCAAGTCCTAAGTACCAACAGATTGGTGAGATTATTGGAGTTCTAACATCATCTTTAGTTATAGGTGGTATACTTTGGATATTAAATACCTCAATAGGTTTTGGTACTAAAGATTTACCAGCTCCGCAAGCTGTACTTATGAAGATGATAGTAGAGGGAGTAATGAGTGGAAACCTTCCTTGGGACTTAGTATTTGTAGGGGCTGCGATTGCAATAATGGTAGAATTATTAGGAATAAGTGTTCTACCTTTTGCAATAGGTCTTTACCTACCACTTAATACTACCTTGGGGATAATGTTTGGTGGAGTTGTTAGACTAATAGTTGATAAGATCAAAGCGGATGATAAAAGTAAAAAGGATGCAGAAACTAATGGTACATTGTACTCTGCAGGACTTATAGCAGGTGAAGGAATAATGGGTATTATCCTTGCTGTATTTGCAATAATACCTTTTAAGGCAAAGACATTTGCAGATGCTATAAATATTTCTGATAGATTTAGCTTACCTCAAGAAGTATCCGTGCTACTATTTATAGGACTTGGTATACTTGTTTATTCAAAAGCAAAATCAGTTATAAAGAAAGATAGAACTAATGGATAATCTAGATAGGATCCCTTATAAAAATGTGGATTATGAATATGATGAAAAAAACAAGAATTATATAATATTAATGTCACATGAGGGACTTAATCATAAGATCGCTCAAAAGCTTTTTAAAAGACCCAAAATTACTAGAGTTAAAGTTAAAGGTATAGGAAATATAGTTTGGGAATCCATAAATGGTGAAAATAGTATAGAAGATATAGCTAAGATTTTAAAAGAGACATACGGAGAAAAATCCGAGCCCCTATATGAAAGATTACTTATTTACTTAGATAATCTAGAAAAAAATAAATTTATAAAATATTAGAGCATACAAATTAATAAGTGTTATTTAAAATATTATAGTATTAGGAGTTGTTGTAAGATAAATAAATTGTTCCAAAATCATTTGAGTATACTCAAGTGATATAGCAATAATTATTTATTAATTTGTAACAACTCTTTGTTTTTGTAATATTTTATAAAAAGAAGTTTATGAAGCTTTATTATTAGGATGCTGATAAGGTACAACTTGAAAAGTAAACTTAAGATTTCTAACTGATATTAATACTAGAATGAATGTGTTTTAAGCTAAGGAAATCAATTCAATTTCAACAAACTTACAAGAATAGACGTCAGTGTTTGATAAGATGTATGGTATCAATACGGATGATGTCAGTATGATATCTGAAGACTATATACTTCCAAATCTTAAAGATGAATTATTTGCAAATAATAAAGTAAGAAAAGCATTTGATGTCGCTATAGATAGAGGATGATTAAATGAAACAGCTCTATGTGTTCAATCTACACCAGCATATTTCTGGATCCCAGATTCTATATTTACTTCAGATGCTGCGGCTATCGATTCTGGATGGAAATAAGAAGAATATGACAATCTTATAAAAGAAGTATCTATGGGAGGCTTTAACTAATACATATAACTGATGGTTATACTAGTAGATAAGAGAAGATAAAAATCTATAATTTAGTATATTTGCAAATTATGGTATAATAAAATAGCAAAAATTTTGAGGAAAAAATATAAGAAGCGCCAGGACCTTAGGGTTGACGAGGGATGGAGTTATCGAAGGATTCGGCGGATGCTCCAAAGGTATTACAGCCTTAGTAATGTACAAATACTTCTAGTAATAGAAAGACAAAATCATTACAGTAATCCTCACCACAAGGAGGTTTATAATGTGTGGAATTGTTGCTTATAATGGCAAGCAAAATTGCAAAGATAAGTTGATAGCTGGTTTAGAGCAGTTAGAGTATAGGGGATATGACTCAGCAGGGATTGCTCTATTGCAAGGAGGATCTATTGATGTAATAAAAAAAAGTGGTAATATTAAGGGACTTGTTGATAAACTAAAAGATTATTCATATGATTCCTGTACTGGTATAGGGCATACCAGATGGGCGACTCATGGCAAACCATCAGAAGAAAACTCTCATCCTCATGTGAATAATAAAAACGATATTGCTATTGTTCATAATGGAATTATAGAAAATTATCAAGCACTTAAAGAGGATTTAATAAAAGATGGCTATAGCTTCTATTCAGAAACTGATACAGAAGTTGTGGCAAATCTGTTAGATAAATACTATGAAGAAAATCTAACTACTACTGTAAAAAAAGTTATAGAAATTATAGAAGGATCTTTTAGCTTGGCTGTAATTTCTAGCCGTGATCCAGAGTCCTTAGTAGTGGTTCGCAAAGAGAGTCCTCTAATATTAGGTATTACTGATAATGGAGTCTTTGCTGCGTCAGATATACCAGCTATATTAAACTACACAAGAGATGTAATCTACTTAGAAAATGAAGAAGTTGTAACAATAAATAAAGACGGTAAATACAAAATAGAATACAAGGAAGATGAGCTTAGTAAAGAAATCAGTCATGTTGATATGTCTATAGATTCTGCCAGCAAAAATGGTTATGAACATTTTATGATTAAGGAAATTAATGAGCAACCCAAAGTTATTGAAGACTCACTCATTAGAAAAGTTAAGGATGACTTCATAAATCTAGGAGATACATCTTTTAGCAAAGAGGAAATACTAGCTTTTGATAATATATATATTACAGCTTGTGGTACAGCTTTTCATGCAGGAGAGATTGGAAAAAAAGCTTTGGAAAAAGCATTAGGCAAGGCTCTTACAGCAGAAATTGCATCAGAATTTAGATACAATATGGATTTTCTAACTAAGGATAGCTTGTTGATTACAATTAGCCAATCTGGCGAAACTGCAGATACTCTTTCAGTAATGAGAGAAGCAAAGAAACGTGGGACTAAAGTTCTTGCTATAACCAATGTAGTTGGATCAAGTATAGATAGAGAAGCTGATAAAGTTATATATTGTGATGCAGGCCCGGAAATTTCTGTAGCTTCTACAAAAGCCTATACGGCACAATTAATGGCTTTATACCTTTTGGGTCTTGACTTTGGATATAAAGTAGGAACTTATGATATGGAATATGTAAAAGATACTATAAGTGAGTTCAAATCATATCCATCTTTAATCAGAGACTATCTTGATAAAGAGCAAGAAATTGATAAAATTGCGGAAAAATTAAAAGATGCTAAGGCTATTTTCTATATGGGTAGGGGACTTGATTATTTATCTGCCAAAGAAGGAGCTTTAAAATTAAAAGAGATATCTTATATTAATACAGTGGATATGCCAAGCGGTGAACTAAAGCATGGTTCCATTGCCTTAATAGAAGAGGGCGTACCAGTTGTAAATTTGATTACTCAAAGTAAGCTTAGAGAAAAGTCTTTATCAAATATTAAAGAAGTAAAGGCTAGGGGAGCTTACACCATTGGAATTAGTCCAGAGATTAATAAAGAGATAGAGAGGACATATGATGTTTGTCTAAAAATTCCATCAACTGATGATTTATATCAAGCTATTTTTGCGGTAATTCCCCAACAGCTTATAGCATATGAGGTAGCCAAAAAATTAGGGCTAGATATTGATAAACCTAGAAACTTAGCTAAGTCAGTTACAGTAGAATAAATTTAGCTTAGGAAATTTAGTTATTAACTAGATACAATATTTATTTAATTGTTATAAATGGATGCTTGCCTATATTTTATGGCAAACATCTATTTTCTTATTTTATTATATGAGATGGATGGTGTAGTTGTAGAGATTATTTTTAAATGTATGGCTGTATTTTCTAAAAGTACCATCCTTACTTAAAGAGGGTATATATCACATATTTATATTTAGAAAAGCTATGATAAAAACTCATTAGCCTTTTGTAATCCTTCAATTATCTCAAGGTTTTGTGGACATATTCCCTCGCATTTCCCACATTCTATACATTCTATTGGACTTACACTTTCCTTTAGATAATCTTTATATTGAACTTTACTTTTTTTACTCTCGTCATATAGATAAGCATTATTCCAAAGAGAGAAAACTTTTGGTATGTTTATATCTACTGTGCAAGGTAGACAATATTCACAAGCAGTACATCCTATTTGCTCTTTTGATTTATAGATTTGGCGAGCTTGGTAAAAATTTATATCTTCTTTAGATAAGGAATTACAATCAACAGAACTAGCCATATCAAGGTTCTCTTTTACCTGATTAATATCATTCATACCACTTAAAACAGTCATAACATTGTCTAGACTTAGAGGAAATTTCAAGGCTTCTTGAGCTGGACTTAAGTCTGTGAAGTCTTTTAATAAAGCTACTATTTCTTCAGGTGGCTTTGCTAAGCGTCCTCCTTTAATTGGCTCCATTATAATAACCGGTATTTCCATATCTTTTGCAAGTTTATATCCTTTTAGTCCGGCTTGGTAATTTATATCTAGATAATTTAGCTGCATTTGACAAAAGTCCCAAGAATAAGATTTTATAATTTTTTCAAAGGAAGAATATTCATCATGGAAAGAAAATCCAACATGTTTGACAAATCCTTTTTCCTTAATTTCATTGAAGAAGTAAAATACACCTAGTTCAACCATATCATTAAATCTTTTGATATCTAAAGAATGTAGTAGATAGAAATCAAGATGATCAGTTCTAAGATTTGCTAGTTGCTCATTTAATAATTTATAAAAATCTTTCTTTTTTATCGATTTATCATTATTTATAATGATTTTAGCATAAGTTATTTTATTTTAAAATAATGAATATTATATTGTAGGTGTAATTATAAAATTATAGATAAAAAACAACCCTAATTCTACAAGTTGAATATGGGTTGATTTTTTATTAATCAAATATTTCTTTTAAGGACTTATAAGTGCTAATTCTATTATCAATGCCGAAAATAGGAGCAAAGCAAAGTATTTCGTCTATATAAAATTCTTCTATTTCTTTTTCTAGAATATCAGCTACTTCTTGCTTTGATCCTTTGATTAAGAAATTATTGTCATAGCCTTTTTTTAGTATTGCTTGTTCATTTAGGCTAAAATGATAATCTTTAAGCTCTTCAGGATCAATTATACCTTTAAATTTACCATTATTTTGTTGAATGTGGAAATACTCAAAAGATTTTCCTAAGTATTCGAGTTCGTCTCTATCATCACTAATTAATATTTTGTAGGACATAGAAATATATGGCTTGTCAGCATATATAGATGGTTTAAATTCAGACCTATATTGCTTAAATACTTCTGCAGGTGTTTCAACTAGAAAAAATTTAGCGAAAGAGTATGGTAATCCCCACTCAGCAGCTTTAGGTGCAGATTTTCCTGTAGACCCTAATATCCGTGGGTTAACTAAAGATTCGTTATATCTTGGTACAGCCTTTACAAATCTATAAATGGGATCTTTTGGTTTCTCATCTTGTAAGTAATCAAGTATAACTTCAATTTCATCATATAAGTCAGGAGATTTATCCTCGAACTTATGATTTAAAGCTCTTGTTTCTGCAACTCCACATCCTGGGGCACGACCAATGCCTAGGTCAATTCTGCCTGGAGCAAGTTCTGCCATAGTTTTAAATATTTCTGCCACCTTAAGTGGCGAATAGTGCATTATCATGCATCCACCAGCACCTATATTCATATGTTTAGTAATAGATAGAAAGTAGCTAGATATTATCTCAGGTGCAACTGCTAGTAAACTTTTATATCCGTGGTGTTCTGCAAACCAATATCTGTCGTAACCAAGTTTATCTAATTCATGTACTAATTTTTTAGTATCTTCGAAGAATTCTTGATTTGTTTTATCATTTTGTTTTAACATTAAATCATGAACCCCTAATTTCATATTTACCTCCATTAGAATAATTAATTTAATATTAGAATGATTATACCAGAATACATTAATAATTCAGTAATAAAATTTGATATAATTTTAATATTCTTATATTTTAAGTATAAAATGATGTATAATAATTATAACGGGAAAACATTTCTATATAAAAGTGCTTTACCACTAATTTATTTAAGATGATATAATTATCTTGTAATTACAAAGCGATTATAGCAATTATTATTAATAATAAAAGGGATTAAATATGAAAGATTTTACTTCACAGGAAAATTTTATTGATCAATTAAATAACAAAGTTAATTCAACAAGAAGTTCACTTGTTGGAGAAAAATTCAATATCATTAGTATGATGGGTGAAGTTAAGTATGAGGTTGAGGTTAAAAAACTTATAGGACTTGGAGGTTCATCTTTGGTATATGAGGTAGCAGTTGATGATACATATCCGCCTATAAAAAAGATGATAATGAAAGAATTCTATCCAGCTTACGATGAGAACTATATAGAAGCTATCAGAAGTCCTTACAATAAGTTAGAATTATATTTTGATGCAATAGATAAAAAATACAGGAAAAGAATCAAGATAGATCGAGATAAATTTATTGATGCCTATAATAAACATATAAGAATCCTTGACATGGATCCTTATCTTGAAGATAAGATAGTTAAACCTTACAGGGTAGAGATTGATAAATCTTATTTATACTCACTTTATGAAGTAGATACTGCAACAAGTGTCGATAAATACTATAATTTAGATCTAGTAAGGATTGTAGATATTCTAATTCAAACAGCAGATATTCTAATCCATCTTCATAAAAATGACATCATTTATATGGATTTAAAGCCTGCTAATATACTCTATGACTATAATAATAGCAAGGTTAAATTATTTGACTTTGATGCAGCTATTGACCTCAATGAGCTTGAATATATAAATGAATTTTCTATGCCAAGTGAAAGAGCCTTTATTCCTCCTGAAATTAGATACATTACGAATATTGACAAAAGAAAAGAATTTTTTATAACTGAAGAAATAGATACATATATGCTAGGAGCTACATTCTTTACATTAATAATGGGCAGATATCCTACTAATTTAGAAAATGAGGATATGGAGTTTCTTGCTAGAAATGTAAGAGATGAGCTTAGCAATAAGTCAAATAAGATTTTAGTAAATAAGTATGCTGTAGAGGAAATTATAAAATTATTACAGGAAACTTTACCTATACGTAGATATATAAGTGTAGAAGAGTTTAAAAATAGACTCATCAAGATAGAAAACAACTTAAGATTTAGAAATAATGAGGACTTTTCTAATATATTATCCGCAGTATATTTTTTAGACTATAATAGACTTTATAATTATATAATTGAGAAAGATGATTTAAAAAGTATTGATGTTGCAATTGTGGGCAACAATGACCTTTCTAGAATATTTTTTAGCTTTATATTCTCAACTGTAATAATAAAAGATGTAGATCTTAATATTAATTTATACGATAAAAATCCTAAAAAGTTTTATAAGCAGATGCTTAATGAAAATCCATTATTAGCTCAAAGTACAGAAATAAAGCTAAATGGAAGGATTGTAAATAATAATATAAATACAGATATCACTGATAAACCGTACGCTTATATTAACTTCAAATCTTATAAAGAAAGAATAGAAGAATCTTATATTCTAATATTAGATGATACGGGTTATGATTATAGCAGAATGGGTGATGTCTTGTATGAAGAGTTTAGATTAGATAATCAAAAAAGAGTTATTCTTAATTATTCAAGAAATAATCATAGAGTGGATATTAGACAAGAAAAAAATATATCCTATTATAATTTTGACTTAGCTTCAACTTCTACATTCAAAAATAGGAAATTTAATGATAAGTTATTAGAAGAGGCTTTTGATATTTATAGACTCCACGTAATTGTAAATAAAGGTGAGCGAGTTGATTATGATGATATATGGAAAGAATTTTTAGAAGAAAACTTTTATAACCTAAAGACCTCTTTAAGAGTGGCCTTATCTATGGAATATTACCTATTTATGGCTGGAATAGAAGATGATGATCAAGCACCACTTAATTTCTATAAAATGCTTTTGCGAGCAAAAAACAATACTGATGAAATAAATATTAGAGATATATTAGCGGATAGCGAACACCATTCTTGGAATAGATTTATGATATCTCAAGGATATAGAATTCCTACTACTGTTGAGCTTAACTCCTATGCTTATGTAGATCAAAAAGGTTATGCTGACTATCAAAATAAGTTTCATCCTTTAATAACTAATAGTAATGCTGGATTGCGAAAAAAAGGCTATATTGATAAGTTAACTGAAGTTTCAAATCATATAGACAAATTAATTGTAGAAAAAACTATTTATAAAGAAGATCAGGTAAAATTTAGATTATTAAATGTTTTAAACAACACGCTACGGGATGATAATGATTTCTTAAGAAGATTAAGACCATTATGGATTAAGTTTGTTAATCTATCTTATAAAATTATAGAAAATGAGCTTTACGCTAATAACTCATTAAATGTTTTGACTTATGAGATAGAAGAGATATTATATGAAGCTAGTCCTGATTTAAAGACTTTAAGTAATGATTATATTCAAATAAAAAGTGATCTAGATTTAATTATTAGGAGGAATAAAGAATTAGATATTAAACTAATAGATTATATGATTATTGATTCTATTCCTTTGATATCATCTGAGAAAATTAAGACTATTTATAAACCTTTTATAGATGATGATGAAAATTTATGGGCTAATATCATAGCAACTATCAAATTTTATCCAGAAAAACTTATATTTTTAAGTGATAAGCCTGTAGATAGTAAGAAAATAGATAGAATTGAAAGCTTTTTGAAAAATAAAAGACTACAAAAGTATATATATATTGAAGTCATTACTTATGATCAACTCCAATATTATAATAAGGAAAATTCAGTTGTAGACCTGACCTTAAATAGTCATCTAGATGGTAAAAGACCTGAGCTTATGGATATAGATTATATAGAATATATTGGATCAAATAATTGGTTCGGAAACTATAAAGCTTTAGAATTCTATAGTATGAAAAGTTCCCTTACTGTGGAAGAAACTTTCTTTTTAAATAATGCTATGGTATACGAGAGTCCAAGCATATCTAATATAACAAGATTAATAAAACATTATCCTAGGTTATGGCAAGCATATATAAATATGGATTCAAATGATTGGCAAAATTTTGTAGAAGCTATAAAATATAGCCGTAATCTATGCATTCTAAATCTTGATAAGTTTGAAAGAGAAGATGAGCATAGCTTATTAGAAGTTGGTGATTTTAAATTCAGAAGATATGACACTAAGAAATATAAGAGTTTAAAGCATCTTCTAGATGAACTGATTAAGGAAGATATACTAATAGAATATGAATTTCCGGCAAATCCTGGTTATCTAAGGCTTCATTCTTATAATGATGATTTATCAAGAAACCTTGGCGAATTTATATCAAAAAATATGTGGGAATATAATGAGGGTTTTGATCTAGTAAAGACACAGTTATTAGAAAAAAACTATGAATACAGTTATTTAATAGTTTCGAATAAGTTAAGTTTTCAATATAAGTATAAAGTTGACAACCCTAAAGAATTTGCTAATAGAGTTAATAAAATTATGCTAGATATCGATAAATCAGATGGTGGAAATTCTATTAGAATTTTTAACAAAATCGAAAATTCCCCTTATGTAAAAAGTGGTGATGATTTTGTTTTATTCCGTTATGAATATGGTGATCTTTCATTTAGGGAATTTTTTAACGGATATGAAGATAAAGGAAGTATGCTTAGAGTGTATACATATTTTGAACTTATTAAATATGCTGATTTCTTTGATGAAATCAAGATAAGAGTTAATCTTAGATGGAAGGCTTATGATGATTATAGAGAGGATAGTAAAGCTATAGAGAATATCTTAGATATAGTATGTACTAAAGGTTTTTCTACAATAATTATATCTACCGTTGAAAATAATATAAATAGTGAAGATCTATATGAAATTAATAATCATACTAAACAATTTGGTATGGATGCTAAACCAGTGCTCATATCTTCAAACTCAAATGACGATACTTCCCATATCAAGATGCTAGCATCTGCAGCAGGCGTGTATTTCATAGATAGGGATATGATAAAAAATAATGGAGTAGGTAAATATATAAAGAATATAGCTAGTGGTAAAAAGAACTGGCAAGATATTTAAATATTATATAAGATTTTAAAAGAGCTGTTGGAGAATGAATAAATCTTTCCCAAATTATTAGAAGAAGCTCTACGGAAATTTTGCCTCCATGAGAGCAGTCTATGTAAAAAAATTTCCTAAGAGAATTTTCTAATGATGGGACGGGTTATTCATAATTTTGTAACAGCCCTTCTATTTATTTTAAATTAGATTAATTTTTTAACTTCTTCAAGAGCTTTATCAAAGTCAACTTCATTAGTAACTTCTGGAACATATTCTACATAAGCTACTTTGCCATCTTTATCAACTACAACAACGCCTCGAGCTAAAAGTTTATTTTCATCCATTAAGAAGCCAAATTTTTCACCAAACTCACGATTTTGATAATCTGAAATCATAATTGTATTTTCAATGTCTTCGTTAGAACAGAATCTAGCTTGAGCAAAAGGTAGGTCTTCTGTAATTGTAACTACATTTACTCCATCAAGACTAGCTGCTTCTTTGTTAAATCTTTTTGCTTGTAAAGCACATACGCTAGTATCAAGAGAAGGTGCTACAGAATAAATTACGATTTTACCTTCGTAATCAGTACTGCTCCATTCGCTTAAATCGTTTTTTGTTGCTTTAAATGCAGGAGCACTATCTCCAACCTTAATTTCTTGACCTAATAAGTTTACTTTATTTCCCCCAAATGTTATATCCATAATAATTCCTCCTAATTTAATCCTATTTACTTTTAAATTATACCCCAAGATTACAAAAGTATAACCTAATCAGATAATTTTGCCATAAAATTATTAGCCATAAGCTGACTTGCTTGGATAATTGATCTTATATCATTATTTAAGATATCCGTAGACCCTGCCCACATACCAGAAAGGTATATATTATTCATTATTCCATATTTTTTATTAATAAGATTATATGATGGATAGGCAACTTTGATGTATTTGCCATCTACATCTGCTTCTATAAATTTATGATCGTAGAGATTATTAAGCAGAGTATCTTTTTTGATAGCTTTAACAAGTTCTTTTTCAAATCCTTGAGCATTTATTAATAAATCTATTTCTATATCTTTATTATTTTTTCTTTTTACTATAAAATTATCCTTATCTGTTACAATTATTTCGTTAGTTTCTTTGATTATTTTTATACTTTGCTTATCATAATTACTTATCAAATCCTTCATAGTAGCAGTAGGAGTTTTGGTTATAAGAAAGTCTATTTTATGGACGTAATTATCATCTGCATAAGCTTTATCTAAGCCACTTAAACTGTTATATAATTTAGCAGCGACATACCAAAATTCCATTAAATAATTTTGTGTAAAAGCTAAAGATCTATCATTTTCTTCTAAGGCTAGCTTATATTTTTTTATATCTGTATCTTTATATCTTTCGTATACTTTATTAAAATCATAGCCATACCTTTTAAAATCATTATTAAACGTATTTTTAATAGTATAAAGATCAATAAAACCTTTATCATTGATATGTTCATCTATCCAACTATCATCTATAGAGCATATTTTTCTTTCATATTTATAAGGTATTTCTACTACTGGAAAAGATGATGACTTTGTGAAAAAATATATAGGTTTGTTTAGCTTATACTTTCTTTTGATAAATCTATAGATATCTATAGAAGTTGGTCCAGCTCCTATGATTCCAATAGAAGTATCCATATTTATCCGATCAATAACTAAGTTTTCTTTTAGAGGATAAGGATTATAAATGAATTTATCTTTACTCTTTAGTTTATAATCGTCCTTATAATGAGATTGTCCTATTGATAAGAATATAGTATCAAAACTTTCTTCGTAATCTCTAATATTTGTTTTTATCTTGTATTTGTTATTAATTTCATTTAAATCTATAACTTCTTCATGATGAATATGTATATTTTTTCTATCTAAGTAAGTATCAAAAGTATCTTTAATATATTTTCCATATACTTTACGAGGAAGCATAGATTCTATTTTACAACTATATTTATCATTATTTAAGATCCAATTATTTATATGATCTGGATTATGCAAGTCTAAGGACATATATGATTCATCAACATTTAATAATTTATATTTAGTATCATTTTCATATGCTAGTCCTACACCTAGCTCTTTCCTAGGTTCAAATATATGTAAGTTTATATTATTATGATAATTTGGGTGATCTATAATCGTTTTTAGTATGTAGATGCCACCTATTCCACAACCAATTATAGCTACGTTCATAATTTCCTCCTGTAAAATACTGTTACAAATTATTACCCATTTAAGAGAGAATTGCTAGCTCATAACTCATGAAAGTATTATTTTGTGAAAAATCACATCTAAAAAATATTTTTAAATAATACACACAAATACCTAATATCCAACGTTTATTGACAATGATAACAAATGATAATAATATATTAGTAAAGATAAATACGTTTTCAAAGGAGGGGAATATTATGATGGAAAAAATCCAGAAATTTGGTGGAGCTATGTTCACGCCAGTAATGCTATTTGCAGTTTCAGCTTTACTAATAGGATTTGGAACCTTATTTACTACTGAAGCAATTATGGGGCCAGTTGCTTCAGAAGGTACAATTTGGTTTGGTATTTGGGATATGATTCTATCAGGTGCATGGGTTGTATTTAATCAATTGCCATTATTATTTGCAATTGCCCTACCTATAGGTTTGGCAAAAAACAAAATGCTCGTGCAAGCATGGAAGCTTTTGTAATATATTTAGTATTTTTAAACTATGTATCTACAATACTAAAGCACTGGGGGCCAACTTTTGGTGTGGACTTTAGCCAAGAAGTGGGTGGTGCAAGTGGACTTGCTATGATAGCAAACATAAAAACCCTTGATATGGGTATGATGGGTGCTCTAGTTATTTCAGGCATAGCTATTTGGATACATAATAGATACTTTGATAAAAGGCTTCCCGAAGCTCTAGGGGTCTTCAAAGGATCAGCCTTTGTGCTTGGAGTTGGATTTATAATGATGATTCCTGTAGCATTTCTTGCGGTTCTAATCTGGCCAAAAATTCAACATGGAATGGCTTCGTTTAGAAGCGTAATTCTTAATTCGGGAACATGGGGAGTTGGAATCTTTGTTCTTTTAGAAAGACTTTTAATTCCGTTTGGTCTTCACCACTTATTATATGCTCCAATGTTTTATGATAGTTTGGTTGTACCTGGTGGCATCTATGCTTATTGGGCACAAAATTTACCACAAATTGCAGCTGCTACTGGCTCTCTTAAGGAAATTGCTCCTTATGCTCAACTTACAGCTACAGGTTGGTCAAAGATATTTGGATGTGTGGGTGTCGCCTTAGCTTTCTATAAGACAGCGCTTCCGGAAAATAAAAAGAAGATTGCTGGTCTTATGATACCAGTAGCACTCACTGCAGTCTTAAGTGGCGTTACAGAGCCTATAGAATTTACTTTTCTTTTTATAGCACCGCAACTTTTTGTGGTACATGCAGTACTTGCATCTATTCTATCGATGATTATGAATGCCTTTGGAGTAGTAGGAATATTTTCTGGTGGGGTTATAGAAATGGCATCCTTAAACTGGATACCACTTGCAGCTAATCATTGGAAAACATATGTGATAATGTTAGTTATTGGCCTGGTTGCTATAGTAGTTTGGTATTTTGTCTTTACTTTTTTAATAGAAAAGTTTGACTTTAAAACACCAGGAAGAACTGCTGATAAAGATTCAGCTAAACTATATTCTAAAAAAGAATACAGGGAAAGAAATAAAAAAGAAACTGAGACAACTTCAATAGAAGCTAGTGGAGATAAGACTGTAGTTAAAGAAAAAAATAAAAAAGCTGGTGCTGATAAATTTAAAACTATGGCCGATGAAATTTTAATAGGTCTTGGTGGTCCAGATAACATCAAGGACTTCACAAACTGTGTGACAAGACTTAGGGTGAATGTCAAAGACCCTAGCCTAGTAGAAAGTGATGACTACTTTAAAGAAATAGGAACTTATGGTACCGCCAAAAACGGTAATTCTGTCCATGTAATTGTAGGAATGGATATCCAATATGTTGCAGATGCATTTGGAGAAATCTTAGAGGAAAACGAATAAGTAAGAAAGTTAACAAAAAGAAAAAGGAGAAAATTATGGCTAACAAATATTCAATCGTGATCGCAGGTGGTGGATCAACATTTACACCAGGAATAATTGGGATGTTACTAGATAACTTAGATAAGTTTCCGATCAGATCTATCAAGTTATATGATAACGATGAAGATCGCCAAGCAAAAATTGGTGGGGCAATGGAAATTATACTTAAGGAAAGACATCCAGAAATTGATTTCTTATATACTACAGATCCTAAAGAAGGATTCACTGATGTAGATTTTGTTCTAGCTCAACTTAGAGTTGGTAAATATGAAATGCGTGATAAGGATGAAAAAATCCCTCTAAAACATGGTGTATTTGGACAAGAAACAACTGGTCCTGGTGGAATAGCTTATGGTATGAGGTCAATAGGTGGAGTACTTGAAATCATTGATTATATGGAAAAGTATTCACCAGATGCTTGGATGCTAAATTATTCAAACCCAGCTGCTATAGTAGCGGAAGCAACAAGAAGACTTAGACCTGATTCAAAAGTAATCAATATCTGTGATATGCCAATCGACCTTATGTATAAGATGGCAGATATGGTAGGACTTAAGGAATGGCAAGAACTAGATTTTTCGTATTATGGACTAAATCACTTTGGATGGTTTACAGCGATAAATGATAAAGAGGGTAATGACCTATTACCACAAATTAAAGAACACGTAAGTAAAACAGGATTTGCTGATGGTATAGGAAGCGGACAACACGTGGAAGAATCTTGGATGGAAACATTTACTAAGGCAAAAGATGTATATGCTCTAGATCCAGAAACAATACCAAACACTTATTTAAAATACTATTTCTATCCAGATTTTGTACTAGAACATACAGATCCTGAACATACAAGAGTAGATGAAGTGCGTGGGCATAGAGAAAAAGACGTATTTTCTATGTGTCAAAAAATAATAGAGGCTGGAACAGCAAAAGATATTGAAATCGAGCTAGATGCCCATGCTACTTATATAGTAGATCTTGCACGTGCACTAGCAGAAAATACAAAAGAAAGATTCTTACTAATAGTTCCAAATGATGGAGCGGTACCAAACTTTGATCCAACAGCAATGGTGGAAATCCCATGCCTAGTAGGTAAAGATGGATTTGAGAAAATTAACCAAGGATATATCCCACAATTCCAAAAAGGACTTATGGAACAACAAGTATCGGTTGAAAAACTAGTAGTAGAAGCTTGGATTGAACATTCTTATCTAAAATTATGGCAAGCATTGACATTATCAAGCACAGTGCCTTCTGCAAAAGTGGCCAAAGCAATTTTAGATGATCTCATAAAAGCAAACAAAGAATACTGGCCGGAACTTAACTAATCTGGCTAATAGCAATAAACACCGTTTAATGTATAATTTATATATTAAACGGTGTTTTATATTGAGGTGATATATTATAGATATTTCTAATTTATTAAAAGAAAATGAAGGAAAATTAAGCAATACTGATATAACAATAGCTAATGAAATTTCAAAAAATGGATTAGGTCTTGATATATCTATAAATGACTTTGCTTCTAGATGCTTTACATCAAGAACTAGTGTTTTAAGATTTGCCAAAAAACTTGGTTTTTCAGGATATAGTGAACTTAAATATTATATCAATAACAATAAAAAAGACTCATATTTTCAAGCTGACGAAAGTCTAGGAGGGATATATAAAAAAATAAAATCCTGTGATAGGATCTTTATATATGGTAATGGAGGTTATGAAAAAATAATTAAATTTACTATAAAAATGTATCTTCAGGAGATGGGAGTTTTAGCTGAGACTTATAGTGGTGGTGAGGAGATAAGCGCTTTTACAGAGAAAATGCTTAAAAATAGTGGTGTATTTATAGTGGATTTTGGTAATGACGTTTATAGTAAACAACTCATGTTTAAGATAGCTAGTATTGATTGTCTAAAGATAGTAATAGGTAAGACTTATGATAGAGCAAGCAATGTGGATTATAATATGTATTTTTCTGATAATTATGATGGAGTAAGGCTAATGAGTTCTTATGTTAAAGCTTTAGAAGAACTATTTAAATTTTATAGAAAGGCTAATGATGATACTAACTGATTTAGTAAGTGAAAATTACGATAAATTAAGCAAGAACGATCTTAAAATATACTCTTATATTATGCTTGATAAAGATAGGTTTCTATCGCTTAATATTAATCAGCTAGCTGATACTCTTGAACTTGTTCCATCATCTATAGTAAGCTTTGCAAAAAAGATTAGCCTTGATGGTTATAGCGAACTAAGATATATAGTCAAATGGTCTAATACAAAAGAAAGTAAATTTGATGATAATGAAATAGAATATACAAAAAATGATCTGCTTTTAACAATGACTATGATGATTTCTTTAAACCTCTCAGACTTATTTAAAGATTTAGAAAAGGCAGAGCATATATATGCTATAGCAAGCGGATATACCCAAAAAAATGCGGCTGATGAACTAAAAAGAAACTTTCTAACAGTTGATAAGATGGTTTATGTTATAGATAAAGAAAGCCCTGATGTAATTATTGAAAAAATACATAAAAATGATGTTATCTTTGCCTTTAGTTTAAGTGGTGAAAATAATGAAATGATTAATTTTCTAAAGAATCTAAAGACTAAACCTGTACTAGCGTCCATTACAAAACTTTCTAATAATAGCCTTGCTCAAATGTCTACTTACAATATTCCGTTTGTAACTCATGAGGTTTTTGAATACGAAAGTAGGACTAATATTTCACCTATATCTCAGTTTTACGTGGTGATAGATTTTATCATACTTAAATATTTATCCTATAAAGAAAACAAAGATAGTAAATGATTTTCCTAAAATCTATATTTGAAACAATAAAGCTTAAAATTACAAGTTTTATTTGACTTTTAAAATAAATCATAGTAGAATATTTAAGGATTGGCATAAGTTTGCCAATTTATTAAATTTTAAAAGAAAAGGAGGTGCATTATGCCTACAATTAACCAACTTGTTAGAAAAAGTAGAAAAAGTACAAAAGCAAAATCAAACACACCAGCTTTAGGTTACAACTACAATACTTTAAAAAGTAGAGTTACTCCTAACCAATCACCACAAAAACGTGGAGTTTGTACATCAGTAAGAACTGTAACACCTAAAAAGCCAAACTCAGCTTTACGTAAAGTTGCCAGAGTTAGACTTACAAATGGTGCTGAAGTACTTTCATACATCCCAGGAATTGGTCACAACCTACAAGAACACAGTGTTGTACTAATTAGAGGTGGAAGAGTAAAGGACCTTCCAGGTGTGCGTTACCACATCATAAGAGGTACTCTTGATACAGCAGGAGTAGACGGAAGAAAACAAGGTAGATCTAAATACGGTGCTAAAAAGAACCAAAACTAGATCATAAAATTAATATAAGTGCATAATGTACCTATAATTAAAAAATAAATTTTTATTAAAATTATGGTATATGTGTGCACACTTACGACAATGATTAGTCGAGTACTAATGATATTACTTAATAATTGGTAAAGGAGGGAAGCAAAGTGTCAAGAAAGGGACATATACCAAAAAGAGAAGTAATGCCTGACGCTAAGTATAACGATAGAGTTGTAACAAAACTTATCAACAATGTTATGCTTGATGGTAAAAAAGGTATTGCAACAAGAATTGTCTATGATGCATTTGACATTATAGAAGAAACAACAGGAAATGACGCACTAGAAGTATTCTACCAAGCACTAGAAAACATCATGCCAACACTTGAAGTTAAAGCTCGTAGAATTGGTGGTGCTAACTACCAAGTTCCTATGGAAGTTAGACCAGAAAGAAGACAAACTTTAGCTCTTAGATGGTTAGTTAATTTTTCACGTGCTCGTGGAGAAAAAACTATGGTTGAAAGATTATCAAAAGAAATCATTGATGCATCTAACAACGCTGGTGCAGCTGTTAAGAGAAAAGAAGAAATGCACAGAGCTGCAGAAGCAAATAAAGCATTTGCACACTACAGATATTAATTTCAGGGGGATAAATGCCTAGACAAGTAGCACTAAAAGATACCAGAAATATAGGAATCATGGCCCACATAGATGCGGGTAAGACTACTGTAACAGAAAGAATGTTATACTATACTGGTAAAATATATAAAATAGGTGATACACACGATGGTACAGCAGTAATGGACTCCATGGACCAAGAAAAGGAACGTGGTATTACAATTGGATCTGCTGCAACCACAGCTTTTTGGAAAGACCATAGAATTAACATTATCGATACTCCAGGACACGTTGACTTTACAGTAGAAGTAGAAAGATCACTTAGAGTACTAGATAGTGCTGTAGCTTTATTCGACGCAAAAAGTGGTGTAGAACCACAATCAGAAACTGTATGGAGACAAGCAGATAAGTACCATATCCCAAGAATTTGTTTTATAAACAAAATGGATGCAACTGGTGCAGACTTCTTCATGGCAGTTGATACAATCAAAGATAAATTAAAAGCAAATGCAGTTCCAATTGAAATTCCAATAGGAGCTGAGCAAGAATTTGAAGGTGCAGTTGACCTTATAACAATGGAAGCTGTAACATACAATACAGAAGATTTAGGTGCTCACCCAATATATGGAGAAATTCCAGCGGAACTTAAAGAACAAGCTGAAGAATATAGAAATAACCTACTAGAAGAATTATCAGAAGTTGATGATAATATCATGATGAAATATCTAGAAGGTGAAGAAATTTCTGTAGAAGAAATCAAATCAGCTATCAGAAAAGGTACTATCGAACAAAAGATATTCCCATGTCTTTTAGGTTCAGCTTATAAAAACAAGGGTGTTCAACCACTACTTGATGCAATAATCGAGTTTATGCCAAGTCCAGTAGATGTTCCAAACATCGTAGGATCTGACCCTGCTGATCTTGAAAAAGAAATCGATAGAAAACCTAGCGATGATGAACCACTTGCAGCACTTGCATTCAAAGTTGTCACTGACCCATATGTAGGTAAGTTAATCTACACAAGAATTTACTCAGGTACAATTGAATCAGGTTCTTATATTTACAATGCGACTAAAGGAAAAAGAGAACGTGTTGGTCGTATCATGCAAATGCACTCTAATAAACAAGAAGAAATCCAAACAGGTTATGCTGGGGATATAGTTGCTTTATTAGGTCTTAAAGATACAACAACAGGTGACTCATTATGTATACAAGATAATCAAATTATCCTAGAACAAATGGAATTCCCAGATCCGGTAATCTCAGTTGCTATAGAGCCAAAAACACGTGCATCTCAAGATAAGATGATTATAGGTCTTCAAAAACTAGCTGAAGAAGATCCTACATTCGTTACAAAATCAGATGAAGAAACAGGACAAACAATTATCTCAGGAATGGGAGAACTTCACCTTGAAATTATCGTAGATAGACTTTTAAGAGAATTCAAAGTAGAAGCTAATATAGGTAACCCACAAGTAGCTTATAGAGAAGGTATTACCCAAGAAGCTGAAGCTCAAGGTAAATTTGTAAGACAATCAGGTGGTTCTGGTCAATACGGTGATGTTCACTTAAGAATAATCCCAGGCGAAGAAGGCTCAGGAATTACATTTGAATCACAAATTGTCGGTGGTTCTGTACCAAAAGAATACATCAGACCAGTTGAAGAAGGTGTTCGTGAAGCGGCTGCCTCAGGAATCCTTGGTGGATATCCAATGGTAGATATGCACGTAATCCTTTATGATGGATCTTACCACGAAGTCGACTCATCAGAAGTAGCCTTCCACGTAGCAGGATCTATGGGTCTTAAAAATGCAGTTGAAAGAGCAAAACCAGTTCTATTAGAACCAATAGAAAAAGTAGAAATTACAACACCAGATGAATACTTAGGTGATGTAATGGGAGATGTTTCTTCAAGAAGAGGTAAAATAGATGGTATGAATCCAAAAGATGGAATCCATGTATTAGATGCCTTCATCCCACTATCAGAAATGTTTGGTTATGCAACTGATTTAAGAAGTAAGACTCAAGGTAGAGCAACCTATTCAATGCAATTTGATCACTATGCTCAAGTGCCAGAATCAGTAAAAGAACAAGTATTAAACGATTAATTTAATAGGAGATTATAATGAGTAAACAACAATTTGAAAGAACAAAACCACACTTAAACATAGGAACCATAGGCCACGTAGACCATGGTAAAACAACAACAACAGCAGCAATCACACAAGCATTAAACAAAAAATACGGTACAGGCGAATTCGTAGATTACGAACACATTGATAAAGCCCCAGAAGAAAGAGAACGTGGAATCACAATCAATACATCAGTAGTAGAATACGAAACAGCAAACAGACACTATGCACACATCGACGCTCCAGGCCACGCTGACTACGTTAAAAACATGATTACAGGAGCAGCCCAAATGGACGGAGCAATCATAGTAGTAAGTGCAGCAGACGGTCCAATGCCACAAACAAGAGAACACATCCTATTAGCACGTCAAGTAGGAGTACCAAAAATAGCAGTATTCCTAAACAAAGAAGACCAAGTAGACGATCCAGAACTAATCGAATTAGTAGAAATGGAAGTAAGAGACCTACTAAGCGAATACGACTATGACGGAGACGAAGCCCCAGTAGTAGTAGGAAGTGCATTAAAATCCCTACAAGAAGGTGGAGAAGGCGAATGGTCAGACAAAATCCTACAACTAATGGACGAAGTAGACAACTACTTTGATATCCCAGAAAGAGATAACGACCAACCATTCCTAATGCCAGTAGAAGACGTAATGACAATCTCAGGCCGTGGAACAGTAGCAACAGGAAGAGTAGAAAGAGGAACATTAAAAGTAAACGATACAGTAGAAATCGTAGGCCTAACAGAAAAAACAAAAGAAGCAGTAGTAACAGGCGTAGAAATGTTCCACAAATCATTAGACCAAGCAGAAAGTGGAGATAACGTAGGAGTCCTACTAAGAGGAATCCAAAGAGACGAAATCTCAAGAGGTCAAGTACTAGCAGCCAAAGACAGCGTACACCCACACACAGAATTCGAAGGACAAGTATACGTACTAACCAAAGAAGAAGGAGGACGTCATACCCCATTCTTCAGTGGATACAGACCACAATTCTTCTTTAGAACAACAGACGTAACAGGCGATATCGAATTAGAAGAAGGCGTAGAAATGGTAATGCCAGGAGACAACGCAACATTTAAAATCAGCCTACAAAAACCAATAGCCCTAGAAGAAGGACTAAGATTCGCAGTACGTGAAGGTGGTAGAACAGTAGCATCAGGTGTTGTTACTAAGGTTATTAAATAATTTTATACAATATAATTATTTTATTAAAAGGGGCTGTTGCAAAAGTCCTAATATAGAAAAAAGACGAGGAAACTGAAATCCTCGTCTTTTTCTGATACAATGTATTTATGAAAACCGTTAAAAATACATCATCATTAACTAATTTTACACTAGTTAATGATACTATTCAATTAAAAATGAATTTTGACACTGAAATATATGTCAGAGATGATGTTAAGTTAAGGCTTGTAAAAAATATAATTGAAAGGATGGATCTATCAGAATTAAAAAAAGTCTACTCATCATTTGGAAGAAAACCTACAGTAAACCCAGTAACAATGCTACAAATAATAATATTTTGCTACTCTGAAGGAATATTCTCATCAAGAAATATAGAAAAATCATGCAAATATGATTTGAGGATAAAATACCTTTTAGATGGAGAAAATCCACCAGATCATAGTACAATAAACAGATTTAGACAAAAAATCGTAGAACTAGCACCAAACTTGTTAAATCAAATGATTCAAATACTAATAGAAGAAAATCAAATAGACTTATCAAGCATATACATAGATGGAACAAAAATAGAAGCCTACGCCAATAGATATAGTTTCGTGTGGCGAGGAAGCATTGAAAAATGGCAAGAGAAACTAAGAGTAAAAATAATAAAGCACTTTAATTTAAATAGAGAACTAACACCATCACAGGTATTAGCAGTAGTAAGAATAGCATTCAATCAGATAAGTACAGAATGTACAGAAAATAAAATAAACTTTGTACATGGACAAGGAAAAAGAAAACACCAACTCCAACGAGACTATGAAAAGCTTAAAGATTGGAAGAACAAACTAGAAAGCTACAGGAAACATCTAGAAATAATGGGAGAGCACAGAAACTCCTACTCAAAAACAGACCATGATGCAAGCTTCATGAGAATGAAAGAAGATCATATGAAAAATGGTCAATTAAAACCAGCCTACAACATCCAACTAGCAAGTTCCTCAGGCTTCATCATAGGAGAAAATGTATCCCACCATCCATCCGATATGTACACCTTAAAACCATTTCTAAATAAATTACTCAAAAACCACCCCGACAAACTAAACAAAATAGTAGCAGATTCAGGATATGAAAGCGAAGAAAACTATGTTTTTCTTGCAGAAAACAAGCTCTTATCATACATAAAACCATCCAACTACGAACAATTAAAAACTAGAAAGTATAAAAAAGAAGAAGAATTCAGAAATAGTCTAAGATATGATAAAACATCAGACAAATACATATCAAAAGAAGGCAAAGAATTCATAAGGTGCACTGATAGATACAGAAAAAGAAAAAGCGGATACACAACAACCAGCAAAGTATACAGATGCTTTAACTGGAACAAAGATGGTCAGAAAACCAAAGGAATCTACATAGCAGAAATCTTTCAAAAATATAGGAAAGAATCCTTAGAAAATATAAGCTCAGACCAAGGAATAGAAGAAAGAATAAATAGATCAATCCAAGCTGAAGGTGCATTTTCCAAAATAAAATCAGGACTAAACTACAACAGATTCCACCATAGAGGAAAATCAAATATAATAAGTGAAATATGCCTCTTATCAATGGCACTAAACCTAAATAAACTGGCATCCAAAATAGAAAACAAGAATTTAGAACTCATAAAATACAAAGCTTCTTAAGAAAAAAATATTAAAAATCTTAGCTGTATTAATTGAGCCTATTTTTATGAAAAATGTGGATAAATTCATTTTCATATTAAAGAAAGATACAGAATTTAATGGCTTGATACCAATATACACTAAAAAAGGTGATGAGCAGAATAGATTTATCTATTCTGCAACATCACCTTTTTTGTATAAAATAATAAACTAAATTTATATAAAACATACAGAAATACTTTTATTTGCAAATATAAAATTAAAAAAGGGTAAAAATTAAACTAAGATAATTTGGACTTTTACCTTAGCTATAATTATAGTTGTAATAATTTAGCTTTAAAATATCATAAAAAGATACATCTATTACAGGTTTTAGAAGGAGTCCTAGTATAAAAAAATTAGTTAAATTGTAAATACACTAATTTCTATACTGAAAAAAGTATTATCAATACTAGTCATTATATTTACATGGTTATTAAAAATATTTATGTATATTTTAATCACAATAAAGATAAAAAAGAAGTTAGATGAATTTCAAAAATGAGAGAATTATTAGAAAAAATCTGTTTAAGTTTTTCTAGAGTTACTTTAGCAATAGTCTATTAATAGATAGTGTATACATATTATCAATTATTGATTATAGTGATTATTAAAGTATACTAAACTCTTGGAGGATTTATGAGTAAAAAATCAATAGTGATAATGTTAGCATATGTAGGAATCATTACCGGAGCGGGACTAGCTTCTGGACAAGAGATCTTACAGTATTTTGTATCCCTAGGAATACCTGGACTTATAGGAGCGGGTGCAATAGGAATTTTACATATATTATTTGGAGGCATACTCTTACAGTTAGGTTCAATGTATTTAGCAACTGATCATGAAGATGTTTTTGATCAAGTAACAAATAAATACGTAGCAAAATTTATGGACTTAGGTCTAATATTTAATTGCTTTGTAATGGGCTTTGTTATGATAGCTGGTGCAGGAAGTAACCTAAATCAAGCTTTTGGCATAGATAAGTGGATAGGCCAACTTCTCTGTGCTCTTTTGATAATATTTGTTGGTATGCTTGATTTTGAAAAAGTTTCTAAGATTATAGGCTCTTTTACACCTATTATAATTACTTTTGTTTTAATAGGTGCTATATATACATTCACCAATTCAAACCCAAATTGGGATTATTTAAATACAGTAGCAACTAGTTTATCGTCTAATTTTAGCAATGTTCCACTATCTGTATTCAATTATTTTGGTCTTTGTATGATGTGCAGTGTATCAATGGGATTTGTACTAGGTGGAGAAGAGATGAATCCTAGCGAAGCTGGCTTGGGTGGACTTCTAGGAGGAGCTATCTCAGGTATACTTGGTTTACTAGTTGCCTTTACTATATTTATTAGAATTGATGAAGTAGGACAACTAGATATACCAATGTTATATATATTAGAAGCTATTCATCCAGTATTAGGAGTTTTAATGGCCATTACAATCTTTGGTATGATATTTAATACTGCAATATCACTTTTCTACTCCCTATCAAGAAGATTTTCTAAAGGAGATGAAAATAAGTTTAGAAAGATGCTTATAATAATAACCTTAGCAGCATTTGCACTAAGTTTTGGTGGATTTAAAAAATTAGTATCTACTTTTTATCCAATCATTGGCTATATTGGTATAGCTCTTATGATTTTATTACTAGTGGCTTGGTTTAGAGATAGGCAGTCAATAAAATATGAAAATTACAAAAGAGTTGGCATAAACCATTATATGAGAAAGAAAATGGATGATAATGAAGACTTTAGTAGAGAAGACGAAAAAAAATTAAAAAAATTAATAGATAGATCTAATATAGATAATGAACAGATGCAAGAAGTAGCTGAAGAATATGTTCAAAAAGAGTTAGAGGATGAAGAATAGAACTGTGGGTCTTTATAGGCCTGCAGTTTTTTGTTTTTTATATTGATATATTAATATGGTTTGTAAAAGGGTAAAAATATCCTATAGTATATATAATTATTTAAGGAGGTATTATGAGAAAGTATATTGATGATGCTCGTAAACTTCATGAATATGTTGGCGGTGACGAGAATATTTCTTCAGTAACTCATTGTGTTACTAGGATGCGCTTTGTATTAAACGAACCAGCCAAAGCAGAAATAGAAAAAATTGAAGCCTTACCATCAGTAAAGGGAAGTTTTACACAAGCAGGACAGTTCCAAGTTATAATTGGCAATGATGTTGACCAGTTTTATAACGATTTTATGACGATTTCAAAAGCTAAGGAAGCTAGCAAGGATGAGGTAAAAGCAGATGCAAAGAAAAACCAAAACTGGTTACAGAGAGTTTCTGCAGTATTGGCAGAAATATTTGCACCACTTATACCTGCTATTATAGTAGGTGGCTTGCTTTTAGGATTAAGGAGTATCTTAGGACAGATACCTTTTGATAACCTAGGTGGACAAACAATTGTTGAGCATTCACAGTTTTGGTCAGGAACTAATGATTTCTTATGGCTAATATGTGAGGCTATTTTCCATTATTTACCTGTTGGTATTGTATGGTCTATTACTCGTAAAATGGGAAGTACACAAATACTTGGTATAGTATTAGGTATTTGTTTAGTTTCTCCTAATATATTAGCTAATGCATATACAATTGCAGAGGGTGGAGAAATACCTATTTGGGATTTTGGATCTTTTCAAATTCAAAGAGTAGGTTATCAAGCTCAAGTAATACCAGCTATGCTTGCAGGTTTTACCCTAGTTTATTTAGAAAGATTCTGGAAAAAACATATACACCAGTCAGTTTCAATGATATTTGTACCACTTCTATCCTTATTGCCAGCAGTTATACTTGCTCATACAATATTAGGGCCAATAGGTTGGAAGATAGGAACAGCTATCTCTAATGGAGTTTATGCAGGACTTACATCAAAGCTCAACTGGTTATTTGGTGCTGTTTTTGGATTTTTCTATGCTCCACTAGTTATAACAGGGCTTCATCATATGACAAATGCCATAGACTTACAACTAGCCAGTGATTTTGGTGGCACTATACTTTGGCCAATGATTGCCCTATCAAATATTGCACAAGCTTCTGCTGTGCTTGCAGTTATCTTTCTTCACAAAAATGATGAAGCAGAAAAGCAAATATCTGTACCAGCAGCAATATCAGCTTACTTAGGAGTAACAGAGCCAGCCTTATTTGGTATCAATATCAAATACGGATATCCATTTATGGCTGGCATGATAGGATCAGCTATTGCTGGAATGTTCTCTGTTCTTACAAAAACAACTGCCTTTAATATAGGTATAGGAGGATTACCAGGATTACTATCTATTCAGTCTAGCTCATATATAACATTTATAATAGCTATGATCATTGCTATAGTAGTTCCAATTATTTTGACTGTAGTATTTAATAAGAAAAAAATGTTCCAGAATAAAATTGAATTTAAGACACCAAGTTTTAGTTAGGAAAAATTTATGAATTTAGGAAAAAAAGTAATTTATCAAGTGTATCCTAGAAGCTTTAAGGATACCAGTGGTGATGGAATAGGAGACCTTAGGGGCATTGCCTCTAAGGCTTCTTATATTAAAGATTTGGGAGTAGATATGGTTTGGTTAAATCCATTCTTTATCTCTCCACAAAATGATAATGGTTACGATATAGCGGATTATTACCATATAGATGAGAAATTTGGTAGTGAAGAAGATTTAGATTATTTAATAAAAATCTTTGAAGAAAATGGATTAGGACTCATGTTTGATATGGTATTTAATCATACGTCAATAGAACACGAGTGGTTTAAAAGAGCCTTAGCAGGAGATAGGTACTATCAAGATTTTTATTATATAAGAGATCCAAAAGAAGATGGATCACTTCCTACAAATTGGGAGTCTAAATTTACTGGAGATGCTTGGGCACCATTTGGAAATACTGGTAAGTACTATCTATGCTTATACGATAAAACTCAAGCAGACCTAAATTGGCATAATCCAAATGTTAGAAAAGAATTATTTAAGATAGTGAATTATTGGATAGATAGAGGTATCAAAGGCTTTAGATTTGATGTGTTAAATGTAATAGGTAAAGATCAGCTTTTAAAAGATAGTACTGGAAATATTGTAGAAGAAAAAGCTTTATATACAGATACTCCTATAGTTCATAAATGGATAAGAGAGCTTAACCAAGATACATTTGGTCGACATGAAGACATCATAACAGTAGGAGAGATGAGCTCTACAAATATTAAAAATTCTATTATGTATTCCAATAATGATAACACAGAACTTTCCATGGTATTTAGCTTTCATCATCTTAAAGTTGACTATGAAAATGGAGATAAATGGACAGACTATGCCTTTGACTTTAAAAAATTAAAAGAAATTTTAAATGAGTGGCAGGTAGGCATGGAAGATGGTGGGGGTTGGAATGCTCTATTTTGGAATAATCATGACCAACCAAGAGCTAATAATAGATTTGGAGATGTAAAAAACTACCCATACGAAACAGCAACTATGCTTGCTCAAACTATGCATATGATGAGAGGAACACCATATATTTATATGGGAGAAGAAATAGGTATGAGTGACCCAAACTATGATTCAATATACGATTACAAGGATATAGAAAGTCATAATGCCTATGAAATGCTTATAAAAGAAGGAAAATCTAGTGAAGAAGCCTTCTCTATAATTAGCAAAAAATCAAGAGACAACTCTAGAACACCTATGCAATGGGATAGTAGCGAGAATGCTGGATTTTCAAATATAAATCCTTGGCTTAGAGTAAATAGTAACTATAGACAGATCAATGTAGAAAGTGCATTAAGCAATAAAAATTCAGTCTATTATTACTATAAAAAACTTATTGAACTAAGAAAAGAAAAAGACATAATATCCGATGGGTCATATACTCCAATTCTAGAAGATCATCCAAGGATTTTTGCATATTTGCGTAAATATAAGGATCAAGTTTTAATAAATTTAAATAATTTCTATAAAGAAGAAGTGGAGATTGACTTATCAGCAATACTTCCAGATTATAAAGACTTTTCATATCTTTTAGGTAATTATGGTAATAGAGAAATGAAAGAAAAAATAATATTACGAGCTTATGAATCTATATCTTTTATAAAATTTATAAAAAGTAGTAATGATTAAAAAATTATATTATTTTAAATATATATTAAACTATTTTATATATCTTGCAATTTATTTAGGTCTTGATATAATATAATTGAAATGATAGGATTATCATTAATAAAAAATTGGGGGATAATATGAAAAATAACAATTCGACCAAGAAAACCGTAACTATTTTGTCATTGGCAATGGTATTAGTATTACCTGTGACAAGTCATGCAGACGAACAAACAAACGAAGAAAAACCATTAAATACCCAAAATTATATGGGGGGGGGGTACAGACAGTAAGCTAGAAGAGGAACTATCAGCTTTAATAGATAAAGAAAAAGCTGATGATAAAGAAGTAAGCATAGACAAAGAAAGCTCCGATGAAATAGAATCATCAGATATAGAAACTTCAAATTCTAATATAGAAGATAAAGAAAATCTAGCAGAAACAGAAAATATAGAGACTGATAATAAAGACTTAGCAGATGATGTAAATAGTGAAAAAGAAGATAATCCTAAACCTAAAGAAAATTATAACTCTACTGAAAAAGTAGAATCAGATGAAGTTGTAAAATCAGAAAAAGAAACAGAAGATACATTAGATAAAAACGACAATGAAGAATTAGAGATAAGCAATGAATTTAATGAAAGTCAGCTAAGAACTGCTAATCCTAGTAGAGATATAAGTAATAAATTACAAGATGTTGATATTAAAATCTATGATACAGAAGAAAGAGGAAAATTAAAATCTGTTGATGGTGAAGATTTAGGCTGGAGCATATCTTTTAAAGCACCTACTGATATACAACCAGGAGATGAATTTACAATAACGCTTTCAGATAATTGGAGTTTAAAAGGGATTGAGCCTGATACTGATTTTGCTGATCCTATCATAGATGAAAATGGCGTTGTTATTGCAGAGGGCAAAAGAACAGATAGAAACCATATAGTTTATACTTTTACTGAAAATATTCATGATGTAAAAGATATAAGTGGTAATATTAACTCACATGGTTATGATGTAAAAGAAAAAATCAAAAATACTCAGGATCAAACTTTTGAAATTTCAGTAGGAGATAAAAGTAATAATAAAACTTTAACAGTTGACTATGGCCCAATTAATGTGAGTGATAATTGGAATGCAAATGGTAAGAGCCAATTTATAAGTAATGATGAAAAAACTGGTGAATACAAACAAGTATTTTATATAAACCCTAATAAAGATACAATTACAGCTAGTGATAATCACAATATATCATTTTATATTGATGGAGTTTACGGGAAAGACGGAGATTGGAAAAAGTTATTATATCCACAAGATAATACTACTGTTACTGTTAATAAAGTTAGTCAAAATGAAACTTTACCAGATGCAGTATATGAAAATCCCGTTAATTATGATGGTGATTCAGATACTGATGTAATTTATAATTTTAATGATACAGGAGATATTGTAGTAGATTTTAAAAGTCAATCTATAGATAGTTCATATGTTGTTACTGTAACTTCAAAAGCACCAGCAGGAATTGGTCCATATACTTTATTTTCAAAGGGAACCATTTATGGAAACCCACAAAGAGAAGAAAATCTTGTATTAGGAAATGGAATAATAAATAGAGGAGGGGATGCATCAGGAACAGATATTAAAAAGAGAGGTTCATTCCAAGAACATCACATCTATCAAACAAAGAAACTAGACGGAACAATCGTAGAAGATTCAAGAGATGATAAAGAAGTAACAGAAGGAACTGAAAAAGAAAACTACGAAACTAAAAAACAAGATAAAGAAGGTTACACACTAGTAAAAGTAGAATCTAAAAATGGTGGACAATTCAATGAAGACGGAAGTCTAAAAGAAGCAGCCTATATAGCAGATACTAAGCAAGAAGTAACCTACATATATCAAAAAGAAGAAAAAGAACAAACCCCAATAGAAGAAACAGGAAAGTTCCAAGAACATCATATCTATATAACAAAAGATAAAGATGGAAACGAAATAGACAGAAAAGTAGTAGACGGTGATGTAAGTGGTGGAACAAAAGACATGACTTACACAACAGGTAAAGACGAAAAAGACGGCTTCAAGTTTGTAAGAACAGAAAACCCAGTAGAAGAACCAAACTACAACGAACAAGGTGAAACAACAACAGGAAACTTCAAACCAGGTGTAACCCAAGAAATCACATACGTATACGAAAAAGAAGAAAAAGAACAAACCCCAATAGAAGAAACAGGAAAGTTCCAAGAACACCACATCTATATAACAAAAGATAAAGATGGAAACGAAATAGACAGAAAAGTAGTAGACGGTGATGTAAGTGGTGGAACAAAAGACATGACTTACACAACAGGTAAAGACGAAAAAGACGGCTTCAAGTTTGTAAGAACAGAAAACCCAGTAGAAGAACCAAACTACAACGAACAAGGTGAAACAACAACAGGAAACTTCAAACCAGGTGTAACCCAAGAAATCACATACGTATACGAAAAAGAAGAAAAAGAACAAACCCCAATAGAAGAAACAGGAAAGTTCCAAGAACACCACATCTATATAACAAAAGATAAAGATGGAAACGAAATAGACAGAAAAGTAGTAGACGGTGATGTAAGTGGTGGAACAAAAGACATGACTTACACAACAGGTAAAGACGAAAAAGACGGCTTCAAGTTTGTAAGAACAGAAAACCCAGTAGAAGAACCAAACTACAACGAACAAGGTGAAACAACAACAGGAAACTTCAAACCAGGTGTAACCCAAGAAATCACATACGTATACGAAAAAGAAGAAAAAGAACAAACCCCAATAGAAGAAACAGGAAAGTTCCAAGAACACCACATCTATATAACAAAAGATAAAGATGGAAACGAAATAGACAGAAAAGTAGTAGACGGTGATGTAAGTGGTGGAACAAAAGACATGACTTACACAACAGGTAAAGACGAAAAAGACGGCTTCAAGTTTGTAAGAACAGAAAACCCAGTAGAAGAACCAAACTACAACGAACAAGGTGAAACAACAACAGGAAACTTCAAACCAGGTGTAACCCAAGAAATCACATACGTATACGAAAAAGAAGAAAAAGAACAAACCCCAATAGAAGAAACAGGAAAGTTCCAAGAACATCATATCTATATAACAAAAGATAAAGATGGAAACGAAATAGACAGAAAAGTAGTAGACGGTGATGTAAGTGGTGGAACAAAAGACATGACTTACACAACAGGTAAAGACGAAAAAGACGGCTTCAAGTTTGTAAGAACAGAAAACCCAGTAGAAGAACCAAACTACAACGAACAAGGTGAAACAACAACAGGAAACTTCAAACCAGGTGTAACCCAAGAAATCACATACGTATACGAAAAAGAAGAAAAAGAACAAACCCCAATAGAAGAAACAGGAAAGTTCCAAGAACACCACATCTATATAACAAAAGATAAAGATGGAAACGAAATAGACAGAAAAGTAGTAGACGGTGATGTAAGTGGTGGAACAAAAGACATGACTTACACAACAGGTAAAGACGAAAAAGACGGCTTCAAGTTTGTAAGAACAGAAAACCCAGTAGAAGAACCAAACTACAACGAACAAGGTGAAACAACAACAGGAAACTTCAAACCAGGTGTAACCCAAGAAATCACATACGTATACGAAAAAGAAGAAAAAGAACAAACCCCAATAGAAGAAACAGGAAAGTTCCAAGAACACCACATCTATATAACAAAAGATAAAGATGGAAACGAAATAGACAGAAAAGTAGTAGACGGTGATGTAAGTGGTGGAACAAAAGACATGACTTACACAACAGGTAAAGACGAAAAAGACGGCTTCAAGTTTGTAAGAACAGAAAACCCAGTAGAAGAACCAAACTACAACGAACAAGGTGAAACAACAACAGGAAACTTCAAACCAGGTGTAACCCAAGAAATCACATACGTATACGAAAAAGAAGAAAAAGAACAAACCCCAATAGAAGAAACAGGAAAGTTCCAAGAACACCACATCTATATAACAAAAGATAAAGATGGAAACGAAATAGACAGAAAAGTAGTAGACGGTGATGTAAGTGGTGGAACAAAAGACATGACTTACACAACAGGTAAAGACGAAAAAGACGGCTTCAAGTTTGTAAGAACAGAAAACCCAGTAGAAGAACCAAACTACAACGAACAAGGTGAAACAACAACAGGAAACTTCAAACCAGGTGTAACCCAAGAAATCACATACGTATACGAAAAAGAAGAAAAAGAACAAACCCCAATAGAAGAAACAGGAAAGTTCCAAGAACACCACATCTATATAACAAAAGATAAAGATGGAAACGAAATAGACAGAAAAGTAGTAGACGGTGATGTAAGTGGTGGAACAAAAGACATGACTTACACAACAGGTAAAGACGAAAAAGACGGCTTCAAGTTTGTAAGAACAGAAAACCCAGTAGAAGAACCAAACTACAACGAACAAGGTGAAACAACAACAGGAAACTTCAAACCAGGTGTAACCCAAGAAATCACATACGTATACGAAAAAGAAGAAAAAGAACAAACCCCAATAGAAGAAACAGGAAAGTTCCAAGAACATCATATCTATATAACAAAAGATAAAGATGGAAACGAAATAGACAGAAAAGTAGTAGACGGTGATGTAAGTGGTGGAACAAAAGACATGACTTACACAACAGGTAAAGACGAAAAAGACGGCTTCAAGTTTGTAAGAACAGAAAACCCAGTAGAAGAACCAAACTACAACGAACAAGGTGAAACAACAACAGGAAACTTCAAACCAGGTGTAACCCAAGAAATCACATACGTATACGAAAAAGAAGAAAAAGAACAAACCCCAATAGAAGAAACAGGAAAGTTCCAAGAACACCACATCTATATAACAAAAGATAAAGATGGAAACGAAATAGACAGAAAAGTAGTAGACGGTGATGTAAGTGGTGGAACAAAAGACATGACTTACACAACAGGTAAAGACGAAAAAGACGGCTTCAAGTTTGTAAGAACAGAAAACCCAGTAGAAGAACCAAACTACAACGAACAAGGTGAAACAACAACAGGAAACTTCAAACCAGGTGTAACCCAAGAAATCACATACGTATACGAAAAAGAAGAAAAAGAACAAACCCCAATAGAAGAAACAGGAAAGTTCCAAGAACATCATATCTATATAACAAAAGATAAAGATGGAAACGAAATAGACAGAAAAGTAGTAGACGGTGATGTAAGTGGTGGAACAAAAGACATGACTTACACAACAGGTAAAGACGAAAAAGACGGCTTCAAGTTTGTAAGAACAGAAAACCCAGTAGAAGAACCAAACTACAACGAACAAGGTGAAACAACAACAGGAAACTTCAAACCAGGTGTAACCCAAGAAATCACATACGTATACGAAAAAGAAGAAAAAGAACAAACCCCAATAGAAGAAACAGGAAAGTTCCAAGAACACCACATCTATATAACAAAAGATAAAGATGGAAACGAAATAGACAGAAAAGTAGTAGACGGTGATGTAAGTGGTGGAACAAAAGACATGACTTACACAACAGGTAAAGACGAAAAAGACGGCTTCAAGTTTGTAAGAACAGAAAACCCAGTAGAAGAACCAAACTACAACGAACAAGGTGAAACAACAACAGGAAACTTCAAACCAGGTGTAACCCAAGAAATCACATACGTATACGAAAAAGAAGAAAAAGAACAAACCCCAATAGAAGAAACAGGAAAGTTCCAAGAACACCACATCTATATAACAAAAGATGAAAATGGCAAAGAAATAACACGTGAAAAAGTAGATGGTAAAGAAAGTGAAGGAACAATCCACGAATTCTACAACACAGGTAAAAAAGAAAAAGATGGATATAAATTTGTACGTACAGAAGATGCAAAGAATACTCCAATAGTAAATGAAGACGGAAGTGAATCAGCAGGCAATTATGTACCAGGCAAAAAACAAGAAATCACATACGTATACGAAAAAACAGTAAGAAAAGAAAATCCAACACCAGAAGAACCAGTAGAAGAAAAAGGAACATTCCAAGAACATCACGTATATATAACAAAAGATGAAAATGGCAAAGAAATAACACGTGAAAAAGTAGATGGTAAAGAAAGTGAAGGAACAATCCACGAATTCTACAACACAGGTAAAAAAGAAAAAGATGGATATAAATTTGTACGTACAGAAGATGCAAAGAATACTCCAATAGTAAATGAAGACGGAAGTGAATCAGCAGGCAATTATGTACCAGGCAAAAAACAAGAAATCACATACGTATACGAAAAAACAGTAAGAAAAGAAAATCCAACACCAGAAGAACCAGTAGAAGAAAAAGGAACATTCCAAGAACATCACGTATATATAACAAAAGATGAAAATGGCAAAGAAATAACACGTGAAAAAGTAGATGGTAAAGAAAGTGAAGGAACAATCCACGAATTCTACAACACAGGTAAAAAAGAAAAAGATGGATATAAATTTGTACGTACAGAAGATGCAAAGAATACTCCAATAGTAAATGAAGACGGAAGTGAATCAGCAGGCAATTATGTACCAGGCAAAAAACAAGAAATCACATACGTATACGAAAAAACAGTAAGAAAAGAAAATCCAACACCAGAAGAACCAGTAGAAGAAAAAGGAACATTCCAAGAACATCACGTATATATAACAAAAGATGAAAATGGCAAAGAAATAACACGTGAAAAAGTAGATGGTAAAGAAAGTGAAGGAACAATCCACGAATTCTACAACACAGGTAAAAAAGAAAAAGATGGATATAAATTTGTACGTACAGAAGATGCAAAGAATACTCCAATAGTAAATGAAGACGGAAGTGAATCAGCAGGCAATTATGTACCAGGCAAAAAACAAGAAATCACATACGTATACGAAAAAACAGTAAGAAAAGAAAATCCAACACCAGAAGAACCAGTAGAAGAAAAAGGAACATTCCAAGAACATCACGTATATATAACAAAAGATGAAAATGGCAAAGAAATAACACGTGAAAAAGTAGATGGTAAAGAAAGTGAAGGAACAATCCACGAATTCTACAACACAGGTAAAAAAGAAAAAGATGGATATAAATTTGTACGTACAGAAGATGCAAAGAATACTCCAATAGTAAATGAAGACGGAAGTGAATCAGCAGGCAATTATGTACCAGGTAAAAAACAAGAAATCACTTATGTATACGAAAAAATAGTAAAAACTCCAGTAAAACCTTCCAAGCCAGAAAATCAAGGTGTTCCATTAACTCCATTGGAACCAGCAGATTCAGTTGATCCAGAAGTTTCAGAAACTCATGAAAAAACTGAAGTTATAAAAGTTCCAAGGGCTCCTCAAAAAGTAGAAAAAGCTATTACTAGAAAATCTAATAACAAATCTAACAATCCAAAAACAGGAGTAGGATCTTCAGCAGGTATAGTTGGTGTAGCAATTTCTTCAATACTTGCAAGTCTTGGATTAGGTAAAAAGAAAAAAGAAGATGAAAACTAAATAAAAACTGAATAACAAATTTATTTCAAGAGGCTCTCTAATAGAGTCTCTTCTTTTTATTATAAATGCTTATTGATGCATTCATTAAAAATATATTATGCAATCGATTTGACAAATAATTTATTATCTATTACAATATAATTGTAAATTAAATATCAAATTCTTCAGGGCGGAGTGCAAGTCTCCACCGGCAGTAAAGTCTGCGAGCGTAAGCTGATTAGGCGTGATTCCTAAACCGACAGTTATAGTCTGGATGAGAGAAGAAGTATAAGGTAATACCGTGTGTATTACTTATAATCTCACTATTTAAGTCCCTGAGTTTAGGGGCTTTTTTAATTGCCTGAAGCTTATAAGGAGGCAAGATGAATGATGAAAAATTAATGAGAAGGACTTTCGAACTTGCAAAAAAAGGTGAAGGAAAAGTTCTAACAAATCCTTTGGTTGGAGCTGTAGTTGTAAAAGATGGAAGGATCATAGGAGAAGGTTATCACCATAATTATGGAAATATTCATGCAGAAAAAGATGCATTTAATAACCTTACTGAAGATGCCAAGGGTGCAAGCTTATACGTGAACTTAGAGCCTTGTTCTCACCAAGGGAAACAACCACCATGTGTTGATGAAGTTATAAGACAAGGTATTAGTAAGGTCTATATTTCAAATCTTGATACCAATCCTAAGGTAGATAGTATAGAAAAGCTTAAAGGCCATAATATAGAAGTTCATAGCGGCATACTTGAAGAAGAGGGGAAAAAGTTAAACGAAGTATTTTTTTATAATATGAAATATGATAGGCCTTTTGTTTCCTTAAAGTATGCCATGACTTTAGAGGGAAAAATTGCTTGTGCCAATGGTGATTCTAAATGGATTAGCAATGAAAAATCTAGAGAGTATGTCCACAAATTACGTAGCAAATACGATGCGATTATAGTAGGTAAGGCTACAGCTATACATGATAATCCTTCCCTTAATTCTAGAATAGAAGCTGGTATAGATCCTGTTAGGATAATAATAGATAGTAAACTAGAACTACCAATGGATTTAAAGGTATTTGATCTAGAGTCTGATAAAAAGACTTACGTAGCAACTTGTTCAGATAAAGAAAATCCTTACAAAGCAGATTTAATCAGATGTAAGGAAAAGAATGGACAAGTAGATATTAATGATTTACTAGAAAAGCTTTATGCTATGAATATAGGTTCAATATTAGTAGAAGGTGGATCCCATATAAATAATGCTTTTCTAGAAGCTGGTCTAGTAGACAGGATTTATGAGTTTATTAGTCCAAAAATCATTTCTGGGGAAAGGTCTATTTCTCCTTTTACTGGAAAGGGATGCGAATTTATGAGTGATGCTTATAATTTTGAGATAGAGGATATAAATAGATTTGATACTGACATTTTGATAGAGGCAAAGAATGTTCACTGGAATATCTGAAGAAATAGGAGAGGTTGTAGCTTTTACTCAAAAATCTGACCATGTAAGTGTAGAGGTTAAAGCAAGTAAAGTTCTAGATGGAATAAAGATGGGGGACTCTATAATGACTGATGGAGTTTGCCTAACTGTTACGTCTTTTACTGATAAATCTTATACAGCTGATATAATGAATGAATCCTTAAAAGTTACTAAATTTGATAGGTCTATCTTATTAAAAAAGGTTAATCTTGAAAGAGCTATGAGAATAAACTCTAGGCTTGATGGGCACATAGTTCAAGGTCATGTAGATGGTAAAGGAAGCATAATAGCTATAAATAAGAATGTATTTAGGATAAAGACAGATAGAGAAGTGTCAAAATATATAGTAAAAAAAGGATCAGTTGCCATTGATGGCATATCACTTACCGTATCAATGGTAGATAAGGATATTTTTGAAGTTTCTCTTATTCCAGAAACATTGGAAGCGACGACTTTTAAATACAAGAAGATAAATGATTCAGTTAATATAGAAACTGATATTATAGGAAGATATATAGAAAAATTGACAGAAGATAAAGAAAGGGTGGACAAAAACTTTTTATTAGAAAATGGTTTTTAAATATTATGGAAGAAATATTACAAGCACTAAGAAATAATGAAATAATAATAGTCACAGATGATGAAGATAGAGAAAATGAGGCAGACCTTATCTGTGCAGGTCAAAACGTAACAGGAGAGATGATCAATCTAATGGCTTGCTACGGGAAAGGGCTTATCTGTACACCTATTGGCAGCAAAGTTGCTGAAAGATTAAATCTAGAGCCAATGGTAGCTACAAATACTGACAATCATTCTACAGCTTTTACAGTGTCTATAGACCATGTTGATACTACAACAGGCATATCAGCATATGAAAGAGCAGACACTATCAGAAGCCTAAGTGAACTATCTACTAAGCCAAGTGACTTGAGACGACCAGGCCATGTATTTCCACTAGTTGCAAGAGAAGGTGGAGTTTTAGTTAGAGATGGACACACAGAAGCAACAATTGACCTTATGCAACTTGCTGGATTAGAAGAAGTTGGAATTTGCTGTGAAATAATGGCAGATGATGGCCATATGTTAAAAGGCCAAGCAGTTAAAGATCTAGCAGAAAAGCTTGGACTTAAAATGACAAGTGTTGAAGCCATAAAAGAATATAAGCTAGAAAAACTTCGTAAGGAAGAAATGTTAATAGAACAAACAGATGTTATAAATCTACCTACAGACTATGGAACATTTAAGGCTCTAAGTTTTCTAGATAAAGAAAATGGAGAAGAACATATAGCACTTATAAAAGGGGATATAAACAAAGAAGACGTTTTATGTAGGGTACATTCTGAATGTCTAACAGGAGATGTATTTGGATCACACCGTTGTGATTGTGGATCACAATTACATAAGTCCTTAGAAATGATAGAAAAAGAAGGATCTGGAGTTTTAGTTTATCTAAGGCAAGAAGGTAGAGGTATTGGTTTATTTAATAAAATCAAAGCCTACAAACTTCAAGAAGAAGGTTATGATACTGTAGATGCCAATATTAAGTTAGGCTTTCCTGCAGACATGAGAAATTATAAGGTGGCTGCAGATATTCTAGAAGAACTTGGGGTAAAATCTGTAAGACTTCTTACAAATAATCCTGATAAAATTGAGCAAATAGAAAAATATAATATAAAAGTAAATAATAGAGTTCCAATAGAAATTCATTCTAATGATATTGATAAAATATACCTAAAAACAAAAGCTGATAGAATGAGACATGACTTACAAGAATTTAAAGGAGCAAATTAATGAAAGAATATAGTGCAGAATTAACAAGTGTAGGCAAAAAATACGCAGTAGTAGTAGCAAGATTTAACCATTTTATAACAGATAGACTAGTAGAAGGATGTCTAGATACACTAAAAAGACATGGTGTAAAAGAAGAAGAGATAGAAATTATAAGAGTGCCAGGAGCATTTGAAATCCCACTAGCAGCTCAAAAAGCAAGTGAAAAAGACTACGATGCCATAATTACACTTGGAGCAGTCATTAGAGGAGATACGCCACATTTTGATTATGTATGTGCAGAAGTATCAAAGGGTGTAGCAAATGTAAGCTTAAATACTGAAAAACCAGTAATATTTGGAGTAATAACAACAGATACCATAGATCAAGCAATACAGCGAGCAGGTGTAAAATCAGGAAATAAGGGAAGCGATGCTGCTCTATCTGCTATTGAAATGGCTAACCTAATTGATATGTTTTAGAAAAGATATATGATAAATTTAAATTAATTTATGTAAAAAAAGAGCCAAATAGCTTTGCTTAAAAAGCTATATTTGGCTCTTTTGCCTTATATTTTATTCCTCCCTAAGTGCCTCGACAGGATCTTTCTTAGCTGCCATAGATGATGGTATGATTCCAGCTATTAGGGTTAGGACTACTGATATTAGTATTAGTATACCAGCAGCTTTTGCTGGTAGGGTGGATGTTATATAGTCTATTCCTGTTAGATTTCTTATAAGATTTGTGATAGGAATATTTATTAGCATAGTAAGTCCTATTCCTATTATTCCTGATAGTAATCCTATAATAAATGTTTCTGACATAAATACTTTTCTTATATCTTTTTTGCTGGCACCAATTGATCTTAAGATGCCTATTTCTTTAGTACGTTCTAAAACTGATATATAAGTTATAATTCCTATCATTATTGAAGAAACTACCAAACTTACTCCAACAAAGGCTATTAGCACATAGGAAATAGCATTAATTATATCTGTGATTGATTTTGTTATTAGTCCAATAATATCTGTATAGTTTATTTGCTCGTTTTCACTTTTACCTTGATTGTATTTATCTATTACATTTTTGATATTTTCACGATTTTCAAAGTTTTCTACATAAATGTCTATTTCTGCTGGTGCATCCTTGCTTACAACTCCTAGATCTTCTAAGTTTTTGTTGTAGGAATTGCCAGATAAAAACTCATCGTAAATATCAATTAGAGTATCTTTGTTGTTTTCCTCTAAAACGTATTGGGCAAGTTGGTTTTGATCTTTAATACCTACATTTTGCTTATTTTTATCTTGTGCTTGTATAAGACTTGGATTAATCATAGCTTGCTTTTGCATTTCTCCAGCTTTTTTTTGTGCTTGTTCTGCAATTTTTGGCTTATTTTTAACTATCCAAGTAGAAAAGGCTAATGAGTCTTTGTCATTTAAATTTTCTAGATAATATTTTGCTGCCTTTTGTTTGTCATCATCATTTTGTGCTTTAAATGGCAGATTATTTAGAATATTTTTGTCTTTGTCTGCTATTTGTGCTTTTACAATTTCAGATGCATTTGCGTGCTCTATCATCATATCAGTTAGACCTTCTGTAAATCCAATAGTACCATTTACAACTTGATTATCTTCATTAGTTTTTCTTTTTGCTATACCAACTATTTTTGCACTTACGCCATCTTTTACTATTTCATCTACTTTTATTTCATCATCTTTTATGTTTACAAAACTATCACCATTTTTTTCATAGTAATCGGAAGGGGATACTATTTTGTATTCATGGTCTAAAATATCAGATGATTTTATCCCGATTTCATCTAGGTTAACTTTTTCATTATTATCTAGTTTTGCAATAATATTTTTATAGTCTTTTGCTGGCAAAAATCCTAGTTCATACATATGAGATGTTAGGATTTCATTATTATAATCGGTAAATAACACTAGCTCATTGGATTTTTTTGGCCAGTGGCCATCTATTATTTCATATTCATCTGTTATTATTGGGCTAATACTCCTATCATCTTTGCTTATTAATTGAGTGAAATTTTTATTATCTTGGCTAGGCTCAAACATACTAGCAAATTCTGGACGATTATCCTCTTCAAAATCTTCTCCGTTTGTATTTACTAGCTCTCCTTTTGGATCTTTGGTAAATATATCAAAGTTCATATCATAAAGATAGCTAACAAAGTGCGGTCCTACATTTTTATTTAAATCGTCTTTGCTTTTTTCTATATATTTTTTAAAAGGGGTGAGATTATTTTCCTTTACATTTGAAGCAAAATCTGACCTACGATCCAAGATGAAGTTATTGGTGTATATTTTATTGTCCTTGTGATTTTTCTCTTCGGTTTTTGGTGGTGTTATAAGAGATGATATATTTACTGATTCTTTTTGTACTTGTATGGGATAAGCTTTTAAAGCTTTTCTTTGGCTATCAGCTATAAAATCATTGGCACCAGTAGATATTGATAAAATAAGAGCTATACCAATTATTCCTATAGATCCCGCAAATGCCGTTAAAATTGTTCTTGCCTTTTTAGTTAAAAGATTATTAAAAGAAAGGCTTATAGCTGTAGGCAATCCTAATTTTATTTTTCTTGTTTTAAAATTATCATTTTCATTTATTTCTTTATAAGGGTTGCTATCACCAATTATTTGTCCATCTTTTATGCGAACTATTCTTGTAGAATAAGTTTCTGCTAGTTCTGGATTGTGAGTTACCATTATTACTAGGCGATCTTTGGAGATTTCTTTTAATAATTTCATTATCTGCTGGCTAGTTTCCGTATCCAAGGCTCCTGTTGGTTCATCTGCAAGTACTATATCAGGATTATTTACCAAAGCTCTTGCAATGGCAACTCTTTGCATTTGCCCACCAGATAATTCTGAAGGTTTTTTATTAATATGTTTGCCAAGCCCCACTTTTTCTAAGGCTGCTATAGCTTTTTTCTTTCTTTGATCTTTGGAAACTCCAGATAAGGTTAGAGCAAGTTCTACATTTGATAATATGTTTTGATGGCTAATAAGGTTGTATGATTGGAAAACAAAACCTACTGATACATTTCTGTAATAATCCCAATCATTATCTGTAAAATTTTTAGTTGATTTATCATTTACTAAAAGGTCACCTGAAGTGTAGTGGTCAAGCCCACCTATTATATTTAACAAAGTGGTTTTACCACCTCCTGACTGACCCAAAATAGAGACAAATTCATTTTGCCTAAAAGATATGGAAATATTATCCAAAGCTTTTTGCTCAAAATCTCCCGTCTTGTAAATTTTAGATATATTTTTTAGAGTTAACATTTATTCCTTCTTTCTGTAATCAAAATATTATACCCTTAAAATTTGTCAAAAGTAAAGTAAAATATAATATACTTTAGAGGGGCAAATATGGGAGATTTAGTAGTTTATAAAGAGAATCAAATAGATATTATAAAAAAAATCACATATTATAAAAAACTTGGTATAAATGCTATTTTGCTAGATCCATTTATAAAATTAGATGAAGAAATTATAGGAAAAGTTCTATATATAAACTCTTTACTTGCAGATAAGAGCATAAAATTATTTGTAAAAATTGATATAAAAAAAATATCTAGCTTACTACTGGGCACTAAAGAAGAGGATTTGCATTGGAATGATCCTAAAATACGCAAGTCTTTTTATCAATTTATTAACTATTTGAAAAAACATGGTATAAGTGGACTTTACTTTAGTAATTTTGAAGATTTGTTTTTTGACAATTCAAGTTTTTATCTAAGAGAAATGAGCAAAAATATACTAGCTACGAATAAAATAACTTCTATTGTTGAAGTGGATTCGGATGATTTGAACTATCAAAATTACTTATCCCATGGAAAGAGTGGATTATTTTCATATGTATTTAATAAAAACTTAATTGACAATTCAAATGATTTTTTAGATAGCAAAAAATGCTTATCAGCTATACAGGATAGAAATATAAATCAAATATATACTACAGATAATAATTTAAAAAATTTTACAAATAATGAAAATTTCCCGTTTTTAACTAGCTCTTTACTTGCAGGAGTAAGTTTTCTTTTAAAGGGAGCGATTATTTTAAAAGATTTTGAGGAGCTAGGCATATTTTCATCTTCTAACTACAGCAATGATTATAAAGTTTTAGATCAAACTAATAAAACTTTTGAATTTTATCAAAAACTTATTAAAATAAAAATCCAAAAAGAGGCCATTATAGAAGGAAAATACAGGGAAATTTTTGATAAAGATCCTGATATATTCGCCTTTATAAGAACTTTTAAAAATAAGAAAATTATTGTATTCGCAAATTTTACTCAAAAGGAAATTCTTGCTGATATTAGATTTCATTTTATAGATAGAAATGATTTTCACTATTTACTTGGCAATTATGGTAGAAGAAAAATAGTTAAAAATTTATTACTTAGACCTTATGAATTTATAGCCTTTATAAAATGATTTGTAAATATATTGTATAAGTGAAATATTATATAAAAACATTGTATATTTTATGCTAAAGTGTTAAAATAATATCTGATAGATAAAATATATACAAATCAGGAGGAAATATATGCAATTTGTGGCTGTACTAGTGACCCTAGTATTGTTTTATGTACTCTATCAAATGAAAAAGCGTGGTATTTCATTTGGTGGCAGAGTAATAACAGGTACTATTGTAGGTCTTATTTTAGGATTTATTTTTAAAGACAATACCGAGTATGTATCTGTTTTTGGCAGTATTTATGTAAACTTGCTATACGCAATGGTTATTCCGCTACTTCTAACTACTATTATAAGAACTATGTTAAATACTGGTTCTCTTACAAAACTTAGATCAGTTGGTCTAAAATCAATTGGGATTTTAAGTTTGCACAATGTAATGGGTTCTATTGTAGGTCTTATTCTAGCAGTTGCTTTTAAAATTGGTCAAGGAGTACATTTTGATGTACCAGTAGATTCAGAAGTTAAGGAAGTGCCAACTGTTAGTGAAACTATTACTAACTTCTTCCCTTCAAATATAGTTTCAAATGCAGCTGAAGGTCAAGTTGTACCAATTATTATATTTTCCGTTTTAGTTGGTGTTGCTACTTTAAAATTAATTGAATCTGGCAAAGAAGAATCTGTTCGTCCTTTTGCTGAATTTATAAATTCTTTTGCAGAAGTTATTTTTAAATTAACAAGTATGATTACAAGCTTAACTCCATATGCAGTGCTTGCTTTAATGACAAATGCTGTTGGTAGAGTGGATTCTACAGCTATTGCACCATTTATATTAATTTTGGTATTAAACTATGTAGCATCAGTAATCCACACTTTCCTTGGAACAGGTATCCTTGTTTCTTCATTTGCAAAAGTAAATCCTATAGCGTATTTCAAAAAGGTATGGCCAGTAACAATGATTGGCTTTACAACTCAATCATCAATGGGAGCTATTCCTGCAAATGTTGAAAATCTTAGGGAAAAACAAGGTGTTGCTGAAGAAATAGCTTCATTTACAGCTCCACTTGGAGCAACCATTGGCATGCCTGGTTGTGCAGGATTTTGGCCAGTAATGAACGCGATTTTTGTTGCAAATATGATGGGACTTGGCTGGGGAGCAGGAGATTATGTAAAATTAGTTTTAATTGCTCTTTTAGTTTCCCTAGGAACAGTAGGAGTACCAGGAACAGCTACAATTACAACAACAGCATTATTTGCAGCTATGGGATTGCCACTAGAAATGGTAGTACTTCTTGCTCCAATTTCAACACTTGCAGATATGGGCAGAACAGCTACAAATGTAACAGCTGCAAACTCATCAGCACTTATAGTAGCAGCAAGTGAGGATAAATTAAATAGAGAAGTATTTAATAGAGCCTAACAAAAAATAAAAGCTTGGTTTTTACCAGGCTTTTTTTATTGTAAAAATTAACTTTTCTTGTAAAATAATCTTAACTATTTTAAGGAGAGTTTATGAAAATTTTAGTTTTTGGATTAGGCTATGTGGGACTAGCAAATGCTATTTTACTTAGCCAATCAAACGAAGTCATAGGGATAGAAACAGATGAAGAAAAAATAAATCTGATAAATCAAAGAAAATCTCCCCTAAATGACGAAATGATTATTGATTATTTAAATAATAAAGATTTAGATTTAATAGCTACAAAAAACTATGAGGATCATTTATTAGATAGTGATCTAGCAATTATTGCAGTACCTACAAATTATGATGAAAATACCAGATATTTTGATACAAGCTTTGTAGATGATGTAATAACAAATATAAAAAATGATAATGAAGATTTGCCAATATTAATAAAATCTACGATACCTGTAGGCTATACAAAAGGAAAAAGGGAAAAATTTGCCTGCCAAAATATTATATTTTCTCCAGAATTTTTAAGAGAGGGTAAAGCCTTAGCTGATAGTTTAAATCCTTCTAGGATAATTGTTGGAGATAAGACAGATATAGGCAAAAATATAGCTAATCTTTATAAAAAAGAATCTTTAAATGATACAGAAGTTTTATATATGGATTCTACAGAAGCTGAGGCAGTAAAGCTATTTGCTAACACTTATCTTGCTATGCGCGTATCTTTCTTTAATGAGCTTGATACATTTTCTGAAATGAAAGATCTAAATACTAAAGATATTATAGAAGGGGTTTCTGCAGATCCTAGAATTGGCAATTATTATAATAATCCTTCCTTTGGCTATGGTGGATATTGCTTGCCAAAAGATACTAAACAACTTTATGCAAACTTTGAAGACGTTCCTAATGCTATGTTTGGTTCTATAATTGAATCTAATAAGATAAGGAAAGACTATATTAGCCAAAGAATTTTAAGGGATAATCCTAAAATAGTTGGAATTTATAGACTTATTATGAAAAAAGATTCTGATAATTTTAGAAAATCAGCTATTTTTGATGTAATCAATAATATTAAAGATAAAACAAATGTAGTGATTTATGAACCCAATCTTGAAGGTCAATCTTTTGAAGGATTAAAAATTATAAATAATTTGGAAGAGCTCAAGAAATCAGACATTATTGTAGCTAATAGACTAGATGATGCACTAGAGGATGTTGCAGATAAAGTATACACAAGGGATATATTTAATAAAGATTAATTTTTGATAACACTGGGTATTATATTAAAAATTGATTGGGAAAGCAGGTGCTTCTATGACAGAAAAGAAAGAAAAATACATACCCTTGGTTCATTCAAAATTAAGGAAATCATTTATAAAAGTTCCAGAAGAAATTTATAAAGCATCTGGAATAGTAATATTTGAAAAACGTATCAAATCTTTATTATTTACAACAGACTTGGCTATTATAAGAAATACAAATGCAGATAGCATTATGGCAGTGTATCCTTATACACCTCAAAGCTCAATTTCAAATGCTATTTTAAATGTATCCAATGTACCATGTTTTATCGGCGTTGGAGGAGGGACAACTCAAGGATTAAGGTCCAAATATGTGGCAATTGATGCAGAATTATCAGGGGCTTATGGGGTAGTAGTTAATTCACCTATGCCTAATAAAGATTTAAAAGAAATTGCAAGTTTCGTCGATGTTCCAGTTATAGCAACCGTTACAAATTCAAAAGATGATTATATTGGCAAGATTGAAGCCGGAGCTGAAATTTTAAATATTTCAGGAGGGAAATATACTGCAGATTTAGTAGAGGAGGTTAGGAGCGAAATAGGTCCTAAATTTCCAATAATTGCAACGGGTGGCAAAACTGGAGAACAAATACTCGAAACTATAAATGCTGGAGCAAATGCTATTAGTTATACTCCACCATCCAGTTCAGAAGTATTTGGAGAAATGATGGATAAATATCGTAATCAAAATGTAGCACATTAATAAATAATTTAGAGATTCCAAGATAATTGGAATCTTTTTTTGAAAGGAAAAATTATGTATGAAGGTTATATAACAGATGTTAAGGGAATTAAAGTTGGTCATGCTGAGGATATCAAGGGAGGAACAGGTGTTACAGTTATAATTCCTCCAAGTGGAAATAGCTGTGCAGTAGAAGTCAGGGGTTCAGCTCCAGGTACACGAGAGACAGATTTACTAAATCCTGTTAATACTGTAGAAAGTGTTAATGCTCTTATTTTAAGTGGAGGATCAGCTTACGGACTCAATGCTTCTAGTGGTGTAATGCAAGCTTTAGAAGAAGATGGATTAGGTCTTGATGTAGGAGTAGGCATTGTGCCTATCGTTCCCCAGGCTGTATTATTTGATCTAGCATATAAAGATTACAAGTGTCGACCTGATAGTAATATGGGAAAACTTGCTTATAAAAATGCTGGCATTAATGAGAATCGCCAAGGAATAGTAGGAGCAGGAACAGGTGCTACTGTTGGAAAAATTTTAGGAATGGATAAGTCTATGAAATCAGGTTTGGGATCTGCAAGTATATGTCAAAGAAACTTGGTGGTTTCTGCTATGGTAGCTGTAAATGCATTTGGTGATATATATGATTACGAAAAAGGAAAGCAAATAGCAGGTCCTATTGATGATGGCAAAATAATAAAAACAGTTGATGTCATGGGCAAGATAATAAATGACTTTTCAGATTTAGCCGATAAAAATACTACGATAGGAATAGTTTCAACTAATGCTAAGTTTGATAAGACAAAACTTACAAAAATAGCGCAAATGACTCACGATGGTTTTGCTAGATCAATTAACCCAGTGCATACTGGTTTTGATGGAGATACAATCTTTGCACTTTCAACAAATGAGATAGAAGCTGATTTAAATATGGTGGGAGTTATGGCAGCAAATGCTATGAGTCGTGCTATAGCTAATGCAATATACGCAACAAATAAGAAAGAATCTATTGACTTAATATAGTATTGATAGTAAAATATACCAGTACACTCTACTCCGCAATAAATTAGCGGGGTCATAGACCATAGGGAGGTGAAAAAGAATGAACAATTACGAAGCAGTTTTAATTTTCAAACCTGACATGAGTGATCAAGATAGAACTGAACTATTTGATAGATTCAAAGCAATCATCGAAGAAAAAGGTGAAGTTACTAATGTTGATGACTGGGGAAAAAGAAGATTAGCATACGAAATTAATTATATCAGAGAAGGATATTATTATATCGTAGAGTTTAAATCTGAACCTGATCATATCAGAGAATTTGAAAGAAGACTTAGACTTTCAGATTTCATAATCAGATACATGGTTATCAGAAAAGAGGACTAATCTATGAATAGAGTTATACTTATTGGAAGACTAACTAGAGATCCCGAATTAAGGTATACTCAAAATAATCAGGCGGTCGCTACATTTACCCTAGCTGTTGATAAAAGAATGAGCAGGGAAAAAAGACAAGAAGCAGAATCTCAAAATCGTCCTACAGCTGATTTCATACGTATAACCGTTTGGGGTTGGCAAGGTGAAAATGCATCTAAATATTTAAGAAAAGGAAGTCAATGCGCTGTGGAAGGTAGCATCAATACTGGAAGCTATCAAGATAAAGAAACAGGCAAAACAGTCTATACAACTGATGTTTGGGCTAATAATGTTGAATTTCTAGGATCTAGAAGCGATAATCAACAAAATGGAAACTATAATGGATCTAATTATGGTGACAACCAAGATTACGGCAACAACAACTATTCCCAAACTGGTTATCAAAATAATAATTATAATAACAATAATGATTCTTATAATCAAAATCAATCAGGTTTTGATAGTAGTGATGATTTCTTTGATGATGATTTTACCGAAATTGAAGATGATGGCAGGATTCCATTCTAAAATATAAGGAAAGGAATATCATGGCAGGAAATAGAAGATATAAACCAAGAAAAAAGGTTGATCCATTTGTAAAAGATCCTTCTAAAGTTATCGATTATAAAGATACTGAAACTTTAAAAAGATTTATTTCTGATAGAGGAAAGATCTTACCAAGAAGAGTAACTGGCCTTAATGCAAAACATCAAAGAGAAGTAACTCGTGCTATTAAAAGAGCAAGACAAGTTGCATTATTACCATACGAAGAAAACTAAGAAAATTTTAATATAAAATACATTCAATAAGCAAATTAGATGCTAAGTGGTCATTTATAAGATTTCTGCTTAGCATCTTTTTTATTAAATTAATAATATATAAATTCTTATGTTATAATATATAAGAACAAAATTTATAAAGGAGGAAATATGTCAGTTGAGATTTTATCTCTAATAGTTGCCATACTAGCTGTATTATTTATGCTTTTTACTGTAAAAGCAAAGATAATGCCATTATCTGCTGGTAATGATCGTATGGTGCAAATCTCTAATTATATAAGAAATGGTGCAATGACATTTCTTAAAAGAGAGTACAAATTCATTGCAATATTTGTTGTTATAGTAGCAATCTTACTTGGAATATTTATAAATGTAAAAACTATGGTTTGCTACATCCTTGGTTCAGTTTTATCAATGCTTGCTGGATTTATAGGAATGAGAGTTGCTACAGCATCCAATGTTAGATGTGCCAATGAAGCAAAAGAAAGTGGTCAAAATGGTGCCCTAAAAGTAGCTTTCTCTGGTGGATCAGTTATGGGTATGGCTGTAACAGGATTAGGTTTTATAGGAATCATTTTAACTTACCTTTACTTTAAAGATCCAACTATCCTAATGGGATATTCTCTAGGTGCTTCATCAGTTGCTCTTTTTGCAAGAGTTGGTGGTGGTATCTATACAAAAGCTGCCGATCTTGGAGCTGACCTTGTAGGTAAAGTAGAAGCAGGAATCCCAGAAGATGATCCAAGAAACCCTGCAGTTATCGCTGATAACGTAGGAGATAACGTTGGGGACGTTGCTGGTATGGGTGCAGACTTATTTGAGTCATATTCAGGTGCTATAATTTCTTCAATGACACTTGGTGCAGTATATTTTGCAGAAGCTGGTGTAGGATTTACCTTATATCTAGCATCTATAGGTATACTTGCTTCAATAGTAGCATCATTAATATTCTTAGCAAGAGAACATAAAAACCCACAAAAATCTTTAATGGGAACATTATATATCTCAGGAATAATAGTATTAGTTGCTGCATTTATCCTATCAAATAAATATTTTGGTAACTATCAAGCTGCATTTGCAGTAATTACAGGTCTTGTTGCAGGTATTATTATAGGTCTTTTAACAGAAGTTTATACTTCAGATAAATATAAACACGTTAAACATATATCTAAAGAATCATCAACTGGTGTTGCTACAAACATCATTGCTGGTCTTTCAACAGGTATGCTTTCAACAGTATTCCCAATATTAGTAGTAGCAATTGCGATAATGCTTGCATTTAACCTTATGGGAGTATTTGGTATAGCACTTGCAGCTGTAGGTATGCTTTCAATTACTGGTATTACAGTAACAGTAGATGCTTACGGACCTATTACAGATAATGCTGGTGGTATAGCAGAAATGAGCTACTTACCAGAAAATGTACGTGATATTACAGATGGTCTTGATTCTATTGGTAATACTACAGCAGCTATCGGTAAAGGATTTGCTATTGGATCTGCAGCTCTTACTGCACTTTCACTATTTATTACTTATTCAGAATCAATTAACCTAGAAGAAATATCAATTCTAGATAGTAAAGTAGTTGCTGGTATGTTTATTGGTGGTATGCTACCATTTCTATTCTCAGCTCTAACAATGAACTCAGTAGGAAAAGCAGCAAGCCAGATGATAGAAGAAGTTAGGAGACAATTTAAAGAAGACGATCAAATCTTAGCTGGTAAAAAAGATCCAGATTATGAAAACTGTATTAGTATTTCAACAACAGCTTCACTTCAAGAAATGGTTGTTCCAGGAATACTTGCTATAGTAGTACCTATTATAGTTGGTAAGATCCTTGGACCATATGCTTTAGGTGGTCTACTAGCAGGTGCTCTTGTAACTGGTGTTATGATGGCAATCTTTATGTCAAATGCTGGTGGAGCATGGGATAATGCTAAAAAATACATTGAATCTGGTGTAGAAGGTGGTAAAGGATCTGATGCTCATAAAGCAGCAGTAGTAGGTGACACAGTAGGTGATCCATTCAAAGATACATCAGGCCCATCACTAAATATCCTTATCAAACTTATGACAATAGTGTCTGTAGTATTTGCAGGATTATTTGTTTAATAAAATTTTTAAAAACGGAGGAATTAATTCTCCGTTTTTTTTGTTTACTTAAGTAAGTAGATTTATAAATCTGATGGAAATAAAGATATCTTTTATTCATATAAAATAAGCAATATTAAATTTTGTAATAAACTTTATAAATCATTGTATCGGAAAATATTGAAAATTGATAATAAGAATTTATTATAAGTTATGTGAAAGCAATATTTATAAATGTAATTTTTAAAATAATATTAAATAGTAATTTTATTTGACAAAAAATATAAATGAGGTTATAATGCTCTTAATCAAATCATTAGTTTATAAAAGTGTTGAAGAGAAGAGTATCTATCCTAAAGCTTCAAGCGAGTCCTGGTTGGTGTGAGAGGATAAGTAGTAAGATAGAAAAAAGAACCTCTGAGCTTATGAGTCGATACAAGGAGATTCATACGGGAACTCCCGTTACAGAGTTAGAGTATGTTAGTACTTGATGAGGTTTATTTTGTGAAAAATAAATAAATATGGGTGGTATCACGAGCTTTCGTCCCTTTTGGGATGAAAGCTCTTTTTTATTACCCAAAAAGACACAGATAACTAAATTTGATAATAAATTATATGGAGGAAATTATGTTAAAAAGCGAATATGAAATTTTAAAAGAAGCAAACAAGGTAGTCCTAGCGTATTCTGGAGGTCTTGATACGTCCGTAATGGTAACTTGGCTAAAAGAACATGGAGTAAAAGAAGTTATTTGTGTCTCAGTTGATTTAGGTCAAGTAAAAGATCCAGATGCATTAGAAACTAAAGCTTTGGGATCAGGAGCTAGTAAGTTTTATAATATAAATGTTGAAGAAGAATTTATAGATCAATATGCCTTTAAATCATTAAAAGCAGATGCAAAATATGAGAATGTATACTTATTAGGAACAGCTATTGCTCGTCCACTAATTTCAAAAGTATTGGTAGATATTGCAAAAAAAGAAGAAGCTGAAGTTATAGTTCATGGTTGCACAGGAAAGGGAAATGATCAAATACGTTTTGAAGTATCTATAATGGCCTTAGCACCAGAAATTAAAGTAGTAGCACCTTGGAGGTTCTGGGATATCAAAGGACGTAGTGAAGAAGAAGCTTATGCTAAAGAGCATGGTATTGAGCTTAAAGTAACCAAAGAAGAAGATTATTCTATGGATGAGAATATCTGGCACTTATCACATGAAGGACTTGACCTAGAAGATCCAGCAAATTCGGCGGATTTAGAAAAAGTACTATATTGGGTAACACCGCCAGAAAAAGCAGCTGATAATGCAGAAGTTGTAGAATTAGAATTTGAAAAAGGTATCCCAGTCGCCTTAAATGGAGAAAAACTAAAAGGATTTGAACTGGTTAAGAAATTAAATGAGATAGCCGGTAAACATGGGATCGGTATTGATGATATAGTCGAAAGTAGGATGGTAGGTATGAAATCAAGGGGAGTTTATGAAAATCCTGCAGCATCTGTATTATACTTTGCTCATGAGAAGCTAGAAACAGTTACTATCCATCCTGATGCTTTACAATATAAGCAAAAGATGGCACATGATTATGCTGAACTAGTATATGCAGGAAAATGGATGACTCCACTTAAAGAAGCTATGGATGCATTTGTTGATGTAACCCAAGAAAATGTTACAGGTAAGGTTAAGGTTAAATTATACAAGGGAAATATGCAACCTGCTGGAATTACTGCAAAAAATTCTCTATATTTAGAGGAATATGCAACATTTGAGGAGGATGATGTATACAATCAATCAGATGCTACAGGCTTTATAAACTTATTTGGCCTAAGTTCAAAAATATACTCTAAAGCAATTCAAGAAAGTGAAGATAAATAATATGAAACTTTGGAGTGGAATGTTATCAGGCGATTTAGATAATATTGCAGAAGAACTTAACTCATCCATAAAAGTAGATAAGAGATTGGTCTTTGATGATATAAAAGGATCAATTGCACATGTCAAAATGTTAGAAAAAACTAATATCCTTAAAAGTGAAGAAGCAGAAACTATTATCAATGGTTTAGAATTAATTAATAGAAAGTTGAAGTCAGGTGAAATAGAAGTAGATGAGTCTAGTGAAGATATTCATACTTTTATAGAAGCTACTCTCATAAATGAAATTGGAGATCTTGGTAAAAAAATGCATACTGCAAGATCTAGAAATGATCAAGTAGCAACTGATCTTAAGCTTAACCTTAGAGATGAGTGCGAGATTATCGAAAATATCTTAAAAGATTATGTTAAAACCCTTTGCTTATTAGCTGAAAAAAATACTGATTCTATTATGCCAGGCTATACCCATCTTCAAGCAGCTCAGCCTGTAACATTTGCTCATCATCTTATGGCCTATACTATGATGGGACTTCGTGATATTGATAGAATTAAAGATTATAAAAAAAGACTTAACTCGTCTCCGCTTGGTGCTTGTGCTCTAGCAGGCACATCCTATCCTATTGATAGAGAATTTAGCGCAAGAGAACTTGGTTTTGATAGTATAATGCAAAACTCTATGGATGCAGTCAGTGATAGAGACTATGTATTGGAGTTAGAATCTGTCTTATCTATTATAGCTATACATTTATCAAGACTATCAGAAGAGTTAATAATTTGATCATCTCAACCTTTTGGTTTTGTAAAAATTGATGATATGTACTCAACAGGATCATCAATCATGCCTCAAAAGAAAAACCCTGATATGGCTGAACTTTTAAGAAGTAAGCCAGCAAGAGTTATAGGAAATATGAATCAGTCATTTATTATGATGAAAGGTATTCCTTTAGCCTATGCTAAGGATATGCAGGAGGATAAAGAGGCTATATTTGATAGTATAGATACAGTAAAAATATCCTTAAAGGTTATGAAAGGTCAAATGGATACTTTGACTGTTAATAAAGACAAAATGTTAAGAGCCTGTAAGGAAGGCTTCCTAAATGCTACTGACGTAGCAGACTATCTAGTAAATAAGGGTCTTGCATTTAGAGATGCTCATCATATATCTGCTAGACTTGTAAAATATGCTACAGATAACGGTATAACCTTAGAAGAAATTGATTTGAATACTTACAAATCAGAATCAGATTTATTTGAAGATGACATTTATGATAATATAGATATAGTAAAATGTCTTAACTCAAGAAATTCTTTAGGGGGACCTGCTAAAGGAGAAGTTAAAAGACAAATAGATTATGTCTTAGATGAGCTTAAAAATAGTTAGATAAAATGGAGTTAGAATGAAAAACAAAATAAAGAGTGTATTTGCATTTTTACTTATAATGGTAATATTATTACCATTTAAGTCAAATGCAGAAAAAGAAGTTATAGACTTTGGAACAAGTGCGGATTTTCCACCTTATGAATACTATGAAGGCGACGAAATCGTTGGTATAGATCCTGACATATTAAAGGCTATAGGAGATTATATGGGAGTTGAAGTAAAGCTTCACGATATGGACTTTAATACTATAATAGCAAGCATACAATCAGGAAAAATTGATGGTGGAGCAGCAGGCTTTACAGTAACTGAAGAGCGTAAGAAATCAGTAAATTTTACTGATTCTTTTGCAAAGACAAGTCAAGTTATTATTATAAAAAAAGATTCTGACATAAAAGAAGTAGAAGATTTAGAAGATAATAAAACCATAGGTACTCAGCTTGGAACAATAGGTGACACCCTAGCAAAGGATGACTTTGGAGAAGAAAATGTTAGTGCCTTTAATAAAGTTCCTGATGCTATTTTGTCCCTAAAGTCTAATAAGATTGATGCTATTATATTAGATAAACATTCTGCAGAAAATTTTCTAAATGCAAATAAAGACCTACAAATTATAGATACACCTTACCTTGAAGAAGAATATGCAATAGCTATTAGTAAAGATAACCCAGAATTATTAGAGAAAATGAATGAAGCTATATCAGCACTAAAAAAATCAGGGAAAATAGATAAGATAATGGATAAATATCAAAATTCAGAAACTTCTGAAGAATCTAAAGGTCTATTTGGAAGATTTAAGAGTACTATTATAGACAATGGAGCTTATAAATATTTAATAGATGGATTAAAAATTACATTAACAGTAACATTTTTTGCACTTATCATATCTTTTGTCCTAGGTTTAATAATAGCTCTTGTTAGAGAGGCGAATATAAATATGGATACTTCTAGTAAAGGTTTTGGTAGCATATTAATAAAGATACTTGATAAGATATTTGGTCTTTTTATATCTATAATTCGCGGTACGCCATCTACAATCCAATTGCTTATAATGTTTAATGTAATACTAGTAAACTTAGATAATTTAATGCTTGTAGCAATTATATCTTTTGCTCTAAATTCATCTGCTTATATGGCAGAGTTGTTTAGAGGTGGTATAAATTCTGTAAGCAAAGGAGAAAAGGAAGCAGCAAGAAGCCTTGGCTTAAGTAGTTTTCAAACTATGAAAAAGGTAGTTATGCCACAGGCTGTCAAAAATTCACTACCTGCACTTGGAAATGAGGTAATCACCTTGTTTAAAGAAACCTCAATAGCTGGTTTCATAGGACTTGCTGATCTAACTCGCGGAGCATCTATTGTAATAAGTCAAACATTTGATGCAGCCACAGCATACTTTTCAGCTGCTTTTATATATCTATTAATAGTATTGATAATAGAAAAAATCTTCAAACAATTGGAGAAAGGACAAATATATGCTTAAAGTGAAAAAATTAGAAAAATTATATGGAGACCTTAAGGTTTTAAAGGATATAAATCTAGAAGTATCCGAAAATGATGTCATATCAATTATTGGGCCTTCAGGCTCTGGAAAATCTACCTTTTTACGTTGCTTAAATCTTATAGAAAAACCAACAGCAGGGGATATTTATTTTGAAAATAAAAAAATAAATGACAAAAACATAGATATAAACAAACTCAGAGAAGAAATTGGTATGGTTTTTCAAAACTTTAATTTGTTTTCCAATATGACTATAATAGAAAACTTAACACTTGCACCAGTTATGAGAGGAAAGATGAAAAAAGATCAAGCTATAAAAGAAGCATCAGATCTCTTAGATAGAATAGGGCTTTTAGATAAAAAAGACAATTATCCATCAAGCCTTTCCGGTGGTCAAAAACAAAGAGTAGCCATAGCAAGAGCACTTATGATGAAACCAAAGCTTATGCTATTTGATGAGCCAACTAGTGCTCTTGATCCAGAAATGGTTGGTGGAGTTTTGGAACTTATGAGAGAACTTGCTGAAGAAGGTATGACAATGATCGTAGTAACCCATGAGATGGGTTTTGCTAGAGAAGTTTCAAATAGGGTTATATTTATGGATGGCGGATATATAGAAGAAGAATCGGATAATCCTGATGAATTTTTTACAAATCCCCAAAATGAACGTAGTAAACAATTCCTATCACAAGTCTTATAAATGTTTTTACATTTATTTGACTTATGAAAAAAATGGGAGTATATTAAATAAGTATTTTATGCAGGATTGGCGGAATTGGCAGACGCGCAAGACTAAGGATCTTGTGACCGATTTTAGGTCGTGGAAGTTCAAGTCTTCTATCCTGCACCAACAATTATAAGGGTGGATTATCCACTTTTTTTTTGCTTAAAATTAGGAACTTTTGTTATAATTATTACTGAGGTTAAAATGAACAGAAAATGTTTTGCGAAAATAAATCTTAGCTTAGATAGCTTATACTTAAGGAAAGATGGATATCATGAGATAGATACTATAATGGCTCGTATAAGCTTATTTGATGAACTTAAAATTAATAAAAGCTCAGATAGTAGTTTTCACTATATATCCAACCTACCAGATATCTGTAGTTTAGAGGACAATTTAATTTTCAAAGCCTGGAATATTTTAAAAGATAGAGTAGATAATCCAGGAATAGATGTCAAACTTAATAAAAAAATCCCTATAGCAGCAGGACTTGCAGGTGGTTCAACTGATGCGGCTGAAATGATTAAGTGTCTAAACGAACTTTGGAAACTTGATCTAAGCAAAAAAGAAATGATGGATATAGGAGCAAGGCTTGGAGCAGATATACCATTTTTCTTTGAAGAAAAAATGGCTAGAGCTAAGGGCGTAGGTGAAAAAATCTATCCCTTTAAGAATAGACTTAAAATGAAAATTCTTATTATAAATGATGGGACAGAGATCTCCTCAGCTTTCGTATATAAAAATATGAAAGATTATGGTCACATAGAAAACAATAAAATTGTAGAGGGACTTAAGGATGGTAATAAGAAAATTATAGATGACTTTGAGAATGTTATGGAGGATGTTATATTTGAGAATTATCCTCATTTAGAGAAAATCAAAGAAAATCTTTTAGAACTGGGAGCTAACAAAACTTTAGTAAGTGGTAGTGGAGCTAGTATTTTTGCAATATTCTTTGATGATAGTTTATACGAAAATGCATATAAGGTTTTATCTAATAAATATAATATTGTAGAGAAAGTAGAGCTTATAGATGACTAATATAGGAGTTTTTGATACAGGACTGGGTGGTCTTAGCGTATTAAGTGAACTTATTAAAAAAAAGAATGCAAATTACTTTTATCTTGGAGACTCAAAAAGAGCACCTTATGGTTCGCGAGATGAGGATGAAATTATAAAATTTGCTGATGAAATAGTTAATTTTTTAGAAGAGTATGATATAGATGAGTATGTTATAGCATGTAATACTATATCAGTTATAGCTACAGATTATCTAAGTGAAAAGTATAAGAAGAAATTTTATCCAATTCCAATTTATGGAATAAAGCAGGCAAGTAAATACTCAGGAGACTTTATTGTCTTAGGAACAGAAACAACAGTAAATAGTCACTATTATAAACATTATTTAGAAACTCCTGGTAAGTCAAAAGTTTATGAAGTAGCAGCTAGGAATTTAGTACCTCTTATAGAAGAAGGAATAATAGAAGGAAAAGAAATTGATGATAACTTAAAAAAATATCTATCAATAGCTAATGAAAAAAAGATTCCTAATCTGATTTTAGCTTGTACCCATTACCCTATTATAAAGGAGGCAATAAAAAAGAACTTAACTTATAATGCAAATATAATTAATCCTGCAACATGTCTTGCTAGCGAGGTTAATTTTTATGAGACTGAGAAGAATAATATAGATATATTCTTTACAGAAATAAATGATTCTACAAAAATTATAATAGATAAATTTATAGATACTGACTACAGCTTAAAACTAAAGGAGATATAATTGATTTACGCAGTAATAGATATCGGTTCAAATACAGTAAGACTTTCTGTTTATAAAATTTCTGAGGATAAGGTGATTAATCTTTTTAATGAAAAAGAGCAAGCATCATTAAGGTCTTATGTAGATAATGGTTCTTTAACAGAAAAAGGAATAGACAGACTTATTAGTACTCTTAGGAAATTTAAGCTGGTGGTAGATAACTTTGGAGATATAGATGAGCTTCATCCTTTTGCAACGTCAACTATAAGAGATGCGGCAAATAGGACAGAGATACTTAAAAGAGTAAAAGATGAATTAGATCTAGATATTGAAATTATAAGCGGAGAAGAAGAAGCTAAACTTTCCTTTATAGGAGCTAGCTCATCAGTGGATGTTTCTCGAGGTGTTCTTACAGATATAGGTGGTGGGTCTTCGGAAGTAGTAATCATTGAACAAAGTAAGGTCATAAAATCAACATCATTAAATATCGGCTCCCTTTCTGCTTTTAATGATTATGTAAATGGCTTATTTGTTAGCAAAGATGAGAAAAAAGCAATTGATAGTGAAGTAAAATCATTATTAGAATCAAGTAAGTTATATAGGGAAGATCATGACTTATTGTGTGCAGTGGGTGGATCAGCCAGAGCTAGTCTTAAGTACTATAACGAATATTATGATTTGGACTCATCAAATACTGTTATGGATGCTAGTAAATTTAATAGTATGCTAAAAGAAGTCATAGATAAGGAACCTAGAGTAATATTGGATTCTATCCTTGCAGTTAAACCCGATAGGGTACATACATTATTACCTGGTATGGCAATACTTAATCGCTTATGTAAATATTTTTATTGTGAAAAAATTAGTATTAGCCAAACTGGGGTAAGAGAAGGGTATGTATATAGTAAACTATTAGGAAGGAATAATTAATCATGCATGACATATCTTTTACTCAAAATAGAGAACTATCTTGGTTAAAATTTGACCAGAGAGTTTTAGAAGAAGCCAATGATAAAGACGTAGAGGCCCTTGAAAGATTAAAGTTTTTTTCAATATTTGATACCAATCTTGAAGAATTCTTTATGGTGAGAGTTGGAAGTTTAACAGATTTTAAAAATTTAAAGAAAAAGCCAATTGATAACAAATCAGGACTTACTAGTGATGAACAAATAGAAGCTATACTTCGTGAATGTTTAGACTTATATCGCAGGAAAGATCAAGTATATAATCAAATTGTAGATGAGTTAAAAGTAAATGGTATAAATCTACTTAAAGTATCTGAACTAAATGAGAAAGATAGAAAATATGTTGAGTATTACTTTAATACTAAGATAGAACCTATTTTAAATTTTCAAGTTGTAGATAGAGTTCATCCATTTCCAAGATTGCCGAATCTCGCCTTGTATGTAGTATTTTCATTAATTACTAATAAGGAAGATAAAAGTAAACATGTAGGTTTGATTCAGGTTCCAGATAAGATTAAAAGATATTTAAAAATTAATGATACAAGCTTTGTATTTATAGAAGATATAATTAAAGAGTTTGGTGACCAAGTTTTTGAAGGCTATGGTGTAGAAAATAGATATACCATATCTTTAACTCGTAATACAGACATAAGTTATGACGACGATGACTATGATATAGATCAAGATTTTAGAGACTATATGAAAAGTAAACTTAAGAAAAGGAAGAGACTTCATCCAGTAAGACTTGAAGTTGATACGGATCTTGATGATGATTCCATAAAGTTTTTGACAGCTCAATTTGATCTTGATAAAGAAAATATATTTGTAACTAAGTCATTAATGCAGGCAGGATTTTTATTTGGACTAGTAGATGATCTTCCAGAAAATATAATAGCAAAGCACACTTACGAACCTTTTTATCCACAACAATCAGTCATGGTCGATGATAATAAGAAAATGATCGATCAAATTAATAAAAAAGATATTATACTCTCATATCCTTATGAATCTATGGATCCAGTTATAAGACTTCTTGAAGAAGCAGCTGATGATGAAAATGTCGTTTCTATAAAGATAACCCTATACAGAATTGCAAGTGATAGTAAAATTGCAAAAGCACTTATAAAAGCAAGCGAAAATGGCAAAGATGTAATTGTTCTTATGGAGCTACGCGCAAGATTTGATGAAGATAACAATATATTATGGTCATCAAGATTAGAAGATGCAGGATGCAAAATTCTATATGGTTTTGATAATTACAAAACGCACTCGAAAGTATGTTTGATAACAAGAGTTGATAATGATGGAAATATTAACTATATTAGCCAAGTAGCTACAGGAAATTATAACGAAAAGACAGCTAAGCTTTATACTGACTTTTCTCTAATGACATCAAATGAGGCAATCGGACAAGATGCTAAAGACTTATTTGATAATATTATGCTAGGTAATTTAGAGGGTGAATATAACAATCTGCTTGTTAGTCCTAAGTCTATGCAAGAAGGACTTGATGAATTAATAAATGAGCAAATAGAAATTCAAAGAACAAGTGGAGAAGGTTATATAAGATTAAAGCTTAATTCTATATCCGATAGAAAACTAATAGATAAATTATCTGAAGCATCTAATGAGGGTGTTGAGATAGTAATGCTTGTAAGGGGTATATGTTGCATACTTCCAGGTATAAAAGATCGTACAGAAAATATACAAGTATATTCACTTGTAGGAAGATATTTAGAGCATCATAGAGTCTATCAATTTGGAAGAGCTGATAATTGTAAATTATATATATCTTCTGCTGACTTTATGACAAGAAATATAAGAAATAGGATGGAAGTTGCAGTTCCAATCTATGATGAATTCATCAAAAAACGCATATTAAAATTTATGGATGTAATGTTATCAGATGATGTAAAGATTAGAAGACTGCTTCCAAATGGAGAATATACAAAAGTTCAAAATATTCATAATATCAATGCTCAAGTAAAACTTGTAGAGGATGCTAAAAAGCGTACAATTGAAGCCAAAGAAGCCAAATCATTACAAAGAATAGCTAATAAAAATAGAAAACGTAATGAAGAAATAATGAGCGAAGAAAGAAAAAAATTAGTAAAAGAGAAAAATTATTTCCAAAGAATCATAGATATCTTCAGAAGATAAATATAATTATAAAAAAATGCCTAAATCGATCCTATGGATCGATTTTTTTTTATAAAAGTAAGTGATTTCTAGGTTTAGCCCTATTAATTTATTATAAAACATGCTATAATGAAACTAAGTAATAAAAGATTCATCTATATTTAAAATTGAAATATATTTTATGATGAAAACTTTATTTTCCCACAGTCAATACAACTATATTATTGAAATAAATGAATAGGAATTTTTATGTCTAACAAAGGTATCAGAGAAAAGAAGAGAAAACAAGAACGCAAAAGAAAAGCTCGTAACAAGAAAATTTTTAGAGGCTCAGCTTTGGCAATTACTGCTGCAGCAATATTTAATTTTGGAATTAAAAGTAACAATGATGACTTTAAGATCACAAGACCTTCAGAATATAGGCAAGCTGCTGGTAATTTTAGTGAACTAGAAGAAGAAACAAAAGAAGAAACAAATGATAAAATTCATGTAGCTACTCAAGCAGGTTTTGATGATGCAAATGTAGATAAATCTCATGCAATAGAAGATGATAAATATCAAGATAAACTTATATCCTACGTCTTGTGTGAGCAAACACAATATGCCTACCAATACCCCAATGATTTTTCAAAGACAGAAAAGTACATAACAAAGGGATCATATATACCATATTATGGCACTGAGAATGGATTTTCCAAAGTCAAAATTGATGATACCTATTATTATGTAAACAAATTTGGCTTAGCAAAGCTTGATGATGATAAACAAATAAAGATTGTAAATGGTCTATGTTATGTGAGTAAAGAATATCCTCTTCCAGCTGACTTTAATCCAGGAGTAGATAAGACAGCAAGAAGATCTTTTGAAACAATGAGACAAGATATGGCTAGAGACGGCCTAGATATTAAGATTGCTTCAGATTATAGGGATTATGATCTTGAAAAAAGAATGCACGAAGCTAACGAACCGGATAGCTCTCTTCCTGGCGAAAATGAACATCAAACAGGTCAAGCATTTGATTTTTTTACAGAAGGTAGCAAATATAACGATAAATTTGAAAAGACTGCCCAATATGAATGGCTATCAAAAAATGCTTATAAGTATGGATTTATAGAACGTTATCCAAAGGGTAAAGAAGATAAAACTGGTCATGAGGCACAATCTTGGCATTTTAGATTTGTAGGTGTAGAAAATGCCAAAGAAATATACGAGAATGACCTTACATTAGAAGAATATTTAAAGCTTAAATAATTTACATAAAAATTATTTAAAGTAAGATAATATTATTACTAAAACTAAAGGAGATTAATATGAAAGCATTTCACACAGATAAAGCACCAGCAGCAGTAGGACCATATGTTCAAGCTATAGGAACAGAACAATTTGTTTTCACATCTGGACAATTATCACTTAATCCAGAAAATGGAGAATTAATTACGGAAATCTCTGCTGCAGCTAGACAATCATTAGAAAATGTAAAAGCTATTCTAGAAGAAGCAGGTTCATCAATGGATAAAGTTGTAAAGTGCAATGTTTATCTTGCAGATATTAACGATTTTGCTGCAGTAAATGAAGTATACAAAGAATTCTTCACAGATCATAAACCAGCAAGATCAGCTGTCCAAGTAGGAGCACTTCCATTAGGTGGAGTAGTAGAAATTGAAGCAATAGCAACTTTATAATTTAACTTTTAAAGATTGAAATCAAGGTGGGTTTATCCCACCTTTTTTAGTAGAGGAAATATGGCTATAGAAAATAAGCAAATTATAAAAAGTGTGGATAATTTAAATGATTATTTAATAAATACTAGAAGATATTTACATGAAAATCCAGAATTATCTGGTAAGGAAATTGAAACTAGTAAGTTTCTAAAAGAGCAGGTAAAAGAATTAGGCCTTGATATAAAAGAAGTTCTTGGTACTGGATTTTATGCAATCCTTGACACAGGTAGGAAAGGCAAAACCCTAGGTCTTAGGACAGATATAGATGCCTTGCCAATTTTAGAAAATAGGAATAACTTAAATGGAGCAAGAATTTGTAGGTCTAAGGATGATGGTGTATTTCATGCTTGTGGGCATGATGGACATATGGCAATTCTTTTGGGGGTAATGAAAATTTTAGTAGAGAATAAAGATAAATTAAACGGTAAGATTATTTTTATTTTTGAAGAAGGAGAAGAAACAGGTAGTGGTATATCTCCTATGATAGAATCCTTAAAAAATGAAAAAATAGATGCCATATATGGTAATCATTTAGCATCATTTCTAGAAACTGGAAAAATAGGATTAGATGCTGGCCCCGTTATGGCTGGATTTGGAATTGTAGATTTTACAGTTAAAGGTAAGGGTGGACATGGATCTAGACCAGACTTATCAGTTAGCCCTATATTTGCAGCAAGTAATATTATAAATTCCCTTGCAAGTGCATGGGTAAATAGGCTTGATGTAACAAAGACAGTTACCCTTGGCTTAGGATCTATTAATGGAGGTACAATTGCTAATGTCATACCAAACGAAGTTAGGGTTACAGGAACTATTAGATTTTTTGATAGGAAAGAAGGAGAAAAAGCTGTTGATTTAATTAAAAAAGTTGGTAAACTTACTGCACAAGCCAATGAATGTGAATTTATAGCTAACGATATAAGAGTGGAGTATAATCCGGTTATAAATGATGAAAGTCTATCTGATCTTTCTAGAAAAGCCAGTGAAGATATTATGCCAAATTCTGTAAAAGAGGATGTTATATGGTTTGGATCAGAAAGTTTTTCTGATTACAATAAGATTGCCAAGACTATGTTTGCTCTAGTAGGAACAAAGAATGATAAGCTAGGATCAGGGGCTGAGCATCACAATGAGTACTTTGATATTGACGAAAGGTCTATATCTATAGCTATAAAGTCTATGGTAAAATTTGCCAGTATTTATTTATCTTAACTTTGGGTATAAGATTATTGAAGTAAATAATAAAGGAGATAGTTATGACAGTTAAAATTGGTGATTTAGCTCCAGATTTTAGATTAAAAGATCAAAATAAAGAAGAAGTAAAATTAGCAGACTTAAAGGGTAAAAAGGTTATTTTATCATGGCATCCGTTGGCGTTTACATCAGTATGTACTGATCAAATGAGGAGTCTTGAAAGAAATTACGATAAGATTCAACAAAAAGCTGATACAGTTGTTATAGGACTTTCCATAGATCCATTCCCAGCTAAACAAAAATGGGCTGACATACTTTGTATTGAAAATGTAAAAATAGCTTCAGACTTTTTCCCATATGCAGAAATAACAAGGGCCTATGGTTTATTCAACGAAGAAAATGGAGCTAGTCAAAGAGCGAATGTAATCATTGATGAAGATGGAAAAATTCAATGGGTTAAAATTTATGAACCTTCACAATTGCCTGATGTAGAAGAACTAATAGAAAATCTATAAAAATACTTACCTCCAAGTGTAACTTGGGGGATTTTTATTATTCAGAAAATATTGTCCAAAACAAAATCTGTAAGTTTTTTAATTTTTCATCTAGTACTTATAATAAGTTAATATATTTACTTTAATATGATAATTTAAATTCAATCTATTTAAACAGCTTATTTAGGGTATCAATAATAAATAAGAATAAGACTTACTAATATAAAGGAGTTTATCTAATGAACTTATCAAATGTTGTTGACCTACAAAGAGAATATTTTTTTAGTGGGCAAACAAAAACTAAAGAATTTAGAATAGAAAATCTCAAAAAACTTAATAGTATACTTGAAATGTTTGAGGATAATATACTGATGGCTTTAAGCAAAGATTTAGGTAAATCAAACTTTGAAGCTTATGCATCAGAGCTTACTATGGTTTATGATGAAATTGACTTGGCTATAGAAAATTTGGGAAAGTGGATGGAGCCAATTCAAGAAAAAACTTCAGTAGCATCTATGCCTGCTAAATCTTATACTCTTTATGAACCTTTGGGTGTAGCGCTCATTTTATCACCATGGAATTATCCATTTTTACTTTCTATAGATCCTATAATTGGAGCGGTGGCTGCTGGTAATACTATTATCTTAAAGACTAGTAGAAAATCAAAAAATACTACAGAACTATTAAAAGACATATTAAATGCAAATTTTGATCCTGAATATTTATTTGTGGTAGATAACGATCAAGTATCTCACGATGAACTATTATCATACAATTATGACCATATTTTCTATACAGGTGGCTATAAGATTGGTAAACACATTATGGAAGTTGCTAGTAAAAACTTAACAAAAGTAACTTTAGAACTTGGAGGAAAATCTCCTACTATAGTAGATAAAGAAGCAAATATTGGGCTTGCAGCAAGATCTATTGCCTGGGGTAACACAGTTAATGCTGGTCAAACTTGCGTATCACCTGACTATATTTTAGTGCATGCATCTATAAAAGAGAAATTTATTAATGAATTACAAAAGGCTTTATTTGATTTTTATGGTCCAGATTCTCTAAATAATCATGATTATCCAAAAATAATTGATGAAAGTCATTTAGAAAAATTAGTTTTTTTATTAGAAAATCAAGATATTATTTATGGTGGTAAATATGATAAAGAATTATGTAAGATAGAGCCAACTATAGTAGATAATGTTGATTTTAATAATAAACTAATGGATGAAGAGATATTTGGACCAATATTTCCAATAATAACTTATAGTAATGTCAACGAGGTCTTATATAAGATTAAAACACTTCCAAAACCATTAGCTTTATATCTGTTTACAGAGAATCAAAGGCTAGTTGACAAGGTTATGTATAATATGGAATTTGGAAATGGAATGGTAAATGATACATTAATGATGGTTTCTAACCCATACTTACAGTTTGGAGGTGTTGGCAATAGCGGTCAAGGTGGATATCATGGTTATTATGGATTCCAAAATTTTTCTAATAGAAAATCAATAATGAATGCATCCTCAAATATAGAAGTTAAAATTAAATACCCTCCTTATGATGATACTAGATTAAGAATACTTAGAAAATTAAAATAATATATAAAAAATAGAGAGCATGGTTTCGTAGACCTTGCTCTCTATTTTTATTAGATTTCTGTATTGTCTAAATCTTCTTTAATAGCTTTTGCTAGAGCTTTTATTTCTTTTACTTGCTCCTCTTTAACAGATGAATTAATAAGTACATCTTCACCTATATAAGTATGTTTGCCAGCTTCTAGAATTTCTTTAGATTTTTTGAGACTTGTACCTCCCCATGACCAGTTATTTAAGAAAGATACATGTCTATTTTGATAACCTGTTCCTACTAATTCTTCTAAGAAGGCCTCCATTCTGTAGTAAAGACCTGAATTATAGTTAATTGGTGCAAAAACACTGTGACTATATCTATGACAATCTGAGATTATATAAGATGGATCCCAATCAGATACATCATATAATTTAATATCTTCGCTAACTCCTAGATCAGCTAGTTCTCCTGCAAGTATATCAGCTGCTTGTTCTGTATCTCCATACATTGATGCGTAAACAATTGCTATACCTTTTTCTTCTGGAGTAAATGTTGACCATTTATTATATTTATCAAGGATAAATTTTATTGATTCTGGATCATCATAGACTGGTCCATGAAGTGGTAAGATAGCGTTAAATTCAAGCCCTTCCACTTTTTTAAATAGTGCTTGAACTTGTTTACCGAATTTACCAACAATGTTGATATAGTATCTACGAGCTTGATCTAACCAATTGCCCTTGTGAATTACATTTTTTGCTTTTAAGTGTCCTTCTATAGCATTAAATGAACCGAAAGCATCAGCACTAAATAAGATCTTGTTATTTGTTTCATAAGACATCATCACTTCTGGCCAGTGTACCATTGGAGCAAAAACAAATTTAAGATTATGATCTCCTATATTTAATTCATCACCATCTTTTACTTCATAATATCTATCTTTGAACTCATCATTATAAAACTGTTCATATAATTTGAAAGTTTTTGTATTACCAATAAGTTTAGCATTTGGCCATCTTCTCATACAAACATCTATATTTCTACAATGATCTGGCTCCATATGATGAACAACTATATAGTCTAGGTCTTCACCATCCAATGCTGCTTCAACATTTTCAATATATTGTCTACCAAAAGCTGCATCAACGCTATCCATTAAAATATTTTTCTCATCTTTTATAAGATAAGAACTGTATGCAACCCCATTTTCTAGAGGGAACATATTTTCAAATCTATCAATTCTTCTGTCGTTTACACCGACATAATACACATTATCTAATATTTCTCTAATATTATGCATAATTCCTCCTTATAGAAATCACTCATATAAATACTATACAACTGTTAAAAAGTAAATAAAGTTATTTTGTAGAAGCAAACATTATCGAATATTTTAATATATTAGCGTAAATTGAAAGTAAAAATACTACTAATAAGACTATAAAATCACATATTTTATTTGGGGTAAAATGATATCAAGAGGTAAAATTATGAGAAAAAATTTAAAAATTAGATCTACCAATTTTGAAGTTAGTATTGGTAATGTAAATAAAAATAAGGAAGAGATAAAAAAATTAGTAAAAAAAGCAGATGAAGAAGGAGTAGATATCTTATCTTTACCAGAACTTTCTTTAACAGGAGCAAGTTTATATGATGGATACAAAGACTTAACTAATCAATGTGAACAAGCTTTATATGATTTAATAGAATTTTCTAAAGAACATATGGTATTTTTTACTGTAGGATTTCCGCTTTCCTATAATAATAAGATATACAACGCCATTGCCTTAATAATAAATGGCAGCATTGCAACTATTACTACTAAAAAAAATCTTGGGGTTTTAGAAAAAAATGTATTTGATAATGATATGCCAGAAGATGAGTGCATTAATGCTATGGACGGATGGCAAGATATAAATATGAATTGGTATACAGTTAACGGTCTTTCAATAGCTATTACTATAGGAGAAGATGAGCTAATGACGATTCCTAGAAGTTTAGCTTATAAAACAATAACAGAAGCTCAGCAAGAAATTATCTTAAATCCTTCTGCCCAAGTAAAATTAGTACTTAATGAAGATGAAATTATAAATAGAGTTAAGTTCTTATCTAAAGATATAACTTATGTTTATACATCTGCAGGTAGGGGAGAAAGTACAACAGACTTTGTATATAATGGTTTAAATATAATTGCAAATAACGGTGAGATAATCTCCTGTGCTACAAATATTTCCAGTGATTATATAGACAAATATTATTTAAACTCAGATACCGATAGCTTATTTTATAAAGAATTTACTAATAAAAGGTATAAAATTGAAAAGTTTCCTTATTTACCGGATTATGAGGATAGGGATAGGTATGTTCAAGATGTTTTAGATATTGGAGCTATAGGGCTTTTAACTCGAATGGATCATATTGGAGTTAAGGATGTATTTTTAGGTGTATCTGGTGGACTTGATTCTACCATGGCTCTTTTAATTTTAGTCCATGCTTATAGAAAAAAGGATCTTGATTTATCATCTATACATTGCTATACTATGCCTGCTTTTGGAACAAGCCATAAGACAAAATCTAATGCCTTTAAACTATGTAAAGCTTTAGGACTTACTTTAAATGAAATAGATATAAGTGAATCTGTAAAAATTCACCTAAGAGATATAGGTCATGATGGAATTACTCAAGATACTGCTTATGAAAATGCCCAGGCTCGAGAGCGTACACAAATTTTATTTGATCTAGCTAATATGCACAACGGTATAGTCATAGGTACTGGGGACCTATCTGAAAATATGCAAGGTTTTGCTACCTTTAATGGAGATCAAATGAGTAATTATTCTCTAAATGCTTCTCTTACAAAAACAGAAATTAGATATATAGTAGCTGCTATAGCTGAAAGCACTGAGAATATAGAGCTTAAATTAGTATTGAACGAAATATTAGATACACCAATATCTCCAGAACTTATTAGCCAAGATAAGGGTGAAATCAGCCAAAAAACTGAGGACATAATAGGACCTTATGAGTTAATAGATTTTTTTATATATGAACATTTAACTTACCATTTGTCAGCTGAAGAAATACTAGAAGATGCTGTATCAGCTTTCTCTGATAAATATGATAGACAGACTATTAGAAAATGGGTTATTTCTTACTTTAAAAGGTTTACTTCTAGTCAATTTAAGCGATCTACTAGCGTAGATGGACCAAATATGACAGGTAGGTCATTTAGTCCACGTGCAGGGTTTAAAATAGCATCCGATATGAGCTTCTCATCTTATATAGAGGGACTAGATGAACAATAAAAATAAAGTAAAGTTAGGCACGGGTTTAATTGTCGCAGGTATTCTTATAGGAGCCTATATAGATAAACAATGTTTTGTGGCCAAGGAAGAAAAGGTAATATTAAAAAGTGAGAAAATTAAAAATCCTATTAGAATAACACAAATATCAGATTTCCATTCCAATGCTATCAAAAATTTGGATGAACTTTTAATAAATGTCAAAGATTTTGATCCTGACTTTATCATACTTACAGGTGATATGATAGATTATGGAACGGATGCTAAGATTGACCGTAGCCTGTATTTTTTAAAAAAATTAGCAGGACTTAATAAAAAAATTTTCTATATTACTGGTAACCATGAGGAAACGGGTCCTAATTTAGATAGATTTTTATTTGAGTTAGAAAAGCTAGGAATTGTATATTTATATAATGAATGTTACGAACTTAATATAAGAAATCAAGATATTTATTTATATGGAACTAGTATGCTTGATTTTTCCTATAAAAACTATAAACCTAAGAAAAATAGCATAAATGTAATTCTTAGTCACTATTCTAAAATTGTTAGAGATAATTATATAGGAAACGAAGATTTTATTTTCTCTGGTCATACTCATGGCGGACAGGTACGAATGCCGATAATTGGTGGATTAATAGCTCCAGGAGAAGGAGTGCTGCCTAATTATGATAAAGGGGTCTTTAACTACAAAGACTCAATTATATATGTAGATAGTGGTTTGGGAAATACGTTTTTACCATTAAGATTTTTGGATCAAATAGAGTATAGTAATATTACTCTTGCGCCAATAGTTTAGTGGTAAAACAAAGGTGTCCGAAGCCTAAGATGGGGGTTCGATTCCCTCTTGGCGTGCCAAATAGAAAGGAAAATAAATGAAGTCATTAGTATTACTTAGTGGAGGAGTTGATAGCTCCACGTGTCTAGCTATGGCATTAGATAATAAGGAAGAAGTTATAGCAATTTCAATTGAATATGGACAAAGTCATGGTAAAAGAGAATTACAAGCTGCAAAAGATATAGCAAATTATTATAAGGTAGATCATAGGATAATTGATCTATCTAATATATTTAATGCATCAAAATCATCGCTTAATAAGAATAATAACTTAGAGGTTAGCAAGGGAGACTATGCTGATCAGGAAAATATAAATACCGAAGTAGAATTTAGAAATGGGGTATTTTTAACTGTAATGGCATCTTTAGCTCTACAATTTGACGCTAATAAGATTTATTATGGAGCCCATTTAGACGATAGCGGAGCCATTTATGCAGATACTTCTGAAGAGTTTATAGACTCTATAACAAGGACTATAGATATAGGGACTAGATCAAAGGTAGAAGTAGTTACTCCTTTTAGAAATAAAAGAAAAGAAGATATAGTTAGAACTGGTTTAAAATTAAATCTTCCTTATGAGTTAACTTATAGTTGCTATGTTGGCGGTGATGAGCCTTGTGGTGAATGTGGAACATGTATAGATAGGAAAAAAGCATTTTTAGCTAATGGAATTACAGACGAAAAGTATTTTTAAGTAAAAATAATATGTAATAAGAGCCCGCTATTGATAAATATCAATAGCGGGCTCTTATGCATATAAAATATTTACAAATAGTAAATTCTTCTTATGATTATATTATTTAGAATTTTTAAAATTTAAAGCTTAATAATTTATTATTTATATTATTATAGCTTTAATAATAAATAAAAGTGTACTATAATATTGGTTTATATCAGTCTATATTATTTATTAAATTTTAAACTTTCGTATGAAGTTCTATAAATTTTTTTGGCAATCTGGGCAGATACCTGTGAATTCAAAGTTGTGTCCTTTTATTATAAATCCAGTCTCTTTCTCTATAATATTCTCTAGATTATGAACTGGACAATTTTCTATTACAAACTTTTTGTGGCAATTATTGCAAGTTATAAAGTGCTTGTGATCCTCGTTATTTAGCTGATAAAAACTTACTCCGTCAATCGTAGATTTTAAAAGAACATTTTTTTCTTCAAGTAAATTTAAATTTCTGTAAACTGTAGATAAATCTATATAAAAGTTTTTACTAAGTTTATTGTGAATTTCTTCAGCTGCTAGCGGATTATTTTCTTTTTCTAAAATTTCTAATATTAATTTTCTTTGTTTTGTGACTTTTAAATTCTTATCTTTTAATATTTGGTTAATACTCATTATTACCTCTTAAATAATATTATACAATTATTTGACAGAGAAAAAAATTATTATATAATTATAGATGCAAATCATTTGCATCTATATAAGGAGGAATTATGAAAAAACAAAATATAGCATTAATTTTAGCACTATCAGCTACTTTAGCTGCTTGTGGTAATTCAAATCAAAATCAAGATACAGATAAGGCAGCTACTAACCAAAAGCAAGAAGAAGTAAATACAGAAAATAGCGATAACAAGCAAGATAATGATATAGAAAAAGAAGATAGCAACATAGATAATGAAGATAAAGATACAGAAAATAATGAAAGTAAACAAGTAGTATACACTTCATTTTATCCTATATATAACTTAACAAAACAAATTGCTGGAGATAAAATGGATGTCAAAGCTTTCACTAATTTAAAAACTGAAAGTCATGGTTGGGAACCATCAGCAAAAGACATGGCAGACTTATCTGCTTCTAATATCATGTTTATAAATGGCGCAGGAATGGAAGAGTGGGAAGAATCTGTTGAAGATTCATCGGATGTTGATTTAATTAACACTAGTGAAAATATAGATTTAATTAAAGCATCAGATGAAGATCATGATCACGAACATGAGGATGCTGATGGTGACCATGATGAAAGTGAACACGTAGATGCTGATCACGAACATGAAGATGCTGGTCATGATCACGAAGAAAGTGAAGAACATCACCATCATCATGGAATGTATGACCCACACATTTGGCTTTCACCAGTAAATGGTAAAGAACAAGCTAAAGTCATTGCAGATAAATTAGCAGAAATAGATCCAGATAATAAAGATTATTACATGGATAATTACAAAAAAATTGAAAAAGAACTTGATGATATGATTGATGAGTATAAAGAAAAATTCGATGGAGTAGATAATAAGGACTTCATGGTAACTCATAAAGCATTTTCATATTTAGCACGTGATTTTGGTCTTAATCAAATGGCACTTACAGGTTTAATGTCAACAGGTGAAGTTAATCCAGATGTATTAAAAGATGCAGTTAATGATGCTAAAAATTCAAATATTAATACCATCTTTTATGAAATGGGAGGATCTGACAAACAAGCAAAGATCTTAGCAGATGAAATAAAGGGAGATGTAGCTCCTCTAAATACTATGGAGTATGCAACTGACGAAGACTTAGATAATGATATAAGCTATCAAGACCTTGTAAAAGCTAATCTAGAAGCCTTATATCAATCAATGTTTAAATAATGAATATACTAGAAATAAATAATTTAAGTTTTTCTTATGATAAAAGTCCTATTTTAGAAAGTATAAATTTAACTATCAAAGAAGGTGAATTTGTTACTATAAGCGGAGCTAATGGATCTGGTAAATCTACTTTGATAAAATTAATATTAGGTCAATTAAAAGCAAATAATGGATATATAAAATTATTTAATGATCCACTTGAAAAATTTACTGATTTTGAAAAAATTGGCTATGTACCGCAAATTAGAGAAGCATCAGGACTTTCTTTCCCTATAACTAGTCGTGAATATGTAGTTTTAAATTTGTATAATAGCTTTAATAAATTTAATAGACCTACAAAAGATAACTGGATTATGGTGGATAGTGTATTAAAATCGCTTAATATCAAAGAGCTTAGGGACATTCCTATAAATAAGCTTTCAGGAGGACAAGCTCAAAGAGTTATGATAGCTAGAGCTCTTGTTAATAATCCGGAGTTTCTAATACTTGATGAGCCTACTGTGGGTATTGATAAAAAAAGTAAGGATGATTTGATTAAACTGCTCATACACGTAAACCAAAATTATCACAAGAGTATATTAATGATTAGCCATGAAAGTGACTTTAATAAAAAGCTTGGAGCAAAAAATGTAGAGCTAAAGGATGGTGAATTAAAATATGCTTGAATTTGACTTTATGAGACGCTCTCTTTTAGTAGGACTTATGATAGCTCTTATTATCCCAATGATTGGGGTGATAATGGTAAATAGAAAAACGTCTATGATTGGTGATGCTCTTAGTCATAGCTCTCTAGCAGGGATTGGATTTGGCCTTATAATAGGGATAAATCCAATCTGGACTTCACTTTTAGTTTGCATACTAGCAAGCTTTGCAATAGAGTTAATCAGATCAAAGTTTAAAAACTATGGTGATATGGCCACAGCACTTGTAATGAGTACAGGAATTGGTATTGCAGCTATACTCTCTGACTACACGCCAGGAGGAACAACTTTTGAATCCTTTATGTTTGGATCAATAGCTACAGTTAGCAGAGAAGATGTAATAATAGTAGGAATTATTTTTATTATTGTGTCATTAATCTCCTTTTATTTTTATTATGCACTATTATATAATTCAATAAATCCAACTATGGCTAGACTTGCTGGTGTAAAAATAAATACAATTAATAATATATTTACATTTATTACAGCAGTTACTGTAGCCATATCTTCAAAAACTGTAGGTGCTTTAATGATTACTTCTTTAATGACAATACCTGTTGCTTTATCTTTGCTTTTAGCAAGGTCTTATAAAAGTACTTATAAGTTATCTTTGATATTTTCAGTAATATTTACTATGATAGGAATAAGTGCTAGCTATTATATAGGTATAAAGCCAGGTGGAGCTATAGTATTGGTAGGGATAGGATTTTTGATTATAGTTAGCATAATACTTGCTATAAAAAATAATTTAATAAAAAACAAACATTCAAAGTAGGTTAATAGCCTACTTTTTTTCTATGTTATAATTAAGATAGGAAAGAGAGATAATATGAAAATAATTTTATCACCAGCAAAAAGTTTTAAGGAAAATAAAGGTTTTAAGACAGAAGACCTTTTATTTGAAGAAAAAACAAAAATCTTAGTAGATAAATTTAAAAAATATACCATGAATGAAATGGGCAATCTAAATCGAACCAACGATAAGCTAACAGAAAAAGCTTATTACGATTATCAAGAATTTAATTTTGATCATCTAAATAACCCAGCAATTTTTGCCTATGATGGCTTAGTTTTTAAACAGTTTTCTAGTAAAGATTTTAAAGATTTAGACTATCTTAATGATCATGTATATATAATTTCAGCCTTATATGGATTACTAAAACCATTAACTGGAATATCTGACTATAGACTATATTTTGATAATTCTGATATAAATTTATATGAATTTTGGGGGCGAGATTTGTATGATGAGTTATTTAAAGATGATGAATTAGTAATAAATTTAGCTAGTAAAGAATACACTAAAACTATTAGACCATTTCTTAAAGATAAGGATAAGTTTTTAAGCTTAAGCTTTAAAGACAATAAGGATGGTAAACTTAGATCTTATACAGCATGGATGAAGCAGGCTAGAGGTCAAATGCTAAAAGAAATAATTACGAAAAAAGTTGAAAATGTAGAAGAAATAAAAAAACTTAGTGTAAATGATTATAAGTATGATCCTTATAACTCAACTGAAAGTGAATATGTGTACATTAGGAGTCATTCATGAGACTACTTCATTTATCAGATTTACATTTAGGAAAATACATAGGAAATTACTCACTTATAGAAGATCAAAAGTATGCCTTAAATCAGATAATAGATATTATAGATAGGGAGAAAATTGATGCAGTTATGATAGCCGGAGATATTTTTGATAATTCAATTGCAAGTGTAGATGCCCTAAAGTTATATTCAGATTTTATAGATGAAATAATTTTTAAAAGACAAAAGCCTGTTCTCGCTATAAGCGGAAACCATGATTCAGCAAAAAGGCTTGATATTAATACGAACTTTTTCACTGAACGCAATTATCATATATTCGGGGAATACAAGGATGAAATAGTCAGTTTAGAGGATGAATATGGTAAGATTAACTTTCACTTAATTCCCTATATTTCATTAAATCACGCGAAAATTTTATTTGATGAGAATATAGAAAATTTTACAGACCTTTATAAGTTTCTATTAAAAGATAAAACTTATGAAGATAGAAATATTCTTATTACTCATTGCTATGCAAACAATATAGGTATAGAAGAGAGTGATGAATACAATGAAGGGCAAAAACCTTTAATAATTGGTGGTTCAGACGCTATGGATGGACACTTATTTATGAGATTTGATTATGTAGCCCTAGGACATTTACATGGTAAACATTATGTTATAGATCCTAAAATTAGGTATGCTGGTACATTTATGCCATATTCCTTTGATGAAACTAAAGCTTGTAAGAGTGTAACTGTTGTTGATATTACAGATCAAGTTAAGACTTATGACATAGGCATAAAGCCTTTAAGAGATTTTAAAACTATTGAGGAAAAATTTGATCAAATAGTAAAAATGAATGCAAGTGATGATTATATAAAGTTTATACTAGAAGATGAACATACAATTGATAATGCCATGGGTAAACTTAAAGAAAAATTTCCTCATGCCGTTCAAGTAACTTATAAAGATAGAGGAATATTTAATTCACCTAGTGGTTTGGATTTAGATTTGGAAAATAAAAATTCTTTAGACTTATTTAAGGAATTTTACAAATATAAGATGGATGAAGAATTGAGTAAAGAAGAACTTTCTGTCATAGAGAGGATTATAAAATGAAGCCTATCAAGTTAGAATTTAGAGGCTTTATCACATATAAAGAGAAAATTGAAATAGATTTTACTAAACTTTATCATAAGAAAATATTTATTATTTCTGGAGATACAGGATCAGGCAAAACTAGCTTATTTGATGCTATTAGTTTTGCCTTATATGGAAAAACCTCAAGGGATATACCTATGGAAAAATTAAGGTCAGACTTTTTGACTCCAGAGGATTATTATACATATGTAAAGTTTTATTTTGAAGTAGACGGTAAATACTATGAAATAGAAAGAATTCCAACGCAAATAGCAAGAAAATCCAAGTCTAATCAAAAGATAAGTCATAGTGCAAGCCTTTATGACGCCAGCAATGAAAAAACTCTTATAGCTGAAAAAATAAATGATGTAGAAAAAGAGATAAAAAATATAGTTGGTTTAGATAAAGATCAATTTACTAAGGTTATGCTATTAGCACAGGGAGAATTTCAGCAATTTCTAAATGCTAGTTCTAAAGAGCGAACTGAACTTTTAGGTAAGATTTTTAGAACTGATAAGTATAAAACTATCCAAGAAATAATTAAGGAAAAGTCTCTTGATAGTAAAAAAGAATTAAAATATATAGATAAGAATTTGGAAAATGAGATTAATAAAGATGAGGAAATAAACGAAGCTATAGATAGCGGTGAGAAAATAAATCATGAATTTAAAATTATAAAAGAAAAGATAGAAAAAATAAATAATAATTATAAAAATAATTTGAAAGAAAAACAATCTTCCTATAAGTATACGAATAAATCCTACACTGCATTGATCGAACAAAAGGAAAAATGCAAGAGCATAAATACTAATATTATTAAATTTCAAAAAGTAAGAGAGGATTTAATAGAATTAGAAAAAGAGGAAGATTATTATATAGATCTTAAAGAAAAAAAAGATAAAGCTAATTTTGCAAAAAATATAGAGTTTATAGAAAATAATTTAGATAGAAATAAGTTAGACTTACAAGAAAGTAATAAACTTTTAGAAAGTTCTCGTAAACTCTTAAAAGAGATTGAAGATGATATTCTAAAAAGTTATAAGGATTATTCTCTTGTAGATGAAAAAAGTTTAAAATTGGATGAGCTTAAAATTTATAAAACTAAAATAAATGAATCTATAAATAAATTAGATCAATTTAAGCAAAAAGAAAAAGAATATTTTCAAATTGAAAGGTATTTACAGCAAGCAGAAAAAATAGATAGAGAGATTGAAATTTTAAAAGAATATTTAGAAAATAATCGCAAGAATCTTTATGAAGTAAATAATAATATAGATGATAAAAGAAATACGATCCTGTCAACAGAAAAAGAATTATCTTCTCTTTTAGATAGACAAAGAGAAATAAATATGGAAATAGATAATTTTGAGAAAAATGAGAAGCTTAGAGAAAAAATAAATAATAATGATACTATAATTGCTAAAAAGAAAAGAGAAGAATCTAAATTATTAGTAAAGATAGATTTATATGAGCAAAACAAAAGAATAATTGCTATAAATAATCTAATAGATGAACTAAATGAAACAGGAAAGTGTCCAATTTGTGGAGATACACATGAATATCATTTTGAAAAAATAGAAATTAATGATATTGATATTAAAAAAGTCAATAATAATTTAACGGAAATTAATAAGGAGATTACTAAGTTAAGAACTCAAAATCAGCTTTATAAGGAATCTATAAGTAAAACAAGAGATATAAAGGAAATCATAACAGATAAAACAAGCTTGAAAATAAAAATTAGTGATATAAATAAAGAAAAAGAAAGCTTAGAAAAATCGTTAATAGAACTAGAAAAGTTATCTACAAGCAAAAAAGAAAATTTAAATAAGACTAGCTATGAAATTCAAAAAAATCAAAATAAACTGATAGATTTAAAAGAAAAGACTAAGGACTCTGAAAATATTATAAATTACTATCAGTCGAATAAAGATGGTATGAAGAATTTAAATTTTGATAAGTTAAATAAAGATCTAGAAGAGCTTGATAAAAAAATAATGTCTTTAGATACTGAAATAAAAAAAATAATTAAAGGGCACAATGATTTACTTAATCAACAAACCAAAATTAAAACAGAGATTTCTAATTATAAAAAAAATATTATTAAGACTTGTGAAAATATTGAGTATTTGAAAGTTGATTTAGAAAAAAAGATTAATGAAAAGTTTACAAGCTATGATGAGTATAGGTCATATCTTGATATTTATATGGAAATTAAGAGTAAAGATCAATTAATTAATAGTTATTTTAATAAATTAAATGAATTAAGAATTACTTATAAAAACTTAGAACAATATGAAGATAAAAAATTGGTTGACTTAGAGCATATAGATAGTCAAATTAAGGTTAAATCAGATTCTATAAAGCTACTTAATGAGGAAATTTCAAATATTAAAGTCAAAATCATTTCAATAAATGAGATTTTCGCTAATATTGAAAATCTAAATTATAGATATGAAAAATTATCAGATGAGAGTGTAATCCTTGATAAACTATCTGAAATTGCAAATGGAGCTATAGGTAAGGTAGCTGGCAGACAAAAAGTTGATTTTCAAACATTTGTATTAAGCTATTACTTTGATAGGATCTTAAATTATGCAAATAAGAGGTTACTTCAAATGTCAAATGGTCAATTCAGTATGGAGCGTAGTTCAGAAGGGAAAAATCTTAAATCTCAGTCAGGTTTAGATATAGAGATTTTGGATGCTAATACTGGCAAGACTCGCCCAGCATCAACTCTTTCTGGAGGGGAATCATTTTTAGCCTCCCTATCACTTGCTTTAGGATTATCAGATGAAATATCTGCAGAAAATGGTGGTATTACAATTGATACTATATTTATAGACGAAGGCTTTGGAACTTTATCTGATGAGTACCTAGCAAAAGTAATTGAACAAATGGAAAGACTTTCATACGATAACAAATTCGTAGGTCTAATAAGCCATGTAAGTGAACTAAAAGAGGCTATAGATGGGAAAATTTTAGTAAAATATAGCCAAGATAAGGGAAGCAATATAGAGGTAATAGCATGATTACTACAATTATTTCAAGATCTCCTAGTGCTAATAGCAAATATATTTATAAAAAAATAGAAGAAAATTTAGATAATAAAGAAAAGGCGTTTTTAATTGTACCTGAACAATATACTTTACAATCTGATATCAATCTTATGGAGAATATCTCTTATAATACTGTTATGGATGCTAAGGTGCTATCATTTTCATCCCTTTCTAGACATATTATTGATAAGACCGGAGGGCTTTCTGATAACATTTTAAGTAAAAGTGGAAAAATTATACTTTTATCTAATATTCTTAGAGATATAAATGATGATCTTACTTTGTTTAAGGGAAAGAGTCACAACATCGACTTTATAAATGACATAGAATCTTTTATTACTGATATAAAGGACAACAAATTTGATGAAGAGTTTTTTAAAACGATAGATAAAGACTTAGATGATGAGATACTTAAGCTAAAGTTTAGAGAAACAAAGCTCATTTATGATGCTTATCAAAAGGAAATAGCCGATAAATATCTCGATACTGAAGATAGGTTAAATCAAGTTATTACTAGACTTTCTTATTGTGACTTTTTAAAAGGAGCTAATTTTTACTTTGATAAATTTGATTATATTTCTGATATCAAAATGGATTTTATAGGGGAACTCTTAAGACTAGGTTCCAATATCAACGTAGCCTTAACTCTTGATAAAACATTTATAAATAATCCTATGGCAAAGGATTTAGAAATATATGATATGGCTAATAAGTTTTACTATAGACTTAGTGATCTTGATAAAATCAAGGAAATAAATCTAAACGCATCTTTAAATAAAAATGAAGATATAAATCACTTGTGTTCAAATTACGAGAGATATAATCCAAGTTTTTATAGAATGAAACCAGCCAATATTCATGTTTTAGAGTCTATTTCTTCTAAAACAGAAGTAGAAAATATTGCTTTAATAATTAATAAACTAATCTATGAAAAAAATATTAGATATAAGGATATAGCTATATATATTTCTGATGAAAGGCAATACGAAAATGAAATAAGTAAGGTATTTAATAGGTATAATTTACCTGTATTTATGGATAAGACTAATAAACTATCTGATAATCACATAGTAAAAACTTGGCTTGCAGCTCTTAGACTTATTATTTATGGCTTTAATAGCCATGATTTAAGTTATTTTTTAAGGTCGAATATATTTGATTTTGGAGAAAATTCTGTTGATAAAATTATAATATTTCAAAATTATATTATAAGCAGAAAAATAAAAGGAGATATGTTCAAAGAAGATAAGTATTTTGAGCTTGATATAGATTATTACAAAAATCTCTATAAGGATGATCCATCTGGAGATGAAAAGTTAATATATAAAATAAATGAAGAAAAAATAGTAAATGATATAAGAAAAAAGATACTAAAACTTTTAGATCCATTATTGTATATTGATAAAGAAAATTCTAAAACTTATGATATGGTTATTGCAATTTATGCTATGATAGCTAATTCTAGTTTTATTAAAGGTATCAATAATTATCAGAATATTCTCCTAGAAGAAGGAGATCTTGATAATTATAATGAAAATGATCAAGTTTGGGATAAATTTATATCTATCTTGGAAGAATTAGCAAGTCTTATGGGCGATAGAAAATCTTCTTTAAAGTCAATTTATAATACAATAAAAGCTACTGCAGATGATGTGGATATAGGGATTATACCACCTACTAAAGATCATATTATTATAACTAATTTTAGAAGACCTAGGGTGTCACAAAGACCTATTAATTTTGCTTTGGGTCTAAATGATACGTTTTTTCCATCTAAGTCTAAGAGAGATTTTTTATTAGGTAAAGATGAAAAAGACAAACTAACTAATATAAATCTAGACCTTAAAATTTATGAAGAAGATTTAGAAGAAAGAGAAAAGCTCAACCTATATAAGATGATAAGTAGTAGTGAAAAGATATATTTTTCTTTTGCCTTAAGCGATAAAGATGGATCAGCAATAAATAAATCTGTCGTTTTAAATGGGATCCTTAGGATATTTCCAAACTTAAAAATAACAGATCTTACAAGTATTCCTTTATCAGAAATGATGTATTCTAGAGAACTTTCTCAAAAACATAGCTTGGAAGTTTTATGGAAGATTCACAAAGGGGAAGAAGTAGAAAGACAAGATATTGATTTTACCAAGTCCTATATATCTTATCTAAAAGATTACGGAGATTTTGAAATTATATTAGCTGGGATTTATTATACCAATAATAAAAATAGTATCGATCAAAGTTTGGCTAAGTCCTTATATCCTAAAAATCACTTTAACGTAACGGAGATAGAGACTTATTCTAAATGTCCTTATAGATATTTTGTAAACTTTGGCATAAAGCCATATTATGATGAAAATTATGACGTAGATGCCAGAGAGTTAGGGTCTATAGTTCATAATTCATTAGAAGATGTATCAAGACTTATAAAAGATAGTAATTTAGATGAAATAACTAACCAAGAACTTGATAAATTAATTGCTCAAAATTTTAATTCTAGTATCAATAATTACTTAGATAAAACCCGTAGGGATGATCCTCGTAATCAATTTATACTAAGTAATTTAGCTAAAAATACAAAAAATAATTCAAAGGAAGTTATAAGCCAACTTAAAAAGGGAGAATTTAATGTTTTAGATGTAGAAATAGATTTTGGTTATAATAAAGAAAATAGTTTGCCAGGGGTATACGTAGATGATGAAAACTATTTAATAGGAAGAATTGATAGGATTGATAGAGCTGGTAACTATCTTAGGATTGTAGACTATAAAACAGGCAAGAAGGTTTTTAAGATAGTAAATATACTAAATGGATTAGACTTGCAATTATTAGTTTACATGATGAGTGCTAAAGCAATGAGTGATGGTATCATTCCAGTGGGATCATTCTATATGCCACTTTCTGATGAATTAGAAAAGATGGATGATACTTATGATAAATCTAATATAGAAAAAATTTATGAAGACAAATTTAGGATGAACGGTCTAATAATAAAAGTAAATGAGGAGGTTTTTAGGCTAATAGATAAAGATAACTTTGATAATAAAAATATTGGTGTAATTGATAGGAGAAATACAAATATTTTAACTATTGAGGAAGAAGATCTTATCAATAATTTTGCAAAAAATCTTGTAAGTAAATATATAAAAGAAATAAAAATGGGCAATATTAAGCTTAATCCTATTAGATATAGCGAAAGTCAAAATGAATGCCAATATTGTGACTTTAGGGGCATTTGTAAGTTTGATGAGAGCATTGATAGCGATAAGTATAGAGATTTTGATAAGAGTAAAGCAATCACTGATCTTTATAAAAATGAGGAGGATATAGATGGCTGATATAATTTACACAGCTAGCCAAAAGAGAGCTATAAAAGAAAGAGGAAAAAATATAATTATATCCGCCGCTGCAGGATCTGGGAAAACTAGGGTATTGGTAGATAGGGTTATCGATCTTATATTAACTGAAAAAGTTGATGTGGATAAGATGATTATAGTTACCTTCACCAACAAAGCATCTATAGAGATGAAAGATAGGATAAGGATTGCTCTAGAAGAAGAAATAGAAAAAAATCCTTCAGATAAATTTTTGAAAAATCAACTCAAGTTATTAAAGCACGCTCACATTCAAACCCTACATGCCTTTGCTACTGATATGCTTAAAGAGTATTTTTATTATTTTGATAGTCTAAGTCCAAATTTCACAGTGATAAGTGATAATGCAAATGTGATTTTAAAAGAGGAAGCTATTGATGAAGTTTTTTATGAAGAATATAAAAAAGCAGATCAAGATTTTCATAACTTCATTCATAATTTTGCCACAAGTAGGAGTGATAGAGAAGCTAAATCTATTGTCCTAAAAACTTACGATAAGATTACATCTGAAATAAGTCCAATTAGATGGCTAGATGAGAAAACAAAGAATCCTTTTGATTTTAATACTTTTAAAGATATGATAAGACAACGCATTGATCTGCTTTTAGAAGATATAAGAAAAAATAGGTCTTTAGTTTTTGACAATAACATGCGTGATAAATATACAGAAATGATCGAGGGAGATTTTAGCTTAGTAAATGAACTTAATAATTTAATATATACTGATTGGGATTTATTTATAGAAAAAATAAAAAAAGTTAAATTTTCTACAATGGTAAGAGCTAGAAAAGATGAAAAAGATATTCAATCAATTATTAAAGCAAATAGAGATTTGTATAAAAAAGAATTATCCAATATTTCTTCATTAGTACTAAATACAAGCTCAGATATTATAAGGGAGTTTAGTAAAAAAGAGATAACTGTACTTTCTGAGCTTAACTATCTTACAAAGAGATTTATGAAAAAATATAAGGCGAAAAAATTGGATGGATCCTATCTTGATTTTAATGATATGGAAGAAAAATTCATAAATCTCTTAGAAAATAGAGAAGCGAATTCTATTATAAAGGAAAGATTTCAATACATTTTCTTTGATGAGTATCAAGATAGTAATGAAATTCAAAACTATATTATAGAAAAACTAGCAGGAGAAAATAATTTATTTTTTGTAGGGGATGTCAAGCAATCTATCTATGGATTTAGAAGAGCTGAACCTGAGATATTTTTAAACAAGCTAGATTCTTATGAAAGTAAAGAAAATAAAAATTCTATAAGAATTAATCTTAATGAAAATTTTAGGACTGATAAGGATATAATCAAATTTATTAATTATATTTTTGATAGGATAATGACTAAAGATCAATCAGCAATTGATTATAAAAATGGAGGACATAGGCTAAATCCAACTCAAACTTTTGATAAAAAATATCCTAAATCGGAAATACATATTTTAGATGACAAGCTAAATGAAGAAAATCATATAGCAAATGTCATTGAAAATCTTACAGAAGAAGGCTATGAGTATAGGGATATAGTTATACTTTTAAGAAGTGGATCCAAGTCCTATCTATATGAAAATTCATTGAAATTAGCTAATATACCTTTCTTTAATGATATAAACAAAGTATCATTTGGGGCGACTGAGGTTGCATTTTTTATAAATATACTAAAACTTATAGCTAATCCTAAAGACGATATTACGCTTTTATCAGTTCTAAGAAGTGAAATTTATAATTTTTCTGAAGAAGATATAGCAAATATAAGATTAGCATCAAATGATATTAGATTTTATCAAGCATTTGAAAATTATAATGAAAACAATGGCTTATTAAATAAAATAAATGACTTTAAAACTTCCTATGATAATTTCTCCTATCAGTTATCTTTGATGAATCTTTATGAATTTGGAAATTATGTATTTGAAGTATCCAATTTTTATGAGTTTCTTATGGCAAGAGATAGAGGAGGTGATAGGATAGCTAATGTTGAAGCATTTATAGATTTGATGGCAGATTATGAATCCAATAATGATAATGGTCTATATGGCTTTTTGGATTATATAGAAAATCTATCCTTATACCAAACTGATGATATCAATCCTGCCCGTGACTTATCAGAAAACGAAAATTTGGTGAGAATTATGACTATACATAAATCTAAGGGATTAGAATTTCCTGTTGTAATTTTGGCTGATGCAGCTAAGAGATTTAATAATAAGCATCTTAGAGAAAATATTGTATTTGATGATAAAATAGGTATTGGTATAAATGTAGCTGATTATGAAAATAAAGTTAGACTATCCTCGCTTAAAAAAGATTTAATTACTGAGAAGATAACTGTTTTAAATAAAAGAGAAGAGATGAGAGTACTTTACGTTGCCTTGACTCGAGCCATAAATAAGCTTGTAATAGTAGGTAATAGAAACCTTAATACGGTAGATAAACTATATGGCAGAGATGATTATTTAAATATGTCTACTTATATGGATTGGCTTATAGCTGCTATTTCGCAAGATAAGATTTCCATTGATTTATTTGATAAAGATTTAAATTCAGATGAATTAGGAGATATAGCGAGTCTTAAGATAATAAATGAAGAGAATGAATATCAAGATAATAAAAATTATGAGATAGGTAATTTATTAGAGTTAAGCGTTCATGATAAACTTTATGAGAAATTTAAAAATATTTACACAATACCATATGAATATGAATCTGATACTAGAGATTCTATTAAAAAGTCTGTAACAGAAATAACTAAAAATTTTAATCCAGAAGAAGATGGCTATCAAGTGCCATCATATAATAAACTTAATCTAGTGGGGGAATATAGAAAGCCAAACTTTGTATCAGAAAAACATGAGTATAAGCCAACTGATAGGGGAACTATAATTCATAAAATTTTCCAAGGACTCAATTATCAAAAATACGATAAGAAAAGTTTAAATAGAGCATTTGATAGATTAGTTATAGAAAATAAAATCAAAAGAGATGAACTAGATGTTGTAGAGAATGATAAAATTATAAAGTATTTTAATAATAAAGAAATTATAAGTCTTTATCAAAGCGCAGAAAGTATAAGAAAAGAAGAATCTTTTTTGATGAAATATCAAGATTATTATGTAAACGGCCAAATAGACATAATGTTTGAATTTGCTAATGAAATAGTGCTTTTGGATTTTAAAACAGATACTATAAAAAGAGAAGGCGTATATAATGATCAATTAAAGATTTATAAACAAGCTATAGAAGAGAGTTTAGGAAAAAAAGTAATTAAATCTTATATATATTGGTACAACTTTTCCGAACTAGTAGAAGTAAATAATAATTTTTAAAATTCATTTGAAATCCATTTTAAATCGATATACAATTTCCTTAGACATCGATGTACTAACAAATATTGGAGAATATAAATTGAATTTTTATTTAAAATGTGAATTGGAAAACATCCCTGACTCAGAATTTATATATATGAGAAGAGTGGGTGAATATGGACCAGAAAATAAAATATTAATGGAAAGATTTAAAAGTTGGTTAAAGAATAATGTTACATCTGATGAAAACACAACTATACTTTCTATTGCTTTAGATAACCCAGAATTGGTTAGTCCAAATGAGTGCAGATATGATGTAGGAATGATTTTTAAAGATGATTTTATAGAAAACGACATAGAAGAAAAAATTTATTCTAGAAAAATTGGAGGTGGCAAGTATCTGGTATATTTAATTCCACACAATCAAGAGAGTATACAAAGTATCTGGATAAATTATCATAAAGTATTGATCCAGAAAGGATACTCTCAGGATTATAAAAGGCCTATTGTAGAAAGGTATAAAAAAAGTTTAGTCGATAATCACTTGTGCGAGCTTTGTGTACCAATAATATAATTGAATATTGATTAAAATCTCATACGCTATTGTTTTAGCTTATGAGATTTTTAATTTTAATAAAAAGCTCCGTTTATATGGATAATATCTCCAGTTATATAACTGGCTTCATCTGAAATTAAGTATCTAACAAGTCCTGCAATTTCTTCTGGTTTTGCAAATCTATTTGTAGGAACTTCACTTTTTAATTTATCAAGTTCATTTTCTGTAAAATCATTTTTCATCATATCGGTTTCTACTATGCCAGGAGCAATAGCATTTACACGTATGCCAGAAGGGGCAAGTTCCTTTGCCATAGACTTTGTAAATGTATTTATAGCCCCTTTACTTGTAGAATAAAGAGCTTCCATGCTAGCTCCAAAATCTCCCCAAATTGAACTCATATTTATAATAACTCCTTCGCCTTTTGATATCATATTAGGAATAGCTCTCTTGCTGCTTAGAAATACTGAATTTAGATTGGTATTTATAACATCTTTCCATATATCAAACTCTATATCTTGTATGAGGGAGAAGTGGGATATACCAGCATTATTTATGAGTATATCTACATTAGAAAAATTTTTCTCAGCTACATCAAACATCATATTAACTTCATCTTCTTTAGATACATCTGCTTTTATAGCTATAACATTTGGATTTGTTTTACGTAGTTCATATAAAAGTTCAAATGCTTTTTTTTTACTGTTGTTATAATTTATTACAATTTTATATTTATCATTAAGTCTTCTAGCGATTGCAGCACCAATACCTCTAGAAGAACCTGTTATTAATACTGTTTTCATAATTATGATTATAACATATGGGTATAAAGAGATAAAGATTATAAGGAGTGATTTATTTAATGAAATATTATGATTTAAATGATGGCAATAAGCTTCCAGCTATAGGTTTTGGAACGTATAAGATAACAGATGAAAAAGATATGGATGTTGGAATTTCCTCAGCCTTAGATGCAGGATACACATATTTTGATACTGCTAAGTTTTATGAAAATGAAAAGTTACTTGGAAAATATCTTAAGTCATACGGAAAAAATAGGAGTAATTATAAAATAGCTACCAAAGTTTGGCCGAATTCTTATGGAGCCGATAAAACAAAGAAATCTTTGGATGATTCTATGAAAGACTTAGGTGTTGATTATCTAGATGTAGCTTTGCTTCACTGGTATGGAAAAGACTATAAAGAAACTTGGGAAGTTTTTAAGGAATACAAAGATCAAGGAATTATTAAAACAATAGGAGTTTGTAATTTTTCTATAGACCAATTAACTGAATTGCTTGATACTGGAATCAAACCAGCTATAGATCAATTGGAAAGTCATTTGCATTTACAGGATAAGGATACTAATGAATTTTTAAAAGAAAATAATATACTTCATCAAGCTTGGAGTCCGCTAGCTCGTGCAAATAGTGACTTATTAGGAGAGAAAGTATTACAAGAGATAGCTGATAAATATGGAAAGAGCCCTGCCCAAGTTGCTTTGAGATGGAACATAGAGCGTGGGGTTATGGTTTTAGTAAAATCTGTTCATGATTATAGAATTAGAGAAAATATAGATATATTTGATTTTGATCTTACTGATGAAGATATGAACTCTTTAGCAAGTATTGATAAAAAGTCTAGATATTCTTCAGATCCTGAAGATAAGGTGTGGCTAGAAAAGATTCGTAATATGTAAATACAAAAAAGGAACCATCATTATGATTGGTTCCTTTTAGTTAGATTGTATTGATAAATTATTTTCTTTTTATTGCGTATAGCCCTGCTGTTGCAATTGATAGGCTAGCATAAACTCCTGTTAGATTTGATATACCAGTTTTTGGATTGTTTGATTTTCTAGATATTTTTTTATTGATATTTGTAGATTTTTTATTAGTTCTATTTATTTTTTTATCTTTTCTTATATTAGATTTTGGTACTTTTTCTCCTTTAATTTCTTTAGAAACTTTTGTATTATTTTCGACTTTTTTTGCTAAAAATTCTACGCTTGATAGTCTAGTATTTAATACCTCAATTGCAGCATCAAGCTCTTCTTGACTTGTGTAAGTGTTATTTAAAACTTCTTTTGCACTAGCTAGAGATTTTTCATATAAATTTAAATTGTCTTTATTATCTACTGGTTTATATTTTTCTACTTCACTTATAAAATCAGCAAGTTTTGCTTTTGTAATACTTCGATCCTTCATATTTGGGTTTGCTATAAAATCATCTGTTTTATTTATTGTGTAATGATCAATTATTTTTCCATATGGATCCATGGTTTCTAGTTTGAATTGATTTTTATTAAATGTAAAATGTGTTAGTAATTGGTTTCTATCATCCAAACTTTTATTTACGAACCATTGTTGCTCACCAATTGGATACTTCCTGATGCAGAGGCTAGTGTTAAAAATAAGGTTCCACGTGGATTTGTAACTTCTTTTCTATTATAGTCTAGACCTATACCATCGACTACAACTTTTCCGTTTTTATATATTTGGTTATTGTATGTACTTGTATAGTTATTTTCGACTTTAGCATTTTTATCAGATTCTTTAATTCCGTAGGCTTTTTCAAATTCTAACGCTTGTTCTCCGGCTAGCATTTGATTACTTCTTGCATATATGTGATCATGGCCTCCAAGTACTATATCTATATCATTTTCATTAAAAATTCTTACTAACTCATGACGTCTTTGAAGGATATCTTTATCTTCAGTATGAGTTGATCTTCAGTATGAGTTGCTGTTGAGTAAGGAGCATGGTGGAAACTTACAACTTTCCATGAGAAGTTACTTCCACGTTTTTTTGTAGCTTCTTTGATAGCTTCTTCAATGAATGTTTTATGCTCTAGTGAGTTTTTGTTATTTGTATTTAGATTTAAGAAAAGTGTATCACCATATGTGTAATAGTAGTCTCCAGGAATAAATGTTTTTGTTCTGTCATCATTTATATTTAAAGTTTGACCATATTCTGTTAAATTTGGTTGATAAAAATGATCTGCAAATGCTGTATTTTCCTGACTAGTATCATTTTTATCTACTTTTAACTCATGATTACCTGCTATAGTTGAAAAAACTCTTTCTCTAAATATTGGGTTATTTAAGAAATAATCAAATTCTCCTTCAAATCCAGCTACTTGTACATTATCTCCCATTGAATAGTAGAAAGATGGATTGATTTCTCTTGCTTTCTTTAATGATTTTCCAAAATCAATTATGTCTTGATCAACTTTTCCTTGAGTATTACTATCAAGCCCAACTGATTTCCAGACACTATCTCCTGATCCTATTTGTGGATCTCCAAAAGCGACAACGTCAAATTCATTATTTTTGCCAAAAGATTTAATTTTTAAAGTATAAACATCTGATCTGTAGTTTCCTGTTTGAACATAATAAGTATAAGTATTTCCTGGCCTTACATTTGCAATTGCAGTATATGTGCTGTAGCCATTAGAATCACTTGTTTTTCTTGATCTTATAGATGGATAAGTTTTGCCGTCGAAGATTAAATTTGAATTATTATCTACATCTCCTTTGGCAAACCAAGTTATAGCTACTTCATTTTCATTTTGACCCATATTTACGACAATGTCTTTTATTGGTGTAGTTATAGCTTTTAGATTATTATCTGCATAAGCTCCACCAGATTTTCCATATTCGCCATTGGTTTCTTTAAGATTTTTCTTAACTTCTGGGTCAATATTTATTATATTTTTATCTTGACCAAAAGTTTTTCTATCTGTGCTTTGAGCTCTATTAGAAATATCTGTTCCATCATCTTCTCTTAATGAACTTTCATTTATTTCATCGTTAAATTCATCATCTTTGGCAGATTCTGTTGGAAATTCAATGTCATTATCATTTTGAGGATTTTCTTTATCTGATTTTTTTTCTAAAGATTTATCAATATTAGTATCTACTTGCTATTTGCTCTCAACTAGATTCGTTTCTGTTTGCTCTATTTTTTCTGTTGCATATGAATTACTAGTAGGTAATAGGGTAGTAGCTGTACTAGCTATGATTAGAGCAACGATTAATTTATTATTATTTTTCATTAGTTTTTCTCCTGAATATATAAGTGATATTTTAATTGTATAATAAAAACACCTCTATCAAATAGAGGTGCAATGTATTTTTAAATTTTAGTTTTTATTTTTCTTGCTTGCAAACAAACCAGCACTTGCTAGTGATAATGTTGCATATACACCAGTTAGGGCACCTATACCAGTTTTTGGATTGTTTGATTTATTTGCTATTTTATTACTTGATTTACTTGCTATTTTTTTGTTTGATTTTGGAGCTTTGATTGATGTTGTTGCTACCTTTTTAGATTTTTTGCTAGTTTTATTATCTACTACTTTCGTAGTATTTTTATCTGCTTTATTATCTGTTTTATCAGCAATATTTTCTTTATTGTCTATATTATCTTTATTTTCTTCTATAAATTCAACTGATGATAATCTAGTTTGTAGTGCGCCGATCGCAGCATCTACTTCTTCTTGACTAGCTGTTTTTGAATTTAATACTGTTTCAGCTGATTGAATTGCATCTACATATAAGCTTACATTTTCATTATCTGAAATTGGTTTTAAATTTTTAGCTTGATTTATACAAGCTTCTAGTTTATCGTTAGAAACTTTTGTGGTATTCATATTAGGATTATTGATAAATTCATCAGTTTTATTAATACGATATCTATCGACAACTTTTCCAGATTGATCCATTGTTACTAGACTAAAGTGGTTCTTGCTAAATGTTAAGTTAGAGAATAATTGACTTCTATCGTCTAGACTTCTAACAACAAACCATTGATCTTCACCGATTGGATTATAGTATTTTGAACCAGCAGATGTAGACATTGTTAAGAACATTGTTCCACGTGGGTTTGTTACTTCGTATTTGTCATAGTCAAGATTGATTCCATCTACTATTACTTTTCCATTTTTATAAATTTTATTATTATATGTTTTAGAGAATCCTTTTTCTATACCAGCGTTTTCATCACTAGGTTCTGTACCATATGCATCAACAAAGCTTAGTGCTTGTTCTCCAGCAACCATTTGGCCAGTTCTAGCATAAATGTGATCGTGTCCATTTAGTACAACATCGATGCCATTATCATTAAAAATTTTTACTAATTCTTTTCTTCTAAGTAGTATATCTACATCTGAAGTATGTGTTGCTGTAGAATATGGAGCATGGTGGAATGATACAACCTTCCATGAGAAATTTTTACCATGATCTTTTGTAGCTTGCGCTATAGCTTGTTCAATGAAAGCCTTGTGTTGATTAGAATCTATTACATTTGAGTTAATATTAAGGAAAAGAGTATCTCCATATGTGTAATAGTAATCACCAGGTATATAAAATGGTGTACCATCTTCATTTATTCTTGAAATAGAACCAAGATTACTTTCATTTGGTAGATAAAAATGATCAGAGAATGTTGTATTTTGTTGAGTGGAATCTTCTGGATCTATATATGTTTCATGATTTCCTACAACTGATGAGAATATTCTTTCTCTAAACATATCATTATCTAAGAAATAATCATATTCAGCTTCGTATCCTGCAATTTCTACATTATCTCCCATTGATAAAAAGAAGTGTGGATCTGTTTTTTTTGCTGTTTCTAGTGTTTTTGCAAAGTCAACTTTATCTTGTTCAATTTTTGCTTGAGTGTTCTTATCTAAGCCAGCAGCAGACCAAACACTATCGCCAGATCCTATTTGAGGATCTCCAAAATAGGAAACATTAAATTCATTATTTTTACCTAAAGCTTTAGTTTTTAGTGTATATTCTTTAGACTTATAAGAACCAGTTTCCACATGATATTTGTAGCTTTTTCCTGGTGTAATACTTACAAGTGATGTATATGTACTATATCCATTTGAGTCACCTGTTTTTCTTGATCTTATAGGAGTATAAGCTTTACCATCAAATATTAATCTTGAATCTTTATTAACATCGCCTTTTGCAAACCAAGTAATAGCTACTTCATTTTCATTTCTGCCTGGATTTACAACAACATCTTTAATGTCTGTTGTTATTGCTTTAAGGTTATTGTTAGCATAAGCTCCGTCTTTTTTACCGTATTCTCCATTAGTTTCTTCTAATTTTTTGCTAACTGCTGGATCTATATTTGTGACGTTTTTATCTTCTCCAAATGTTTCTCTTTCAGTTTCTGTGGCTCTATTAAATTTATTTGTTCCATCAGATTCTCTAGTGTTTTTTTCATTTTTAGGGAAGGTTACTTCATCATCTTGAAATTCAAAAAAATCTTTTTCAATTTTTTTATTTATTGATTTTTCGTCTTCATTAGAATTATTTTCACTAGATTGAGCTGAATCTAAGCTTAGATTATCACTTGTTTCATTAGTTTTTACATCATCTACAATCATTTCTTTAGATTCTACATTAGCATCATCTGCAAATGAAGTTGTAGCAGGGAATACTGCACTTGTTACACCTGCAATAAGTAGGGCAACTACTAGTTTATTATTTTGTTTCATCAACATCCTCCTAATATATTTTCAAAATAATTGTAAAAGATATTTATAAAATCAGTAATATAAATGTGTAAAATATATGTAAAAATTATTAAATATATATAAAGATTTATAAATATTGTGATAAAAAAAGAACTCAAATTTAATTGAGCTCTTCTTTTACTTTATTTCTTTTCTCTTTTATATATTTATCAATATTAATAGCTGCTTTTTTACCAGCACCCATGGCAAGTATTACTGTGGCTGCACCACTAACTGCATCTCCACCAGCAAATACTCCATCTTTACTTGTCATTGTAGAGTCTTTATTAACAATTATTCCGCCCCAATCTTCTGTCTTGATATCATCATTAGTTTGTTTTATAAGAGGATTTGGACTTTGTCCTATAGAGACTATTACAGAGTCAAATTTTACTTCTTCATATTCTCCTGTTGGAATAGGACGGCGCCTTCCTGAATTATCTGCTTGACCTAGATTCATCTTTTCAAGTTTAACAGCATTAACCCATCCATCATTGCCTAATATTTCTACTGGATTATGGAGATTCATAAAATTTACTCCCTCCTCCATAGCATGGTGGCTTTCTTCAATTCTAGCTGGCATTTCATCAAAGCTTCTTCTATATACAACAGTTACATCTGCACCAAGTCTTTTAGCTGATCTTGCTGCATCCATTGCTACATTTCCTCCACCTACAATGCATACTTTTTTTCCTATATGCACAGGTGTATCATATTCTGGAAATTTATATGCTTTCATTAGATTTATCCTTGTTAAAAATTCATTTGCAGAGTATACACCATTTAAATTTTCTCCATCTATTCCTAAAAATGATGGTAGTCCTGCCCCAGTTGAAATATAGATTGATTCAAATCCTTGGTCGAATAAATCGTTTAAGGATATTGTTCTTCCTACTATAGTATTAGTTTGAAGTTTAACACCTAGTCCTATAACGTTTTTAAGTTCTTTTTGAACGAGTTCTTTTGGTAATCTAAATTCTGGTATACCATACATTAATACACCACCAGCTGCATGAAAAGCTTCAAAAAGTACTACTTGATAGCCCATTTTTGCAAGATCAGACGCAGCAGATAGTCCAGATGGTCCAGCTCCTATTACAGCTACTTTAGCATTTTGGCTTGTGACTTCTACTGGTTTATTGTAGGAATTGTTCATGTACCAATCTGCTATAAATCTTTCAAGTCTACCAATAGCAACTGGTTCACTTTTTATACCGCGAGTACATACGCCTTCGCACTGAACTTCTTGAGGACAAACTCTGCCGCATATTGCTGGAAGATTATTTGTAAAAGATATTGCGTCATAAGCATTTTCTAGATTTCCTGCTACTAAGTAATTTATAAATTCTGGGATATGAACTGAAACTGGACATCCACTCATACATGGTGCGTTTTTACATTGTAAACATCTAGTGGCTTCTTTTTGAGCCATTTCTAAAGTATAGCCTAGAGTGACTTCTTTAAAATTTTTATTTCTAATATTTGGGTCTTGCTCTGGCATCTTAACTTTTTCTTTACTCATATTTATTTTATAATCAGCCATTTCTAATCTCCCCAGTTATATTGCACACATGATCTCTTTCTTCTTTTATGTAAGTTCTAGATCTATTCATAGCTTCATTAAAGTCAATTTTGTAGCCATCAAAATCCGGACCGTCAACACATGCAAATTTCATTTCTCCATCTACACTTATCCTACAACATCCGCACATTCCTGTTCCATCAACCATAGTAGAATTCATACTAACTGTTGTAGGAATTTTATAAGGCCTAGCAACTTCAACAATATTTTTCATCATTATGACCGGACCTATTGCTAAGATATGATCGTATTTCTTGCCTTTATCAATATTATCTTGTAAAATCTCAGTTACAAATCCGTGATAGCCGTATGAACCGTCATCTGTACTTATATATAAGTTCTCGCTTTTTTCCCTTAATTCATTTTCTAAAAGTATTAAGTCTTTATTTTTAAATCCTGTTATAACATCTACATGGGCTCCTATATCATGTAAGTACTTAGCCTGTGGGTAGGCTATAGCAGTTCCGAGTCCTCCTCCAACTACACAAACATTTTTTCCTTTTAGATTATCTAATTCTGTGGGTATTCCCAGCGGTCCTACAAAATCTAAGAATCCATCACCAGCCTTAAGTTTATCCATTCTCATAGTAGTTCTGCCTACAATCTGAACAATTATTGTAACGTTTTCTTCATCTGTAGATGATATTGTAAAAGGAACTCTTTCTCCCTTTTCATCTAATCTTAGTATGATAAATTGCCCTGGTAAAGCTCTCCTAGCAATATTTGGAGCATTGACTACAAATTTAATTGTATTTTCATTAAGATTAGTTTTTTCAATTATTCTAGCCATATAACCTCCTGTTATTATATTAGCAAAGCATTTTTTAAATTTCAATAGATATACTTAGTAATTTTTCATAAAGTATGGTAAAGTTATGTTATTGAAAATAATAATTATTATTAGTTAAGGAGGATTAATGGAGAAGAAATCTTATAAAAATAAAGAATTGCTAAAAAGGTTTAAACCATATTATAGACCTTATAAAAATATATTAACTGCTGATTTATTAGCTGCAGCTTTAACTACTGTATCAAGCTTAGTATTACCAATTCTTTTATCATATCTTACTGATTGGGCCCAGATGGGTCTACTCGATGTTAGTCGAGTTACTAAAGTAGGTATTATATTTGTTTTAACTAAAATACTTGAGTTAGCTGCTAGATATTTTATGCAATCTTTAGGTCATATAATGGGGGCAAAGATTGAACGAGATATGCGCTCTGATGTATTTAATCATTTGCTCACCATGGATACTGAGTTTTTTAATGAAACAAAAATTGGTGTGTTAATGAGTAGAATTACTACTGATTTATTCGATATAACAGAATTTGCACACCATGTTCCAGAGGAATTTTTGGTAGGAGCTCTTAAGCTTATTATATCGTTTATAGTTTTACTCACTATTAATTGGAAGCTAGCACTTATCATATATGTTATTATTCCAATTATGTTTGTAGTTTCTAGTAAAAAACGTAAAGAATTTAGAGAAGCTACTTTGAATGTAAAAAAACAGATAGGAGATATTAACTCAGGGGTAGAAGATACATTATTAGGTATATCAGTGGTAAAATCTTTTGCCAATGAAGAAATTGAAAAATCAAAATTCGAAATAAGTAACGATAAATTTGTAGATATCAAAAAAGAAAGATACTATGATATGGCTGGTTTCTTTATGATAAATGAAGCCTTTTCAGGTCTGATGTATGCTATTTTGATTTTTGTAGGTGGTTATTTTGTTATTAATGACAAAATAAGTCCAGGCAATTTGATTGCATTTACAATGTATTTAAATATGCTTGTTGCAGCAATTGAACGCTTGATTAATTTTACAGATGTATACCAAGCAGGAGCTACTGGTATTGAAAGATTTGTAGAAGTTATGGATATGGATAATACTATTTTTGATGATGATCAAGCTATAAAGTTAGATGATGTTTCAGGTAAAATAGAATTTGATAATGTATACTTTAAATATCCAGAAACTAGAGAAGATGAACCATATGTATTAGAGAACATAAACTTTAATGTAAATGTGGGTGAAAACATTGCTCTTGTAGGGCCATCAGGTGCTGGCAAGACAACTATATCAAAGTTAATTCCAAGATTTTATGATATAGATAGAGGGTCAATTAAAATTGATGATAAGGATATTAAGGATATTACTTTAGAATCGTTGAGAGATAATATAGGTATTGTCCAACAAGATGTTTATTTATTTGGTGGAACAGTTAAGGATAACATTCGATATGGTAAGGATGATGCTACAGATGAGGAGATAATAAGGGCAGCAGAACTTGCTGGTGCCACAGAATTCATAAATGATTTACCATATGGATTTGATACTTATATAGGAGAAAGAGGAGTAAAACTTTCCGGTGGACAAAAGCAAAGAATTTCTATAGCTAGAGTTTTTCTTAAAAATCCTCCAATACTAATTTTAGATGAAGCAACCAGTGCCTTAGATAATAAGAGCGAAGCAATAGTTCAAAAGTCTTTGGAGAATTTATCTGAAGGAAGGACAACAATAACTATCGCTCATAGATTATCAACTATTATAAATGCAGATGAAATACTTGTATTAACCTACGATGGAATTGTAGAAAGAGGAAATCACAAGGAATTACTGGCTAAAAAAGGTAAATATTACAATTTATATAATAGTAATAACGAAGAATTATTTGGATAAAATATAGGGGATTTTGCATTATAGATCTATAGATTAATCGATCTATTGCAAAATCCCTTTTTAATTTGGAAACTTTGAAATCTCTGATATAATTTTAGAGAATGGAGAATTAATAAAATGAAGTTTTTTGGAAAATTTATACATGGACTTGCCACAGTTCTTGGAACGATATTTAATGTCCTGATTAATATAATGAACGTAATAGTAGTTACCTTTGAGGGCATTAGACAATTACTATTTGGAATATTTATTATAGGATGCTCAACAATTTTTATATTTCCTATAATACCGTTATTCCTACCTAAGGATGTAACTTATTTTATATTTGCAGTAATATTTATACCTATATTAGGACCCAAATTTATATCTTTATTAAGGTACTTAAACTATACAATAACTGAGTGGATGTATGATAGAGCAGACTCAATGATTACTGGAACAAAAGTAGGTTATGATAGTATTTCTGATTATTCAAATAAATATAAATATGAAAAGGAACAAGCTGAAAGAAGAGCAAGAGAAGAAGAAGCTCGTCGTCAGCAAGAAGAGATGAATCGTAAATTCGAAGAATTTGTGAGAGGATTTGGATATAGTAATCAGAGAACTTATTCTGGCGGATATCAAGGTGGCTCATATGATCAAGGGAATTTTGGTGGAAACTATTCTGGAGTTAATAATATTGGTTTTAAGGAAAAATATGAGAAATCTTGTAAGGTTTTAGGACTAAACTATGATACTGATATATATGAAGTAAAATTAAACTATAGGAAGCTTGCTAAAAAATATCATCCAGATATAAACAAGGATCCAAACGCTACTGACATGTTTACAAAAGTTAATGATGCTTACGAATTTTTAACAGAAGAAAATATTAGAAAGTACAAGCAAAATTTTAGTTAGGAATTAATATGGCTCATGAAAAATTAACTTCTATAGAAGATGCTGTTGTATTATCAGAGATAGCAGCAGATGCTGGAGCTTTGATGCTTGCAAATGGCGCAGAAATATACAGAGTTGAGGATACTGTTGAAAGGATCTTAAGGTCAAAAGAATCCATGAAAGATGTAGATGTATTTTCATCTTTTAATGTAATAATGATATCATTTAGCTATAATGGAAAGATTTATAGCAACATGAGGAGAGTTAAGGAACGCGGAAATAATCTACATTATGTAGATAAAGTAAATACCTTTTCAAGAAATTTTGCTGCAGGTAAGTATACTTTAGACCAAGCTCTTTTAGAGATAGATAAAATTAAAAAGTCAAAAAGCACCTCTACAGCTTTAAAGATTTTAGGAGCTACAGTAGCTGCAGGAGCTTATTCTATTCTTCTAGGAGCAGGTATAAGTGAGATAATATCTTCCCTTGTTGTAGGTTTTATAGGATATGTATTCTCATTATTCTTAGTTGAAAATGAACTAAATTATTTCGTAGTTCATTTCTTATATGGAGCATTAGTTTCACTTGTAACTCTAATATTACACTTTTTTACAGGAGTGACTATAAATGTAGTTATAATTAGTGCTATGATGGCCTTCGTTCCAGGTATTATGATAACAAATGCAGTAAGAGATCTGATGAGTGGAGATGCACTAAGTGGAATGACAGCCGCAACCATGGCAATATTAATTTCTACAGCTCTAGCTTTAGGAGTTGCTATGCCAATAGGAATTTGGGAATATTTAATATAATGAAGTATCTATTAGAATTTGTAGTAAGTGTATTATCGTCAATAGGTTTTGGTTTGGTGTTTTCTATACCCAAGAAAACTTTGTTAGTTTCAGGCATAAATGGAGGAATTTGTTGGATAATTTATAAGTTCATATTAAATAATTTAGGTAATATATATTTGGCAAATTTTATATCTTCAATGATAATAGCAATCCTTTCAGAAATACTAGCTAGAAAATTGAGATTTCCTGCATCAGTTTTTATATTTCCGGGAATAATTAATTTATGTCCAGGTGAAGCGATATACAATACAATGAAATTTTTTATAAATAATGAAACAGTAAATGCAATAACAAGCTTTTATAAAGCAGTTGCTATAGCAGGTTCTATTGCGTTTGGAGTATTATTAGCAAGTTCATTCTCGAAATCACTAAAATCGTATAGAACAAGATCTACAAAGAGAACAAATTATTTGAGGAGAAGAAAAAAACATGATTAAAGAAATATATTTAGCTGGCGGTTGTTTTTGGGGTGTTGAAGCATACTTTAAAAGTATAGATGGCATAGTAGATACCAAAGTAGGTTATGCTAATGGAAAAACTGATGCTACAACTTATGAAAAAGTAAATGAAACAGACCATGCAGAAACTGTTTATTTAAAATATGATGATAGGATAATAAGTCTAGAAAAGATCTTAGAATATTTATATCATATAGTAGATCCATTTAGTGTCAACAAACAAGGCAATGATAGAGGTCGCCAATATAGAACGGGGATTTATTCACAAGATCAAGATACTCTAGAACTTGTAAGAAAATTTATAAGTAAAAAGCAAAAAGAAGAAAATCAAGAGATCCAAATAGAAGTAGAAAAATTAAAAAACTTTGTACTTGCAGAAGAGTACCATCAAAATTATTTAGAAAAAAATCCAACTGGTTATTGCCATATCAATTTAAATGATAGGCCTAATATTTAATTATAATTAAAGTAATTAATTTTAAGATGACTTTAAAAATAATTACAAGTTGTATTAATGTCTTTAATCATATCATTATACGGCTTGTAATTAATATGATTTTAAATGTATTATAATAAAAATAAGATTAAGTAGGGTTATTTAGTAATAGTATATCAAAGTTTAGCATAAACAATATCTTAAAATAGAAAGACTTATAAATTAGAACAAATTTTATCTAAAGATGTCTAATAATATTAAGTGAAAAATGAAAAAAATACTAATGTATAGTTCTTACGATATAATAATTAATTTATTTTTCTTTTTTCTTATAAAAATTTTTATCTTCATTAATATAATCGTAATAATATATGTAAAATAGATTCTTAGTTACTTATAAAAATTCGTATACAAATATTGATTAATTTATTTAGCTGGAAGCATTATAAATTGACAAAAAATTCACTTTTAGTTATAATTAAATTAAGCAAAGTTCTAACGTATTAGGAAAATCGTTTTCCAAAAGAGTTGTTAGGTAATTCTTTTCAATTAAAAGGAGGTCTTTATGGAAAAACTAATAATGACAGGTAGACAAGCGGTAGAACAATTTGTAGATGATGGAGACGTAATAGCAGTCGGAGGATTTGTTGGCGCTGGTCATCCAGAACAGCTAACTTTAGATTTACAAAAAAGGTATCTAGATACTGGTCACCCAAAGGATCTAACTCTCATATACGCTGCAGGACAAGGAGATGGAGATAAGCTTGGACTTAATCATTTTGGTGAAGAGGGTTTAGTTAAAAAAGTTATTGGAGGTCACTTTAATTTAGAACCTAGACTCAAAAAATTAATAATGGAAAATAAGGCTGCAGGATATAATTTACCACAAGGCGTTATTTCTAAATTATTTAGAGAAATTGCATCTGGTTCTGACGGTTTGATAACCAAAGTGGGTTTAAAAACATTCGTTGATCCAAGAATAGAAGGTGGCAAGTTAAATGAATTAGCAAAAGAGGATATAGTTGAGTTAATTGATATCAAAGGTGAAGAACGACTTTTATATCCAAGCATGAAGATTGATGTAGCCTTTATTAGAGCTAGTTATGCTGATATAGAAGGCAATGCTACATTATCTAGAGAAGGTGTTTATACTGAAAGCTTACAAATTGCTCAAGCTACAAAAAATTCTGGTGGAAAAGTTATCTTACAAGTAGAAAATGTTGTAGAAAAAGATTCTCTTGATGCTAGATTAATAAAAATACCAGGTATATATATTGATGCTATAGTTATAGCAGAAGAAGGAAACCACAAACAAACATTAGGTACTTGGTATAACCCAGCATATTCAGGTGAGGTTAGAGAAGACCTTGATATCCTAAAACCAATGGAACTTTCAGATAGAAAAATTATTGCTCGTAGAGCTGCTATGGAACTTGTTCCTAATTCAATAGTAAATCTTGGAATTGGTATGCCAGAAGGAGTTGCACAAGTGGCAAAAGAGGAAGATCTAGACAGTATGAGATTAACCACAGAGGCTGGAACGATTGGAGGTATACCTGCTGGCGGAAATGATTTTGGCGTTACTGTAAATGCTGATTGTATTCTTGATGAACCTACACAATTTGATTTTTATGATGGTGGAGGATTAGATGTTACATTTCTTGGTCTTGCTCAAATGGATAAAAGAGGAAATATAAACGTTTCTAAGTTTGGAGATAATATAGCAGGGTGTGGAGGCTTTATTGATATTAGTCAAAATTCTAAGAAAGTAGTTTTTTGTGGAACATTTACATCTGGCGGTTTTAAATCTCACATTGAAAATGAGAAGATAATAATAGATCAAGAAGGAAAAATAAAAAAAATTGTAAATGAGGTAGATCAAATAACTTTTTCTGGAGACTATGCTTTGGAAATAGGACAGCCAGTACTCTATATAACTGAAAGAGCAGTTTTCGAATTGACAAAAGAAGGTATAGAATTAAAGGAGATAGCTCCAGGTATAGATATAAATAAAGATATTTTAGATTTAATGGATTTTGAACCAATAGTAAAAGATGTAAAGACTATGGACGAAACGATTTTTAAAGAAGAAATAATGGGTTTGAAAAAATTAATAGAAGAAGATAATTAATATTTTATTAAAACTATAAAAAGCATTTCTTGATTTTATGTTAGGCTTACTTATTAATTTCTTATAATATTTTGGAATGAAATTAAGATAAATGGCTGGCATTAAGCTTAAAATAATAAGATGATAAAAAGGCTGTTGCATAATAAATAAATCAATTCATTATTGTTTGGAACTTTTTATGATAATTTGTTTTAATTACTTATGATCCAAGATTCAAGTTATATATGAGTTTAATCAAACAATTAAATGATAGTTATTTGTTTAATTGTAACAGCTTTTATTTTATATACACGTTTTTATTTATATAAGCTAAATAAAAATTTTGAAAAATAAATTATAAATTATATAAAAAAATATTATAAGATATGCAAACAAAGAAATCTAGTACTTTCTTATACTAATATTGGGTGATGTACAATATACTTAATAAAAAATAAAAAAACTGTTGACAAGGTAAAAATATCATGGTATTATATATCTTGTCGTTAAGAAACGACGAAAAAACTTGATGAAATATCCAAAAAATGGGTACTCATCCATCAAATTTATATTTGATGACACAATGAACCAGATAAGCAATAGCTTATCTATAATTAAATAGTAATTAAACTTAAAGCAATTAATTTGAGTAACCTTAAATAATGATTCCAATCTATTTGTATATAGATTAGGATAAATATAAATCACGCATTGATTGAAAAAATCAGTGTAAATGAAGAGCTTGAATCAAAAAAGCTTTTATGAATAAAAAAATAAAACTACGTTAAGTAGATAAAATATTTTTCATGAGAGTTTGATCCTGGCTCAGGATTAACGCTGGCGGCGTGCATAACACATGCAAGTCGAACGATGAAACTTTAATGAACCCTTCGGGGAGAATTAAAGCGGATTAGTGGCGAACGGGTGAGTAACGCGTGAGTAACCTGCCTTACACAAGGGGATAGCCTTTGGAAACGAAGAATAATACCCTATAAAACCATAAAAGCACATGCAATTATGGTCAAAGTGATAGCGGTGTAAGATGGACTTGCGTCTGATTAGCTAGTTGGTGAGATAAAAGCCCACCAAGGCAACGATCAGTAGCCGGCTTGAGAGAGTGTACGGCCACATTGGGACTGAGACACGGCCCAGACTCCTACGGGAGGCAGCAGTGGGGAATTTTGCACAATGGGGGAAACCCTGATGCAGCGACGCCGCGTGATTTAGAAGGCCTTCGGGTTGTAAAAATCTTTTGTATAGGAAGAAAATGACAGTACTATACGAATAAGGTCCGGCTAATTACGTGCCAGCAGCCGCGGTAATACGTAAGGACCGAGCGTTGTCCGGAATCATTGGGCGTAAAGGGTACGTAGGCGGCTAGAAAAGTTAGAAGTCAAAGGCTATAGCTCAACTATAGTAAGCTTCTAAAACTATTTAGCTTGAGAGATGGAAGGGAAAGTGGAATTCCTAGTGTAGCGGTGGAATGCGCAGATATTAGGAGGAATACCGGTGGCGAAGGCGACTTTCTGGCCATTTTCTGACGCTGAGGTACGAAAGCGTGGGTAGCAAACAGGATTAGATACCCTGGTAGTCCACGCCGTAAACGATGAGTGTTAGGTGTCTGGAGTCAAATCTGGGTGCCGCAGCAAACGCATTAAACACTCCGCCTGGGGAGTACGCACGCAAGTGTGAAACTCAAAGGAATTGACGGGGACCCGCACAAGCAGCGGAGCATGTGGTTTAATTCGACGCAACGCGAAGAACCTTACCAAGTCTTGACATATTTTAGAAGCAATTAGAGATAATTGCCTATATCTTCGGATAACTAAAATACAGGTGGTGCATGGTTGTCGTCAGCTCGTGTCGTGAGATGTTGGGTTAAGTCCCATAACGAGCGCAACCCCTATTGCTAGTTACCATCATTAAGTTGGGGACTCTAGTAATACTGCCGGTGACAAACCGGAGGAAGGTGGGGATGACGTCAAATCATCATGCCCTTTATGACTTGGGCTACACACGTGCTACAATGGCAGGTACACAGGGAAGCAAGACTGTGAAGTTAAGCAAAACTCAAAAAGCCTGTCCCAGTTCGGATTGCACTCTGCAACTCGAGTGCATGAAGTTGGAGTTGCTAGTAATCGCAGATCAGAATGCTGCGGTGAATGCGTTCCCGGGTCTTGTACACACCGCCCGTCACACCATGGAAGTTGGCAATACCCGAAGCCTGTGAGCGAACCCTTTGGGGCGCAGCAGTCGAAGGTAGGGTCAGTAACTGGGGTGAAGTCGTAACAAGGTAGCCGTATCGGAAGGTGCGGCTGGATCACCTCCTTTCTAAGAGAACACCAATGGGGGTACGCTCCCATTGGTAGAGAATGATACGTTATTCTCTAACTTTAGAAAAAAAGTGTTACTTGATAATTGCTTGGACCTGTAGCTCAGGTGGTTAGAGCGCACGCCTGATAAGCGTGAGGTCGGTAGTTCGAGTCTACTCAGGTCCACCAAGGTTTAATACTTAAACTATTGAAAAAAATTAAAATGAGTGTAAAGTTAATATTACACTTAATATATTGAACCGCTATACTGATTTTTAAATTTCTATGAGAAATTACCGTTCTTTGAAATATAGATGTATTATTATATCTTATCATTTATCGTAAAGGATAAGTTTTAAAATGATTCAAAATCTAAGATTTAGAACTCACTCAGTATAAGCTTAAAACTAAATAGCAAACAATATTTCCAGTCAAGAAGAAAAGGGCTTAAGGTGAATGCCTTGGCACATGAAGACTAAGAAGGACGTAAGTGAACGAAAACTAGGGAAAGCTCACAAAAAGCATCGACCCCTAGGTATCCGAATGGGGAAACCCGTCTGTGGAAGACACAGACATCATAAAGTGAATACATAGCTTTATGAAGTAAGACCCTGCGAACTGAAACATCTAAGTAGCAGGAGGAAAAGAAAGAAAACTCGATTTTCCAAGTAGCGGCGAGCGAAAAGAAAACAGCCCAACCCAGTAAGAAATATATATTCTAGTAGAATCATTTGGGAAAATGAACCAAAGAAAGTGAAAGTCTTGTAAACAAAAGAAAATATATTGTGGGGGCAAGTAGCAGTGAACACGAGAAATTTGCTGTGAAGATAGGGGGACCATCCCCTAAGGCTAAATACTAACATGTGACCGATAGCGAACAAGTACCGTGAGGGAAAGGTGAAAAGAACCCCGAAAGGGGAGTGAAACAGAACCTGAAACCTTAAGCCTACAAGCAGACAGAGGGCAAAAGCCTGATGTCGTACCTTTTGTAGAATGGGCCAGCGAGTTATCATATATAGCAAGGTTAAATCTTTAAGAGATGAAGCCAAAGCGAAAGCGAGTCTTAATAGGGCGAAAGTTAGATATGATAGACCCGAAACCGGGTGATCTATCCATGGTCAGAGTGAAGGTGAAGTAAAATTCACTGGAGGCTCGAACCGGGTGCGGTTTAAAACGCATCGGATGAACTGTGGATAGGGGCGAAAAACCAAACGAACCCGGAGATAGCTGGTTCTCCTCGAAATAGCTTTAGGGCTAGCCTATGATTAAAGATTTAAGGAGGTAGAGCACTGACTGGCCTAGGGCGGCTAACCGTACCAAAGCCTATCAAACTCCGAATGCCAAAAAATCAGATCATGGAGTCAGACTTAGAGGGATAAGCTCCTAAGTCGAAAGGGAAAGAGCCCAGACCGACAGCTAAGGTCCCAAAATCTGGATTAAGTGGAAAAGGATGTGAACCTACTAAGACAACCAGGACGTTGGCTTAGAAGCAGCCATACATTTAAAGAATGCGTAATAGCTCACTGGTCAAGTGGGTTTGCGCCGAAAATAAACGGGGCTAAAATTCAGTACCGAAGCTTCGGATTGATAGAGGATTTAAATGCTTGACCTAACTTGATTTATGAAATAAATCAAAAGTAGGTCAGCCGCAGGCTTTCCCAAGAGAGCAAAGCTCGATTGGCAAGAAAGCTACGCGCAAACAAAGGTAAAACTTAGACGGAAATATTGAACAATACAATCAAGATAAACGAGTTATAAACGAAAATTATTTACGCAAATATCACAAGTAAATGGTAAGTTGTATATAACTACGATATCACCGAATGAACAGTCATAAAACAAAAAGTTTAAGATGACAACTGGTTAAAATATCGTCAAAGTATTTACCCAAGCATTTAAATACTCTATCAGTGGTAGAGGAGCATTGTATTAGGGAAGAAGCCTAAGCGAAAGCAAGTGTGGACTTAATACAAGAGAGAATGCTGGCATGAGTAGCGATAAGGAGTGTGAGAATCACTCCCGTCGAAACCCTAAGGACTCCTGAGCAAGGCTCGTCCCCTCAGGGAAAGTCGGGACCTAAGGCAAGGCCTAAAGGCGTAGCCGATGGATAACAGGTTTATATTCCTGTACCGCTTAAAGTCGCAATAAGAGACGTGATGACGCAAGAGGATAAACTATCTGCCCGATGGAAGGCAGTCTAAGCACAAAGGCCGATTAGTAGGCAAATCCGCTAATCATAAAGCTGATGTGTGATAGGTATCGAAAACATGAGTAGAGAAGTAGTCGATTTCAAATTGCCAAGAAAAGTCACTATCAAGACAAAAGCGCCCGTACCAAAACCGACACAGGTAGGGAGGTAGAGAATACCAAGACGCGCGGAAGAACCTTTGTTAAGGAACTCGGCAAAATGTCCCCGTAACTTCGGGAGAAGGGGAGCCAGAGCGATCTGGCCACAGAAACCAGGCCCAAGCGACTGTTTACCAAAAACACAAGTTTCTGCAAAATCGAAAGATGAAGTATAGGAGCTGACACCTGCCCGGTGCTGGAAGGTTAAGGGGAAGGCTTAGCATAAGCGAAGGCTAGAACTTAAGCCCCAGTAAACGGCGGCCGTAACTATAACGGTCCTAAGGTAGCGAAATTCCTTGTCGGGTAAGTTCCGACCCGCACGAAAGGTGTAACGATTTGGGCACTGTCTCAACAAAGGATCCGGTGAAATTGTAGTAGTCGTGAAGATGCGACTTACCCACGCTAGGACGGAAAGACCCCGTGGAGCTTTACTGTAGGCTGATATTGGATTTTGAGATTAGACGTACAGGATAGTTGGGAGACAAAGAAACTTGCACGCCAGTGTAGGTTGAGTCAACCTTGGGATACCAACCCTCTAATATCAAAATTCTAACATTGACCCCTAATCGGGGCAAAGGACATTGTCAGTCGGGCAGTTTGACTGGGGCGGTCGCCTCCCAAAAAGTAACGGAGGCGTTCAAAGGTTCGCTCAGAATGGACGGAAACCATTCGAAGAGTACAAAGGCAAAAGCGAGCTTAACTGCGAGAGATACATCTCAAGCAGAGTAGAAATACGGACTTAGTGATCCGGTGGCACCGCATGGAAGGGCCATCGCTCAACGGATAAAAGCTACCCCGGGGATAACAGGCTTATCTCCCCCAAGAGTCCACATCGACGGGGAGGTTTGGCACCTCGATGTCGGCTCGTCTCATCCTGGGGCTGAAGTAGGTCCCAAGGGTTGGGCTGTTCGCCCATTAAAGAGGCACGCGAGCTGGGTTCAGAACGTCGTGAGACAGTTCGGTCCCTATCCAGCGTGGGCGTAAGAAATTTGAGAGGACCTGTCCTTAGTACGAGAGGACCGGGATGGACATACCACTGGTGTACCAGTTGTTCCGCCAGGAGCATAGCTGGGTAGCTAAGTATGGCACTGATAAGTACTGAAAGCATCTAAGTACGAAGCAACCCTCAAGATAAGATTTCTAAGAGTACGTAAAGAAAATACGTTTGATAGGTCCAAGGTGTAAGTGCAGTAATGTATTAAGCTAATGGATACTAAACTTTAAATCTTGACTGGAAATATTGTTGAGAGACCTAACCCAATTGATCAAAAATGAAATGATGGTAGGTCCTCGTTCAGAGTGTCCCAATGGTTAAGAGCGAAGGTCTTAAGATTGGCAGACACTTACGAACCAATCGTATGGACAATCAATCCGTATGATGGTAAGTTTAACTGAGCGGCTATTTAATAGGTTCAAAAATACTAACCAAAACTTTAAAACGTGGCAGGTCGGCTACAGAACGAAATCAGTCCTATAGCGTGCGGACATCATGTTTTCTATTTCGCGACATTTGATCTACCAACGAAAACAAGTTTTCAGGTTAGGTCAAGAAATACAGTGGCGATGGCAGTAAGGATACACCTGTTCCCATACCGAACACAGAAGTTAAGTTTACTAACGCCGATGGTACTCGGAGGGTGACCTCCCGGTAGAGTAGGAAGCTGCTGAACATTTAATATCAGCTAGCCATTTTGGCTAGTGAGATATAAAATGAAAAATATGGTATAGATTTAATTAAGTATGATATGCTTAGGTAGCTCAATGGTGGAGCACCCGGCTGTTAACCGGTAGGTTGTGGGTTCGAGTCCCACCCTGAGCGCCAAGTGTCGCGGGATAGAGCAGTTTGGTAGCTCGTCGGGCTCATAACCCGGAGGTCGTTGGTTCAAATCCAGCTCCCGCAACCAAATATTAATAAATTTCAACTTATATTGTTTATGAAGTATTCGTGATTTTGAAAAAATCAATAATAATTTTTATTTTATATGGCGAAGTAGCTCAGCTGGCTAGAGCATTCGGTTCATACCCGGAGTGTCAACGGTTCAAGTCCGTTCTTCGCTACCATTTTTTAATATCTTTTGCTTCGTTGAGATTATCAACGGAGTGATCCTTATTGATCTTTGGCCCCATGGTCAAGCGGTTAAGACATCGCCCTCTCACGGCGGGTTCTCGGGTTCGAATCCCGATGGGGTCACCATATAGTTCACTAATTAGTGCGTAAAGAGTTTTTTTGATCCTAACTAAACACAAGTAAGTTGGATTGAAGATAGGTCGAAGAATATCGCAAAGCTCAAGCATAAGCTATCCACTACACTTAGGACTGATTTGGCTAACGAAGTCGACTAAGACATCTTAAAGCAAATCTTTAAGGATAATAAGTATATGATACATTATTTAATAAGGCCCTATGGTCAAGCGGTTAAGACACCACCCTTTCACGGTGGTATCCCGAGTTCGAATCTCGGTAGGGTCACCATAATGACCTATCGCCATTTGCAAAAGCAAATGGATTGAAGGTCAGATGTCGCAGCGTTTCAAAGTTGCTTGTCAACTTTGTCAGCAAGCCGACTAGCTGATTAAAATGTATACTAAATGCTGAATTTTAATTACGGAAGTATAGCTCAGTTGGGAGAGCATCTGCCTTACAAGCAGGGGGTCACAGGTTCGAGCCCTGTTACTTCCACCAAATTTATAATCTACTTAGTTCTAGAGATATCATTTAGAGTAATGTAGTAAGACATAAGTATTAGAATAAAAACTAATGATTTATGGCCTGGTAGTTCAGCTGGTTAGAATGCCGCCCTGTCACGGCGGAGGTCGTGGGTTCGAATCCCATCCAGGTCGCCATTTGGATTGCAACAGTGATCCAATGCGCTGATGTAGCTCAATTGGCAGAGCAATTGATTTGTAATCAATAGGTTGTAGGTTCAAGTCCTATCATCAGCTCCAAATCGAATAACTCTTATTTATGCGGATGTGGCTCAGTGGTAGAGCATCGCCTTGCCAAGGCGAGGGTCGCGAGTTCGAATCTCGTCATCCGCTCCACAAATTCACCAGATGTCCCGAACAATAGATGTTTGGTCATGGTGTTTTTTATATGCGGGTGTAGCTCAGTGGTAGAGCCCCAGCCTTCCAAGCTGGTTGCGAGGGTTCGATTCCCTTCACCCGCTCCAAGTTACTTATAGTGTTTCAAATATTATACATTTGAAATCTTTAAGAAGAACTAAGAGATTTTCGAAGAACTAGCTAAAGAAATATAGGCTTTAGTATTTTTTGTGAATTATATTATTGTTAAATCTTTTATAATATAAAAATTATATATTTGTATATTTGCGTCATTAGCTCAGCTGGATAGAGCGTCTGGCTACGGACCAGAAGGCCTGTGGTTCGAATCCTCAATGACGCGCCAAATTAGAGTACTTTTAAAGTACTCTTTTTTACTATTAATATTTTATTTTAGGAGTGTAATATGTATTATATAAAAAAGAATATAGAAATTAGTGCAAGCCATCAGTTACATTTGCCTTATGAAAGCAAGTGTAATGAACTTCATGGTCATAATTATGATATAAACATTTATTGTAAAAGTGAAGAACTTGATGAAAATGGGATGGTCTTAGATTTTACTCATATTAAGAAAAAGGTAATGGATAAACTAGATCATAAAAATCTCAATGAAATATTAGACGTACCTACAACTGCCGAAAATATTGCTCGCTGGATTTGTGAACAGCTTGGTCCTAAATGCTACAAAGTAAAAGTAGCTGAGTCAAAAGGTAACTTGGCAATATATGAAAGATAAAAAACTAGATATAAATGAAATTTTTTATAGTATAGATGGTGAAGGCATTACTGCTGGACAGATTGCTATATTTATTAGATTAAATTCTTGCAATTTAAGATGCAGTTACTGTGATACTTCTTATGCCCTAGAAGCAAAAAATAATTATATTGATTTTGATCATATATTTGATATTATCAATCAATATCCATCTAAAAACATTACAATAACTGGTGGAGAACCTTTATATCAACAAGGAATTATTGATTTTATTGAGCAATTATCTAAAAGAGGTTATAGGGTTAATATAGAAACTAATGGTAGTATAAGTGTAAAAGGGCTTATTCATATTGATAAAACAATTATAACCTTAGATATTAAAACACCCTATTCAAATATGGATCAAGAAAATTTATATGAAAATTTAAATTATCTAAGAGGTAATGATGTATGTAAATTTGTTGTTGGAAGTATCGAAGATTTAGAATTTACTTATAAAATTATTGATAAATATAAACCAAAGAGTCAAATATTCTTATCACCAGTCTATAATTCAATTGATACAGCTGATATTGTAGAGTTTATGAAAATAAAGGGTTATGATAATGTAAAATTACAGCTTCAGATTCATAAATATATTTGGGATCCGGATAAAAGAGGAGTGTGATTTTTAGCTACATCCAATATTCTAGTAATTGAAATATAAATTAGATTTATATCTAATTTATTAGTTATAGAATAAGCTGCAAATTATAAGTGTAATTCAAATATACTAGAATATGCGTTATGATAATAAATATAGTTATAATAATGGATATATATAAGTAGGTAATGCTTTAGTTAGCATACCTACTTTTTTATTGATTTTCAAAAAAATGCTAATGTACTTGTATTTAAAAATATATTAAAGTAATAATTAAATATCTTTTATATTACTAGGAGGATTTATGATTATAGCTCACAAAGATGAAAACGGTAGAGAACAATCACTATTTAATCATTTAATAAATGTAGGTAATGGAAGTTTTAATTTAGATAAGCAACTAGATATTGAGTATATATCCTTGATAGTTGGTCTTTTACATGATCTTGGTAAGGCAGACCCCTTGTTTCAAGATAAAATAATGAATAATAAAAATACCAGTGTAAACCACTCTTCAGCTGGTGCAAAATATTTATATCAAATTTATTGTAAAGTAGGCGAGAAAAATGAGGACTTTAAAAGCCCTATATGCCAGTCGTATGCAGAAATTCTAATGTATGCTATAGAGGCCCACCATGGAGTTTTTGATATTGGTACTTATAATAAACAAGTTATCAATAGTATATACCAAAGAATGAAATTATACTCTAAATAGAAAATATAGTTATAACTTAGTAAGGGATTATGCAAATAGTATTATATATGAATATTGTAATAAAAAGTATAAGCTTTCTATTGAGGAAACCTTTACAAAAGGATTTGAAGAATATAAGAATATTATAGAAAAGCTAGAATTAGAAAAATCAGATAATCCAGATATAGACTTTAATTATTATAACCACTGTATAATTAGACTTATCCTATCTATACTAAAAAATGTAGATATTTATGACACGATAAATGCCTATGAAAAGATTATTGATAAAAAAACATATGATGAAAGTCAAGAAATTATAGAATATTTTTACCATCAAATAGAAGCTGAGTATGGATCTTACCCTCCACCAACTAACGATATTAATAAGGTAAGGGCAAGCATAGTAGATAATATTCGAACTAGGTGTGACACAGATAGTAGCGGGATTTATAAACTGGATTTACCTACAGGGGCTGGCAAAACCAAGCTATCATTGTTATACTCCCTCCATCAAATGAAAAATAATCATAAAAGCAAGATGATTTATATAGCTCCCTTCTTATCAATTCTTGAACAAAATGCGTCTGAATATAGAAAAACTTTAGCAAATGATAAGTATATATTAGAGCATCACTCAAATGTAGGTGATAATACTCCTTTTGATAATGAAGATAATGATGATGATAATAAAGCTGCTATGAAAGAGTATATAAAAGAATCCTGGGATCAAATAGTAATCCTATCTACTATGGTACAATTCTCCAATACCTTATTTAAATCAAGATCATCAAATCTTAGAAGATTTTATAACTTAAGCAATAGTGTAATTATCTTAGATGAAATCCAATCTTTACAAGATGAGATGACCCATATCTTTAATCTAATGTTCAATTTTATAAGTAAGGTGATGAATTCTGTAATTATCCTATGTTCAGCTACTCAACCTAGCTTAGACCATGATTCTATTAACCATAAAATTATATATGGTGGCTCTAATATTCTATTAACCATAAAATTATATATGGTGGCTCTAATATTCTATTAACCATAAAATTATATATGGTGGCTCTAATAATGAAGATTATAACCTGATACAACTAGATAATAGGCAAAAGCATATCTTTGACCGAGTAGAGGTAAGTTTATTAAATGATGGCAAAGAATCCAAGCTAGCTGACATATATAACTCTGTATTAAATGATAACCAAAAATCAACCCTTATAATTTTAAATACTAAAAAATCTGTAATGAACTTGTATGAAATGTTTGAAGAAGCTATGGATGATAAAAGCAAATTATATTATTTAACTACCAATATGTGCCCAAAACATAGGCTTGATATCATAAATGAGATAAAAGATAAGTTAGATAATGACATAAATGTTATAGTTATTAGCACTTCCTTAATAGAAGAAGGGGTGAATTTAGATTTTAGAAGATTATATAGGTCATATGCAGGCTTACTCTATTATCCAGGCCATGGGCAGGTGTAATAGAGAAGGAAAATATGATAAGGGCGAGGCCTACTTAGTAAATCTAGATAAGGATGATGAAAAGCTAGGTAATCTAAAATCTATTGAAAATAAAAAGAATATAACAAAAAAAGTTTTAGACAACTATGATGGAAACTTTAATATAGAAGATTTAAATAAAAAATATTATGCTAAGCTATTTTCTAACCTAGATGACCTAGATAAAAAGGTGGTAGATAATAAAACACTACTGGATTTACTTTCTTTAAATAAAGAAATTAGACAAAGTGGGGATATTGAAGGAAAAATGCCCAAGCTTTAAAAGAAGCCTCTGATAAGTTTAGCCTTATAGAGGATAATAGTGATTCTGTAATTGTTTACTATGATGAAAGTTACGCTTTGATAGAAGAACTATTAGCAGCAATAGAAGAATTTAGAGGTTATGATGGTAACAAAGAAAAAATTAATGAAATCAAAATCTTATTAAACAAACTCCAACCATACACTATAAGTATATATAATTCCAAAGATTTTGAAAAAAAGGAAACAGGGGTAGTACTATTAAACGCTAAAGGAAGAGCAAAAGTTCTAGAAAATTGGCAAAAAAGAAAGCAAGATTGCATCCCTTTATTAACGAAAAGATAAAGATAGGACTATTACCACATGTGCAAGCTATGTTTCTAAATAGTACATCCGAGGAGATTTAGAAGCATATCCACTATTTCTGATGAAAGGTTAATTATTATGATGGTATTGATCACTTATGATGTAAATACAAAGTCAGAATCAGGTACTAAAAGACTAAGGAAAGTAGCAAAACAGTGCGTCAATTATGGTCAAAGAGTTCAAAATTCTGTATTTGAATGTTCACTTAAACCTGCTCAATTAGTTAATTTAAAAAAAGAAACTATTAGATATAATAGATGAAGAAAATGATAGTATTAGATTTTATAATTTAGGAAAAAACTGGCAAAATAAGGTAGAAAATATTGGAAAAGATAATAGCTATTATTCAGATAAAGATTTATTATTAGTATAGACAATCGTAATTACTCATAAAATATTAGTAGACTCGCGCTGTATATGAGTATAATATATAACAATATTTAGTAAATTCCGCATTTTTTTACTAAAATAATAATTAAAAATCCCTAAAAAATGCGGTCACCTCCTATACGGAGGTGTAAATTGAGATAATATGTATTAAAAATAGCATCACCTAATTAAGTTATGTTTTATAAGTTTAATAATAAACTTATTTTTACAACAATTGATTGTTCATTCTGAAACTTTATACTAAATTAATCCAAATAAGAGTATCATATATTTATAAATAAATATTAATTTATATTGATGGAAAGGAATTGATATGTCTGATAATAAAGTTAAGAAAAATAATGGTATGCCTTCTTTCTTATCTGCTTTGATTGGAGCGATAGTTGGTGGTTTACTGGTTTACTTTTTGGCTGGCGGATTTTCTGCTAAGAATAACGATAAAAATGAAGCTGTAAGCCCTAGTCCACAAACTCAGAATGAAGATAAAGCTAGAGAAAAAAAGAAAAAAGAAGAAGTGGATAAGAGTTTGGGTAAATTAAATTCTAATGATAATGATACTTCTATGGAATCTTTGGTTGTAAAAAAATCAATTGATAGTGTAGTAGGAGTTACTACAATGTCTGAGGTTGTTCAACAAACTATATGGGGTCCACAATCTGGCTATGTTGAAGGTATAGGTTCTGGTTCTATTGTAAGTAGTGATGGTTATATTTTAACTAATTCTCACGTTGTAAGTGATGGAGATGCTAGTGAAATAAGTGTTTTATTTAACGATGGAACTACTACTCCTGCAAAGCTTGTATGGAATGACTCAACTTTAGATCTTGCTATTATAAAGGTAGAAAAAGATAATCTTCCTGTAATGGAACTTGCTGATAGTGATGAGGTTGGAGTTGGAGATAGGGTGGTAGCTATAGGTAACCCTCTAGGATTTGAGCTTCAATCTACTGTAACAAGTGGTATTATCTCAGGTCTTAATAGAACTGTAAGTTTTCAAACAGGAGCACAAATGGATGGGTTAATGCAAACTGATGCTGCAATTAACTCTGGTAACTCTGGTGGAGCATTACTAAATACACGAGGAGAGCAAATAGGTATTAACTCTGCTAAGGCTGGTAATAGTGATGGTATAGGATTTGCAATTCCTATAAATATTGTAAAGCCGGTAATTGAACAAATTAAAAAAACTGGTGAGTATAAGTCAGTGTACTTAGGAATTAATGGCCAATCGGTAAGTTATTTAGCTCAATTTCCTCAAGCTAAACTAGGTAATTTAGCTGATAAAGAAGGTGTTTATGTATTCTCTGATTTTGATAATAATGGAGTATTTAAACAAGGAGATATAATAACAGCTGTTGATGGAAATAAGGTAACGGATATGGCTAGTCTTAGAAAAATGTTATTAGGATACCAAGTTGGGGAAACTGCCCAAATAACCATAATAAGAGATGGAAAAGAAAAGAATATTGACTTTGAATTTAAAATAGATTCATCTAATGTAGATGAATATAAAAAGGCAAGTCCTGATAATAAAGTTGAGAATAATAAGGATAGTGATAAAGGTAAGTTAAGTCCATTCTTTAACCTACCATAATATAAACTAGAGCTTACAAAATTGTAGGCTCTTTTTATGTGAAAAAGTGTTATTAAATAATTCTAATGATTGATAAATAAGGGAAAATAAATGTCAAGGAAAAATCTTGACATGATTATAAAACCATTGTATAATGTATCGGTCAAGTAATTTTCTTGACGATAGACCTGTCTATTAATGGAACTTTTGTAAGAAACATTACTATAAAATCGGGGCAGGTAAGTAACCCTTATGAAAATATATTTAAGGGACAATTAAATCAATCCAGAAAAAAAGTGATCCCAATTGGTGATAATATGGAAAAAATTGTTAAAGTGGCCGAATTATTCGACATATATGGACCGCTTCTAAATGAAAAACAACGTGATGTTATAAATTGCTATTACAATGAAGATTTATCCTTGCAAGAGATAGCTGATAATAATGATAAGTCAAAACAAGCTATTTCAGATATGATGACTCGTTCAGTTGATAAATTATTTGAGTTTGAAGATGAGCTTTCTTTACTAAAGAAACAAGAGGAGCTCAAAGATGCTCTTATGAGTATAAGAGAGCTGATGGAAAGTTCAAATTATGAACAAGCAATTGAAAGAATAACACAAGAAATAGAAAAGATTTAGGGAGTGATGATATGGTGTTTGAAGGCCTATCTGATAGACTCCAAGAAACACTTGGAAAACTAACAGGAAAAGGAAAATTAACAGAAAAAGACATCGATGCTGCAATGCGAGAGATAAGACTTTCACTTCTTGAAGCTGATGTTAATTACAAAGTTGTAAAAGAATTTGTAAAAACAGTTAAAGAGAGATCGCTAGGCGCAGATGTAATGCAATCTCTATCTCCAGGTCAAATGGTAGTTAAGATAGTAAATGAAGAGCTAACCAATTTGATGGGAAAAGAGAATTCCAGATTAGACCTAAAGGGTAGCACACCTCATATGGTTATGATGGTTGGTCTCCAAGGCTCAGGTAAAACTACCCACTCTGGTAAACTTGTCCATATGTTAAAAAAAGAAAACAGAAATCCAATGCTCGCTGCCCTAGATATCTATAGACCAGCAGCTATCGAACAACTAAAAGTTGTTGGAAAAAGAGCGGACACATTTGTTTTTGAAGAGGGTAAACAGGATCCAGTAGTCACGGCTCAAAATGCTAAAAATTATGCAAGAGCAAATAATTATGACACAGTAATCCTCGATACAGCAGGACGTTTACAAATTGATGAAGATTTGATGGAAGAACTTCGAAGTATAAAAGAAGCTACTAAGCCTGATGAAATCCTACTTGTAGTAGATGCTATGACAGGTCAAGAGGCAGTTAACGTTGCTAAGACTTTCGATGAATATCTTGACATCACGGGTGTAATACTCACAAAGCTTGACGGTGATGCAAGAGGTGGAGCAGCACTATCAATTAGGCAAGTAGTAGGCAAGCCTATCAAATTTGTCGGTGTAGGTGAAAAATTAGAAGATCTAGAACCATTTTATCCAGACAGGATGGCAAATAGGATCCTGGGTATGGGTGATGTACTTTCTCTAATCGAAAAAGCCGAAGCTCAAATAGACATGCAAAATGCTAAAGAGCTAGAAGAAAAAATGAGAAATCAAACTTATACCCTAGATGATTTTATGGATCAGATAAAACAAATCCAAAATATGGGGCCGTTAGAAGACTTACTAGCAATGATTCCTGGAGTAAATAACAAAATGCTTAAACAAATCAATGTAGATGATTTAGGATTTCAAAAAATAGAAGCTCTTATCAATTCAATGACTAAACAAGAGCGTGAGAAACCAGAGATCATAGGTAAGAAGAGGAAAGAAAGAATTTCTAAGGGATCTGGAGTAGATGTAAGAGAATTAAATAAGCTCTTAAAGCAATTTAAAGAACTTAAAAAAATGATGAAACAAGTATCTAATATGAATCCAAAGGGTAAAAAAGGTAGAGGATTTAGGATGCCTAAATTACCATTTTAATCATATATAATATTTAGAAATTCATCAAAAGAAACGAATGAAAGGAAGAAGAAATGGCAGTAAAAATTAGATTAAAAAGAATGGGACAAAAGAAAAGACCATTCTATAGAGTTGTTGTAGCAGATTCAAGAAGCCCAAGAGATGGTAAATTCATTGAAGAAATTGGTTACTATAATCCAGTAAGCGAGCCAAAAGAGTTCAAAATAGACAATGAAAGAGCCAAATACTGGGTTGGTACAGGTGCAAAACCAACATCAATCGTTGAAAAACTTTTCAATGATAATGATGTCTTAGCTTAATATCATGAAAGAATTAGTAGAAGTAATAGTAAAAGAACTTGTAGAAGATAAAGAATCCGTTGAGATTGAAGAAACTCGCAATGATGGCGAAGTAAATATAATTATCCATGTAGCAGAAGCTGACAAAGGACGTGTAATAGGAGTAAGGGGCAATATAATAAATTCCATCCGTTCCATAGCAAGAGCAGCTGCTATAAAGGAAGATTGCAAGGTTAATATAAAAATATGAGAATAACAGTAGCAGAGATAGTAACTACACATGGCATCAATGGCAATCTTAAAGTGAAAAACTTAAGTGATAATGAAAAAAGATTTGAAAATGGGGAAAAGCTACTCATAGACAATGAAGAACTTACAGTAGAGTCCTCATTTGACCAAAAGGGTCTAAAAGTTATTAAATTTGAAGAATATGATAATATAAATGACGTTCTAAAATTTATAGGCAAAGATATAACTATTGAAGATAAAGATTTAGGAAAACTTCACGAAGATGAGTATTATGTTTTTCAATTAGAAGGACTTGATGTATACGATAATGGGCAAAAAGTCGGTACAATCAAGGAGGTAATAACAGGTGTATATCCAAATGATGTTTATGTTATAAAAACAGATAAAGATGAAGTTTACTTTCCAGCTTTAAATGCTACTGTAAAAAAAGTTGATTTAGAAAATGGATTTATAGAAATAGAAAACTTTAGTGACTATGAATAAAATAACCATTCTTACCCTATTTCCAGAAAGTTTTGAGTTTCTTAAAACTTATGGAGTCATAGGTAAGGCTATATCAAAAGGATTACTAGAATTAGAATTTGTAAATATTAGAGATTTTTCAAATGATAAGCACAATCATGTAGATGATACAGTTTATGGGGGAGCAGCAGGCATGCTTATGAAGCCAAAGCCTCTCTACGATGCCTTAATGTCTGTAAAAAAACCAAACTCTAAAGTAGCTTACATGTCAGCTACTGGTAGAGTATTAGATCAGAAATTAGCAATCAACTTAGCAGATATAGAGCATCTAATATTAATATGTGGTCACTATGAAGGCATAGATGCAAGAATAATAAACCACTATGTAGACTATGAAATATCTATAGGAGATTATGTGCTAACAGGAGGAGAAATTCCTGCTATGGTACTAATAGACTCCATGTCAAGATTTATAGATGGAGTAGTAGGTAAGGAAGAATCCCTAAAAACAGATTCCCATTACAATACATTATTGCAACAAGATGAATATACCAAGCCAAGAAATTTTAACGGCTACTTCGTGCCACATGAGTTGGTAAGCGGAGATCATAAGAAAATTGCAGCTTGGAATAAAAAGTCAGCAATAGAAAAAACAAAAAAAGTCAGACCAGATTTATATGAAAAATTCCTAAGAGAGGAGAATGAAAATGGACTTAATTAAAAAAATAGATCAAGAAAATTCACGTGAAGATCAATTCGATTTTAACGTAGGGGATACAGTTAGAATATCTTATAGAATCAAAGAAGGTGACAAAACTAGACTTCAAGACTTTGAAGGAACAGTTATCAAAATTAAAGAAGGTGGAATCAACAAATCATTCACACTTAGAAGAATTTCTTACGGTGTAGGTGTTGAAAGAACATTCCTTTATAATTCACCAAGAATTGAAAAACTTGTAGTAACAAGACACGGTAAAGTACGTCGTGCAAAACTTAACTACCTAAGAGATCGTCAAGGTAAGGCTACAAAAGTAAAAGAAAAAACAAATTATTAATATAAATGGGCTGTTGCAGAACTATGAATAATTATCGTCCTATCATTAAAAGATTCTTTTAGGAAATTTTTTATATAGCCTGCCGACTTATGGAGGTAAAATTTTCGTAGAGGTTCTTCTAATGATTTTGGGACTATTTATTCATGATGCAATAGTCCTTTTTTATTTGATAATTTAAATTAGTTGAAAGAACGAATGCGGATAAAACAAAGATCATGTGCTATGCATGTGGAACAATTTAGATTTAGTTTAAAGCCAAAAAATTCTCACTTGTAATATAATTATGATAACTACAGGCATAATTAAATAAGGATAATAAATTGGATAACGTAATTTATCGCATACAAAATGAAGATATAAATATCGCATAATACTTGCAGCAAAATTTAGAAGGCAAGAAATAAAATAGTATATACAAAATCAATTAAAAGAAATTTAATACACTGATTAAATAAGTATAAAAAATACGAAGATCCACTTATGAACAAGTTAGAAGTAAAATAAATAAAAAACTGCTTAATTAGTAGTTGGAACAGCGTTACGTATTGCCAAATACTTGGAATCCATACATAATAGAGACATTTATATTTGTATCTTATAGGCGATGTGCAAACTATCAGCTAAGATAGTAGTTTGGGTTACAACATATTTAATCTAGAAATTTCATTTTTAATATTATCTTCTAGGTAGGAGTCTAGAAATAAAAACTAGCTATAACCTGAATCAAACTTTGTCTAAAGATGGAAATAAAACATCTCCATTGAATATATATTCTCTCTTTATAAAAATTATCCTCCATACTAGAGGAAAGGTTTTTTCGCTTAAGAATTTTTGGTGAATTTGAAATAAAGCTTAGATAGCTTTTTAAATATTCCTTCTTTTTATTTTTTATTCATAATGTTCTCCTCACAAATATTTTGCTAACTAAATACTACTAAGTAGACAACAATTTTCTTTTCTTTAAAAAAATATTAATAAATGATACAATATTTTAAATAATGAAAAAGGGGAGATATTATGGGAAAAGATATTATAGCAGATCATGCAAGATGGCCAAGACTTGAAGATGAAATTTTCAAAGTAAGTGAAGAATGTAAAAGAGCAATAAAAGAAAAGGGAAGGGATAAGATTATAAATTCAACTCTTGGAACTTTGATAGATGATGATGGAAATCTAATTGCTTTTAATAGTGTATATGATACATTAAAAAACATGGATAAAAAATCAATAGCAAGCTATGGGGCAATTGAAGGTGATGAAGCTTATCTTGACTTATCAGTTGATAAGTGTTTTGGCCCTTATAAACCAAAAGCTTATATAAAAACTGTTGCAACTGCTGGAGGAACTGGAGCTGTAAGGCACAGTTTGTGGACATTCTTAAATCAGGGTGATTATGCAATTTGTCCGAATTGGTATTGGCCAGCTTATCTTACAATGTGTGAAGAATTTGACAGGAAATTTAAAACTTATGAATTTTTAGATGAGGACTTTAATTTCAATCTAGAAGAATTTACCAAAAGTTTAGACTTCGCTTTAGAGAAACGTGATAGAGTGGTTTGTATATTTAATTCTCCTGCCAATAATCCTACAGGTTTTAGCATAGAAGATTCTATGTGGGATAAGATACTTGATGTAATAAAGAATAGGGCAGTTGATGGGAAATACATCAATATTCTTCTTGATGTTGCCTATATAGAATTTGCAGGTGATGGATCTCAAAAGAAATTTTTCCAAAAATTTTCTTCCTTACCAGAAAATATTATAACAACAGTTGCCTATTCTATGAGTAAATCTTACACAGCTTACGGTTTAAGGGCTGGTGCTTGTATAATAATTTCATCAAATGAAGATATGGCAAATAGGGCCTTTGATTCAATGAAACATTCAAATAGAGCAAACTTGTCAAATATAACCCATGCTGGTATGAATATTTTAGTTGATATAGAAAATGATGAAGAAATGAAGAAGTCCTATGAAAATGAGCTTGAATTAAATAGGCTATTGCTTGAAAAAAGAGCTAAAGTTTTTGTAAAAAAGGCAAAGGAAATAGATCTTGTTCATCTTCCATATTTTGGAGGATTTTTCATATCAATTCCATGTAACAATCCAAAAGAAGTTGCAAAAAAATTAAAAGAAAAGGATATGTATATAGTTGCAAATAAAAATGGACTAAGATTTGCTGTTTGTGCAGTAAGTGAAGAAAAATGTAAGATTTCACCAGAACTTATAAAAGAAGCTATTGATGAAGTAAATAGATAAAAATAAAAACTCAAGCAAGATATTTTATATTTGCTTGAGTTTTTATAATTTTTACATATTTTTAATTAGTTCAAATAATTCAATGGCAGCAGCTTTTGGGCCTTCAAATTGCATATTTTCAAGTCCTAATTGAGTCCTTATTGTTCCTACCTTTACATTATTTTCAAATAAAGTTTCAAAGTATTGGTCTAATAATTTGTCACATTCTTTCATTTTTTGAACAGGTCCAAATGGATTTGCAAAATAAGTTTGAACAAGACCAGTTTCTGTTGTAGTTCCCTTGGCAAGCCTTGCTCCTCTTTTAAAGATTCTTAGAGCTTCTTTTTTCTCATCAAATATTTCTATTGAAGATTCATTGTCTAAAACCGCTGAGTAGTTATCAGCGTATAGGAAAAAGTCAACCTCATATCCCTTATTTATTTCTTCAAAACTTGCCACAGGCATTATAAGTCTTGAATTTACTTTGTCAGGATTCATAAAAATTGATCTGTCAATTTGCTTAAAGGCATAGCCAGCATCGAGATCGTCAAGTCTTACAAAAGCACCTATTTCTGTACCATAAGCATAAACTTTTTCATTCTTTATTCTAAATGATCCCATATCATCAAAGACTATGGTCATCTCTTTTATATAGTCTTTGGCAAGAGATCTAAAGGCTTCTATTGATTCGCTCTTTCCAGCTCCGCTATCACCAAGAATTACTATATTTACTGTTTTATTGTTTTGTAAAACTATTGAAAGACCAGCCCCATGTATTGGTAAATATCCCTTTTTTATATTTATTACATTGTTTAAGGTTAAAACCATTTTTTTCAAATAACCAAAATAGTCAATTTTATCGCTATAGGCAATATATCCAACATATAATTTATTTTCTTTATCATAATAGAAAGAATTTTTCCTATCACCTTTATCTTTTGGTCCATAAATATAAATGGCATCAGGAGTTCTTTCCTCTATTTCTTTAACATCTGCGAGTTCAAATAGGTTTGATGCTGAGACTTCATGAGTGAGAAGATCTCTATGAAAGAAAATATATATTAAATTATCTCCCACTTTTGCTGGATAGCAGAAGAAGTGTTTGTAATTTATATCTGTATCAAAAATTGGATTTTCATAAACTTCTTCAAATATTCCATCTCTTTTATTTGATTTAGTATAAGTGATATATGGAGTTTCAATCATAACTTTAGTTATAAAAGGAATTTTATTTAAATCTCCATAAATTTTTGGAAAGTCTTTATCAAAATATCTTATCATAATAGAAGCATCAGCTGCAGCAGGAACTTGTCTATAAACTTTTGGCCATTCTCCTATTATAGACATTTCAACTCTTCTGTAGGCTTGAAGGATCATATTCTTTAAATTTTCATTAATTTCAACAAAATTTACAACTCCAACTCCACGAGAATCTTTTTTTTGTTCTATTATTGAATATCTTTCAAGATTTCTCCAATAATTATAGAATTCCTCAACTATCTTTAATAGTCCGTCTTTTTCCTTATTTAGATTGTGATATTTGTTTATTTTCGATGAAACTTCGTCAATATTCATGACGGTAAGTAGCTTGAAAATATCAACTAATTCTTTTGAAAGAGAGTCTACAGAGGAATTAATAAAAAATTGTTCTATATATGTGTATACTCTTGATGATTCTTTTTTATGATAATTTATAAATGATTTTGTTAATTCAAGGAAAGAATCGCTATTTAAAAGCTCATTGACATCATTAAAAAATTGTTCTGATAAATTTAAGATAGCTTTATTTCCTGTAATTGAAAATTCTTTACTCATTTTGTTCTCCATTCTTTCTTCTTTTCTAATTTTATTGATAATTTTTATTAATTGTATATCAAAACTTGGTTAAAAACAAGGATAATAAAATGCTATTTAAATAAAAATTTATCATATTAGTATTTTAAACCGTTTATATTATAGTTTTTATCTACTCCTTATCTTAACTACTTTAAATTTATTCATTACTTTTCATAAATCTAATTTTCCGAAATATCATTATAATATATAAAATATCGATGACTATTATAGCTAGTAGTGGTATATCCTTAATTATATCTGTAAAGGTATTTAAAAAGTAATTTGATATTAAAAACATTATAGTCAGGCTGCTCCATAAGATGGCGTTTTTATCATAAGTATATATAGATCCAATTAATATTAGTACAAAAATTATTAATAAAAATTTAGCGTATGTTTTTGTCATTTCTGTCTCCTATTTTAACTTTTAGTAGGTAATTACATAACAATAATATATAATCAGTATAATGATTATTCAACTTTATTCAAATTCTTATATTAAATATACAAACTAGCTCTTTCTAGATAAAAAACAACATATTATGTATAATATATCTAGAAAATAAGGAGATAGTTATGGCAATGAATATAAATTGGTATCCTGGTCATATGAAAAAGACCAAGGAAGAAATCGCAAATAATCTTAAGCTAGTGGATATAGTTTTAGAGATTATAGATGCTAGAATACCAGAATCTAGCAGAAATCCAATGATAGATGAAATTATAGGCAATAAGCCACGTATGATTATAATGAATAAGTCAGATTTGGCTGACAAAGATATAAATAGAAAATGGATAAAAAAATTTAAAGAAGAAGGCATCCCAGCTACTACTATGAATTCTAAGGAAAAGATTAATGTTTCTAGAATTTATGATCTAGCTAAGACAGAGCTAGCTGATAAGTTTGCGAGAAATGAGTCAAAAAATATAGAAAACTCTGTCATCCGTATGATGATTGTAGGAGTACCTAATGCTGGCAAGTCAACCTTTATAAACAATGTAGCAAAAAGAAAGTCTGCAAATGTAGGAAACAGGCCTGGAGTTACAAAGACTAAACAATGGATAAAAACTGGAGCTAATATAGAGCTCTTAGATACTCCAGGAGTTTTGTGGCCAAAATTTGATGAAAAGACAGGCCTAAACCTATCCTATACTCATGCTATAAAAGATGAAATTTTAAATGTAGAAGATTTGACATTGAAATTTTTGGAAGATCTTCAAAAAACTTATCCTGAAAGTTTGACCGAAAGATATGGCGTAGATCCAGCAAATCCAGCCTTAGAAATCTATGAGGATATAGCTAGAAAGCGCGGAGCTGTGACTAAGGGTGGAGACTTTGACTATACAAGAACAGCAAATATAATTTTGACAGATTTTAGATCTGGTAAACTAGGAAGAATTAGTTTAGAGCGACCATGAAATATTCTTTATACAATGATGAAATAAGAAAAGAAATATACGAAAATTACGAGCATATATCAGGTATTGATGAAGTAGGAAGAGGGCCTTTGGCTGGACCTGTTGTAACTTGTGCAGTTATCATGAAAAAGGATTCTAACATAGATGGAATTACCGATTCAAAAAAACTTACCCGTCCTAAGATGCTTAAACTAAAAGAGCAGATACTAGAAGATGCTCTTGATATTTCATATGGTTATGCTAATAATAGGGTAATTGATGAGATTAATATCAGACAAGCAACATTAAAAGCTATGAAAAATGCTGTGGATAGCCTATCTATAATACCAGATATTTTATTGATTGATGCCGAAAGGATAGATTCTAATATTCCACAGTTAAATATTGTAAAAGGAGATCTTAATGAATATGCGATCTCATGTGCATCTATACTTGCTAAGGTTAGAAGAGATGATATTATGATTAACTTTGCGAAAATATATCCTCACTATTCTTTTGATACAAATATGGGCTATGGTACAAAAAAGCATTATGATGGAATTGATAACTATGGCATTACTTCTATCCATAGAAAAACTTTTCTTAAAAAATACTATGCAAGGCAGGAAAGTTTTCTATGACGGAAAAAAGAAGAATTGGAGATACAGGGGAGGAGATAATTTATAATTATCTTTTAGAAAGAAATTATCAAATTCTAGGGCGCAATTATTCTAAGCCTTATGGAGAGATAGATATAATCGCCCTAAAAGATGGCGTAGTATGTTTTGTAGAAGTTAAGACTCGTAAGTCTGTTAAGTATGGGTATCCAAGAGAAGCTGTTAATTACTATAAGCAACAGAGAATAATAAAAGCAAGCCAAACATATTTAATAGAGAATAAGCTTGCTGATTGTATAATAAGATTTGATGTGGCAGAAGTTTTTACTGAAAGTAGAAAGATAAATTATATTGAAAATGCATTTTAAATTAAGTCCAAGAGAAACTATTTTATACTTAAACTATATATATTTAGATAATAGAATTATCCTATTGATATGGGAGACAATAGGTTTTGATGGATTTTTTGAAAAATCTAGAGATCAATTAGACTTTTTAGATGATAAGATTTATAGGAAAATATTTAATGATGAAAATCTAGAAGGCTTTAAATATTATAATGAAAAAGTAAATAAATTTGGCTATGATTATGTGACAATGCTTGATGAGTACTATCCACATAATCTAAGGTACATAGAAGATAGACCAGCCTTATTATTTTATAAAGGAGATCTAGATTATGAAAAAGATAGAAATTCTATAGCCTTTGTAGGAGCTAGAAAGTGTACTGATTATGGTAAGTGGGCTTGCAAGAATTTAACTGAAGGTATAGCTAATAGCGGGATAACTACGGTGTCAGGCCTTGCTTATGGGATAGATGCTATGTGTCACAAGTCGACTCTAGAAGTTTCGGGAAGGACTATTGGAGTAATAGGATGTGGTATAGATAAGATTTATCCTAAACAAAATAGAAATTTATATGAACAACTTGAAGAAAGAGGTCTAATTTTATCAGAATTTCCTTTAGGAACTGATCCTAGGAGTTTTAACTTTCCTAGACGTAATAGGATAATATCAGGTATCTCACTTGCTACAGTGGTTATAGAAGCCAAGGAAAAATCAGGTACTATGATAACTACTAGATGTGCTTTAGATCAAGGTAAGGAAGTTTTTGCAATTCCTGGTAATATCAATTCTATTTATTCTAAGGGTACTAATAAACTTATTCAAGAAGGCAGTAAGCTTATAACCTGTGCTGATGATATTTTAGAAGAATTAGATTACCTTTTAGAATTTAGTGAAATAAAAAATGAAATAGATTATTCTAGCCTTGAAAAAGATGAGCTAAATATAGTAAAGTATATCGAGGAAAACCCAAATTCCACAGCGGATATTTTATCAGCTAATTTGAATATAAATATAGACGAAATTAACTATCTCTTAACATCACTTGAGTTAAGAGATTTTATAGAAAATATTGGAAATAATGAATTTACAGTAAAGAGGTGATTAGTTGGCTAAAAATTTAGTAATAGTAGAGTCTCCAACTAAAGCAAAGTCAATAGGAAAGATGTTAGGTAGCAATTATAAAGTAAGAGCTACTGTAGGACATTTAAGAGATTTACCAAAGTCAAAATTTGGTGTAGATATTAAAAATAATTTTGAACCTGAGTATATAAAAGTAAGGGGAAAGGCCAAAACTATAAATGAACTTAAAAAAGAAGCAGAAAAGGCTGACAAGGTATATCTTGCAACTGACCCTGATAGGGAAGGAGAGGCCATCAGCTGGCATTTAGAATACCTACTGGGTCTAGATCCAAATGAAAAGAATCGTGTTGAATTTCACGAAATTACTAAGGATAATGTAAAAAATGCTATCAAGAATCCTAGGACAATTGATCAAAATCTCGTTGACGCCCAACAAGCAAGACGTGTTATGGATAGGATAGTAGGTTATGAGATAAGTCCTATATTATGGAAAAGAGTAAAATCTGGTCTATCAGCAGGTCGTGTCCAATCAGTTGCACTTATGCTTATAGTGGATAAACAAAAGGAAATAGATGCATTTGTTCCAGAAGAATATTGGACTATTACAGCTGACCATGAGATAGATAAGCTTAAATTTGTGTCAGAATTTTATGGAAGTACTAGTAAGAAAATGAAAATATCCAATGAAGCTGGTGCTAAAAAGGTCTTAGACAAAGTTGATAAAAATAACTTTAAGGTAGTTGAAATTAAAAAGAGCAAAAAATCCCGTAAGCCACCAAAACCTTATACTACTTCAACACTTCAACAAGATGCATCCAATAAATTAGGGTATTCAACAAAATTTACTATGCAGCTTGCTCAACAATTATTTGAAGGTATAGAACTTGGCTATGATGGGTCTGTAGGCCTTATTTCCTACATGAGAACTGATGCTACTAGAATCAGCCAAGAGATAGTAAAAGAGTCCTTATCATATATAAATGAAAAATATGGCAAAGAATATGCATCTAAGGGTAATACTCATGGGGCAAAGAAGAAGGGAAGTCAAGATGCCCACGAAGCAATCAGACCAACATCCATATATAGAGATCCTATATCAGTTAAGCAATACTTAACAGATCAACAATATAAGCTTTATAAGCTAATATGGACAAGGGTTGTTCAATCTCAAATGACAAACTACGAGTACCTATCAACCACAATCAATTTTGATAACAATGGTTTAATCTTTAGGTCCAATGGTAAGATAACAACCTTTGAAGGTTTTAATAAGATAAGTGGAGGACTAGAGAATGAAAACATCCTCCCAGAACTTAAAGATGGAGATGTAATATCAGCTAGTGAAATTAAGAAAGCTCAACATTTTACTAATCCTCCAGCAAGGTACACAGAAGCAAGTCTAGTAAAAGTCTTGGAAGAATTTGGTATAGGACGTCCATCAACATATTCTGCAACAATAAATCAAATAGTAAATAGAAATTATATAGAGTTTGAAGGTAGGTCAATATATCCAACAGAACTTGGTATTACTGTAAATAACTTTTTGCAAGAAAACTTTGATGATATAATAAATGTTGAATTTACAGCAGAAATGGAAGATCAATTAGATAAAATAGCGGAGCATAAGGTTTATTGGAAAGATGTATTATCAAGCTTTTATAAAGGCTTTGAGAAAGACATGACTAGTGTTAAAAAAGATAATACAGACTATAAGGTAAAAGATAAAGTGCTAGATGAGAAGTGCCCAAAATGTGGGCATGCCTTAGCTATCAAACATGGAAGAAATGGTAAGTTTATAGGTTGCACTAATTTTCCAGACTGTGACTTTACTAAATCTATAGTGAAAACAACAGGAGTTGACTGTCCAAAGTGTAAGGATGGAGAGATAATAGAGAAAGTAAGCAAAAAAGGTAAGAGATTCTATGCTTGTAATAATTATCCGGATTGTGACTACGCAGTATGGGACCCACCAACAGGAGAAAAATGTCCAGAATGTGGTGACCTTCTAGTCCATAAGAAGAATAGAAAAGTCGATGAGATTAGGTGTGCTAACTGTGGATATATAAAAGAGAAAAAGAGATGAGTTTTTGCTCATCTCTTTTATATTGGCTAGAATCTTGTATCTAATTTTGTTATTATAAAGTATCTTAGGATTTGACTTAATAATAGCAGTACTAGGACAAAGCAAATATTGTCAATATATAGAATATTTATTATATTTCCATTAATAAAAAGTGCAAAGGCAAATACTATACCTAATAGCGATCCTGTAACAGGAGTTACCTTTAATATGTATGCAATAGTTGACCCTATTAGAGATACACTGGATATACCTATTACGAAGCTTATAACAAAATTTGGATCTAAAACTTTTCCAAGTTGTTCTAAGGTATCCATTTTTACATTTGATAATATTAGTCTGTTAAATATATACATAAAAAGACCAGTAACAGTAAAAATAATAATATCTTTCAAAATTAAGCCAATAGCGATATCAGATCTTTTGTTTCCTAGTTTATTTGCTATAGGATAGGTATCGCTGATAGAATAAGCTTGGCCTAGGGCTAAGGTAACACCAATACAAAATAACATCATTACTACAAGAATAATTTGTAAAAATTCTCCGTAACTAATGCCCTCTCTACCCATTACTATTTTTGCTAAAAATAATGAAAGAAAGCCTATACCTATTAATAAACCTACTATGGCTCCACTAAAGTTTTTGATATTTTCTTTTAGATCTGCTTTTAAAACACGAATTGCTCCTGACATTTTATGCCTCCTTGTTTAATGCTATAAATAGTTCTTGCAAACTCATAGGTGAAACTGATGCACATGACTTTAGCTTTAAATACTCATCATATGTAAAATCATCATAAACCATAACTACCAATTGGTTACCAATCTTTTTATAATTTAGGATATTCTTATTATCTAATAGATTTACATTAGCTTGATCAATTGTTATAATATAGGACTTTTCTTCTAGAGCTTCAACTGGATCGTTTAATGTAACTTTTGTATCAGTAAGAAATACTATATCAGTAACAATCTTTTCTATATCTGATAGGATATGTGATGATATCATAATTAAAGACTCATCAAGGTTTTGATATTCTAGGAGTTTTCTATAAAACTTATCACGATTAATCTCATCTAAACCATTGGTAGGTTCATCTAAAAAAATTATTTTAGCACCACTTGAAAGACCTATAATACTTTTATATAAAGCTTGGTTACCATAGGATAACTTTCTATATTTTATTTTTTCATTTAATTTAAACATAGACATCAGCTCTTCATACCTACTTTGGTTAAAGTTAGGTGATAGCATAGAAAATGTAGAAGTAAGAGATTTCAGCTTACTAGGACTTTCGTATTCTCCTATAAAACCATCGTTTATTATAGCTAAATTTTCCTTGAAATTTTTATCTTTTTTTATATTAGTTCCATTATAATAAATCTCACCTTGATAATTTATAATCTGATCACTTAGAATCTTCATGAGGGTAGTTTTACCGACACCATTCCTACCTATAAGGCCATATATGCGATTATCTTTTAAATCAAGGCTTATATTATCCAAGACAATATTTTTATCATATGATTTGCTAACATTCTTTAACCTAATCATCTGCTGACTCCTTTTCGTATAGTTTTTCTATTTCCTTTAATAATTCCTCTTTACCAATACCTAATAGCTGCATATTTTTTATAAGATCTGGTAGTATATTATTTATGTATTCCTTTTTTCTCTTATTTTCTATTATCATTTTTGCATCTTCTGTAACAAACATCCCCATACCTCTCTTTTTTATAAGTATTCCTTCATCTACTAAAATATTAAGTCCCTTCCTAGCTGTTGCAGGATTAATTCCGTATACATTTGAGAATTCTGTTGTAGAAGGGGATTGGTCATTTGCTTTAAGCACCCCATTCAGTATTTGATTTTCTACTATTTCTGCTACTTGTTCAAATATCAATTTATTGGAATCCATTCATACATCCTCCTTACTAGTTAGTTGCTTGAGTAATTAACTATCTTATGCTTATTATAGCATTTAAAATTTTAAAGTCAAAAATTTTGTAAAAAAAATAGAACCACATAGTGTGGTTCTAAGAAATGTATTATTATATGATTGTTACTCTATCATCGTTAGAGTGTGCATTTTCATTATGATATCCATCAAGTTCACTTGTACAGTGAGGACATCTTGTTGCTTCTACTGGAATTTCTGATTTACAGTATGGGCATTCTTTACTTGTATCATCTTCACTAGCATCATTATTGTGTCTATTAAATGCTTTAACAATTGAGAACATTACTAAGGATATGATTAAGAATGTGATAATAGCATTAATTAGATTACCAAACATTAGTTTTGCTCCACCAATTGTTACATAGAGGTCTGAAAAATCTACTCCTGCTGTAAGACCTGTAATGATTGGCATTAATAAGTCTTCTACAACTGAATTAACTATAGCTGTAAAAGCAGTACCCATAATAATACCTACTGCCATATCTAGAACATTTCCTTTGGCAATAAATTCCTTAAATTCTTTTATCATAATTTTTCCTTTCTATTGTAATTGGAATTATAGAAAATATAATTCATAATTATATTACTCTCACATAAAGAGTTTGACAAATTTTGTCATGGGAAATTGAAAATATCTAAATTTTAGTCAAATAAATTTATGAATTTATTGATATTAATAATATGTTAAGATAAATACTATAATAACAAAGTTGACTTGTGTAGATTATTTTACTATTATAAATTAATAGAGGTATTTATGAAAAATTTACTTGTTGATGATGAATTTTATGCAAAAATAAAAAATTACGCTGTATTTATACCAACGATTGAAGTTGATGGTAAAGATCATATTTTACTTGAGGTTAGAAGTCAACATATTGCTCAACCTGGAGAGGTAAGCTTTCCAGGAGGCAGAGTTGAGCCAGGAGAAGAGTTTAAAGATGCTGCTATAAGAGAAACTATGGAAGAGCTTCTTTTAGATCGTAAAGATATTGAATATCAAGGTTATTCTTCTATGATATTAAGTTCTACCTATAGTCATATTAAAGCATTTTATGGAAGGATTAATAAAAATATAGAAGAAATAAAGTATAATGAAGAAGTAGCATCAATATTTGCAGTAGATGTTGATTATTTCAAGAAAAATGAACCAATAATGTATAGAGCCCCTTATGAGATGGTCTTTCCTGAGGATTTTCCTTTTGATAAAATTCCTAATGGTAAAGATTATGAATTTGTAACAGGATTTCATGATATGTATTTTTACGATACAAATCCAGTTATTTGGGGACTTACAGCAAAATTACTTAAAAATTATATAGGAAGCTTAGATTAAGATGAGAAATGATATAAGTAATAAACTCATAGATTATGCGCAAAAAAATAATACTATTGAATCCATGTTTTATATAAAAAATGAAAACTATAATTCATTTTATAAGGTTTATTCTGTAGTAAACGATATTATTATAGGCAAACTTGAAGATGAATTTGTAGGGCTATTCGATGATGTTATTCTTGTTAATAGGACTAAAGATGAGTTTAATTTCGAAAAGGCAAAGATACCATATACAAATATTAATATTTATAAAAAAGATAATTCAAAGATAAGTGAAAGTATTATTTCAAGTGAGTATGCAGATGGATTTATAAAAACCTTACCAAATAATATAGAATTTATTTACAATAAACCTGGCTTTGAAAGGCTAGATGTAAATAAAAATTTTAAATATGATAGACCAAAGGAATATGAATTAATATCTACCATTAGAAATTTTTTTGCTAGTGCAATAGAAGTTTCTATGTATGTCAACGAAAAAGATGAGATAGCAGCTTCTTTAAAGATGGAAGAGTTAAGGTCATATCTTGTAAGTGTGATTAATTTTTATATAAGAGAAAAATACTCTTACACTAAAGATATGGGTTATGATGGTCAAAATTTAAAGAGTACTTTAGAATTAGATGTTAAGGAAGATTACTTATTAAGTTACCATCATGAAGATTTTATGGATATATATAATTCTTTATTTAGATCTTGTGTATTATTTAGAAATCTTGCAATGGGATTGTGTGATACTAATGGATTTGCATATCCTAGACAAATTGATGTAGAAGCTATGAAGCTTCTAAGGAGCAATTATAAAAAGCTCGAATCTTTCTTAAGTTAGGGGCTAAAATGAAACAGAATAAATTATTATCTTTTGTTATTTTTGCGATATTGGTTATTTTTCCAAGTACTTCTTTTGCAGCTAATCAAAATAAAATAGTAGGACTAGACGATAATGTAGAAAGTTATCTAATAGGGGATGAAAAAACAGGCGATATTTACTATGAAAAAAATGTTGATAAACCTCATCCTATGGCATCTTTAAGTAAGCTAATGACATATTTACTTACTAAAGAGGCTATAGATGAAGGAAAAATTAGCCTAGATGATAAGGTTACAGTTAGTAAAGAGGCTGCCGAATTTAATAGTTGGGAGTACTCAGCATTAGGCCTTAAAGAAGGGCAAGTTTTTACTGTGGAAGAATTACTACAAGGGCTAATGGTCGTAAGTGGCAATGATTGTGCTTATCAACTTGCGGTGACTGTGGATGACTCTGAAGCAGAATTTGCCAGAAGCATGAATATGAAAGCATCAAAGCTTGGATTAGATAGTCAAGTTTACTATAACGCTAGCGGAGTACAGACGGAAGAAGGCCAAGAGAATTCTTCTTCTGCAAAAGATTTATTTAAGCTAAGTCAATATATTATAAAAAAATATCCAGAAATATTAGAATATGCAAAAGTGCGTGAGATTGTTGATCCTAAGCATGATATAAAAGTAGCAAGTACAATTCCTCTTGTAGGGGAGATTCCAGGTGTAGATGGCCTTAAAACAGGAACTACGGATGATGCAGGAGCTTGTTTGATATCTACAGTGAATATGAAAGAAATTGACAGTAAAGATGATTTTAGAACTATAGGAGTCATAATGGGTGCTGATCAAAAGAATACTAGAAATAGTGTTATGAGTGATCTAATATATTATGTCAGTAGGTATTATGATTCAAAAAGTGTTCTTGATAAAAATGTAGCTGTTGATTCTATAAAGATAAATACAGCAAGTCAGGGGTACATAGATATATATCCAGCTGAAGACGTAAATATTATTTTAAAAGATGGTCAAAATCCATCAATAAAGTATAATATAAAAGATGACATCAAAGCGCCAATAAATAAAGGTCAAGAATTAGGACAAGCTATCGTTACTTATGGAGATGATGAATATAAGGTTGCCCTAGTTTCAAATACAGATTTAAAAGAGGCTTCTTTATTTTCAAGAATTATAAGAACAGGTCAAGATGCAGCAAACTTTTTACTCAAGCTTGTTATTGCAAGGTAAGGATTGTAGGTCAATATTGTAGTATTAAGACTGCATAAATTCTTTCAGATTCTTTAAGTACGCTGGAAGAGGTAAAATTTGAGGCTGTGTTCTGAGTGTGATTTTTAAGTTCACAGCTAAAAATTGTGTCTACGGATTTCTAATTAGTTCTCCATTTTTTGTGGTATTCCTTACTTATAGTACAGAGGTTCGCTAGTAAATCGGATTAGGCTTTATAGGTTTCAGTAGCTCAGCTGGATAGAGCACCGCCCTCCTAAGGCGGGTGTCGGAGGTTCGAATCCTCTCTGGAACACCAGTAAAACTGATTGAATGCTTAGATTTCAATGATTTGTAATTTGTTTATGGGTAATATGTGGGTGATTCTTGCATATTACCTCTTTTTATTGCAATAAAAAAGGATATTTATGACTGATATTATTAATAATTTTACTGAAGATGATTATTTTTTTATGAATGAAGCTTTATATGAAGCTCGTCTTGCTAGATTTATTGAAGAGGTGCCAGTGGGATGCGTTATTGTTTATAAAGGGAAAATTATTGGACGTGGCCATAATTTTACTTATAAAGGCAAGTCTGCCCTAAAGCATGCAGAAATAATTACTATAGATCAAGCTAGTAAGTTTATGGATGATTTTAGGCTAGAAGAATGCACTATGTATATCACTATGGAACCATGTTCTATGTGTGCAGGGGCTATTATTAATTCTAGAATAGATAGGCTTGTTATTGGTCTTTCTGATTATAAGAGAGGAGCTTGTGGATCTTATACAAATGTTACAGGTGATAGGGGTCAACTTCATTATATTGATGCAGAATTTGGCTTAATGAAAGAAGAAGCAAAGTATGAGCTTCAAACATTTTTTAAAATGCTTAGAAAAAGAAGCAAAGAAAAAAAGAAGCTTAAATCTAAGATTTAAACTTCTTTTTATTTTGGTAAGTCTGCTATAAATTGCCATCCTATATCATACTTATCTACCAAGAAGGTAGTAAGTAATTTACTATTTACCTTTTGCGGTTCCATTATTACACGGGAATCTTTTCTAAAATTCATATAGGACTTATATAAATCATCTGCACTTGTTTCTATTACTATCTTTACATTATTTCCATTGCTTAGGTTTTCATCTATAGTTGTATCCTGCATGTAAATTTTGTTGCCGTATATTTCTAAATAAGTAAGATAAATTCTATTTTTTATTTTTTCCGGATGTTTAAATTCCTTGAAGTCACTATATTTAAAAATTGTTTTAGGTTTTTCTAAATCAAATACTTCACAATAGTAATCTACTGCATCCAAACATTCACCATTTTTAAAAGTAATTCCAACTGCCATTCCTACTCCTTTTTCTTTTCATACATAAGAATATCATTTATAGATATCTAATTCAATATGTTAAAACGTTATTATTTAAAAGTATATAATTTTGTTTGCTACAATCTCTAAATTTATGTAGATTATAGTATAATAATTTTATATAAGTAACAAAATAGTTAGGAGTTTAGCATGAAAATAACTTTATTAAATCCTTTAGAAGTAAAAGAAGAGATAATATTAGATAATAAAAATAAATTAGAAGAAATGGGTCATGAATTTGATTACTATGATTCTTTAGCAAAAGATGATGATGAAATAATTGAAAGATTAAAAGATAGTGATATAGCTATAATTACAAATAAGCCATTAAGTGCAAATGTAATAGATAATTGTCAGAATCTAGAAATGATTGATGTTGCCTTTACTGGAGTAGATCACGTGGATTTGGATGCAGTAAAGAAGAATGGCATAACTTTATTAAATGCAAGTGGTTATTCTGATGATTCTGTAGCAGAACTTGTAATTGGCTTAATTATAGCAGTTATGAGAAAGTTTAATGAAAATAAAGAAAATATTTTTGAAGATACAAATAATTCATTAATGGGAGAAACATTAAAAGGCAAAAAAATTGGAATAATTGGTACAGGTAATATAGGTATCAAGCTTATAGAATTATTAAAAGTATTTGGTTGTGATATTTTAGCATATTCTAGAACGGAAAAAGAAGATGTAAAAGCTATGGGCGTAAGCTACGTAGACTTAGATACTTTACTTAAAGAATCAGATGTTGTTTCTTTACACATACCAAATAATAATGAAACTAAGGGATTTTTAGGAAAAGATGAGCTTGATAAGATGAAAGATAATGCTATTCTTATAAATTGTGCAAGAGGACCAGTTGTGGATAATGATTATCTTGCAAAGCTATTAAATGAAGATAAGCTACGTGCTGGTATTGATGTATTCGATATGGAACCACCTCTTCCAAAAGACTATTCATTAAGAAATGCTAAGAATGTAATATTAACAAATCATGTTGCTTTTTATACAAAAGAAGCTATGGAAAATAGAGCTAAAATAGTTTTTGATAATATATATAAATATCTTGATGGCAATGTCATCAATGAGATCAAACTATGAATGAGGTAAAGATTATTGCTATAGCAGGTGGGTCTGCTTCTGGAAAATCATCTATTGTAAAATATATAGATGATTATTTCAAAGACGACTTGACAGTTATAGGTCATGATAACTATTATAAGGCTCATGATGATATTAATTTTGAACAAAGATCAAAGCTTAATTATGACTATCCTGGAGCCTTCGATAATGATCTATTTTATAAGGATTTAGTGAAATTACAAGCTGGTAAATCTATAAAAATGCCTACTTATGATTATAGAATTCATACTAGAAGTAGCGAAACAGTAACTATTAATCCTACTAAAATTATTTTAATAGAAGGTATTTTAGTTCTAGAAGATAAAAGAATTAGAAATATAACTGATACCAAAGTGTTTATAGATGCAGATAGTGATGTAAGGCTTCAAAGACGAATCCTAAGAGATACTAAAGAACGTGATAGATCTTTAGAATCTGTCCTTGAACAATTTATAAAGCAAGTTAAGCCTATGCATGAAAAATATGTAGAGCCTACTAAAAAATATGCCGATATTATAATACCGCGTGGAGCAAAAAATACTAAGGGTATAGAAATACTTACAAGGCATATTACTGATATGATAGAGGATTAATAATGGAAATAAATATTTTTGAAACAGACCATGAGGCTATAGAAAACTATATAGCGGGTTTTTCTAGTAATGGTCATGAACTTTTTGGTCCTATTGCTTATAAAGATGGTTATATATTTAGAGTGTATGCTCCTAATGCAGATAGAATGTATATTAAGGGCGATTTTACAGGATGGGATATCCATGAAATGATTAAAAACCCAGAGTACGGATATTTTTATATATTTGAAAATGCTAAAGTTGGAGATTATTATAAATTAGTAGTAGTAAAAGATAATCAGTGGGTTGAACACACTGATCCTTTTGCAAGAGCTATGGACTTAGAGGGAGACTTTGCTTCACTAATTGTAGATGAATCATATGAATTTTCCGACTCAGACTTTATAAAAAATAGAAACAAGAATTTTGATAAGCCTATGAATATTTATGAGATTCATATGGGAAGTTGGTTGAGATTGTCTGATAGGGTCAATTTTTTAGATATAGTAGATAAGCTTATAGATCATATAAAAAAAATGAACTATACTCATGTAGAAATAATGCCAGTTACAGAGTATCCATTTTATCCGTCTTGGGGTTATCAATCAACAGGATTTTTTGCAACTTCCTCCAGATATGGTAAACCAGAGGATTTAAAAAAATTTGTAGACCTTATGCATCAAAATGGTATAGGAGTTATTCTTGATGTAGTAGCTGTTCATTTTGCGAATGACTATTATGGGCTAAAGATGTTTGACGGAACTCATATGTATGAGTCCTCATATGAAGATTTAACATACTCAGAATGGGGGTCAATTAATTTTGATTATTCCAAAGGTCATGTAAAAAGCTTTATGAAATCTTCATTTGCTTATTGGATTGATAACTTTCACTTAGATGGAATTAGAGTAGATGCTGTAAGTTATATGATTTATTATAATGGTAACGAAAATCGTGGTATCCATGATGATAATATAAATTTTATAAGTGATTTAAATAAAACGCTAGAAATTGCATATCCAAGTGTTATGCGTATAGCAGAAGATTCATCAGCTTATCCAGGAGTGACCCATCCTGTAGAAGATGGCGGATTAGGATTTGATTATAAGTGGGATTTAGGCTGGATGAATGATACAATAAAATACTTTGAAGTTGATTCTTATAATCGCTCAATGTATCATAGTAAGGTGACTTTTTCTATGTTCTATTTTTATAATGAGAAATTCTTACTACCACTGAGTCATGATGAAGTAGTGCATCTTAAAAAGCCTATGATAAATAAAATGTTTGGATCTTATGAAGATAGATTTAAGGAGCTTAAAGTTTTAAATACTTATCAAATGACTCATCCTGGTAAAAAATTAAACTTTATGGGAAACGAAATAGCTACATTTGATGAATGGAATGAGAATGAGAGTATTAATTGGAACATACTTAATTATCCAACTCATGATGACTTTAATAGGTATCTAAAAGACTTGAATTATCTTTACAAAGAAAATAAAGCTTTTTATGCTAATGATTATAAAGAGGATGGTTTCAAATGGACTGTAGTAGATGATGCTAATACTTCTGTTTTTGCCTATGAAAGATATGCAGAAAATTCTAGATTTTTAGTAGTACTAAATATGGCAAATATGTATCATGGTGCGTATGAATTCCCTTTTGATGAAGATTTAGAATTTATTGAAAAAATAAATAGCTTTGCGCCAAAATATGGTGGAGCTAAGGTGGATTATAGACAAATAGAAATTGAGAAAGGAGAAGTTCTTAAACTGGAGCTTTGGGAATATGAAGCTTGCATTTTTGAGATAAAAGAAAAAAATGAAAAAACCAATTAATTTATCTTGGTTAGTTGAAAAATGGACCCTTCTAGATGAGGATTCATATTTAAAGTCTATATGGATTAACACAGAAAGTTTAGATTTTATAAGAATTAATCAAGGTCAAACTGAAGAAGATATAATGGAAAATTATATAGATATAGATAATGATATAGAACATTATGTGCTTATGCCTGATAGAAAATCTTTAGATCAATCAAAATTACGTGAAGCATTCATAGAAACCTTAGATAGATATGAAAAAGATCAATTTATAGACGATATAGAAGGATATTCTCCCCATGAGGAGTTTAAGGATGCAGTGTATTCTTTAGGCTTAGAAGAAAAATATAATGACTTTAGAAATAAAGTCGTTGCTAATATACTCCTTTACTGGGCAGATGATGAAGGCATACAAATTAAAAAGGATATGGAAACCATAAATATAAATAAAATATGAATTTTAAAAAAATTATTACTTGCTTAGCACTAATGCTAAGTCTAGCTGCGTGTAAAACAAATGATATTTCAAAAGTAGATGAAAATAATAAAGTATCTATTAGTGAAAATAAAACTAGTAAGAAAGTATTAAAAAGTGAAGATAAATCTGATGGAACTTCTGATGAATTAATAAAGTATGATACTGTTTATTATGATTATTTTGATACTGTTACTACATTTGCTGCATACACTAAAGATGAAAAAGAATTTGAAAAGTATAAGGAAGTTTTAGAAAAAAACCTTAAGAAATATAATGAACTTTACAATACCTATGATAGTTTTGATGGAGTAAATAATATTAGTACTATTAACAAAAATGCAGGCAAAAAGCCAGTTAAAGTTGATAAAGATATTATTGAGCTATTGGAATTTTGTAAAGATTTTTATGACAAATCAGACGGAAAAATTAATATAGCTCTTGGTAGCCTTATAAAAGTATGGCATAATGAAAGAGAATTAGCTATAGCAAATCCTAAAAAGGCAGAATTACCTAAAAAGGAGTTGTTGGAAGAAGCTGCTAGTCATAATGATATAGATAAGATTATTATAGATAAGGAAAATAGCACAGTATTTATAGAGGATCCAGATATACAAATAGATGTTGGTGCAATAGGTAAAGGATATGGATTAAAGAAAATAGAAGAAAATCTTAGAAAAGAAGGTTTAAATCATGCTATACTTTCTATAGGTGGAGATGATGTTCTAATTGGAGATAATCCTACTAAGGAAAATGGAGAGTTTAAAATAGCCATTCAGAATCCAGATCTTTCCGCAGAAGATCCGTATTCAAGTATAATTAACCTAAAAGATACGACAGTAGTAACGAGTGGGGATTACCAAAGATTTTTTAAGGTTGATGGAAAAGTATATCATCATATCATAGATCCAGATACTCTTTATCCGTCACAATATTTTAAATCAGTATCAGTTATTCACAATGATATAGCTCTAGCTGACGCACTTAGTACCTATTTATTTATTGTTGATGTACAAACAGGTAAAAAGATAGCGGAAAAATATGGAGCAGAAGTATTCTGGATTGATAATGATTTTAATGAATATCGTACAGATGGATACAAAAATATAGAAGATTAATCGGGAGGGTTCCCGATTTTTTATTTATGCTTATAATTTGATATAATAATAAAGGTAATGGAGGGGAAATGAAAAATTTAGCTTTTGATAATGATAAATATATAAAATTACAATCAGAAAAGATCCTTGAAAGAATTAGCCATTTTGATAAACTCTATCTAGAATTTGGTGGCAAACTTTTTGATGATGAACACGCCGCAAGAGTTCTACCTGGTTTTAAGCCAGATAGTAAACTAGAAATGCTTGATAATATAAAAGATAGAACAGAAATTCTAATCACTATAAATGCTAATGATATAGAATTTAACAAAATTAGAGGAGACAGTGGTATCTCTTATGAAACCGAGAGTATAAGACTTAAACAATCATTTGAACAAAAAGGATTTTTTGTAAGTTCTATTATAATAACTCAGTTTAATTACCAAGAAAAGGCTATGAGGTTTGAAAAGTATCTTGATAATCTATCAATTAATCATTATAGAACTTATGATATTAAAGGATATCCAAATGATATAAGTCACATATTATCAGATGAAGGTTTTGGAAAGAATGACTATGTAAAGACACAAAGAGAATTGGTAGTAGTAACAGGTCCAGGTCCTGGTTCTGGTAAAATGGCTACTTGTCTTTCCCAAATGTATCTAGACAACGAAAATGGTAAGAGATCCTCTTATGCAAAGTTTGAAACTTTTCCTATATGGAATCTAGGGCTTATGCATCCAGTAAATATAGCTTATGAAGCTGCTACTGCAAACTTAAATGATGTGAATATGATAGATCCATATCACTTAGAAGCTTATGGAAAGCTTGCAGTAAATTATAATAGAGATGTAGAAGCATTTCCTGTATTAAAAAGAATGTTAGAAAAAATTATGGGAGAAGCACCTTATTCATCACCAACTGATATGGGTGTTAATATGGCTGGTTTTTGCATAGTTGATGAAGATGTTGCAATAGAAGCTAGTAAAGAAGAAATTATAAGAAGATACTATAATTCTTTAGTTGATTATAGATTTGCCAAAGAGTCTCATACAAGTGTAGAAAAAATTCAGACTCTTATGAGTAATCTTGACCTAAAAGCAGAAGATAGAAAAGTTGCAGTAAAGGCTCGTGAAAAAGAAAAATTAACAGGCAGAGAATCTTTTGCAATTGAATTAGAAGATGGCAGAATAATGAGAGGAAAAAAATCCGAATTATTCTCAGCACCAGCCGCTTGTATTTTAAATGCCCTTAAAAAACTTGGGAAAATTGATGATGATATCTTACTACTAAGCCCTCATATAATAGAACCAGTTTCAAATCTTAAAACAAAAGCATTAGGAGAAAACGAACCCTCCCTTTCAATAAATGAAATGTTAATAGCCCTTGCTATATCAGCAACAACAAATCCACTTACTCATATGGCTATAGAAGAGATTAAAAATCTTAAAAACCTAGACGCTCATAGCACAGTCATATTAAATGATAGTGAAAAAAGTGAACTAAGAAAACTAGGCTTGAATTTTACTCAAGATCCAGTTTTTACTGATGATAGTGGCTATTAAAAATTAAATTAAAAGAGACTAGAGTAAAGTTAACTCCAGTCTCTCACTTATTAGTATCATCGTATTCAATATAATTAAAGTACTTCTCAAGTTCGTTTAAATCTTCATTTTGATAAATCTCAACCATTTCTTCGCTCATGGAGTTTACCATATCTATAACAAATTTTCTAAGGCTTGTTTGTCCAAACATCTTATCTGAGAAATTTGCTTTAGCCTTTCTAACTGAGCTAGACTTAACTATTCTCTTAGCTAAATCAACCCCACTTAAGTCTTTTTTCTTTGTAAGATATCTTGAAAAGAAATCAAGCAAATCTCTCAAGTTATTGACCTTATGTTTCATATATTTATAAGTTAAATTTGAAGTCAGTCCTTTTGTTTGTATAAGATCATCAAAAAATTTATCCTTGCTTCCATCTTTTTCAAGTTTTATAGAACTAGTAAATTTATCAAAGGCCTCATTAACTTCATCAGCCACATAATTTAGCACGATATCTATAATATCATAATCTGGATTATTTAGGTTATCAATCATTTTAGAAACATATTTTGGTCTTTCTTCTTCTCCTAATGGCTTATATTGATAAATATAATTTGCAAAGTCATAAAAATTATTACCGTTTTTATCTATGGGCATTTGCCAAGCCTTATTTATTATTTTATCCCAATATTTGATGATATTATAAGGAATAAGTATTTTATCTTCAATTTGATCTAGGATTATATCAATAGCTTCTTCAATATTGCTTGCTTTTATGTGTAGGGTATTTTTTATAGCTCTAATTTTAAACTCATATTCACCATTGAGTTTTATTACATCTATCTTTCCTATATATCTTTTTAACACTGGAAACTTATCCTCTATTAGAGGAAAGACTATTTGATTCATATATCCATGGCTTGGGATATCTTTTTCTAAATAAGCACTTGCATATTTATTCGCTTCACTTTGGATATCAAAGTGAGTAAATTTTGGATTATTTGCTTGTATTCTGATGTAATTATGGAGGACGTCCATTAATGATAATTGCCTATTGATAGTGTAATTAATAGCATCATCTACAACTTCTATTTCATTTGCTAAATTTTTGTAGGTAAACTTTTTAATTAACTCAGTTTTTATATATACTTCATAAGCATTGTTTTCCTCCACCATATTAATTAGCTTAATATGTCTTATAGGTAGGGGGTAAGTTACAGTTGATCCTGTTTGAACATCATATATAACATTGCCCATTTCAGAAGTGTACTTTGCAGTACCATTTTCGTGTAGATGACCTGTAAATACAAACTTAACTCCATTATCTGCTAAAACTTCTATGGGTGTCTTATTATTTATCCTCGGATCGGCATCAATAAACTTTGTTCGCCATTCTTTAATTATAAATGGAGAAAAAACTAACTCTTGATTTCTAAAATTAGGAACTAAGGCATGGTGGGCCATTATAAATATTAAATCCTTGCGAGATTTGGCTTCTTCTATTTTTTCGACAGTCCAGCGCATTTGTTCTAATGTGACAGACCCTGGTATGTTTTCTCTACCATCTCTATTGTTTTGCTCTGTATCAGCTGAATAGATTGATGTGTCTAGGGATATTATTGTAAGACCGCTAGTATTTTCCTCGCTTGGTATCCTTGAAACATATGAGAAATACCCATGAGCATAGTAGCTATACTTTTTTTCTCTTTCATATTTTATATTGCTTCTGTATAAGTAATCTTTAAAAATATCTGAATCCTTATACATTTCTAATACATAAGGATTTTCATAAACAAATGAATATAGTTCATAAAATTCTTTTGGACTTATATTTTTCGTTTTATTATCTTTTTTAAAATCATAGGACTTATGGTTGTTAATGTCATGATTTCCAGGGATCATAAATATTTCACGATCATTTTTTTTATTTTTCCACTCGAGTAAATATTTTTTTACAATTTCATGAGATTTATATTCACCATCTTTTACTAAATCACCTGGTAAAAATATAAACTTACTTTCTACATTTTCTACCATGGATATAGCTTCTTTTAAGAGTGCCTCACTTTCAACTAGAAGTTTCCTGTCTATTTTTATTTCTTTTTTAAAATCTTCTGTATCAGCTATCAAATCATAGCTTAGCACGTGAGGATCGCTAATGATTGATATATCAAATTTATCTATACTTTGTAAATTCATCTTTACCTCTATATATTTTTACCTACAACTAGTATACCTGCATTTAAGTTTAGTTAAATAGTTGTATTATTTATACATGATTTTATAGAGTTATTTTTGTTGCAAAATATTATAAAAATAATTCTTGACAGTAAATTCTCCTGTGGTATACTTATCTTACATGAATAACAGTGATAAGAAGAGTACACAGATATTTTCTTATACAGAGAGGTTAGTATGCTGAGAATAATCATTGAAAGATCTGTGGAAGTGCATCTTTGAGTTTTATACCGAAAATAAGTAGGCTATAACGCTTGTACCCGTTAAGTACATTAAGGTTTTAAGATATTCTTAAAATAAATTAAGGTGGAACCACGATTACCTCGTCCTTTTAGGACGGGGTTTTTATATGTTCATGAAAAATATAGAAAGGAATAAGTAAAAGCATGAAAAATGTAAAAGTGCTTTCTTTAGCCCTAATTACTGGGATAAGTTTATCTGCCTGTAGCAATTCAAGTGCAGATACTAATAATACATCTATTAAACAAAGTACCAGCCATCATCAAATGCATGAAAAACATCATAATAATGAAGAAAATTCAGTAGATGATTTGCAAAAAGTAAACTTTATGGATGAGAACTTTGATATGAGTAAGATAGAACAACACAGTTGCTGTGATGAATAATACATTTAGGAGAGATTAATGAAAAATAACAAACTTATAGCTTTATTACTAGTAGGTAGCATAGCTCTTACAGGCTGTGTAAAGACAAATGAAAATGCTGATGATAAATCAAATAAAACTGAACAAACAGATACAAGTAAGACAAATGAAAATACTACTGATACAAATAAAAAGGATAACAAAGAATCAAAGGTAGCAAGCCTTGAAGAAGAACCAAGATATGGTACACCTGTAAAAATTGGATTTGACGGAGACTTATGTATAGCAGGTCAAAATCTTGCAGAGATTAATGGATATTTTAAAGAAAAAGGTGTAGAAGTAGAATTCGTTAATACAAAAACTGGTAAAGACGCTCTATCAAGTGGACAATTAGATGCTATGACAGGTGAGTTTGGATCATTAATAGTTCCCGCAACTAAAGGACTTAACTATGTATTCTCAACAGCATCTCACTCAGGATGCAAATCACTTTATGTACTTGATAAGAATAAAGATTTACAAAAAACAGCTGATCTAAAAGGAAAATCAGTTGCAGTAACTAACGGCATAGGAAATAGCGGACACAATACACTTTTAAGATTCTTAATACATGATAATATGAGTCCAGATGATGTAAATATAAAACCAGTTGATGCAGCAGCAGTTATACAATCCTTAAAAAGTGGGGAGATAGAAGGTGCAATTTTAGATGATCAATTTGCACAAGAATTCCTCAAAGATGGAACTATTAGGCCTATTAGATCTCTTACAACAGATGAAGATTTTGGTAAAGAAGTTTGCTGTGTAACAGCTTTTAACAAAGATTTTGTAGATAATAATCCAATGCTTGCTGAACTTGTAGCAGAAGCTATAGAAGAAGGTAATCAATATGCAGCTTCTAATCCAGAAGATGCTGTAAAAGTACTTCAAGAGAAAAACTTAGCTGAGGGAGACCCAGAAGTTGCTACAGATTTACTAAAAGCATATGATTATACTCTAACAAATGATGATGGAGAAACAACAATTAGAAGCTACTTTGACGATTACAAAGAACTTGATTTAATCGATCCTTCAAAATCTACAGATCAATTAGTCGAAGAACTTTGGAGACCATTAGGAAATGGAGAAGTTGAAGTAGTTAAGAATAAATAAGGAGAAGTAGATGGAAGAAAATAAAAGCTCTAAAAAATCTAGAAGCTTTAAAAAGAGCAAATCTACAAATAATTTGACTAAAGAAGAGTTAATAAAGCTTGAGTCTAAACCGAGAAATAAGACTCATGATATTTTCAAATTAATTCTTCCTATTATAGCGGGGTTAATAGCTATATTTGAATATGTATATTTACCAGATCATAATTCAAGTGCTGTAAAGACTAATTTATATAATGGATTTTTGTGGATACTTCTTGCTATTTATGGTATAGTTTTACTTATTTCTTTTAAGAATGAAAATTTAAGAGATAGGCTTATTTATAAGTCACCTTTCTATACCTTTGTTTTTATCTTGCTTTTAATTTACGATGTGCTTACCTTAAAGACTGCTAAGCTTGACTTGCCATATTTCCCATGGATGGATATTATATTTAATTCTATGAAAGAAGATGCAAGCTTTTTGACAGATTCAGTTTTAAGCTCACTTAAATTATTATTTACTGGATACTTTATTGGTGCAATTTTAGGTATCATAACAGGTATACTTGCAGGATATTTTGATAAGGTTAATTACTGGGTAGATCCATTCTTAAAACTTTTAGGACCAATACCTACAACTACATGGCTACCAGTAGTAATGGTAATTGCTATTAACTTATTCCAAGGTGCAGTATTTATTATTCAGCTTGGAGTATGGTTTTCAACAACACTTGCAACAATTACAGGTATTCATAACGTAGATCCTTCATACTATGAAGCAGCTCAAACTTTAGGTGCTACAAATTCTGAGCTTGTAAGAAAAATTGCTATCAAATCAGCAACACCAAATATCTTCCAAGGTCTTATTGCAGGTATGTCAGCTGCTTGTAATGCTTTGATAGTTGCTGAAATGCTTGGTGTAGAAAGCGGACTTGGATGGTATATAACTTGGAAGAGCTCGTGGGCAGATTATTCTGCAATGTATGGAGCAATAATATTACTAGCTATAACATTCATATTGGTAAATATAATAATAAAGAAAATAAGTAAAAATGCACTAAAATGGAGAAGTGGAGGAGCTGTTAGATGAGTAAATTAGAATTTAATAATGTATCAAAATCATTTATTAGAAATGATAGCGACACAATTACTGATGCTCTTTCAGATATTAATTTTGAAATCCATGATGGTGAATTTGTAAGTATAGTTGGTCCTTCTGGTTGTGGTAAGTCTACAATACTAAGACTTATAGCAGGACTTATATTCCCGACAACAGGACAGATTAAACTTGATAATAAAGAGATAACAGGCCCATCTAGTGTAAGAGGTATGGTATTTCAAAAATCAACACTATTTCCTTGGCTTACAGTTGGGCAAAATGTTGGATTTTCTGGAAGTTTAAAAAATGAAGATAATATACCAGATGAAACTATAGATATGATGCTTAAGAAAATAGGACTTTATGATTTTAAAGATTCCTACCCATCAAATCTATCAGGAGGTATGGCACAAAGAGTTTCACTTATTAGGACACTTGTAAATAAACCAGAAGTTTTACTTCTAGATGAACCTTTAGGGGCATTAGATGCCTTTACAAGAATGAATATGCAAGATGAAATCTTAAACTTGTGGAATGAAGAAAAAAATATGGGAATTATGGTCACCCATGATGTTGATGAAGCTGTTTATATGTCAACGAAGGTAATAGTTATGGAGCCAAGGCCAGGAAGGGTAAAAAAAATAGTTCCTATTAATCTAGATTTTCCTAGAAATAGAACTAGCAAGGAGTTTACAGATTATAGAAATGAACTATTAAATATATTGGATATATAAATTTAAATTGTACTAAGGATGAAATTAAAACTTCATTACTTAGTGCATTTTTTTGTCTGATTTTAATTTATTATAAGTATATTCAATAAGTGGTACAAAAATCTAAGTATTTTATAATTTGCATTTACAAATAAATTATAAATTGATAGTTATTTAGTATAGAGTAAGATATAGAAGTTAACTATTCTTACATTGTCCAAATGAAAGCTTTATGCTAAAATTAAGTGAAAGGATTTTTATGAATATTACTAAGAATATTAATAAGATTATCAACATATTATTTGCTGTTTGCTTAATAAGTGTATTGGTAATCGTTTCATCCGATAGTTTGATATTGCTTTTAAGTATACCTATAATGCTTACTGCAGTAAATATAGACTACGAAAGGATTGAATTTTTATCCATTATAATAGCTGTAGCTTTAATTAGCTATTTATTTATAGATACTAAAAACCTAGTTTTGGAATTTGTTCCGATTATTTTGTTGACTCTTACTCTAATCATATTAAGCAAAATAAGTATTAGTGATAAGGGGCAGATTGCAATCAATTTCTTGATAGCTAGCATTATTTTTATAGGTATCTATAGGTACCAGATGGTAAATCAAGGTCTTGACTTAAAGTCTATGGCAGAAGACTTAAAAGAGATTTTTGAACAAAATGCAGATTATGCTATTGCAGATGAGACTTATGAATTATCTCTCGCAATGTATCCAGCTGTATTATCTAGCTTATCTTTAATTTATGCTGTAATTTCACTAAAGCTTGTTAGAAATTTTATGGCCTATAGGAATAAGGGTAAGGATATGTTAGCATTAAATAATCTAAGGCTTAGTAAAAAAGATGCTCTTATAATCATAGGATTTGCAGCTTTGATGGAGCTACTATTACCAACTATTTTTGCTATTAAGAAAGATTTTGTTATAGCAAATGTTATATGGATTATTGCAAGCATATTGCTTCTAAATGGTATGCTAGTATATGATTACATAATGAGAAGACGTAGATCTAGTTTATCTCGTGGTATGCAATGGTTTTTTGTTATAATATTTTTTTATTTTTTTGCAATAATGTTTATTGGATTTGGATTAGCTGATATATTTGTAGATTTTAGAGCAAGAAAGGAAGAAGTATGAAAGATAATAAAAAATCAAGATATGAGTATATAGTATATGTAATGATATTACCAGTTCTTACATCAATACTATTATTTTATTATAACCAAATGCTTGGTGCTATAGCCATACTTTCGTGTGGTTTACTTTATTTTTACTTACAAAAGCAACTTGACTATAACGAGAAGGCTATACAAAGATATGTGGATGAGGTTGATTTAAGTTTTGATAGTATAACCAAAAATTTGGTATTTGAAATGCCATTTCCAATTGCTGTATTAAATAATGGAAGAGATATTAAATGGCACAATGGTTATTTTAGAAATCTATTCCCCCAAGAAGATTTAGTTGGAGTAGATATTAGAAACCTTGCTGCTGATTTTAAGGATATTGATTTTACTGACAAGCAAGTTGTTCAGCCAATAAACATCCCTATAGATGGAAAAATCATGCAGTTTTATTTTACAAGTGTATTTAATGAAGGATTAAAAACAACTGAAACCTTTTTATATGGTTTGGATAACACTTATGATGAGTCTATTAAGCAGTTATTTAAGGATAAAAGACTAGTATTTTTTACGGTATTTTTAGATAATTACGAGGATTTGAGAAACTCAACAGATTCATTAAATAGACCACAAGTTTTAGGATCTATTGATAGAACTATTACAGAGTATTTCAAAAGATACAATGGTGTAGTTAGAAAATACGAAAATGATAGATTTATGGTTGTCATGGAATATCAACAGTACAAAAAAATCCACGATAATAAGTTTTCTATACTAGATGATGTTCGTGATATAGATTTTGGTAATACAATAAATCCTACTTTATCTATAGGTGTTGGAATTTCTGGTGCTAATCCTAACGAAATATACGATGATTCTAGGGTTGCAATAGATATAGCTCTATCACGTGGTGGAGATCAAGCAGTAGTAAAGCTTGAGGATAACTACGAATATTTTGGTGGTAAATCAAAAGCTACAGAGAAAACTAGCAAGGTAAAATCTAGGGTGATTTCCGGTGCTCTTAAGAGAATGATAAATTCATCTAGTGATGTATATATTATGGGTCACAATAATCCAGATATGGATTCTTTTGGATCATCACTTGGAGTTTATGAAGGTGTGAATTTTTTAGGAAAAGATGCCTACATTGTGTTAAATGAGGTTCCTCGTCAGATAGAAAATATGTATTCTAGTGCTACAAGTTCTTTAGAAGAATTATCAGAACATATATTGACAGAAGATCAAGCATTGGCACGAATTAAACCTTCATCATTAGTTGTAGTATGTGATAATCATAGAAAACATTCTACTGAAGCTCCAAGCCTTATAGAAAAGACAGATCAGATATTTATTATAGATCATCATAGGCGTGGTAATGATTATATTAAAAAAGCAACTATTTCTTATATAGAGCCTTACGCCTCAAGTGCATCTGAGCTTGTTACAGAAATATTAAATTATTTAGATGAGGACTTTAAGGCAAGGACATCTATAGCAGAATCATTGCTTGCAGGAATTACTGTTGATACTAAAAACTTTGTATATCAAACAGGTGTTAGAACCTTTGAAGCAGCTAGTATTTTAAAGCGCTGGGGTGCTGATACAGTATATATAAAAAGAATGTTTAAAGATGACTTTGAAATAATAAAATATAAGTCGGAAGTTATAGCAGATTCGAGTATAGTAAATGATATGATTGCCATAGCGCACTTTAACAGAGATATTGATGGATCAACCCTAATTGCAAGTCAGGCTGCTGATGATTTGCTCAATATAAAGGGAGTTAAGGCTTCATTTGTACTCACAAAAGCTAATAATAAAATCCACATTTCAGGTAGAAGCTTAGGCGATTTGTCGGTACAATTAATCCTAGAGCGTATCGGAGGTGGAGGCCATTTAACAGCTGCCGCTACCCAATTAGATATGAGCATGGAAAATGCCGAAAATATGCTTAAAAAAGCAATAATTGAATATTTAAGAGAGGAAGAAGAAGATGAAAGTAATACTAACAGATAATATTGTAAGAGTAGGTGTAAAAGGAGATTTAGTTGATGTAAAACCAGGATATTACAGAAACTACCTAAATCCACAAGGATTAGCTGTAGAAGCTAATAAAAAAAATATGGCTGAACTAGAAGAAATGCAAGCTAAGTTAAAAGAAGAAGAAGCACAAAATAGAAAAGAAGCTGAAGAATTAAAAGAAAAAATCGAAGCACTTACAATTACTCAAAAAGTAAATGTTGGAGAAGATGGAAAGCTATTTGGATCTGTAACAAATAAAGACCTTTCTGAAGCTTTAGCTGAACAAGGAATCGAAATAGATAGAAAAAGAATCGAAGGTGTTGAAACCATCGAAGGAACTGGTGAATTTAACCTAAACGTTAGACTTTATCCAGAAGTTAATGCAGATCTTAAAGTAGAAGTTGTAGCTGAGGTAGAATAGTGACAGAGGCTAGTAGGCCTCTACCATATGACTTCTTAGCAGAAAAAGCCATTATCGGAAGTATTCTAAAGAAAAATGAAACTTTCGATAGAGCAAATCAAATAATAAAACCTGTAGACTTTTATGATTCTAGGACACAGAGGATATATAAATCTATCATTACCATGATTGATAAAGACATCAAGGTAGATGAGGTGAGCTTGATATCCCAGCTTAGAAACGAAAACATATTACAAGAAGTTGGAGGGGAGGAGTTTATCACTGAGATTACCCTCTCCTCATTTTATACTCCAAATATCGATACATATGCAAAAACTGTAAAAGAAAAATCATTGCTTAGAAGTCTAATAGGGGCAAGTGAAGATATTATGGATGTAAGCTACAGGCAAAGTGAAGATGTTAGCTCCATTTTATCCATGGCTGAAAGTAAAATATTTGATATATCTCAAGATAAACTAAACGAAGGTCTTATAAAAGTAGGAGATACTCTAGAAGAAACTATCCAAGTTATCAACGAATTATCAATGAATGATGGTAACATTACAGGAGTTACTACAGGACTTGATACTATAGATAATAAGCTATCTGGTCTACAACCAGCGCAATTAATATTACTTGCTGCACGCCCTGCTATGGGTAAAACTGCACTTGGTCTTACTATGGCCTGGAATGCTGCAAAAGAAGATAAATCGGTTGCTTTTTTTTCACTTGAGATGAGTACCCTACAATTAAGCTATAGACTAATATCTATGGTTAGCATGATTGATCTGGAGCAAGTTATGAATGGTAGAATCAAGGATGATGAGTGGGAACTATTATTTCATTCTACACGTGAGATAGCAAGCAAAGATTTATATGTTGATGAAACACCGGGAATTACTTTATCAGAAATGAGATCAAAGCTTAAGAGACTAAAAGCTGAAAAAGGCCTAGATCTTGTAGTTATAGATTATCTACAATTAATGCAAGCAGATAGCCGTCAAGAAAATAGACAAAACGAAATCGCATCAATATCTCGTGGTTTAAAGAGCCTATCAAAAGAGCTTAATTGTCCAATATTATCGCTTGCTCAACTTTCCCGTGAGGCTGATAAAAGGGCAGACCATAAGCCAATCCTTTCAGATCTTAGGGAATCAGGTGCTATAGAACAAGATGCCGATGTAGTTATGCTATTATATAGGGAGGATTATTATGATGAGGAAGATAATCCAAACATTGCCAAGCTAATAGTAGCTAAACATAGAAATGGAGCTACTGGTACTCTAGATTTATTTTTTAATAAACCATGTACAACATTTAGAGATCTAAGCTTTAGGGAAGAAAATGTCTAGACAAACAAGAAGAGTATATATCGAAAAAATCACTCGTCAAACAGCAATGGAATTTAAAAATTGGGGGGGTTTTGATGATCCAAGACTTTCTGGCTATAACTATGGAAACTTAACAGATTTTGAGATCAACTTTTGGTTTAGTACTGTAACTACACCAAGAAAAAAGTATTTTGCTGTAAAAAAGGTAGATGACGATAGATTTATAGGATTTTTAGGGCTTAAAAACTATAATCCTATAACAAAAAGAGCGAAACTTGGTATAGTATTTGATCCTAATTATGTCTCAGATGGATATGGTTACGATGCAATGAGAGAACTTTTAGATTATTATTTTAATGAGATAAATTTTAAAGAGTTGATATTAGAAGTTAATCTTTTTAATAGTAGAGCAATTAAATTATATGAAAAATTGGGCTTTAAGGAAGATGGATATACAGAAGAAGTTTTCGAAAACCAAGATATAGACTACGACGATAGATTTTTTGAAATGGATCACGGCCTGATTTATTCAAAAATACTAAAGATGACTTTAACAAAGGATGATTATTATGAACTTTAAGATGCAAGATGTAAAATTAGATTTAGGAACTACAGCATTTGAAAATATGTTTTTAAATACTTATGTACAAATGGCTGATGGCGATGCGCTTAAAGTATATCTTTTAGTTTATAAAGACTTATACAATGAGGGGAAAGTCGATATAGGTAAGATAAAAAAACAACTATCTTTTACAGATGAAAAATTTAATGAGTGTATAGAGTTTTGGATCAATATGGGAATGTTTCGTCAAAAAATAGATAAATCTGGGAAAAAATATATAGAAATAGTATCCTTACGCCAATCATATTTTGGAGATAATACAAAATCATCTAATGAAATGAGTTTTGATAAGGCAAGTCGTAAAGCTATTATGTTTGATAATGTCGAAAGAATTATAGATAGAAGCTTAACTCCAGCAGATATAACCCGTATACAAGAAACACTATCTGAATATAATCAAGACCCAGAATTGGTAACAGAAGCTTTTAGACAAGCTAAAGAAGGTGGAAATATGGATGTTAAATATGTAATGGGATATTTAAAATCATGGAGAGATCAAGGTACTTTTACTCTTAATGATTTAAAAATTCATGAACAAAGACAAAAACTAAAAAGACAAAATTCCCCACGTCAATATAGGAAATCATCAAGCACAAATCAAACATCTAATAGCAAAAACTATGCTCAAAAAGCTAGAGAAGAACGCTTTAGAAGAATGCTAGAAGCGGAGGATAATAGTGAATCCTAATAAAAAAGCTAGCCAAATCTTGGCACGTCGTCGAGAAAAAGATAAAATTGATCAAGAAGATAGAATAAAGGAAGTTTATCAAAAAATTCCTACTATGGAATCTCTTGATAAGAATATTAAGGAATTAGGATACACTATTATAAAAGAAAACCTTAAAGGTAAAGATAGTAGAAATTTGGAAGATGAGCTAAAAAAACTTAGAGAATATAAAAAAAGCTTACTCATAGAAAATGGATTTGATAATGATTATATGGAAATAAGATATTTTCATGAAATTTGTAAAGATACAGGTTTTGTTGGAACTAAAATGTGCTCTTGTCGAAAACAGATTATAATTGATGAAAACTATAGTCAGTCAAATATCAGATCATTGCTTAGTAAAGAAAATTTTGATAACTTTGATGATAGCTTATTCTCAGATAATAATTTTGAAGGGTATCCTATAAGTCCTTATGAAAATATAAAATTTATCAAACGTCAATTAAAAAAATATATAGACAATTTTGAAAATCAAAATCAAAATATTTATATTTTTGGTGACGTGGGTCGTGGCAAGACTTATCTACTTAATTCTATAGCAAAGGAAATATTAGACAGAAATTACTCAGTCCTTTATATGACATCCTCAAGTATCTTTAAATTTCTAAATGATTATAATTGGGCTTTTGAGGAAGCTAGAGCAAAACATCAAGATCAATTTGACTTTATTTTAAATTGTGATTTACTTATTATAGATGACCTAGGTAGTGAAGCTTCTACTAAGAATGACGCTTCAAACTTATTTGAAGTAGTGAATTCTAGAATGATAGCAGAAAAACCAATAATATTTTCTACAAATTATGATGAATCCATGTTAGAGGATATGTATGGTCCTAGGATATTTTCTAGAATTGTAGGAAATAGCAAAGTATATGAAATTTTTGGAGAAGATTTAAGACTTAAAAATAGAAACTTTTGAGGTGAATATGCTTGTTGTTGATAAAGATCAAATGATAGCAATAGATAGATATGCTATAGATGAACTGAAAATTCCAGCTTTATGTTTAGTAGAGAGGGCAAGTCTAGCTATTATAAAAAATATTAATCTTGAAATAAGAAAGAGTTTTGCTATAGTAGTTGGTACTGGAAATAATGGTGCAGATGCTCTGGCTGTAGCAAGAAATCTATTAGCCCGAGATTTTTATGTTGATATTTACATAATAGGAGATATTACTAAGGCAAGTGTCGAGTTTAAGCTAAATCATAAGGCAGTCAAAACTTTGACAGAAAATATTTATCTAGTAGACACTATAGAAGATTTAGAGAATATGGAAAATAATATATCTAAAGTTTCTACTATTATAGAAGGTATTTTTGGGACTGGACTTGATAGGACTATATCAGGAACTTATGCTTACGTGATATCTATAATAAATAGGAGTATGAAATATATAATCTCAATAGATCTACCAAGTGGCTTAGACTCTAGTACTGGAGATTCCTGGGGTGAAATTGTTGATTGTGATCTAATAGTTTCTATGCAACTTATGAAAAAAGGAGTATTTGATAGATCGGCCTATAAAAGTAGATGTGTAGTAGAAGATATAGGTATACCAGAAAAGGCAATAAACCACGTATTAAATCAAGATGGTAAATAGCCATCTTTTTTGTTTAAGAATTTTTCTATGGATAACTTTATATTAACTTAATATAAATAATAGTATGATTAAAGAAAGAGGTTTTATGGACGATTTAGATAAAAAAGAAAAGGAATTATTGGATTATATATTAAATAATGATTTAGATTTGGATGATGAAGAAGCAATTACTTTGATCAAAGAAAAAATAAATAGTAATCCTAGAGATAAGCAAAAAAACGAATATTCGTTTGGTGATAGGGCAGCAGATAAAATAGCAAAGTTTGCTGGATCGTGGACTTTTATAATTATATTTATTATTGTTTTAATTAGTTGGATGATAATTAATAATAAAATGGATGATAAAGCCTTTGATCCATATCCATTTATACTTTTAAATCTTGTTTTATCTTGTGTAGCTGCTATACAGGCTCCACTAATTATGATGAGTCAAAATAGACAAGAAGAAAAGGATAGACAAAGGGCAGAAGATGATTATATAGTTAATCTTAAAACAGAAATAATTATTAGAGATATTCACAAAAAGCTAGATCAACTACTAGAAGAAAATGGAAGTGATAAAGTTTATGAAGATAAATAAAAATCATCTATTTAATCTATTACTTATATTTACTTTATCATCTTGTTCATCTAATCTTAACACAATGAATAATGAGAATATTCATCAATATGATACAACTAATAACAAGACCTATGAAACAAATGATGAAAGCACGCCTGTTAATGAAAGCCTAGATTCTTCAACAGATGAAGTAGAAGATAAACAAATATCTAAGGATATAGACTATAGTGATATTAGTAGTGATAGAAAGATAGAAAATATTTTTGATTATACATTTGAAAGCATAAATTATGATCAAGATTATGATAAACTAACCAAGCTCGTTGATGATCATAAAGGCTATATAGAATCATCAAATCTTAATATAGATACTGGTAGAAATGGTGATGAAAATATAAGAAACTTTGGTGCAAGTATAAAAATACCACAAGAAGAAAGTAATAAGTTTAAGAATGAAATAGCTAAGATAGGAAAAATTATATATCAAAGTTCATATACAAATGATCTTACCTCATATTATAAAGATATAAATATTAGACTTAGTTCAAAAGAAAAAGAGCTTGACAAACTCAATGATCTTATGAAAAATGCAAAAAATATTGATGAAACTATGGCTATACAAGCTCGTATATTAGAAGTCGAAGATGAGATTGATCAGATGAAATCAATGATAAAAGATGTAGATAGTAAAGTTACTTATGATACTTTTGATATAAATATAAATGAAGTATATGATTATAATAACTATGCTAATAACAATCCTGATTTTTCTAGCCGTATAAAGGAAGCTTTTAAAGATTCTATTCATATATTTTCTAAATTTTGGCAAGACTTACTTGTAGCTATTGTTTCTATTTGGCCATTAATATTAGTAGCTATAATTATAATTTATATCATAAAGAAAAGTAAAGAGAAAAAACTTTCAAATGGGGAAGAGTAATCTTCCTTTTTCTATAAATTTTATTTTTATAGATTTTAATGTATAATCTTAACATATAAAGAGGTTATATAATGAAAAAACATAAATTAGATATAAAACAAGTAATAATATCTGGATTTGCACTTTTTGCAATATTTTTTGGAGCAGGGAATTTAATAATTCCCCCTTATCTAGGTCTTAATTCTGGTCAAGGATGGTTTTTAGCTTCATTAGGATTTAATCTATCTGATAGCTTTTTGATCCTTTTAGGTATACTTGCTATGAGCAAAAGAGGAGCAGACCCAAGGAAATTTGGGGAGAAGATAGGTACTAACTTTGGTATTATTTTAAATTTGATTTGTATTACTCTTGTAGGCCCGCTATTATCAATTCCTAGGACAGGAGCAACCACCTTTGAAGTTGCAATAGTACCATTTATACCAGATTTTAATAATGTATTATTTTCACTAATATTTTTTATATTGGTTTACATAATTACTATCAATGGATCTAAGGTTATAGATAGGGTGGGAAAGTACCTAACACCAATCTTACTTATAATACTAGTTGTTTTAATAATAGCAGGTATAAGTGCTCCAAGCGTAAACTTAGCAACAAGCCAAAACAATAGACTTTCAGATGGATTTATTGAGGGCTATCAAACTATGGATTCCTTAGGGCCTGTATTTCTTACAGTAGTTATCCTAGAAGATTTTAGAAATAAGGGTTTTAGAAGCGATGATGATCTAAAGAAAGCTAGTATTTATGCTGGAATTATTGCTGTATTAGGTCTTGCTATTGTTTACACAGGACTTAGTTATTTGGGTGCAAAGTCATCATCATTTGTTGATCCTTCTATATCAAGAACAAGTCTTTTGCTATCTCTTACTAAAAATTATCTTGGGAAAATGGGACAAATAGCTTTAAGTTTAGTAGTTGGTTTTGCTTGTATAACAACTGCAGTTGGCTTATTATCAGCATTTGCTTCTAGCTTTTCAAAAAATCTAGGGTATAAATTTACCTATGAATTTTATGTGAGATTAGGCGTAACTATAGGATTTGTCCTTTCTATATTAGGAGTAGAAAAGATTATGGAAATATCTATTCCAATTCTTTTATTTATATACCCTATAGTTATAAGTTTATATTTACTAAATCTTATCGATAAGGAGAATATGGATCCTTTAATCTATAAAATTGTAATTTGTGCAGTTGCTTTGGTTAGTATGGCTGATAGTCTTAAAGTTTTACATATAGATAACTTCTATACTAACATGGTAGGTAAACTTCCTCTAGCAAGCTATGGTTTTGCTTTTGTATTTATATTCATAATAAGCTTTATCTTAGCTAATATAATAAGTAAATTAAAAAGCTATTGAATTAATTAAGATTTGAATGTATACTATTATTAATTGAATAAAGCAATGATAAGACATAGTAACTAGGAGTAAATCTTTAGAGAGAAGATGGTTGGTGAAAATCTTTGATAGATCCTAGTGAATCTACCTTTAGCTTGTATAAATTGAGTATGTGATTACATAAAAATTGGGTGGCACCACGAGACCTTCGTCCCATGTAGGATGAAGGTCTTTTTCTATGCTAAAAAGGAGAAAAAAATGATAGATATTAAATTATTAAGAGAGAACCCTGAACTTGTTAAAGAAAATATGAGAAAGAAATACCAAGAAGAAAAATTACATTTGGTAGATGAAGTAGTAGAATTAGATGAGAAAGTTCGTGCTGTAAAAACTGAAGGAGATAACTTAAGGGCTGAGCGTAATAAAGTATCAAAAGAAATAGGTGCCTTGATGGGACAAGGTAAAAAAGACCTTGCAGAAGAAGCTAAAGCTCATGTAAATGAAATTAATGATCGTCTAACACACATTGAAGAAGAAACTAGACAATTAGGTGAAGAAGTAAAATCTCGCATGCAAAAAATCCCACAAATTATAGATCAAACAGTTCCGCTAGGAAAAGATGATAGTGAAAATGTGGAGAATGATAAATATGGAGAACCAATAGTGCCAGATTATGAAGTGCCATATCATGTTGATATTATGGAAAGCTTTGATGGTATTGAGCTAGATGCAGCAAGAGAAACTTCAGGATCTGGTTTCTATTATCTAAAAGGGGATATAGCAAGACTTCAATCAGCTATTCTTTCTTATGCAAGAGACTTTATGATTGATAGAGGATATACTTATTACATCCCACCTTTTATGATAAGATCTGAAGTAGTTACAGGTGTAATGAGCTTTGAGGAAATGGAAAATATGATGTACAAAATTGAGGGTGAAGATCTATATCTAATCGGAACATCTGAACACTCAATGATTGGTAAATTCATCAATACAATTAACGAAGAAGACGATATGCCACTTAAGATGACAAGCTATTCTCCATGCTTTAGAAAAGAAGTAGGAGCACATGGTATAGAAGAACGTGGAGTATATCGTATCCATCAATTCGAAAAACAAGAAATGGTTATAATCTGTAAGCCAGAAGATTCTATGAAATTCTATGATGAGTTATGGAATAATACAGTAGATTTCTTTAGAAGCCTAGAAATTCCAGTAAGAACACTAGAATGCTGTTCTGGAGACCTAGCTGACCTTAAAGTAAAATCTTGCGATGTAGAGGCATGGAGCCCACGCCAACAAAAATATTTTGAGGTAGGATCTTGTTCAAATCTAGGAGATGCACAAGCTAGACGTCTTGGAATTAGATTAAGGGGAGAAAACGGAACATACTTTGCTCATACACTAAACAATACAGTAGTAGCACCACCAAGAATGCTAATAGCTTTCCTTGAAAACCTATTACAAGAAGATGGTACAGTAAAGATCCCAGAACCATTAAGAATGTATATGGGTGGTAAGGAAAAATTAGAACCTAAGAATAAATAAAAGATGGGGCTGTTGCAAAAGTCCCAAAATAGAAAAATGACGAGGAAACTAAAATTCCTCGTCTTTTTCTGATATAATGTTTTTTAACACTGAAATATATATAAAAGATGATGTTAAGTTAAGGCTTGTAAAAATTATAATTGATGGATAGATTTATCATAATAAAAAAAGACATAAATGTATGATAGATATAGATAAGTTAGGATTCTAGATAATAAAGGATACTTCTTATAAAGGAATGTGAAAAATATCTTTTTTATTGGAATTATACTGATTTTTTTAGATTATTAAGAAGTGGGTAATTAAGTAAAAACAGGATAATTAATTATTAAAGATAGGAGGTTTATATGGGAAAAAATTTTAAGAAGGTTGTTTTGAGTATTCTTATTTGTGTAAGTTTTCTAGTACCATTGAAGGTAGAAGCTGCTCTACTAGGTTGGGATTTAGTTGATAGTGGAAAGCATCTTGATTGGGATAGCAATTCCAAATATATTTCTATAATAAATAGAAGTGTTGGAATCTGAGAAGGATATCGCCAAGGAGTAGTTAGAAGAGATTCGTGGAATAAATGGCAAGATGTTTTTATAAGCGATTATAATGAAGTAAGCAATACATTAGGAGTAACAAGTCCCAGGGGAACAATGAAATTAAATGATTATAACTTTAAAAGTATGTCAAAAGATCAACGAACTAAAACTGTTACTCATGAATTTGGACATGCACTTGGTTTGGATCATACCCATGGAAAGTATAATGTTATGCAACAAGGTCAGTTGAGTATTACAAGCTTATCATCTACAGACAAAAAATCCTATGATGAAGCTTACAGAACATATTGATATGAAAGGAAGACATATATGAACAAACAGTTTAATATAAAAAAAATAATATCAATAATATTTAGTTTATTTATCGTTTTAGCTACTGTTTCATGCAGTAAAGAAAATATCAATAAGGAATCTAAAGTAGAATATATGAGAGGTGATTTTGCTGTAGATGTAGAGAATCCATATGAGTTGGTAGGATATTCTGATTATTATTTCATTGGCGAAGTTATAAGTCAGAAAAATACAGAATATAGAGATCCTATTAATGTGGAAACTGAAAATGGTACTGAAGAGGTTACATCTCCATATACTAATTATGAAATAAAAGTAATAAAAAATATAAAGGGAAATCTTCCAATGAATAAAAATATAACAATCACAAAGGCAGGAGGATTGTCTGAAACAGGAGATTTAGTATTATATGAAAATGACAGCTTGCCTGATGTTGGTAAAGCGTATGTTATGACTGCATCTGCTCAACCAGATGGAAGTTTGCTAGTATCAGGTCCAAATTCTTCAAAGTTATTTGACCAAATCACTACACGATCATCAAACTCAGATAGATACGATAGATACAACGAGATATATAATAATCAAGTAGAATTTAACAGAGAAAGATTTCAATTTAAAGATAATAAATAATATATATTTAAATGAATATTAAGATTATAACACTTAATCCCCTAAGTTAAGGATAATCCTAAGGTGATCTCAAAAAGTTTGACTTGTTGAGCTGTTGTATAAGTTCTAGCATAAAAAAGACGAGGAATCTAAAAAACCTCGTCTTTTTCTAATAGTATGCATTTATGATCAATGTTAAAACGATGCATCATCACTAACTAATTTTACATTAGTTGATGTGCAATTCAATTTAAAATGAATTTTAACACTGAAATATACGTTTACGATGATGTTAAGTTAAGTCTTATAAATATGATTTGAGAATTGAATATTTAGAAATCATAAAATACAAAGCTACTTAAAAAATATCCAAATAACTAGCTTTATTAATTGAACCTATTTTTAAGGGAAATGTGGATATAAGATAAAAATCCATCTTTAGATACAAGCTATTTGATTAGCTTAATATGAATATTCAAGAAAAAAGTGATATTGCAGAATAGAATTGCCTATTCTGCAACATCACCATTTTTTATGCTCTAACCTTATTAACATTCAAAATCTTTCTCATAATAAGCTTCCCAAAGTAATCAGAGCCTTCTACATTTGGATGAGTTCTATCCGGTGCAAGAAGTTCTGGCTTATCTTTTACAAATTCTCTCCAGTCTACTAGATGGGCTTTAGGAGTTTTATCTGTAAATTCTTTTAAACACTTATTTACATAGTCCATATATGATTGAGTATGTGAGGTATTTACAAAGTATACATCGCGCCCATCAGATATTTCCATTATTTGCTTAAGATCTTTTTCATTAGCAGATCCATTAGATCCTAAAGATACAATAACTATATCTCCAAGTCCAACATTTTGTTTTACGCTGGATAAAACAGCTGGACCATCCACCATGTCACGTCCAACTTTACCATCTAGATAAAAGTTTGGAATGTATTTTCTGATATATGAATCAGCATTTATTATAACAGAATCGCCTATAGCTGTAACATGCAAATCAGCCAAATATTCCTTTTCCTTATCTGTAAAATCGAAATTGTCATAGTCCTTAGCTTTAAAGTTTGGATCTATAGTTTTTACACTTGGATACTTTTTTCTAGATTTTCTATTTGTTTTGTTTTTTTGCTCTGAGCTTGTTTTTGTAGATGATTTTTTATTGTTTATACTAGCTTTATTTCTTTTTTCTATTTCACTTTGGTTACTTTCGATCTCTTTTTTAAGTTCCTTTATTTCCTTATCTTTTTTATTTCCTATAAATAGAGAAACAATAGATAGTACTATAAGTAAACCAGCAGATATTATTAGAAAATTTACTTGTTTACTTTTTCTTTTGAATATCTTATAAGTTAGTTCAGATAACATTACTAAAACTATAATTTCTAATAAAAAGGAAACAAAGCTATTGATTTTTCCAACTATAAAGTATACAAAAAATATCTGAACTATATATTGCCATATATATAGGAAATAGCTTCTATCACCTATATAAAGTAGTATATCCGTAGGAATATTGTGGCTTTTGATATCCTTAAGGTACATATCTTCGTAATTATATAAGCTTAAAATCAATAATCCTACTAGTATAGTGTAAGCAATAAAAAATACTTTATATGAAGATATCTTGCTACCATCTATAAAAAAGAAAGGCAATATGGTAAGCACTCCCAAGCCCATATTAATTATTTTATGAGTATTTCTATCAAGATTTATTTTATCTTTAAGATAGCTTCCAAGTAAAAATAAAATTATACCTAAAGAAAATGCTGATATTCTAGTATCTATTCCATAGTAAATTCTTGTTATATTTTTTGGGCTTTTTGCAAAATAGATCAATAAGCTAAAACTTATAATAGTTATAATAGAATAAAGAATTAATCTAGTTTTATTTCTATTATTTCTAGTTATCAATCTATCTATTAGAGTGAATATTGCTATAAATTGCATGTAGATGGATACATACCACATATGAAGGAAAATATTAAAATTACCTAATTGGTTAAAATAATCATCACCCGCAAGTATTCTTCTTATATTTTCAAAATTTAAGGCGACTGGTATTACCGATTTTATACTATCATCAAATATATCCCTTGCAAAGAAAATTGAAATAACCATGGCTATAGCCATGATAAAATAAACTGGAGACATTATAGAAATGAATTTTCTTATAATAGATTTTAATGAAACTTCTTTTTTATTTTCACTAGATCTCATAGTAAGAAATCCAGATAGGGTTAAAAATATTATAACAGCTAAATATCCACCTGGTACAAAGTGGGCGTATCTATGAAATAAGCTTACTCCAAGAAATGCTACAGCTCTTAAAATATTTAGTGTATAATATTCTTTTTTTACTTTTCTTTTTTTTCTCATACTTTTACCTCTGTAACGTATAATTATAGCAAAATACTTATTAATTTTTTATAAAGAAATTATATGCTTTCAATATAGATATAAAATGTTATTCTATTTTTTAGATCCTATTTTTAACATTAAAACCCATTTTTTTTATTGATTCTATTGCTAAGATGTCCATAGCATCAATTACATAATTGTAGTTCATTATGTCATCAATTATTGAAAGTTCAGTACAAGCTAGAATTACACTATCTACACTTTCATTTTTCAACGATTCAACTAGTTTTAAAAATTGGGGAGCAGAGGTATTGTTCGTTTCTTTTATATCATAAATAGTCTTCATTGAAAGATTTTTTTGCTTATCATTTAGCTTATAAATATTTATTCCAAATTCATCTGCATACTTATCATATATACCATAATCCATAGTAGCAAAAGTTCCCAGAATTGCAATATTTTTATAACCATGATCATTACAATATTTGACAGTTTCATATACCATATTAATTATATTTATGTTTGTATAACTATCTAGTTTATCTATATAATAGTGCATAGTATTACAAGGAATAGCTATATTTGTTACATCTAAATTTTCAAAAGCTTTGATATCTTCCTTTGCCTTTTTTAATAGTAATGGTTCATAAGTTCCGTTTAAGATAGCCTCTGTTCTATCGGGCATAAGTGTATCTGATAAAATAACAGTTGGGATATGGTCCTGGTCTTTATCGGCCTTAGTATATTTTACGAGCTTATTGTAAAAACTTGCAGTACATAATGGGCCCATACCACCTAAAACACCTAATCTATTCATATATCCCTCCTTGGTTTTATTTAGCTTTTTACATTATACGCTTTTATAGTATATTACTCTATGAGTTAAAAGAAGATAAATGGAGAGAAAAATGGAAGAATTTTTACCAATAGTTTTAGGTTCAGACCTAAATACATATTCTATAGCAAGAGAAATCTATGAAGCTTATGAAATAAAACCAGTAGTTGCAACATCAATGATTTTACTACCTTGTATAGATTCACAAATTATTAATATTTATAAAAAAGAAAACTTTTCAAAAGATTCAGAAGTATTTAAAGAAGTATTAGATAGAATTTATGAGGAAAATAAAGATACATATAAGAACTTTATAATATTTGCCCCAGATGATGTTATGAGAACTTATGCTTTAAAAAATATTGATAAATTAGATTTTAATCCTATCATGCCTTACGCGTCAATTGAAGTCATAAAAGATCTTTCTACTAAAAATGACTTTTATAAAAAAATTAAAGAATTAGGTCTTGCTCCTAAGACATTTATAGCTAGTAAAGAAAATTATAAGGACTTATCTTACCCTAACGAAGTTTTTATAAAGCCAGATAATGATGTATTTTATAAATCTCTTGATTTTGAAGGTCAGCAAAAAGGCTACCACTCAAAATCTATAGATGAAACTATTAAAATTCTAGAAAGAATTTTTAATGCGGGTTATGATTACAATATCTTAGTTCAAGAGTTTGTAGTTGGTGGAGATGGCAGTGAATATACTATAGAAGGGTATAGATCAGAGAATACAATTTCTATGGCTATGTCAAAAAATATCTTGCTAGATAAGAGAGTGGAATGGATTGGTAACTTTGTAGCCAAAGTAGATTCAGATGAAAAGATCTTATTTGATTACGCTAGGGATATAGTTAAGATTTTAGGTGTTTATGGACTTTTTAACATTGACTTTAAAAAGGATATTAGAACAGGTAAGTTTTATTCATTTGAGATTAACCTACGCCAAGGTAGAAGCCACTATTTTGCAACACTTAATGGTGTAAATACAAGTAAGCTTGCTATAGAAGATAAGATTTTTGGAAGAGAGGAGGAGATCATAGGAGATAAATCCTTTAGATACTATAACCTTGACCTAGCTCAGACAATAGATAATTTAGAAGATGGTTTAAGAGACGAATTTGAAAAAAATAAGAGAAAAAATAATTCAACTAATCCTTTAGTTTATGAAAAAGATTGGACCTTAAGAAGGAAGATAAAAATAAATAAGTACTTAAATAAATTAAGTAAAGAAACTTTTGCTATTAAAGAAATATAAAAAAAGGACTGTGCTGATGAGCTGACCCTTAAAATCTGTTTAAGTTTGACTTGATGGGTCAGCGTATGCAACAGTCCCTTTTTAGTGCTTTAGCAAATCATTATTTTCAAATATTAGTGGTTTGGCAGGATAACTTTCACTAGAGAAGTCGTATAGTTTCATTAGATAATCATATAGGTTTTTCCTATCTTTGAATATTATTGCTTGGTAGGGAGATGTAAATGCTAATTTTTCTACTAACATTATTCTGCTATCTTCTAGAGGAAATAATATTCCAGTGTGGCCTACAAATAATTCGTTATCATTTTCATCTAGTTCTGAAAAGATATAAACCGAAATTACTGAATACTTATTGTTATTAGAAAAAGTAATTCCGTTTTCATTCCAAAAGCTTTTAATTTTTTCTAGATGGACGTTTGGATCTCCTGTATTTTTAGTCTTTATAGCTGAGTAAAATTTATTAAATTTATCAATTTCGTTTTTTTCTAAAGTTGAGACAGGTGGATTGCTAAAAGTTGAATTATCGATTTCTACAGCAGATAAGCTTGGATTTTCTATGTTTTTTATATTTATTTTATCTGATACTAAACCAAAAGTAGTTATCCTACAATTTATTCCTGCAAATTCTGGATATTTTTTAAATAGTTCATCTTGCATGGTATATACATCATAGTCTGGTATTTTATTTGCTTTTTTGTAGTCTTTTTCTATTAATAAGCTATTATCTACATTTGCATTAAAGAAATCAACTTGATTGAAAAATCTATCTATGTTTTTTTGGCTAATACCACTACTTTCCATTATATTTTTAACATCATCTTTAGATTTATCAGTGACAATATTATTAAAAATATATTTATAATCCTTATTTTGTGGAATATTTTCGTTTTTACAAGCACTTAAGCTTAAAATAGCTAATAGTAATATTAATATCTTTTTTTTCATAAAACTCCTTAATTAAAGAGGCCATAAGGTCTCTAAGCTAGAATATTTCTTTTTCTGTAATAATATAATCTAATTTATGGTCGTATTCATCAACTGGAATTTGTTCTACTTGATAGTTGCTTTGAAAGAGACCTATGGAAGTTGTCTTTGATTTATTTAAAAATCTATCGTAATAACCTCCGCCATAACCTATACGGTTTTTATTTTTGTCAAAACCTAGTCCTGGTATGATTGAAATATCTGGATTGTCTTCAAATTCCATACTATAAGATGTTGGTATGTTATATTCTCCAAGCTCTAAATTATCTATGTTATAAATTCTAACCGGTCTCATTTCAAAATTTTCTCTATTAGTTATATAAGGCACATAGACTTTTTTACCTAGTTCTAGCGATTTTTTTATTATTTCTAGGGTATCTACCTCATCTGCAACTGAAACATAGATAAATATAGAATCAGCTTTTTTAAATAGATATGAGTTTAAAAATTTAGTAAATATTGAATAGTCTGCCATATTTTTCTTATTAGGATCCATATGGTATCTTTTATTTCTAAATTCTTTTCTAAATGACTTTTTATTTCTTTTTGGACTATCAATTGATTTTTTCATTTCCTGACCTTCTATTGTACTTTCAACTGTTTCTTTAAACGACTTATTAGATTTTTCAAATTCTATAATTTCTTCTTGTGAATCTATTTCATAGTTTTCTCTAACAGCATCAATTAGCTCAGCTCCTAAGATAAGTATAGTTGAAACTAAATTAAGCCAGATAAATAAGGCAAGTATACCAGCTAAAGCTCCATATACTACTGATTGTCTAGAGAAGTTATTTAAGAAAAATGAGTATATAAATGTAGCTATATAAATAGTAACTGTTGCAAATATACCTCCATAAACAGCTTCTTTGAATGGGATTCTATCTTCTTTATTATTTGGTGCAAATTTATAAAAAATTCCAAAAACTAAAGACATTATTAGTATAGGTACTAGGATTACTGTTAGTCTAAATAAAGGTGACTTTAGAGTTTTTAGAATTTTATCAAAAATTCCACCAAAGGCTCTATCAGAAAGTCGTGTTAGTACTTTATCATTTATAAAGGTTAAGATACTTGGTCCATAAATTTGAGATACAAGAATAAATACTATAAATGCTACAAAAATTAATGTATAGAGTATTGATAAAAGTCTTTGTTTTACATATTTAGTTTCACCTTGTAAACCATAAGCTTTATTTATGGATGTCATAAGATTATTTATACCTTTAGTAGCTGACCATAAAGCAAATAAAACAGTTATTACTGTTATTGATGCAGAGCTTGTATTAACAAACATAGTGTCTATAACCCACTTTACCATATCTTGAGACGAGGATGGTAAAAAATCTATCAAGGAGTAAATAGCATTTACATTATTTTCTAAAACCTTAGAACCTACTGTTACAAGCACCATCAATAAAGGAATGGATGCTTGTAAAAAGTAGAAAGACAAGGCTGCAGAATTATTAGTAATTTCATGATTTTTAAATCTATAGACCATATTACTGGCAGTCTTTTTAAATTTTACTTTTGTTTCAATTTTCATTATTTTAAATATCCATCAAACCATTTTTTAATTTCTTTTAGTCTCTTTATTCTAGCGTGTGGTTTACCAGATCTAGATAGTTCGTGGTTTTCGCCGTGAAATACGTACATTTTTGTATCAACTCCATTTAGCTTTAGCTTATTATACATTTGCAAGCCTTGTTCAAGTGGACAGCGATAGTCTTCATCTGAATGAATAAATAGGGTTGGTGTTTTAGCCTTATCAGCATATTTTATAGGAGACTGATCCCACATTTTTTCTAAAGAATCCCACGGATTGGCATTTGTTTGATCTAATCCAAAATAATACCCGATATCACTTACTCCATAAAAACTTGTCCAATTTGATATGGATCTTTGGGAACAGGCAGCCTTAAATCTATCAGTATGTCCTATAATCCAGTTAGTCATAAATCCACCATAAGAGCCTCCGTAGACTCCTAGGTTCTTATTATCTATTTGTGGATATTTTTCTATAGCAATATCTACAAATTTCATAAGATCATTATAGTCTACCTCTCCGTATCTTCCTCTTATATCAGAGAACTTAACTCCATTACCACTTGATCCATGAGGATTGGTATAGATAACTATATATCCATCATTGGCAAGGACTTGATGTTCGTGGTGGAAAATATGACTAAATTCAGTCTTTGGTCCACCATGTACGCTTAGAATGGTAGGATATTTTTTGCTCTTATCAAAGTTAGTAGGTAAAAGTACAAATCCAATTAAATTATCACCATTGGATTCAAATTCAAAAGTTTCTATTTTGCCTAGTTTAGTTTCGATTTTATTTTCTAGAAGAATTTCATCTGAATCTTTTTTCTTTAATTGACTTAAAGTATCTTTTTCCATGCTTAGATAGTAAAGTTCATTATTTTTGATGGCAAAATCTTCAACTTCTGCATTGATTTCTTTTTTAAGATTACCATTGATGTCAATAGAATAAAGCTTAGTAGTTTCTTTTTCTGTCACTACAAAATATAATCTATTATTTTCTACAGTAAAAGTATTGCTACCACCAAATCGTACATCAGTTCCTAGGCTGTTGCCAAAGGCCATATCAAAATTTTTATCAGTTATCTTTTCGTAGTTACCATCATAATCGCATACATATATAAAAGAATCTTCATTGACTCCACCTTTTTTCATATCCGTAGCTACGAAGATAATCTTATTTTCTATGAAATTTGCAGTAAAGTAAGAGAAACTATTTTCTATTATGATTTTTTCTTTACCTGTTTTGATATCTAAAAGTATTAGGTCTTCATAAAGTTCCATTACTTTATTTTTATCATACCTAGTTCTTATATAAATAGCTTTGCTATTATCTTTATTTAGATCAATGCTATATATATCATTATATAGATCAAAATTTGTAATTTTTTTAAGTTCATTCTTAGCATTATTATATAAATAATAAGCACCCTTATGATCTTTTACATAACTACTGCCGTTGTTCCAAAATGGTAGGCTAGTTAACTCCTCAAAATATTTATTTTCTTTTTCTTTGTCTTTTTCTTCTTTAGATTTTTTTTCGCTTGCTCTTACTAGGAATAAATCTTTTTTAAGCCATTTTATAGAAGAAACATCTTTTTTAATTTCAAAGGCTTTTTTTCCTACGCCAGGACCATCAATTATGTTAAAAATGTCTTTATCTTCCTCTGATTTTACTTTATATATAAAATTAGAATCTTTATTAAAAGTAAAAATAGAGGCATTCTTTTGGTTGGTCACAGGATAATTTTTATTATCATTAGTGTCATAAATCCAAAGGTCAGATTCGTATTTATTATTATCATAATTAGCGTTAGTTTTTTTATAGGCTAGCTTATTTCCATCATCAGAAATATGAAGTTCTGATAAAAAGTCATAGGCTAAAATATCTTTAATCTTTGTTTTGCTCATAGTTTCCTCCAATTATTAATCTAATTATACATTATTTTATAAATATTTTAAATTGCATACGTTTGCATAATTACGGTTTAGGGTATCTATATAAAAAGAAAAGAGGAGATGATTTTATGAAGATTAATCTTAGAGGTAAAAATATTAATATTACTGATGATATTAAGTACGAAGCAGAGAGAAAGTATGACAGATTAGATAAATACTTTTCAGGTGAACAAGAAGTAAATCTTCTATTTTCTAAAGAGGGCAATGACTATCAAGTTGAAGCTACAATGTTTTTAAACAAAGGACCTATACTTAGGGCAGAGGCTAGTGATGAGTCTTATCCAAATGCCATTGATAGAACTATAGATGCTTTAGTAAGACAAATCAGAAAGCATAAGACAAGACTTATAAAAGATAGAAATCAAGATTCTATAAAATTTGAAAACTTTAATGAATCATTTGATAATGAATATGGCATAGATGACTCATATGATTCTGATATAAATATAGCTAGGACTAAGGAGATCTCTCTAAAACCTATGAGTACAGAAGAAGCGGTTATGCAGATGGAGCTTTTAGGCCATGATTTTTTCGTATACTATGACCAAGAAGATATGGGTGTAAGGGTTGTTTATAAGAGACGTAAGGGAGACTATGGATTAATAATTCCATCTAGATAATATATAAGAGTCTAGTGGAAGTTAAACTTATTATATTAATATAATAAGTTTAACTTGCTTAGGCTCTTTTTGTTTGAAAATTTATCTTTATAAAGGTACTATTATCTAAAGAAAGTTATAAACATACTTAAGTGAAACGCAGAGTCTTAAGTGACTAAGTCTTCTGCGTTTTTTATATGTTAAGTAAATTAAATTTCGAATTAAAACAAAGGCCACTCATTTTATTGTTTACAAAAAAGTTAATATACTTTAATATAATAGTGGTAAAACTTAATTATCAAAAGATTATCGAATAATTAAGAGAATTGGAAGGTGAATAATTTGGCAAGATTTAAATTATTTAAATCATTTAGTGAAAAGGAAATAGACAACAATCAGAAAATAGTTGATAAAATCCTAGCTCTTGATGAGTCAATGCAGCAACTAAGTGATAGTGAATTACAAGATAAAACTAATGAATTTAGACAAAGGTTAGATCAAGGTGAAAGTTTAGACGACTTACTTCCTGAAGCTTTTGCGACTGTTCGTGAAGCTAGTGATAGAGTTTTAGGAATGAAACATTATCCAGTTCAATTACTTGGGGGTATTGTTCTACATAATGGTCAGATAGCAGAAATGAGAACTGGTGAAGGTAAGACACTTGTTGAAACCTGCCCTGCTTATTTGAATGCTCTTACTGGTAAGGGAGTTCACATAGTTACAGTAAATGACTATCTAGCTAAGCGTGACCAAGAGTGGATGGGTAAGATTTTCACATTCCTCGGTATGAAAGTTGGATGTATAGTTTATGGACTTACAAATAGTGAAAGAAAAGAGAACTATGCTGCTGATATTACCTATGGTACTAATAATCAATTTGGTTTTGACTACTTAAGAGATAACATGGTTATCTATAAGGATGATATGGTACAACGTGGATTAAACTATTCCATAGTTGATGAGGTTGACTCAATTCTTATAGATGAAGCTCGTACACCACTTATAATTTCAGGTCAAGGCGATGAGTCTACTGATACCTATAGTCAAGCAAATGAATTTATCCAAACTCTAGAAGGTAGAATTCTAGATCCAAACGAAGATGCAGAAATTGATCCTTTTGATAGAGAGTTTAAGGTAGAAGATGTAGATTTTCTTGTAGACCAAAAAAGAAAAACATCTAATCTTACAGAGAAAGGAACAGCAAAAGCAGAAAAATTCTTTGATATAGAGAACTTATCAGATTCAGCTAACCTAGAATTATCTCACTATATAAACAATGCTCTTAAAGCAAACACAACTATGCATAAGGATATTGATTATGTAGTAAATAATGGCGAGGTAGAAATTGTAGATGAGTTTACAGGTCGTATAATGCAAGGTCGTCGTTTTTCTGATGGTCTTCACCAAGCTATAGAAGCTAAAGAAGGTGTAGAAGTTAAGGCAGAAAGTAAAACACTTGCTACAATTACTTTCCAAAATTATTTTAGAATGTATGACAAGTTATCAGGCATGACTGGTACTGCAAAAACAGAAGAAGAAGAGTTCGATGAAATTTATAACTTAGATGTTGTAGAAATACCCACAAATAAACCTATACAAAGGGTAGATGATGTTGACTATGTATATATCAATGAAAATGGTAAATACCATGCTATAATTGATGAAATTAATAGGATACATCCAACAGGACAACCAATACTAATAGGTACAATTTCTATCGAAGCCAGTGAAAGATTATCACAAGCTCTTAAAAAAGCAGGTATCAAGCATACAGTCCTAAATGCCAAAAATCACGAAAGAGAAGCTGCTATAGTTGCCGAAGCAGGTCGCTTAGGAGCTGTTACAATAGCTACAAACATGGCAGGTCGTGGTACTGACATTATGCTTGGTGGTAATGTTGATGATATGGCCAAGCAAAGACTAAAAAGAGAAGGCATGAGTGATGAGTTGCTTGAAGAAGTAGATTCATATGCTGAAACAGATAACGAAGAAATCTTAGAAGCTCGCAAGAAATTCAGACACTATAAAGATCTCATTAGACCAGGTGTAAAAGAAGAAGCAGAAAAAGTTAAAGAAGCAGGTGGCCTATATATAATAGGTTCTGAACGTCACGAGTCACGTCGTATAGATAACCAGTTAAGAGGTCGTTCAGGTCGTCAAGGAGATCCAGGACACTCAAGATTCTTTATATCTCTTGAAGATGACCTTATAAGACTTAATGGCGGAGAACAAGTAGCAAAATTCATAGCAAATGCAAACTTTGATGAAGACGAACCTATAGTATCTAAGATGGTAAGTAGGTCAGTAGAAAAGGCTCAAACAAGAGTAGAAGCAAACAACTTTGCGACTCGTAAGAGAGTCCTTCAATACGATGATGTTATGAATAAGCAAAGAACAATTATCTATAATGAAAGACAAGATGTTTTATATGGTCATGACATGAAAGAAACAATTATTGGTATGATCAAAGAAGTTATAGAAGATTCTGTATATTCATTTACTAATCCACAAGTAAAACCAGAAAATTGGGAAATGGTAGCTCTACTTAACCATTTAAATAGTTTAGGTATACCTGTAACTCAACTTCACTTTGAAAATATAAATGATTATAGTCAACAAGATTTAATTGACTATATAACAGAAGCTACACTTGCAAAATATGAAGATAAGCAAGCCCAATTTGGTTCAGAAAACATGAGAGAAGTAGAAAGAGTAATCATGCTTCGAGTAATAGATCAAAAATGGATGGATCATATAGATGCAATGGATCAAATGAGAAAAGAAATTGGTGTTCGTGCAATGGGTAATGAGGATCCAGTTCGTGCTTATACAAATCAAGGATTCGACATGTATGAGGAAATGACAAAAGCTATCCAAGAAGAGACTGTTAGATACATGATGAATGTAGAAATCAGACAAAATATTCAAAGAAAGCAAGTGCTATTCCCACAAAATGAATCACAACCATCTGATGATGGCACGGATGCAGTAGATACACTAAATGCAAGTGAAGATAATCAAACAGAAGGCTTAAATCGTGCTGAACGTAGAAGATTAGAACGTGAAGCAAAGAAAAGCAATGTAAAGAAATAATATGGCAGAAATTTATCAATTAAGAGAAAAAATTGAAGAATTAACCGACACTATGAAACTAATCGGAGACTCTCTTTGACCCAACTAGCTTAGAAGAAGAAGTAAAGGAACTTGAAAAGAGTACCTTTGCTCCTGACTTTTGGAATGATAGTGAAAAAGCTCAAAAAATTATGGCAGATTTATCAAACAAAAAAGATGAGTTAGGTAAATATAATGATATTATGAATAGCTTATCTGATAATACTGACATGATTGATTTAGTTGAAATGAGTGAGAACCCAGAAATAGATATCTTAAATCAAGTTGAAAAAGATTTAGAAAAACTTACAAAAGACGTTTCATCAATGAAACTTAGAACCCAACTTGATGGAGAATATGATAAAAATAATGCCTATATGTCAATAAATGCAGGAGCTGGTGGCTTAGAAGCAACTGATTGGGCTGATATGCTCTTACGTATGTATACTAGATATTTTGAACATAATGGATTCAAATATGAAGTCACTGATATCAATAATGAAGAAGCAGGTGGTATCAAATCTGCTACTCTTAAAGTAAGTGGAGCTTATGCTTATGGCTATCTTAAAGGAGAAAAAGGAGTCCATAGGCTTGTTCGTATATCACCATTTGATAGTGGAGCACGTAGGCATACATCATTTGTATCTATTGATATATTCCCAGAACTTCCAGATGATACTGAGGTAGAAATAGATCCATCAGACCTAAGAATAGATACTTATAGAGCAAGTGGAGCAGGGGGCCAGCACGTAAATAAGACTGATTCTGCGGTAAGAATTACCCATATCCCAACAGGGGTAGTAGCAAGTTCTCAAGCAGAACGTAGCCAGATGCAAAATAAAGATAATGCTATGAAATTACTTTTATCAAAGCTTATCCAAATCAAAGAAGAAGAGCAGAGAGAAAAAATCGAGGATATCCAAGGTAAGTATAGTCAAATTGCTTGGGGAAGCCAAATTAGATCCTATGTTTTCCAACCTTATACCCTAGTAAAAGATCATAGAACAAACTATGAAATAGGTAATGTGGAAGCAGTAATGGATGGCGATATCCAAGGATTTATTGATGCTTACCTGGCAGAAAGTAATAAAGATAATTAGAGGGAAATAATATTCCCTCATTTTTTATAGGAGTATATTGTGGAAGATAAAAAAATCATATTAACTGGTGATAGACCAACAGGTAGACTTCATCTAGGTCATTATGTTGGAAGTTTAAAAAATAGAGTAAAGATGCAAAATGAAAGTGATTATGAAAAGATGTATGTCATGATTGCTGATAGCCAAGCACTTACAGATAATTTTGATAATCCAGCAAAAATTAGAGAAAATCTTATTGAAGTAGCACTAGATTATCTAAGCTGTGGAATAGATCCAGAAAAGGTAAATATATTTGTTCAATCACAAGTAGAAGAACTTACAGAGCTTACATTTTACTTTTTAAATCTAGTTACACTTTCTAGACTGGAACGAAATCCAACAGTAAAGTCTGAGATTAAACTACGCAACTTTGAAACAAGTCTTCCAGCAGGATTTTTGATCTATCCCGTAAGCCAAGCAGCTGATATATTACTATTTGATGCAAATATTATTCCAGTTGGTGTAGACCAAGAACCAATGTTAGAGCAGACTCGAGAGCTTGCAAGATCATTTAATAATATCTATGGAGAGATTTTCACAGAGCCTCATGCAATACTCCCGGAAAATAAGCAAGCACGTAGAATGCCTGGTATAGATGGGGCAGCTAAGATGAGCAAGTCTTTAGGTAATGCTATCTATCTTGCAGATGATAAGGCTACTGTAAAGAAAAAAGTAATGTCTATGTATACAGATCCAGATCATATAAACATAGATGATCCTGGTAAGGTAGAAGGAAATATAGTATTTACTTATTTAGATGTATTTTCAAATGAAAGTCACTTTGAAAAATACTTACCAGAATATAAAAATCTTAATGAACTTAAGGTGCATTACCAAAAAGGTGGCCTAGGAGATGTTAAATGCAAGAAATTCCTAATCAAAGTTTTAGAAGAAGAGCTCGCGCCGATTAGAGAAAAAAGAGCTTACTATGAACAAAACTTAGACCAGGTTTTAGAAATATTAGAAAAAGGAACACAAGAAGCAAGAAAAGTTGGCAGAGCAAAGATAGAGGAAGTTAAGAAAGTCATGGGCATAGATTACTTTAGCGATGATACTTATATCAAAGAAATCAAAAAAAAATATACTAAATAATTGTATGAGGGGCTATTGCGATAGCCTCTTTATTAAATTTATCTGATTATAATTTTATCATAAAAAAGGAGTAAGAATGGATTTAAATGAAGTTATAGAACAAATGAAAAATGATCCTAGAAATAAATCATATACAGATAGGGGAATTGATCCGATTTTGCAGGCGGATCCTAAAGCAAGAATACTCCTCATTGGTCAAGCACCAGGTAGAATAGTAGAAGAAACAGGTATACCATTTAATGATAAATCTGGAGAAAAGTTAAGAAAATGGATGGGTGTTGATAAAAATACATTTTATTCCAAAAAAATAGCCATAGTTCCAATGGATTTATATTATCCTGGAAAGGCAAAGCAAGGAGATAAGGCTCCAAGAAAATTTATTGCAGATGATTATCACGAAAAAATATTAAAAACAATGCCTGAAATTGAACTAACTATATTAATTGGTGCCTATGCTCAAAAATATTATTTAGGCAAAGATTTTAAGAAAAATCTTACAGAAACTGTCAAAAATTATAAAGAATATTTGCCAAAATATTTTCCAATAGTCCACCCAAGTCCTCTAACTATAGGTTGGCTTAAGAAAAATCCTTGGTTTGAAGAAAAAAATATAGTTGATCTAAAGAGAATAATTAATGATATATTGTCATGAAATAGATCCTTTATAAAACATATGAAATTTTGGGAAAATAAGGAAAATATGATATAATTCTTTTGTTAATCAATGTCACTTTAAAGGAGTAAATTATGAACAAAGAATTTTCATCTAAACTAGGGCTTATTCTTTCTGCAGTAGGTTCTGCAGTGGGAATGGCAAATATATGGGGTTTTCCTTATAAATTTCAATCAGGTGGTCTAGTTTTTTTAATATTTTACATATTATTTTCAGTAATTTTTTCTGTAGTTGGCTTATCTTCCGAATTTGCTATAGGAAGACTTGCCAAAACTGGTACATTGGGGGCTTATGAATATTCATATAAGACCCGTAATCAAAATACCAAGATAGGAAGAGTTGTAGGTTTTATTCCCTTGATGGGTACATTTCTAATAGCTATTGGCTATTCAGTAATTGTTGCTTATGTACTAAAGGGTTTTATAGATTCACTTACAGGAGAAATATTTACCCAACAATCACAAGCTTGGTTTGATAGTTTTGCAAGTGTTCCTCACTCAGTCATACCTTATCATGCTATTATAATTATAATTACTATACTAACATGTTTTGGAGGAGCATCATCAATTGAGAAGACTAATAAAATAATGATGCCTACTTTTTTTGTCTTATTTTTAATACTAGCTATTAAGGTAGGCTCATTGCCTAATTCTATAGAAGGTTATAAGAATATGTTTCTATACGACCCAAAGACTCTAAATATGAAGACTATATTGGACTCTATGGGACAAGCATTCTTTTCCCTATCTATTACAGGATCAGGTATGATAGTAGTTGGTGCATATATTAGCAAAGATGAAGATATAGTTAGCTCATCTATACAAACAGGTATTTTTGATACATTAGCTGGCTTGATATCATCATTTGTTATAATTCCAGCCGTAAGTGTTTTTGCTATGAAAGAAGTAGGTGGACCATCATTACTATTTGTAACCCTCCCTACTATTTTAAATAACATAAAATTTGGTAGAATTTTTGCCATACTATTATATCTAGCGGTAGTATTCGCAGGTATATCCTCTCTACAAAATATGCTAGAGGTTATGGCAGAATCAATCACAAATAGATACAGACATTTATCTAGAAAGGCAGTATTTATAATACTAGGATTAGCAGTGTTTTTGCTAGGTATTAATTTAGAAACAATTGATAATTTTGGACCTTACATGGATATAATTTCCATATATATCATTCCAATAGGCGCATCTATTGGTGCTATAACTTGGTTTTATGTACTTAAAAAAGATCTATTATTAAAAGAAATCAATCTTAATAGCAAACATAAATATAAAGAAAGATGGTATAGACTTGGGAAATATGTATATGTGCCTATATCTATACTTCTAACTCTACTAGCACTTATATTTAAAATATCATTTTAATTTAAGATAATACTTACCAATTCATAGTAATCCAGTACAATATACTTGTAAGTTAATTTAACTATAAGGAGTTATTATGAAAGATAGTAAAATTATTTTAATAGGTGATGGTGCAGTAGGTTCATCATTTGCTTATGCTTCAACAATCTTGGGCGTAGGACGTGAGCTAGGCATCATTGATATAAACGAAAAAAAGGTCGAAGGAGAAGTTATGGATTTATCAGATGCTATAAGTTTTACTTCGCCTAAATATATATACAAGGCAAGCTACAGTGACTGCAAAGATGCAGAAGTAGTTGTAATTACGGCAGGACTTGCTCAAAAAGCTGGAGAGACTAGATTGGATCTTGTAGAAAAAAATTTAGCTATTTTCAAAGGTATGATAAAAAATGTAGTAGCAAGTGGTTTTGATGGCATATTTGTAGTTGCGACCAATCCTGTAGATGTTCTTAGCTATGCAACATGGAAATATTCAGGATTTCCAGCTAGTAAAATTATAGGAACTGGTACTACCTTAGATTCCTCAAGATTTAAAAAGGAAATTGCAGGATTAATAGGCATAGATCCAAGGAGTGTAGATGCCTTTATACTTGGAGAACACGGAGATACTGAATTCCCAGTGTGGTCTCATACAAATATAGGTGGACTTCCAATCTATGAATGGGTAAAAAGTCAAAGTGAGATAGATGAGATGGCACTACTAGATACCTTTGAAAAATCCAAAAATGCTGCTTATGAAATAATCGAGAAGAAGGGAGCAACATTTTATGGTATAGGTATGGCTATAACAAGGCTAGTAAAAGCTATTATAAATGATGAAAACTCCGTGTATTCAACATCTTCATATCTATATGGTGAATATGGAGTCAAGGATTTATATGTTGGTGTTCCTACAGTTATAGGAAAAGATGGAGCTAAATGGGTTATAGAAGTTCCATTAACTGATACAGAAAAAGAGAGAATGGATGAGTCAACGAGACTTCTTAAGGAGATAATAGGTAAAAGTGATTTATAATGATTAAATATATATTATGGGATATAGATAATACATTACTAAGCTTTGACTTAGCAGAAAAAGCCGCTATGACTAATGGATTTTCTAAATTTAATTTAGATATAAAAGATGATAATGCACTAGCAGCTTATAAAGTAATTAATGATAAATATTGGAAGAGATTAGAGCGAGGAGAGATGACTCGCAAGCAAATACTAGGAGATAGATTTAGGGAGTTTTTCGATTTCTACAATATCAACTATGATGATCAAATGATAGATGACTTTAATCTATACTTTCAACAAGAAGTAGGTAGACAAATATTCTTTAATGACAAAGCTTGGGATACTGTAGGATATCTAAATAAAGATTATGACCAATATGCAGTAACCAATGGATCAAAGATTGCCCAAGATGCTAAGGTAGTTAATTCTGGATTAGATAAGATATTTAAGAAAGTCTTCATATCTGAAAATTTAGGCTATGATAAACCATATAAAGAATTTTTTGATCTAGTATTTGAAGATATAGGATCAAGTAAAAGAGATGAATATATACTAATAGGAGATTCTCTAACATCAGATATGCGTGGAGCTAATAATGCTGGCATAAAAAATATTTGGTACAATCCACACGCAAAGAAAAATCACCTAGACGTAAAACTAGACTACACCATTCATACTTTAGATCAAGTTCCAGAAATATTGAAAAAAATAAATGGCTAGTAAAGAAGAAAGAAAAGAGTTTTTAGGAATATTAGACCAGTATAAGATGCTAAGCTAGATAAAAGTGTTCCTTTAAACTACTTAAAAGACTTATTAGAAAAATATCCCAACGACTATCTAGAAAATTCAACAATATTTAAAGAGCAAACTCAAGATTAACAGAGTTTGCTTTTTTATATTTATCATATATTATAATATAAATTTTAAAATGGATAATAGTCAACGAAAATATTAATTTTTATTCAAGCAATTCAACCGAACAAAAGTGAGTGGAGATACTTCTTTAGGGGTTATTTTATAGGGATTTATCAAACAATATCACTTTGGTATACTCATATTATAAGAAATTAAATAGCAATTTACTAAACCAATATTGATATAAAAAATGAAAGTAGAGGTATAGATGAAATTATCTGAAGAAATAAAAACTAAAAATATAAGTTTTAAAAATAGAATTATTATGCCGCCTATGGCAACCTCAAAAGCTGATGACATGGGTCATGTTTCTGATGACCTACTTGATTATTATCAAGAAAAAACTAGTAATAAGCTCTTTTCCACAGTTATAGTAGAACATAACTTTGTTGATCCTATTGGCAAAGCAAGTCATAATTAAGTATCAATAGCAGATGATTATTGTATTGATGGTCTAAAAAAACTTGCAGAAATTATTCAAAACAATGGAACACATGCAATAGTACAAATTTCTCATGCAGGTAGCTCTACAAATGAAGATGTCATAGGGCAAGGTCCAGTTGCTCCATCTAGAGTAAAAAATCCATCTAAAGAAAATGCTGCATTAGCAAGAGAGCTTAGCATTGAAGAAATAAAAGAAATAGAAGATAAATTTGTAAATGCAGCTTATCGTGCAAAAGAAGCTGGCTTTGTTGGAGTTGAGATCCACTCTGCTCATGGATATCTACTAAATCAATTCTTATCACCACTTACTAATAAGAGAGCTGACGAATATAGTGGAGATGTTGAGGGAAGAATTAGAATTCATCTAGAAATAATAAAAAAAATTAAACAAAAAGTTGGCGAGGATTATCCAATATTTTTAAGATTAGGTGCAGGCGATAATATGGACGGCGGATTATCACAAGAAGACTCAGTTTATGCAGCTAAGGCATTTGAAAAAGCCGGAGTAGATGTATTAGATATTTCTGGAGGAATGTGTATGTTTCTTATTGACGATAAATCTGCAGGATTCTTTGACTTTTTATCCAAACCTATCTATGATGCAGTAGAAGTTCCAGTTATATTAACAGGTGGAGTTAAGACTGGTAATGACGTAGAAGACATTTTAAATCGCAATGTATGTGATTTAGTTGGAGTAGGAAGATCAGTTTTTAAAGACTCAAATTGGATGGAAAAAGAAATAAAACCACTTATATATTAAAATTAAAATTACACTACATCCAATCTCGACTAAATAGGTGTAAGCGAAGGTATGGAGAGATCTCAAGGGATTTCTCCGCTCACTGCGTTCGGTCGAAATGGGTTATGATTTACCATCTCGACTAAATACGTGAAACGAATGCATGAAGAGATCCCATAAGACTTATCCATTTTGCTGCACTTCGTTCCGCTTCGGTCGAAATGTGCTATGATTTCCATCTCGACTAAATGAGCGTAAGCGAATGCATGGAGAGATCTCTTTGGACTTCTCTGCTAACTACATTCGGTCTAAATAGTTAAGTTTATATTTTTGCAACAGTCTAATCTCAGATTTTTTATTTCAACCAATAAATTATGATTAATAAAATAGTTATCAGGATATTCATTCTATTATAATATAGTTTATATAAGTATAAGTTCATAGTTAAAATTTGAAGTTCCAATTATAGCTGGATGATTACAATAAACTTCTCACAACAATTTACAAAGATTTAAGGAAAATGTTTGTGTAGAGCTTTAAATCAGGTTATATATAATATTACTAAAGGATGATGATATGATTGAAACTAGAACAAAAGAGATTTTTGATTTTTTAACTGCAGATTATAAATTTCATAGCTCTGAAGAAATAGGAAGGTGTTTAGAGCTTAGCTCTAAGACTATTCAAAAGGAAATAAATATATTAAACTCTTATATCAGAGAAAAGGGGGCGATAATAAATTCTGAGACTGGAAAAGGATATCAGTTTACTATATTAGACGAAGATAAGTTCAAGGATTTTTTAAGGCATGACTGGTTTAAATATGCATATTTTCATCAAGAAAATGCAAATAAGGATTTGAGGATTGAAAGTATTTTGAAGTTACTATTATTTTCCAACTCTTATATTAAGCAACAAGAAATTGCTGATATGTTTTATGTATCACTTTCTCAAATAAACAAGGATATCAAAAAGGTTAGAGAGCTTCTTGAAGTTTACAATATAAGATTGATTAGTAAACCTTATTATGGAATGAAAGTAGCTGGAGATGAAAAAGATATAAGGCTTGCAATTAGAAATGAAATTGGAGAAGATCCAGAAATTTTTAGAAATGATGAGGAAAAAGAATTATTTATAAGAATACAAGAAATTATAGATGGCATAAAATTTCCTGAATCATTTTATATAACATATGCAAACTTTAAAAATCTAGTAGTCCATATTTATATATCAATACTTAGAATAAGGGAAGGTCAGTATATAGAACTTACTGATGATTTATCTCAAAGAGTTGTAACTTATGAAGAATTTAACATAGCGAATTTAGTAGTATCAGAGCTTAATGAAAAGCTTGATATAGAATTTCCGCAAGACGAGATTCTTTATCTAACTATGCACTTGATAACAAAGAACTCAGTGACAAACTTTGAAAAAGTTTCGCCAGAAATATCTGAATTAGCTCAGATTATGATAGATGAGATATATAAAGTTACTAAATATGACTTTAGATCAAATATAGATTTATTCTTTGCACTTTCTCTGCATTTGGGTCCACTTATAGAACGTATAAGGTATGGATTAACTATGAAAAATCCTATACTTAAGGATATCAAAGACAATCAGGTTGCTTTTATGCTTGCAACAATTGCAGCAAGTCCTATAAATATTAGATATCACACAAGACTAAGTGATGATGAGGTTGGTTATCTAGCACTTCATATCGCTAGTGCTATGGATAACAATTATAAGCAAAAAAGGGATATTTTAGTAGTTTGTGGTTCAGGAAATTCATCAGCTCAGATGATGAAAGCACAAATAGAAAAAAAATATAAAGAAGAGATCAATACATTAACACTTACAGATTTAAGTAATATCGACCTATATAACCTAGATAAATTTGATTTTATAGTTTCTTCAGTAGATATAAAGAGTAATACTAAAACTCCTATAGTGTATGTGGATATAATTTTTAAACAAAAAGATTTCGATAATATAGATGACATCATAAATGTAGATGCTATGGATGAAATCAACAAAATATTTAAAAATTCCATATTCATAAAAGATGTAGAGGTAAATGATATGGACCATGCCTTAGATATACTATCAGAACTTGCAAGTAAAGACCTTGACATAAGTAAAGAAAATATAAAAAAACAATATAAAAAACGTGAAAAAATGGCTTTTACATCCTATAAAAATGTAGCAGTCCCACATATTTTAGAACAGGTTGATACAGAAAGTTTTTCTATAATCTTAATCCCCCAAAAAAGTGTCAAGTGGAATGACGATGATGTGAAGTTAATATATTCACTTTTTGTTGGAAAAGAAATAGGAGATATGAGCTTTTACTATGAAAAGTTATCTGAATTTTTAAATGATGATATTTTAATAGAAAAAGCTTGCAATAGTAAAGATAAAGTTGAATTTATGAATGTTTTTTTAGGAGGGAATAAATAAGAATGGATAATGAACAGATTTATGAAACTGCTTTTAAAATAATTGTCCACGCGGGAGAATCCAGATCGCTTTCAAGTGAAGCAATGGATGCAATAGAAAATTGTAAATTTGATAAAGCTAACGAACTTTTAGATAAAGCAAATCAAGAATTTTTACAATGTCACAAGATACAAACAGATTTGTTAACAGCAGAAGCTAATGGAGAAAGTAGTGAAGTTAATATAATATTAGTTCACTCACAAGATCACCTAACAATGGCAACAATGGCTATGGATAATGCAAAAAGATTTATGAATGTATATAAGAAATTAGAAAAATTGGAGGAGAAATAATATGAAAAAAGCACTTATAATTTGTAACGCAGGAATGAGCAGCTCAGTAATGGCAAAGAAAACTACCACTTGGCTTAAAGAAAATGGTCATGATATAGATATTGAGGCTACAACTGTAGCTGCTGGTGATAAGCCATTTCAATCAGATGAATATGATCTTATATTAATAAGTCCACAAATTAGAATGAGATATAAGGAATTTGAAGCAAAAGCTAATAAAACTGGAAAAAATATAGTTCAAGTTGGATTTGATGCCTATGCTCCTATTCCAACTGGTATAGAAAAAATGGGAAAACTAGTTTTAGACAATATTGATTAGGATGAAACCATTTGAAAAGAAAAAACAACAAGAACAAGTCATAAAATCTCTTACAATAAGTAGGTACACTTTTTTAAGATATTTTACAACAATAGTCTTTTTTTTATCCTTGTATTGGTTTATTAGTAGCTTTTTGGCTAATAGAGATTTAGACTTATTAATTCCTATTATTGTTGGAATTAGTCAAATATTAGTGAATTCTGAGATGTATAATGCAATTCAATTTAGAAATGATGGAAGATTGATTAAATCATATTATATATTATTGCTGGATATAATTTTACTAGTGATAACTTTGATAATAGCAGGAAATAATTATAAAAAGATTTTCCCATATCTAACTAGCAAAAATTTCGCTTTGATATTTTTATCTTTACTTATAGTTCTTGTTGTTTTATGTTTTTATCGAGTTTACAGAATAAAGAACATGACCGATAAAACTTATAAGAAAATCGAAGAATATAAAAATAAATAAAAGAGGAAAATATGTTTGAATTTTTAGAAAAATATTTAATGGGTCCTCTAACAAAATTGTCAAATTATAGACTTGTTAGGGCAATTACTGCAGCTGGCATGGCAACAATTACCTTTTCTATTGTAGGATCTATGTTTTTAGTACTTAATGTATTACCAACAGTTATAACTCCGTTACAAGGGTTTTATGATGCTACTCTTATAAAAGTAAATGATATTTATATGCTTGCTTATAATGCGACTATGGCTATTATAGCTTTGTACTTTTTGGTGGTAATACCTTATGAATACACGAAAATAATTGCAGATGAAGAAGATATGGACTTAAATCCTATTACAGGAATGCTCTTATCAGTTTTTGCGTATTTTATGCTTGTTCCACAATTTTCAAATACAGATGGATTACACTATCTAACTGATCTTGATAATAATATCATAAGTGGTTGGGAGATTGGAGCAGCACCTTTGAGATTAGGTGCTATTGGTATATTTACAGCTATTATTATTTCGTGGTTTGCGGTAAATTTATATAAGTTTTGTGTAGAAAAAAATATTATTATAAAAATGCCAGATGCCGTTCCAGATGGAGTTGCAAACTCATTTACAGCTTTATTGCCAGCTTTTTTCTTGGCTTTGATAGTAATGATTATAAATGGCTTATTAATTAAAGCTGGTACAGATATATTTAAGGTTATAGCAGTACCTTTTGGATTTGTTACAAAAATTGCTGGAAGTTGGGGAGGATTAATTATTATCTACTTCTTAATGCAAGCACTATGGCTTGTTGGTATTCATGGAGCTACTATTATTACATCATTACTTACACCAGTAGTTTTATATAATATGCAACAAAATGCAGAAGGAGCAGCTTTTCCTTTTGCTGGAGAGTTTAACAACGCCTTTGTTACTATAGGTGGATCTGGATCAACTTTAGTATTTATCTTTATGCTGGCTTTCATGTCAAAGTCTGAGCAATTTAAGATGCTTGGGAAAGCATCATTTGTACCAGCAATATTTAATATCAATGAACCAATCATATTTGGCTTGCCTATAGTTTATAATCCATACTTTGCTATACCTTTTGTATTAGCACCAATTGCTTCAATGTCAATTGCTTATTGGGCATTTAAACTTGGAATGATTCACCCTATAATAGCCCAACAACCATGGCCAACGCCTGTAGGTATTGGAGGTTTTATAGCAACAGGTGGTGACTGGAAGGCTATAATTTTATCATTAATATGTGCTGCTGTAGCTGGATTGATATACTATCCATTCTTTAAAAAACGTGACAATGAACTATATAGAGAAGAATTAGCTGCCGCTAATGATGTGTCCGTTGAAAATGTAGTTGTTGATGAAGAAAACGATGAGGTCAAGATAGTTGATGATAAAGATCAAGATAAAATAATAGAATAAGATTAAACTTTAGATAAGAAATATAAGGAGAAAATATGGCTTTTAGAAAAGATTTTTTATGGGGAGGCGCTACTGCTGCTAACCAATGTGAAGGTGCTTTTGATGAAGATGGTAGAGGGCTTGCTAATGTAGATCTTTGTCCTGTTGGTGACGATAGGCAAGCTATAATTACAGGTCAAAAAAAGATGTTTGACTTTGATAAAGAACATTTTTATCCTGCTAAAAATTCTATAGATATGTATCACAGATATAAGGAAGATATAGCTCTTTTTGCAGAAATGGGTTTTAAAGTTTATAGATTTTCTATAGCTTGGACAAGGATTTTTCCTAATGGAGATGAGAGTAAGCCTAATGAAGCTGGACTTAAGTTTTATGAAAATTTGATAGATGAATGTCATAAATATAATATTGAGCCACTTATAACTATAACTCATTTTGATTTCCCAATGCACTTAGTTCACGAATATGGTGGATGGAGAAATAGAAAAATTGTAGATTTCTATCAAAATTTAGTTACAGCTATTTTTACTAGATTTAAAGGAAAGGTGAAATATTATTTAACATTTAATGAGATAAATGTAATACTTGCAGCATCATTTATGGGAGCAGGATTATATTTTGAAGAAGGAGAAGATATAAATAAGGTACGTGCTCAGGCAATTCATCATGAACTATTGGCAAGTGCTTATGCAACTAAGATCGCCCATGAGATTGATCCGGAAATAAAAATCGGATGTATGCTAGCAGCAGGTACATACTATCCAGCAACATGTAAGCCTGAGGATGTATTTGCAGCACAAAAATATAATCGTGATAATTACTTCTTCGTTGATGTTCAATCAAGAGGTTACTATCCATCATATAAACTAAAAGAATATGAGTTGTCAGGAATAATGCCAGAAATGCATGAAGAAGATGAAAAAATCTTACGAGAGAACACAGTTGACTTTATATCTTTCTCTTACTATACAACTAGAACTATTTCATCAGACGCATCTAACTTTGATGAATCTAATCTTGTAGATACTGTTGATAATCCATATCTTGGAAAAACTGAATGGGGTTGGCAAATAGACCCGCTGGGATTTAGGACAACTATAAATGAAATATGGGATAGATATCAAAAGCCATTATTTGTAGTAGAAAATGGTCTAGGTGCCAAGGATACTCCTAATGAAAATGGATATGTTGAGGATGATTATAGGATAGCTTATCTAAGAGATCATATTAAAAATATGAAAGATGCTGTAGAAGTTGATGGCGTAGATTTACTTGGCTATACAACTTGGGGACCTATAGACCTAGTTTCAGCTGGAACTGGAGAAATGAGCAAACGCTATGGATTTATTTATGTAGACCGTGATGATTATGGAAATGGAAGCTTAGATAGATCTAAGAAGAAATCATTTGATTGGTACAAAAAAGTTATAGCTAGCAATGGTGAAGATTTAGACTAATTAAGCTACAGCCCATGAGATTTCTCCACTCACTACGTCCGGTCGAAATGGGTTATGCTTTCCCATATCGACTAGATGAATGTAGCTTGATTTGCTACATTCATCTCTAAAACTAGTGCGAATGAAATAAGCGCACTGAGAGATCTCTTGGGACTTCTCCATTCCGCTACACTACGTTGCGCTCCAGTCTAAATGGGTTATGGTTCACCATCTCGACTAAGCGAATGAAATGAGCGCATGGAGAGATCTAGTGTGGCTTTGCGCTCACTGCATTCGGTTGAAATAGTATAATCATATAATTCATTAGTAATTTAAAATTAAGCTATCCTAATCTCAACTAGGTGAAGAAATGAATGTATTGAGCTATCCCGTGGGATTTCTCCGCTCACTACGTTCGGTCGAAATGAGTTAGGATTTTCCATCTCGACTAGATGAATGTAGCTTGATTTACTACATTCATCCCTAAAACTAGTGCGAGAGCACGGAAAAGTTTGCTTTGCAAACGAGTTTTAGTATGAGCGTAAGCGAATGAACGTAGAGATCTCGTGTGGTTTCTGCGCTAACTAGATTTGGTTGAAATGGGCAAATTATAAATCTTTCTTATTATCATTGTTATTAAATAAAAGTTAAAAATAAGCCAGCAGATAATAATAAAATATATACTATATAATTTATTACCCTTATAACAATTGTTATATATTTGTAAATCTTTGCAATATATTAGCACAATCTTTTTTATTACTTGCAATAATTAAAAAAATTTTATATAATAGGTAAGTATTTCATATAAGATTAAGTTAGGAGGAATTATATGCAATATTTGCTTAATGCAGCAGATTTTTTGTGGTCCCATGTCATTGGCTACGTTTTACTTGCGGTAGGACTGTACTATTCATTAAGACTTGGATTTCCACAATTTAAATATTCTGGACAAATTAAGAAAGTTTTAAGAAAAAACTTAAAAAGTTCTGAAGGTGTCAGTGGTTTTGCAGCACTTGCAACTGCAGTTGGTGGACAGGTTGGTACAGGTTCTTTAGTAGGGGTAGCCTCAGCTATAGCTTATGGTGGACCTGGTGCTATTTTTTGGATGTGGATTACAGCTCTTTTGGGAATGATCATCACATTTGCTGAAACTGTTTTAGGACAATTATATAGAGTGAAATTAGATGATGGTACATACAGAGGAGGTCCTGCTTATTACGTACAAAATGGTCTTCATTCAAGAGTTTTTGCCGTAATAACAGCATTCTTCTACATAATAGGTGTAGGCTTATGTATAGCCTTTATGCAATCTAACTCTATCAGTCAAGCGTTTACAGGAGTTGTAGATGCCAATCCAATTTGGCCTGGTATAGTTGTGGCTATAGCTGCTGCAATCATTACTATTGGTGGTGTTAAAAGACTTACAAACTTCTCTTCAAGAGTAGTTCCAGTAATGGCTGGCGCTTATGTACTTGTAGTTTTGATAATAGTTATAACAAATATAACAAAGTTTCCAGCGGTTATTGGCCTTATATTTAAAAGTGCTTTTACTGCTCAAGCAGCCGTTGGTGGTATTATAGGCCATACAGTTATGGATGCCTTTAGACATGGTGTTGCTCGTGGATTATTTTCAAATGATGCTGGGAATGGTATAGCTGGTATCATGCATGCAGCTGCTGATGTTAAACATCCTGCTGAACAAGGATTTTTAGGTATGTTTGGTACCTTTGTAACAACAATTATTATTTGTTCATTGTCAGCTTTTTCCCTACTTTTGACAGGAGTTGTTGGCGATCCAGCTAATGGTGATGGAATTGTTTTAGTTCAAGATGCTTTCCAAACTATAATGGGAATACCTGGTAGATGGTTAGTATTTTTTGCTATGCTAATGTTTGGTTTTACAACTCTTATAGCTGATTTATTCTATGGTGAAAGTAATATAATTCTTATCTTTAAGGAAAAATATAAAGTCCCACTTTGGATTTATAGGATTATTGCATTTATCATGTTTATTGTAGCTACACAAATGGATCTAGAACTTGTATGGGGATTCATAGATGTATTTGTTGGTATAGTTGTAATTATCAACGTAATTTCCTTATTCCTATTATTTAAGGATGTTAGAATGGTACTTAATGACTATAAGAGACAACTTGATGAAGGAATAGAAGATCCTGTATGGCACAGAGAAAAAGAATATCATTTACATTCATATAAAGAAAATAAAAAATAATAAAAGGGGCTGTTGCAAAACTGTGAATAATTATCGTCCCACCATCAGAAGTTTCTCTTAAGAAATTTTTTACATAGCCTGCAAGCTCATGGAGGTAAAATTTCCATAGATGTTCTTCTAATTATATTGGGACGATTTATTCATTCTGCACCAGCACCTTTTTTTATGTAAGGTATGGAATTATAGTAAGATAGCTTATTTTATAAACTTGTCAATTAACATCTAAAATACATAATTTCTTTTTAATTTATTTCACCTATATTGATCTCATAACTATAGTTTTCTCATAGCATTATTAAAATCTACATTTCTAATTATTGTTCTTATCTCTAGAATTATATAGATTTTGTTTTATATTTTTTAAAATAAAATTTTAATTATAAATTTTACTCATATATATTTGCTATAAATACTAGCTTTCAAGGATTTTATAGATGCATACAATAGTTATAAAATATGAGAAGTATTTTAATTTTAAAATTCAATATATTATATTTAATAAGTAACCACAAAAATGTGTATTTTAATATTTTCAGTATGTGTTATCATAATAATCGACAAGGACATATAACATAAACACAAGGGGGAAATATTATGAAAAACACAAAAACAAAATTATTAGGACTAACACTATCAGCATCATTTGTATTATCTTCTCTAGCTCCAGCAGTAGCATCAGCTAGTGCAGAAGATGTAGCAACATCTAATTATGCTGTAACACAAATTGATCCAAGTGCAATAAATCCAGAAAAAATCAAAGATGTTATAGATAGAGCTGAATCATTAAAGAAAATTGTAAATAATTTACCTGTTCCAGGTAAAGGTGGTTACCTTAAAGCTTTAGATAAAATTATCGGAACTCTTAAAAATCTTGATCCTTCAAAAGCAGGCCCAAGAGTAGAACTAGCTTCTGATACAATTGAAGCAATCAGATTTTCAATTAAAGATATTCAAAATAAAACTAAGAAAGCTCATGTTGATATAGGAGTTGAAATAACAAAAGCAGCATTAGTTATGGTTGATCCATATGCAAGTAATGAAAAAATAGCAAAAGCTAGCGAGAAATTACAAAAAGCTATAGAAACTGCAAAAGAATCAGCAGATATTACTGCGCAAGACGTTGCTACAATATATGTTAAAAAGCCTCTTGCTAATTTAATAGAAGAAGCTAGAAAACTTAGAAGAAATAAAGATCTTACAGAAGATCAAAAAGCTGAATTAAATAAAGCTATCAAAGAAGCAGTTCATACTAAAAACCAAGCTAGAGTTACCGTTGGAGAAATCACTGCTGCACAAGCTAAACTACAAAATTTCTTAGATAACTTTACAATTGGTAAAGTAGAAAATCCTACTGAAGAAGAAACTATAGATCCAGAATTCAACGATAAAGATGTAACAAAGGAAGAGGATTCTGATCTTGTTGATCTTGAAAATTTAGATACTACTGATGTGGAAGAGCCAGAAGAAACAGGAGAAGCAGAAAAAACTCCTGAAGAATCTGAAGAAGAAGCAGAGGAAACTTCTGAAGCAACAGAAGAAGAAACTAAAAATACAGAAGAAATTCCAGAAGCTCCAGAAGAAAACGAAACAATAGAAATTAACGAATAATTTCTTCTATAATATCCTTCTATTATACAAGTATTTTAGATGATTGAGGACCTTATGGTCCTCTTTTTTTCGAGTAATTAAATGTTTAAAAATACTTTTATAGGTTATAAAAGTCAATAAAATGGTTATTATAATTATAGAGGAATATTATGAAAAATAAAATTTTAATGGTTCTTACAAATAGATCCAGATATGAAAATGGTTTTGAAAAAACAGGTTTGTGGCTGAGTGAAGCTACCGAATTTATAGACGAAGTAAATTTTAGTTATGAGATTGATTATGTAAGCTCCAAAGGAGGAAAAGTTCCATTAGATCCGCGAAGTCTAGAAAAGAAATATGTGAAAAAACGTGATATAGAGATTATGGAAAGTTTTGATTTTAAAAATCGTGCTTTAACAAATTCTCTAAGACCAGATCAAATAAACCCCAGTGAATATATAGCCATTTATTATGCTGGCGGACATGGTGTACTTTGGGATTATCCTCATGATTATAATGTACAAGTCCTAGCCTCATATATTTATAATCATGGAGGCTACATAGCTACAGTTTGCCATGGACTAGCAGGGATACTAAATCTATTAGATATGAAAGGTGGATATTTTATTAAAGACAAAAATGTCACAGGTTTTACTAATGCTGAAGAAATATTAGGAGGAAAGTTTAATAAGCTTCCATTTTTAACTGAAAATGAAGCTCGTAGAAGAGGAGCAAGTTTTAATCAATATTTGCCTTTTACAGAATATGTAATAAAAGATGGTAGATTAATTACTGGTCAAAACCCTCAATCAGCTAGAAAAGTAGCACAGATATTATTAAGTAATATATCAAAATAGTATCATTTTCTTAGTTAAATACTATATATAATTATTATGTAAGTCCTTAGGGCTTACTTTATTTTTATTTAAAATATTTAAATAAAAAAATAATATAAAAATTCTTTTAAATAATTTTCTAATATTTATATTGGCAAATTTTTGATTATTAATTATAATAATTACTAGTCGTATTTATTAGAGCTTGATGAAATATTTAAATTTATTATCAATATAAGCAATATGGCGTTATTTTTTATTACAGCTTTAAAAAAAGATGAATTACATAGTTAGGATATTTGATGTATATATATTTATTAGATATAAAATTTAAAATTGATTGTAGTTTTAGCCTCAAAGATTAAGAGGGAAGTTATCAGATCAATCATAGATTATGCTAGAAATTCTCTTAAGATATCGTCTGCAGGGCTTACAGATAATGATATGAGAAATTTTGCCCATTTAGGATTTGTAACCATATCAAATGATAATGATAAAGCTAAAACTATTCTTGAAAAGTTAGTTAATCGAATAGAGATAAAATATCCAATAGAAATAACTGATTATTACATAGAAAGGATTTAATATGCTAATATATTTTTCAGCAACAGGCAATACTAAGCATTTAGTAGAAGAAATTGCCTATGAAGATGAAGAAATAATTGCAATAGATAATGCAGATAAGATAAAAGAAATTAATTTAGGAAAAAATGATAGGCTTGGAATATTAGCTCCAACTTATGCAGGAGGACTTCCAGAAAATTTAAAAGTTTTTTTGGAAAATTTAATTATAAACTATACTAGTCATCCTTATACATTTTACATAGGAACTTGTGGTGGCTCTACAGGTTTTAGTAGCAAAGAGCTAAGGGATATATTTATAAAAAAGGGAATGGAGCTAGAAGCAAGCTTTTCAATAAAAATGCCAGATGCATTTCTTCTTTTAACAGACGTAAATGACAAAGAAAAGATAAACCGAATTAATAAACAAGCCGATAGAGAAATATTAAATATAAAGCAAAAGCTTGATAGTGGAGCTATAGGTGATTTTGTTGAATCAAAATTACCAAAAGCCATTGCTAGTGCAGTTCAATCAGCCTATGGGAAGTTTAGATTAACTGATAAATTTAAGGTAAGCAATGCATGTATATCTTGTGGAATCTGTGCTAGAGATTGTCCAGTAGATACAATTAAGATAACTATGGATAGACCTACTTGGGTAAAAGAATCATGTTTACTTTGTCTAAGGTGCTTGCATGCTTGTCCGACAAATGCTATTAGTTATGGAAAGAAGACTAAGGGTCGTGGTCAATACCTACATCCTTCATATCATGATAATTTAGATGAATTATAGAAGATAAAAGTGGGTAGACATCTAATACCCGCTTTATTAATTAAAAAAATGAGGAGGATAATATGAAATTAATTTGTTATAAAAAATGTACTACCTGTAAGGGCGTAGAGAAAATGTTAGAAGAAAAAGGTATTTCTTATGATTATCGTGATATAAAAGAAGATAATCCAAAATCAAGTGAACTTAAATCTTGGCATGAAAAAACAGGATTACCAATAAAAAGGTTCTTTAATACTTCTGGTAAGATTTATAGAGAAAATAATTTAAAAGATAAGGTAAATGATATGAGTTTAGATGAGGCTTATGATCTTTTATCAACTGATGGGATGCTTGTAAAAAGACCAATACTCTTCACTGATGAGGGAGAAATTTTTGTAGGACCAGATGTAAAGAAATATATAGAAAGTTTATGAAAAAAAGATATAAATTTAACATAACGCGTTATATAATATATCTAATAATATTAGTTATTGCTTATCATTTTGTAATAAGTCATCCATTTACTAATAAAGAAAAAACGCGAGATGAAATAGTATCAGAAAATATAAAAGATTTAGAAAAATCTACAAATGAACTAAAGGGACTTATTAAAAAGGATAAAGATGCACTTAATTCGTTCTTTTATAATGAAAAAACTTACGAAAAGATAAGAGGTCTAATAGATACTTATCCAGATGATAGGGAACTAAAGATAAATGATAATTTAAAAATAATACTAAATCAAGAAGGCAGTCCTGTGAAGGTAAGATATAAGAGAGCAGAGTTTGAAATAGTAAATACCAAGCTTGCTCCTACAGAGGATAGTCAAAATAAGCCAGAAGTTATAACTGATGTAAAAGTTATAGAAAATCCTAATGGGATAAATAGATTTGAGCTGATTCATGATTTAAAGACTTATTTAGTAGATTCATATGGGCAAAATGCCTTAAATAATTTCTTAGATGGGATTATTAGAGATACTATTATAGAAAATAAGGAAATAATAGATAAATTAGGTAAAAACAACAAGGAGAACTGATGACTTTTGAGTTAAAAGGCTTAGTAAATTTAGATGATAGAAAACGTATGGATGAGTTAATAAATTTTATAAAAATACAATTAGATGATGAGAGTGATAAATTAGCTTTGATGAGTAATATATCAGCTTTTATTATGGGTTCCATAAGAGATCTAAACTGGGCTGGATTTTATTTTTATAAAGAAGATGAGCTTATCTTAGGGCCTTTTCAAGGACTCCCTGCTTGCACAAGACTTAGCTTAGATAAAGGAGTTTGTGCAAAAGCATTTTGTAATAAGAAAACTATAAAGGTTGATGATGTCCATGAGTTTACTGATCATATAGCTTGTGATAGTCAATCAGAAAGTGAGCTTGTACTTCCACTTTTCAATGAAGAGAAAGTTTATGGAGTCCTAGATTTAGATTCTCCTATAAAAAATAGATTTACTGATATAGAGCTTGAGGGTTTCACAAAGATAGCTAAACTAATCGAAGAGAAAATATATGAAGAATTTTGAGAAGGCCTATGTCTTCTTTTTGTGTTTTTTTTCTTTTTTTGATATAATTATTCAAATATTAAAGGAGAATTTATGAAAAAGAAGTTAAACTTTAGAGAAGTTTTATTAGTGGGATCATTATTATTCGGATTATTTTTTGGGGCTGGAAATTTAATATTTCCTCTAGAATTGGGTCAACAATCTGGATATAATCTAAATCCTGTGATTGTAGGCTTTTTAATATCAGGTGTTGGTTTACCTATTATTGGTGTTACCGCAGCTGCAATGAGTGATAGCGAATCATTATTTGAACTTGCAAGGCCCGCTAGCAAAAAATTTGCGTATTTTTTAACTGTATTATTATATATAACAATAGGCCCTGGCTTTGCAATTCCTCGTACTGCTACTGTGTCATATGAAATTGGACTCAAAGGTCTTACAAATGTAAGCGATAAAGCTATGCTCTTAGTATTTTCTGTAGTATTTTTTAGCTTAGCCTTGTATTTTTCCTTAAAAAAAGGAAATCTTATAAATACAATCGGTAAGTATATGACACCAATTTTTTTGATTTTATTAGCTATATTACTTATAATGTCTATAGTAAATCCAATGGGTCCAACAAAATCAATACCGCCAATAGAAAAGTATCAACAAAGTCCATTTACTATAGGAATTATAGATGGATATAATACCCTTGATGCTCCCGCATCTCTTGCTTTTGCTATAATAATAATAGCAGCTATAAAAGAACTTGGTGTAAAGGAGCCTAAATATATTGCTAATGAAACGTTAAAAGCAGGTCTTATCTGTCTAATTGCTATGAGTCTTGTTTATTCATCTCTTGCTATAATGGGCTCGGCATCAACATCTATTATGGATATTAAAGAAAATGGAGCCTTGGTTTTAGCCGCTATTAGTAATCATTATTTAGGTAAATATGGCCACATTTTGTTTAGTTTAATAGTATTTATAGCCTGTCTTAAAACAGCTATTGGTCTAATATCTGCCTGTTCAGAAATGTTTAACCAGCTTTTAAAATTTGATATTTCCTATGAGAAATACTGTGTGATTTTTGCTATAGTTTCATTTTTGATAGCAAATCTAGGACTTAATACGATAATATCATTATCGGTTCCAGTATTAATGTTCTTATATCCTATTTGTATAGTTCTTATAATACTATCTCTATTTTCATTAAAGATAGGTAAAAACCATAATATATACAAATGGACCCTTATATTTACAATAATAGCTGCATTTTTTGATCTTTTATCAAATTTACCTTATGGTTTAGCCGATAGCTTATTAGTTAGCAAAACTTTAGCCTTGCCTAAGAGATTTTTACCAGGATTTGATTTGGGATTTGGTTGGATCTTGTTAGCATTGATTGGTTTTGTAATTGGATATATAATTGATAAAAACAATAAGAAAAGTAAAGTAAGCTATACGTCTGGCAATTAATAATTGCCAGTTTTTTGTAAGGAGAATTATGAGATTAAGATTTAAACCAAATGCTATTCCAGAAATGAAAGGGAATGATAAAATATTTTTCTATCCTAGGGATATGAAAGATAAGTGGTGTGAAGTATTTAATAATGAAAATCCAATCCACTTAGAAATAGGTGCAGGAAAGGGTGATTTCATAGTGGAGATGGCAAAGAGAAATCCAGGAATTAACTTCATAGCACTTGAAATGAATACTAATGCTTTTGTTATAGCTAGTAGAAAAATTGAAGAAGAAAAGTTAGAGAATGTAATAGGTTTAGTAGATTATGGAGAGGAATTAACAGAAACTTTTGGAGAAAATGAGATAGATCATATTTACATAAATTTTTCAACTCCTTGGCCAAAGACAAAACACCACAAAAGACGTTTGAGCCATCCTAGATTTTTAGAAAGATATAAGATTATTATGAAAGATGGAGGAATAGTTGAGCAAAAAACAGATGATAGAGGATTTTTTGATGATTCTTTAAAATACTATGAAGATTTTGGCATGGAAATTTTGTACAAGAATTATGATCTTTTAGAAGAAGAATCGATAGTAACCGAATATGAGAAAAAATGGAGAGATAGAAATAAGCCTATTTATTATGCAAAAGCTAAGTTTAGATAAATCATTTCTAGATAAATTTATTATATATATTAGTTTAATTTATCTGTATTAAAGAAAAGTTATAAGTAAAGAAACTTAATTTTATTTAACATGGACTTTAATTTATTTATATTTACTGTATAATATTATCAAAACATAAATAAAGGAATTAATATGACTAAAAGAAAGAATGGTTTTCTTCAGGGACTTATAGCAGCCCTTATAGTAACTGCTATAGCTGGTATTTTTGGATTTTTAATAAAAGATAAGTTTGCAGTGGAAGAAAATGACGAGATCACATCGGATATCGTAGAATCTTCCCTAAAAGAAGTAAAAGAACTTACAACTTTAAAATACCATTATAAAAATGTAGCTTCATTTGAAAGTAGTCAACAATTTCAAGGAATCAAACTTCCATTTACAACTAAAAGTTTCTTATATACCTATGAAGGTGATATAAATGCAGGGGTAGATCTTGATCAAGCGAATGCAAGTGTAGATGAGAATAATAAGATTATTACCATTAAGCTACCAGATGCTAAGATTTTAAGTCATGATATAGATGAAGATTCTATAATGATATTTGATGAAAAAAACTCGGTATTTAATCCTATGGAACTTGAAGATTATACCAACTTTAGAAAAGAAGAGGAAGCAAAGGTAGAAAAAGAAGCTGTAAAAAAGGGATTGCTAAAACAAGCTAGTCAACAAACAGATAAAGCTATAAAGGAAATATTAAACATTAATCCTATTATAGCAGAAGAATACACAATAAGCATCAAATAAAAGCTGGGTCATTTTACATACCCGGCTTTTTTATAGTATCTAAATTTATATAGTGAGCTTATATACTAAAGTAACAATAGGGTAGAGAACAACTTGGTGTGTTAAGTATATGATCATAGCATGTCTGCCAATTTTTGCCAGCCAATTATCCTTACCGTATTTATAATAAAAGTTATTTGAAATTAAAAACTTCCCTAAAGAAAAACCTGATAAATATATAAATATCCAAGGAATCATAGGGAAATAATCACTTGAGGCAAAATTACTTCCAGGGAAACCAAGTATGGCTAAATTACTATCATAGAGATTTTTAAAAAAGTTATAAGTATATAAACTTCTTTCTGGTATATTATAAGTAAATATAAAGATCACTAAAAATATAAAGAAGTATTTAAAATCAAAATCAAGATGCCTTTGCAAAATCCCTGTTATAAGCATTGATGCGCCAAGTCCATTGAGTACTCCCCAAACAATCATTTGCTCGGGAGCAAAAAAATAGGTAGTAAGACTTATAGCAAATCCAATCAAAGATGTAATTAATCCTCTATTTATATTTTTTTCTGAGCTTAAAAAATTAGAGGTAATTCCTGATATGATAAAAAATGAGCAGGCTATAGATAGCTGCCATATTTTATTAAAAAGTGTTCCATCATACCAAGAAATTTTCCAGTAAAAATTTATATTATACATTAAGTGAAATAAAACCATGGAAATAATTGTAAATCCACGGAACTTGTCTAAATTATAATTTCTTTTCATAACTTTATTATAACATTTATATTATTATTTATATAATCAATTTACAAAAATATAGCTAAAGTTGGGAGTTCGTATCTCATAATTTTATAAGATGATATAAAAAAACATTATAAAGAAAAAAATAGGGAGTTTTAGAGACAAATAAATTGTTCCAAAATAATTGGAACATCCTATCAAAAGTTTGGACTCTATGAGTCAGCGGGCTAAATATCAAACTTTCTAATAGGACACCCAATGATGGAACGATGGATATCTATTAATTTACAGCAGCACCATAATTATTTGTATTACTTACCAAGTTCTTTAACTACTGTTGTAACATGAACAGGTAGATCCACTGGTGTTCTTGCAGTTATGATATTATTATCAACTACACATTCTTCGTCTACCCAGTTTGCACCTGCATTTTTAATATCTGTAGAAATTGTTGAGACTGATGTTGCTTTTACTCCATCAAGTATGCCAGCTTCTGCTAATACCCATGGACCATGGCATACAGCTGCTACTATTTTGTCTGCTTCGTGCATTTCTTTTACAAATTTAACTGTATCTTTATTTTGTCTCATCGCATCTGGAGAATACCCACCTGGTATATATACTGCATCAAAATCGGATGCACTAACTTCACTAGAAGCTTTGTCAGATTCTATAGTCCAACCACCAGCTTTTCCTGTATATTCTGTATCAGCTTCACTACCTAATAGTGTTACTTCATAATCTTCTCTAAATCTATGATAAGGATAGATTAATTCTGATTCTTCAAAATTATTTTCAACTAAAATTGCAATTTTTTTCATTGTAATCTCCTTTATGTTTCATCATCTAATCTAAATTATATATACCCAAATTATTGATTTTTAATATCTTCATAAAAAATGGAAGCTTTTACTTTCATCCCATTTCTATTTTTTAGACTCAAAAGATAAAGATTAGAACGAGCTCTAGTCATAGCAACATAAAACATTCGTCTTTCTTCTTCTATTCTCATATAATTATCATTCATATCTAGAAGCATAGGAAATTCATTCTCTATTAAATCTATTACAAATACATCATCATATTCTAAGCCTTTTGATTTGTGGATAGTTGATAATATAAGATTAGAATCATTTCTTTTATTTAGAATCTTTTCGAATATTAACTTTTTTTCATAAAATTGATCAAGATCTTTTAAACCTTTAGTAAAGTTTATAAGACTTTCTACATACAAGGCTTTATTTATAATTACTTCATAGTATTTATTAGAAAAAACTTTTATATAATCTCTATAACCCATATTTGAGTAAATATAGGCTATTTTTTTATCCAAATTTAGCTTTCTTAAGTATTTAAATTCTTTTTCTTTTCTCATTAGATTATAAGACTTTTCATCATCGACAATCTCATGTAGATAGTCAAATATATCGTAGTTAATTGGCTTTTGATTAAGTTTTTCTATATCCTCTCGGTTTAGGTACGTTTTAATCATATAGTAAATATTAGAAAATAATTCTACATCATCAAAATCTTCACTAAAACTAATTATATTGATAATATCTTTTAGGATTTTCGAATCAAAAAAATCATAGGATCCATTGTTTATAGAAAAATCTCGGTTATCTTTCAATAAAAAGCTTACCATATTTAATGAAGAAATATTATTTCTATACAAAATAGCTGTTTTTTTATTTGAGTCTAAATGACTAATTATATACTTATAAGCATCTTTGCTATTTTTTAATCTAGCAAGTCTAATGGGTGTAGTAGCTGGATGGTTGGTATATAGGTCTTTTTTAAATCTATTTTGATTTTGATTAATGAAATTTTTTGATCCAATTACTATATTTGCTTGAGATCTATGATTTTCATCCATAGTAAGTATTTTAGAATCAGGATATATTTTTTTGAAATTTAGCAAGTAATCTGGATTTGCTGCTCTAAAGGAATAAATAGATTGATCATCATCTGCTACTACCATAAGGTTATTTTCCGGATAAACTATTTTTTCTAGAATTTTAAATTGTATAAGAGAAGTATCCTGTCCTTCATCAAGTTGAATATATTTATACTTGCTTTTAACAGATCTTAATAAACGATTATCTTCATTTAGGAGTTTTAGGGCGATAACTTGCATATCATCAAAATCTATATAGAAATTTTCTTTTTTAAATTTCTCATATGCTATATAAACTTTTTCTATATTTTTTATTTGAGAGTTTTTAAGGTATGAAATATCATCCATAGAATTTTTCATATAGCCAACATGACTAAAGAAGTCATCAAGATCTTCAGAAGAAATAATTTTACCGTTTATGTTTAAATAAATTTGTTTTATTAAGTTATATTTATTGTATAGATCATCACTTTCTAATATTTTTATTCTGCGATTTTTCTTTTTATAATAGTTTCTTATTATAAGATAGCAAAAGGCATGGATAGTCATAAAGTTTGTCTTAAGACCATTGTATCTTATTTTCATATCATTAGCCTGAGTTTTAGAAAAGGTTAGAGAAAGAATATGAGATGGATCTATATATTTTTCTAGTATATTAATTCTTTTCAAAAGCATTGTTGTTTTACCAGCTCCAGGTACGGCTAGTACTAGACACGGTCCATTTATGTGATTTGCTGCTTGGAATTGTTTTTCTGTTAGTTTCATATAATTATCATACCATACAAAAATTTATAAAAATATGGTATGATGTTTATAGAATACATATACGGGGGTAACAATGGATACAAAAAACCTATTGAAGTTTAGAACTTCTACTAGAGACTATAAAGACGAAAAATTAGATGAAGCTATTGCTAAAAAAGTTTATGAAATTGTAAATGATGAAGCAGAAAAATTAGGTAGGGAAAATCTAGCATTTCTACTAAATACAGATGGAGAATCAGTATATAAGGCTCTAAATGGAGTTGCAGGTTATAGAGGTGTAATGATCAAGGCTCCAGCTTATATAGCGCTTGATGCTCGTAATAACGATCCTGCTACAATCGTAAAAGGTGCTTATGGAGTAGAAGAAATTATCACAAAACTTCATAAACTAGGTCTTGGTACTTGCTGGATAACAGTAAGTGAAGTTGATGAAGTTGTAAAACAAAATGCCTTTAACTATTCAGAAGGTGATATAAATATACTTCTAGCAGTTGGATATCCTTTAGATGATGAAAGACGTGAACATTCCTACATCGATAGAGGTGCTACAGAAGATTTAGTATTTTTAGGCGATTTTGATACACCAGCTACTGATGAAGACCTTGAACAAAGAGGATTAAACGAAATATTCAATTATGCAAAATTTGCACCATCCACTAATAATGCTCAACCTTGGAGATTTCTAATAGTAGATGATGAATTATCTCTTTATATAGAGGACTATAAGGGAGATGTAAATTTAATAGATGCAGGTATAATGATGTATTATATAGATGAATTAAGCAAGGCTTATGCAATGCCATTAGGATTTGAAGTTGAACCAAAGATTGGTTCAGATAAATACACATATATCGGTATGACAAAGATGTAAACATAGGCGCTTATGCGCCTTTTTTAGTTGAGAGGTTACAATGATAAGATTATATACAGAAAAAGATTTTGAAAAGATGAGACAGGCAGCTGAAATACTATGTCAAACTCATTTAGCTATTAAAAAAGTAATAAGAGCTGGAATAACTACCAAGCAATTAGATGATTTTGCTAATAGATTTATAGTTGATCATAAAGGGGCTATCCCAGCACAGTTAGGCTATGGAGGATTTCCTTATACACTTTGTATATCAGTTAATGATGAGATTTGCCATGGTTTTCCAGGAGATTATGTCCTAAAAGAAGGTGATCTTGTATCGATTGATAATGTTATTGAATACAATGGGGGACTTGCTGATTCTTGCTGGTCATATGCCATAGGAGAATTATCAGATCGCGATCAAAAACTTATGGATGTTACTTTAGAATCATTAAATAAATCAATTGATCAAGCAGTGCCAGGCAATAGAATTGGTGATATAGGTCATGCTATCCAAGAGTATGCAGAAGTGGAAAATAACTTTTCTGTTATTCGTGATTTTATAGGTCATGGTATAGGTAAAGAAATGCATGAGGATCCACAGGTGCCTCATTATGGAAAAGCTAATCACGGACAACGTATACAAGCAGGAATGGTATTTACAATTGAGCCAATGATTGCAAGCGGTAAGTGGCCAATGAAACTCGATGACAATGGTTGGGTAGCTCGCACTCAGGATGGATCAACTTGTGCACAATTTGAACATCAACTTATAATTCATGAAGATGGGCCAGAGATTATAACAGATCAAAGTAAATATGCATTAACTGAAGATGATATAGAGTTCATAGAAAATTATAAATTCTAATTAGGAGATATTTTGGATTTATTAGATATCAGTAAGGCTTCGGGAAAACAATATTTCGAAACTCTTTATATAAAATCTTTCCCAGAAGATGAGAGAATAGATCTAGCTGATTTATATAGCTTAAAAGAAGATGGATTAATAGATATAGTTAATATAAGCGATGATAATAGAGATATTGGATTTGCTGTGATTTATTTTAGTGATAATGTCCATCTTTTATCCTATTTTGCTATAGAACCTGACTTAAGATCTAAAGGATTAGGTAGCAAGTCATTGAACTTATTAAAAAATACTTATAAGGACTTGATGATAGAAATAGAAAGTACAGATCTAAAAGATTCTGATGATTATCATTTAAGAAATAGAAGAAAAGCTTTTTATATTAGAAATGGTTTTAAAGTTTTGGAAGATAAAGTAGACTACTTTGGTATCGAAATGGAGCTAATGTCTACTACTAAAGATGCAGGTATAAATGATTACTTTGACACCTATAATAATATTTTTGATAAAGAATTTATAGACGAAAATATAAAGTTGATTAGTATTTAAAAAGATCCTAAGAAGTTAAGGACTGATTTTTAGAAGTTAATCTTAGTATTAACTTACTTGGTCAGTTTATTTATTTCTTAAGATCTTTTTTAATTTAATAATTAGAATTTACCTCTTCCAAGTTTTTTCATAGCTACACCCTTATCATAGGTAGATTTTACTAAAATGTCCATTAATTTATCATAGCTCATTCCTGATGCTTCTGCTTCAAGAACATAAGGTGATAAGCCTTTAGAAAGTCCTGGCATAGTGTTTACTTCCATTATGTAAGGATGACCTTCTTTATTAAGCCTTATATCCACCCTAGCATATGTTTCACAATTTAGAGCGTTAAATGATTTTATAGCAAGGTCTTTTATTTCTTTTTCTAAATTTTTATCAATATTTGCTGGAGTAGTTCTTATGGTCCACTTATTTTTAACTGCATCTTTAGTCCTAAAGTTTGCTTTGTTTTCTTCTTTAAAAGTCATTTCAGTGATTTCTAAGGCTCTTATATCCCCCATATTATCTAAGATACCTACAGTAAACTCCCTACCAGGTAGGAATTCTTCAACTATTATTGGAGGGTTTACTTCATCGAATATCCTGTTTAAAGTATTTTTTAAAGATTTTTCATCCTCAACATAAGAATCTCTATTGATCCCTACAGAAACTGCTTCTGCTTCTGGTTTTACAAAAAGTGGGAAAGATTTCAAAAGTTCTTTATTTATTTCTTCATTTCTGGTATACAAAGCTTGTGATTTTACAACTGGAAGTCCTTGAGATTGTAAGATCATACTTGAAGTTTTCTTTGATAAGGAAATGGCTTGGGCAAGCATCCCACTTCCTACAAAAGGTATGCCAAGCAATTCTATGGAAGCAAAAACGTTTCCTTGAAGCTTAAGATTTTCTAGAGGATCGTAATGAATGAAAATCACATCCAAATCTTCAATCTCCGTAATATTTCTCATCATATCTATATTGGCAGCTATTGGGAAAACTTCGTGATTATTGGATTCTAAGGCTTCTGTTATTGACATTAACATATTTTTCATGGTAATATCTGCACTTGGGTTTACTTTACTTATTTCTTCTGTCATATTTTGGTATTCTGCGTAAACTAAAGCAACTTTCATTTTATCATCCTTATTTATTTTATTTTTTAAAATATAGAGGACTAGTTATCTAAGCCCTCTAGTGAAATTTGATTTTTGGTTTTTTCTCTTTCGCTCATTTTTTGATTATAGCATTGTCTACATAAAGGTTCGTACTTATCTTTAGAACCTATTTGGATTCTAGATTCATCTGTAGACTTCCTATATGAAGCCCAAGCGTCCTCACCGCAATTTGCACAAATTGCATGGTGCTTTATAAGTTCATCTGCTATAGGCATTATCTCCTTTATTATTTCAAATGGTCTGGTTTTATAATCCATATCAAGGCCTGATACTACAATTGTTATATTACTTTTCATAAGTTCATTAAATATATCTATTACTTCTGTTGGATCATTTGGGAAAAATTGGAGTTCATCTATTCCAATAGCATCTAATTCATTTTTATTAGCATAGTCTCGTACCGCATTTAAATCAGCAACTTTTATAGCATCCAATTCTAGATTATCGTGCGATACTATTTTTTTCTCATCATCTCTATTATCAACTGCTGGTTTAAAGGCAGCAATCTTATAATTTGCAATCTTCATCCTATATAGCTCGCGCCATAGGGATGTTGTTTTGCCTGAAAACATGGAGCCTGTATGGACTATTAGTCTTCCTTGCTTTTTCATTATATACCCTTATACATTAAATCTAAAATTAACTACATCGCCATCTTTCATGATATAGTCTTTACCTTCCATACGAAGGAGTCCTTTTTCGCGCGCACCATTTATAGATCCAGATTCTACGAGGTCTTCATACGATACGATTTCAGCTTTTATAAAACCACGAGATATATCAGTGTGAATTTTACCTGCTGCATCTACGGCTCTAGTGCCATCTGTGATTGTCCAAGCACGGGTTTCCATTTCTCCTGTAGTTAAAAAAGAAATTAGATTTAGCGTTTTATAGGAATCTTTTATTACTTTGTCGGTGCCAGATTCATCAAGACCTAACATCTCTAAAAAATCTTTCTTTTCTTCATTTGATTCAAGTTCTGAGATTTCTTGTTCAATTTTTGCAGATACTATTGATACTTCTGCATTTTCACTAGCTGCAAAGTCTCGAACAGTCTTAACATATTGGTTAGTTTCACCATTATTAGCGGCATCTTCCTCATTTACATTGCATACATAAATTATTGGTTTTGTTGAAAGTAGTTGATAAGAACGTAGGAGTTTTTTCTCTTCGTTATTTAATTTTAGGATTCTAGCAGATTTTCCTTCTTCAAGTACTGTTTTGACTTTATCTAAAACTGCAACTTCTTTGGCTACATCCTTGTCATTACGAGCAACTTTTCTTCGTTTTTCTAAGACCTTATCAATCATTTCAAGATCTGCAAATATAAGCTCAAGGTTGATGGTCTCAATATCACGAATTGGATCGACTGATCCATCAACATGGGTAACATTAGGATCATCAAAACATCTTAAAACTTCTACTATAGCATCTGTTTCTCTAATATTTGATAAGAATTGATTGCCTAGTCCTTCACCCTTTGAAGCCCCCCTTACAAGACCAGCTATATCATAAAATTCAATTACAGCTGGAACTATTTTTTTTGATTCACTCATTTTCGCCAATACGTTTAGTCGTTCATCTGGGACATTTACAAGGCCGACATTTGGATCGATTGTCGCAAATGGATAATTGGCAATAAGTGCACCAGCTTTTGTTATTGCATTAAATAATGTTGATTTACCAACGTTTGGCAAACCTACTATTCCAAGTTTCATCTAAATACTCACCCCTTTAAAAATTTTACATAACTGTATTAATTATAATTGATTTGAAGTAAAAATCAATCATTAGATACGCTACAAAAATACTTTATAAATAGGTATAGTTATAGTAAATAAGTAAATGAGCTGTTGTAAAATCTAGGAATCAAGGAGATTTTCCTCAGCGCTTTTTATAGTTATATAGACTTAAGGAGTTTAAATGAATATTAATCAAAGACTTGAAGATTTAAGAAATTTAATGGCGGATAGAAAAATTGATGCCTACATAATACCAACATCAGATCCACATCAATCAGAATATTTGGCAGATCATTACAAAGAAAGAGAATTTATTTCTGGATTTACTGGTTCTGCTGGTACTGCTGTAATTACTATGAATGAAGCTAAACTTTGGACGGATTCTAGATATTTCTTACAAGCTGAAAAAGAATTAGCTCATTCGGAATTTGAACTTATGAAAATGGGTGAGGATGACTATCCTACCATAGAAGAATACCTAGATCAAAGTGTTAGTGAATTTGGCAAAATTGCATTTAATGGCAATTTATTTTCAGTAAAAGAGTATAAAAGTTTAAGTGAGTCTATGGGATCTAGAACTCTTGTTTCAGATGTTGACTATATTTCAACTTTATGGACTGATAGACCATCCTTAAGAGATGATAAAGTTTGGATTTTAGGTGAAGAATATGCAGGTGAATCTACATCTTCTAAACTTAGTCGCATACGCGAGGAAATGGCAAAAAATGCTTATGATTATTATTTTATAGGTGCAGTTGAAGATATTTGTTGGACTCTTAATATAAGAGCGAATGATATCGACTACAATCCAGTAGTGTTATCTTATATGCTAATTTCTCATGATCAAGCTCATTTATGTATTGATCAAGCAAAACTAGATGGAGAAGTGAAAGATTATTTATCAGAAAATAATATAAAAGTGCATTCATATGAATATATCTTTACATTATTAAAAGATATACCTGGCAAAAATAGGATATTCTTAGATCCAGAAAGAACAAATGTAGCAATTTATGATTCTATAAATGCAAATGTAAAAATTTCTACAGATAGAAATATCACAACAAATATGAAAGCTGTCAAAAATGATAAAGAAATAGAAAATACTAAGAAAGCTTATATTATAGATGGCGTTAGCCTAGTAAAATTCTTTAACTGGTTAGAAATAGGATCTACTACAGGAACCTTGAATGAGTATGTAGCTAGCAAAAAACTTCATGAGCTTAGAGCAGAGAACAAAAGCTTTGTAGAAGAATCCTTTGAATCAATCATAGGTTATAAGGATAATGCGGCAATTGTTCACTATGCACCATCTAATGTAGGCTCAAAAACAATTGAAAATGAAGGGCTTATCTTAATTGATTCAGGAGCACATTATAAAGAAGGCACTACAGATATTACTCGTACTCTTGCTTTAGGCAGACTTACTGAAGATGAAAAAACTGACTATACTTTAGTTTTAAAATCTCATATCTCCTTATTTTTAGCTAAGTTTAAAAATAAAACTACGGGCCAAAGATTAGATGCAATTGCTAAATACCCATTATGGAAAGCGGGCAAAGATTTCTTTCATGGTACAGGTCATGGCGTAGGCTATTTACTAACAGTTCATGAAGGGCCACAAAGAATTTCAGCTACAAGTGATGTTGAATTTATAGAGGGGATGATGACATCTAATGAGCCTGGACTTTATATAGCAGGTAGTCATGGTATAAGAATAGAAAGTGAAACTTTTGTTCGTCATGCTTTTGATAACGAATTTGGCAAGTTTTTAGAGTTTGAGAACTTAACATATGTTCCAATAGATACTAGACCAATAAAAACAGAAATGTTAACTTTGGAAGAAATAGACTGGATAAATGATTACAATGCTAAATGTGAACAACTTTTAGCACCACACTTAGAAGGCTCAGATTTAGAATATTTGAAAGAGAGTTGTAAAGAAATTTGACCACTCAAGAAGTAAAGGACAAACTAAAAGAACTACCAGATTTACCTGGCGTTTATATAATGAGAAATGCTAGCGATGAGATTATATATGTAGGAAAGGCTATTAATTTAAAAAAAAGAGTCCGCCAGTATTTTGATAATAACAAAAACAAGGGAGCCAAGGTTCTTGCCATGGTTTCCCATATTGATCATTTTGAATATATAATAGTAGAAAATGAAGTCGAGGCTTTAGTTCTAGAATCTAATCTTATTAAGAAAAATAGGCCTAAATACAATATCGTACTTAGAGATGATAAGCAATATCCTTATATAAAAATAACTAATGAAAAATATCCGAGAATATTAAAGGTAAGACAAGTTTATAATGATAAGGCCCTTTATTTTGGACCTTATCCAGATGCCTATGCAGTAAACGATTCTATAGATTTGTTTCACTTATACTATCAGTTTAGAACTTGCAATCTAGACTTTGATAAGGGAGCAACCCTAGATAGACCTTGCTTAAATTATTTCATAAAAAAATGTAATGCACCATGTATTAAAAAAGAAGATGAGCAAAGATATATGGAGAATATAGAGGATGTTAAATTATTTTTAGAAAATAAGTCAGATAAGATTCCAGACTGGGTGCTAGATAAGATGAATCAAGCAAGTAGTGAGCTTAATTTTGAGATGGCCTCTAAATATAGAGACTATTATAGAGCACTATCCACTATTTCTGAACGTCAAAAAGTTACAGAAACCGGTGGTGATGATATGGATATCATAGCTATGAGCAAAGGCACTAGCGTCATAGTCATGCAAGTATTTTTCATGAGAGAAGGAAAAATTGTAGATCGCCAACATTTTATTATCAAAAATGATTTTGTAGAAACTGATAAGGATATAATAGGCTCTTTTATTAAACAGTTTTATCTTGATATAATGTATGTTCCAAAAGAAGTACTACTAGAAATTATGCCAGAAGATATAGGAACCATAAATGAGTTTTTAAATCAAAAACGAGGTACTAAGGTTACTATTCATCAGACAAAACTTGGTCGAAAGAAAGATTTAGTAAATATGGCTTTAACTAATGCCAATGATATGCGAATAAAATATGAAAAACGCATAGAAAAGAAGAATCGAAAAAAGTCTGCTGGTATAAATCAATTAAAAGAGATTTTAAATATATCTAAGATAAATAGGATAGAAGCTTATGATATATCTAATACATCTGGAGTTCAGTCAGTAGGCTCTATGGTAGTATTTGAAGATGGACATCCAAATCCAAAAGAATATAGGAAGTTTAAGATAAAAACTATAGAAGGACCAAATGATTACGGATCTCTAAAAGAAGTATTAACTCGTAGATTAAAAAATGGCCTTAAGGAAAAAGAAGCAGGAAATATCCTTACAGGCTTTGGCAAACTTCCAGATCTTATCCTTATGGATGGTGGCAAGGGACAAGTATCTTCAGCAAAAGAAATATTAAAAGAGTTTAATTTAAATATTGAAATAGCAGGTCTTGTTAAAGACGATAAGCATACTACCCGTGCAATAATTTATCAAGGTTGTGAAATACCTATAAATAGGCGCGATCCGGTTTATAAGTTGATCTATGAAATTCAAGAAGAAGCCCATAGATTCGCCATAAATTATCATAGAAAATTAATGCAGAAGACAATGCAAAAATCAGAGCTTGATAATATAAAAGGTGTTGGAGAAAAAACTAGAATAAATCTTTATAAGCATTTTAAAACTATTACAAATATTAAGAAAGCTAGTGTAGAAGAGCTAATGGAAGTTCCCCTAGTCGGAAAATCACAAGCCTTAGAAATATATAAATATTTTAGACTAAAAGGATAAGGAGAATTTATGGACGATAAAAATAAAAATCAGGAAATAATGGATGATGGCGTTACAGAAAGCGAAGTAAAGAGTGATGTTATTCAAAAAGAGGTTTTAAGAGGCGAAACCAACAAAGAGATCAAGTTACACACAGTAGTAGAAAATTTAGGTCTTGAAATTGTCCATCAATCCAGCAATTATTATGACATTACCTTATCCAGTGCTGATGTAAATAGACCTGGTCTGCAATTGGCTGGCTACCTAGAAGATTTTCCGTATTTAAGATTACAAATTATTGGATCTGTAGAATATACTTATCTAACAGGACTTGATAGTAAGCTTCAATATGAGAGATTTAGAGGGATATTATCTTATAATATCCCAGCCGTTATATTCTCTTATAATGCAGAATTAAATCAAGATATTTTAGACCTAGCAGATTATTATGATAAGACTCTTCTAAGATCACCAGAAAAAACTACTAAACTTATATCTGGTATATCTTATGAACTTGAATATCAATTGGCCCCAAGAAGCAATGTTCACGGAGAGCTTCTTGAAGTTTTTGGTATAGGTGTTCTCATTATGGGGAAATCATCAGTTGGTAAAAGTGAAACAGCATTAGATCTTGTAAATAGAGGACATAGACTAGTAGCTGATGACATGGTAGACATTATGGCTATGGATAATAAACTAATGGGTACAGCGCCAGATAATATCAGACACTATATGGAAATAAGAGGTTTAGGTATAGTAAATGTTAGAAGATTATATGGGACAGGTTCTGTAAAACATACTAGTCAAATTGAACTTGTAATAGAGCTAGAACAATGGAAATCAGACTTTGAGTACGATAGATTAGGACTTGATGATCATTATATAGAATTATTAGATGTAAAAGTTCCACACATAGTAGTGCCTGTAAGGGCTGGAAGAAATTTAGCTATGATTGTCGAAGTTGCAGCTATGAATCAAAGAGAGAAAAACTTCGGCTATAATGCGGCTCGTGCTATGACAAATAATATATTTCACAAAGAATTAGTAGAGAAAAGCGATGACTTCGAATAGGTCATTGTTTTTTTATTTGTAATTTAACAATCGTTACTTTTATAAAAATTCTCTTTTTTAAGAAATAATATATATTTTAACAACTACCCTTGACTTTCTTATAAATCTTCATTATACTTAAATTAGTGTTAACGATAATTACTTATAATTATTTTAGGAGGTCTAAATGACAATTACTAGAGCAATGAAGACTATGGACGGTAATACAGCTGCAGCTCACGTATCATATGCATTTACTGATGTTGCAACTATTTACCCAATCACACCATCTTCACCAATGCCAGAGTCTGTTGATGTTTGGTCATCAAATGGACGTAAAAATGTTTTTGATAGAGAAGTAATGGTAAAAGAGCTACAATCTGAAGCAGGTGCAGCAGCAGCTGTTCACGGTTCACTTGCAGCAGGAGCACTTACTACTACATATACAGCCAGCCAAGGATTATTATTAATGATACCTAATATGTATAAAGTCGCTGGTGAAAGATTACCAGGTGTATTCCATGTTGCAGCAAGAACTGTAGCTACTCAATCACTTTCTATCTATGGCGACCACTCAGACGTTATGGCAGCTAGACAAACAGGTTGTGCTATGCTTTGCTCAAACTCTGTTCAAGAAGTAATGGACTTATCTCCAGTAGCTCACTTAGCAGCTATAAAGGGACGTCTTCCATTCATTAACTTCTTCGATGGGTTTAGAACAAGTCACGAAATTCAAAAAATCGAAGTTTGGGATTATGACACACTTAAAGATTTAGTAGACTATGATGCTGTTGATGAATTCAAAAATAATTCATTAAATCCAGAAAGACCAAAACACATGGGTACAGCAGAAAAGAATACTTATTTCCAAAGATATGTTGCTTCTAACCCAGCTTATACAGATATGATTGGTATAGTTGAAGATTATATGCACCAAATCAATGATTTAATTGGTACAAATTATGAATTATTCAACTACTACGGTGCTGATGATGCAGAAAATATCATAGTAGCTATGGGTTCATTCTGCCAAGCAGCTCGTGAAACAATTGATGTTTTATTAGAAGAAGGACAAAAAGTAGGTTTAGTAGAAGTTCACTTATATAGACCATTCTCAACTGAACATTTATTAAAAGCTATTCCTCAATCAGTTAAGAAAATAGCTGTTCTTGATAGAACAAAAGAAAAAGGTGCTGAAGGACAACCTCTACACTTAGACGTTAAATCAGCATTCTACAGACAAGAAAATGCTCCAGAAATCTTTAGTGGTGTTTACGGACTTGCTGGTAAGGACACAATTCCAGCTGACGTTAAAGCAGTATTTGATAATTTAGCAAAAGCTGATACTAAAGAAGGATTCACACTTGCTATTAACGATGATGTTACAAATACATCTTTGGAAAGAGATGATTTCAAAGTACGTCAAGAAGGAACAACAAGATGTAAGTTCTGGGGATTCGGATCTGACGGTACTGTTGGTGCTAATAAACAAGCTATCAAAATCATTGGTGATAATACAGACATGTATGCTCAAGGATACTTTGATTATGACTCTAAAAAATCAGGTGGTTTAACAGTATCTCACTTAAGATTTGGTAAAGATCCAATCAGATCAACATACTTACTAGATGAAGCTGATTTTATGTCATGTTCTAAACAAGCATACGTTAATCAATATGACTTATTAGCAGGACTTAAAGATGGTGGTACATTCTTACTTAACTGCGTATGGAGTGAAGACGAATTAGACCAACACATTCCAGCTAATATGAAAAGATATATGGCTGAACATGATATCAATTTCTACATTATTGACGCATCACATATTGCTCAAGATTTAGGACTTGGTTCAAGAACAAACATGATTATGCAAGCAGCTTTCTTCAACCTTTCACAAGTACTTCCAATTGATGATGCAGTAGGATACTTAAAAGACTCTATCGTTAAATCATATGGTCACAAAGGTGATGACATTGTAAACATGAATTATTCAGCTGTAGATGCAGGACTTACTGCAGCTAAGAAAATAGAAATACCTGCTGAATGGGCTAATGCGCAAGACGAAGCAAAAGAAGAAAACGGAGAAGTTTCTGAATTTGTTAAAAATATTTTAAGACCAATGATAGAACAAAAAGAAGATGATATTCCAGTATCAGCTTTCACAGATCTTGATCTTGAAAATGGTGAATTCCCATCAGGTACAACAGAATATGAAAAACGTGGTATAGCTCTTAATGTACCAGAATGGCAAATGGATAACTGCATCCAATGTAACCAATGTTCATTTGTTTGTCCACACGCTGTAATTAGACCATTCTTAGTAACTGAAGACGAAAAAGCTAACGCTCCAGAAAACTTCAATACTAAAAAAGCTATCGGCAAGGGTATGGATGAATATGAATTTAGAATTCAAGTTTCTCCATTAGACTGTACTGGTTGTGGAAACTGTGCTGACATCTGTCCAGCTCCAAATAAAGCTCTTATCATGAAACCTTTTGAAGATCAAGTTGAAGAACAAAAAGAAAATTGGGCATATGCTCATGAAGAAGTTGGATACAAAGAAGATGTAATGGATGATAAAAACCTTAAAGGAAGCCAATTCAAACAACCATTACTTCAATTCTCAGGTGCTTGTGCAGGATGTGGTGAAACACCATATGCTAAATTAGTAACTCAATTATTCGGTGACAGAATGTATATTGCAAATGCTACAGGTTGTTCATCAATTTGGGGAGCAAGTGCACCAGCTATGTCATATACAAAGAACCTTCAATCAGGTAAGGGTCCAGCTTGGGGTAACTCATTATTTGAAGATGCAGCTGAATACGGATACGGTATGAAACTTGCAGCAGAATCAAATAAATACCTACTTGAAAACTATATGAACAAATTCTTAGAACTTAACATTGAATCTCCATATAATGAAGCATTCAAGATGTGGATTGAAGGAAAAGAAGATGTTAATGCTTCTAAAGAAGCTACAGCTAAGATCTTAAATCTTCAAGATGAAAAAGTTGATAATGAAGAAGCTTCTGATTTAGTTAAGAAAATTCTTACACTTAAAGATTACATGATCAAAAAATCTATGTGGATCTTCGGTGGTGACGGATGGAGCTATGATATCGGATTTGGTGGTGTAGATCATGTATTAGCAAGTGGTGAAAACATCAATATCTTAGTATTCGATACAGAAGTATATTCAAATACAGGTGGACAAAGTTCTAAATCTACTCCATTATCAGCAGTAGCACAATTTGCTGCATCTGGTAAGAAAGTACGTAAAAAAGATCTTGGTTTAATGATGACATCTTATGGATATATCTATGTAGCACAAGTTGCTATGGGTGCTAACCAAAACCAAACATTAAAAGCTATCAAAGAAGCTGAAAGCTATGATGGACCATCTCTAATAATCGCATACGCACCATGTATTAACCACGGTATCAGAGTTGGTATGGGTAAATCTCAATTTAGAGAAAAACAAGCTGTTGAAGCTGGTTACTGGCACTTATGGAGATTTGACCCAAGACTTGCTGACGAGGGCAAAAATCCATTCCAATTAGATTCCAAAGAACCAACAGAATCATTCCAAGAATTCTTACAAGGTGAGGTAAGATACTCTTCACTTAAGAGATCATTCCCAGAAACAGCAGATGAATTATATGCTGAGGCAGAAAAAGCTGCTAATGAGAGATATAACACATATAAGAGACTTGCTGGAAAATAAGAATATTTAATAAAAATCGCCAATTGATTTTGGCGATTTTTTTATGTCCAGATTTATTATGACTAAAGTAAAGTCTTTATGGTATAATAAACTAATAAAAGTATATAGTTTTACTATAGGGAGGAAATATGGCTATTAAATATGTAAACCATTATGGCAAAGTCACAATCGATGATTCAGTGATTGCAAATATAGTTGCAGCTACTGTTATGGAATCATACGGTGTAGTTGGCCTTGCATCTCGTTCTACAAAAGATGATATATATGAACTCTTAAGACTGGATAATATGTCTAAGGGTGTAGAAATAATTAGAAATGATGATGGAACTTTAAGTATAAATATTTCTATTTTTATTCTTTATGGGGTAAGAATAGCAGTAGTTGCCCAAAATATTATAGACAATGTGAAATATAAGTTAGAGAAGTCTTTATATGTTAGGGTATCAGATGTGAATATTTTAGTGCAAGGAATTAATAAGTAGGTGTTTATGAGACAAATCGATGCAAATAAGCTTCAACAGATGATTCATGGAGCTTATGAATTGTTAAATGAAAATAAAGAAATGGTAAATGAACTGAATGTATTTCCAGTTCCTGATGGCGATACAGGCACAAATATGACCATGACAATGAAATCAGGTGTTGATAAGGTAAATCAGTTAAATGGTACAAGTGCTGATGAAATTGCAAAAGCTCTATCGCAAGGAACTTTGATGGGCGCTCGCGGTAACTCAGGAGTTATTCTTTCTCAATTAGTAAGAGGTTTATCAAAGGCTATTAAAGGTAAAAGTATTATAGATTTATCGGATATTCCTGAAATATTTAATATAGCTAATAAAACTGCGTATAAGGCTGTTATGAAGCCTACTGAAGGAACTATACTTACAGTTAGTCAAAAAATGACTGATAAAGCTAATGAAATATACAAAAATGATATTGAACTTGATCAATATTTATATGAAATTATTAGTGCAGGTCAAAAAGCTCTTGATAATACACCAAATCAATTGCCAGTATTAAAAGAGGCGGGTGTAGTAGATTCAGGTGGACAAGGATTAATAGTCTTGTTAAGAGGTGCTTTTTCTGCCTTAAATAGTGATATCAAGCTAGGAGAAATTATACCAGCCACTAAAGAAGATAAAAAAGATCTTGCTTATGAATTTAGTTTTGAGTTGGCTACAACTGATGAATCTTATAAAACTGTAAAAAAATCACTTGATACAATAGCTGATGATATTGAAGAGTCATTTGAAGATGAAGTTTTAAGGGCAAAACTTAAAACAGATAATATTAGCGGATTAATACAAATGCTTACAGAATATGGAGTAATCCTTCATGCTGAGCTTACAAATCTAAAACCTGACCTTAGTTCTATAAAAGCAAAGAAAAAACAAGAAGCTAAAAGGTATGGATTTATAGCTGTTAGCAGAGGCGACGGATATGATGCAATACTTAAAAGTATGAATATCGATCAGATTATTTCAGGTGGTCAAACAATGAATCCATCAACTGAGGATATTTATAATTCTTTAGAAAAAGTTAATGCTGAAAATATAATAATATTCCCTAACAATAAAAATATAATCATGAGTGCTAAGCAAGCAACAGAACTAACAGATAAAAATGCAGTAGTTATTGAAACAAGATCTATACCAGAAACTTTTGCTGCTATGTTAGAATTTGATTATGAAAGTAGTCTTGAAGAAAATACAGAATCCATGAAGGAAGCTATAGAGGATATCCATGTTGGAGAGATTTCTACTTCTATTAGAGATACATCTGTTGGAGGTGTAGAAATCAAAAAAGATGACTACCTTAGTATTTTGGATGGTAATATAATTGCATCTGAAAGCAAAATTGAAAATTCGGTTTTAAAAATTGTTGATAGAGCTTTAGAAGAAGATAGAGCTATTTCTTTAGTCACTGTTTACTACGGACAAGAAGTAGATAAAAAGGAAGCTAAAGATGTAGTTAAAAAGCTTAGTAAAAGACATAAGGATATTGATGTTGATCTAGTTTATGGTGGTCAACCAGTTTATTATTACACAATCACATTGGAATAATGAAACTAATAGACTTAAAGGGAATAGGACCTAAAAAAGAAGAATTACTTAATAAGCTAGGTATTTATACTGTAAGTGACTTATACAATTATTATCCAACAAGTTTTGAAGATAGAACTCATAGGATGATAGTTAGCAAAGCTAATCCTGATATTAAATACTATTTTGAATGGGAAATAGTCAGCAAGTCTTATCAAGTTCGAACGAAAAATGGCATAATAACTTATCTTTATGCTTTTGAAAAAGACTCAAATCAAAAGATAAAAATTTTATGGTTTAATGATAGATTTTCACATCAAAAGCTGTCTATGTCAAATACCTATAAATTCTATACAAAGATTAATAAAAATAAGGAAGTATATGAAGCGGTTAATCCTATTTTTTGTAAAAAAGATGAAAGTATAATAGGAAACATAATTGCAATATATTCCCTAACATCTGGTATAAATCAAAAACAAATATCTGATTTTATAGAAAAAGCTTTAGAGAATTATGATAGCAAAGAAGAAATATTTGACAAAGAATTGCTAGAGAAGTTCTCTCAATCTAGTAAGTATGATAATTTAAAAGAAGTTCATTTTCCAAAGGATAGAAAAAGCCTCATAAAGGCTAAATCAGAACTTAAAATAAATGATTTTGTAAGGGAATTAATTTATATTGACTTTATAGATAAAAAGCTTCAAAGAAGACAAGAACTAAGATTAAACTACAATTTAGATAATATCCTAGCAAAGCTAGACTTTACACTTACAAGATCTCAGTTTATTTCCTTAAATGAAATACTAAAAGATGCTTCAGATGAAATAATCATGAATAGACTCTTGATAGGAGATGTAGGTTCAGGGAAAACGATAATAGCTTTAATTGTTATGATAATATTTGGTCTAAACGGTTACCAATCAGCAATGATGGTTCCTACCGAAGTTTTGGCAAATCAACAATTTGAGAAAAATTTAGCTTTTATAGAGTCATTTGGATTGAAAGCAGCTCTTCTTACTGGGTCAGTTAAAGATAAAGCTGATCTTAAAAAGAGTATAGCAAGGGGAGATATTGATATAGTAATAGGCACTCACGCTCTTATTCAAGATGATGTAAGTTTTAAAGATTTGAGATTTGTAGTTAATGATGAGCAGCACAGATTTGGAGTCGGACAAAGGCAGGCATTAGGTGCTAAAGCAGAGTCAGTGAATTATCTAACAATGACTGCTACTCCAATTCCAAGAACTATTTCTCTAAGACTTGCTCAAATACTAGATTTATCTATAATAAATGAGCTACCAAGGGGTAGAAAACCTATTGTAACAAAAGTTATTGCTAAAAATAGAGAAGAAATATTATTTAATGAGATATCTTTTAATTTAGACAGTGGTAGACAAGTATATATAGTTTCTAATAATATAGATGCAGATGATGATAATAGTGTAGAAAAATTATACAAACGTTATAAAACACGTTTTAAAAACAAAAATATAAAAAGGCTTCACGGCAATTTGAAAGCTACAGATAAAGAAAAAACATTAAAGGACTTTAGTGCTGGAAGAGTAGACATACTTATTTCAACAACTGTTATTGAAGTAGGTATTGATGTAGCTAATGCAAATACCATGGTTATATATAATGCAAATAACTTTGGCTTATCATCTCTCCATCAGCTAAGAGGCAGAGTAGGACGTGGACCTTACGAATCTTATTGCTATTTAGTGGCCCAAAATATAAAAGAAGATGCTAAGCTTAATATTTTAGTTAATAATGACAATGGATTTGAGATAGCAAAAAAAGATTTTGAGCTTAGAGGTGGTGGTAAGATTTTATCATCAATCCAACATGGTAAAAATTTAGACCAAGTAGAATATATGTCAATGACAAGTGAAGAGATAGAAAAAAGTTTTGAAATTTTTCAATTTCTTAAGGATAATGATTATAAGGGAGTTAATTTCTCTTATATAGAAAAATTTTTCACATATGATAGAAGGATAATATTAAACTAATGAGAGTTGTTGCAGGAAAATATAAGGGTTTTAATTTAGATGCCCCAAAACATAAAAATACTAGACCTACGGATAATAAAGTAAAAGAAGCTATATTTGATATGCTATATCCAATAAAAAAAGATTCTACTGCCTTAGATCTTTTTTCAGGCAGTGGACAAATTGGTATAGAATTCTTATCTAGGGGTTTAAAGCTTGTATGCTTTAATGAAATAGATAATTCTAGTTTTAGGGTATTAAAGGCAAATCTTGCCAAAATTAAAGATGATAATTACATACTTAACAAACTTGATTATAAATTAGCCTTAGAGACTTATAGAGATAAAGATATAAAATTCGACTATGTATTTTTAGATCCTCCTTATGATAAAGATTTCATAGACCATAGTCTTAGACTCATATTAGATTATGAATTGTTAAATGAGGAAGGTATAGTAATAACAGAATCAGATAGAGAATTAAATTTTAGTGAAAAATATGATTTTTATCTATATAAAGAAAAAACATATGGAAGGAAGATAATTAAGATTTATATAAAATGAAAGTAATATATCCAGGAAGTTTTGATCCACTAACTTATGGTCATCTTGATATTATTCAAAGGTTGGATAGTATGTATGATGAAGTTATAGTAGCAATTCTCATAAATGAAGATAAAAAATCTTTGTTTTCTCTTAAGGAAAGAGAAGAAATGCTTAGAGTTGAGATTAAGGAAAATAAGCTAACCCATGTAACAATAAAATCATTTGATGGTCTTTTGGTAAATTTTGCAAAAGAAGAAGATTGCAAAGTAATAGCAAGAGGACTTAGACTTATAGCTGATTATGAATATGAAAAAAATATAGCTAGAATAAATGCTTGTCTATATGAAGGTCTTGAAACAATATTTTTATTAGCTAATTCTAATTATTCGTTCATAAGCTCAAGTGGTGTCAAAGAAGTAGCAAGTTTTAAAGGTGAGATATCACCTTTTGTAAGTAAAAATGTAGAAAATAAAATTAAAGAGAAATACAACTACTAAGGGGGAAATCAAATGGCAAGTACAATAACAGAATTAATAAATGAGATGGAAGATGTTATGGATGAGGCTAGTGCTGTTCCATTTTCTAGAAAGGTATCGGTAGATCCAGATGAAATTTATGAAATTCTTAACGAAATGAAAGATTCTTTACCACAAGAAATAAAACAAGCGGAATGGACTTACCAAGAAAAAGATAGAATTATTGGTGAAGCTAACTCAGAAGCTGATCAAAGGTTGGCACAAGCTGAAAAAGAAATTCAAAACTTCAAAGAACAAGCTAAGGTTCAATATCAAAAGATGATTTCAGAACATGAAATTACTTTACAAGCTCGCACAGAAGCTGATAGAATTTTACAAGAAGCTGCTACTGAAGCAAATAAGATTAGACAACAATCTTATGAATATATTGATAAACTATTCTCATCATCTTCAGAAAACTTCAGTCAATTAGCTCAACAGCTAGAAAAAAATAGAAGAAATATTCTTGAATCTAGATAACTTTGAAAGACGCTCTTAGAAATACTAATAGCGTCTTATTTTTTTTGTGAAATCCTCATATAAATTACGTCCTGTACTCAAATTATATAGATTGGATGCATCTATCATTCTTGAGAAAACTATTTTATCTGTTTTAGACAAATTGTAAGAATCTTTCTTTCTGATGATGGCCTTTGCCTTTGCATTTTTTAGGATATATTCTGATTTTTTATTAAAAGCCAGTACTTTATAAAAATCAAGATCGTATTTGTTAAAGCAAATTTTATTTTCTAATATATAATTAAGCATTAATCTTTTTATCCTTGATGAAGTATATCTTTTAGTTGTGGCTTCTTTAATAAAATTGTTAAAAGAGCAGTTTTTTATAGCTATTTTTTCTAAATAGTTATCTATGCCATTTTCATAACCTATAATATCATCCATGAGTCTATGTTCAATTAATATCAGAAATTTAAATAAATCGTAATAATAATTCATATTTGCTAAACCATAAATTTCTTTACTTTTTTCAATTAACTCATAGGAATAACTAGGAACATGGTCTTTATAAGAATCAAAAATATATTTTCTTATAGCTGTAGATGATGAGATCTTAGAGTTATTTAATTTTATATCCTTGTTAGCAGACGAAATTCTTTTTATAGGAATAGCTTTAACTTTTGAATTTATTTTTTCTATAGCTCTAATATATTCTAAAGCTAGGATATTATTTGATGTTATAAAGTTATTATCTCCTAAAATTTCAACTGTAGCATTATAACGTGCTTTTGTAAATGAACTATTATTTAAATTTTTTTTAGTAAGAACATCAAGTTCATCTTTTTTATCAATTAATATATAAGCTTTTTTTAAAAAATCATCAGGCTCCTCATTTTCTATACCAAAGCATAGATAATCTATATCTAATTTATTTAAAATTTTAACAGATCCTAAAGCAAAATATTCTGCAGATTGCAAACTAATATAATTAGGCATTTCTACAACCATATCAAAACCTGCTTTCATGGCAGCATCCGCTCTACTAAATTTATCAATTATAGCGGCTTCTCCTCTTTGAACATAATCTCCACTCATAAGACTTATAGCGATTTCTGCCTTAGTTTTTTCTTTTGACTTTTCTAATAAATATTCATGACCATTGTGAAATGGATTGAATTCTGAGATAATTCCTAATTTTTTCATAATAAATTTATACCCCAAAAGCTCTATTTTCTAAAGGTTATAAAAAGTTCTCTTTACCATTATTATGATTTTTATTATAATTTATATTATGGTATAATAATCAATAGAAAACTTTAGGAGGATTTATGATATCTGCAAATGATTTAAGAAAAGGTGTTACTTTTGTATATGATAATGATGTATATCAAGTAATTGATTTCCAACACGTTAAACCAGGAAAGGGTGCAGCTTTTGTACGTGCAAAAATAAGATCAGTTATGGGTGGTGGAACAAAAGATGTAACATTTAACCCTAATGAAAAATTTGAAAATGCTGTAATATCTACAAAAGAAATGCAATATTTATACAATGATGGTCAATTATATTATTTCATGGACCCAGAAAGTTTTGAACAAATTGGCATTGAATATGAAGCAGTAGAAGAGGCTATTAAATATGTAAAAGAAAATGATAATGTTCAAATCAAATTCTACGAGGGTAAACCATTTAGTGTTGATGCACCAAATTTTGTAGAACTAGTAGTTACTGAAACAGAACCAGGTATAAAAGGAGATACAGCTACTAATGTAACAAAACCAGCAACAGTAGAAACAGGGGCTGTTATAAATGTTCCAGTGTTTGTTAATGAAGGTGACACTATAAAAATTGATACAAGAACTGGAGATTACTTATCCAGAGTTTAAGGAGATACTAATGGCTAATACATTTAGAAATGGTCAAGTAAAAATTGCCAATGACATCTTAGACCAACTTGCTATTAGAGCAAGTGAAGAGGTTAATGGAGTTTATGGTATAAATTCAGATCAAAATAAGCATAATCAGAAAGCTAATAGCCCAAAGGCTGTAGTTAATAATTATGATGGGAGACTTCATATTGACCTTACAGTTAATCTTGATAAAAATGTAAATGTTAGAAAAACTGTAAAAAATATCCAAGAAAATGTTATTAGAGTTATAGAATCTATGACAGGAATAGAAGTAGCTAGAGTAAATGTATCTATACCAAAGATTGAGATCTAATGAAAAGAAGTGAACAAAGAGAATGGGTCTTTAAATTAATCTATGAAGATAGTATCAACAGAATAGAAGATGTTGAAAAGACCCTTGAAAATCATGATTTAACAGGTGAAGAATTTATCAAGGAATCCATAATTTCCTATAATGAAAATTACGAAGCTATAGAGGAAACATTAAAAAATACTTTGAATAATAGATATAAACGATTATCAAGAGTAGAAAAGGCAATATTGTTTTTAAGTATAAATGAGATGAGATATATGGACATACCAGTATCTGTTTCTATAAATGAAGCTGTAGAATTAACTAAAATTTACTCAGATGAAAAAGACTATCAGATGATAAATTCAGTTTTAGGAAAGATTGTAAGATCCTAATGATAAAAGCGCTTTCTGTAAAACAGTTTAATGAATATTTCAAAACAAATATTAAGCATGATCCAATACTATCAAGGGTTTATATTAAAGGAAGTTTAGCAAATATTAGATATAGTCACAATCACTTATATTTTTCCCTTAAAGAAGATAGTGATGTAATTGATTGTGTTATTTATTACTATGAAGATAAGGATATAGAATTTTCTTTTAACGAAGGTATCGATGTAATCGTTAAAGGAAATTTATTTTTAAATAATTACTCGTCAAAAATTGTTATTGTAACAAGTAATATAGAAGAAGTTGGTTTATCAGAAGAGTATGCTGAGTTTCTTAAAATGAAAAAGGATTTTAAAGAGCGCGGCTATTTTGATTTTGAAAATAAGAAAGCAATACCTACTTTTCCTAAAAAGATAGGTTTAATCACATCAAAAGACGGAGCTGCTATAGTAGATTTTTTATCGGTTATTAATCAAAAGCCAAACGATATAAGTATTAAATTAGCTGCTGTAAAAGTCCAAGGTAGCCAGTCAATTGAGTTAATAGTCGATGCTATAAAAAAACTTGACGATCTTAAATTAGATGTAATAGTTATAACACGTGGTGGTGGATCTAGTGAAGATTTAGGAGCTTTCAATAATAAGGAGATTATAGAAACAGTATATCAGGCAAACACTCCAGTTATTTCAGCTATAGGTCATAAGATAGATACAACTTTGTTAGATTTAGTAGCAGATTTATCTTTACAAACTCCTACAGAAGCAGGTTCTTATATAATTGCAAACTATTCTAATATTGAAAAAGAAAGCGAAAAAATTCTTGATTCTATGAGAGATATTATAAGAAATCAAATTAATATAAATGAATTAAGATTAAATGCAATAGAAAAGAATATAAAGGTTTTAAATCCAGAGTTAAAAGTAGATGATAAGCTTAGGGATATAGATAATCTTAAAAATAACTTAGACAAAATCTTGTTATCTAACTATAAAGATATGGAAACTAAACTTGACTTTACTGAAAAGAGATTGAAGCTCATTAAGAACTTAATTGAAACTAAAAAGAAGAGCATTATTATTAAGGATATTTCTGGAAATAAAATATTTAGCAAATATTCTCTTGAAACTGGTAATTTAGTAGAAATAGAATTTAGCGATGGAAGGATAAAGGCTATTATTAGCGATGGATAAGTCATTTGAAGATAATTATAAAAAAATGGAAGAGCTTTTAGAAGATCTTGAAGAAAACAAAGATAATTTAGATGAGAGCATTAGAATTTATCAACAAGCTAATGAACTTTATAAACAACTTAAGGATCAACTTGGTGAGTATAAAGCTAAAGTTGAAGTGATTACAGGCAATGAATAGTACCGAATTTAAAGAAATTTTAGCAGAAAATAAAAAATTAATAGATTCTATAGTTAGCCAAACTTTTGATAAGTCATATAGGTTATATGAGCCTTTGGTCTATGCTCTTGATTCTGGAAAAAGAATTAGAGCGAATTTATATTTAGAAACTTTAAGAATGTTAGGGAAAAGTCCAACTAGTGATGATATATTATTTGCCCTAAGTCTTGAGATGATCCATGCATATTCCTTAGTACATGATGATTTACCAGCTATGGATGATGATAATGTTAGGCGTGGCAAAGCATCGTTACATATAAAGTTTGGTGAAGACATAGGAATTTTAACAGGGGATGCTCTTTTAAATGAGGCTTCAACTCTTTTATTTGAGCTATCTCTAAAAGATAGTTCATACATAAAAGCAAGTAAATATCTATTTGATCATACTGGATATAAGGGAATGATAGAAGGACAAGTTCTAGATCTTAGAAGAGATAATATTTATGATAAGTCTTACTTATTAAATGTTTATGATAAGAAAACAGCTGATTTATTCAAGGCCTCTATAGTAGGTGCTGGTCTTGTATGTAATTTAGCTGATGAAAAGATTGTTAAACTTTGTGATTATGCTTATAATTTAGGACTTGCCTATCAAATTCAGGATGATTTATTAGAAGATGCTTATAAAGATGAATTAAATATCCTAAATATTATGAATAATGATGAAGCTAGAGAACTTTTAGATAAAATTAACTTATTTGCAAAAAATACTATAAAAGAATTTTCTGATAATGATTTTCTTTTATATCTAATAGATTATCTATCAGTACGTGAAGATTGAGGATTAATTATGAAAAAATATACTAGACAAAGACTAATTCTTGATATTATTCAAAATAACGAAGTGAAAACTCAAAGTCAACTTTCTGAAATGCTCAGAGATCATGGGGTAAATGCAACACAAGCTACAATTTCTAGAGACATCAAGGAACTTAGAATTTCAAAAGTTCAGGCAGATGATTATGAGTATAAATATACGGTTGTAGATACAGTTTATGATACACTTAATGAAAGAATGGAGAAGATTTTTAAGGAGTCTGTATTATCAGTAGAGAAATCTGCTCAACTATGTGTCATAAAAACTATTTCATATTGTGCAACAGTTTGTGGCCAATACATAACAAACTCTAAGCTTAAAAACATTGGTGGAATAGTAACAGGCATTGATACAATATTTATAACACCTAAAGATTTTGAAAAATTAGATGAATTAATAGAAGATATAAGAGGTATGGTCAGATAATGCTAGCCGAGCTCTTTATTGATAACTTTGTTATTATTAAAAGAAATCACATATATTTTGAAGATGGTTTTAATGTATTAACGGGAGAAACTGGTTCAGGAAAATCTCTTATACTTGAAGCCATTAATTTATTATTAGGGAAAAGAGCTGACAAGGATATAGTAGGCAGATTTGCAGAAAAAACATTAATAGAAGGAGTTTTTAAGCTTAATCCTAAAACTAAAAGAATACTTGAAAACAATAATGTAGTATTTGATGAAGATGATAATAAACTAATTGTAAGTAGAACTATATCAAAAAAATCATCAACACTAAGGATTAACGGTAGGATAGCAAATCTTACGATATTAAGAGAAATTTCACCGATTTTATTAGATATATATAATCAAGGAGACTCTAATGCCTTTATGAATAAGGCGAATTACATTTATTTTATAGATAACTATTCTAATGATAAAAAAACTCAAGATTTAAAAAAGATGGTCAAAGCTTTAGTGAATCAAAAAAATGATTATTTAGTCAAGTATAATAATCTAAATCTATCTGAAGAGGAGATTCAAAGAGAGAGAGATCTCATAAAGTATCAAATAGATGAGATTGAACAGGTTGATTTACTTTCTGTAAATGAAGAAGATATAGACGAAGAATACAAGAAACTTAATAATATTAATGCTTTAAGAGAATCCATTGAAACAGCAAAAGGAATAATAGATAATAGTGATTATGATGTAAATTCTATATCTAATATGATAAGCACCAGTATGAGTGAATTATCTTCTTACTCAAATTTTGATCAAAAAGTTAGTGAGTTTTATGATAGGTTATCTGCCATAAATGATGAACTAAATGATATATATTCTGATATGGATATCTATGAGGAAACTTTAGTAGGAGATCCAGAACGCAGTCAAGAATTAGAAGATTTGATGGAGCATATTTTTAATCTTAAACGCAAGTATGGTGCAACAATTGATGATATAATGACATATTATGATACGATTTCGAAAAGAAGTAAGGAACTTGACGAAATTGAAGATCTAAGAGATAATTTGGATAATATTTTAAGCGATCTTGATAAAAAATTAGAAGAAAATGCTAATAAACTTCATGAAATTAGGGTAAATAAAAGTAAAATTATAGAAGAAAAGATTAATAAATCTATAAAAGATCTAAATATCAAAAATGGACTTTTTAAAATAGAATTCAACAAAAAAGATGCTGTAGATACTACAGGAATTGATGAAGTAGATTTTCTCATAAGAACTAACAAGGGAGAGGCATTAAAATCCCTTACAAAGACAGCATCGGGTGGTGAAATATCTAGAATTATGCTAGCATTTAAAGAAATATTTGCTGACTTTGATAATGTTGATACTATGATATTTGATGAAATAGACACTGGTATTTCTGGTAGGACAGCACAAATAGTTGGAGAGAAGATTCTTGACTTATCTAAGAGAAGACAAGTGATATCGATAAGCCACTTACCACAAATAGCTTCTCTTGCTAGTAACCATATACTTATATCAAAAAGAGATGTGGGAGATTATACAATATCTTCTACTGAAAAAATTGAAGAAGATAATCGTACTAACGAAATTGCTAGATTAATTGGTGGTGTAAATATTACTGATATTACTATAAATTCAGCAAGTGAAATGTTAACTATGGCGGAGGAATTAAGAAATGAGCGAAGATAAATTTTACGAAACATCTATAAAGTCGGATACAATATATGATGGCAAAATTTTAAAACTTAGAGTTGATACTGTAGAGCTTCAAAATAAAAAATATTCCAAGAGAGAAATAGTTGACCACCAAAAAGGTGTTGGAATTATTGCTTATGATGGAGAAGATAAATTATGGATGGTAAGCCAATATAGAAAAGCAGTAGATCAAGTTATGCTTGAAATACCAGCAGGACTAATAGATGCTAATGAAACTCCAATTGAGACTGCCCGTCGTGAATTGCAAGAAGAAGTAGGATTTTACCCAGAAACTTGCGACTTTTTATTCACTATGCACTCATCACCTGGTTTTACTAATGATAAGCTTTCATTTTTCCTGGCAAAAGACTTAAGGGAATCAAAGCTTGATTTAGATGAAGATGAGGATTTAGAGGCAAAATCTTATCCGATAGATGAACTTTACAACAAAGTTTTAAATGGAGAAATAACTGATGCAAAAACTATAATTGCAATACAATATGCAGTTATGCATGAAAGCAAATGAATTTAAACATTGAACTAGAGGGCTATCAAGGCCCTTTTGATTTGTTATTAAAACTTATTGAAAAACAAAAGATTGATATTTATGATATAAAGCTTGAAGATATTACTAATGATTACCTGCTAGAGATAGAAAAGCTTGATACTTCTTTAGAGGATATTTCAAGCTTTATTTATATAGCTTCCATACTTTTAAGTATTAAATCTTCAAAGCTTTTACCAAAAGATGAAGATGATAATAACCTTGAAGAAGATTTATTAACATATCTAATAGAATACAAGAAAATAAAATCAGTTCAAGATGATTTTAAAAAACTAGAATTAGAAGCTAGGAAAATACATAGCAAATATGCTGAGGATCTTTCACAATTTGAAAGTGAAGAAGAATTCATCAGTAAAGATGTTGTTCTACTTGCTAGCCAATTTGAGAAGTTATTAAAAAAATTAGAAAAAGAAGAGGTACATAGAAATGTAATATCTCAAATAAAGACACCAGATGTCAATGATTATCTAAGTTCTTATAGAAAAGCTTTAGATATAAAAGGTGATTTAAGACTTGATTTGATTACAAATGAAATTCACAGTAAATCTGAATGTATAGCTAGTTTTTTGGCACTATTAGAATTATTTAAACTAAAAGAAATTTATTTAGAGCAAAAAGAAGGTAATAAGTTTCATATAAAAAAGAGGGGTCAGTCTATAAATGGATAATGCTTACCTAAAAGGAGTAATTGAAGAGATTTTTTATGTCTGGGGTGAACCGATAGATATAGAAGATTTATCTAAGATTATTGTAGATGCAAATAAAAATCAAATAAAAGCTGCTCTTTTGGAAATGATTGATGAAAGAGAAAACGGTGATAGTGGACTATTGATTAAGAAATTTAATAATTCCTATCAGTTTACAACTAGAGCTGAACATGATAAGTATTTTACTAATTTAATAAAATCATCAGAAAAAAAACTTTCCACATCAGCTTTAGAGACCCTATCAATTATTGCTTATAAGCAACCTATAACACGTGCTGAGATAGATAAGATAAGAGGGGTTAGATCCCAATCAACAATAGATAATCTATTGGATCGTGGTCTTATTAAAGAAAATGGTAGATTAGATAAGATAGGAAAGCCTATAATCTATATAACTACAGATTTATTTTTGAAATATTTCGATATAAAAGACTTATCAGAATTGCCAGAGATTAAGGAAGCAGAGGATAATCTATATGAGGATCAATAAATATATTGCAAAATCTGGTTACACATCTAGAAGAAAGGCTGATGAGCTTATTAATAGGGGAGAAGTTAAAATCAACGGAAATATATTAACTAAACTAGGCTATGATGTAGGTGATAATGATATAGTAAGCATTAATGGAAAAATATTAAAATTAGAAGATTATTTTTATTATAAATTAAATAAACCTATTGGATATATTACAAGCAATTTTGATCCGCATAATAGAAAAGACTTAAATAATTTAATGAATATTAATGAAAAATTTTTTGCAGCTGGAAGACTTGATAAGGATAGTCATGGACTTTTGATAATAACAAATGATGGTGACTTTAGTAACTGCCTAGTACATCCAAGTTTTAAGGTGGAGAAAGAATATATCGTAAGAGTTACAAAGTTGCTAACAAAACAACAATGCCAAGAATTTAAATCAGGACTTTATATAGGAAACGGTGAGTTTACTAATGAGTCTGATTTATATTTTATAGGAAATAATACTTATAAAGTTTTAATAAGTCAAGGCTATAATCGTCAAATAAGAAGAATGTTTGATGTTTTTGGATCAAAAGTAATAGATCTTAAAAGAGTTAGAATTGGATCTATAAAACTTACAGATTTAAAACTTGGCAATTATCAGAAATTTAATAAAAAAGATATGGAATTTGTTAATTTAATAAAGAAGTAGGTATATATTTCTTTTTTTATGGTAAAGTTTTTATAGCATATGAAAAAAATAGGAATAATAGGAGCAGGGGCCAGTGGTCTATATGCTGCTCTTAATTTAGCAAATGAGAGTACAGATATAACTCTACTTGAGAAAAATGATAGTATAGGTAAAAAGCTTTTGATGACTGGCAATGGTAGATGTAATATTACCAATGCAATGTTTTATGATGAATTTTTAGATAATATAGTTAGAAATAAGAAATTCATGTTTTCTTCATTTTCTATGCACGATAATTATTCAACTATGGACTTTTATCAAAGTCATGGCATAGAATTATTTACTGAAGAAAATGGAAGAGTATTTCCCAAAAGCCAAAGATCTTCAGATATAGTTAAATTTTTCGAAAAAGAATTAATGGAGAAAAATGTAAAACTTATTAGTGAAGCTAGGGTTGTAGATATTAAAAAAGATAAGATTTTTAAAGTTAGTACTGAAGATAGAACATATGAATTCGAATATCTTATAATAGCTACAGGAGCTCTTTCTTATCCAAATACTGGCTCTAGTGGAGATGGCTATATTTTTGCAAAAAATTTTGGACATAAGATAGATAAAACTTATCCATCGCTTGTACCCATATTTTTTAAGGACAAAGATTTAGATCATATCAAAGCTTTAAATTTAGATAATGTTAAGATAAGTGCAAAAACTAATGAGGGTGTGTTTAGTCAACATGGATCAGTATTGATAAGCAAAAACTTTTTGACTGGACCTGCTATTTTAAGCTTATCTTCTTTTATAGTTGATAAAAAAGTTTTTGAAGTAAGTATTGACTTGGTAGAAAAGAACTTTTACGATTTAGATTTAGAATTGATAGAAATATTTGATAAAAATCCAAATAAAGATATTTCAAATATTTTAAAAGGATTACTTGCTCAAGCTCTAATAAAGCCTATCTTATCTAGAGCAAGAATAAGAGACGATAAAAAGACAGGTCAGATTACTAAGGAAGAAAGGTTAACTATAATTGAAAATATAAAAGATTTTAGTCTATATTTTGATAAATTTGGTGGATATAATACTGCAACAATTACTCGTGGAGGGATTTGTGTAAAAGAAATAAACCCCAAGACAATGGAATCAAAATTAGTTCCTAATCTTTATTTTATAGGGGAAGTTTTAGATGTCGATGGCTTAACAGGTGGTTTTAATTTGCAAATAGCCTTTACTACTGGATTTGCTGCAGCAAAAGCAATTAAGGAGAAGATATGACTTATATTTTAGCAATAGATGGACCAAGTGGTTCAGGTAAGTCAACAATTTCTGTAAAATTAGCAGAGATATTAAAAATAGAATATTTAAACACAGGATCCATGTATAGGGCAGTTACTAAGTATTTTTTAGATAATAATATTAAAGAAGATGCTAGTGATTGCAAAATATCAGAAGTTTTAGATGACATTAATATAGATTTTATAGAAAATAACATCTATATTAATGGAGAAAATGTAGAAGGGGATATTAGAACTGACCTTGTCACAAAAAATGTATCTTGGGTTTCTGCCAATGGATTAGTTAGACAAAGACTAGTTGAAATGCAAAGAGAAATTGCTAATGAAAAATCCTTTGTTCTTGATGGAAGAGATATAGGTACAGTAGTATTTCCGAATGCAAAGTATAAATTTTATTTGACAGCAAATACTCATCAAAGAGCAATTAGGCGCTTTTTTCAAAATGAGTCAGGGCTTAGTATTGATGAATTAGAGCAAGCGATAATTCAAAGAGACTTGTATGATTCTACTCGCGCTATATCTCCTCTTAAAAAAGCAGATGATGCCATAGAAATAGATAATTCAAATCAGACAATTGAAGAAACTGTAAAAACTATATTAGATAATATGGAAAAAGATGATGTTGTATAGATTTTTAAGAGTATTTGTTAAGGTCTTTATAAGACCTCTATTTAGACTAGAGCTAAGAGGTACAGAAAACTTACCAGAAGATAATGGATTTATTTTATGTGCCAATCACTGGTCAAATTGGGATCCGGTATTTATTGCAATAATGATGACCTGGCCTATTAGATTTATGGGTAAAAAAGAACTATTTACTAATCCATTACTAGGAGGTTTTTTAAGAAAACTAGGTGTCTTTCCTATAAATAGAGAAGGTAGAGATTTAAAATCAATGAAATATGCTATTGGATTGGTTAATGATAATCAGACTCTAGGAATATTCCCAGAAGGCACTAGAGTAGATGAAATTTCACGTTCTAATCTCAAAGAAGGAGTATCATATATAGCACTAAAGGCAAAATGTGATTTAGTGCCAATAGAAATTATTTCATCATATAAGCCGTTCCAAAAAACAATTATAAAGATAAATAAACCAATAAAAATTGATCAATACCTATCCCTAAAATCAAAAGAAGCTATGAAAGATATTACTGATGAAATATATAAAGGGATATATCAATCTAGGTTAAGTTAGGAAGTGATATAAATGGAGATAATTATAGCAGATAATTCGGGCTTTTGTTTTGGAGTAAGTAGGTCGGTTGATCTAGCAAACGAAGCACTTGAAAGTAATAAAGAAAAATATACAGTAGGCCCCTTAATTCACAATCCGCAACTTGTAAAGTCTTATGAAAAACAAGGACTTAAGCTAATAACTAAGAAAAAAGCTCTAGATATCAAAGATTCGTTGATAGTTATAAGAGCCCATGGAGAAAGTGCAGACTTTAAAAAAGCGCTTATAGAAAATAATAATGAAATTCTAGATGCAACTTGTCCAGTCTTAAATAATATATATAAAAAGATAAGACAAAAAGAAGATGAAGGGTACCAAGTTGTAATAGTAGGTGATAGAGAGCATCCAGAGATAAAAGCTATGGACTCTTATTTAAAAAATGGTATAATAGTTACAGATGAGACTGAAGCAAAAAATGTTAAAAGTGAAAAACCTATCTATGTGGTAAGCCAAACTACAAATAGAAAGGATTTTTACTACAATATTGCAAATACGCTCAAAGGAAATAGTGGTAGTGTAGTAATAGAAAACACAATATGCAATGCTACAAAGCTTAGACAAGATTCTGCAAAAGACTTATCTAAAGAGGTAGATTGCATGATTGTAGTTGGTGGTTTTAATAGTTCTAATACTAACAAGCTATATCAAGTAGCAAGTAAGTATAATAAAAATGTTTTTAGGATTGAGACTGTTAAAGATCTACCTTTGCAAAAGCTCTCTGAATTTAATAAAATTGGAATAATCGCTGGTGCGTCAACACCTGATGAGATTATTGAGGAGGTAGTTAGAAAGATGGACGAATTTACAAAAGAAGATTTTATGAATAGTCTTGAAGATAGTTTAAAGAAAATCTATCCAAAAGATATTGTGACAGGAACAGTAATCGATGTGAAAGATGATGAGGTTTTTGTTGATATACAATATCGTGCAGACGGAATCATAAAACTTGACGAAATGACAGAAGAAGAAAGCGAAAATCCTAAAGATCATTTTGAAGTTGGAACTGATATTGATGTGTATGTTATCAAACTAGATGACGGTGAAGGTAATGTAGCATTATCAACAAGAAGAGTTCAAGGCATGAAAAGCTGGAAAGAACTTCTTAATAAATATGAAAATGATGAATTAGTAGAAGGTACAGTTTCAGGATTTAACAAAGGCGGACTTACAGTTGATGTTAATGGAATAAGCGGATTTATACCAGCTAGTCAAGTAGCTACATATTTTGTTAAAAACTTCAAGAAATTTGTTGGAGAAACTTGGGACCTTAAAATTGTTTCAATTGATGAACGTAAAAATAGATTAGTTTTATCTCGTAAAGATGTTCTTGAAGATGAGTTAGAAGATAGATGGGATGAACTTGAAGAAGGACAAGTAATCGAAGGAGAAGTTGCAAGACTTACAGACTTTGGTGCCTTTGTAGAAGTAAATGGTCTTGACGGATTATTACACGTATCTGATATTGCATGGACAAGAGTAGAAGTACCATCAGATGTTTTAAACGTTGGAGATAAAATCGAAGTTAAGATACTTAAACTTAACAAAGAGAAAAATAGAATCTCACTTGGTCGTAAACAACTATTAGATAAACCATTCGATTCATTTGTAAATGAACATGAAATTGGTGATATTGTAACAGGCAAGGTTGTTAATTTATTAGACTTTGGTGCTTTCGTAGAAGTTGCGGATGGTGTTGAAGGATTAGTTCATGTATCAGAGATTTCTTGGGATCACGTTGAAAAACCATCTGACGAATTAAACATTGGAGATGAAATTCAAGTTAAAATCATTTCCTTAGATAAAGAAGAAGAAAAAATTGGTTTATCAATCAAACAACTTGAAGAAGCTCCAGAAAGACCAGAAAGAAAACCAAGAAGAGAAAACAATAACAACAGAAGAAATGAAAATAGACAAAGAAGAAAATCTGAAAGAAATAATTCTCAAAACTTCAGTTCTGATGATGATTTAAATAATAATCTTGGTAATTTACTAGAACAAGCTTTATTCGAACAAGGTGGCGATCTAATTTCAGATGATTCTGAAGTTGACAATGTTATTGATGACTTTGATTCAGCAGAAAATACTGAGGAAAAAGTTGATGAAGATATAGTTACATTAGATTCTGAAGATGAAGATCAAGCAGCTAGTAATTCTGATGAAGAAGAAACAGAATATTAATATCTATAATAACAAAAAAATAAAGAAGATGATTTCGGTCATCTTCTTTTTTTAAGTGAGGACATATGCAAAATTTACAAAAAGAAAAATATAAAGATTATTTTGAGGGTAAGAAATATAATATAACAACTTTCGGTTGTCAGATGAATGAACATGATTCTGAGAGAATTTCTTATATCTTAGAAGATCTAGGTTATACTTATACAAGTAATAGAGAAGATGCAGACTTTATACTTTTTAATACTTGCTTAGTTCGTGAGAATGCTGAGCTAAAGTTATATGGTCAGGTATCTTCTCTTAAAAAATTAAAGAAAGAAAATCCAGAGAAAATAATTGCTGTATCTGGCTGTATGATGCAAACTACAACAGCTAGAGGTGTAATAATAGACAAACATCCAGAAGTAGATATAATTTTTGGTACCAAGAATATAAACTCTCTTGCTGATTTAATATTTAGATATTTGGAAACAAATGAAAGAGTAATTGATATATCTACAGATGATGTAAAAGATGATTTTGAAAAATATAATACTACTAATGATTTTCAAGCCTATGTAAATATAATGCGTGGATGTGATAATTATTGTACTTATTGTATAGTTCCAGAATCTAGAGGGCGTGAAGAATCTAGACGTCCATACACCATTATAGAAGAAGTTGAATATCTAGTAGATCAAGGATTTAAAGAAATCACCCTTTTAGGACAAAATGTTAATTCCTATGGTAATAAGGCAAATTATGATTTCACTTTTCCTGAACTTCTAGCTCGTGTGGCGAAAATTCCTGGAGTAGAAAGAATAAGATTTACTTCAAGTCATCCTAAAGATTTATCAGATGAATTAATTGATGTTATCCGTGATAATGATAATGTATGCAATTATTTCCATTTACCTATGCAATCTGGTTCTAATAGTGTTCTTAAAAAAATGAATAGACACTATACGATTGAAAAATACCTAGAAAGGGCAAATAAATTAAAGGAAGAGATTCCAGGCATAGCTTTATCAACTGATATTATTGTAGGATTTCCTACAGAAACAGAAGAAGATTTTCAAAAGACTCTTCAAGCTTGCCGTAAGGTAGGATTTGACTCAGCTTTCACCTTTAAATATTCACCAAGGCCAAAAACAGTTGCAGCTACCTACCCAATTATAGATGATAAAATTGTTCAAGATAGATTCCAAAGACTTTTAGATGAACTATATCCAACCTTTAACGAAAAAAATAAAGAATACATTGGGCGTATTGTTGATGTATTATTAGAATCAGAGTCTAAGAATGATTCAAGTGTTTTGACAGGTAGGACAGATACTTTTAAATTGGTTCATGTAAAGGCTCCAAAAGAACTTATTGGTGAGATTGTTAAGGTTAAAATAACAGACAATACTTCATTTACTATATCAGGAGATTTAGTTAACCAATAATCAATTAGATTATAAAAAATATACATTATTTATTATCCTTTAATTGTTATCTTGATAGTGTTATTATCTTAATGTTATAGGAGAAAAGAGGCGATAAATGAGAGATGTATTAGTAAAATCAAAAGCAAAAATGGGTAAAATTCCGGATAATGATCTTTATATAAGTCTTGCTAATGAAAGTGATTTATCCAAAAAGATTGATATATTATCTAAAAAATATCCATCAATAGATAATAAGATGGATAAGAAAAGCTTAGAAGATAGTAACTTTAGAAATATGTATAAAGAACTAAAAAGTATAGATTATTTCTTAAAGGGATTAGAAAGTGATTTTTTCAATCTTTATTTTTCAAAATATGAAATACTATTTTTACAAGAGATAATAGAATCTTTAGTAAATAAAAATTTTGAGCGAAATTATATAAACTTTTCATCTAACCCATTAGCAAAAAACTTTAATTTAGATCCAAGTATGAACTTGGAAACTTTTATTGAAAAGAATAAAAATAGTAGATACTACCGAACATTAGTGCCATATTTAAATAAAAATATGGAGAAGGATTCTGTAATTTTTTTATCATCAAATGCATTGATGAAGTTTTATTACAGGAGTTTACTTAAACTTGCTAAAAAATTTCCACTCAAAGAGCGAAAACTTATTGAAAACTTTTTGGGTGAGGAGATAAATTTATTAAACTTTGAGATGCTTTATAGGTTAAAATCCTATTATAATTTAAATGATAGTGATATATTTAATTATTTGATAGAAGGTGGCAATACCTTTAATGGTCAAAGACTTAAGGAATTATCTCTTTTATCTAAAGAAGATTTCTTAAAGAAAATGAAATCAAGCAAGTATAGGACTCTTTTTGATAATAATGGCCGTATTCATAAAGAAGTGCGTAAGAGAGAACTGAAGCTTTATAGAGGTGAAATAACCCGACAAAGATCAGATATCCTTTATGTAATTTCAGCTATGAATATAATTTTTATTAGTGGAGAGAATATAGAATCATTGTTAGAACTAGATGATAGTTTTACAGCTGACGAACGCATGGAATATTTGATAGTGAGGTAATAATGGCAGTTGAAAAAATGTATCTGGTAAATATGATATCAGACCTGAATAATTTGGACAGCTTTTTAGAAGATGTAATAAAAATTGGAGACATTGAACCAGTTGATGCCTTTAACCAAGTTACTAATAGGACTTTTAACATTACAGCTAGTGCTGAAAATGTTGATATTGCTGAAGATATCAATAAATTATCAGGATTTGACAGAAACGAAGATGGCTATGTAGAAAAACTAGAGGAATTAAAAAATTCTTTAAATGTATCCGATAATCCAAATGGAAAACTTGTGGATCATGAAAGGGTAAATGCCCTCTATGATGAGCTTGAAACTTTATTAGCAAAAAAACAAGAATTAGAAGAAAAATCTAAAAAGCTTAATATTTATAAAGAAAATATTGACGCTCTTAAAGAACATGATATTGATATTGAAAAAATTCAAGATTTGAAATATTTCGATTATAGATATGGTTCAGTAACAGAAGATGGTAGGTTTATACTGAAAAATAATTATGATAATATACCATCATTAATAATCCATTTAGATGGAAATGTAGATAGAGCAAGTTTAAATGCACTTGATGAAATCTATTCCCTTGATGAAGCTACTTATAAACTAAAAACTCAAACAGATAATATTCTTGAGAATGAAAAAAATAATACTAGAAATGTCTCTTTGAGTTTAGACCAAGATTACAGTAAAAAAACACATGAGCAATCTAATAAAATTTATAATGATATTATGAATGAATCTAATGATAAAGCAAATACAATTAATGCCGATTATCAATCAAGGATAAACTATATGGATAATATCTATAAAAAATATAAAGATGATGTTGTTAACAAAATTGTCGGTTATTTAATCGATGATAATAGTAATTAAGGAAAATTTAAAGTAATGGCAGATAATCAAGAATTCACACAAAATGATGATATTAGACTAAATAATGGAGAAGATTATCTACTTGTATACGCTAAAAACGTAAAAAAAGATATAAATAGAACTATAAATTCACTAGGATTTATTGACAATGAGTTACCAGAAAATATCAAAGAATATGATATTGAAAGTCAAATCGTTGAAAATAATGAAAAGCTTAATGCTATAAATCAAAAAATTGATGATTTAAAACAAAGATATAATGATGTAATAGATAATCTATCCTATAACTTAAATTTTAGCAAAGAAGCTAGCGTCTATGAAAATAGCATGGCATTTGGTGATAAGTATTTTTATTTTTCAGCTCAGGTTCCAGAATCTGATTTAAATGTTATTGAAGACTTATCTAAAAAATATCCAAATACTAAAATAGCTAGTGAAAGTAAACAAGTAGAAAATAATAAAAAACATAAACGTAAAAAAGATAAGAAATCTTCTTCAGGAAAAGAAAATTACTTATTGGTTTATCCAGAAAAGGTAAAAAAAGATGTATCAAGATCTATAAACACTCTAGGTTTTGTCGATAAAGAACTTCCAGAAGACTTTGTAATCTCAAAAATAAATGAAGAGTCTAAGAAAACCTCAGATGAGTTAAGTGAGATTAATAAGCAAATTGATGCTATTAATAGCCAATATGAAGATGTCTTAGGCAATCTATCATATTCTCTAGATTATACTAAAAAGTCTGATCAGCTAAAGACAAAGATGGCTAAAGGGGATGACTATTTTTACTTATCAGGATGGGTTCCAGAATCTGAGCTAAAAGAGTTTGAATCTTTAGAGAATGAATATAAAGATACAACTGTGACAACTCGTGATGTTGAAACAGTCAATGAACAACCACCAACAAGGTTAAAAAATAATCCTTTATTTAGACCTTTTGAATATTTAGTAAATATGTATGGAGCTCCCAATTATGATGAAGTTGATCCAACTCCATTTTTTGCAATAACTTATATGCTCTTGTATGGACTAATGTTTGGAGATTTAGGTCAGGGATTAGTGTTTTTAGCTTTAGGTTTTTATATTTCTAAGAAAAATAAAACCTATGGCGCTCTTCTTAAAAGAATAGGGATATCTGCATCTGTTTTTGGACTGATGTATGGTTCATTTTTTGGTAAGGAAGATTTAATTCCTGCCCTACTTATAAAACCATTTGATAATGTAATGACTGTTCTTATCGCCTCAGTTGTATTTGGTGTAAGTCTTATGGTAATTTCATATATCATAGGCATTTATAATAAGGTTAGCAAACAAAATAATATAGAAGAAGGTATCTTTGGTAAAGAAGGACTTGCAGGACTTATGATGATGATTTCATTTATCATAATAGTACTGAATCTTGTAAATAAAAGTCCGATACCAATGCCTATTGGTACTGTTATGCTTATACTTTCAATAATAATGATGGTATTTAAGCAACCAATTGCAAGAAAGATTACAGGATCAAAAAGACTTTACGATTCAAATAAGAGCGATTACTATATAGAAAGTTCATTTTCAATTATAGAAGCACTTTTATCAGTATTTTCAAATCTTGTATCTTTTACAAGAGTTGGAGCTTTTGCTATAAACCACGTTGGTTTATATATGGCTTTTGAGGTTATGGCGAATCTTGCTGGTGGATTCTGGGGTGGAGTAATCTTACTTCTAGGTAACCTATTAATAATAGGTCTTGAAGGAATGATAGTATTCATTCAAGGATTAAGACTAGAATTTTATGAAATGTTCAGCAAGTATTATGAAGGAAACGGTCGATTATTTAGACCAATTAGAACTAAAGAAAATTAATTAGAGAGGAAAAGAATATGATATTAAAAATAGGAATGTTAGCATTAGCAGTTGTAGTTATTACAATTTACTCAGGTTTATACCTACTAAAAACAAATGAAGATCCATCAAAAGATAAGATTAAAAAAGCACTTAGAATAAACTTATCAACTTTTGTGCCAGTAATGGCTATGATTTTAGTTTTACTTCTACCATCAAATACAAAAGCAGCAGCAACTGACGCAGCTGTAGCAGCAGGAAGTACTGCAAGCAATGTAGATGGACTTAGATATATTGGTGCAGCATTATCAACAGGACTTGCAACTATAGGTACTGGTTATGCTGTAGGTACAGTAGGTTCAGCAGCTTTAGGTGCTATTTCTGAAGATCAATCAATACTTGGACGTACAATAATCTTTGTAGGTCTAGCAGAAGGTATTGCTATCTTTGGTGTTATTATCTCAATATTAATCTTAAACGCATAAAATGAAGGCAAAAATATTAACTAATGACCCAAGTCTTATAGTAATGTTTAGACTTGGGTCTATTGAAGGAAGCCTAGTAAATAATCCAGAAGAGATGGATGAGGAGTTTAGAGCATCCATAAAAGATGAAAATCTTGCTGTTTTAATACTTACAACAACCACCAAGTCTTGGATAGAAAAAGAAGTTAGGGCTCATAGGGAAAGCGAAAGTATTCCTTTGATAGTAGTCATAGACGGTTAATTGGAGGTAATATGCTAGATTTAAATGCAAAACTCTCAACCTTTAGAAAGATGGTTTGGGATGAAGAAAAAGCAAGAAGTGAAGAACAATTATACAATTCTACTAATATAAATAGTCAACAAATAGAAGAAAAGAAACAAAAACTTGAAAAAGATTTAAAGAATACTCTAGAATCTCGTAAAAGCTTTGCCACTATTCGTGGAAATGAAAGAATAGCAAAACTTGAAGAAGAACAAAAGACAAACTTTTATGCCCACAAGGAATTCTTACTCAATGAATTAGTGGGTGAAATAAAAGAGAAATTGATAGAATATACAAAAACAGATGAGTATAAAAATTCTTTATCTACTAACATAGAAAAAAAATTAGAGGAATTAAATGAATCTAGTGATAATTTTGAAATCTTAGTAAGAAAAGAAGATATGAATCTTATATCCTATCCTCATTTAGGTCACTTAGATGAAAAATATATAGGTGGTTTTATATTAAAATCCATTGATGGATCCTACCAATATAATTACACCTACCTAAAAAAAATTGAGGAAGAAAAATATGATATAGGAAGAACTTTATATAATCTGTTTGAGAAAGAGAGTTTTAATGAATCCAACAATTAAAACAATAAATGGACCAGTAGTAATCGCAAAAAATGCTGGTGATCTTAAAATTCGTGAAATGGTAAGTGTCGGTGACCTTAAACTTATCGGTGAAGTAATCTCGGTAGATGGTGATTTTGCTACTATAGAAGTTTATGAAGATACTTCTGGACTTCGAGCAAATGAACCTATTATATCTACACACAGACCGCTTTCCGTCAGACTTGGTCCAGGTCTTTTAAAGAATATGTTTGATGGTATAGAAAGACCACTTGAAAAAATAATGGATGAGAATGGAGCCTTTATACCATCAGGTATTGGTTTTACAAATCTTGATGAAGAAAAAGAATGGGATGTTGATATAAAAGTTAAAGATGGTGAATCCATTCATGTTGGCGATATTTATGCTACTATCAAGGAAACAAAAACTATCGAGCATAGGTTAATGAGTACTGTTGATGGAACTATTAGTGAGGTAAAAGCATCAGGCACTTATAAACTAGAAGATACTATAGTTAAAGTAAAAACCAATGAAGGTATTGAGGAGCTTAAGCTATATCAATACTGGCCAGTTAGAAATCCACGTCCAGTAAAAAAAGTAAGACCATTAGAGCTTTTACTTAATACAGGACAAAGAGTATTAGATGTATTTTTTCCAGTTGCAAAAGGTGGTACAGTAGCTATTCCGGGAGGATTTGGTACTGGGAAAACTATGCTTCAACACCAATTTGCTCAGTATGCAGATGCAGATATTATTATCTACATAGGTTGTGGTGAACGTGGTAACGAAATGACCCAAGTACTTGAAGAATTCCCAGAACTTATAGATCCAAATACTGGTTACGGTTTGATGGAAAGAACAATCCTTATAGCAAATACATCAAATATGCCAGTAGCTGCTCGTGAAGCTTCTATTTATACTGGAATTACTATTGCTGAGTATTTTAGAGATATGGGTTATCACGTAGCTTTAATGGCTGATTCAACATCAAGATGGGCAGAAGCCTTACGTGAAATTTCTGGACGTTTGGAGGAAATCCCAGCAGAAGAAGGCTACCCAGCTTATCTAGGATCTAGATTATCTCAATTTTATGAAAGAGCAGGATATTTTACAAACTTAAATGGATCTGATGGATCAGTAACACTTATAGGAGCTGTTTCACCATCTGGAGGAGATTTCTCAGAACCAGTAACCGAAAATACCAGAAGGGCTGTAAATGTATTTTTAGGCTTAGATAGAAAATTAGCATACTCACGTCATTATCCAGCTATTAACTGGATGACTTCATACTCAAATTATGTGGATACCATTAGATCATATTACCAAGAAGAAACTGGTGAAGATATAATTGGTGTACGCAATGAGTTAATGAATGTCTTATTACAAGAAGAAGAAGTTAGCTCAATATTAATGTTAGTAGGTAAAGATGCCCTATCTGATAGTCAAAGAAATATTCTTGATGTTGCAGAATTAATTAGAGTAGGATTTTTGCAACAGAACGCTTACAACGATACTGATAAATATGTGCCACTAGAAAAACAAATAAAAATGTTAAAAGTAATAGAGAATTATTATCATAAATCAGATGAAGCAATTAAAAATGGTATTCCATATAATAAAGTGTATGATCCTAAAATAATTAATGATATTACTCAAATGAAATATAATATAAAAAATGATGATTTAGATAAATTTACAGTTTTAAACAATAAACTTGAATCACATTTCCTAGGTCTTGGAGGAGGCGAAATTAATGCGTAAAGAATATACAAAAGTTAAAAGAATCGAATCCTCAATTATTGAAATAGAAAATGTAGCAGATGTAACTTATAATGCCGTTGTTTCTGTTCACGCTTTAGGAATGGATTTTGTAGGACAAGTTGTTAAAATAGATGATGAAACTATATCAATTGAGGTTTTTGGTAATACACAAGACTTTTCTCTTGATGATATAGTAATAAGTTTTGAGGAAAAACCTCTTGCAATCCCACTTAATGAAAAGATTTTGGGTCGTACATTTGACGGGCTTGCTCGCCCAATAGATAATGGTGGAGAAATCTATTCTGAAAAAAATTATTCAGTTGAAGGTGAGCCACTAAATCCAGTTGCTCGTGAGTATCCAAGAGACTTTATACAAACGGGAATATCAGCGATAGATACGCTAACAACTCTAATTCGTGGACAAAAATTACCAATATTTTCCGGATATGGTTTATCACATAATCAAATTGCAGCCCAAATAGTAAGACAAGCAAAACTTAAAACTGATGAAGACTTTGCTTTTGTTTTTGCTGCTATGGGAATTAAAAAAGACGAAGCTATGTTTTTTGAAGACGCTTTTAATAAAGCAGGTGTACGTGACAAGGTTGTTATGTATCAAAACCTAGCAGATAGTCCAATTATGGAAAGACTTATAGCTCCAAAATGCGCCCTAACTGCCGCAGAATATTTAGCTTATGAAAAAGGATACCATGTTTTAGTAATAATTACAGATATGACATCATATTCAGAAGCTTTGCGTGAAGTATCTTCAATTAGACAAGAAGTCCCTTCCCGTAAGGGGTATCCAGGATACTTGTATTCTGATCTTGCTACTTTATATGAAAGGGCTGGTATGATTAGAGATGTAGATGGATCGGTAACACTTATACCAATTTTAACAATGCCTAACGATGATATTACTCACCCAGTACCAGATCTCACAGGTTATATTACTGAAGGACAGATAGTAATTGATAGATCTTTATACAACAAAGGAATTTACCCACCAATAAATGTTTTACCATCACTTTCAAGGCTTATGAAAGATGGTATTGGTGAAGGATATACAAGAGCAGACCATGAAGACTTGATGAACCAAATTTATGAATCATATTCTCATGTTGGAGAAGTTAGAAATATTGCTCAGATAGTTGGTGAAGATGATCTGTCAGATATAGATAAAAAGTATCTTGAATTTGGTGATGAATTTGAAAAAAGATTTTTATCCCAACAACCTACTGAAAATCGAGAACTTGAGGAAAGTTTAGATTTAGGTTGGGAAATCCTAAAAATCTTACCAAGAACAGAACTTCATAGGGTAAGTCCAGAAAATCTTGATAAATTCATAGGTAATTAATTATGGAAATAAAATCTACAGCTCCTACCAAGGCCAATTTAATTGCTGCAAAAGATCATCTAAGCTTATTGCAGGGTGGGTTAGATATACTAGATAAGTCTAGAAAAGCACTCATTCAAGCGCATGATAGCAAAATAAAACAAAGGGATGACTTAAATGAAGAAGTAAATGAAACAATAGAAAAAGTTAGCAAAAATTTTAAACGCGCTATGATTACTATGGGGGAATCGAAACTTGATGACATATCAAGAATTGTACCAGTAGATAATAGTATAAGTTTGCAAGAAGATGAATTTATGCAAACAAAAATTTATAACATAAATTTTGAGCCATCTAAATTAAATTTATCTTATTCATTTTATGAAACAAATGAGGCGTTTGATGTAGCTTTGTTATCGTTTAATGAACTTAAAGATAAAATTTATAAGCTTGCAGAGCTTGATACTACAATTAATAACCTTGATAGACAAATAAAAAAGACAAGTAAGAAAGTAAACTCTCTGGAAAAAGTTCAAATTCCCAAGACAGAGGAAAGAATAAAAACAATTTCTGCTTTGATTGAAGAAAAAGAAAGAGAAGAATTTTCAAAAACTAAGATGGTTAAGGATAAAAAAATTAGAGATCAAAAAAATGCTGCTGATTAATTAGCAGTATTTTGCTCTCTTTTTTTTGCAAATAATGGACCTAAATGAATAATGAGTTGACAAAACTACTTTTTGATGATAGCTTATTTAAGGTAAATGTTCAAAATAATAACTATGGAGGAAATATTTGAAAATTTCAAAAGTAAGAGATTTAGTTTTGTGCTCTTTGTTTGTAGCATTAATTATTGTTGGAACTTTTATAAGAATACCAATTCCAGTTTTGCCATTCACACTGCAACTATTATTTACAATGCTTGCAGGATTATTATTAGGACCAAAACTTGGCGCCACTTCTGTAATCGTTTACATAATATTAGGTCTTATAGGTATTCCTGTATTTACTGAGGGCGGCGGAATTGGATACGTTTTTAAACCAAGTTTTGGGTACATAATAGGTTTTGTATTTTCGACTTATGTTACAGGGAAGATTGCTAATAAAGAAAAAAATCCAAGTATGAAAAGACTTCTTATTGCAAACTTTGCAGGTCTTTTTATACTTTATGCTATTGGGATGATTTATTATTACTTAATTAGTAATTTTTATTTAGGATCGCCAATTGGAGTAAAGGCACTTATTTTATATTGCTTTATACTTGCAATACCAGGAGATATTCTTCTTTGTATCTTGGGGGCAATACTTGGTAAAAGACTTATTCCAATGGTAAACAAAGGATTTAATTAAAAGGAGGAAAAATTGAGTAAAAACGTTTTTGTAACAGGAACTGGAACTGAAATAGGAAAGACTTATGTGGCAGGTCTTATGGTAAAAAAATTAGCTGAAGCTAATTTAAAATCAGGATACTATAAGGCGGCAATGAGTGGGAATGAAAGAGATGAAAAAGGTCAGCTTATTCCAGGTGATGCAAAATTTATAAAAGATTTTGCAAATATTGAACAGTCTTTAGATACAATGAGCCCTTACATTTATGAGAAGGCAGTATCACCTCATTTGGCATCACAAATAGAAGGAAATCCAGTTGATTTAGATGTAGTAATAGAAAATTTTGAAAAGCTTAAAAATAAATATGATTATATAACTTTAGAAGGTTCAGGTGGGATTTTATGTCCTCTTCGCTTTGATGAGGAAAAAATATTTTTAGAAGACTTTATAAAAAAATCTAATCTTTCTTGTGTTATAGTAGCAGATGCAGGACTTGGAACTATAAATGATGTTGTACTAACAGCTTTTTATATGAAAGAAAATAATATAGATTTAAAAGGAATAATTTTTAATAACTTTATAACAGGAGATTTATTGCAAGAAGACAATATAAAAATGTGCGAATACATGACGGGATCAAAGGTTATTGCCTGTGTTAAAAAGAATGATAAAGACCTTGACATCGATGTCGAAGATTTAAAGAGAATTTATGAATAGGAGTTATTATGATTTGGTATCCTTATGAACAATTGAAAACAATGAAAGATCCCTACAAAGTTGTTGATGCTAAGGGAGTTTATCTTTACACAGAAGATAACAAAATGATAGACTCTGTTTCTTCATGGTGGAGTAATATCTATGGTTATAAAAATGAAAGATTAAATGAATCAATTATAAATCAAGTAAATAAATTTTCTCATGTCATGCTTGGTGGAATTACTCATGAACCTGTAGAAACTCTTTCTAATAAATTAAAAGAATTTTTGCCTGGAGATTTAGATTACCCTTTCTTTTCTGACTCTGGATCTGTTGCAGTTGAAGTAGCTCTTAAAATGGCACTTCAATTTTATATGAATAAAGGTGAAGAAAATCGAACTATGGTCCTTGCGCTAAAAAACGCTTATCATGGAGATACTTTTAAAACTATGGAAGTGGGAGATGATGAAGACTATCATTTTGTTTTAAAGGCATATGGAAAAAGCAAATATGTAGTTCATATACCAACAGAAATTGATGCATTAGAAGATGCTTTTGAAAAATATGGGGATAGATTAAATTCATTTATAGTTGAACCACTCCTTCAAGGAGCTGGTGGAATGAGGATGTATGATATTTCCTTCTTAGAAAGAGCCAGAGAGCTTTGTGATGAGTATAATGTACTTTTAATTTTTGATGAAGTAGCAACAGGTTTTGGTAGAACGGGAAATAGATTTGTGGCAGATTTAGTTTTGCCAGATATAATTTGTTTAGGAAAGGCACTAACTGGAGGTTACATTGGTCATGCAGCTACAGTTGCAAATAAAAAAGTTTTTGATGCCTTTTACGACGACAATCCAACTCATGCGCTTATGCATGGTCCAACATTTATGGCAAACCCATTAGCTTGTTCAGTAGCAATTAGTGGAATAGAAATTTTTGAAGAAGAAAATTTTATGGAAAAAATAAAGAGAATAGAAGAGATACAAAGAGAAGAGATGGCTGGATTCACACATCCTAAGATAGAAGAAGTAAGGGTTATGGGTGGATGCGTTTGTATTGAAGTAAAAGATGAAAAAGACATTCGTGGTTTTCAAGAATTTGCTTATAAAAGAGGAGTATTTGCAAGACCTTTTATAAAGTATATTTATTCCATGGTGCCTTATGTAATAAGTGAAGATGAACTTAGAAAAGTTATGAGAACTATGAAAGAGTGGTTTGAAAGATAATTTTATATTTTATTATTTTTTTATAGCCCTTTGATAGATAGTAAATGACCACATAGTGTAAGAAAAGGAAGTGAGTCCTATCTTGCACTATTTTTGTACAATGAAAGATTAGTATGTTTTATAGTTAAAATATCCGTCCAAAAACTAAGATCATATAGTTCTAGAAATTTTTAAAAATGAAGATTATTAAATTAATTAGAAAGATTATAAGAATAAAAAATATTAATGGGGCTATTGTAGAATGAATGAATCGTCCCAAAATCATTAGAAGAACCTATACAGAAATTTTCTCTCCACGAGATGGCAGGCTATATAAATAATTTCCTAGGAGAACTTCTTCTAATGAAGGGATGATAACTATTCATATTTTTGTAACAGATCATGCTGCTATGTTCTAATTTAAATTACCATATGGCAGAATAACCTAATTAATTTCAGTTAAACTTGACTTTTGTTAGCAAGTTTTTTACTGTTACTTACTAATTTAGGATCAATAACGTTCATAGTTTCATAATCCAACAAGTCTGGATCCCTATATGATTTTTGCATAGAGGCTGTTAAGGCTAGACCTATTAGAATCAAACAAATTAATTGGAAAGTACCTCCAGAAGATAATAGTGGAAGTGGAATACCTGTTACGGGCATGATTCCTATAGTCATACCAATGTTTTCAAATATATGTATGAAAAGCATTGCTGCTACACCTGTTACCATAATAGTTATAAAAGTATTATTAGATTTACGGGCTATCATTACTAATCTAATAATTATAATGGTAAACAATATTACAAGAATTATAGCACCAATAAACCCTAGTTCTTCAGCTAAAACAGAAAAAATAAAATCTGTTTCTTTTTCAGGGATATATCCGTATTGAGACTGACTACCTTTTAGAAATCCTCGTCCATTAAGCATTCCAGATCCTATGGCTATCATACCTTGATATTGTTGCCAGTTTGATCCTGAAATATCACGTGAAGGATTTAGGAAGTTTTGAATTCTATCAGCTCTAAAGCCAGAAAGATTAGTCAAAAGTATATATCCTCCTACAAGTCCAATTACTGCAAATAACCCTATCCATTTCCAAGAAATTCCTGCTACAAAAAGCATAGCAGCAACGAAGAAAAGATAAACCATTGCTGTACCAAAGTCAGGTTGTAATAAAATAAGACCAACAGGTATTGCAGCAAATATTAACACTCTTAAAAGAATAAGAGGTTCATTTAGCTTATCCTTATACTTATCAATGTAGGCTGCAAAAGAAAATATCAAACCAACCTTTACAATTTCTGAAGGTTGGATGGAAAATGATCCTATATAAACCCAAGATTTGGCTCCCCATTCATCCAGTCCACGTCCCAAAAATAGTGTCATCACTAAAAGAGCTAGACTTATAGCATAAATTACTTTCCAAGATTTTTTTATTACATCAAGATCCATTGTACAAAGTACAGCTATTAATATAAAGCCAATCACTGTTGAAGCTATTTGCGTTTTAATAGCTGAAAAATCTCCTCCTTGAGCCGAATACAATACAATTAGACCATAGATACTTAAAATTAAAGTTGCAAAAAGCAAAATTAAATCAAGTTCTTTTAAATTTTTTTTCTTTAAATTAAACATTCAATCACCTCATATCTAAGAACTTATTATACCATTATTACTTATTTTTTTATACAAATATATAGTATAGTCCTAATAAAGGATAAGGTGATAATATTTTAAAAAAAGAAGAAATAAAAGAAGTTTTAGATATTTTAGATGATATGTATAAGGATCCTTCAGAAAATATGTTGGAATTTGAAACGCCTTTTGAAGGACTCATAGCAACCATGCTTTCAGCTCAAAGCACTGACGTAAGAGTAAATTTAGTTACAAGCAAACTTTTTAAAGAAGCTAATACTCCAGAAGACTTTGCTAAAATGGACATAAAAGACTTGGAAAATTGGATAAAGTCTATAGGTATATACAAAAATAAAGCGAAAAATATAAAAGCCACAAGTCAAATCCTTTTAGATGAATATAACGGAGAAGTCCCAAAGGAAAAAAAGGAACTCATAAAACTACCAGGTGTAGGGGTAAAGACTGCTAATGTTGTCTTAGCAAATGCTTTTGATATACCAGCTTTTCCAGTAGATACCCATGCATTTCGTGTATCAAATAGGCTAGGTCTAGCTGATGCAGATAATGTAACTAAAACTGAAAAACAATTAGAAAAGAATGTAGAAGAAGAAAGATGGAATCTCACTCACAAGCAATTAATAAGCCATGGTAGAGCTATTTGTAAGGCTCGTAGTCCAAAATGTTCTGAGTGTAAACTAAGTAAGCTTTGCTTATATTATAGGAGTAATAATGATTAAACTTTTTGCCATAGATATGGATGGTACTTTGCTAAATTCTAAGGATAGGATAAATGAATCAAGTATTGAGGCAATAAGAAAATTAAATGAATCTGGCGTAAAGACAGTTCTTTGTAGCGGTAGAGTAGTGACTTCTCTTAAAGTTAACAATGATATACTTCAAACAGATAATCCGATGATTGCAAACAATGGTGCTATTATAAAAGTAAATAGCAAAAAAGTTCTAAGTACTCATCCTTTAGAAGATAAGCATCTTAAAGAAATAATAGATTTTTGTGAAAATCATAAATTTGTTTATCATTTTTATGATGAGGATACATTTTATTCAAATTCTTTAGATTTTGATAGACTTGAACATTTAAAAAGGGATACAGATTATGGATTAAATTATCAATGTAATATAAATATATCTGAAGATCCTTACAAAACGTTAAAGCAAAAAGATCATAATGCAACAAAAATTTTAATAGGATGCTTAGCAAAACATCCTTATGGAGAAGAAAAATCAGTTAAAATAATTGAAAATGAGTTTAAAGATAGATTATATATTACCTCATCAGGTTGGGGATCAGTAGAAATTATGGAGCCTGCTGTTAATAAGTGGAATGGTATCTTAGAGTTGGCTGATTTTTTGGGTATAAAAGTAAACGAAGTAGCTGCAATTGGAGATTCATTCAATGATTTACCAATGATAAGTAAATCTCATTTAGGTTTTGCTATGGGCAATGCTAATGATGAAGTTAAAAAAATAGCTTCTTATAAAGTGTCTGATAATAATAGTACAGGAATAAGCGAAGCCGCAAATATAATATTAGAATATAATAAGGAAAATCCAAATGTTTAATATAGTTTTATTATCCCCAGAATATCCAGGAAATGTAGGAAATATTGGTAGAACTAGTGTATTGACAGAATCCAATCTTCATCTTGTTAGGCCATTTAAATTTGATTTTTCAGATAAAGCACTAAAAAAAGCAGGTATTGATTATTGGAATAAAGTAAATCTTACCATTCACGATAGTATGGATGAGTTTTTGGAATTTATAAAAGATAAAAATTTTTACTTAGTAGAAACAGGTACTGACAAAAAATATTCTGATGTAGAATTTAAGGATGGAGATTATTTAATTTTTGGTAGAGAAAAAGAAGGAATAAATCAAGCTATTCTTGATAAATATAATGAAAAAATCATTACTATTCCAATGACTAAAAAGATAGACAGATCTTTAAATTTAGCTAATTCTGTAACTATAGTCTTATATGAAGCTTTAAGACAAAATAATTTTAATTTTTAGGAGAATAAATGTACGATATTATAATTTTAGGAGCAGGTCCAGCAGGACTTACAGCAGGTCTTTATGCAGGCCGTTCAAAACTGAACACTCTAATAATAGAAAAAAATATACCAGGTGGACAAATAGCAACAACTGCAACAGTAGAAAATTATCCGGGATCAATGGAAGAAGCCACTGGAATGGGTTTATCAGATAGAATGTATGATCAAGCTAAGGAATACTGTGAATTCTTAACAACAAATGTAATAGAAGTTAACTTAGAAGGAGAAATTAAAAAAGTTTATACAGAAGATGGTAAAACTTTAGAAGCAAAAGTAATTATAGTATCTACCGGAGCAGATCATAGAAAACTTGACGTAAAAGGCGAGGAAGAATTTGCTAATATGGGAGTTTCATATTGTGCAACTTGTGACGGTCCATTCTTTATGGGTCTAGATATTTTTGTAGTAGGTGGAGGAGATAGTGCTTTAGAAGAAGCCCTATATCTAACTAAATTTGCAAAATCTGTCACTATAATTCACAGACGTGACCAATTTAGAGCAAGTCAAGTGGTTGTGGATAAAATAAAAGCTAACGGAAAAGTTAAACTTGTATTAGATTCTGTAGTTCATGAAATCAAAGGTGATAAAGAAGCAAAATCAGTTGTTGTAGAAAATGTTAAGACTGGTGAGCTAACAGAATTAAAAAGTGATAATAATAACCCAATTGGGGTATTTATATTTGTAGGATATATACCACAAACAAAAATATTTGAAGGTAAGCTTGATATGAATTATGGGTATATAGTTACTAACGATGATATGAAAACTAACATCGAAGGTGTATTTGCCATTGGGGATACCCGTGAAAAGTCTGTAAGACAAATGGTAACAGCCGCTGGAGATGGGTGCATCGCTGCAGTGGTAGCTAATAGATACCTTGAAGGACAAGCGTGGTAGCATACCTTGACAAATTACTAACGTATAGTTAAATGTAATTGTAGAAAACTTTTAGGAGGAATAATGACAACAAAAGTAGCAATCAACGGATTCGGTAGAATCGGACGTCTTACACTTAGAAGAATAGCTGAAGTACAAGACGATATTGAAGTAGTAGCTATTAACGACCTAATTGACAAACACGGCCTTGCTTATGCATTTAAATATGATACAGCACAAGGAAGATTTAATGGAGACTTTGAAGAAACAGAAGATGGATTTAAAGTAAATGGTAAAGAAATAAAAATCTTTGCTGAAAGAAATCCAGAAGACCTACCTTGGGGAGATCTAGGAGTAGATGTTGTACTTGAATGTACTGGACTTTTCACACAAAAAGAAAAAGCAGAAGCTCACATTAAAGCAGGTGCTAAAAAAGTTCTTATTTCAGCTCCAGGCAAAGGCGAGATGAAAACTATCGTTTACGGTGTAAACCATGAAACACTTGATGGCTCTGAAACAGTAGTATCAGCAGCAAGCTGTACAACAAACTGTTTAGCACCAATGGTAAACGTATTAAATAAAGAATTTGGTTTTGTTACAGGTCAAATGTCAACAATCCACGCTTACACAGCAACACAAGCTATCCAAGATACACCAGCAACTAAAAAAGACCTTAGAGGGGGACGTGCAGCAGCACAAAATACAATCCCAGCTTCAACAGGAGCTGCTAAGGCAGTAGGTAAAGTATTACCAGAAGTTGATGGTAAAATTGATGGTACAGCATTAAGAGTTCCAGTAATTACTGGCTCTGTTACAGAACTTTACTCAATCCTTGAAAAGAAAGTTTCTGTTGAAGAAGTTAACGAAGCAATGAAAAATTACTCAAATGATGCATTTGCTTACGAAACAGAAGATGTTGTATCAAGTGATATTGTAGGATACCCAGCAGGATCTGTATTTGATTCTCAACTTACAAAAGTTGTTGAAAATGGCGATACACAAATCGTTAAAACAGTTGCTTGGTATGATAATGAAGCAGGTTATGTATCTAACCTTGTTAGAACACTAGATTATTTAGCTAACCTTTAAGAGATAGTATAGGGGCAGAGATATTTATCTCTTGCCCTTTTATTTTTAAGGAGAATTATGAATAAGAAAACAGTAAAAGATTTAGATGTTAATGGTAAAAAAGTTCTTGTAAGAGTAGATTTTAACGTTCCTCTTTCAAAAGAAAATAAAGGTGAAATAGCTGATGATACAAGAATTAAGGCAGCTTTACCAACTATAGATTACTTATTAGAAAATAATGCTAAAGTTATTTTAATGAGTCACTTGGGTAGACCAAAAGGAGAAGCAAATCCAGACTTTGCCCTAAAACCAGTTGCTGATTGGTTAGAAAATCATTATGGAGAAAAATTCCACTTCATCCCATCTCCAGAAGTAGTTGATGAAAAAGTAAAAGAAGAAGTAAACGAATTAAAAGATGGTGAAGTAGCACTTCTTGAAAATACACGATTTGTAGCTGGGGAAACTAAAAATGATGAAGAATTCTCAAAACAATTAGCTTCACTAGCTGACTTATATGTAAATGATGCCTTTGGTACTAGCCATAGATCCCACTCATCAAATGTAGGTGTTGCAAGTATTCTTCCATCTGCTGTAGGATTTTTAATAGAAAAAGAAATTGATGTTATGGGAAAGGCCCTAGAGGCCCCAGAACATCCTTTTGTTTCAATTCTTGGTGGAGCAAAAGTATCTGATAAGATAGGTGTAATAGAAAATCTTATAGGTAAAGTTGATACTATACTAATTGGTGGAGGTATGGCTTATACATTCCTTAAGGCACAAGGAAAAGAAATAGGGAAATCTTTACTTGAGGAAGATAAGATGGACTTATCACTCGAATTAATTGAAAAAGCAAAAGCTAATAATGTAGAAATTTTATTACCAGTTGATGCAGTAATAGCTGATGAAATAGAATCTGGAGTAGAAACTGAAATTGTAGACATTGACAATATCCCAGCTGATAAAGAAGCATTAGATATAGGTCCAAAAACTGCTCAAATATTTGCTGAGAAAATTAAAGATGCAAAAACAGTTGTTTGGAATGGACCTATGGGAGTATTTGAAATCAAAGAATTCTCAAATGGTACAAATGAAGTTGCTAAAGCTCTAGCAGAATCAGAAGCTACTACTATTGTAGGAGGGGGAGACTCAGCTTTAGCTATTGAAATGGCAGGACTAAAAGATAAGATCACTCACGTATCAACTGGTGGAGGAGCAAGTCTAGAATTTTTAGAAGGTAAAGATCTACCAGGCATTTCTGCAATTGAAGATAAGTAAGGAGTTATTATGCGCAAACCAGTAATAGTTGGAAACTGGAAAATGAATATGACAGTAAGCGAAGCTAAAAGTTTACTAGAAGAAATCAAAGAAAAAGACTTAGACCAAGAAGTAGAAGCAGGTGTTTGTACGCCAGCTGTTGATTTACCAATTGCTGCTGAACTTCTAGAAGGAACAGATATAAATTTTGGTGGAGAAAATATGTACTATGAAGAATCTGGTGCATTTACAGGAGAGATCTCTCCACTAATGCTAACAGATATCGGTGCAGACTATGTTATCTTAGGTCATTCCGAACGTCGTGATATTTTTGGTGAAGATGATAAACTAATTAATGAAAAAGTTTTATCAGCATTTAGCCATGATTTAACACCTATACTTTGCTGTGGTGAATCTCTTGAAGAAAGAGAAGCTAATAAGCAAGAAGAAAAGGTAAAAGCACAATTAACAGCTGATTTAGCTGATGTGAGTGAAGAAGATATCAAAAAACTTATAATTGCCTATGAACCAATCTGGGCTATAGGAACAGGAAAAACTGCAAGCGCTGAAGATGCAGAAGCTATGTGTGCATTTATCCGAAATCTAATAGCTGAATTATATTCTGAAGATGCAGCAGAAGCAGTACGCATACAATATGGTGGTTCAGTAAAACCAGCTAATGTTAAAGAATTAATGGCAAAAGAAAATATTGATGGCGCTTTAGTAGGTGGTGCAAGTCTTAAAGCTGATGATTTTGCCGATTTAGTAAATCATAGAAAATAGTTAGTAAATAATATTTATATATAAAGGAGATTAATAATGAGTTTAATTACAAGTGTATATGCAAGACAAATCCTAGATTCAAGAGGAAATCCAACAGTAGAAGTTGAAGTAGAAACAGAACTTGGCGGTTTTGGTCGTGCTTCAGTACCATCAGGTGCATCAACAGGTGAATGGGAAGCTGTAGAACTTAGAGATAATAACGAAGATTATTTCTTAGGAAAATCAGTAATCCAAGCAGTAGATAATGTTAATGAAAAAATAGCTGATGAACTAATCTTAGTATATGATGTTACTGATCAAGTAGGCATAGATAATAGAATGCTAGAACTAGACGGAACAGAAAACAAAGGAAATTTAGGAGCAAATGCTATCCTTGGAGTTTCTTTAGCAGTAGCAAAAGCTGCAGCAGATGAATTAGGACTTCCACTTTATGCTTATCTTGGTGGGCCAAATGCAAAACTTCTTCCAACTCCAATGATGAATATTTTAAACGGTGGAGAACATGCTGATAACTCAGTGGACATTCAAGAATTTATGATCTTCCCACTAGGAGCTGATAGCTTTGCAAATGCTCTACAAATAGGTACAGAAGTATTCCATAACCTTAAAAAAGTATTAAAAGAAAAAGGATACAATACAGCTGTAGGTGATGAAGGTGGATTTGCTCCAAATCTTAAATCAAACGAAGAAGCTCTAGAAATTATAGTAGAAGCCATCAAAAAAGCTGGATATGAACCAGGAAAAGATGTATATATAGCTATGGACTGCGCTTCAAGTGAATTTTACAATAAAGAAGATGGTAAATATCATTTAGAAGGTGAAGGAACAGTTTACACAGAAGAAGAAATGATAGACTGGTTAGAAAGCCTTGTAGAAAAATACCCAATCATTTCAATAGAAGATGGACTTGACGAAAATGATTGGGAAGGATGGTCCAAACTTACTGAAAGACTTGGAGATAGAGTTCAACTTGTAGGTGATGATTTATTTGTAACAAATACACAAAGACTTGAAAAAGGTATCAAAGAAAATGTAGCAAACTCAATACTTGTAAAAGTTAACCAAATAGGATCTCTTACAGAGACACTTAATGCTATTGAAATGGCTAAGCAAGCTGGATATACAGCAGTAGTTTCTCATAGATCTGGTGAAACAGAAGATGTTACTATAGCAGATCTTGTAGTAGCTGTTAATGCTGGACAAATCAAAACAGGTGCTCCATCAAGAACAGATAGAGTAGCTAAATATAATCAATTATTAAGAATTGAAGATGAACTTTGGGAAAATGCAGAATTTAAAGGATTAGATGCATTTTATAATATTAATAAATAAGTTGATGGTAAGTAAAAAAAACGGGGTTAAAGGCTCCGTTTTTTTCTTTTGAAAGGAATTATTTATTTCATTTGAGAAAGATGGGTAATATAATAACAGCTTAATCTATAGGGTAATTGCTAAATGACATTTTCTGTGGTATTATAATGAGTGATGAAAACGGAGGTGTCTTGATGGAAAATTTCTTTGCAGTACTTTTGATGATTGCATCTGCTATAATAATTGTAGCTGTTACAATGCAAGATCCAAAAACTGAAGGACTAGGAACACTTACTGGACAAGAAACAAACGTGTTTGGTAGAAGTGCTCATAGAACTAAAAACGAAATGTTAGATAAAGTTGTAATTGCAGGAGGAGTACTACTATTTTTAGCTAGTATTATAATGCTTGCAGTTATGTAAGAGGCTATAGATATAACTCTAGCCTCTTTTTTATTAGAGAAAAGGATAAGAGATGAACCTAAAAGAACTAATGTTAAATATTATTTACGATGAAAACTATGAACCAATGACAATTAAAGATCTTGAAAATTATATGAAAGCTGACAAATACACAAAATCTGCTATAGTCGATGAACTTAAAGAGTTAGAAAAGGAAAATAAAATCCGCATTTCCCATAAGAAGAGAATTATGCCATTAAGCTTAGAAGAAACATCTTTACTAGGAAAAATTTCATTAGCTCAAGGTGGTTATGGTTTTTTTATTTCAGATAATAAAGATTTTAATGATGTATACATTGGCAAAGATAAGCTCAAAGGCGCCTTTGATAATGATAAGGTTCGCATCGAAATTACTAAAAAGGAAGAAAAAGGTCGCAACGCAGAAGGACGTGTTGTAGAAATTATAGAACGTGGAAACACAAGAGTAGTAGGTACTTTTCAAGAGTCAAAAGGTTTTGGTTTTGTTATAGCAGATAATAAATCAATGACTCAAGATATTTATATAGAAAAAAAATTATCTCATGGAGCAAAGAATAAGGATAAGGTCGTAGTTGAAATTATTAATTATCCCAAAAAAGGCAAGCCAGAAGGTAGAATTGTTGAGATAATTGGACATAAAAATGATAATAATGTTGATGTATACTCGCTTGTTGCACAACATGGTGTACCTTATCAATTTTCGAAAGAAACCAAAAAAGAAGTTTTATATATAGATAAAGAAGTTAATCCAGATGATTATAAAAATCGTACAGATTTTAGAGATTTATTTACCGTTACTATAGATGGAAGAGACTCTAAGGATTTTGATGATGCAATATCAATAGAGAAAAATGGTAACAACTATGATTTATACGTCCATATAGCGGATGTATCCCATTATGTAAAAAAAGGAAGAAGCCTAGATAATGATGCCTATGACAGGGGGAATTCAACATATTTATATAATGTTGTAATCCCAATGCTTCCAAAAGAACTTTCTAATGGAATCTGCTCACTGAATCCTAATGTGGATAGACTAACTTTATCATTAAAAATGACTATAGATGGAAAAGGAAAGGTTATTGCTAATGATTTCTATAAGGCGGTCATAAATTCAGACCATAGATTAGTCTATGACGATGTAAATAACTTTATTGATCATAATGATGAAACTGTTTATGATGATGAATTATTAAAAGAAAAACTTTTATTATTTGATGAACTTCATAAGATTTTAAGAAGAAAACGTGAAGAAAGAGGAGCTATAGACTTTAATTTTACTGAGAGCCAGATAGACGTAAGAGAAGATGGTAAAGTACTTAATATATCAGTCCATGAACGTGGATCTGGTAATAAGATGATAGAAGAATTCATGCTAGCAGCTAATGAAACAGTAGCTACATTATTTGGTTATATGGATTTTCCTTTTATATACCGTATACACGAAAAACCATCTACTGAAAAACTAGATAATTTTAAGCGTGCTTTAAATACTATGGGATATAATATTAGAGGAAATGAACTATATCCTAAAGATTTTCAAAGGATCTTAGAAGAGGTAGAAGGAGAAGATGAAGAGAATATCATAAATTTACTCATGCTTCGTACTATGCACAAAGCAAAATATAGCAAAAAACGTGATATACACTTCGGACTTTCTACAGAGTTTTACACTCACTTTACAAGTCCTATTAGGCGTTATCCAGACCTTATAGTTCATAGACTATTAAAAAAATATATAGAAAATAATCTTACTAAGCTAAATCAGGTAAGCCTTGAGATGAGTTTAGAAAAATCAAGTGAACATCTATCTATGACAGAAAGACGAAGCGAAGATTGCGAGAGAGACGTAGAAGATCTTATGAAGTGTAAGTATATGCGTAGGTTCATTGGAGAAAAATTTGATGGAACAATATCATCTATAACCGACTTTGGAATTTTTGTAGAATTGGAAAATACCGTTGAAGGCTTGTTTATGTATAAGTTTTCTAATGAGCGTTTTGAATATCAAGAAGATAGCCTAAAAGCCTTTAATACAGACAAAAAAAAATACTATTCTATAGGTGATAAGGTAAAAATAAATGTATTAAATGTCGATATATATGATAGAAATATAGATTTTAATTTATTGGAGGAAAATGAAACAATTAGCGAATAATAAAAAAGCTTTCCATGACTACTTCATAGAAAAAAAATATGAAGCAGGCATAGAACTTTTAGGAAGTGAAGTAAAGAGTATGAAACAGGGTAAAGTTAGTATCAAAGAAAGCTATATAGGCGATAGGAATGGGGAGATGTTTGTCTATGGCATGCATGTGACTCCCTTTAAAGAAGCCTATGAACAAAGTATAGATCCAACACGCACAAGAAAATTATTATTACACAAAAAGGAAATAAACAATTTAATAGGAAAAAAGACCCAAGATGGTTATACTATAGTGCCCTTAAGTGTATATGAAAGAGATGGTCTAGTAAAAATCCAAATTGCCCTAGCTAAGGGTAAAAAGCAATATGATAAGCGTGAAACTATAAAAAGAAAAGAAGCAGATCGTAGGATAGACAGGGCCCTAAAAAACTATTAAGCAGTCGACCATAATCATTGTCGATTTTTATTTTAATTTAAAATAAAATAAAAAAATGGTATAATAGTCCAGTAACTTAAAGGAGGACAATATGAGAAAAGTATTACCAATAATTTTATCAGGTGCCTTACTTACAGGTTTTGGAGTTAATTCTCAAAAGACTGAGCAAGACTTAAACCCTCAAATTATAGATGTACAAGCTGAAAATACAGTGAAAAAAAATAAAAATAACTTTGAAAACTTTGATTTAACATCCTTAGATAAAAGTGATATAAATGCTATAGACCAAACTGATGTAGCCTATGTTAAATCAAACGAATATAATGATCTAAGTCAAGAAGAAAAATCATATATGTATAATGCTTGCCTAGAAGCTATGAATAAACTAGGCTTTGAAACTGATAACTTTACCTATGATGATATGAACAATCTCTATAATTCTTGCAGAAATTATATGTTAGAAAATAATGTAGACCCAGAAACATTTGGTCTAAAAGATCAAGCAAAACTTTATAATATGTGCCGCAACTACTTGAAAAATAGCAATTCTGATAAAAAAGTAGGCTGCATGTCTAGAAGATAAATCTAGAATTTTAAAACCAGGGAATAACCCCCTGGTTTTTTTATTTTAAGTCCGATTTTATTACCATTAGCTTACTATCTTTAGTAGCTTTTAAACTATGAGCTAGACCTGGATCTAATTGGATAATATCACCAGGTCTTATAGTAAATTCTTTGTCTTCTTCAGTAAATATAACTTCCCCTTCATAAATTACAACTACCACAGACATAGAAGTATCATGTGTAGGTATTATTTGATCAGCTTTTATGTTTAAGTGAGTAACTACTTGATTATCATTTTGGTATATATGTTGCACCTTTTCATCAAAATCTTTAATAGAATATTTCATAAACCCTCCTAAAAAATTTATTACTTACATTTTACTGTCTATTTAGTTATAATCTATATATGCGCAAAAAAAGGAGAGTAAAATGAAGAATAATAAAAAAATTTCTAACATACTAGCTATTTTTATAATACTAGGTATCGCATTAATAAATAATATAGATTTCTTTAACAATACGAATAGTGATTATGAAACAGGTAGGATAGTAAGAGTTGTAGATGGAGATACGGCAGTAGTTAAAATAAAAAATGAAAATCAAAAAGTAAGATTTATAGGTGTAGACACCCCAGAATATAATCCAAAAAGAAATATATCTCAGCCTTGGGGAAAAGAAGCATCAGAATTTAGCAAAAATTTATTAAAAGATCAAATAGTTTACTTAGAAAAAGATACTTCAGATACTGATAAATATGGAAGATTGTTAAGATATGTTTGGCTAAATCCACCAGAAAAACCAAATCATCCGACTTATGAAGAAATAGAAAATCAAATGGTAAATGGAATTTTAGTAAGAGATGGATATGCGAGGGCTAGAGAATATAAACCAGATACTCACTATAGAGATATTTTTAGAAATATTGAATCTGAGGCAAAGATAAAAAAAGTAGGACTGCGGGGTTTAGGAGAATAACATGGAAGTATATAAAAGCTTATGGGCAAAAAAACAAGATACAAATGGAAATTTTGAGTGGATGCCACTATATATTCACCTATCTGATACTCAAAAAGTATCATCCTTGTTGTGGGAGCATTGGCTGAGTGATTCACAAAAAAATATAGTTATAAATTCTATAGCTAATGGGGATGAAAATATTGCAAAAAATCTTGTTATGTTTTTGGGAGCTTGCCATGATATAGGCAAGGCTACCCCAGCGTTTCAAATTAAAAAAGGTTTTGCAAACTCAAATGATTTAGATAAGATACTAAAAGAAAAATTAGAACAGGCTGGATTTTTTGGAATATCAAATATTAATTTGCCTTCAATGAATAAATCTCATCATAGTATAGCAAGTGAATATATACTGTATAGATACGGTGTAAAAGAAGATATAGGCTCTATTGTAGGCGCCCACCATGGAAAACCGGTTGATGACTTTACTACAATTAAAAATCAAATTGCCTACGAATCAAATTATTATCAAGAAGAAAAAAGTACAAATCCAATATATCAAAAATGGGAACAGATACAAAAATATTTTTTTTCATGGGCTTTAAATTCAAGTGGTTTTGAAAATATAGATGATTTGCCAGAAATAAATCAAGTTGGTCAAGTAATATTGACTGGACTTTTAATTATGGCAGACTGGATAGCAAGTAATACAAAATATTTTCCCCTATTTTCTATATATGATAGCATAGACTTTAATCTAGAAAAACGTGCTGAAGAAGGATTTGCAAAATGGTTTAAAACTGAGCTTTGGCAAGCAGATTATAACTTTGATTATAAAGAAAGTTTTAATAAAAGATTTGGTTTTTATCCAAACAAACACCAAGAAAGATTTATAGAAACAATTTTGGATACAAATGATCCAGGTATTTTTATATTTGAAGCACCTATGGGTATGGGAAAGACTGAAGCTGCTTTGTATGGCGTAGAATTACTTGCTCAAAAAAAAGGAGCTAGCGGATTATTTTTTGCCCTGCCAACACAGGCTACGACAAATGGGATTTTTCCGAGAGTAAATAAGTGGCTAGAAAGTTTAGTGGCTGATTTTGATGATAGTTTAAGTTTAAGATTAATACACGGCAAAGCATATCTGAATGAAGATTTTCAAAAGCTTGCCAAAAATATAAATACAGATGCAAACTATGAAGATCATCCTAGTGTAATTGTAAATGAATGGTTTTCTGGAAAAAAATCTGCAATTTTAGATGACTTTGTAGTAGGAACCATTGATCAATTTTTGCTACTATCACTAAAGCAAAAACATCTTTTTCTAAGACATTTAGGATTTAGTAAAAAAGTTATAATAATAGATGAAGTTCATGCTTATGATGCATATATGAACCAATACTTATACCAAGCCTTAAGATGGATGGGAGCTTATAATGTGCCAGTCATAATATTGTCTGCCACTCTACCAGCTGAAAAAAGAGAAGAACTTATAAAAGAATATCTAATAGGCAAGGGCATAAAAACACGAAAACAAAAACATGATCGACAAATAGCAGCATTTACTTATCCACTAATTACCTATAATGATGGCTCAGTAATTAAATATGAAGATAAATTCGGAAAAACTTCCAAAAAGAAAATAGAAGTTATAAGAAAAGAAGAAGATAATTTAATAAAGCTAATTAGCTCCTTATATAAGCAGGGTGGAAATATAGGAATTATAGTTAATACTGTAAAAAAAGCTCAAGATTTAGCAAAAGTAGTAGAGGAAAATTTTGGCAATGACTCATTTGAATTGATACATTCAAGATTTATAGATACTCATAGAATAAAAAAAGAAGAAGAACTATTAAAGCAAATAGGGAAAAATGCTAGTAGACCCGATAAGAAAATATATATAGGTACTCAAGTAATAGAACAATCTTTAGATATAGATTTTGATGTTATGATAACAGAACTTGCTCCAATTGACTTGATTTTACAAAGAATAGGAAGACTTCAAAGACATGATATAAAAAGAAATGAATATTATAAAAAGCCTACTTTATATGTAATAGGAACATCAGAAAAATTAGAATTTGATGAAGGATCGTCATTTATATATAGCTCATATCTTCTAACACGCAGTCAATACTTTTTATCAAATGAAATTATAATTCCAGATGATTTATCAAAACTTGTACAAAAGATATATTCAGATGAAGATATAAAATTAGATAAAAATTTAGATAGTGTTTATAAAAACTTTAGAAATGAACATTTGAGGTTAATTGAGCGACAAAAGGAAAAAGCCAAAGTATTTAGAATAGGAAATCCAGATACAGATTTTTTAGAAGATGAAGGTGAAACTATAATAGGTTGGTTAAATAATAGTAATGAGGTAAATACTGAAGAAGCAGCCTTTGCGCAGGTTCGTGATACAAAAGAAACTATAGAAGTTATAGCTCTTCAAGAAAATAAAAATGGCGTAGGATTATTTGGATATGATAATTACATTTACGAAAAAATGGATGATCCTCACATATCAAAACTTATAGCTGCAAACACCTTAAAGTTACCGCAAATTCTTACAGAAAATTATAATATAAACAAAACAATAAATTTTTTAGAAAAATATAATTTGGAATATTTACCTAAATTTCAAGATAGTGCATGGCTAAAGGGTTCTTTGGGTATAATTTTTAATGAAAACGGTTTTTTTGAGATTGGTGATTATATATTAAAATACTCAAATAAATACGGACTATCTTATGAAAGGAAGGGAGATAGTGACAAGCTTTAATTTAATAGATGAAAATTGGATTTTAGTTATAGATAATAACGGAAACACAAAAGAAATATCGTTAAAAGAATTATTTTCTAATGCAAGCAATTATAAAGATCTAGCAGGTGAAATGAAAACACAAGATTTTGCTGTTCTTAGAATATTGCTTGCAATTTTACAGACTGTGTTTTCTAGATTTGATGCTGATGGTATTTCTTATGAATATTTAGAATTAGATGAAGACTATCGTCAGTTAGAAGATGTTGAAGAAGATGATCTAAAAGATTATAAAAAAGATTTAAAAAGAACATGGAAAAATCTATGGAAAGCAGGAGAATTTCCATATATCGTAAATGAATATTTTGAAAAATGTCATGACAGATTTTATCTATTTGATGATAAATATCCATTTATGCAAGTGAGTGAAGATATTATTAGGAATAATACTAAAAATAAAAAAGGAACCAACATAAGTATAAAGAATATAAATAGAACTATAACAGAAAGTAATAATAAAATTTCATTATTTGCAGGAAAAGATGCTTCTAGCAAAAACTTAACTACAGAAGCAGAAATAGCAAGGTGGTTAATCACATATCACGGATACACTGGGACAGGTGATAAGACAAAATTTACAGATATTGACGATAAATTTACTCCATCTAAGGGATGGCTATACGATATTGGTGGTATTTATTTTACTGGAAATAATTTGTTTGAGACTTTGATGCTTAATTTAATCTTGGTTCATCCAGCAGATTTTAATGCTAATAAACAAAAACCAGCTTGGGAATATTCTCCACAGGAAAATGTAAATGAGGATTTATCAAAATCTTTAGTAAATAATTTGTCAGAGCTTTACACTAGGTATTCTAGAGCCATATATATTGATCCAGACACAGATTTGGATAGAGAATTCTCATTTGAAGTTGTAAAACTATTAGATTTAGAACATCAAAATCAAAGCCTAGAACTTATGACAACATGGAGAAAAAATGAAAGTGGACCCAATAAGGGGTTTTTTACACCCAAAAAACATAAAAGGGATGTTAGTTTATGGAGATCATTTGGTTTGCTTGCCTTAAATCCAAATACAAGTGATGTTTGGAAAGTAGGTTTAATGGATCATTTAGAAAGTATAAAGAGTACTCTTGGAGATTACAAATTTACTATTAATTCTATAAGTATGGAAGATGATGGCAATGCTACAAGCTGGGTTCCAGTTAATGAAATATATGACTATTTAAACATTAACGATTTTGTAGCGACAGATTTATCAGAAAATGGATGGGTTATCCGCATTGAAGATACTATAAATGAAACAAAAGAGATCTTAGATATCACTTACAGAAGATTTTTAAAAGAAATAAAACTAATTAGAAATCAACAGGCAGATAATTTTGTAGAACAAAATGTAGAGAATCTATATTTTTTACTAAATGATCCATTTAAGAATTGGCTATCATCTATTACCCTAAATGATAGTAAAGATAAAAAAATAGAAGAGTGGAGAAATATATTAGAAAAAATTGTAAGAACTGAAGCCGATAGAATTTTAGCAAATGCTAATCCAAGAGACTATAAAGGTGTAACAATTGATGAAAAAACTCACAATATTATAACCGCTTATAATTCTTTCAATTTCTTTTTAAATAAACAACTAAGAAAGGAGGCCTAAATGACTGATAAAGTCAATACAAAAAAAGAAAGTGTTTATGGAGTGACTGCTAGTATTTTAAATAAATTTACAAGTAACTTAGATACACCAGCAACCAAAGCAACATTATCAAATCTTAGAAGCTCTATATCAAAACCTTATTCACAGACAATCGAGATTTTTTCTATCCTTTATAAATATCTACCAGATTCATTTATTAGTGAATATGGAGATTTGTCATATCAAGAAAAAGCTATAATTACAAGCCTACAAATATTTGCTGTTCATCAGCAAGGAAATAGCCAAAGTGTATTATTAGAAGCTAATGATGAAAATAAATACAAAAATATAGGATATGCATTAAAAGTTTTAAGAACTGATGAAAATGCAAAATCAACGGATAGAAGATTTAATGCTATGATAAGTGCAGATACTTTTGAAGAGTTTACTTTTCACCTAAGACAACTAATCTCTTTATTAAAGTCTAGGTCAGATCAAAAGGTAAACTATGCAAAACTAGCCCAAGATTTATACTATTTCCAAATACCAAGTATGAGAGAAAATATTAAGCTTAGCTGGGCTAAAGAATACTATAAATTCACAAACAAAGAAAAAGATAACAAAGGAGAAGAAAATGAGTAATAATAGACTATTCCTAGATGTTCACGCAATACAAACATTGCCACCTTCAAATATAAATAGAGATGATACAGGAAGTCCAAAAACTTGCCAATATGGTGGGGTAAAAAGAGCTAGAGTTAGCTCCCAATCTTGGAAAAGAGCAATGAGAACTTATTTTTATGAACAAAGTGAGCAAGAAAATGTGGGAGTCAGAACAAAAGATATTGTACAGTTTGTAGCTGATAAAATAATTGAAATTGAACCTAGCAAACAAGAAGATGCTTTTAGCTTAGCAGAAAAAATAATAAATGATGCTGGTGTAAAAACCAAAGATGGAAAAGCAAAAGCTCTTTTCTTTTTGGGAGATAGTCAGGCTAAAGAATTAGCAAAAGCTGCTATTGGGGAAAATAATGATAAAAAATATTTAAAAGAAATATTAAGAAATAATCCTGCCGTAGATATAGCCTTGTTTGGTAGAATGGTTGCAGATGATCCATCATTGAACGAAGATGCATCAAGCCAAGTAGCTCATGCAATTTCAACTCACTCAGTAGATACAGAATTTGACTTTTTTACAGCAGTAGATGACCTCGCACCAGAAGAAAATGCTGGTGCAGGCATGCTTGGAACAGTAGAATTTAATTCATCAACTCTTTACCGATATGCAAATGTAGCCATTCATGAACTATATAAACAATTGGAAAATAAAAAAGCTGTATTAAATACTGGCAGATTATTTGTAAAATCATTTGCAAATAGTCTTCCAACAGGAAAAGTAAATACATTTGCCAATCAAACCCTTCCTCAATTTGTAATGGTTACCTTAAGAGATGATAGACCAGTAAACTTAGTCTCAGCCTTTGAGAATCCGATAAGATCAAATGAAGGCTATGTAGAAAAATCTGTAAATGCTTTGTTGAATGAAAATGAAAAGGTAGAAAAATTTGTAAACAAAGCTCAAAAAACATTTATCTTAGACTTAAATAATTATAATTTTTCTTCTGATGAAATTGAAAATGAAAATTCATTAAATGAGTTAATAGATGATTTAGGTAATTTCCTAGATACAGAGTTATCAAATTGGTAGGGTGATTTTTTGAAAACAATACTATTAAAATTTGCAGGACCTCTTCAATCACGGGGAACTAATTCCCATTTTGAAACAAGGCAAACAGACCTATATCCATCAAAAAGTGCATTAATAGGTCTAATAGCTGCAAGTTTTGGATATAAAAGAGATGAAGATAGTAAAATTAAAAAATTAAACGAACTAACATACGCAGTAAGAATAGATCAACAGGGGAATTTGTTAAGAGACTACCATACAGTACAAAAATTTAAAAATAACGGAAATTTTGATAGGACTTATGTTACTAATCGTTATTATCTTGAAGATGCAATATTTGTAGTAGCCTTAAGTCATGATGATGATAAATTTATCGAAGAAATATATGAAAATATTCAAAATCCATATTTTCAGACGTTTATGGGCAGAAGATCATGTCCACCACCAGCAGATTTTTTACTTGGAGTTTTTGAAGACGACATAATAGATATCTTAAAAAGTTATCCATGGCAGGCTAAAAATTGGTATAAAAAACATAATGATAATGCTGTATCTTGCTACATGGATGCTTCTATTGAAAAAAATTTAAAAGTATCCAAAAGAAGAGATATGGTTATATCTTTTTCTCAAAAAGAAAGAAAATACCAATATAGAAATGAAAGCCAGTTAATAATAAATTTAATCGATCCATCAAGCGAAAATAATAATACAGTTTATGATGAGCATGATGCTTATGGAAGCCTTTAGGAGGATTTATTATGTATATGTCAAGAGTAGAAATTGATTTTAATAATAGAATGAACCTCAAAAAATTATCTAATTTAAATGCTTATCATAGTTGGATTGAAGAAAGTTTTCCTGACGAAATAAAAAACAAAACCCGCAGCAGAAAGCTTTGGAGGATAGATCAACTTAATGGCAAAAATTATTTATTACTTGTAAGTGAAATAAAACCAGACTTAAATAAATTGGAAAAATATGGTGTAGAAGGCACAGCTTCTAGTAAGGATTATGGTCCATTTTTAAATAAACTTCAAAATGGGGATATAGCACGATTTAAAGTAGTTTTAAATCCAACTGTTTCCGTAAAAAATCAAATGGATAAGTCTCAAAGAGGCAAGATAATTCCCCTAAAAGCATCAGAATTCGCTAAATATTTATTAGATAGATCTTTAAAAAATGGTTTTTCTTTAAGTGAGGATGATTTTTTGATAACAGAAAGAAAAGTAGTGCCTTTTAAACATTCAAATAATTCAAAGAAAATAAATTTAGATCAAGTTACTTATGAAGGAAAACTAAAAATAGCGGATAAAGAAAAAATGATAGAGACTCTTATTTCTGGTATAGGAAAGAAAAAAGCATATGGATTTGGTCTTATGACAATAATTTTGGATAAGTAATATGAAAAAATCATTTGGAGCAAAAAAGGCAGAAATAAATGAACTTCCTAGAATATCAGATAGGGTTAGCTTTATATATGTAGAGCATGCAAAAATTAATAGACAAGATAGTGCAATTATTTTTTTAGACAGTCGAGGAATAGTAAAAATCCCTTGTGCAATGATTGGTGTTTTGATCCTAGGTCCAGGAACGGATATTAGCCATAGGGCAGTGGAACTTATTGGAGATACAGGTTGTGCAATGGTATGGGTAGGAGAAAACGGTGTAAGGCAATATGCCCATGGTAGAAGCCTTAGCCATTCTTCAAGATATTTAGAGAAACAAGCGAAATTAGTTTCGAATACTCGAAGTAGAGCGGCCGTTGCTAGAAAAATGTATCAGATGAGATTTTTAAATGAAGATGTAAGCAATCTAACAATCCAACAATTGCGTGGTAAAGAAGGAACAAGAGTCCGTAAAATATACAAAGATAATTCAAAAAAATATAATGTAGAATGGTCAGGTAGAGTCTATGATCCAGATGATTTTGACAAATCAGATCAAGTTAATAAAGCTTTATCGGTAGCAAATGTTGCTTTGTATGGATTAGTCCATAGCATAATAGTAGCACTTGGAATATCACCAGGACTAGGTTTTGTTCACTCTGGACATGATTTAGCATTTGTGTATGATATCGCAGATTTATATAAGGCAGAAATAACAATACCTATTTCATTTGAAGTAGCTTCATTAAATCTAGAAAACGAAGATATTGAAACTATCACAAGAAAAGCTATCAGAGATGCTATACAAAAAGAAAAATTAATGGAACGAATAGTAAAAGATGTGCAATATCTTTTGGAAACACCCAAAGAAGAAGAAATAGAAATAGATCAAATTCATCTATGGGATGATAAAGAAGAGCATGTAGAATATGGAATAAATTATAGTGAGTACTAATGCCGTTTACAGTAATAACATTAAAAAAGACTCCTTCATCACTCCGTGGTGATCTTACAAAATGGATGCAAGAAATAGATACAGGGGTATATATAGGAAACTTTAATAGCAAAGTACGAGAAGAGCTTTGGAAAAGAGTAATAGAAAATGTAAAAGAAGGCGAAGCTACAATATGCTATGCTTCACGTAATGAAATAGGTTATGACTTTAAAACAAACAGCAAAGATATTTCTATTATAGATTTTGATGGCATACCTTTAGTAATGGTAGATAAAAAAGAAAAGATCAAAGTAAATGATCAAGTGAAATTAGGATACAGTAGAGCCTCAAAATTGAGGAAAGCACGACAATTTCAAAAACAAACAAAAAAATCACCATCATATGTAGTAATAGATATAGAAACAGATGGATTAGATTTTAATAAAAATAGTATAATAGAAATTGGATGTGTAAAACTCTATAATGGAAATTTAGAAGAATTTGCTACATCCATAAAAATAGATCATAGTTTACCTAAAGAAATAGTAAACCTTACCGGAATAACTGATGAGTTTTTAGAAAAAAATGGAGAAGATGAAAAAGAAGCTCTAATAGCACTACTAGATTTTATCAAGGGGTTAACCATAGTAAATTACGGAAATAACTTTGATATAAATTTTTTAAATAAGTCTCTAAATAAACATAATTTAGGACATATAAAAAATCAGACCATAGACTTAATGAGATATGTAAAAAAAGAAAAAATAATGCTAGAAAACTATAAACTAGAAACAGCATTAAAATCATATGGGATCGATAAAGAAGTACCACACAGGGCTCTAGCTGATGCCAGATTAACCTATGAGCTTTCAACAAAAGTAAATTTTTTTAAAGAAAAAATAAAATAGATTGGCTAAAAATAAGGATCAAATTACTGTTTATCCCGCATACGCGGGGGTGATCCTCCCAATGGCAGCCTTTGATGGTAAGCTAAACAGTTTATCCCGCATACGCGGGGGGTGATCCTATGCAGGTGAAAGATTGACAGTTCTTAAGGAGGTTTATCCCGCATACGCGGGGGTGATCCCATTAAACTTACTTACATTTGCAAAGACCTTCTGTTTATCCCGCATACGCGGGGGTGATCCTAAAAAACAATGGATAAGAGTTTTTAAATCCATGTTTATCCCGCATACGCGGGGGTGATCCTAAAATAGAGTCTGAAGAGTACACAGAGGACGAGTTTATCCCGCATACGCGGGGGTGATCCTATCCCCATTTTTAAGCACCTCTACTTTGTCATGTTTATCCCGCATACGCGGGGGTGATCCTCAATGGCTTATATATGCTAAGTATCACGACAAGTTTATCCCGCATACGCGGGGGTGATCCTTGACTGGACTAGTATTTCCAGTGAACTCCCATGTTTATCCCGCATACGCGGGGGTGATCCTGTGTACTCTGGCGGGCGTGACAGTAAAGTAACGTTTATCCCGCATACGCGGGGGTGATCCTGTTTTTGTTATTTAAGTTGTTTACTAATTCTTGTTTATCCCGCATACGCGGGATATTCTTTATTTTTTAATAAATGTTTAATAAATGTAAAAATTAGGGAATATTCTCCTAAAATTTCTATACATAAATAAAGGATAATATTATTATAGCTAAAATAATTCAAAAAATAGAAAATTTTACCATTTTTGATAATGAATATTTAAATGATAAGAATTTGCGTTTCAAATCTAAAGGAATAATGACTTATTTTTTATTTTTGCCTGGTGATTTAGTGATTTATTTTAATGAGGTTATAACTCATTCAACAGATGGAATAAAATTATTTAGGTCAGGTGTTGATGAATTTATAAAAGAAGGCTATATAAGGTACTATCCTGTTCGTGAAAATGGTGTGATTGTTCGTTAGGAGACAGAAATCTTTGAAAAGAAAAGACCAGATGAGCAAAAGGTAAATATAGTTAAAGATTATGAAGAAGAAGAAAGACTATTAAATACCCATAAAACAAGTACTTATGCTAGTAAGTGCTCAAGCAATTATAATAGTTTTGACAAGATCACTCGTGAATGGAACTTGCTTACTAATGTAATACCTATAGAAATTATAATTTCTAATATAAATGGACTATTGATCTTAATAAGCTTATAGTAAATTATGGTTTAGATGAAGTTATTGAGGCTTTTAAAAATATAAAAACTAGTAATTTTGCTTCAAGATTTAACATTAATTTTGATTGGTTTTTTAAATGAAAAGAACTTTCTACAATTACTATAGCTTATAAGTATCGTTATAAATGCTTATTTTGGTATAATAATCTATTATACACAAGTTAGAGAGGCTAATTATGGCATATATAGAATTAAATAATGTAACAAAAGAGTATAAATCTGGTAGAAATACCATAGTTGCAAATGATGGCATTAGCTTTAGCTTAGATGAAGGCAAGCTTTTGGTAATAGTTGGAGCATCTGGTGCTGGAAAAACGACTCTATTAAATATATTAGGTGGTATGGAGCAGGCTACAAGCGGTCAGATTTTAATAGATAATAAAGATTTAGCAAAACTTAACGAAATGGAACTTACAAATTATAGGCGTAATGAGGTAGGTTTTGTTTTTCAGCATTATAATTTGATACCAAATCTTACAGCACTTGAAAATGTTGAACTCGCTAGTGAAATATCAGATAATCCAATTGATGCAAGTGAAGTATTAGCAAATGTAGGTTTAAATAATAGATTAGAGAACTTTCCGGCTCAATTATCAGGAGGGGAACAGCAAAGAGTTGCTATAGCTAGGGCTCTTGCTAAAAATCCAAAAATTTTATTGTGTGATGAGCCTACTGGCGCACTTGATTATGAAACTGGGAAAAACATCCTAAAACTCCTACAAGATGCTTCTCATAAAATGGGAGCTACAGTTATAATAATAACTCACAATTCTCTTATAAAGCCAATGGCAGATTATGTAATAGAATTAAGAGATGGTAAAGTTATAGAAGATAAGGCAAATACTAAGCCAGAGCCAATTGAAAATATTGAGTGGTGATCTAGTGAATAAGACATATATAACTAATATTTTAAGAGATATTAAAAATACAAAGGGTAAGGTAATCTCAATTGCAACTATGGTAGGACTAGCATCTCTTGTAGTTGTTGCCCTAACAATGACAGGTGCAAGTATGAGAAAAACCTTAAATAACTCATTAAAGACTTATGTCCATCCTGACATTATAGTAAGATCAACTTACGGTCTAGATTATGAAGATGAAATGATTTTAAAAAGAGATCCTGATATAGAAAAGATGACTATGGTTAAAACAAGTGATTTAATCGAAGATGAAAATCTAATCAGATTAAAATCCTATAATAAATCTATAGCTAAATCGGCAGTTATTGAAGGTAGAATGCCAGAGCATAAAAATGAAATTGCTCTTGACACAAGCCTTTCAAATTATTATAAAATAGGGGATAAGCTAAAGTTTTCCTATATAGAGAATTCCCAAACTGATGAAAAGACTATGAATAATCTTTCCTATAAAGTAGTTGGATTCTTTAAAAGTTCCGATTATTTTATGGAAGATATGAGAGAGCTTTCATTTACTGCCAAAAAAGAGCTTAGTGGTTATGGATATATATTAGATGAAAACTTTGATACAGATAAATTTGGTGAAGCAAATATTGTCTATAAAAAAACTAAGGGAATTGATAAAAATTCTAGTGAATATAAGGATTTTGTTGAGAGAAAACAGGAAAATATTGAAGAGGCTATAAAAAATAGACCACATGAAGTTCTTAAAGATATAAAAAAAGATGCCAATAAAGAATTAGATAAGGCTCAAAAAGATGTAAATGATGTCAGAAATCAATTAGATGAAGGTGAAAATAAACTAGAATCATCAAGAGCAGAGCTAGATCAAGGATATAGAGATTATGAAAATGGTAAAAAAACTTTAGATGATCAAATTGCTAAGGGAAAAATAGATCTAGAGAATGCCAGAGTTGAGCTTATAGATGGTCAAAAAAAGCTTGACCAAGGTCGCGTTAAATACGAGCAAAATCTAAAAGAATATAATTATGAAATAAAAACAGCGGAAAATCAAATAAATAAAAAGCAAAAAGAATTAGAAGCTGGAGAAGCTGAACTAAAAAGTGGTCAGGAAAAAATGAATGTAGGCTATGATAAATTAAATGCAGAGTTTTCTCCTTATCGTCAAAAATTAAAAGATAGCAAAGATAAACTAGATAGAACAAAAGCCGAAATAGATCAGAAATCAGCACACTTAGAAGATCTTATAAAACAAAAAGAAAATTCACCAGATACTTCAACAAATGTTAATGATCAAGATATTAATGCATTAAAAATTGAATTAGCTAGTTCAAGAGAAGCATATAAAAGAGATTTATCAGACTATCAGATAAAAAGTAAAGACTTAGAAAATAAATATAATAAAGAAAAAGAAAATCTTGATAAAAGCCAAGCTGATATAGAACAAAAAAGACAAATGTTAAATGATGGTTGGTCTAAGTTAAAATCAGGGAAAAGTGAACTAGAAAATAAGAAAGCAAATGGAAAGGCGCAATTAGATAAGGCACTTAATGAGATAAACCAAAAAAAAGCTGATATAGATAATGGTTGGGCTAACTACAATAATGGTAAAAAGGAGCTGGAAAATAGAGAAGTTGAAGGTAAAGAGGAACTAAAAAAATCTTATCAAAAACTTTTGGACGGTGAGGATGAATATCAAAAAAATTATAAAGCTTTCAAAGAAAAAGAAACTAATGCCTTGGGTGAAATCAAAGATGGACAAAAAGATATAGAAGAAAATAAAGATACTTTATCAAGGCTAAGTAATCCAGTTTATGATATAGAAACAATTTATGACAACCAAGGTATAAAGACTTATCATCAAAATAGTCTAAATATGGATGAGCTTACAAAAGTATTTCCAACATTTTTTTATCTTGTAGCAATGCTTGTAACCCTTACAACTATGAAACGCTATATAGATGAGCAAAGGATGATAAATGGAACATTGAAATCCTTGGGTTACACTGATAATCAAATTAGTCAAAGATTTTACATCTATGGAATAATACCAACACTAATAGGTTCGATAATAGGTTCCCTGATAGGTAGATATGTAGTAGCTGGTGTTATAATTGATGCTTATTCATCAGGATTTTCTAATCTATCAGTAGATTATGTAAATTCACTTCCATATATAATTTTTGCAGTAATATTATCAACTTTTTTAATTGCTGTAACTATTTTTGTTGTATCAAATCAAACTGTAAAAGAGACACCTGCAGCCTTATTAAGAGCAAAATCTCCCGATAGTGGTAAGAAAATCTTGCTTGAAAAAATAAGTCCGATTTGGAAGAAGCTATCCTTTATGCAAAAAATTACCTCAAGAAATCTATTCAGGTATAAGTCAAGGATGTTTATGACCCTATTTGGTATAGGAGGGTGCACAGCTCTTACTTTTTTTGGATTTGCTATGATAGATTCGATAAAAGATACTGTTAATTTACAACAAAATCAGATAAGTCATTATGATGTAATAGCCATGGTAGATGAAAAAGCCAAGGATAGTGATTTAAAAAAGTTCCAAGAAGTAATCAAAAACTACAGTTCTATGCCTATTAGATTTGAAGAAATGACTATTAAAAGGAATGGTGTAAGCCGCAAGTTCAATTTAGTAATTCCAGAAGATAATAATATTAAGGACTTTTTTACCTTAAGAAGTCCAAAAAGAGATTCTATTGATTTAACTAATGAAGATGCTGTCATATCTGAAAAGGCATCGGATGTTTTAAATTTAAAAACTAATGAAAATCTAAATATCCAATATCAGGGAAAGTACTTTGATCTGCCAATATCAGGCATAATCGAAAACTATACTGGTGATTATATATTTATTAGTAAAGATAAATTTAAAAAAATAGTAGGCAAATATCCTCAAACTAATGCTTATTATTTAAGAGGAGATGCTGATGAGATTATAGAAAATATTGAAGATGAATCGGCTGTAAATTCTATAATTGATGCAAGCGTAATTTATGCATCTATGGATGTACTTATGGATAATCTGAATATTGTAATAGCTGTCATTACATTAATTTCAGTATTGCTTGCCTTAGTAGTTTTATATAATTTAATAAATATTAATGTAAGTGAGCGAAAAAGAGAACTTGCAACTATAAAAGTTTTAGGATTCTATCCAAAAGAAGTAACGAGCTATATTTTTAGAGAAATATTTATGCTTACAATACTTGGTATAATTGTAGGATATGGTTTAGGTTATGCGATGTTTAGGTATATAATTTATGTAGTAGCACCAGAAAATATATTATTATCATATAGGGTTCATCCGAGTTCATTTTTAATAAGTGGGCTAATAACAATTGGAATTTCGATAGTTTTACTATTTGTAGTTCATAAAAAGCTTAAAAAAATTGACATGGCAGAAGCTATGAGCAGTGGAGAGTAAAACAGGGCTTTGGCCTTGTTTTTACTTGTAATTTTTGAAAGGATAAGGAATATATAATGAAGGTTATTTTAGTAAGACATGGTCTAAGTGAAGCAAATATAGGAAGATATTATTCGCTTGACGATACTATACTCCATAAAGGTGGTTATAGTGTTTTAGATAAGACACGCAAAAATTTAGAAAAATATGATATAGATCATGTTTATACTTCTAATTTATTGCGTAGCCAGCAAACAGCAGAAAAACTTGGATATAAAGATTATACAATTGATACTAGACTAAATGAGCTAGATTTTGGGAATTTTAAGGGAAAACTTTTTGAAGATATGAGAAAAGAAGAAGTCCAATTCTTTAAAGAAAAAGAAAAAGATGTTTTTAATGTTAAATATCCAGGTGGTGAGTCTAGAATTGATATAATAAAAAGGACAAGCGAATTTCTTGACGAACTTGTAGAAAAAGATGAAAATGCTCTTTGTGTTTCGCACGGTATAGCTATCAAATCAACACTTTTTTGGATATTAAAAGATTTAGATGATTGGGATAGTTTTTGGCTTGAAAATGGTTCAATTACAGTATTCAATATTAATAATGGTAAAAAATTAATAGAAGCTATAAATATTTTATAAAATTATAAAAACTGGGTTTATTTTGCTCTAAATTAGGTATATATTATATGTAGATAAGATTAGCGAAACCCTAGCACTTTTTAAGAAAGTGCAAGTAAATTTATAAGCAGGGCTATTGCCTTGTTTTTTTATGGAAAATATATAAGGAGATTTAGATGAAAATTATTTTAGTTAGACATGGTGTAAGTGCGGCAAATATTACAAAACAAGATTCAGCAAGTGATGTTTTTAATAACAAAAGTGGCTTTAATGTACTTCTTAAAACTCGTCGTAGCTTAGAAAAATTTAATATTGACCATGTTTATTCTTCAAGTCTTAAAGAAGCAAAACAAACTGCAGATATGCTTGGATTTAAAGATTATACAGTTGATGAGAGACTTGATGAATTAGATCTTGGACCATATAAGGGTGAATTATATGAACAATTTCAAAGCAAGTATGCAGAGTTTTTGGACCAACATACAGATGATGCTGCAAGTATTAAATTTCCTGGAGATGAGAGTAGAGAAGATCTTATAAAAAGAACTAGTGAATTTTTGGATGAACTAGTCGAAAAGGGAGAAGATGCACTTTGTGTAAGCCATAATCTTACAATAAGAGCAGCTTTATTTTGGATACTTGAAGATACAAAAAACTTTGATAATTTCTGGATTGAAAATGGAGCTGTGACAGTTTTCGATATCAAAGATGGTAAAAAACTTATAGAAAGTATTAACGTGTTATGAGATTTATCCACCTTGCTGATGTGCATTTGGCGGATAATTCAACTTTTGATAATTCATTAGGACATATAATTAGAGAAAATACCTGGAAGTCCTTTGAACAAATTTTTATAAATAACAAAGATACAGACTTTGCTTTAATTGCAGGAGACCTTTTTGAAAGGTCTTTTTTCTCATCTAAGGATTTCAAAAATCTTTTTAGAATTTTTGAAGATTATGGTAAAGATATCTACTATGTTACAGGAAATCATGATTATTTTGATGAGTTTAATACTATTTTTTTAAATAATAAGCCAAATAATCTTCATGTTTTTACTGAAGATAACTTATCACTTTTTGAAAAAGATGGAATTAGAGTCTATGGACTTTCCTATAAAGATAGGATATATAAGAAAGATTTTAATTATGATATAAGTTTAGATAAGGATTTCTTTAATATACTATTAGCTCATGGAGATCTTTCTTTAAATAAAACAAATTATTTGGACTTAGATGCAAATAAGATTAATCAAATAGGTTTTGACTATGTAGCTTTAGGTCATATTCATAAGGCATCAAATATTTATAATATATATTATTCAGGAAGTATAGAACCACATGATTTTTCAGATACTTATGATTATGGATATATTCTTTATGAAAATGGTCTAGTTTCTCAAATTGATTCATCACTTATGAAGTTTAATTCCATAGATATAAATGCTAAAGAATTTGATAATATTGATGAGATTATTAATAATATCAATGCATCTTTATCAGATAAAGTTAACTTTGTAAGACTTAACCTTGAATCTAATGATGATTTAAATATTGATAAAATAAAGAAAAGTATAAATGCTTCCTACACATCTATAAGACTAAGTTATAGGGAAAATTTTGGTAATATAGCAAAACTTTATCCAAACTCTTTATTGTCAAAATTTGAGAATAAGTTCAAAGATGATGTTGATCCAACAAAAAGTAGAGCTAGAGAAGTTGGTATAGAGGCGATCTTAAGGAGTAAGAAATGACAGTTTCAATTAAAAAATTATATCTTACTTCTTTTGGACAATTTGAAAACACTAGCATTGACCTAGAAAGTGGTTTTAATCTTATATATGGCAAAAATGAGTCTGGGAAATCAACTATAACTAGTTTTATAGAAGGTATTCTATATGGATTTGATGAAGGAAGTCGTGTCCGCCATTTTAATAAAAAACAAGAAATATATAGGCCCATTAATTCTTATAAATATGCTGGTTATGCTATTTTTTCTAAAGATGGTGTGGATTATAGGGTTAGTCGAAATTTTGATGATGGAGCCTATGAAATATATGATTTTTCGATAAACGAAGTCATGAAAGTAAAGGAGTCTAACCTAAATTATCCAGGAGAATTCCTGCTAGGTTTAGAATATGAACTTTATAAAAATCTAATAACAGCCTTTCAAAGACAAGAAACAAGTGAAAATTCTAGAAATAAAATTAGAGAATTGCTTATAAATAAAGATGATTATAATTTCTCTGCCAATGATGCTTTAAATTTTCTAGATAATAAGCTTGCTAATATCGGAACAATGAGAGCTTATACTAAGCCATATGCAAAGACAATTAATGAAATAGATGAATTATCTAAGAAAATCTTGGATCTAAAAAGTTTGCGTTCTAGCTATTATAATGACTTTAAAAAGCTTGATAAAAATAGGAATAATATTGAAAAAAAAACTCGAATTCTCAAAGATTTAAGAAAAGATAGAGATGCTTATAGGGAAAATATTGCTTATAAAAATCTAGAAGATGAAATTAAATATCAAAATGAGCTTAATTATGTAAATGCAGAATTAGATAAATATAAAAATTATGAGCCCTACGATGAAGTTAAAGAAGTTGATACAAATAAAACTTCACATATAGGATTTTATATACTCATATGTTTAATATTAGTATTTTTAGGAATTTATACTAAGCAATATTATTTATTTACTTTGGCAATAATTTTGCCGCTTATTTCTATATTAATTGACAAAAATTCTAATATAAGTAGTTCTGAGGATACTTTAAATTATAAAAGAGATGAAGATTATCTAGAGTATATGAGATTAAGTAAAGAGAAAGAAAAAATTGAGGAGATTTTAAGAGTTCTCCAAAATCAAGATAAAACAAAATCCCATGAAAATATTATGGCTATTAAGGATTTGGATATAAATGAAACAGAGAATAAGATTAGAAAACTTGAAAATGAATTAGAATCTTTAAATAAAATCAATATAGATTTAGAAAAAAAATTAGCCTCAGCAGAAGAAAAACTGCAAAAAGAAGTTGATTTAACAGATAGACTCCATAAATTAGAAACAAATCTTAAAGATATGGAAGAGGAGATTGAAGCCATTAATATAGCAAAATCTTATATAAGCGAGATTATGGAAGATGCTTCTAAAAACTCTAATAACTTTGAAAGTGAAGTTTCACAAATAATCAATACCATAAGTAAAGGTAAATATGATAAAATATTTTATGATAAGGAATTTAATCCTCAAATAATTAGGGATGATGGTATAAAGTTAGATATAGATAAACTTTCGACTGGATTTTATGATCAACTAAATTTTGCTCTCAAATTTTCTATAAACGAAGCGACTTTGGATAATTTTCTAATATTTGATGATGCCTTTATAAATTATGACCTTGATAGACTTAGATCAGCCTTATTTTATTTACTTGATGAATCGTACAATAGACAGATTATTTATTTTACTTGCCATAAGCGAGAAGAAGAGATTTTATATAGTGAGGCAATAAACTATCACAGGATTTATTTGGAGGAGTTATGATATATGCACTAGCTGACTTACATCTTGACTATACAAATGAAAAGAGCATGGAAGTCTTCGGTTTAAATTGGCAAAATTATCAAGAACGTATTTTTAATAATTGGAATGAAGTTGTTGATAAAGATGATACTGTACTTATCCCAGGAGATATATCCTGGGCTATGGATCTTGATAATGCCTATATTGATCTTAAAAAAATTGATGAACTTAATGGTTCAAAGATATTGATGAAAGGCAATCATGATTATTGGTGGTCTTCTTTAAATAAAATTAATGGCTTAGGATTAGAAAGTTTAAGATATTTACAAAATAATTCTTTTGAAGTAAATGGTTATGATATCTGTGGGACTCGTGGATGGATACCTAGGGATCATAAGGACTTTAGTGACCATGACGAAAAGATTTTTACTAGAGAGCTAATGCGCTTGGAAAATTCGATAAGGGCTAGTGGTGATAATAAAAAAATAGTTATGCTCCACTATCCGCCTATAAATCAAGATAGAAGCTTAAATGAGTTCTTTGAAATGTGCTGTAGGTATCCGGTAGAATATATTATATATGGACATTTACATGGCGTAGGTCATAGCTTGATAAAAGAAGGAAATTTTGGGGATATTACTATCTCATGCGTTGCAGGAGATTATATTGATTTTACCCCAGCAAGGATTGTATAATGCAAAGAGAAATAGAAGTTAAAGTACTAAATATTGATTTAAATGAAATGGAAGAAAAGTTAATAGCTCTTGGAGCGGAAAAAGTAAATCACGAATTTCAAACAAATTACACTTTTGTGCCTGATGGTGGAGAATTTGAAAATGGTTATCTTCGTATTCGTGAAACAAGAGTTGATGGTAAACGTAATGCTATTGAGCTAACCTTTAAAGAAATTGAAAGAGATGATGAATTTAGAGTCAATAATGAATATACTGTTAATATAGATTCTGTGGCAATGATGATAAAAATCTTAGATCAATTAGATATAAAGCTCCAATATGAAGGTGATAAGGAACGTACTTCTTATTTATATAAAGGACAAAGATTTGATTTAGATATTTGGGATGAGAAAACTTATCCTTATCCATTTATGGAAATAGAATTTACCAATAAAAGTAAGATGGATGAGATATTAGAGGACTTAGATATTGATAGAGCAAATGTAACTAATGATTCTATAACAGAACTTAGAAAAAAACTTAATATGTAGGCTTGACTTGAATAAGTATTTCGTGTTACAATTTTAAACTTGAGGAGAGTAATATGATTGATATTAAAAATTTATTAAACTCAGATGATTTAAGTAAAAATGATATATACGAAATAGTTGATTTAGCAAATGATATTATAAAGAGTCCTAAAGATTTTTCCCATGTATGTGAGGGAAAGATATTAGGGACTCTTTTTTTTGAGCCGTCCACGAGGACAAGACTATCATTTGAATCAGCTATGCTAAGACTAGGAGGATCTGTAGTTGGATTTTCAGATGCAAATGTATCTTCGTCAACTAAGGGTGAAACTTTACAAGACACTGTAAAAGTTGTAAGTCAATACGCAGACATAATTGCTATGCGACATCCTCAAGAAGGTGCTGCCTATCTGGCTAGTTTGACGGCAGATTGTCCAATAATAAATGCGGGTGATGGTGGACATCAACATCCAACTCAAACTTTAACAGATGTTTTGACCATAAGCCAATATAAACATACTTTAGATAATCACACAATAGGTATAGTAGGAGATTTAAAATATGGTAGGACTGTTCATTCATTAATTAAGATAATGAACTTATTTGATAATAATAAATATATACTTATTTCTCCAGAAGAATTAAAACTTCCACAATATGTAAAAAAAGAAGTTTTTAAAGACAATGATAATTATGATGAAGTGACAAATCTTGATGATGTGATTGGAGAAGTTGATATATTATATATGACTAGGATCCAAAAAGAAAGATTCTTTTCAACTAGTCAATATACAAGACTTAAGGATTCCTATGTATTAGATATGGAAAAAATGAATAAAGCTCGTAAGGATACTATAGTATTGCACCCACTTCCAAGGGTAAATGAGATAGCTACAGAAGTAGATAAAGATCCAAGAGCAGTTTATTTCAACCAAGTTAAATATGGTATGTATGCAAGAATGGCCCTAATCTACAAATTATTGGAGGCAAACAATGCTTGAGATTACAAGTTTACAGAATGGAATAGTAATAGATCACATAAAAGCAGGTAATGGTCTTAAGATTTTTGAACTACTTGAGCTTGAGAAATTAGATGATGAAGTAGCTATAATTTTAAGTGCAAAGTCTAAGCTCTTAGGAAAAAAAGATATAATAAAAATTCAAAATTATATGGATATTAATCTAGATGCTGTTTCTATAATTGATCCAACAGCAACTATAAATGTTATAAAAGATGATAAAGTTATAGAAAAAAAGACTTTAGAATTACCAGAAGAAGTAGAAGGAATTCTAACTTGCCAAAACCCAAAGTGTATATCGACTTCTGAAAGAAATGTAAAAAGTAAGTTTATCTTAATTAATAGAGATGAAAAAATATATAAGTGCGGATATTGCTCTCATATATATGACGTGGAGGAGTAAATGAAACAAGTTTTTAAGAATCTATACGCTTTTGATGATATTAAAATTTCAAAAGAAGCTATTTATGTTAAAAATGGAATAATTGTAGATCCATTTGATATTGATGATGAAACTAAAATAATAGATTGTGAGAATCTTGCTCTTGTACCATCTTTTGTAGATATGCACGTACACTTTAGGGATCCAGGTTTTACTTACAAAGAAGACTTAGAAACAGGATCAAAAGCTGCTCTTTCTGGTGGCTATACATCAGTATTACTTATGGGAAATACCAAGCCAACAGTATCCACTCCTGAAGTATATGAAGATATAATGCAAAGGGGAAAAGACCTTGATTTAATAGATATTGATCAAGTTTATACTATTACAAAAGATTTTGATGGTAAAACTTTAGATCACTTAGACTCAGTTCCAGAATCTGTCAAATTTATTTCGGATGATGGTCACGGTGTAAATGATGATGAAGTTATGTATAAGGCAATGCTTAAAGCAAAAGATCTAGGGCTTACGATGACACTTCATGAGGAAGTAGATGGCATTTCTGATATAGACTATGAAATAGCTGAAGATGCTATGACTATCAGAGATTGCTATTACGCTTATAAGCTAGATTGTCCAACTCATTTTTCACACGTTTCAACCAAGGGGGCTATCACTGCTATAAAATACTTTAAGGAACTTGGCGCTCCTATAACTTGCGAAGTAACTCCCCATCATTTGCTATTAAGTGATAAGGAACGTGAAGAAGTCAAGGTAAATCCACCTATAAGAAGTGAAGATGATAGAAAGACTCTTATTAATATGATAAAATCTGGTGTAGTTGATGCTATATCAACCGACCATGCTCCACATAGCAAAGAAGAAAAAGATAAGGGAGCTCCAGGATTTATAGGAATAGAAACTGCATTTTCTACTTGTTATGACGTTCTAGTAAGAAGTGGGGAAATATCTTTAAATGAATTAATAAAAATAATGTCAACAAATCCCGCAAAATTGTTAAAATTAAACAAAGGAAAACTTATTGCAGGTTATGAAGCTGATTTTACCCTTATAGATTTAGATGACTCATTTGTTTATACAGAAGAAGATATAGTTTCAAAATCAAAAAATTCACTAATGATTGGCGAAAATTTACATGGTAAAATAAAAAGAGTTTATAAGAAAGGGATCCTAAAATATGAAAATAATTGATAGATTATATAAAAGTGTTGAAGAAAAGGGCTTTGTATGTGTAGGCTTAGATACTTCACTTGACTATATACCAGCAAAATATAAGAAAGATAAGTCTATTAGTGAGGCTTTGTTTGACTTTAACAAAGAAATTATAGATGCTACAAAAGATATTACAGCTATATATAAATTACAGATAGCTTATTATGAATCCTACGGTATAGATGGGATGATTGCCTATAGAGAAACCTTAAAATATATAAGAGATAATAATTTATTATCAATTGGAGATGTAAAAAGATCCGATATTGCAGCATCTGCAGAACAATATGCAAAAGCTCATTTTGAGGGAGATTTCGAGACAGACTTTATAACTCTAAATCCATATATGGGAATGGACTCCATAAGTCCATATGAAAAATATTTGGAAAGTGGAGATAAGGGTGTTTTTGTTCTTCTTAGAACATCCAATCCAGGAGCAAATGACTTTGAAGTTTTAAAAACAGGTGATGAAGAATTATTCTATACTGTTGGAGATAGGTTACAAGAGATAAATGAAAAGTATATAGGTGAAAATGGTTATGGCCCTATAGGACTTGTAGTAGGTGCAACTCATACTGAAGAAGTAGAAAAGATAAGACAAAGATATAAAGATAACTTTTTTCTAATACCAGGTTTTGGTGCTCAAGGAGCTGATAGCCTTAATGTTTATAAGCTGTTAAATAATAAAAATGGTGGCGTTGTTAACAACTCTAGAAAAGTTTTAAAAGCTTATATGGAGCATAAAGATGGCGAAGACAACATTGGAAAATATGCTAGAGAAGCTGTAATTAAAACCAGAGAGGATATTTTAGCTAATGAAAGCTTATAAAAAGGGAAGAATAGTAGAAAATATAGAAATATCTAAGAATATCTATAAGATGGTAATAGATGTTAATTTAAGTGCAGCACCTGGTCAGTTTTTTATGTTTAGAACCAAGTCTTTTAGAAACGAGCCCATTTTATCACGTCCTTTTGGAGTTTGTGATGAATCTTGCGGTTCACTTACTCTGCTTTATCAAGTGGTAGGAGAAGGAACAGATATTATGGCAAGCCTTACGCCTGAGCATGAAGTACAACTATTAGGTCCCTTAGGCAATGGATTTAATTTAGAAAATAGTACAAATAGAAAAATTGCAGTTGTTGCTGGTGGTATAGGTATTGCTCCGCTCTTATCTTTAGTTAAAAAGCTAGAAAGCAAAGTAGACTTTTATGCAGGCTTTACGGAAGATCCTTATTTTATAGATGAATTTAGACCACATGTAGATAAAATCACCTGTGCATCATTTAAAAAAGATGGAATATTTGTAACGGAGCTATTTGATCCAAATGATTATGACTTAATATATGCTTGTGGTCCTAATGGGATGTTAAAGTCAATCCATGAAAAAAATACAAGTGCTGAACTTCAGATTTCTATGGAAGCTCATATGGCTTGTGGGATAGGTGCTTGCTTAGGATGCACTGTTGAATCTAGTGATGGACAGTTTTTAAGAGTTTGTAAAGATGGCCCAGTATTTAATTCTAAGGAGGTATTTTCATGAATCTAGGAGTGGATATTGCAGGAGTACACTTTAATAATCCTGTCATAGCTGCAAGTGGTACCTTTGGATTTGGAAAGGAATTTGCTGAATATATAGATTTAAATAAACTTGGCGGCATATGCTCTAAAGGTTTAACTTTACATAAAAATTTGGGTAATAAAGGTATAAGAATTTATGAAACACCATCTGGAATAATGAATTCTATAGGACTACAAAATCCAGGTATTGATTATTTTATAAATACAGAGCTTCCCTTTATGCTAGAAAAAGATACTGTAACTATAGCTAATCTTGGCGGTCATAGTGTCAAAGATTATATTAAAGGTGCCGAGATACTAAATGATACAGAAGTTCCAATGATAGAATTAAATATATCTTGCCCAAATGTAAAAGAGGGTGGTATGGCTTTTGGAACTGATCCAGCAAAGGCAGATGAGGTTATTAGCAAGGTTAGAAGAGCAACTGATAAGCCATTAATAGTAAAACTTTCGCCAAATGTTGGTTCGATCCCAGATTTTGCAAAGCTTGCCCAAAATTCTGGAGCAGATGCTTTATCACTTGTAAATACATTTAATGCTATTGCAATAGATATAAAAGCAAAGGCTCCAGTATTTGTAAATAAAACTGCTGGTTTATCAGGACCAGCTATAAAGCCAATAGCACTTAGAATGGTCTACGAAGCTGCTCATGCAGTTGATATACCAGTTATAGGTATGGGCGGGATCATGGATTATAAGGATGCTATAGAATTTATTATGGCAGGAGCAAGTGCTATACAAGTTGGGACTGCAAACTTTATAGATTATAATACCATGATAGATATAGTAGATGGTATAAAAAATTATATGAGTGAAGAAAACATAACAGATATAAAAGAAATTACAGGAATTATATAGGAGTAATTATGGATAAAACATTAGACTTATTAAAAAAATCAGATGCACTTTTAGAAGGACACTTTTTATTATCAAGTGGTAAACATTCAGATAGATATATCCAATGTGCAAAACTTATAGAAAATCCAGCTTATTGTGAAGAAGTAGCAGAAATAATTGCAGAAAATCTTAAAGAAGCTGGTATAGAAGTAGATTTATGTGTCGGACCTGCTATGGGTGGGGTTATTATATCTTATGAAGTAGCAAGAGTCCTCGGAGTTCATGCTATATTTACAGAAAGAGTAGATAATGAAATGACCCTACGTCGTGGCTTTCAAATCAAAGAAGGTACTAAAGTTATAATAGTAGAAGATGTTATTACAACAGGAAAATCTTCATTTGAAACAGTAGATGTTATAAGAAGTTATGGGGCAGATGTAGTAGCTCTTACATCAATTGTTAATAGATCAGGAAAAGATCAAATCAACGGTGTTCCAGTAATATCTGCGACAAAAATAAATGTAAGTACTTGGGATCCTGATGATTTACCAGATAATTTAAGGGATATACCAGCTATTAAACCAGGTTCTAGAAAAATTACTGAATAAATAATAAGTGCTGGAAGTTAATATTAAACTCTCCAGCACTTATTATCAAATTCTATAGCTTATCAAGTTTATCATTTATACTTTTTAGTATATTTTTTATCCTTACTATAGTAAAAATTAGGCATAACAGTAAAATTACAGATAGCACCGCATCTATTAATTGTTTATCATACATTTTCTGAAATTTTTCTTTCTGCTAGCTTTTTATCAAGTTTCTCATCAATTTTTATCAAAGAAAAATAAACTAGATTAAGTGGTACAAAGGCAAAAAATAATATTTCTTTTAAAGATGCAAGGATTTCAATCGGATTATTAAACATGGCTATCTCCTAAAACTACAACGTTTACTTATTATGTTTATTTTATACATAAATTTTTTAGCTGTCAAGAATAGCAAAAACCACTAAGTAGAAGGTATAATAAATTTAGAGAGAAAAAAGGATTAAATTATGTTGAGAAATAAAATAAATTTAAAAAAATTGTTATTAGGACTTTCTTTAAGCTTTTTAATATTGCCTCAATCAATATCACATGCAAGTAAAAAAGAAACAAGTATTAGTCTAAATAATGGTGTAAACAAAATTTCACATGAGTCAAGGCTGTTATTAAAATCAAGAGCAGTTAAATATGAACAACTAGAAAAAGATCTAGATGAGTTTTATGATAAGGGATCTAGCAAGATTTCCTCAGATAATATGTTATATCTATTAAAGAAAAATGATTTTACAGCAGAGGAATTGGATGCTGGTCTGGAAGGAACAGGACTTTCTGGTCTTGGTAAGGACTTTAAAAAAGCAGAGAATACTTATGGAGTTAATGCTATACTCTTAATGGCTATGGCCAAGCATGAGACCGGCAATGGAACAAGTGAACTTTTTTTAGAAAAGAACAATTTATTTGGTTTTAATGCAGTGGATTTAGATCCTTACAATCAAGCTACAGATTTTAAAACACCAGGAGATTCTATAGATACAGTGGCAAAACACTTAAAAGAAAAATATCTTTCCTCTAGGGGTGATTATTATAATGGTATATCGACAGATGCTATTGGAAAATCCTATGCAACAGATCCTGATTGGTCAAAAAAAGTTAACTGGATGATGATAGAAGTGTCAAATAATATGATAGATCAATTTAATCAAGAAGCAGGCAAGTAGCCTGTTTTTTTGTAAAAACTTTATTTAATATATAATAACTTCGAGGTGATTTATGGATACTAAAGTATATTTAAAAGGAAAATCAAAAAATGCTTATGAATTTTTTGGAGCTCATAAAAAGGACATTGGATATATATTTAGACTTTTTGCTCCAAATGCAAGTAAGGTTGAAATAATTGGAGATTTTAATGATTGGCAAGAACAGTCGCTAAGAAAATACCCTACAGGAGTTTTTTCCCTTACTATAAAAAATGCAAAAGCAAATGATAGATACAAATATGTGGTTTATGATTCTAATGGTAATACTGTTAAAAAATTAGATCCATTTTCTAGATCAATACTAGTAGATGAAAATTGTAGCTTAGTTAGTGATGATACTTATGAATTTGAAAATAATAAGGTAAATAAAGATGCACTTAATATATACCAAGTACACTTAGGATTATTACTAAAAGATAAGAGTAAATCTATTAAAGAGCATTATGAAGATTTAATTTATCATGCTAAAGACAACAACTTCACCCATATATCATTAATGCCCATTACAGAATATAAGAATTATAAATCTATGGGCTATTCGAGCATAGGATTATTTGCCTTAAGTGATCGCTATGGAAACATAAATATTTTTAAAGAGTTTATAGACAAGTGCCATCAAGAAAATATTGGATTAATTTTAGAACTTGATTTAGGCGAATTTGATCCTGATCCTTATTATTTAGCTGATTTTGATTCTACTAGATTATATGATTACGATTATAATGACATTAGATATAATTACTATGGATCTATGAACTTTGATTTGTCAAAAAATGCTAGTAAATCTTATTTATTGTCGGTGGTAAATTATTGGATCAAAGAATTTAATATTGATGGTATATGTATTTCTAATATAGAGAATATAATTTACTGGCAAGGTGATAAAAATAGAGGAGTAAATTCTGCAGGTGAGATTTTATTAAGGGAAATTATTGAACTTATAAGAAGTAAAAAAAGCTTATCTATAGCAAGTTACAATGGTATATATGATCTAGATTTTGATTTTGACTATATCTTTGATAATTCTATGAGAAGTCTTATAAGAATTTTCCAAAAGAAACCATATGACAGAGATAATTATAAAAGTGATATATATAAGTTAATTAATAAAAATAATTCTGATAGAATCTTAGGTTTTTCATATATTGATTCCTATTTAGAAGAAGCTAGTCTAGCCATGAAAATGCACGGTGATATGCATAAATTTGACCAATTAAAGAGCTTATTAACCTTAATATATACACTTAATTCTAGAAAAATGATTTTTATGGGAGATGAGTTTGCTGATTTAAGAACATTTTCTATTTACAATTCTCTTAACTTCAAAAAATTAGATAAGAGTCAGGAATATTTTAATAAATTCTTTAAAGATTTAACTAGGACTTATATAAATAATGAAGCTCTATCCAATAAAAGTTCTATTACACAGATTCTTGATATAGGCGGCTATAGTATTTATGCTTATATTAGAGAATTTAATGATAAGAGAATGCTTATAATTGTAAATTTAACTGATGTAGAATATTTTATAGTGAGTCCTTATAATTTAGTAGAATTAATTAATAGTCATAATTTAAATTATGGGGAAAGTGGAAATATAAATGGTAGTATTGAAAAAAATGAGAAAATACGAATAGAAGCTTATGGAGCAGTGATATTCCAAATTAAAAAGAAGCTGTTGTAAATAGATAAATCGTTCCAAAATCACTCGAGCACCTTCACAAAAAGGTTGACTTTCATGAGTCGGCGTGCCCAAACTTTCTGGTAGTGCATCTAATGATGGAACGATAGATATCTATTAATTGCAACAGCTTCTTTTATTTTATATATAAATGTTTAAAGTTATTTTTCTATTAAATCATATTTTATTTCTAAATTATGGGCTATATTTGTAAATCTTTCTAGGACAACTTTTCTAGGAATAATACCTAAAAAGTATCCATTTTTATGAGTCACACATACGAAGTTATTATTTATCAATAATCTAAGGACATCCTCAAGATTATAATTATCAAATAAAATAGGAACCATTTGATTCATTACTTGAGATACTGTAAGCTCTGATAATTTTTCTTCATCAAAAATTGATAAACCATATGGACTAGTAACTATATTAGAAATAGAGATTAATCCTCGAACTCTATCATCTTTATCTAATACAGGTATAGTTTGATAGCCAGAGGAAGATAGAACAAGGATAGCATGAACCAAGGAATCATCTTCTCTAACAATAGCAACATCGCTTGCTGGTATCATAATATTTTCTGTAGGTTCTTTAAACATTTCTTCTATATTTTTACCTATCATTTTTTGCTCCTTATATAAATTATAAACTAAAAAAAACATAAGTAAAGAAAAAAATACCCCTGAGTACTGACTCAGAGGTAAGATATGTAAGCACACCCAGTTTTGAAATAAATCCTAGTTAGAGTTTCTAAAAAAGTCTAGCTCGTGATAGGTGACCTTACGGCACACAGAAAGATCTGCTTAATGCTGCTACGTTCCCGTCCTGACATGGTTCACAGTTTCCTGTTGCGTAAGACCCATCAGTCAACACTATCTTTAGTAGGCTTATAAATAGAAAATATCCCTCGGCTGGGAATTAAACCCTGCTACAGCGGATTGCAGGTTACAAGGCACCGCTAGTTCCCCGTCTAGTGCATGGCGGAGAGCATGGGATTTGAACCCATGATACACGAAAAATGTATACACGATTTCCAATCGTGCTCCTTCAACCGCTCGGACAGCTCTCCATGCGATTAACATTTATAATTATACGACTAATTAAAAAAAATGCAAAATTTTGAAGAAAAAATTTTGGACTTCTTATGGTATAATAACTTATGGAAAGGAAGATTATGGCAAAAGCTTTATATAGAGAATATAGACCCAAGACTTTTGATGAGGTCTTAGGTCAGGATAGGGTCACCGATGTTCTAAGAAATCAGGTTAAGACTGGTAAGATCAGTCACGCATATATATTTTCAGGTGAAAGAGGTACTGGTAAAACATCTTGTGCTAAGATATTTGCTAAGGCTATAAATTGCAAAAATCCTATTAATGGCTCACCTTGTTTAGAATGTGAAAATTGTAAGGCTATTGAAGATGAAACTACTATTGATGTAGTGGAGATGGATGCTGCTAGCAACCGTAGGATAGATGATATAAGAAATCTAAAAGATAATGTTATTTATCCACCTAATAAATTAAAATATAAGGTTTATATCATAGATGAAGCTCATATGATAACTCGTGAAGCCTTCAATGCACTTCTTAAAATTATGGAAGAGCCACCAAGTCACTTGATATTTATCCTTGCTACAACAGAGATTGATAAGGTTCCTAAAACTATTTTATCAAGAGTTCAAAAGTTTGAGTTTAGTAAGATTAGTGATAGGCAAATAAAAGAGCAGATAGATAAGGTTCTTTCTGATAGAAATATATCAATTGAAAATGAAGCTATTGAATTAATTATAAAAAAGGCGAATGGAGCTATGCGTGATGCTTTAAGTATCCTGGACCAAGTAGTTTCGTTTGGAACTGACTCTTACAGCTTAGCTGAAGTTGAGAATATATTGGGCGTGGTAGATTTTTATGAAGTTGACAAGCTTACTCAGTCAATAATTACAAAAGACTCGAAGAAATCTCTGGAAAGTTTATTTAACTTAAGGAATAATAATAAGCCCAATAAGGACATACTCGATGCCCTCATTTCTTATTTTAATGATATAATGATTTTTAAATTAACTAATGATGACTCTTATTTTGATAATGAGGATTATATAGATTTTATCAAAAAAAGAGCGAGTGAAATTAGTGATTTAGAAATAAGTGATTATCTTGATATACTAATAGAGTATTCAAATAAAATGAAATTGACTGAAAATACTGATGTTCTTACTGAAGTATGCTTACTAAGACTTATAAATCTTAAAAATATAAATAATATAGAATCAAGAATTGAATACTTAGAAAAAAACTCTGGTGAAAATATAGTAGATCTAGTAAATTCTATTCTAGATAAGAAACTGGTAAATATAAGTAGTATTTCTAATCAAAATTTTAAGGCAGAAGATAGTTATTATCATAGTAAGGAAATTAATAGTCAAAAAGATCTAACCAAAGTGCAAGATAAAGATGTTACTTTAAAAGAATCCAGTAAAGAAAATAAAAAAGAAAAAGAGAATACTTCACAAAACTCTGAAGCTTCGCTAAATGCTAATCAAGAAGAAGAGATAAAATCTATGCTTATAAAGACAGCTGGTGGAGTATTAAATGGATTGTTTGCAGAAGAAGGATTTAACTATAGAATCATTAATAAAGACTTCATTATTTATGTCAAAGATGAATTCTATAAGATATTTATAGAAACAAAGCTTGGAAATATTGAAAATAATCTAAGAAGTATTTTAAGGGCAAATTATAATTTATATGTTGATTCATATGATAATATAGACAATAATATAGATAAAGACGAAACGATAAAAGAAGCAGAAGAAAATAAGAATCCCAAAGTAGATGAGACTGATAAGCTTAGAGAAATCTTTGGCGATGAATTAATTATAGAATAGGAGAATAAAATGGCAAAAGGCGGATTCCGTGGTGGACAACCAAACATGAATAATATGATGAAACAAATGAGAAAAATGCAAGAAGAAATGGAAAAAACTCAAGCAGATATAGAAGAAAGAGAATTTGAATCAACATCAGGTGGTGGAGTAGTAAAAGCTACAGTAAATGGGAAAAGAGAAGTAGTTTCTCTAAAAATTGACCCAGATGTAATTGACCCAGAAGATAGTGAAATGCTTGAGGACTTAGTTATTGCAGCAGTTAATGATGCAATGAAAAAGGCTGATGAATATTCAAGTGAATCTATGGGTAAACTTACAGGTGGACTAAATATCCCTGGACTTATGTAATGGCAGTCTTTCCAGAAAGTTTAGATAATTTAATAGAAGAATTTCAAAAGTTACCAACTATAGGACGCAAGTCAGCAGAGCGCTTAGCAATGAATATTGTTGAGCGCAATGAAAATGATATAGAAGAATTTTCCAAGGCGCTTTTAGAAGTAAAGGAAAAAATTCATAAATGTGAAATATGTGGCAACCTCACTGAAAATGATATTTGTAGTGTTTGCAAGGATATTACTAGACAAGAAGATTATATATGTGTAGTAGAAGATGTAAAAGATCTGATAGCCATTGAGAAATCTGGCGCTTTTCATGGAAAATATCATGTTCTTGGGGGCCTTATATCCCCATCAGATAATATTGGTCCAGAAGAATTAAATATAGATAAGCTAATAAAAAGGATAGATGATGAAGGAATTAATGAAATTATGTTAGCTATATCATCTACAATAGAAGGTGAGACAACCACCTTATTTTTATCAAATTTATTGGCTGATAAGGGTGTAAGGATTAGTAAGATAGCTCAAGGCATACCAGTTGGATCAAACTTAGAGTATTTTGACCAATTAACCTTAGAACGAGCTATAGAAGATAGGAGAGAAGTGCTTGAATAAAAAAATTATTTTAACTTTGGCATTGCTATTAGTATTTACTTCTTGTTCAAAGGAAAAAAGGCAAGAAGCAATAGATCCCAATCCTATTGAAGTTAGCGAAGAAAATCCTAAGTCAGATAAAATTGATATAAATCCTACAAGCTTTACTTCAAGACTAATTTTAGATAATATGGATAATAAAAATTTTAATATAAGGACTTCTAAAGATTCCAACTATATAGATATAGAAAAAGGAAATTTTGATATAGCAATAGTTCCTGGTTATTTGGGGCCATATTTTTATAATTATACAAATCAAAATATTAAGATAGCTGCAATAAGTTCGATAGATAATATAAAATTAGTCAGTGATAGTGTAATTAATGATCAAAATGATTTAAAGAAGAAAAATTTGTATATAGCAGATCCTGTAGGGAATTTATCTAATGTGGTAGATAAAAAATTAGGTCCATTAAATTTATTTTTAAAATTAAATATAGAATATTATAAAGATATGAATGATATAGTTAAAAAACTAGATGAATCTCATAATTTTTTAACTATTATGAAAGATCCGTATTATCAAAAATTAGAAGGTAATGATTATTATACATCAGATTTATCTAATTGGATTCCTATAGCTCAAGGTGAATTTGTAAGTGAAATTATTATCGTAAATAAGGACTACCTAAAATACAATAAAGAAGTTTTTAATCAGTTTTTACAATCTTACAAAGAAGTATCAAATAAACTAAAAGAAGATCCTGTAGCAAGTGATGAGATATTAAATATGTATAATTTAACAGATAGAGAAGCTAAAGAAGCGATTAATGATCAAAGTCTAACTTTTATAGAGGGCGATACAATGAAAGGTACCTATCAAGTTTTCCTTGATAGATTGAAAAATTTAGATACTTCATTATTAGGAGATATTATACCAGATGATGACTTTTATTATATGAGTGAATAAGCAAAGATAAATTATTATTGTAAGAACCATTTAATTGATGGTTCTTTTTTTATTTACTGGTTTAATATACAATATATATTGATTTTATTAAAACTAAAAAACTGAAGGAATTAAGGATTATAAATTAATTAGTATGTATGGTAAAGAGTTTTATGAAAATAGATTTAATAAAACCATAGGTAGATTAGAGACAGTAAAAAATGACTATTTTAGATTAAGATATCATATAAGTCAAAAAATAGGCTGGTTGAATGATCCCAATGGTCTTTGTCAATTTGATGGAGAATACCATATTTATTTTCAATACGATCCATTTGATGCAAGTGGAAAAAATATAATTTGGGGACATATTACAACAGCCGACTTTATAAATTATACTTATGAACAGCCTTTTATATTTGCTGATTCAAATTTAGATAAAGATGGTGCCTATTCAGGCTCAGCCGTTATAAAAGATAATAAAATAAACTTTTTTTACACTGGAAATGTAAAGTATAATGGCGCTTATGATTATATCTACAAAGGAAGAGAACACAACACTATAAAAATAGTATCAGATAATGGATATAATTTTGACGAAAAAGAGCTGTTATTATCCAATAAAGATTATCCGAATAATATGAGCTGTCATGTGCGAGATCCCAAGATATATGAAGAAAATGGTTTATATTATATGTTTTTAGGAGCAAGAAGTAATGATAATAATGGATTAGTTCTAGTATATAAATCAAGTGATTTGAGTACATTTACCTATCATATGCAGATAACAACGTCCTATGATTTTGGTTATATGTGGGAGTGCCCTGATTATTTTGATATTAATGGTAAAAAATACCTACTAGTTTGTCCACAAGGTCTAAAAAGTGAAGAATTTAACTATCAAAATGTATACCAATCTGGGTATTTTCCAATTGAAATTGATTTAGAAAGTAAAAAATATAATCTAGGAACATTTGCTGAGCTAGATTATGGTTTCGATTTTTATGCACCTCAAACATTTGAAGATAAAAAAGGTAGAAGAATTCTGATAGGATGGATGGGGATGCCTGATGCTAGTTATAGCAATCCTACAATAGAGAACTATTGGCAACATTGTTTGACAATTCCGAGAGAGATTAAAGCTAGGGATAATAAGATTTTACAATCACCTATTGAAGAATTAAAAGCTCTAAGAAAAGACAATGTTGATATTATAAAATATCACTCTTATGAAGAAAATATTTTTGAATTCATATCTTATAATTTAGAGAAAGAATTTGAAATATATTTAAGAAAAGATGTAAAATTAATTTATAATAATGATATACTTCATCTATATATAGATGAATCAGGTTATGGAAGAAATGATAGAAAAGTAATAATAGAAAGTATGAATAATTTGAGGATATTTTCTGACTCATCTTCAATAGAAATATTTGTAAATGATGGAGAATATGTATTATCTTCTAGGATCTATGCTAAAGAAAAATACTTTAGTTCATCAATAAAAGGAAATTTATATAAATTAAAATCTATAAATTGGAACTAAAAAGAGGTATTAAAATAATTTTTGGGTTGTTGCAAAATAATAAATCCTTTTTGTGTATACTAAAATAATTTTTCCTGGGACATACTATAGATTAGTTTCTTAAAGTAAATAAAGATTTAAATAGTCCTTATATGAGTAATTGTTAGGAGTGTGCATACATTTAATAATTACCAAGCTTTATTTTAAAAGAAAAAGACAGTAAGATGTCGACTGTACACCTCCAAATAATAAGAAAGATAAGTTAAGAGAAGAAGTGAAAGGTAAGAAAAAAGAGGACTAAATGTCCTCTCTTTTTGTTTATTGTACCAAGTATTTTTTATTTTTTTATTGGGGACAGGTTGGGGACAACATATATTTTAAATGTTGCAATTCCAACCTGTTCTCTTTTTTTATGGTGGAGATGATGGGAATCGAACCCATGTCCGCGGAAGCCTCCTCAATAGCTTCTACAAGCTTAGTAAGTTTAAAGATTTCGCATAAAGACTCTTAAACTTACAAATAGTTTTTATGCTAGCTTCATCTTACTGCTCATATCTCAAAGCTTTGGTATGAGAGTTGTCGCTATAATTATGAAACAAATTGTAAGTTTGCGACAAACCTACAATTCATTGCTACCAGTTTCTTAGGCAGCTAGTGCGAAGTTTGCTTCGCTATTATTGTTTGCGTTTATATTTAAATACTGATTTACGTGTCAGAAAACGACTTGCTACTAAAGATTATTCGACCACGTCGAAACCTAGGCATCCCCATGTAGCTTACATTATACTTTTTATAATTTAATTGTCAAAAAAATTAAATTATGTAAAATATTTCTTAAGAAAAGGTTTTTTAGTTCTTTATAATGTTTTTTTCGGGTATCTATATATTAATTAGAATATATGACTTTATTTGTGAAGGAGGGCACATGAGAAACTCAAATAAAACAGCTGCTATGCTTTTGGCTGGCGGACAAGGTTCTAGACTTAAAGCACTTACGAAGGACATGGCAAAACCGGTTGTTCCTTTTGGCGGGAAATATAGAATAATAGACTTCGCTTTAAGTAATTCAACCAATTCAGAGATTAAAGATATAGGTGTTTTAACTCAATATAAACCACAACTTTTAAATAAGCACTTAGGGATTGGTTCTGCTTGGGATTATGACAGAAATAATGGTGGACTTCGAATTCTTTCACCTTATTATACAGAAGAAGGTGGTAAATGGTTTGAAGGTACTGCAAGCGCTATATATGAAAATATAAATTATTTAGATCAAGTTAATCCAGAATATGTTTTAATATTATCTGGAGATCATATATATAAGATGGATTATAGGAAACTTCTTGATGTTCATAAGAAAAAAGGTGCAGATGCAACTATTGCTGTAATGGAAGTTGATTGGGATGAAGCAAGTAGATTTGGAATTATGAATACTGATAATGATGGTAGAATAACTGAGTTTGAAGAAAAACCAGAAGAACCAAAATCAAATCTTGCGTCCATGGGAATTTATGTATTTAATTGGAAAATTTTAAGAAAAGCTCTTATAGAAGATAATAAAGATCCTAACTCTACAAATGATTTTGGGCATGATATTATTCCCAAAATGCTAGAAGATGGTGAACCAATTTATGTTTATAAATTCGATGGATATTGGAAAGATGTAGGTACAGTAAAAAGCTTCTGGCAAGCAAATCTTGATTTGATTGATCCTAATAATGAACTTGATATATATGATGAGGATTGGAAAATTTATACAACAAGCCTTAATTTGCCACCGCATAGAATTGGCCCAAATGGTGAACTTAAAGATGCTTTGGTAAATGAAGCTTGTGATATTGATGGTAGAGTTGAAAATTCCGTATTATCCTCAAATGTCAAAGTGGAGAAAGGTGCAGAAGTTTACAATTCTGTTTTGCTTAATGGGACAAAGGTTAAATCTGGGGTCAAGATTTATAATTGTGTGGTAGCTGAGGATATAGAGATAACAGAAAATATTGGAGATGCCGAAACTGATAAGGTATATCTTGTAAGTTCTGAAGGAATAGGAGAGGAATAAAATGGATAATGTTTTAGCTTTAGTGTATAGCTCTGAGTTTAACCCAGATAGCTACGGTGAATTATGTAAGGTAAGACCTGACTATATGCTCCCATTTGCTGGTAGATATAGAATTATAGATTTTACCTTATCAAATTTATCTAATTATGACATAAGTAATGTTATACTTTTTGCAGGAAATAAGATGAGGTCTACTCTAGATCACATAGGAAATGGTAGAAGTTGGGAGCTTAATAGACGCCATGGTGGTCTAACAATAACTCCTCCAGATTTTACAGATACCAATCCTTCAGAAGTTACCACTTACTATGATTCTATGATGGCATTTGAAGAAAGTAATGCAGAATATGTATTTATAACAAATCCTATGTATATTAATAAAGTTGATATCAGTGATGCAAAAGAAAAAATGAAATCTTCAAATGCTGACGCCTTGATATTTACTAAAAAAACTACGGACGAAAATGGATTTTATTTAAATCGAAAAATTATAATTTCAGATGAAAATGATAAGCCAATAAATCCAGGTGTCAATCTTGGACTAAATGATGAGTTTGATTTATTTGCAGGATCTATACTTATTAAAAGGGAAGTATTTATAAAAGTCTTAAGATATGCTATTGAGGTCAATAATATTTCATCAATATTAGCAGCACTATTTGAATTTCCTGGAGATATAAATAAAGATTTTTATAGAATTGACAATCAGCTTGAGATTATTATGGATATATATTCTTTCTTTGATGCAAACTTCAAACTTTTAGATAAAAAGTATTATGATAAGCTATTTTATAAGGATGGTTTGGTTTATACAAAGTCAAAAGATGAACCATCTACTTCCTATACAAAAGATAGTAAAGTTAAAAATTCCTTAGTTGCTAATGGATCAATTATAGAAGGTGAAATTGAAAACTCTATTATCTTTAGAGGTGTTACAATTAAAAAGGGAGCTGTCATCAAAAACTCTATAATATTTCAAGATTCTGTTATAGGTGAAGATTCTATAATAAATTATGTAATTACAGATAAAGGCACCCAAATTGGTAAAAATGTTAAGTTATTTGGTAATAGGACTCACCCATATGCGTCAAGTAAAAATGAAGTATTAGAAACCAGGAGCTATGAATGAACATATTATATTTAACTAGTGAAGCAGTACCTTTTATAAAGACTGGAGGACTTGCAGATGTTGCAGGTTCTCTTCCTCAAGAACTTATTAAAGATGGATTGGATGTAAGGGTAGTCTTGCCTTTATATGCATCTATAGATGAAACTTATCGTTCAAAAATGGAAAAGATAACAGAGTTTTATGTTGATCTTGACTGGAAACATCAATATGCTGGAGTTTATAAATTAGATTATAAAGGTGTAGCCTTCTATTTTATAGATAATATGGAATATTTTGATAGGGATTATCCTTATGGTTTTGATGATGCTGCTGAAAGATTTATTTTCTTTTCGAAGGCTTGCACTTTACTACCAAAGGAAATTGAATTTAAGCCTGATATTATCCACTCTAACGATTGGCATACAGCTTTAGTTAATGTATTTGTAAATGACTTTAGGCATGGAGACAGTTATTATGATGATATCAGAACTTTATTTACTATACATAATTTAAAATACCAAGGTGTATTTGACTCTGATAATATGAAGATCGCTGGTCTAGATGGTGGCTATTTTAATGAAAATGATTTAAAATTTTATGATGCTATAAACTTTATGAAAGGCGGTATAATTCATGCAACAGCTGTAAATACGGTTTCAGAAAATTATGCACGAGAAATCCATTATCCATTTTATGGAGAAGGTTTAGATGGTGTTATTAGACAATATGATTATAAATTATCGGGAATTGTAAATGGAATTGATTATAAGGAATGGAATCCAGCTACGGATAAGTTAATCGACCAAAACTATGATGTTAATTCCCTAGACAAGAAAGTTTTAAATAAGCTTGCTCTCCAAGAGATGTATGGATTACCACAAAGAGAAGATGTTCCAATGATTGGTCTTGTTTCTAGACTTAATGAAATGAAAGGTCTTGATTTAGTTCGCTATATATTAGATGAATTACTACAGGAAGATATTCAATTTGTAGTGCTTGGTACAGGCGATTATACCTATGAGGAGATGTTTAAATACTTTGCTTGGAAGTATCCTGAGAAAATGGCGAGTAGAATTTATTTTGGTGGAGCAGAGGCTCATAAAATTTATGCATCAAGTGATTTCTATTTGATGCCATCCATTTCAGAACCTTGCGGTATAAGTCAATTAATAGCAATGAGATACGGATCACTTCCTATAGTACGTGAGGCAGGAGGATTAAAAGATACCGTTATTCCTTACAACGAATATACGGGGGAAGGGACAGGATATTCTTTCTCAAATATTAATGCTCATGAATTACTATTTGCTATAAAAAATGCAACTAATATTTATAAAAATGATAAAAATTCTCATAATAGATTAATAGAAAATGCTATGAACCAAGATATTGATTGGAAGATGTCTGCAGATAAGTATTTGAAACTATATGAAGAAATTAGAGCATAATTTATGATTACAAGCAAAGATATAATTATAGAAAGAATACAAAATTATTTGTATTCTTTTTATGCTAAAGATATAAAGACAGCTAGAAAAAACGAAATCTACGATTGTTTATGCAGATACCTTATGGAAATAATAGGTACTAGATGGGTTGATACAAAAAGACATAAAGAAGATTATGAAGTTTATATCCTTAGCTTTGAATATCTGCCAGGAAGATTTTTAGAAAATATTATTTATAAGCTGGATATTGAACAGGAGATTAGACAGGCTCTTAGTGAAATTGGCTTTGACTATGAAACCATAATATCATATGATCCTGAGCCTGACCTTGGTATAGGTGATATGGGTATAGGATCAAGTTTCTTGATAAATGCCCTAACAAATCAAAAAATTAAAACAACAGCCTATGCCTTAAGGTATGAATCTGGAAATTTTAAACAGATTATTGAAGGTGGCAAACAAGTTGAATCTTCTTATTCTTGGTTAAGATATGGAACAAATTGGGAACATAAAAAATCTTTTACAAATATTATTAATATATATGGAAGAGATCATAAAACTGTAACCTATGATATGCCTGTCGTATCAAAAGATGCAAGCTTTATAAATACTCTTAGACTATTTAAGTCTGACTCGACTTTAAGTGTAAATATTAACGAGTTTTCAAAGGGGGATTTATTAAATGCTTATGATGATTATATAAATAATTCATCTATAACAGAATTCTTATATGTAGATGATTCTACTTATGAAGGTAAGATGCTTAGACTTAAACAAGAATATTTCTTCTCAGCATCTGCGATGAGAGATTTCGTTCGTCGCTTTATTTTATACTATGATGACATTAGAACTATAAACAAAAAGACAGATGTAGTTATAAACGATATTCATCCTACTTTAGCGCTGATAGAATTTATAAGGATTTTAACTGATGAGCATAATTTTACTATCAAAGAGGCAATAGCTTATACTAGGGAAATATTCCATCATATTGTATTTTCTACAACAGATGATAGCTTTGAAAGATATCCTATAGATGAAATTAGAAAAATGAATAAAGACATTTTTGAAACTATGGTTAAGATTCAAAATGAATTAGCTAAGGAAGATGGTTTTACACCTTTTATAGTAGATGGTTTAGTATTGTTTAAATACATTAATATGGCCCTCAGCAAAGATTATATTTTCTTATCAAAAATTCTAAGTGAAGATAAAAAAAATTCGAAAAATGTTTGTTATAAAAATATTGGTACAGATAGATTTCTTTATTCAAAAAGTGCCAATATATATCTTGATAAAACTTTATTATCTTATTATATAGATATAACTGATCCTAAATCTTTAAGAAATATAGAAGAATTAAAAAATAATATAGATTTAATAAATGATTTGGAATTAATTAAATACCAAAATAAACTTAAATTAATCAAATTTTTGGGAGAAGGTAGAGGAAAAATAAATCCGCACTCTATATTTGATATGCAACTATCTATTATGCATGAGAGCAAAAGACAAATACTTAATGCTATGGCAATTGCCTATCAGTTTTACTATCTAAGAGATAATGCTAATGCTTATTATGTTCCTAGGACATATGTATTTTCAGGCAAAGCAAATGAAGGCTATTTTATAGCTAAAGAAACTATAAAATTTATCTTTGCTCTTAAAAATTTAATAGAATCAGATAAGATTATAAGAGAAAAAATCAAAATTATATTTGTAGAAGATCTTTCTGTTGGAGATTTAAGATATTTGTATCCGGCTGCAGATGTTTATAGTAATCTTAATCATCCCTTATTAGATAATCAAAATTTTAATACATTAAATGCGTTATTCAATATGTCAAATTTAGTAACAAGCAGAGGCGGTATAACAGAAAATGTAGATAAAACAAATGATTTTTATTTTATGGGGGATTCATATCTTAAAATAAAATCTATAAAAGAAAACAATTTCTATAATGCTAATGATTTTATTTATCAAAACGAAATAGTAAAATATACCACAGAAAGACTTTTAAAGGAATCATATGAGCAATTTCCTTATGACTTTAAAATAATCTATAATGAGATCCTCATGTATAATGATTCTTTTAATGTATTCTATGACCTAAAATCACTAATTGATGCCCGCGAAAAAATATCTAAAGATTACTTAGATAAAGAAAAATGGGTTAAGCAGCAAATTAGTAATATTATTTGGGCCAATGAATTTGATATGGATTACACTGAGAAGAGGAAATTAAATTTTGATAAGTAATATTGATCAATTAACCTATGAAGATATAAAAGATTATGAGCTTGGTGCGATTTATTCTAAGCAAAAAACAATGTTTAGAGTGTTTGCACCAGAACGAGAGGTTAAATTATCTTTATCTAAGGATTATAGCAATCCTAGAAAAGAAATATATGCTATGCAACAAAATAAAATAGGTATTTGGGAATTAAGTTTAAAAGGTGACTATGAAGGCTACTATTATTCTTATATAGTCGAGGATAAATATGAAGTGACAGACCCATACTCATTTACAAGCTCTATAAATAGCATGTATTCTGTAGTAATAGATATGGACAAGACTAATCCTGAAGATTTTAAGTCTAGTAAGATTCCAATTATAGTAGAAGATGAAGCTATAATTTATGAGATGAATGTCAAAAATTATACGGCAGATGAGACAAGCGGTGTGAGAAATCGTGGGAAATATCTAGGAATTAGTGAAAAAAATACAAGATATAATGGATTTAAAACAGGTCTAGATAATCTAGAAGAACTTGGAATAACTCATGTTCAGCTTTTACCTATATATGATTTTATATCAGTTGATGAATCAAATGAGAGATTTTTTGATGACGATAATTACAATTGGGGATACGATCCAGAACTATACTTTGCACCAGAAGGTTCTTACTCGACTGATCCTAATAATCCACTTTCACGTGTAAGAGAATTAAAGAAGATGATTTTAGCCATTCATCAAAAAAATATAGCTGTTATTATGGATGTTGTTTATAATCATACCTTCAAATCTTATGACTCTAACCTAAATACTCTAGCTCCTAATTATTACTATAGGATGAATAATGATGGTACTTTTTCCAATGGCTCTGGAGTAGGCAATGAGCTAGCTAGTGAAAGGCCTTTTGCAAGAAAGCTAATAATTGATTCTCTAAAACATTGGGTTAATGAATACAAAATAGATGGTTTTAGATTTGATCTTATGGCTTTAGTGGATGTTGATACCATAAAGCTTGCTTTAAAAGAATTAAGAAAAATAAACCCTAACTTAATAATCTATGGAGAACCTTGGATGGCATTAGATACTACACTTGATTATGATAAGCATACAGTTAAAGGTAGCCAAAGGTCTAATGGATTTGGTGTTTTTAATGATGTTTACAGAGATGCAATAAAGGGAGACACTGATTCATATGGCATTGGGTATGTACAAGGTAATTATAGTCTAAAAAACCTCATTGAAGAGGGAATAGCAGGATCAATCAATTATGATAAGAGTAGGAATGGATTTTGCGATTATGCTTCAGAGACTATAAATTACTTTAATTGTCATGATAATTTGATTTTATATGATAAGTTACAAGTATCTATAAATGATTTGGATAAAATTAATGACTATGTAAAACTTGCTATGGGATTAATAATGTTATCCTATGGTAAGCCCTTTCTTTATGAAGGAAATGAGTTTAATCATAGTAAGCATAATGATAGAAATTCATACAATTCACCACTTTTTATAAATGCTATTAACTGGAAAGAAAAACAAGATAATCAAAACATATTTAATTATAGTAAGGATATAATATCTTTAAGAAAAGAATTAAAAGTTTTTAACGAATCTGATCCAGATAAAATTAGAGAAAATCTTACTTTTATAGATGGCTTAGATAATTCGATTATAGCTTATAAAATTAAAACTGATAAGACTTATATATTAGTAGCAATTAATGCTGGCAATAGTACTTTAAATATTAGTAAAGAGAAGATATCAGTTTTTTTAGAATGTAAAAATCTAGAAATTAAGAGAATTTTCTCTAAAGAGGGTAAAGATAATAGTAAAGTAAAGACTATAAGCTTAGAAGAACGTTCGGTAAATGTTTATAAAATAGGAGAATAAAAAATGGATTATAAAAAAAATTATGAATTGTGGTATAACAATGATAAATTTGATGAAGATACTCATAAAGAATTAGAAGAAATAAGAGGCAATGATGAGGAGATTAAAGATAGATTTTATTCATCTTTAGAGTTTGGTACAGCTGGTTTACGTGGAAAGCTTGGAGCTGGAACTAATAGAATGAATGATTATATGGTAGCTCAAGCTAGTCAAGGATTTGCAGATACTATTGCTGAAATGGGTGAACAAGCAAAAAAAGCTGGAGTTGCTATAGCTTATGATGTACGTCATAAATCAGAGGACTTTGCTCATATAGCTGCAGAAGTTTTTGCTGCAAATGGAATAAAGGTTTATATACATAGAGAAATCCAACCGACTCCAGTTTTATCTTATACAGTAAGACATTTAAAAACCAGTGCTGGGGTAATGGTTACAGCAAGTCATAATCCAATGGAATATAATGGTTATAAGGCTTACAATTCTGAGGGAAGTCAAATTTTGGATCAAACAGCTAATAAAATTTTAGGACATATAGAAGAGCATCCAGACTTTTTTGAAATACCACGTGTAGATTTTGAAGAAGGATTAAAAGATGGAATTATAGAATGGGTACCTAATAGTCTAATCGAAAATTATGTGAAAGAAATCTTAGCTTGTACTATAAATGATAATGATATAGATAAAGATATTAATATTGTTTACACTCCACTAAATGGTACTGGAAACAAACTTGTAAGACGTATATTAGATGAGAGGGGATTTAAAAATATTCATGTTGTAGCTGAGCAAGAAAACCCAGATCCAAACTTCACAACTGTAGGTTATCCTAACCCAGAAATGCCAGAAGCTTTTGAATATTCGGAAAAACTTGGTAAAGAGGTTGGAGCAGATTTGTTACTTGCAACAGACCCTGATGCGGATAGATGTGCTGTTGAAATTAAAGACGATAATGGTCAATATGTATTTCTAACAGGAAACAAAATAGGATCTCTACTCACAAATTACATCCTATCAGCGCTTAAGGAAAATGGTGAATTGTCAGAAAATGCTGCTATAGTAAAATCATTGGTAACAACAGATCTCATAGCTCCTATTTGTAAAAAATATGGCGTAAAGAAATACGATGTGTTGACAGGATTTAAAAATATCTATGCAGTAGCAAATGAACTTGAAAAAAGTGGTGAAGGTAAATTTGTATTTGGTTTTGAGGAGTCTATTGGTTATAACTATAAGGACTTTGTTAGAGATAAAGATTCTGTAAATTCTGCAATGATGATATCAGAAATGGCAGCTTATTATAAAAAACAAGGAAAATCGCTTCTTGATGTTTTAGATGAAATATATAAAGAACATGGATACTATGCAAATGATGTAATATCTATAACTCTTCAAGGATTAGATGGCAAGGAAAGAATTGGAAGAATTATGGAATATGTTCGTAACAATCCACTAGAAGGTCTTGCTGGTCTTTGTACAGAAAAAATAGTTGATTATAAGCTAGATGAAACAGGCCTTCCAAAATCTAATGTTCTTAAATATTATTTTGATGACAATTCTTGGCTAGCACTAAGACCATCTGGTACTGAACCAAAGATCAAAATATATGTAAATGCAGTAGATACTAGTGAAAAAGCAGCAGAAGACAAAAAAGATCAATTAGTTAAACAAATGCAAGAGACAATTGAGTCTGTAGAGTAAATTTTAAGACTGGAGCATAAGCTCCAGTTTTTTTATGCATATATATCTTGATTCAAAAATAATTAATATGTGGTAAAATATATGTACTAATATATAAGGAAGGATATCATGGAGAAATTTTTTAAAGCAATAGATGATGTTTTTTCAGTGAAGGTACTCGGAAATTTAACATTATATCAATTATTTTCTACAATATTAAAATACATATTTGTAATTGTAGTTTTTTATTTCATATATTCTATTATAAGAATTATTTATTATGATGTGAGAACTACACTAAAAAAAGAACAGGAATCTGATACTTACTTAAAGCTTTTAAATAGAACAGATGGCTTTAGATTTATAGTCCAAGAGTATTATTTTATAGGCGAAGATAATACTATTGGGCGTGATGATAGAAATACTATCTGTATAAAAGATAAATATCTATCTAAATTTCATGCAAGAATTATCCAAGATGAAGATATATATTTTTTAGAAGATTTATCTTCTGCCAATGGAACTTTTTTAAATGATGAAAGAATTGAAGATGCTATAGAACTTAAGACTAATGATATAATTCATATAGGACAAATGCAATTCTTATTTGTGCAAGGTGAAGAAGATGCGTAAACAATTAGATATAGATCAAAAAGAGAAAAAGTATCAAAAAAAGTCTTTGGTGTTACTATTTCTATTTACCTTTTTGTCACTATCTTTGGCATTAATTTATAATATAGACAATATTACTAGCACTGACTTTTATACATATTTAGCCTTATTGGTAGTGGTTGTTTTATCAACAACATTAGTGAATAAAATCACGAATGCTGACAATATATTGTTGATGATTGTAAATATGCTGTTTGCTATAGGGGTTGCCATTATTTATAGGCTTGATCCATCTTTTGGCAAAAGACAACTACAATTTTATATAGTTGGTATAGTATTGTTTTTTATAACTTTTGGTTTATTGAAAACATTTAAATTTTGGAATAATATAAGACTTTTTTATGTAATTGTTTCAGTAGGGTTATTTATGGCAACTTTAGTCTTTGGATCATACATAGGAGGAGCTAAAAACTGGATTATACTTGGACCAATTACTATACAACCATCAGAGTTTATAAAAATTCCACTAGCATTTTATGTAGCAAGTTTTTATTCAAAATATAATGAAATATCTATGAAACCTTTTGGAAGATATTATATGAATATAGTTATATATATTTTTATAGGGTTCTTATTCTTACAAAAAGATTTAGGTACTGCTCTAATATTTTTTGGACTTATGATTCTTAGCCAGTTTGTTTTTGAAAAAGATAGGGTCTTAATAACTATAAACATAGTAGCAATGATCTTTGGTTCAATACTTGCTTATTTTATGTTTGGACATGTTAGAATAAGAGTTGCAACATGGCTTGATCCATGGAGCGATATAAATGTTACCGGCTATCAGATAACGCAAGCACTATTTGCACTTGCAAGTGGGGGGCTTTTTGGTACAGGTATAGGTTTAGGTCATCCAGACTACATACCAGTTGCAGAGTCTGACTTTATATTTTCAGCTATATCAGAAGAAATGGGTATATTTATGGGGATTGGCGTTATACTTTTATTTATGATCTTAGTTTATAGGGCCTTTAAAATTTCTCTAAGCCAACAAGATAAATTTTACAGCGCACTTGCATTTTGTATAGGAGTCTTATTTGCCCTTCAAACTTTTATAATTTTAGGAGGTGTATTAAAGATAATCCCTCTTACAGGAGTAACTTTACCTTTTATATCACAAGGTGGTTCATCCATGCTTTCTGGATTTATACTCCTAGGATGTTTACAATATTGTGCAAGTGAAATTAAGTATGGAGATGAATTAGATGACTGATAAGAAAAACCGTAAGGCCAGTAAAAAGAGGTCTTCTAATAAAAGTATTATAGATAAAGTTAAGCAAAGTGAGGAAAAACAGAGGATAAAAAATAGTAGGGAACTAAAGGTATTATCAAAGTCAACTCTAAATAAGAGATTGCTATTTGTGATGATATTTTTTGTAATTTTATTTATGGGCCTAGCTATTTATTTAGTATATTTTCAATTGTTTAAAGCAAAATCAATTGCTCAAAATGATAATAATAGAAGATTATGGGTTAATGAGGATGCTATTAATAGAGGAAGTATCTATGATAGAAATGGAAATGTTTTAGCCTATAGTGATAAAGACTATGAAGGCAACTCTATCCGCCATTATAATTATGGTAAGGTTAGTTCAACAATTACAGGTTATAACTCCAAGACCTACGGTAAAACTGGTATAGAAAAATCATTTAATAAAGAATTACTCAATCTACGAGATGATGATATGAGTAGCTTTAGAAAAATGGTTGTCAAAAATGACACAGGTAATGATTTACATCTTACCATTGATCAAAACATACAAAATCTAACTTATAATTATATGAGCAATTATGTAGGTGCTGCTGTAGTTATGAATCCAAAAACAGGTGAAGTCTATGCTTTAGTTTCTAATCCTACATTTGATCCGAATTCAGTCGATGCTAATTGGGATAACTTGATTGCAAATAACAAAGGTCCTTTAGTTAATAGAGCCACAGCGGGGCTTTATAGACCAGGATCAACATTTAAAATTGTTACTGCTAGCTCAATATTAGATAATAATATAGATCAAAATTATACTGATCAAGGAAGCGAGTCAATACAAAATTTTAAAATTAAAAACTTTGGCGATCAGGTATTTGGTGCTCTTGATTTAAGAAAAGCATTTATTTATTCTGTTAATACCTATTTTGCAGCAAAAACAGATGCCATAGGAAAAGAAGCCTTTAGTAAAACTACAGATAAATTTATGTTTAACCAAAGCTATCCTTTTGACTTAGAAAAATATGACTCCATTATCCCTTATAAAGAGCTTAATAAAGTAGACTTAGCTATGACTGGGTTTGGTTATGGCAAGAGTCAGGTAACACCACTTCACATGGCGATGGTAACTTCAGCTATAGCAAATGATGGTAAAATGATGCAACCCTATATGGTAGCAGAAATTATAAGTAAGGATGATAAAAAAATATATAAAGCTAAAGAAAAAGTTTTATCTAAAGTTACTGATAAAGATACTGCAGAGACTATAAGAGATATGATGGTTGATGTAGTAAATGAAGGAACTGGAAAGGCTGCATACATAAATGGGATTCAAGTTGCTGGTAAAACAGGAAGTGCTGATAAATCAAATGGACTCATAGATGCCTGGTTTGTTGGATTTGCACCGGCATATGATCCACAAATTGCAGTGGCTATAGTTTTAGAGGATTCTAGAGATACTGGAGGTGTGACAGCAGCTCCAATTGCCAGAGATTTGATGTTTGATATATTTAATCAGGTTAAATTAAATTAGTATAAGATTATAAAAGCTTATTCTTGATATTAGTCCAGTAGTGATTTTTATCTAGGATAAGCTTTTTTATTGTCTTATTAGAAACCTTAATACTGATCTTATAATCTTTACTAGAATATTCTTTTCCGTCAAATAAAAATACTGTATGATAATTATCTCTTTTTGATACCAGGATATCTACAGTTGCATCGTGAGGTAAGACAACTGGACTAACCAAGGCGTTGTTTAAATTCGAATATACAGGGGCAATTGGAGTTAATGAAAATCCTTTTAAAGACTGATGAAGAATCGATCCTCCACAAGATAAGTTGTAAGCAGTTGAACCATGAGGAGTAGCAATTATCAAACCATCTCCTGAGAAATTTTCTATAAAATTGCCATCAATAAATACCTTTAATCTTATCAGTTGATTTCTATTGCTCTTTACAACAACTTCATTTAAGGAATCCATTCTTTTTTTATTAACTGTTGATTGTAAGATAGTAAGCTCTTGCGTATGGTAATTTCCTGATTTAAAGGCCTTAACAAATTTTTCTATCTCATTAACTTCTACTTCTTGGTAGAAACCTAGATGACCTGTATTAATTCCTATAAAGGGGATATTTGTAAAGTTTGTATCATGAGCTGCCTTTAAAAATGTCCCATCTCCACCTATAATTAAGTTTAAACAAGCATTTGAATCATAAGTGCTACTAACTTGATATCCATAATTTTCTAAAATTTCTTTTGTTTTATAATAAACATTTTTACTATATTTTGATTTATTTCTAATTACATTTATAACATTATTCATTTATCATATCCTCTCATAGATACATTATAACATAGGAGAAATGCATTGTATGAATTTATATATTTCTAAAAAAGATAAACATTTTATGAAATAATTTGCATAAGTGTAAATATCTTGTTTATAAGATATAAGTAGAATTTGTGAAAAAGTTTTATTTGCAAATAATTTTTGTCTATATTATAATTATAACATCCTAAGGCGAATGGGTCCGAATTTAAACCTACAACTTTTATAAGGGATTGCGTCGTTCTAGTTTGGATGAAAAGCCTCCGCTGAGTGGACTTCAGAAATGCTAGACAGCTTGCCCACCTTCACAAACAAGAAGGTATTAAAGTAAGGGCCACCTTAGGATTGTTTTTATTTATATAATAAATGTGTTATACATAAAAATTAGTGGGTATATATACATTAGCAAAACTTAAAGGAGAGATATATATGTCAATAGCAGATTATATTGAAGAACAAGCACGTTCTAAACAAAGAGAAATCAAGTACGAGATTTGGAAAGCAAAAAATCATGATAGCAGAATGAGAACTCAAGGTGCTCTTATAGGAGCATTAGTTGGTGTATCTGCTGGTATATTACTTGCACCAAAATCAGGTAAAGAAACTCGTGAAGATATCGGAGAAGCATTTGATGAAACAGTTAAAACTGTAAAAGAAACAACAAATGATTTAGTTGATAATGCTTCAGATATGGTTGATAATGCAAAAGACTCTTATGAAGACTTTAAATATAGAGCTTATACTGATTTAGAACCAGTAAGAGAAGGATTTGAACAAGGCAGAGAAATTGCTAAACAAACAGGTTCATCTGTAGCTCAAACAGCTAGCAATGTTAAAGATAACGTTAAGGATGGAGCTTCTGAAGTAGGAAGAATAGTTACAAATACAGCTGAAGACGTAGCAGAAGATGTTAAAGAAGGTGCTACTGATGCTAAAGAAGTTGTAGATGAAAAACATGATAACAACAAAATCTTAGCTAAAGAAAGTAAAGAAGAAGTAAAAGAAAGTACAGATAAGGCAGCTGATAAGGCAAAAGCAAAAGTAAATGAAGCAAAAGCTGCTGATGAAAAAGTAAAAGTAGAAATTGATAAAAAAAATAAGAATAAGAAAAAAAACTAGGGAGAATTAAATGCTAACAATTAACTTTAATCTTCTTGGAAATATTATACTTACTATAGTAGGCATTATAGCTCTAGTGTATTTAATTATAACACTTAAGAGTGTTAATCAACTAGTAAAAAAATTCCAAGGAGTTGTAGATAAAAATGAAGATAACATCGACCAAGTAATCGAAAAACTTCCTGGTGTTGTTGATCAAGCTAATAGTTTAGTAAGTAATGTAAACACAGTTGTTCAAGATCCTAATCTAAGGATGGCAATTGCTAAAGCAAATGATACAATGACTAATGTAAATAGTATTACTGATGACATTAGAGATACTGTAAATTATGTCGGAGAAACTGCAGTAGATAGTATTGACACAGTAGGTGCTGGTATTGCATCTGTTAGTGATTACTCAAGCTTAATCATAGATGTTGTTGATATAGTTAAAAATGTAATATCCGGTAGATAAAAAACAACAAAGGTCATCGATAGGTGACCTTTTTTTGTTAGGAAAGGAAGTGACTATGGGACAACCTACCATAAAAGACGTGGCTAAGCTTGCGGGTGTTTCTATATCTACAGTTTCTAGGGTTATGAATAATTCTAAGCCTGTAAGTCCAGAAGCAAGAAAAAAAGTATTAGATGCCATAGAAAAATTAGATTTTAAACCAAATGAATTAGCTAGATCGCTAGTTATGAGAAAGTCAAATTTAGTTGGAGTAATAGTTGAAGACATAGGAATAGAATATATGGCTCAACTGATAAGAGGAATTGAAGAAATAGGTAGAGTATACAAATACGATATCTTACTATCAAGCTCTTATGGAAGTGAAGAAGCTTTAAATAATTCAATTGCTTTTTTATCAACTAAACAAGTAGAAGGTCTAGTTGTTATAACTGAAAATTTATCAGATGATACTTTACTAAAACTTAGAGAAACAAGGATACCTTTCATACTATTAGATAGATATCAATCATTTAAGACAATTAGTTCAGTAAAAGTTGATTACGCGAAAGAAGAATATAATTTGGTTAAATATCTTTATGATCAAGGACACGAAAAGGTATTATTTATAAATCAAGATGAAGATAATGCCTTAAATAATGCTAAATTGGAAGGCTATAAGAAAGCTTGTGAAGAGAATGAAAAAAATACTTATATCTTAAATACAGAAGGTAGAAGTAGTGATGATGGGTATAAAATAGGTAAGGAGACTATTAAAGTATGTAAAGAAAATGATATAAGTGCTGTATCTTGTCTTGATGACGAAGTGGCTATTGGATTAATTGATTATTGTACAGACAATGGAATTCATGTACCAAAAGATTTATCAGTAGCAGGATTTGGTGATAGCACTATAGCAAGTATTTATAGACCGAATTTAACTTCCGTTGAGATACCTTATTATGATGTAGGAGCAATAGCAATAAGAGCTCTTATAAAAAGAATCAAAAAAGAAGAAGATATACTCCATGAAGATTGGATAATGGACTGTACCATTAAGCAAAGAGAGTCTACACTATAGCAAGTTGAAAATTAAGTAACAAACCACTATAATAATTATATAGAATATATTAGGAGGCTATTATGGCAGAAAGAAATGTAGTTATCAAAAATGAAACTGGTTTACATGCAAGACCAGCCGCATCATTAGTGCAATTCGTTAAAAATTATCCTGGTGATGTTAAAATCATCAAAGATGGTAAAGAAGCAAATGCTAAATCAATATTCAACGTTATGAGCCTTGGTATTGCGAAGGGAACTGAAATCAAACTAATCGTTGAAGGTGAAGACGAAGATAAATTTGCAGATGAATTAGTTGAATTTATAGATAACTTATCAGAATAATATTAAAGAATTAAGGATACTGATTAAGTATCCTTTTTTTATTAAAATATTTAGGAAAGGATAATTATGAATACAAAATACAAAGGAATTAAAGCCAGTAATGGAATAGCTATAGGTACTATCTATTTATTTAATAGAGAAGAAGTTACTATAGATAAATCTGAAATTACTGATAGTATGGTTGAAGAAGAGAAATTACGTGTAAAAAACTCTATTGATGATTATATAAATGAGCTTAATGATAGAAAAGGAGCCTCTGAAGCTCAAATTCACATAGCAGATGCTCATAAAGAATTACTTCAAGATCCATATTTTTCAGATACAATTAATTCAAAGATAGAAAATGAACATAAAAATTCGGAACTTGCTTTAAATGAAACTATAAATGAAATGGTTGAAATAATGAGTCAACTAGATGATGAGTATTTAAAAGAACGTGCATCTGACTATAAAGATATAGGATATCAATTAATGTATAAACTCAAAGGAATTAAACCAAAAGACTTATCATTAATTGATGAAGAATCAATCATAATTTCAAAAGAATTAACGCCATCAGATACTTCTAATATGAATAAAGAAAATGTAGTTGGTTTTGCTACAGATTTAGGTGGAAAAACAAGCCATACGTCAATAATAGCTCAAACTCTTGATATACCTGCACTTGTGGGAATGAATGATATTTCTAAAAAAGTGGAAAATGGACAAAAGGCAATTATAGATGGAAATGAAGGCTTTATTATTTTAGATCCATCTGAAGAACTATTAAAAGAATATGAGAAAAAACTAGAAGAACAAGAAAAAAAACGCAATAGACTCAGTCAAGTTAAGGATAAAAAGGCAGAAACTACTGATGGGAAGCATATAGAAGTTTCTGCAAATATAGGTAATATTGAAGATCTAAAGATAGCTATAGAAAATGGTTGCGATGGAGTAGGATTATTCAGAACAGAACTTTTATATATGGAAAATGATCATTTTCCAACCGAAGATGAACAATTTGAAGTATATAAAGAAGCTACAGAGCTTTTAGGTCAAAAGCCCCTAATAATTAGAACTCTTGATATAGGTGGGGATAAAGGACTTGATTATTTTGATTTCCCAAAAGAAGACAATCCTTTCTTAGGTTACAGAGCTATTAGATTATGTTTGGATAGAGAAGATATATTTATAACTCAGCTTAAGGCTCTTATCAGGGCTTCAGCTTATGGTAATATTTTAATAATGATTCCTATGGTTATCAATATATCAGAATTTAAGAGATCATTAGAACTAATTGATGATATCAAAAAAGAATTTAAGGAAAAAGGAATTGACTATAATAAAGATTTACAAGTTGGTATAATGGTGGAAACACCAGCATCAGTATTTATGGCTGATCAATTTATAAAATATGTAGATTTTTTCTCTATAGGAACAAATGACCTTTCACAATACACCTTGGCTGTAGATAGAGGAAATGAAAATATAAATAATCTTTATAATAATTTTAATCCAGCAGTTCTTAGAGCTATTAAACATGTAATTGATGAATCTCACAAAGCTGGTAAATGGACTGGAATGTGCGGGCAATTTGCCTCAGACACAGAAGCTACAAAATTGTTATTAGGATTAGGTTTAGATGAGTTTTCAGCATCATCTTCAAAAGTTGCTGAAGTTAAAGATACTATTCTAAAATCAAGCTTAAAAGAAGAAGAGGAATTCTCTAATAGCTTGCTAGAGTTAGAAACTGTTGAAGAAATAGAAGAGAAAATAAAAAATCATAACAATATGTAAATAAGGAAGTTGACATTAAATGACCTTAAGTGAGTTCTTGAAAACCCATAAAGCAAATGATAACTATAAGCTGGGTATACAATTTGGCGAATATCTTCATAACTATCATAATAAACAGGTGTGTTCTAACGCAGACTGGTATGAAATGTTTAATACAAAAGCTAATTATTTATTTTATATTCACGGAGTCAGTGAATTTATTGGAGATGATGATTATATTTTAATTGATTATATCAATGACAATAAACACCTAACAAAGAATTTAAAAGCATGTTCTATTTTGGGAAAAATTAATTTTGAAAATATTAAAATAGGCGATGAAATAGAATTTAATATAAATAGTGAAGAACGGGGAGATAAAACTTTTGATTTTGTAAATATAAATCAAGCTGCCTTAATAAGCAAAGATTTTGCAAATGGAGTCTTTGAAGAATATTTCAAAAATGAAAAAGTACCAGTTAAATTTTTTAGGCTTTTGTCTCTTTATCAAGCTTATATAATATTAACTAATATTGTTGATAATCGAAATAATAAGAAGACTGATTTAAATGATGAAGATATTAAGGGTTTGTTAAATATGTATGATAATTTTAACCAGTTTATCCCAACATGGATTGAGGAGGATTAGTTCCTCCTTTTTTTATTTTTAAATTGTATAAATAAGTTTTTTGTGATAAGCTTTTAGTAGTAATTTGCGGAGGACATTTTATGAAAAAGAATATCTATATAATTATAGGCTCAGTAATTTTGGCTATTGGCCTATACTTTTTCTTAATTCAACATAATGTAGCAGCAGGAGGAATTTCCGGCTTATCTCTTGTATTAGCGCAAATATTAAATGTGAATGTAGGCTTATTAAATCTTGTTTTAAATATTATAGTTTTAGTTTTAGGTGCATTGCTAGTAAGTGTTAGATTTGCAAAAAAATCTGTATTATCAGCTGCCACTGTTTCCGCAACTATTATACTTCTAGAAACTATATTCCCAGAAACTGTACTCACGAATGATATGATTTTAAATGTTATATTTGGACCTATAATTATAGCGCTTGGTCTAGGACTCATATTTTATAATGGCGGTTCATCAGGAGGTACTGATGTCATTGCTGCTATTTTAAACAAGTACACAAACTTTCCTATACATGTTAGTTTATTTTTGACTGATTTAACAGTAATTATTTTATCTACTATGGTAATTGGGTTAGAAAAATCATTATATGCAGTATTATCAATAATGATACAATTGATAAGTTTAGACTATGTTATTCAAGGCCTAGATAGAAAAATTGCAGTACTTATAATAAGTGATAAATACGAAGAATTAACTGATCTTCTTATTAATAAATATCAAAGAGGAGTAACTTTGCTACATGCTGAAGGTGGCTATACATCTAATAAAAAGAAAATTATTATGGCTATAATAAATACAAAAATGTATCCTGCTATTAAGGAAAGTATACTAGATATGGATGATAAGGCTTTTATGTTCTCTTATTCCGTATCTGAGGTATTAGGAGAAGGATTTACAGTTAAAGAATTGAGATAGGAGTTAGCAATTAAAGAATTTAAAATCAAAAGATTTAGTAAAAATAAAGCATACCTTGCAACTAAGTTGGGAGATGCAGTAATAGATAAAAAAGAAGTTAAATATTTAAATCAAGGAGATAAAGTTCGTGCCTATTTATATCACGATCTTAATAACACCTTAAAAGCTACTTGTGATTTTCCTTACAAAATAAATGCTATCTATGGTTTAAAAGCGACTAATATAGATAAAAAAGGTGTTTATTTTCAAATGCCTAATAAAAACCATATTTTTATGCCGTTTATTGAAAGAACCTATAGAGTTATAATAGATATGGTCTATCCAGTTGCCTTTAAAGAAAATGAGGATGGATATGTTTATCTTACTTCAAAGATAAGAGATCTATTATCAACTGACCATGATTTTAAAGAAAATGATGAAGTTAGTGGTAGAATTTATTCAATCAATAAGTCTATTGGAGCATTTATTGCAATTGATGATAAGTATGATTCACTTTTAAGGATAAAGGAACTAAAAGGAGTTCATGTAGAAGGAGAACTTATCGAAGCTAGGGTAAAATTAGTTAAAGATGATGGCAAGATCGAACTATCACTAAGACAAAGAGCTTATTTAGAAATAAATAATGATAGTGATAAAATCTTAGATTACTTGTATGATAATAATGGTGTCGTTTATTTATCTGATAAATCTAGTCCTAGAAAGATTGATGCTACTTTTGGAATGAGTAAATCAAGTTTTAAAAGAGCTATAGGAAGACTTTATAAGAATAACGACATTAAGATATATGATAATAGGATAGAATTAGTAAAGAGGATATAATGACAGAAAATAAGTTAATAGCAGAAGTTAATGGTAAAAAAATATATCAATCAGATGTTTACGATCTGATGCAAGGTATGCAAGATAGTGAGAGATTTAATTCACCAGAAGGTTTTAATGTATTAGCCGATGAAGTTGTAAATCAAGAACTATTACTTGCTGATGCAAAAGAGAAAAAAATGGAAGAGGAAGAAGACTTTGTAAAAGAACTTGATTCAGTACGTGATAATATGCTAAAAAACTATGCAATGCATAAGATACTTGATCAAGTTGAAGTTAGTGATGACGAATTAAGATCATATTATGAAGAGAACAAAGAAACATTATTTTCTCCTATAACATATACGGCAAGTCACATACTTGTAGAAGATGAGAAAAAAGCAAATGATATTTTAGATGAAATAAAAAATGGATTAGATTTTAAAGAAGCGGCTAAGAAATATTCAATAGATCCATCAGGTAAAAATGGAGGATCCCTAGGAACTTTTCCTAAGGGAGTTATGGTAAAAGAATTCCAAGAAGGACTTGATTCTATTAATGCTGGTGAAATATCTAAAGTAGTTAAATCTCAATTTGGATATCACATAATTAAGCTTGATGATAAACATGAACATAAAGCAAGTTTTGATGAAATGAAAGAACAAGTTAAAAATACTTATCAAATGATAAAAAGACAAGAAAACTATTTGAAAGTTGTAAATGAGTTATCAAAAAAAGCTGAGGTAAAAAAATATTACTAGGCGAATAGGCGAAATATATGGATTATGAAAATATAATAAATAATCTAAAACAAAATATATATAAGTTAATGGCTTATGAAAATATTGAGAATACAGCTAATTTAATTGATAGGTTTATACTTGATTTAGCTTGCTTTCATCAATATGAAGTTATTGATCTTAAAGGATCTTACTATATTAAAAAAGGTGTGCACCCAAAAGCTATCCTTCATTTAAATATTGATAATAATTTCGATTCAAATAATATATCTTTTGTAGAAGATGTAGAAGAAAATGATGGAGAAGTTATTTCGGGTAAAAATATTAATTTATTTAACTCAGTTTTAATAATAGCAAGTCTACTGGAAACATCAGCTAATGATTTTGATGTACTGATTTCTTCTAATAATATACAAAGTATAGCTATTTATAATACTAGTTTATCTAATATTATGAGAAGTGATAATGTAATTAACCTTAATCTTAAGCAAGCAAAATGTATAGCTGATGAGTTTAGTGCGCTTATCTTATCAAATATTAAAATACCAGTAGAAAGATTTAATCCTGACTATAGTTTTAAGAGTTATAGATTATCCTTAGAAAATTTAATAGGTGGTCATACAGGTGAAGATCTAGATAAGGTAAGGCTTAACGCAATAAAGACAATTATGAGCTTGATTAGGAAAATTAAGTCCAAAGTAGATTTAGATATATGCAAATTTCAAGGTGGGGATAGATATGACTTTATACCAAGCAGTGCATATGTAGATTTTATTATAAAAGAAGATTATGAAAGTGATCTTTGTGATACTTTTAAAATTTATAAGAATGAATTTTTAGAAAAAAATCTAAAATATGAACCTGACATAGATATCAGTCTTGTTAAGCTTGAAGATTTTGATAATTTGCCTTTAACTGATATTTCCTATACTCACTTATCTTCTTTTGTAGAGCTAATTCCTACAGGAGCATTTAGTGTAAATTCAAATACTAATCAATTAATAAGTTCTATTAATCTATCAACAGCTAGAAGCTTTGAAAATTTGATTAATTTTATAATTGTATACAGGTCTCTGACAGAAGAAAACATGGATCAGATGTTAGAACGCACAAAGATTGCAGCTGATATAAGTGCTAGCAATATTAATATAGGTCTTAATATACCGCGTTGGATGAATAAGGATAATTATTTAACAAAAAAATTTGAAGAGTCTTATAAAACGATTACTGGTGAAAATATAGATATAATCAAAACTCAGTACTCATTAGATTCTAGTGTTATTTTTTCTAAGTTAAATGTTAAAATTGTATCATTAGGGGTAAAATATAAACAAAGAGAGGATAACATTTACTTTACAAATCTTGATGACATTTTAAATGTAATAGAGGTTATAGATGATGTGTTATCTCACATTTATGAATAAAGGAGTTTATATGGCAGAAAAAATTGAACTTCATGGACATGAACTAGAATTTTTGAAAAATAATGGGAAAGCAGTCATAGAAATTGATTTAGGTGAAGTTACTGATGAATGTTATTTGATTGATGTTTTTTCAGTTGATCAAACTGATTATGTAGCTTTGATATCTAGTGATTCAAATGAAATATATATTTTCTATTATGAAGATAGTTTTGAAAATGATGAAATTGACTTAAAAGTAGTAGATGATGAAGAAGAGCTAGAAGAAGTTTTTCATTTATTTACTCATTATTGGGACGATGAATCTATAGATAATCTTGTAGAAGATTACAACACAGATATTGAATCATTCGAGCATGATGAAGAAAGTTTAGATGAATAATCCTTACTATACAATAAGTGATTACTACAAAAAAACATATGGAGAAAAGGTATATAAATTACCTGTAAAATTATCATTAACTTGTCCGAACAGAGATGGTGCAGCTTGCTTTGGTGGTTGTATTTTTTGCAGTGAATCAGGTGGTAGCTTTGAAAATCTACCTTCCTTTATGACAGTTGATGATCAGTTAAACAAAAATAGAGAATATATAGGTAAAAAATATAAAGCTAAAAAATTTATAGCTTACTTTCAAAATTTTACTAATACTTACATGAGTTTATCTGAATTTAAAGAAATTATAAGAGCTTGTGACAAGGATTATATACTAGCGGTTTCTATATCTACTAGATCCGACTCCATTACAGAGGATAAGCTTATCTTTTTAAAGCAATGGAGTGAGATTACTGGTAAGGATATAGTTATTGAAGTAGGGCTTCAAACAGCCAATTATAAAACTTTGGAACTATTAAATAGAGGTGAAGATTTAGCTGATTTTATTGAAGCTTGCAATCTTATTAATAAATATGGATTTAGAATATGTGCCCATGTAATATTATCTCTACCATGGGATGATATAAAAGATATTAGACAAACTGCAAGAATTTTAAATGTACTTAATATTAAAGAAGTAAAAGTTCATTCGCTATTTGTTATAAAAGGTACTAAGCTTTCTAAAATGTATAAAAATGGCGAAGTTAAAATGCCTAGCAAAGAAACATATGAGCGTAATGTTATAGAATTTTTAAGATATATAAAACCCGATGTAGCCGTTCAAAGACTGGTTGGGAGAGCACCTAAAGAAGAAACTGATTTTTGTAATTGGAATACTTCATGGTGGCTAATTAGAGATGAAATAATTGAGATAATGAATAGCTGTGGGTATACACAAGGTGATAAATCCCATAAAGTTATTTATGATAAAATTAAGGGGGAATAATATGCTTTATTACGTAGCAGGACAATCAGGAGCAGGAAAATCACAATATTTAGTAGAAGAAGCTAATAAGGAAAAGGAAAAAGATATTAGTAATATTGTTTACATTACAACAGATGAAGAAAGAAATAGAATTCTAGATCACAATGTAAGAGTAATTAATGCTAAATCTTATGATATCAATTGCAAATGCTCATTCAGAGGATTTTTAGCTGGTATACTTGCTCGTGACTATGATATAGGAAAAGTTTATGTAGATGGAATATATGAGCTAGTAGATATAAATAAAGACAATATTGAAAAGCTATCTGAAAAATTAAGCGAACTTTCAGAATATGCAAAAGCAGATATTTACGTAGGTTTAGATTGGTCAAAAGAAGATATTCCAGAAACAATTAAAGCTGAAGTTATACAAGCTAACCTTTAAAAATTACTCGTGGCCGTCTCATATGAGGCGGTTTTTTAATTATTATGAATGAAAATGAAAAATTAAAACTATTTGAAACATTTAGAAAGGAATCTATAGATTTATTAGATGAGTCAAAAATAGATAAGGATTCTTTTTTATCAAATAACTTAGCTTACATAGAAAACTTAGATTTGAAACCTTTTTCAACAATAAATAATATAAGTCAAGCAATTTATAACTATCAGTATTATAATTTAATGGCTAAAAAAACTAACCTTAAGGCACAGGAGATATCTCATAATCCAAAAAAGAAAAAGAGTTATTTAAAATTAATAAATCAAAGAGAAAATTTTTACCATCTTAAAGACTTAGCTACTCTTAGAGTTTTGGAATTAATTGATTATAAGGACGTTGATTCTTATTTTATAATTTTAAAGTCAAAGAGATTACAAGGAAAAATTTTTGAGATACATGTAAATTCTATAGAAAAAGTTATATTACATTCAAAAAGCAAAGTTATTTTAGAAAAGTTAATAGAAAATGAAGTTTTTTCCAGTGAACCTAGAAAATCTCTTATTGATTCATATGTAAATAAATCTTATTAATATGATTGAAATAGTAATAGAAAAAAACGATGCAGATCAAAGATTTGATAGATTTTTAAGAAAATATTTTGAAAATGCTCCTTTATCAGTAATACAAAAGAATATTCGCAAAAAAAATTTTAAAATAAATAATAAGAGAGCTAAGGCGGATACATTTGTTCGAGAAAATGACAAAATTAAAATGTATATTTCTGATGAGAATTATAATAATTGGATTACTAAAACGGATTTTAAGCCTTCTGATTTTAAGCTCGATATAGTTTATGAAGATGATAATATTATTCTAATGGATAAAGAAAGTGGTCTACTGACACACTCAGCTAATAAAAATGATTATGGTAATAATTTAGTTGATTTTATGCTATCATATTTATATAAAACAAAGCAAGTTAACAAAGCAGATAAAACTTTTAATCCAGCAGTAGTAAATCGATTAGATAGGAATACAGCAGGAATAGTTATAGGGGCTAAGAACTCGCTTGCCTTAAGATCACTAAATGAGGCTATTAGGAATGATAAAATTGAAAAATACTATCTTACTATAGTAAAAGGGGAAGTTAAAGAATCTTTTACAATTGATACTAGCATAGAAAAAAATGAGAATAGAAATAAAATTAAGTCTTCTAAAAATGGATCAAGAGTTATAACCCATTTTAAGCCTTTAGAAAGCAATGGACAATACAGTTTACTTGAATGTAAGCTTGTTACAGGTAAAACTCACCAAATAAGATTTTCACTAGCTAAAAATAATACTCCAATAATTGGTGATAGAAAATATGGTGATAAGAAAACAAATAAAATTCTTAAGGATAAGCTAGGTATAGATAATCAAATTTTGTTAGCTTATAAAATAATTTTTAATGATATAAAGAATTTAGAATATTTGAAGTCACAAAGTTTTGAATCAAAAAAGAAGAATGAATTAATAAGACTTAAAGATAAAGTATTTAATTTATAAAAAAAGAGGATATTATGGATAAAGTTATAGGAATTGATCTAGGAGGTACAAAAATTAATGCATGCCTTATAGATCAAACAGGAAGAATTCTTGAAAGAAATTCTATAGAAACTGAAGCTAAAAAGGGTCGTGATGTTGTTCTAGAAAATATAAAAAAAACCATTTATGGTCTAAATTATAAAGAAGCTAAAGCTATTGGCATAGGTACTCCAGGATTTATAGATGCGGAAAATGGAGTAGTTACATTTGCTGGTAATATTGATGGATGGAGTGGTCTAAATTTGAAAAAAGCTGTTGAAAAATTTGTAGATATTCCAGTTTTTGTAGAAAATGATGCAAATATAGCACTTTTAGCTGAAAAATGGATTGGAGCTTGCACAGAATCCAAGGATATAGTTATGGTAACACTTGGAACAGGAGTCGGAGGAGCTGTTTATAATGAAAAAAGTGGATTATTATCTGGATCCCATTTTCAAGGCGCAGAGTTAGGACATGTAATTTTACATCCAGGTGGGGATTATTGTACTTGTGGTCAACATGGTTGTGCTGAAGCATATTGTGCTGGTACCGCTCTTACTAAAAATTATAAAAAACTTACTGGTGATGAACTAACTGGAGAGCAAATATTGAAAAGAGTTTATAAAGACCCTAAAGCTAAAGAAGTTTTAGAAATATATCAAGAAGATCTAGCATATTTTTTAACTAGCCTTAGAAATATATTTGATCCAGAGGTTATAGTCATAGGAGGAGGAGTTATACATTCTAAAGATATATGGTGGGATGGAATGATTGAAAAATTTAACGATATTTGTAATAACACTCTTAATGTAAGTGTAATGCCAGCCAAATATCTAAATGATTCTGGAGTTATAGGAGCAGGGAAAATAGCGTTTGAAAGGGTAGAAAATGGAAAATAACAAAGTTTTGATCCTGGATGATGAAGACTCAATAAGACAATTTATGAAAATAAATCTTGAATATCAAGGCTATCAAACTGTAGAAGCATCAAGTGGGGAAGAAGCCATTAAGGTATTTGAACAAGAGGATCCATCTGTAGCTATACTTGATGTAATGCTGCCTGGTATTAGTGGATACGAAGTTTGCCAAGTTATTAGAGAAAAATCTCCTAAAACAGGGATCATTATGGTGTCAGCTAAATCTCAAGATATAGATAAGATATTAGGCCTTGAAAGAGGAGCGGATGATTATATTATAAAACCGTTTAATCCTCAAGAGCTTATTTTAAGAGTTAGATCTCTTATGAGAAGAGTTAATTTAACAGCAGAAGTAAAAGAAGAAAGTAATTCTAAGATTCTTACTGATGGACCTTTTACTCTTGACTTATATTCTAAAACTTTTTATAAAGTAGAAAACGAAATAGATGTAACTCCAACAGAATTTGCTATTCTCAAAAATTTCATACAAAATAAGGGAAAAGCTATGACCCGTAATGAAATAATGGAGGCAACTTGGGGTGAAAATTATAGTAATGATACTAAAATAGTAGATGTAAATATAAGAAGAATTAGAGCTAAGATAGAAGAAGACCCAGCTAAACCTCAATATATAGAAACGGTCTGGGGTACAGGTTATAGATGGAAATAAAAAATACAGATAATCAATTTTTTAAGGCAAATACTTCATATAAATATACAATTATGAGAATTATAATGCTTTTTGTAATTACGGTAGTAATTGGTTTTGAAATATTTGCCTTAAATTCTATAAAAAATTATTACCAATCATCTTTGGTAGGTTCTATGCTTAATCAAGCAAAAATAAATCAGTTACAATTTAATAATTACGCTAATAAATATGATCTTGATGATATAATTATTGGTGATAAAAATGCCTTTTATAGGAGCAATGAAACTCAAGTCCAAATTTTAGATAATTCTGGGATAGTATTATTTGATTCATCTGCAACAAGTGAAGTAGGTAAAGAGTTGGTAAAAACTGATGTTTTGGAAGCTAAAGATGGTAAAAAAGCAACTTTTAATCATACAAATGAAGCTACGAATGAAGAAGTACTATCATTATCATATCCTTTAATAGCAGGAGATAGCCAAGCTGGTATTTTAAGACTAACTTCTTCAATGAAAAAAGTTAACCAAAGAGTTAGGGCTGATATGATCTTTTATATTTTATTTGGAATAGTTATTATTGTTTCAGCTTTTTTTGTATCTCTAATCGTATCACAAAAGGTAGTTGCTCCTATATTAAAGCTTATTGATGTTTCTGAAAAACTTGCAGCAGGAGATTTCAATGCTAAGGCAGATACTAGTGGCAACAATGAACTTTCTGAGCTTGGGTCTACACTTAATTTTATGAGTGAAAATATAATAAAAAAAGAAGATATGAAAAATGAATTTATATCATCTGTTTCTCATGAACTAAGAACCCCTCTTACATCTATTAAAGGATGGGCGGTAACTTTACAATCTAAAGAAATTCAAAAAGATACTGATATGCTAAATCAGGGTTTAAGTATTATTGAAGGAGAGGGAGATAGACTTTCTATGATGGTAGAAGACTTACTTGATTTTTCAAGACTTCAATCTAGTACTTTTAAATATGAAAAAGATAAGCTTGATATAGTATCATTAGTAGAACAAGTTCATACTCAGCTATCACCAAGAGCAGCAAATGAAAATATTAATTTTACTTTTACAAGTATATATAAGTCGATAATGGTATTTGCTGATAAAAATAGAATGAAAGAAGTTTTTATAAACATTATAGATAATGCTATTAAATTTACTCCTGATGGGGGGGATATTGATATTTTAATCGAACAAAATGATAGTAATGTTTCTATAAGTATAAAAGATAACGGAGAAGGAATAAAAGAAGATGAGATAGCCTTTGTTTCTAGTAAGTTTTATAAAGGAAGCTCGTCTAAATCTCAGACAGGTTTAGGCCTATCTATTTGTGAAGAGATTATAAAAGCTCATGATGGTAAGTTAATTATAAAAAGTAAGTATGGTAGTGGTACTTCAGTTATAGTAGAAATTCCGAGGTTAGAAGATGATAAAGAGGCTTAAAATTTGTTTACTATTCATATTTGTATTAATAATGAGTGCCTGTTCAAAAACTAATCCAGAAGAATTAAATGAACTAATACTTACTCCAGAAACTGACAAACCTGTTCTTGCTGGCACATGGCAAGTTAGTGATATAGAAGAAATAACTGCATCAAATAATGATTATCCCAAAATTGGAGATAAACTATATATTAGTAAGAATCTTGTAGCTTTTAACGACGAATATGCTTTCCCTCCTACTTTTACTTCAAAATATGTTAACTTAGAGGACTATTTGATAAATAGAGGGTATGATTTTGAAAATATAGATAAAAATGAAAATGTAGTAGTAGTAGATACTTCTCAAGGTCAGTATTTTGCTAGAGACTTTGTACAAAGAAGTCCAGATGAGATATTTTTTATTGCTAATGATAAGATAATATACTTATCTAGATTATCGGATAGTGTAGATGCTGAAATCGTAGATAAATATGCAAAACTTGCAGCCAAAGAAAGATCACAGTCAGAAAATCAAAAAGATTTAATGGATGATACAAGTGTTCTAATAGGGGTTAGAGAAAGAACAGACTTAGCTGATAACCAGCAAGAATATAATTATTATACTTATTTATTAAGTATTAAGGATGATGGAAATATAAGCTACGAAAAAGCACCGGATATCTTTTTAAGAGGACAGGATGAATATTGGAAAGTTAGATCATTTAAAAATAGATTTTCTGGTTTATATGATAATATAGAAGCTTTTCCAGTAAGAATTGAAGATAGTATGAATAAGCAAGAGAATAGTGAAAGATATAGCTTCCTAGATTTTGATATGAATATAAAAATTAATTATGTAGATTTAGATTACATATCTTTTTCCTATCTAAGTAGCTTATCTGATAATACAATTAGTAAATATGGCGTGGTATCAACAAAAGATTTAGAGGATAATAATTTAATAAATATAGATGAATTTACTGGGGAAAATGATGCGTACGAACAACTTAGAAATATGGTTGTTAATGAAGCTACCAGTAAATCAGCTGATTTTAATCCAGATGATCTGATAATAGAATCCAATAATTTTGGTATAGTAAGAGATAATGGTTCTTGGGTAATTCAAACTTCAATATATACAAAAGATAGTCAGAAAAAAGCATCAAGCCAAGTACCTATTAGAAATTATTTAGAAGAAAGAGTTAATATTAATTCGGATATTAATAAAGATCAAGTCAAAAATATTAATTCTCAAGCTAAAGACTATTTTATAATAGGCAATGACGCTTATATACTAATACAAACAGCTGATGAGATTTTAGTTCATAAAATTATCGACAATGAAATTGAAAAAGATCCTATTTTTTCAATATCTACTCCTAATCCTACAGGTGTAGTATCATTCGATCAACAAATAGGGTCTAATGCAGAGCTTTTAGAAAATTCTTTTAAAAATTTAAATACGATAGTAGAATCTGACTAGTTTTATTGAAAGAGATTTATTAAAATGATATCATAATTAAAGGAGAAATAATGGAAATAGTATTTGCAACTGGAAATAAAGATAAAGTAAATCAAATAAAATTAATGATAGATGATATAGTTTTAAAGACTCCAGAGGACTATGGATTAGATGATTTCGAGGTTGTAGAAGATGGAGATAGTTTAAAAAAAAATTCCTATAAGAAAGCCAAAGCTTTAAATGATATTTTAGATAAGCCAACTATCGCAGATGATACTGGATTGTTTGTTAGATCTATAGATAATAGACCAGGAGTTAAATCTCATAGATATGCGGGAGAAGATGCAAGCTATAAAGATAATCGTGATAAGTTACTAAATGAGCTTTCTGATAAAAATGATCGTTATGCTTATTTTGAAACTTGTATATGTTATATAGACGAAGAAAAAAATACTCATTATTTTGAAGGTAGGTTAAAAGGAGCAATAACCTTAGAAGAAATAGGTGAATATGAATTTGGTTATGACCAAATATTTATACCAGAAGGGCTAAATAAAACTTTAGGTGAAATGACTAAAGAAGAAATAAATGAAATTTCTCATAGGGCAAAAGCATTTAATAAATTTAAAGAATATATAAGTGAGAACTAGGATGAAAATACTAGTTACAAGTGACACACATGGTTTATATTCATATGTAAGTGACTATATTATCTCTAATCCCGATATAGATTTATTAATTCATGCAGGTGATGGAGTGGATGATGTAAAAAATATAGTCTATGAAACAAATATAAATTATCATGTAGTAAAGGGTAATAATGATTTTTTTACAAATATTGCCTATGATAAAATTTTGGATATAAATGGATATAAAATATTTTTAACTCATGGACATAAATATGAGGTAGATATGGGTTATAATAAAATACTAAAAGTAGCAAAGAATAATGGATGTGATATAGCAATTCATGGGCATACTCATAAGTATTATCAAAAGAGGGAAGATGAAGTTTTATTACTAAATCCAGGCTCGCCGTCATTACCTCGAGATAATAATCCGGGATTTTTAATTATGGAATTAGAAGAAGACTTAATCAGTATACAAAGAATAAAAATTAGTGAGGTTAATTAATGACAGGCTTAATAAATATAATAAACCAGTATTCATCGGAACTTAATATACTACCAATAATAGTAGTGATGAATATAATAATTAGCTTACTAATACATTTTTTGTCAAAAAAGAAATTTACTAAATTTATACCATCAATAGTTATAGGTATTGTATCAATAATATTATTGATATATTCCATATCAATATTTACTAGTCCAAGAGGATTATACCTAGCATGGATTGCCATATTTTTAGGCTCAGCAGCTTTGGTTGGGGTATTTACATGCTTCATTATAGACCTGATTATTTCTATAAAAATAAACAACGAAGAGTTAAATAATAATCAACCATTAAGAAAAGCTAGTAAAAAAAGTAACTCTTACAAAGCAAGTAAAAACAAGAAAAATAAAGAAAAGAATAATACTAAATTTCATACAAGAAAGATTAGTAAAACTGATACAGTTAAGGCTAGTAGAAAAAATGATAAGATTAGCAAAGCTAAGATAGTTTTCGAATCAGAAGATAAATAATTAACTAAAGAGGTATTTGTATGCAAAAGGCAGCTTTTTTTGATATTGATGGCACTCTATTTAGAAATAGTTTATTAATTGAACATTTTTTGCTTCTAACAGCTGATGGAGTAATAGCAAAAGAAGCTTGGGAAAATGAAATAGGTCCTTTATATGATAAATATCAAAATAGACTTGGTGCTTATGAAGATTATTTAGATAAAGCTTCTTTGGTATACCAACAAAAGCTTGCAGGATTAGATAAGGATACTATTGATAAGTACTCCAATATAGTTATAAATCAAAATAAAAATAAAGTTTATATGGTTACCAAAAAAGCAGTAGAGAATCATAAAAAAACTGGATATAAAATTTTCTTTATTTCTGGATCTCCACAATTTTTGGTAGAACATTTTGGAAAAATTTATGGTGCTGACGAAAGTATTTCAACCATATATGAATTTGATGATACCAATATTTTTACAGGAAAAGTAACTCCAATGTGGGATAGTCGTAGTAAATTAAATGCTGTAATGATGTTAGAAAAGAAGTATAATCTTAATTTAGACAGTTCATATGCTTATGGAGATACTAATGGAGATATAACTATGTTTCAACTTGTAGGGAATCCACATGCAATTAATCCTTCATATGAACTAATTAATAAGCTTTATACAGATAATGAATTAAGAGCTAAAACAGTAATTGACATAGAAAGAAAAGATGTCAATTATAGTTTTAGACTAAATGATATGAAGGCAAGCTTTAAAAAGTTTTAAAAATTTAATGTATAAATTTTTATTTTAAAATTCTTTTGAGCTAAATTCTTAGTAATATATACAATAATAAATTATATACGTATATTTTTACTAATAATTTAGTTTTTTTGTTTTTTTAGAAAAATATTTCTAAATAATAATATGATATTTTATGTTAGAATAGTTACACGAGGTAATAATTAATGAAGGCAAATGTTAGTGAACAATATCCTATAATTGAAAAACTTGAATATAATTTTTTAATAAATGAAGATATATACTCATTTAACACACTTATGTCTTTATTATATGATAAAAACTTTGTTAAGTTTTCTAAAAATGATTACTACGCAAAAGATTATGTAATGAAAAATCTTAAGAAATATTTTTGGAATCTAAGTGATATAGATCAAATCATAAATACTCTAGAATCATCTATAACTTCAGATCTTAATAGATATGAATATTTAATATCTATTAAAGCTCAATATAGAGCTTTCAAGGATAAAAAAATGATTGATGAATTAGAGTGTGATTTAATAAATGAATTTGGTGTAACATATCTAATGAATAATATATACGGAGCTTATAATAGACTTGATCCTAAACTCGTAGAATTAAGTTTATCCTACAAAGATAAGATTTATGATGACAAAGACTTGGTGTCAAAACTTAAAGATAATATGGGAAAATTTTGTGATCTAAAGATAAAAGATGAAATTTATATCTTGGATCAATCAACGCATAAACAATTGAGATTTGATACTAATAACATATACACAGAAGATATAACAATAAACCAAACAAGAAAAATATATCAAAAATCAGTTTCCTACTTATATAAAACAATTGTTGATATATATGCTGAGTATTATTTTAGGGGATTGATGAGAGAAGTATTAGAAAGATATCAATAGAGCTTTTATAAGCTCTTTTTATTTGAGAGAAATTATGAAAATATTAGGAATAGATCCAGGGATAGCAATAATGGGTTATGGAGTTGTTGAATTTGAGGCAAATAAGGTTAAAGTAATAGAAAATGGTGTAGTTACAACATCTAGCAAGACTACAACTCCAGAGAGACTTAGCATTCTTTATAAGAATTTAAATGAAATTATAAAAGAATTTAAACCAGATGAATTTGCTATAGAAGAATTATTTTTTAATCAAAATGTTAAAACAGCCATAACTGTAGGACATGCTAGGGGTATTCAAATTTTAAGTGCTCAAGAAAATAATTTGCCAATTTATGAGTATACACCCCTTCAGATAAAGCAAGCAATTACGGGTTATGGTAGGGCTAACAAAAGCCAAATGCAAAAAACTGTAACTACACTTTTGAACTTAAAAGAAATACCTAAGCCTGATGATGCAGCAGATGCGCTTTCTGTTGCACTTTGTCATGCTTTAAGTCAAAGATTTAAAGAAAATTTTAGGATGAATTAATGATTTCATATATTATTGGAGATGTTAGAGAAATAAATGAAGAATCTTTTGTTATAGAAAATAACAATATGGGTTATCTTATAAAAAGTTCTCTTTCCACACTAACTCTTGTAGAATTAAATAACGAATATAAAATTTATACATCTCTTCAAGTTAGAGAAGATGATATGTCACTTTATGGGTTTTATTCTAAGGATGAATTAGATATGTTTTTATTATTAACATCTGTATCATCTATAGGTCCTAAGAATGCTATTGGCATACTTTCTTCTTTAGGAGTTGAAGATATTAAATTAGCTATAGTAAATAATGATATAGATACTCTTACCAAGGCAAAAGGAATAGGTAAAAAAACTGCTAGCAGAATTATTTTAGAGCTAATGGATAAGGTGAAACTTATGCCATCTGTCGATAAGGAAACTATTAAATCTAGTACTCCTATAAATGAGGATATGGATGTTGCAAAGGAAGCTTTAGAAAATCTTGGATATGCCCAAAATGATATTGAAAGAGTATTACTTGAGTTAAAAGATTCGGACTTATCTTTAGAAAATATTGTTAAGGAAAGTTTAAAAAGACTTATATAGGTGGTTTTTATGTATGATGAAAATGAAAGAATTGTAGGTTCCAATGAATTAAAGGAGGATCTTACTAATGAAAATTCTATAAGACCTAAGTGGTTAAATGAATATATAGGTCAGGATAAGGTCAAAGAAAAACTAGATATATTTATTAAATCTTCTTTAGAAAGAAAAGAACCACTAGACCATGTTCTTTTACAAGGACCTCCAGGGCTTGGCAAAACTACTTTATCATCAATAATAGCAAATGAATTGGGGGTTAATCTTAGAGTAACAAGTGGGCCTGCTATAGAAAGACCATCAGATCTTGCAAGTATCTTAACCAATCTTCAATATGGAGATGTTTTATTTATAGATGAAATACATAGGATAAATAGATCTGTAGAGGAGATATTGTATTCTGCTATGGAAGACTTTGTACTTGACATAATAGTAGGAAAAGGTCCCAATGCTCAATCTATTAGAATAGATTTAGAAAAATTTACTCTTATAGGTGCAACCACAAGAAGTGGTATGTTATCAGCACCATTAAGGGATAGATTTGGTGTAATGCTTTCATTAAATCTTTATTCGGCAGAGGATTTAACAACTATTATAAAGAGATCTGCAGATATTCTTAACATCGAAATAGATGATCACGGTGCCTATGAAATAGCAAAAAGATCTAGAGGAACACCTAGAATTGCTAATAGATTATTAAAAAGAGTTCGAGATTACGCTATAGTAAAAAAAGATAAAAAAATAGATCATGAAACCAGCAAGGAAGGCCTTAATTTACTTGAGATAGATGAAATGGGACTTGATACTATGGATAAAAAAATAATTATGACTATGTATCAAAACTTTAATGGTGGTCCAGTAGGCATAGATACTATAGCTGCCTCTACTGGTATTGAAAATGTAACTATAGAAGATGTATATGAACCATATTTGCTCCAGATAGGATTCTTGTCGAGAACACCTAGAGGTCGTGTTCTAACAAGATTTGCGTATGAGCATTATGGATTAAGATTTGAGGAATAAATGAAGACAGATGATTTTGATTATTATTTACCAGAAGAATTAATAGCCCAACACCCAGCAGAAAAAAGAGATCATGCTAGATTACTTGTACTTGATAAAGAGACTGGAAAAACAGAAGATAAATATTTTTATGATATCATAGATTATCTTGATCCAGGTGATGTCTTAGTAATGAATGATACTAGAGTAATACCGGCAAGACTTTTTGGCCATAGAGAAAGTAAAGAAGAATCTATAGAAGTATTCTTGCTTACAAATATAGAAGGCAAAACTTGGGAATGTTTAGTCCGACCTGGTAAAAAAATGAAAATAGGAACAAACGTAATATTTTCTGAAGAATTATCAGGAGAAGTTAAGGATATAAAAGAAGATGGAAATAGGATTATAGAGTTTTGCTATGAAGGAATCTTCAATGAATTGCTAGATAGATTAGGTAATGTGCCTCTACCACCTTATATAAAAGAAGAACTTCAAGAGCCTGAAGAATATCAAACTGTATATTCAAAAAATCCTGGATCAGTCGCTGCTCCAACAGCAGGACTTCACTTTACTCAGGAACTTTTAGAAGAAATAGAATCTAAGGGTATAAAGCTTGCCTATTTAACCTTAAATGTAGGACTTGGAACTTTTAGGCCAGTGAGCGTAGAAGATGTAACAGATCATAAAATGCATAGTGAATTTTACACTATATCAAAAGAAACTGCTGATATCATAAATAAAGCTCATAAAAAAGGTAATAAAGTTATAGCAACAGGAACTACCAGCATTAGAACTTTAGAGTCAGTATATAAAAAGAATGGAAAAATACAAGGAGATTCAGGATGGACAGATATATTTATTTATCCAGGATTTAAATTTGAAGTAGTTGATGCAATGATAACCAACTTTCATTTACCAAAATCCACTCTTGTTATGTTAGTATCTGCTTTTTCATCTAAAGACATTATATTAAACGCATATGAACATGCAGTTAATGATAAATATAGATTTTTTAGTTTTGGCGATGCCATGTATATACATTAAGGAGAAATATGGGACTTAAATTTGAAGTAATAAAAAAAGATAAAAATTCCAACGCAAGAGTTGGTGTTATACACACAGCTCATGGAGATATTCCAACTCCTATATTTATGCCAGTCGGCACACTTGGAACTGTAAAGACAATGTCTGTAGAAGAGCTAGATCAGATGGGAGCAAAGATTATTTTAGGAAATACCTATCATTTATATCTTAAACCTGGCATGAATATTATGAGACAAGCTGGGGGACTACATAAGTTTATGAACTGGAATAAGCCAATACTTACAGATAGTGGTGGATTTCAAGTGTTCTCTCTTTCTGAACGTCGAAAAATAAATGAGAATGGGGTAGAATTTAGATCTCATATAGATGGATCAAAGCATTTTTTTACTCCTGAAAAATCCATAGAAATTCAAAACGACATACATTCAGATATAATGATGAGCTTCGATGAATGTGTAGAGGTCCCAGCAGACTACGATTATGTAAAGCAATCAATGGAAAGAACTATTCGTTGGGCAAAACGAGGACTTGATTATCATAAAGAACATTCTTATAAAGATCAATCACTATTTGGAATAGTCCAAGGGGGAATGTATAAAGATTTAAGAGAAAAATCTGCAATTGAGACAACAGCTATGGACTTTGATGGATTTTCTATTGGTGGACTTTCTGTAGGGGAAACTAAAGAAGAAATGATAGATATTCTAAACTTTACTACTCCACTATTGCCAGAAGATAAACCGAGATATAACATGGGTGTGGGAACTCCTGATTATCTATTTGAGTCATACCAAGCAGGGATAGATATGGCTGATTGTGTGTTACCAACTAGAATAGCAAGAAATGGTACTGCCATTACTTCACATGGTAGACTAGTGGTAAGAAATGCAGCTTATATGGATGATTTTACTCCTCTTGATTCAGAGTGTGATTGCTATACATGTAGAAATTATTCTAGAGCCTATATTAGACATTTAGTTAATGTAAATGAAATATTAGGAGCTAGGCTTTTATCTTATCATAACTTATATTTCTTACTGAAGATGTGTGAAAATATTAGGCAAGCTATTATGGAAGATAGGTTCTTAGAATACAAAGAAGAATTTTATTCTAAGTATGGTTATTAATGAAAATTGAATATTTAATACTAATTATCCTTTGCTTTGGATTCTATCAAAAGTCTATAAAAGATGATATCAAATTCCGAAAAAATAAAGAATTTATAAATGATAATTTAGAAATAGGATGCCATATAGTAACACAATCTGGTATTATTGGAGAAGTTACTAATATTGAGGGCGAAATTATTACTATTTTGAGTGGAGATAATGAATCTATAAATAAATTAAAAATACAAAAATCAGAAATAAAAAATATAATTTCTTAGAGGCATAGTAGCCTCTTTTTCTTTATAAATTGTTAAAAAATGGTATAATTTTTCTATATGAAAGGGTGATGCAATGAGTAATTGGTTTATATATAATAAGAAAGAAAACTATATTAATAATCTGAAAAATGAGAATATAACAAAGCTTCAAGCACTTGTTTTAGGAAATCGTGATATAGTTAAACCCAGCACTGTGGATATGTTCTTAAGACCAAGCTTATCAAAGTTGCATGATCCTTTTTTACTTGAAGATATGGATAAAGCTGTTGATCTTATTATGGAAACTATGAAAAATGGTGGAGAAATTAGAATCTTTGGTGACTATGATCAAGACGGCATAGCTTCTGTAATGACTCTTTTAGATGGGTTATTATATTATTATGATTTTATTAGCTATGATATCCCACAAAGAGTCAAAGAAGGTTATGGTATATCTGTTAGTATGGCTAAAAAAGCTATTGATGATAATGTTAGTTTAATAATAACTTGCGATAATGGTATAACTGGATTTGAACAAGTAAAGATGCTAAAAGATGCTGGAATTAATGTAATTGTTACAGACCACCATGAAATAGAAACTAATACTAATGGAGAATGGCAAAGTCAAATTTTACCAGAAGCTGATGCTGTCATAAATCCTAAAAGATTAGATTCATCATATCCATTTGATGATTTATGTGGAGCAGGAGTTTGCTTTAAGTTAATGACTGCTTTATTTAATAAATTAGATGGTGATTTAGACTATCTTTTTGGATTACTGGAATATGTAGCTATGGGAACAGTTTGTGATATGGTGTCTCTTACTGATGAAAATAGGATTTTTGTTATAGAAGGTTTAAAAAGATTAAATTATACAGATAAATTAGCCATTAAAGCAATACTTGAAGAAAGTTCATGGGATAAGGAAATAGACGTTTATACATTAGGATTTATATTAGGACCAACTATGAATGCAACAGGTAGATTATCAACGGCGAAAGATGCTATCAAGCTATTAATGGAAGAAGATATTGACGAAATTTATAGCTTAGCAAAAGACTTAGTAGAATTAAATAACGAGCGTAAAACTTTAACCGAAGAAGGTTTAGATAAATGCATAAAAATTATAGAAGAAAATAACTACTATAAAGATGATGTAATTGTTGTATATGAAAACTCTATAAACGAGTCAATATGTGGAATAGTAGCTGGAAGAATAAAAGAAAAATATTATAGACCAACTATTATTCTCTCTAGTTCTAATACTGAAGGTCTTGCAAAAGGGTCTGGTAGATCCATTGATTCTTATAATATATATGAAGAAGTATCAAAATATAAAGATAAGCTAGACTCGTTTGGTGGTCATCCAATGGCTTGTGGTTTATCCATTAAAACTAATCTTATAGATGATTTTAGAAAGTTTTTAAATGAAAACTCAAAGCTAAATCAAAAGCAAAAGGAAAAAGTAATTAATATAGATAAAGCCATAGATATATCAAAATTATCTTTAGAATTTGCTCAAAGTCTTAAAAGTCTAGAACCATTTGGTAAAGACTTTGAAAAGCCTATATTTGCTGATAAAAAAGTAGTAATAGCAAGATGCGATATGATTGGCAAAGATAAGAAAACCATGAGATTATCACTTCAAAAAAATGGAACTTATATCAATGCTATAAAATTTCATGCAGTAGATGAATATGAATATTTAAAAGAAAAATATGGAGATAATATTGTAGGTAATAAAATCGATATTGTGTATTACCCAGATGTCAATGAGTTTAGGGGCAATATAAATCTTCAGTTAAAACTAATTGATATAAGATGAGGTAAATATGACAACAGACTTTAAAGAAGAATATGAAGAATTTAAAAAAAATATATTATATAATAATCCTAATGCAGATATTGATTTAATAAAAAAAGCATATTTTTTTGGTGAAATAAATCATAGAGGCCAGAAAAGAAATTCAGGAGAAGATTATTTCATCCATCCTATAGCTGTAGCTACGACATTATCAAACATGAAGCTTGATGATCAGACAATCTGTGCAGGACTAATGCATGATGTTTTGGAAGATACAGAAGTTACTTATGATGAAATGGAAGAAAAATTTGGTCATGAAATAACTTTCTTAGTAGATGGAGTAACCAAGCTTAAAAACTTAAATTATAGTTCTAGAGAAGAAAAACAAGCTGAAAATATTAGAAAAATGGTCATGGCAATGAGCAATGACGTAAGGGTTGTTTTAATAAAGCTTGCTGATAGACTCCATAATATGAGAACTTTAGAATATAAGACTCGTGAAAAACAAGTTCAAACAGCTACGGAAACCTTAGAAATCTATGTTCCTCTTGCTCATAGACTTGGAATATATTCTATAAAGTGGGAACTAGAAGACTTATGTTTTAGGTACCAAGAACCTGAAAAATATTATGAACTTGCAGAGATGGTTTCTCAAAAAAGACGTGAAAGAGAAGCATATATCAATGAAATAATAGAGACTTTGACAGAGTCCTTGCAAGGTACCAATATAGATTTCGAGATAAGTGGTAGACCTAAATCACTTTATTCAATTTATAAAAAGATGATGCGAAATAATATCGTATTTGAAGAAATATATGATTTAACAGCAGTGAGAGTATTAGTGGATACTATAGCAGAATGTTATGAGGTTTTAGGTAAGGTTCATTCACTTTGGAGACCCATACCAAATAGGATAAAAGATTATATAGGTCAGCCTAAACCTAATGGATACAGATCACTTCATACGACTGTTTTTGGTGAGGATTCTAGACCATTTGAAGTTCAAATAAGAACTCGCCAAATGCACAAAGAATGTGAGTACGGTGTTGCAGCTCATTGGAGGTATAAAGAAGGTAAGACAAAAGAATCGGATTTTGATGATGCCATGGAATTTTTAAGACGTATTATGGAATGGCAAAGAGAAGGTGGAGCTGATGAAGATAGTAAAGCTTTTATGGAAACTCTAAAAACCGATTTCTTTTCTAGAGAAATATATATATATTCTCCTGCTGGAGAAATCTATTCCTTACCAATTGGCTCATGTGCTATAGACTTTGCTTATAAGATTCATACTGAAGTGGGCAACAAATGTATAGGAGCAAAAGTAAATGGAGCAATTGTTCCTATAACTCAAAAGCTTAAAACAGGTGATGTAGTAGAAATCTTAACGAGCAAAAATTCGAAAGGCCCTAGCAGAGATTGGTTAAATATAGTAAAAAGTAACCAGGCTAAGAATAAGATCAAGCAATTTTTTAAAAGAAATGAAAAAGAAGAAAATATTGAGCTTGGTAAAAATCAAGTTATTAAAGATATAAAAAAACATAGATCAGCCTATAAATCTTTACTAAAAGATGATTGGATAAATGATATATCAAATGAGCTAGGTTTTCCATCTGAAGAAGAAATGTATGCTTCAGTTGGTTATGGTAAAATCACAAGTGAACAAGTTGTTCAAAAACTCCTGAAAAAAGAAAAAGAATTAGAAGATAAGGATAAGGATTTATCAAAATCAATCGAGTTTACTAACAAAGAAAATCAATCAAATAATTCTAAGGGAGAGGTAAGAGTTAGTGACTTTGGAGATGATATAGAAGTTAAGTTTGCAAAATGCTGTACACCAGTTCCAGGAGATTCAATTATTGGTTTTATTACTAAGGGCAACGGTATATCAGTACATACCAAATCTTGCCCAAATATAATTAAGACACATGCGCCAGAAAGACTTATTGATGTTTATTGGCAAAATGAATCAACTGATAAGTTTCCAGTTAACATACAAATTGTTTGTGCAAATTCTCCAACAGTAATATATGATATTACCAAAATGATAACTACTGTAAATGTAAATATTTCTGGAATGAATGCTAGACTTACTGATAGTCAAGAAGGAATTATAGATCTTACAGTTGAAGTTAATAGCACAAGCCAGTTAGATGATGTTATAGCAAAATTAAAATCTATAAATACAGTTTATAGTGTATATAGGGTGAATAATTAATGAGAGCAGTAATACAAAAAGTTACAAAATCAAATGTAGTAGTAGATAATGAAGAAATATCAAATATAGACCAAGGTTTGTTAGTTTTACTAGCTGTAAAAGAAAACGATGATAAAGATGATCTAGCCTATATTAAAAAGAAAATAGAAAAGCTTAGAATATTTGAAGATAATGAAGGTAAGATGAACTTATCTATAGAAGAAGTGGGAGGAGAGATACTCTTAGTATCTCAATTTACTCTTTATGGAGACGTAAGAAAAGGAAATAGACCAAGTTTTATAGACTCTGCAAAACCAGATAAAGCAAATGAATTTTATGAAATATTAAAAGAAGAACTTATTGCTGATGGTTTCTCTGTAAAAACAGGTAAGTTTCAAACTCATATGGAAGTTAGTCTTACAAATGATGGACCTTGTACTATAATATTAGATAGTGAGAGGATATTATAAATGCAAATAAAGAAGTTTACTCTAGGACCAGTTCTAACAAATTTATATGTAATGAGCGAAAATGGTCATGGATTTATAGTAGATGCAGCGGATAAAAGTGATTATGTAACGGACTATATAAAAGAAAATAAAATTGAAATAGATTTTATTTTGCAAACACATACTCACTATGATCATGTACTGGGTTTAGAATACTATAAAAACTTATATAATGTAGATGTATATGCTTCTAGTGAGTCAAAGCAAATTGCTAATGATTTAAATTATAACCTTGGGTTTAATTACCCTAGTTTATTCGTACCTATAGATAAGTATTTAGAAGATGGTGAAGTTTTTAGCGATTTTAATATAAAAGCTATAAAAACACCAGGACATAGCTTGGATTCTATAAGTTATCTTATAGGAAATAGTTTATTTAGTGGAGACACTTTATTTAATTTATCCATTGGTAGAACTGATTTACCAGGTGGGAATTATGCTACTATTATGGAATCATTAAATAAATATAGGCAACTTAATCCAAATACTGATGTATATTCAGGACATGGAGAGAACACAAATCTTTATTATGAATTAGAGAATAATCCGTTTTTAAACTAAGGAGATATAATGGAATTTAAAAGAAGCCACATGTGTGGAGAATTAAGAAGTGAAAATATTGGACAATCTGTAGTACTTATGGGATGGGTTGCCAAAAAAAGAAATCTTGGATCATTAGTATTCTTTGATCTAAGAGATAAGACTGGTATTACCCAAGTAGTTGTAAGAGAAGAAGATGAAGTAAATCATGAACTAGCAAGTCATTTAGGAAGTGAATACGTCGTTGAGGTTAAAGGTGATGTGCGCGAAAGGGAATCTAAAAATCCAGATATTCCAACAGGTGACATAGAAATTGTTGTAGAAAAAATAAATATCTTAGATAAGGCAAATACACCGCCAATATATATTAAAGATAATGATGATGTAGCTGAAAATTTGAAATTAAAATATAGATATCTAGATATGAGAAAGCCTTCTGTACAAAAAAATCTTAAACTAAGATCAGATATCATTCGTACAGTAAGAGAGTACATGTATAACAACGATTTTACAGAAGTAGAAACACCATTTTTAACAAAGCCTACACCAGAAGGTGCACGTGATTATGTAGTACCATCTCGTTTAGAACCAGGTGAATTTTACGCTCTTCCTCAATCACCACAGCTATTTAAACAAATTCTAATGATTGGATCATTGGATAGATATTTCCAAGTTGTAAAATGTTTTAGAGATGAAGATCTAAGAGCTAATAGACAACCAGAGTTTACCCAATTAGATATGGAATTATCATTTGCAAATCAGGATGATGTAATAGCAGTAAATGAGGGTCTTATAAAGGAATTATTTGATAAATATACAGATTATGATCTAACTCTTCCAATTCCTCGTATGGATTATAGTGAAGCTATTAATTCTTATGGCTCAGACAAACCAGATTTAAGATTTGGTTATAAAATTAATGATATTTCAGAAATATGGAAAGACAGCGAGTTTAAAGTATTTGCAAGTAATACTAGTGATGGAAAATCTGTAAGAGCTATAAATTTTAAAAACTTAGCAGATAAATATTCTAGAAAACAATTAGATAAGTTAACTGATTTTGTAAAAGATTATGGTTTAGGTGGTCTATCTTACATTAAGTACGGTGATAAAGTAAATTCATCTATTAGTAAGTTCTTAACAGATGATATCTTAAATGCAATGGTAGAAAAACTTAATATAGAAGATAATGATTTAGTTTTAATAGCTGCAGATAAGGATAAAAAAGTTTTAGAGGGTCTAGGAGCTTTAAGAAATAAAGTTGCTCGTGAGAATAATCTTTATGAAAAAGAATATGCCCTAACATGGGTAGTAAATTTCCCAATGTTTGAATATAGCGAAGAAGAAGATAGATACGTTTCTCAACATCATCCATTTACAATGCCTAATGAAGAAGATATTGATCTTTTAAAGACTCATCCAGAGAAAGTTAGAACTCAAGCTTACGATATAGTTATAAATGGTGATGAAATGGGCGGTGGATCTGTAAGAATTAACAACTCAGAACTTCAAAAAGAAATATTTGAAGCATTAAACTTAACAGATGAAGATATCGAAAAGAAATTTGGTTTCTTTATTGAAGCTTTAAAATACGGCACACCACCTCATGCAGGTCTTGCTTATGGACTAGATAGGTTGTTAATGTTATTTGCAAAAACAAATAATATAAAAGATGTAATTGCATTTCCAAAAACTCAATCTGCAACCTGTCCATTGTCTGAAGCACCTACAAAAGTTGATGAAAATACCCTTGAAGAACTATCTATAAATATAAGGAGTGATAGTAATGGCAATGATGATTAAACAAGGAATTGTCCTTGATAATGATAATGGAAAATTGACAATAAGTGTTGGTAGATCAGAAGCTTGTGGAGCTTGTGCTGCAAAAGAATCATGTGGACAAAAAGATGAAACCATTATAGAAGCTTATTCTACTGATGACATTAATACTGGAGATAAGGTTATATTAGAAAGTAGATCCCAAGATATAACAAAATACTCTATATATGTATATGTACTTCCAGTTGCACTTATTGTAATTGGAGCAGTTTTACCTAATTTATTATTTAAAAATTCAGGTTTAGATATAAATTTATTGACTCTTATATCAATATTAATGTTTTTTGCTATATCATTTGTTATAGTAAAAAAAATTGATAATAAGCTAAAAGATAATAATGTTATGAAAGTGAGAAAAATATAATGGATTATTCCCTTATTAAAGAGTTTGATCCAAAAGCCTATGAATTTTTAAACAAAGAAGTTCATAGGCAAGAAAATAATATTGAACTCATTGCATCAGAAAACTATGTAAATAAGGAAATTTTAGAATCTTGTGGTAGTTTATTAACAAATAAATATGCTGAGGGTTTACCTGAAAAAAGATATTATGGTGGCTGCGAAAATATAGATACAATAGAACAATTAGCTATAGATCGTGCTAAGAAACTTTTTGGAGCAGATCATGCTAATGTTCAGCCACATTCAGGCTCCAATGCTAATATAGCAGCTTATTTTGCCCTACTTAAACCTAAAGATAAAGTTTTAGCAATGGATCTTACAGAAGGTGGACACTTAACTCACGGATCAAAAGTTAATTTTTCTGGAAAACTATATGATTTTCATCATTATGGTGTAAATTATAAAACTGGAAGGATCGATTACGATTATGTATTAAAAAAAGCAAAAGAAGTGAAACCTAAACTTATAGTATGCGGGGCTAGTGCTTATCCTCGTGAAATTAATTTTAAAAAGTTTAGAGAAATAGCAGATGAAGTAGGTGCTTTACTAATGGCCGATATGGCTCATATAGCAGGTTTAGTGGCAGCAGGCGAACATCAAAATCCAGTTTTATATTGTGATGTTGTAACATCTACAACTCATAAAACATTAAGAGGTCCTAGATCTGGATTCATACTTTGTAAAGAAGAATATGCTAAAGCTATAGATAAGGCTGTTTTTCCAGGACTACAAGGTGGACCGTTAGAACATATTATCCTAGCAAAAGCTTTAGGATTTAAACAAAATTTAGAACCATCTTGGAAAGATTATGCTAAACAAATTAAATTAAATGCAAAGTCTATGGAAAAAGCTCTAAGAGAACATGACTTTAAAATGATTTCTGATGGAACAGATAATCATCTCTTATTAATTGATTTAACAAATAAAAATATAACAGGAAGAGAAGCTCAAGATTTACTTGATAAAGTTTATATAACTACAAACAAAAATACTATTCCTAATGAAAAGCTTTCTCCTAATATAACTAGTGGTCTAAGAATAGGGACAGCTGCAATTACAACTAGGGGTATGAAAGAAGGGGAAGCTCAAAAAATAATTGAGCTTATTTCAAGAACATTAGATAAAAAAGAAAATTTAGAGATTATTAGAAAAGAAGTACTAGATTTAACCTCTAAATTTCCAGTATATGGAGTTTGATATGGCTATGCCTATAGTAACCCTAGTTGGTAGAACCAATGTTGGGAAATCTACACTATTTAATAGACTTGTAGGAAAGAAAAAATCAATAACTGAAGATGTAAGTGGAGTAACTCGAGATAGAATCGTTGATAAAGTAGAATGGCAAGGAGATGAATTTCTTCTTGTGGATACTGGTGGTCTTGATATTTCCAATAAGGAGATGATGAATCAAGAAATAAAATCACAAGTAGAAAAAGCTTTGCTAGAAACTGACTTAATACTATTTGTAGTAGATGGTAAAGAAGGTATTAATCCATATGATGATGAAATTGCAGGTGCTATTCGTCATTATAAGAAAAAAGTAATAATAGTAGCTAATAAAATAGATAGCCATAAAATACCCGATCATATCTATGACTTTTATTCATTAGGATTTGACGATCTAGCCATTATTTCAGCTGAACAAAGTAAAGGTTTGGGAGATTTATTAGATAAGATTTGCGAAAATATCGATTTTCAAGCTTACGAAAATATTGAAGATGAAACAAGAATTGCTATAATTGGTAAACCCAATGCTGGTAAGTCTTCTTTAGTTAATTTACTTTTAGATGATGATAGGATGATAGTTACTAATGTAGCAGGAACTACCCGTGATGCGGTTGATTCTTATTGGACCTATAATGATAAAAATTATGTATTAATAGATACGGCAGGTCTTAGACGTAAAAAAAAGGTTAAAGAAAGTATAGAATTCTATGCCAATCAAAGAACTTTCGATGCAGTTGATAGTGCAGAAATAGTATTATTTTTAATTGATGCAACAGTTGGAATTACTGAGCAAGATACAAAAATAGCTGGTTATGCTCATAATCAACGCAAAGCAATAATTATTGCTATAAATAAATGGGATGTAGTAGAAAAAGAAACTAATACCATGAAAGACATGGAAAGAGATATAAGAAACAAATTGGGATTTGCTTTATATGCACCAGTTATTTTTATTTCAGTTCTTAAAAATCAAAGAATTGATAATCTTTTAGATATGATTGAAGTTGTAGATAGTAATTATCATACAAGAATTTCTACTGGTGTATTAAATAATATTTTACAAGATGCAATTATGCTTAATCAGCCTCCACAGGATAAAGGAAAAAGACTTAAGATATACTATATGTCTCAAGTTGGCACTGCACCTCCAAAGTTCATGTTATCAGTTAATGACAGAGAATTAATGCATTTTTCGTATATGAGATATTTAGAAAATCAAATAAGAAAAAATTATAATTTAATAGGGGTACCGTTTAGTTTTATTCTAAAGGAACGAGGAGGATCTGATCGATGATTATTTTAGTTGCTATTATAGCTTATATTTTAGGTTCGATTCCATCAGGATATATTATAGGAAAAACTTTTTTTGAAACTGATATTAGAGACTTAGGCTCAGGAAATATAGGCTCTACTAATGCTTTAAGAAATTTTGGCAAAAGAGCTGGAATGGCTACTTTTATTCTAGACATATTAAAGGGATTTTTAGCTGTATTAATTGGAAATAAGTTAGATGGATATAATGGCATGTCTATAGCCTTTTTATTTGTTGTTTTGGGCCACATGTATAGTTTGTTTTTACACTTTAAAGGTGGCAAAGGAGTAGCAACAAGTTTTGGAGCACTCTTATACATAGACTATAAATTTGCATTAATTTTGATTGGTATTTTTGCTCTAGTAGTTTTAATAAGCCATATAGTATCTTTAGGATCTTTAGTAGCAACACTAGCTGCTGCTATTGGTGGATACATAAAATTTGGAAATGCCTATGTGTTTTGGGTATTACTTATTATAACAGTATTAATATTTTATAGTCACAGATCAAATATAAAAAGACTAGTAAATAAGGAAGAAGCTAAAATATTTTAAAGTTTAATGATAATCTATTGAAATTTTAAATTGGATTTTTATTATCATACATTTTACGTTATAATAGTAATATATAATTAATAAAGTAAAGGGAATATTATGTTTGACAAATTTAAAGATTTTATTGGCATTGACGATAATTACGACGATTATGATGATGAGCAATTATACTATGATGATGAAGAAGGTACAACAAAGAGTTCTTCTAGAGAAGCTTATACAAATTTACTAGATGAAAAAGAAGAAAATGACGATCAATCAGTAACCTACGAAAGTGGTTATTCATCACCATCTAGTTCAAATTCAACATATAGTTCAACATCTACAGAATATCAAGCAAAGCCATACACTAGCACATCTAATTCTAGCTCAAGTAACTATCAAAGATCATCAAGAAGAGGAGATAATATAGTAAGCATGACAGAAAGTAATTTCAGTAGCAGATCATCAATGAGAATTTCTATTCAAGAACCACTTGATTATGAGAAAGACGCACCAAATGTAATTGATGATATTCTAGATAAAAAAGTAGTAGTATTAAACTTAGAAATGGTTGATGCAGATATGAGACAAAGAATATTTGATTTCGTATCAGGAGCAGTCTATGCCCTTGAAGGAACTGTAGAAAGAGTTACTAAAGGTATATTTGTTATAAGTCCAAAAGGTGTTGAAGTTGATAGTAGTGTTACCGATCAAATTTCTGATGGCAACTATAACCAATTATAAGATCGATTAATTCGATCTTTTATTTTTTATGAGTTTAGTCTATAATTTAGATTTTATAACAGATAAAAGTAAGAAATCTTCCATAAAAAAAGCACTATCAATTCTTGAAAGGGCTTACTATAAAAATATAGAAGAGTATAGCTTCTTTTTAGATCCCTACGAGCAATATATCTTAGAATCAATATCAAGAAAAAATAATATTGATATCAAATTTATTGGAGCTAATAAATTAGCGGAACGAAAAATATTTGTTGCTAATTACTATTATGAACCTATAGATGAATCTAACTATATAAAAGTTTTAGAATTTAGTCATGATGGACTTAGTCATCCAGATGTTTTAGGTGGCTTAATGAGTCTTAATTTAAGTAGAGAATCTATAGGTGATATAGTTATTAGCGATAATAAATGTGAATTTGCTGTGCTAAAGGAAGAAGCTTCTTTTATAAAGTTTAATCTGAATAAGATAAAAAGACAACATGTTGATATAAATTTTAAAGAGGATGATAAGCTTGATATGACTAAAGATTCCTTTGATCTTATGACAGGTTTCGTGTCTTCTTTGAGATTAGATAATATAATTTCAGAGCTTGCAAATATATCTAGATCAAAAGCAAAAGATATAATTAAATCAAAAAATGTAAAAGTAAATTTTGAAATTATTGAAAACCCAGGAAAGAATATAAAAGAAGGCTCTATGATTTCTATAAGAAAAGAGGGAAGATTTATATTTGACCAGGTCTTAGGAGAAAGTAAAAAAGGTAATTATCATATTGCCTATAGGAAACTAGTATGACATACATAATAATTATTATTTTAGGTGTTATTCTTGATAGAATAACAAAGATACATGCAATTAATAATTTTATAGATAATCCATATAATGGAACTATATTAAATTTTACTTATTTAGAAAATAGAGGTGCAGCTTTTGGAATTTTGCAAGATAATAGAGCATTTTTCATTATTTTAACTATAGTCATAATAGGATATTTAATATATTATTTTATTAAACATTACAAAACCAACACTACTTTATTAAATATTGCTATAACTTTTATAATTACAGGAGCCTTGGGTAACTTTTACGATAGGCTAGTAAAGACTTATGTAGTAGATTTTATTGAATTTGCCTTTGTTAATTTTCCTGTATTTAATGTTGCTGATATATTTGTTACTGTGGGAAGTATATTAATAATTATTTATCTATTATTTTTTGAAGAAGGTGAAAAGAAAAATGAGCGTTAATATTGGTAATGACTGGGATCTATTACTAGCTGATCAATGGGATTTGCCCTATTATAAAAATTTAAGAAAAAATCTTATAAAGGAATATAAAAATTATACGGTTTATCCAAATATGTATGATATTTTTAATTCATTAAAGTCAGTACCTTATAAAGATTGTAAGGTAGTTATCTTAGGTCAAGATCCTTATCATGGTCCTAATCAAGCCCATGGATATGCTTTTTCTGTAAAAAAAGGAGTAAAAACACCTCCTTCACTATTAAATATTTTTAAAGAAATGCATGATGACATAGGTACTTTTATACCTAACAATGGAAATTTAATAAAATGGGCAGATCAGGGAGTTTTACTATTGAATACATCTTTAACTGTGAGAAGTGGAGAGGCTAATTCCCATGAAAGGTTAGGATGGGAGATACTTACTGATAGGATAATAAAGTTATTAAATGATAGGGATAAACCAATGGTGTTTATACTTTGGGGTAGAAATGCTCAATCTAAGGAGAAATTAATAACAAATCCCAATCATCTGATAATAAAATCAGTTCATCCATCTCCATTATCTGCTAGAAGAGGATTCTTTGGATCCAAACCATTTTCTAAAACAAATGGCTTTTTAAAATCAATTGGGGAAGAACCCATTGATTGGCAAATAGAGAACTTATAAGTGGTTCTCTATTATTTTTTTGCTTAAATTTAATATATTTTTATAATTATATATATAATTTTCACGAATTATAAGCAAATTTGGATCAACTTTCATATTACTTTCATTAGTTAATTCAAATGTATTTAGGCACACATAGCCAGTATTTTCTTTATCAAATTTTCCATATATTAACTGTAAGTTAATCTCTATATCTTTATCATTTACCGTTAATTCATAAAAATTAGATGTAAAGTATGATTTTTGTATATTATTTGAGCTTATTAACTCTATATGTCCTATATCATTATTAATCAATATAGATTTTAAAGTTAATATATTGTCTTCTAAATTAATAGAAAGTTTTTTGTCAAAATGATTTTCTACATTTGCTAATTTTTCAGTAGATATAAGGTCGTTTTCGTTATGAATCATTATTGGTTTCGGCCTATTACGCTTTTTTATATCTTCACTTAGCTTACTAATAACGTTGTATCTACTAGGGTCGTTTCTGTAGATACCAATATATTTTTCTATATCTGTCAGTTTCATGGATTTAAAGTCAAAGTATTTACGCTTAGACGATATTATTTTATATATATCAATACTTTCTGGGAAAATTGGTAAGAGCATATACTTACTAAGTCTATAATTTAAAAATGGTATATCAAATTTATCTCCGTTATAGGTGATAATTGTTTTGTTTTTTACTTCTCTTAAATATATTTTAAGAAGCCTTTTTTCTTCACTGTTATCCTGAGCAAAATATTGAATTATATAACATTTATTTTTTTCATATCTTATAAGGCCTAAAAGAACTAGGTTATCGATAGTAGGATCTAGTCCTGTAGTTTCAATATCTAATATTATTTCATCTTTATTTAAATTTTCTGCATTATATAACTTTTTATATTTAATCATGTAATTATTATACTTTATTTGTAATTATAAGAATTACTAATATAATATTATAGTTAAAAAAAGATATTTTGTTATTACAATAATATTTTAGTAAGGGGAGTATGATGATTTATTTAGATAATGCAGCGACAACTAAAATTTGTAAAAAAGCACAAGAAGCTAGAGCTTTTGCTGAAGAAAGTGCTTTTGCTAATTCTTCTTCTTTACATAGTTTTGGAATGAAATCCAATGCCTTAATTATAAAAGCAAAGGAAATTATTAGCTCAGTAATAGATTCTAACCCAAATGAATTATATTTTACAAAAGGAGCAACAGAAGCTAACAATATTGTTATATCATCCTTAAGTGGAGAGAATTCTATAGCATTAACATCATCAATTGAGCATTCTTCTGTCTATGATAGTTTTTCTAATAATGAATATAAAGAAATAGTATATTTAAAAAATGATAACTATGGTTTTATCGATTTAGATGATTTAAAAAATAAACTTAATTCTGATGTAAAATTGGTGTCACTTATATATGTAAACAATGAAATAGGAACAATACAAGATATAAAAGCTATAAGTAATATAATAAAATCTTATGATAAAAATATCATTTTACATATAGATGCTACACAAGCTTTAGGTAAGATTAGTTGCGATGTTAACAAACTGGGAGTTGATTTGATGAGCTTTTCCTCTCATAAATTTCACGGCCCAAAGGGAGTAGGTGGACTTTATGTTAGAAAAGGAATATTAAATAAGATAAAACCTGTTTTATATGGAGGCCACCAGCAAGTAATATCAAGTGGTACAGATAATCATCCTGAAATATATGCTATGTCCATAGCACTAGAAGAACAAATAGCATCTAATGAGTATGAACATGTTAATGAACTTAACTTATATATGAGAGACATTATTTTAAATAATATAAAAGAGTGTAGAATTAATACACCACAAGATAACTATTCCCCATATATTTTAAGTGTTGGGTTTTCTAATATAAAATCAGAAGTACTGTTACACATGTTTGAAGATAAACAAATCTATGTTTCAAGTGGATCTGCCTGTTCAAAAGGTGATAATAATAGGATTTTACTAGGACTTGGAATTGATAAAAAATATAGTGATGGAGTAATTAGATTTTCTTTTTCAAATGATATTAGTAAGAAAGATTTAGATTATACATTAGATGTATTAAAAGAGAGTATAGATACAATAAGAAAGGTGATGTAATGCAAGCACTATTAGCAATAAGCTTTGGTGAATTATTTTTAAAAGGAGCCAATAGAAGAATTTTTTACGATAGGTTAGTAAAACATATTAAATCTAATATTGAAAACATTGGCTATAAGGACATGTACTTAGAAAGTGCAAAGCTATATATAGAATCTGATGAAGATAAATATGAAAAATTAATAGAAGAAATCAGTAAAGTTTTTGGAATTGCATATATAGATAAGGTATATAGATGCGAAAAAAACATTGATGACATTTATGAAACAGCTAAATATATAATAGCTAACAATCATTCTAAAAGCAAAGAAACCTTTAAGGTTGAAACTACTAGAGTTGATAAATCATTTCCCTATAAGTCTCCAGAGCTTAGTGCAGAGATAGGCAGATTAGTACTTGATGATTTTAATAATCTATCAGTAGATATACATAATCCAGATTTTAAGATTTATGTAGATATAAAAAACAGGGTATACGTATATACTGAAAGACATCAGGGATTAGGAGGCCTACCATTAGGCACTAGCGGAAGCGGGTTATTACTATTATCTGGAGGGATAGATTCACCTGTGGCAGGATTTATGATGGCTAAAAGAGGTATGAAAATTAATGCTGTTCATTTTCACTCATATCCTTTCACATCAAAACAAGCTCATCAAAAAGCTATCGACTTGGCGAAGCTTATGGCTAAATACACAGGACCAATGAAGTTTTATTCTATAAATTTAGCGGAAATTTATAAGGCCATTGCCACTAATTGTGATAGAAGAGAAACCACAATATTATCTCGTAGAATAATGATGAGAATAGCAAATGAAATAGCTAAAAAAAATTCATACCAATCTTTAATTACTGGAGAATCTCTAGGTCAAGTAGCTTCACAAACTTTAGAGTCGATCGCAGTTATTGAAGAATCTTCAGATCTACCAATACTAAGACCATTAATTGCAATTGATAAACAAGATATAGTAGATAAAGCTATTAAAATAAATACTTATGAAAAGTCTATAGAGCCATATGATGATTGTTGTTCAATCTTTGCGCCTAATAAACCAGTGACAAAGCCAAAACTACATTATATAAAAAAGAGCGAAGAAAACTTAGATATTGAAAAATTAGTAAAAGAAGCTCTTTTTAATATGGAAATAATAGAAATTTAAATTACTAGTTTGACAAAAGTTTGGATATATAGTATCATTTAACGGTAAACCGCACAGTTTAGGTTCTGATCACCTACGCTGGCGAGAATCTAAGAATAAAGGAGGACACCTATGTACGCAATAATTAAAACAGGTGGCAAACAATATAAAGTATCAGAAGGTGACTTAGTAAGAGTAGAAAAATTACCTTACCAAGTTGGTGAAACTGTTGATTTTGAAGAAGTACTACTAGTTGCTGGTGATGAAGATGTTAAAGTTGGAGCACCAATAGTTGAAAATGCTAAGGTTACAGCTACAGTTGAGGACCAAGCAAAAGATAAAAAAATCGTAGTATTTAAATACAAACCTAAAAAAATGTATAGAAAAAAACAAGGTCACAGACAACCTTATACTTTAGTTAAAATAGATAGCATCTCATGCTAGGTAAATGATTAAAGTAACTACACTTTATGACAAAGATACTTTAAAAGGCTTTAAAATTATAGGACATGCTGATTATGGTGAGCATGGAAAAGATATAGTTTGTGCAGCTGTTTCTATGCTTGCATATACAACAGTAAATTCACTTGATAGTTATAATTATGAAGTTGATTTTTCTGATGATGAAGAAATTATGGAATTATTAGTAAAAAATCCATCACATGATTCTGAAGTAATTTTAAATACTTTTAGTACAGGTATTCGGACACTAACACAAAGTTATGGTGACTTTGTAGAGGCTTATACAACAATATTATAAGGAGATATGAAATGATTTTAAATATTAACTTACAAAGATTTTCAAGTAAAAAAGGGGTATCTTCTTCAAAGAACGGTAGAGATTCTGAAGCTAAAAGACTTGGAACCAAAAGAGCAGATGGTCAATTTGTAAACGCTGGAACAATTATCGTTAGACAAAGAGGAACAAAAATTCACCCAGGCAACAACGTAAAAAAGGGTGGAGATGATACACTTTATGCTAAATGTGAAGGAATCGTAAAATTTGAAAGAAAAGGACGTGACAGAAAACAAGTTTCTGTTTATCCAAAACAAGATATTGCTTAAAAAATAGAAGCTTGCCTTTTCGGCAAGCTTTTTTTCATATGAGAGGATATTTATATGATTGATTATGCAAGAATAAATCTTAAAGCAGGAGACGGCGGTAATGGAGCTGTTGCTTGGAGACGTGAAAAATACGAACCTACTGGAGGTCCTGCTGGAGGAGATGGTGGAGATGGGGGTAGCATAATAATAAAATCTACTAGAAATCTCTCTACTCTAGATGACTTTAAATATAAGACAAGATACAAGGCGCAAAATGGTGAGCCGGGTGGAAAGTCTAAAAAATTTGGTAAAAAAGGTGAAAATCTTATATTAAAAGTTCCTGTAGGTACAATTTTAAGAGAAGCAGAATCTAATACTATTATAAAAGACTTTAAACTTGATGGTGAAGAATTAATTATCGCGAGAGGTGGTCGTGGTGGTAGAGGTAATGTTCACTTTAAAAACTCTATAAGACAAGCACCTAGATTTGCAGAAAATGGAAAAAAAGGTCAAGAAATTGATTTGGTTTTAGAGCTAAAAGTATTAGCAGATGTGGGATTAGTAGGACTTCCTAATGTAGGCAAATCTACTTTAATATCTGTAATTACTTCTGCTAAACCTAAAATAGCAAATTATCACTTTACCACTTTAGATCCAAATCTAGGAGTAGTAAATATAGATAAAGAGAGATCTTTTATTGTTGCAGACATACCAGGACTTATCGAAGGAGCAAACGAAGGTCAAGGGTTAGGTCATGATTTTTTAAAACATATAGAAAGATGCAGGCTATTAGTCCATTTAGTAGATATATCCGGTATTGAGGGTAGAGATCCAATAGAAGATTTTAAGCTTATTAACAAAGAACTCTCTCTTTACAATAGTAAACTATCAGATAAACCGATGATTGTAGCACTTAATAAAATAGATTTAGACTTTAATGATAATGCATCTAAGTTTATAGAAGAATTTAAAGAATCTTACAAAATATTTAAAATTTCAGCAGCTACAACTGAAGGTATAAGAGACTTGCTAGATTCTACCTATGATCTTTTATTAGAATCAGAGGATAAGCAATATGATTTAATAGAGGATGCTGACAATACATTTTTAGAAGAATACTACAACAAAGAAATAGATTATGACTTAGAATTTACCAAAGAAGATAATATCTATATAGTTTATGGTAAGAGAATAGATAATCTTTTGGAAAGAGTTAATCTAGAAGACTATGATTCAAGAATGTATTTTGAACAAAAATTAAGAGAAATGGAAGTTTTTGATAAACTTAAAGAAATGGGGATAGAAGAAGGAGACAATGTAGCAGTAGGAGATATTGTATTTGAATATTTTGACTAGGAGGACTTATGTTAACTGGTAAAAACCGTGCAATGCTTAAAGCAGAAAGCCATGATTATAAACCTATAATAAATATAGGAAAATTTTCTGTATCAGATGATGTAATCAGGGCAATAGAAGAAGCACTTGAAGCAAGAGAATTAATTAAAATAAAGATATTAAATAATAATTTAGATGATCCCGATGAAATTTTACAAACTATCTTAGAGAAAACTAATTCGGAATTTGTAAATCATATGGGTAGTATTTTTACAATATATAGAAAAAACAAAGAAAATAAATTTAACTTATAGGCATATTGATGAAAATAGGATTATATGGCGGTACTTTTGATCCAATTCATATAGGGCATTTGATAGTTATGGAAAACACTCTTAATTATATGAAACTAGATAAAATAATAGTATTACCAAGTGCTAACCCGCCTCATAAACAAAACAAGAAGAAAACAGAAACTTCAATCCGTGTAAATATGGTTAAAGAAGCTATAAAAGACAATGATAGACTAGAACTATCTACTTTTGAGTCTGATGATGAAAAAGTAGTTTATACTCACCAAACTTTAAACTATTTTAAAGAAAAATATCCTAATGATGAATTTTACTATATTATGGGCGAGGATTCATTAATGAGTATAGATACATGGTCAAACTACCAAAAGATCTTAAATGATAGAATTATAGTATTTGCAAGGACCAGTATAAATGAAGATAGCCCTTTAATAAAAAAAATAAATGAAGTAAAAAAAGATAACGAAAAAATTTATCTTATTGATAATCTAAATGTAAATATTTCATCAACGCTAATAAGATCTTTAGTTAAAGAAAAAAAGAGTATAAAGTATTTAGTTCCTGATCCAGTTATTAAAATAATTGAGGAGTATAAGCTTTATGTATGATTTGGAAAATTGGAAAGAACAGTTACTATCTGATATAGGAGATAAAAGGTTTAAACATAGCATGAGAGTTATGGAAACTTCTATTGAACTTAATAAAAAATACAATATTGATGAAGATAAACTAAAAACAGCAGCTATTTTACATGACTGTGCTAAATATAATGAAGATAAATATTATAATTTATATGGAAAAAATTTAGAAAGTTATCAAAAAGAATTTAAGCAAGTCTTACATTCTTTTTTAGGGGCGGAAGTTGCTAGATTAGTGTATAATATAAAAGATGAAGAAGTTTTGGATGCAATAAGATTTCATACAACTGCTAAGGAAAATATGAGTGATTTTGAAAAAATTATATACCTTGCAGATGCCATAGAACCTAAAAGAGATTATCCGGGTGTGGATAAAATTAGAAGTCTTGCTAAAAAGGATTTAGATCAGGCAATGCTTTATAGCTTGGACCATAATATAGAATTTATAATTTCAAGAAAAGCTCTTATTCATCCACTTACTATAGATGCAAGAAATTTCTTAATTAAGGAGAAAAATGAATAAATTAGAAACAATACTTAAAGTATTAGATGATAGAAAAGCAGAAGATGTAAATATCATAGAACTAGATGATTCCTCTATAGCAGATACCTTTGTTGTAGCTACAGGTACTTCAGTTATTCAAACTAAAGCTTTGGCAGATTATATTGAAGAAGAATTAGAAAAAAATGGTTATTCGTTATTATCTAAAGAAGGTTTTCGTGAAGGAGAATGGATACTTATGGATGCTGAAGATATCATAGTTCATATATTTACAAGAAAACAAAGAGAATTTTATGGCATTGATGATTTATGGGAAGAATAGTCTTTCCATAAATTATTAGCCTTTTATTAGTGTTTATAAAATGAATGATAAAAATAAAGACAAAATTATAGTTGGTTTAATAATAGCTATAGCTTTATTATTAGGAAATAACATAGTAAAAAGTCATTCTGATAAAACTATAGGCAATAAGCAAAGTCTTTTTGAAGCAGAAGATGATATGATTTTAGATAGTAATCAAGCATCATCCGAAAACTTTGCCGAAGATATTAAGGAAGATTCAGAAAAGAAAGTACATATAAGTGGAGAAATTAATCAAGAAGGGGTCTACATAATAGATGATGGTGATAGACTAGATGATTTGATTAAACAAGCAGGTGGATTAACAAGTGAAGCTAATGTTAATAGTCTTAATCTGGCTATGAAGTTAGAAGATCAAATGAAAATTTATATACCAAATAAAAATGAAATTCCTGCTGAAGAATTAACTACACAAATAGTGACTTCTCCAGAACTATCTAATAATTCGGATAAAATTAATATAAATCAAGCAAGCAAAGAAGAACTTATGTCTTTGCCAAATATAGGCGAAAAAAGAGCTGAAGCTATAATTGAATACAGAAATATAAATAAATTTGAAAATATAGAAGATATAAAGAACGTAACTGGAATTGGCGATAAATTTTTTGAAGCCATGAAAGATTTAATAACTGTATAGGTGGTATTTAATGAAATTATCAACAAGGAGTAAATATGGTTTAAGAGCCATTTGTTATTTAGCTGAGAATGAAGATAAAGGATATATATCTGTATCTGAAATTTCAACTAATCTAAACTTATCTGAAAATTATTTAGAACAACTTATTAGACTCCTAAAAAAAGAAAATATTGTAAAGTCTGCTAGAGGCCCAAAAGGTGGGTATAAGTTGGTAAAAAATATAGGTCAAATAACAGTAGGTGAGGTACTAAGAGTACTTGAAGGAGATATAGGTAAAAGTGGATGTCTTGAAGATGGCAGTCACTGTGATGATAAATGTAATGCATACTTTGCATTTAGTAAATTAGATGAAGCAATAAATGACACTATAGATTCTATAACAATAGATGAAATAATAAATCAAGATAGTATAGGAGAATAAATGAAAAATTTAGGAATGAATGAGCTTAGAAAATCATATATTGATTTTTTTGGTAACGAAAAGAATCACACTATTTTAAAATCTTTTCCTCTTATTCCACAAGATGATGAATCTTTATTATTAATTAATGCTGGAATGGCACCTTTAAAAAAATATTTTATAGGTGAGAAAAAGATTAAAAATAATAGGGCTACATCTTCACAAAGATGCGTAAGAACTGGTGATATTGAAAGAGTAGGCAAGACAGAAAGACATGGAACCTACTTTGAAATGTTAGGTAACTTTTCGTTTGGTGATTATTTTAAAAAAGAAGCTATTACTTGGGCTTACGAATTCCTAACTGATAGACTTCAGATAGATAAAGAAGATATATGGGTAACAGTATTTCATGAAGATGATGAAGCTTATAATATTTGGCATGAACAAGTTGGACTTAGTACAGATAGAATTTTAAAGCAGGGTAAAGAAGATAATTTTTGGGAGCTTGAAGTTGGTCCTTGTGGTCCTTGTTCCGAAATATTTGTAGATCGTGGTCAATCTCGAGCTATAGATGAAAATGATAATCAACCTGGAAATGATGATTCAGATAGATTCCTTGAAGTATGGAATCTAGTATTTACTCAGTTTAACAAGGATAAGGAAAATAATTATACTCCACTAGCTCATCCTAATATAGATACAGGTATGGGACTTGAAAGAATAGCTATGGTTGTACAAAATAAAGACAATATCTTTGAAATTGATGTAATGCAAGATATAATTTCAGAAATAGAGAAAGTTTCTGGAGTTAAATATAAAAATAATCCGAAGACTGATATTTCAATTAGAGTTATTGCTGATCATGCTAAAGCCATGACTTTCCTTATATCTGATGGTATCATACCTTCAAACGAAAAACGTGGTTACGTACTAAGAAGACTTATAAGAAGAGCATATAGACATGGAAAACTACTAGGAATAAAAGGTGAATTTTTATCACAAATAGTTGAAAAAGTAATTGATACTTATAAGTCAGAATATGAAGAATTAGTTTTTAATAAGGAAAATATAATAAATGCTATAGTTGATGAAGAAGAAAGATTCCAAAATACTATAGATCAAGGTCTAGATAGACTTAATTCATTAATTGATGAAATGAAAGAAAATGGTGAAAAAGAATTAAGTGGTAGCGAGGCATTTAAGTTATATGATACCTATGGTTTTCCTTTAGATTTAACTAAAGAAATACTCAATGAAGAAAACTTTGATGTAGACATAAATAAGTTTAATGAAGAAATGGAAAATCAAAGAGAATTAGCTCGTAATGCTCGTAAGAAAGATTCTGGTTGGTCATTAGATAATATAGTTACTGATGGTATAAGTCCTACAGAATTTGTTGGATATGATGATTTAGAAGTTAAAGCAAAAATCATCAGTATATTTGATGATAGTGAAAATAAAAAATCGATAGATGCTTCTGATAAGGGTATAATAGTTAGTGATAAGACTTCATTTTATGCCCAAGGGGGCGGACAAGTTGCCGATACAGGTTATATTTTATCAGAAAATACAAAAGCCTGTGTCACAGATGTCCAAAAGAAAAATGATATATATTTTCATTATGTAGAAGTTATAGAAGGTAGCTTACAATTAAATAATGAGTATTTATTTAAAGTAGATCGAAATAGAAGACTTGATATAACAAGAAATCACTCAGCAACTCATTTATTAGATCAAGCTCTAAGAGATGTTTTAAAAGATACAGTAAAACAAGCTGGATCTTTGGTAGATGAAGATAAATTAAGATTTGATTTTACTTATAATGAAGCTTTAACAAAAGAACAAAAAAGAGAAATTGAAGATATAATAAACGAAAAAATAAGAGAAGAACTTCCAGTTAGAAAAAATATTGTTTCATTTAAAGAATCTCAAGAAATAGGAGCAATAGGATTATTTGAAGATAAGTACAAAGATAATGTTAGAGTAGTTTCTATAGGGGAATATTCTAAAGAATTATGTGGAGGTTGTCACGTTAATAATTCTTCTAATATACTTATGTTTAAGATTATTTCAGAATCTTCAGTTTCGGCAGGTGTACGTAGAATAGAAGCTGTAACAGGAAAAAAAGTTTACGATTTATTAGTAAATCAAAAAAATATAATTGATGATACTGCCCAATTTCTAAATACTAGACCTAATCAAATTAAGCAAAGAATTGAATCTTTAGAAGAAGAAATTCAAAATCAAAAAGAAGAAATAAAAAGACTAAGGTCTTCATCAATCAAAGATATTTATAAGGATTTGGAATCCAATATAGTAAAAAAAGATGATCACAACTCAGTGGTTTATAAATTTAAAAATACTAGTATAGGTGAATTGCGTGATTATGAAAATAGATTAAAGAACTCATATGATAATCTTATTATTGTATTTGCTAGTGTATCAGACGAAAAAATTGTATTTACTGTATCAGTAGATGATAATTTGACCGATAAATATAATGCAGGAAATATAGTAAGAGAAATAAGTCAAATTACTGGCGGTAATGGTGGAGGAAGAAGAAACTTTGCTCAAGCTGGAGGAAAGGATATTTCTAAATTAGATAGTGCTTTAGAAAAAGCATTTGAAATCATTTAAAGGGGATTATAATGACTGATAAGGATAACAAATTTAATGAGACTATGCTCTTTAAACCTGAAAGAGAAGAAGAAAAGGATATAAGAGAAATTTTGACTACAGTTTATAATGCGCTTGATGAAAAAGGCTATAAACCATCCGGCCAAATTGTTGGATATCTTCTTTCAGGAGATCCAACCTACATTACAGCTCATAATGGAGCTCGTAAATTAATAAGAGCTGTTGACCGTGATGAAATTTTAGAAGAATTATTGAATAGTTACATCAATGACTAGAATAATGGGTTTGGATGTTGGAGATAAAACAATTGGGGTTGCATTAAGCGACCCTATGTTTTTGATGGCACATCCATTAGAAACTATAAAAAGAAAAAAGGCTAGCTTAGATATAGCTAAGTTAGTAGAAATAATAGATAGGGAAGATGTAGAAACAATTGTAGTAGGGCTACCTAAAAATATGAATAATTCTATAGGTCCTCAATCTATGAAAGTGATGAGTTTTGTTGACCTATTAAAAAAGCAAACTGATAAAGAAATTATCTATGAAGACGAGAGAATGACAACTATCCAATCAGAAAAAGTTCTTATAGATATGAAAGTTAGACGAGAAAATAGAAAAGAACATATAGATAAGATAGCTGCTAGCTTTATTCTACAAACCTATCTAGATAGGAGAAAAAATGGATAGTATTATTTTATATAATGAAAATAACAATGAAGTTGAATTTAATATAATAGATACTTTCGGAGTAGATGACAGGAATTTCTGTGCTTTACAAGAAGATGATGATGAATTAATCCTCATTATGGAAATCATTAATAAAGATGATGAAATAGAATTTAAATCTATTGAAAATCAAGATGAACTTGATGAGATCATTAAATTATATGAAGAAATGAGAGAAGAAAGCAATGGAAACTAATGAAATTAGAAAAATTTTTGAGAAAAATAATCAAAAATTTACTAAGCAAAGAGAAATAATTTTTAATGTATTAAAGGATAGCTCGCCAAAACATGTAACACCAGAAGAGCTTTTTTCAAAAGTACATGAAGATCATAAGCAAGTTGGTATAGCTACAATTTATAGAACTTTAAATATTTTTGAAGAACTTGGTATTGTAAATAAACAAGAATTTACAGATCAAGCTTATACTTACGAGTTAATAGATCCTGTAAATGATCATCACGATCATATTATATGTACTAATTGCGGGAAAATCATGGAAGATAAATGCCTATCAAATAATGAATTAGCTAATTCATTAAAAAAAAATTACGGTTTTGATTTAAAATATTATTCATTAAGAATTTATGGAATTTGCTCCGATTGTCAAGATAAAAAGGAGTAAAAATGTCAAAAGAAAAGAAACTAAGAGTAATACCTTTAGGTGGTTTACAAGAAATAGGTAAAAATTGTACTGTAGTTGAATATGGTAACGATATGGTTATGATAGATTGTGGTCTAACATTTCCAGATGAAGAAATGTTAGGCGTAGATATAGTAATACCTGATTTTACTTATGTAGAAGAAAATAAAAATAAACTAGGCGGAATATTTGTGACTCATGGCCATGAAGACCATATCGGTGCTATTCCTTATTTTTTAAAGAATGTGGATACTAATGTTTACTGTTCAAAACTAACTAAAGGACTTTTAGAAAATAAATTTAAAGAACACGGCCTTAATCCGAATAAGATTAAAATGGTTAATGTGAATAATAAGGTAAAAGTTGGCGAACTTAGCATGGAATTTATAAGAGTAAGCCACTCTATTCCTGATTCATGTTCTATTGCTGTAAAAAGTCCAGTAGGTACCATATTATTCACTGGAGACTTTAAAATGGATTTTACACCAATCGATGGTGATCCAACTGATGTTCAAAGAATAGCAGAACTTGGTAAGAGAGGTTTATTAGCATTATTTGCAGATAGTACAAATGTGGAAAGACCTGGACATTCTGTAAGCGAAAAAGATGTTGGTGATACTTTTATAAAAATATTTGGACAAGTTTCAGGCAGAATTATTGTAGCTACATTTGCATCAAATCTTCATAGAGTTCAACAAGTTATCTATGCTGCAGAAAAATATAATAGAAAAGTAGCTTTATCTGGTAGATCAATGATAAATAACGTAAGAATAGCTAGTGAACTTGGTTATCTTCATGTTAAGACAAATACACTTATAGATATGAAAAATGTCAAGAATTATGCAGATGATGAAGTAGTAGTTCTATCTACAGGAACTCAGGGAGAACCTCTATCAGCTCTTACTCGTATGGCCAATAGAGAACATAAGCAAATTAGCTTAAATGAATCTGATACAGTTATCCTTTCATCATCTGCAATACCAGGTAACGAAATAGCTATAAATAATACGATAAATAAACTTACTAAAATTGGTTGTAATATAATATATTCTTCATTAGCTAAAGTCCATGCATCAGGTCACGCCTGTCAAGAAGAAATAAAACTAATGTATCAATTAACTACACCAAAATATCTTTTACCTGCTCATGGTGAAGCTAGACAGTTACAAACACATGAAAATCTTGCTATAGATATGGGAATGAAGAAAGAAAATATATTTATATTAGAGAATGGAGATGTAGTTGAATTTACTAAAAAATCTGCTACTAAGAATGGGAAAGTACAAGCTGGAAATGTTTTAGTAGATGGATCTGGAATTGGCGATGTGGGTAATATTGTGCTTAAAGATAGGAAACACTTATCAGAAGATGGTTTAATGGTAGTTTCTATAACTTTTGATAGAAATACTCAAACATTACTTGCAGGTCCTGAGATAGTATCCCGTGGCTTTGTTTATGTAAAAGAAAACCAAGATATTATAGAAAATGCTAAAGAAGTTGTAATTAGATCATTCGAAAAATGTCAAAAAGAAGAAATTAGAGCTATTAGCCAAATAAAATATCAAATTAGAGAAGATTTAAAATCATATTTATACAATGAACTTGGTCGTGATCCGATGATTCTTCCAGTAATATCTGAAGTGGAAAATAATGAAATATATAAATTATCCTCATACTAGTCAATATTTATCAGATATTATTGAAGATAGCGACTTTTTAGATCTAAGAGAGTATGCTTTAAATAATAATGTTCCTATTATGAATGTTGAAACTAAGGAGTTTATCAAAACAATACTTAAAATTAAACAGCCCAAATCTATACTTGAAATAGGAGCTGCTATAGGATATTCATCTCTAGTATTTGAGAAATATACAAATGCAAATATTACAACCATAGAATTAGACAGTGAAATAGCTGATATTGCTCGTAATAATTTCAAAAAATATAATACAAATATAAATTTAATAAATGATGATGCACAAAAAGCCTTGAATGATATAAATCAAGGCTTTGATTTTGTTTTTATTGATGCAAACAAAGCGCATTACGAATATTACTTTAAACGCTCAGCTGAACTTTTAAATGAAAATGGGATAATAGTAGCTGACAATGTATTATTTAAAGGCATGGTTACAAATGATGATCTAATAGATCGTAGAATGATAACTATAGTAAAAAGATTAAGAAATTATCTTGCCTATGTCATGGATAGAGAAGATTTTTTTACAACTATAATTCCAATAGGTGATGGATTAACATTAAGTTATAAGGAGAAATGATGACAGATAAAAAAGTAGAATTACTAGCCCCCGCTGGAGATATGGAAAGATTAAAAGCAGCAGTAAAATTTGGAGCTAATGCTGTATTTATGGCTGGAGATAGTTTTGGTCTTCGTGCAAATGCCAAAAACTTCGATCATCAAGCTATGATTGATGCTGTAGAATATGCACATAAAAATGGTGTAAGAATTCATATAACTATGAATATTGTACCTCATGATAATGACTTGGATGGAATAGAAGATTATTTAAAGTTTTTAAATGAGATAGGGGTAGATGCATTAATTATATCTGATCCTGGTATATTTATGAAAGCTAAAGAACTAACTAATATAGATTTACATATTTCTACTCAAGCGTCTGTAACTAATACAGATACAGTCAACTTTTGGTATAAGATGGGGGCAAAAAGAGTAATCTTAGCTCGTGAATTGTCATTAGAAGAAATTATTGAGGTAAGGAAAAATACTCCTAAAGATTTAGAAATAGAAGTTTTTGTGCATGGAGCTATGTGCATTTCTTATTCTGGAAGATGCTTATTAAGTAACTATATGACAGGACGTGATGCAAATAGAGGGGACTGTGCCCAAGCTTGTAGGTGGAAATACTCAATACAAGAAGAAAATAGACCAGGTGAATATTATCCAATTGAAGAAGACGGGTCTGGCACTTATATAATGAACTCTAAAGATTTATGTCTAATAGATGAATTAGATAAGTTAATAGAAGCAGGAATAGATAGTTTCAAAATAGAAGGAAGAATGAAAACTGCTTTTTATGTAGCAACAGTTGTAAGATCTTATAGACAAGTTATAGATGCTTATTATGATGGGAACTACAATAAAGAAATTGTTCAAAAATACTTTAATGAATTAGAAAAAGCTAGTCATAGACATTATACTAAAGCTTTCTTTTATAATAAACCAGATAGCAATACTCAAATCTATGAAAATTCTTCATATATTAGGAAATATGATTTTATAGGAGTCGTATTAGAATATAATTCAAAAACTAAAGAAGCTATTATCGAACAAAGAAATAGATTCTTTTTAGGCGATGAAATAGAAATTTTTGGAAATTATAAAGATTATTATAATTATAAAATTGATAATATGAGAAATAATAAGGGTGAAGAACTAGAAGTAGCAAATAGACCTAAAGAAAAAATATCAATGACCATAAATCTTCCACTTGAAGCTGGAGATATGCTTAGAAAAGTCATTGAAGGATAAATTTTAAATAATTTATTTATAATCAATTATAAAATCTTGTTCATGTGTAGTAAGTCTATAATCTGGGTATAAATTTAAGTAGTTAAGTTGATAAAATAAAAAGGAGTTAATAATATGACAGAAAATAAAAAAGAAAAAGATACAATAATTGATCCACAAACAGGAAAAGAATCAGAGGCTAGCCAATTTGAAGGGGATAAGAATTTAGAGAAAAATGTAAAAAATAACAAAGAAACTAATGGTGGGGATGATCCAGATGTAAAATTCACTACTGACACTGAATATAGGAATACAACTATTGATGAAGCTGGACAAGTATCAGCACCAAGTGCTGAAGGAAGAAGAACTAGAGTTGATGAAATATCAGAAAATCCATCTGAAGATTCTGATAATAATTAAATAAAAAATCAGAGGTTATTATAATTACCTCTGATTTTTTTGTTAAAGCTTATTTATATTGAAATTAGAATAAAATTTTTATAATTTTATTAGTATTAATTATTTATCTCTTGATGGATTTTCTGACAAATCATCTTCGCGAGTTCTTCTTGCCTCAACACCAACATTTGAAATTTGATCTGCTTCATCCACTTCAGTTTTTAGATGCTCTTGATCTGAAGAGTATTTTTTATCTAGATCATCTCCACCTTTAGTATCATTGCTTTCACGACTACTTTTATCTAGTTCTTCATTACCGTGATATTGTGATGAATCTTTTACTTCTCCTGTGCTAGGATCAATTACTTGATGTTTATTTTTATCTGACATTATTTACTCCCTTTCTTAGTATGTATTGCTTTAACTTCTATATCAATTATAATACTACTAACTATTTTTTGCAATAACTTTAACAATTTCTATAATTGTTTCTGAAGATTTAATCAAAAACTCAACTGGAAGAATCTCATAAACTCCGTGGAAGTTTAAACCTCCAGCAAATATATTAGGACAAGGCAGTCCCATAAATGAAAGCTTAGATCCATCAGTGCCTCCACGTACTGGACTAGTTATAACTTTAATACCAAGATTTTCCATAGCTTCTTTTGCATAATCTATAATTTCTGGTTTATCTTTTAATATTTCACCCATATTATAATAGCTATCTTTTATATTTACTGATACTATATCCCCATATTTATTATTAAGATATTCTTTGTTTAATATAACTTGTTTTTTCATTGATTCAAATTTATCTCTGTCATGATCTCTAATTATATATTCCATTTTTGTATTTTCTATATCACCTTCAATGGAAACTAAATGATAAAAACCATCGTAGCATTCTGTATGTTCTGGACGTTTAAATTCACCTAATAATCTATCAAATTCAAATGCCACTGATGTAGAATTTACCATAGTGTCTTTTGCTGAACCTGGATGTACTGATTTTCCATTTATATTAACTTTGGCTGATGCAGCATTAAAAGTTTCATATTCTAGTTCGCCTAAATAGCCTCCGTCAATTGTATAAGCGAAATCTGCATCGAAATATTCTATATCAAAAGTATCAGCACCTGTACCAATTTCTTCATCTGGTGTGAAAGCTATTTTAATATCTCCATGTTCAATTTTAGGATTATTTATAAAGTATTCTGCCATATTCATAATAGCAGCAATACCTGCCTTATCATCAGCTCCAAGTAAAGTTTCGCCACGAGTAGTGATTAAAGTTAGTCCTACTAAGTCTTTTAATACTGGGAAATCATTAACTGCAATCGATCTTTTATCATTTAGTTTAATATCTCCACCTTTATAATCGATAATTTGTGGATTTTCAATTTTTCCATCCATTTCAGGCGAAGTATCCATATGTGCAATAAATCCAACTGTAGGGAGTTTTTTATCTGTATTAGATTTTATTTCAGAAAATACAAAACATTCATCATTTATACTCGCATCAAGTCCTAATTTTTCTAATTCGCTTTTTAGTGCTTTAGCTAAATCCCATTGGCCTTTACTAGAGGGTTTTTCTTTTTCGCCATTTTGGGGATCACTTTTTGTATCATAACTTATATATTTTAAGAATCTTTCTATTACCTTTTCCATTGTTACCTCTTTTCTTAAATTTACTATACTTTCTTTGTAATTTTACACAAAAATTGGTATATTAATCTTTAGAAAAGGTGATTAAATGAATGAGAAATTAAAAATTGTATATAAGGATAATTTACCAGCATATCAAACTAAGGGAGCAGCTGGACTAGATTTACATTGTAAAACTGATAAGGATATAGTAATTGAACCTAAAAAAACAGTTAAAATAGATACAGGGATTAAAGTCCAGATTCCAGAAGGTTATTTTGGAGCGATCTATCCAAGATCTTCAACAGGAGTTAAGAAAAAAATAATGTTAGCTAATACTGTTGGAATAATTGATTCTGACTATAGGGGAGAGATAATGATTTATCTTTATAATTATGGAGAAGAAGAACAAACAATAGAAAATGGTGATAGAATAGCTCAATTAATAGTCCAACCCTATAAACAATTTGAAATAGAAGTTGTTGATAGTTTAGATGATACGGATAGGGGTGAAGGCGGATTTGGTTCCACTGGCAAATAATGGCAAAAAAGAAAGTAAAGAAGAGACTAAAAAGAAATAAATATAGATTGATAATATCATTAGTAGCTATTGCCGCTATTTTTATATTATCCTTTAGTATAAGAAACTATTCTAAAGAAAGAGATCTTTCTAAGTACGATCATGAAATACTTATTTTAAAGTCAAATGGTGATCAGATAGATTCTATGACATTAAAAGAGATTAGAAAAAAAGGATCTGAAAATAAAGTAGTTTATTATAATAATGGATTAGAGAAAGTAAATATTGATGGTGTTCCTATAGAAAAAATTATAGGAAATCAAGATATAAATTTAAAAGATAGAGCTTATTTAGTTTTAGAAGATAGTGAAGGAAATTTAGAAAAGTTATCTATGTCTGCAGCTTTAGAGCCTGATAGAGTTTACTTAGTATATAAAATAGACGGTACACCAATATATGAATTAGGGGAAAATTATGGTAAGATGGCTATTATTGATACAAGTTTAGATGATTCTAATAATTGGATAAAGAATGTAAAAGTAATTGATATACAGTAATTCCATAAATACTCACAAATATGTGAGTATTTTTTTATGGTATAATATTATATAGAAATGAGGATAGACAAATGAAAGAAAACTTTACTTATGAGAAATTAACTCCAATGCTAAAACACTATGTTGATGTAAAAGATAATTTTAAAGATTCTCTTTTATTATATAGAGTTGGGGATTTTTATGAAAGCTTTTTTGACGATGCTATAATAACTAGTAAAGTTATAGGTCTTACCCTTACTGGAAAAGAATGCGGACATGATAAAAAAGCTCCTATGTGTGGTGTTCCTCATCATGTTATAGATAATTATGTTAACAAGCTTGTAAAAAAAGGATACAAGGTTGCTTTATGTGATCAAGTAGAAGATCCTAGGAAAGCAAAGGGATTAGTAAAACGTGCAATAACTCGAGTTGTTACACCTGGTACTATAACTGATATGGAATCGCTAGATACAAGAGAGAATAATTATCTATTATCCATTTTTCAAAATAATTATGGATTAGGTATTTCTTATTGTGATATATCTACAGGGGCTTTATATACGATTGAAATCAAGGGTTCTAACGACTTAATAGCTAAACAAGCTATAGATCAAATAGAGAAGATAAATCCTTCCGAAATTATAATTAACAATGATCTTAAATTAACGGAAATAAAAAAATATTTAAACATAAATAATGATATATTTATTAATTATATAGAAGATGATAGGGAATATGATAAAAGAATAAAAACTATTATAGAGTACTTAGGAGATGAGAATTTAGAAAAAGTTTCAGACAAAAGGTTGTCTCTTGTATCCTTAGCAAATTTATTAGATTATATTTATAAATTTTACGACGCTAAACTTAATCATATAAATAATATAGAAGTTCTTGAAATATCCAATTATCTAGAATTGGAAGCAAACACTAGAAAAAATCTAGAACTTCATAGGAACTTAAACAATAATAGTAAAGAGGATACAGTACTTAAAATTCTTGACCAAGCCGATACTGTTATGGGTTCTAGGATAATTAATGAGTGGTTGGAAAGACCATTAATTGATATAGAAAAAATCAATCGCAGATTAGATATAGTGGATTATTTTAAAGATAATACAATTGATTCTCAAAATGTATCAAATTATCTCTCAGATGTTTACGATTTAGAAAGACTATTAGGAAAGATTTCATATAAAAGAGCAAATGCAAGAGATTTTATTTCTTTAAAAAACTCTCTTAAGAATATGCCAAATCTCAAAAAATATCTATCTGATATTAATGATAGTAATATTAAAAACCTAGGATTAAACTTACCAGAAATGGATGAATTATATGAGCTTTTAGATAAAGCAATTGTTGATGATCCGCCTATATCTATAACAGATGGCGGGATCATTAAAGAGAACTTTAATGATAATTTAGATAAGTTAAAATCTGATTCTAAAAATGCCCTAGAAAAGTTGACTAATTATGAGATTCAAGAGCGAGAGACTACAGGAATTAAAAACTATAAAATAGTTTATAATAAAAATAATGGATACTCAATAGAAATAACTAAATCTAATCTAGATAAGGTACCTAATTCTTATATAAGAAAACAAACTCTTAAAAATCAGGAAAGATATACAACCGAAACTTTAGAAAATCTTTCAAATCTTATTATAGGTGGAAAAGATAAGGTCAATGATTTAGAATATGAGATTTTTAATGATATTAGGAATCAAATACTTGATCAAACTTTAAAATTACAGTCTTTAGCAAAGATGATAGCTAATATTGACGCTCTAAACACACTTTCACAAGTAGCGCTAACCAATAACTATGTAAGACCAATAATAAATAATGAAAATATGATTAATATTAAAAATGGTAGACATCCAGTAATTGAAAAAAAACTTAACGAGAATGAGTTTATAGCAAATGACACTAATATAGGTGAAGACGATAATATCATTCAAATAATAACAGGACCTAACATGGCTGGCAAGTCTACTTATATGAGACAAATGGCCATAATAATTATTATGGCTCAAATGGGGTCTTTTGTACCAGCAAGCTATGCTGAAATAGGTATATGTGATAAAGTTTTTACTAGGATTGGTGCAAGTGATAATATCTCTAAGGGTGAATCTACTTTTATGTTAGAAATGAATGAAGTTTCTAATATTTTAAAAAATGCTACAAATAATTCTTTTGTCATACTTGACGAAGTTGGCAGAGGAACGTCTTCGGATGATGGTTTGAGCATTGCTATGGCTTTAGTAGATTATATTTCAAAGAAAGAGAAATTTAAGACAGTATTTGCTACACATTTTCATGAGTTAACCATTCTTGAAGATGAGCTTAACAATGTTAAAAACTTAAAAATGGAAATATTAAAAGAGAATAATAATTTAGTATTTTTAAGAAAAATTAAAGAAGGTAGATCAAGCAGGAGTTATGGAATAGATGTAGCTAAATTAAGTGGTTTACCAGAAGAAATTACTGATAATGCTCAAAAATTTATGAATAATCTTAACTCTGAAGTTGGTATTAATCTTAATAAAGATTCTGATATTAAATCTACTATATATGAAATAAATGAAAATAAATATAAAAATTTAAAATCAGAAGCTAATAATATAAATATTAATGAGCTAACTCCTATAGAAGCAATAAATAAGTTAAATAAACTTATAGAAAGTATAGGAGAGTTATAATGGCTATTGTAAAGCTAGATACCTATACAATAGAACAGATTGCAGCAGGTGAAGTTATAGAAGCACCTGTTTCAGTAGTAAAAGAACTTGTGGAAAACTCTATAGATGCTAATTCCAAAAATATAGTTGTTGAAATAAAAAATGGGGGCAAAACTTTTATTAGAGTTACAGATGATGGGACTGGTATAGATAAGGCTGACATGATATTAGCATTTGAAAAACATGCAACATCTAAAATTGGTAACTTTAATGATTTATATGATATATGTTCTTTAGGATTTAGAGGAGAAGCCTTATCAAGTATAGCAAGTGTAAGCGACTTAGTGGCTATATCTAAAACCAAAGAAGAGGAAATAGGCAAAAAATTAGAATTTAAAAATAATAAATATAAAGAATCTTCCATAGCAACAAATACTGGAACAAGCATCATAGTAAAAGATTTATTTAATAACTTACCAGTAAGGAAAAAGTTTCTCAAATCTGATATTGCTGAAACAAATGCTATATCTAAGCTTATATATTCATTAGCAATAGGCTACAATGATATATCTTTTAAATACATTAAGAATGGAAGAGTAGAGTTTATAAGTCATGGGAGTGAAGATTTGGAGACTAAAATTCCAAATCTTTTAGATCCTAATTTAAAAGATAAACTTATTAAAATTTCTGCTAATAATGATATATATAATATTGATGGGTTCATATCAAGTCCTAATTATTATAGAGGAAGTAGATCTTTACAACACTTATTTATAAATAATAGATTAATAGATAGTAATATAATAACTAACAATATAGAAAAAGAATATAGATCTTATATACCTAATGGTAGATTTCCTGCATTCTTTTTATTTGTAAATACTAATCCTAAAAATTTAGATGTAAATGTTCATCCTAATAAAAAAACTATAAAATTTAACTATGAAGATGACTTGATTAGTTTACTATCTACAAGCATATATAAAAGTTTAATTAAAGAAAATAATCCAGCCGAAATTACCAATAAAAAGATAGAAAATAAACAAATACCAGATTTAAGTAACTATCAAAATCTATTAGATTCATATAAATCTTTTAATATTGTAAAAGAAGATGCTAAATTATATGAAAACGATGATTTTTTTAATGAAGATAAAAAAATAATTTCTAGTAATGAACAAAGTTTTAATAATAACGATTATACTAAAATTAAATCAGATCAACAAAAAAGCTTATTAGAAGGCAAATTTTCTTATTTATATTTAACAAGTATTTTTGGAAAGTATTCTTTATTTAAAAAATCTGAAGATGAAATAATTGTTTTAGATCATAGACGTGCTGATGAGGCTATAAAATATAATGAATTCATAAAAAATATGTCTAACAAGAGTGTTAGTAGTCAAATTCTCTTAGAGCCTATTATAATAAATTTAAAAGCAAATGATAAAGATAAATTTGATAATAAAAAAGAATCCATAATGGATTTAGGTTTTGATATTGATCAAATTGGAGAATCTCAAATAATCATTAGATCTATTCCTCAAATATTTGATATTCCAGAAAGTGAAAGCTTTTTTTACGATATTTTAGATATAGATTTTAAAAATAAAAATGAAATTTTTTATAAGAATATTGGAAAGTTTATTAGAAGTAATATTTTTAGAAAAGGTCATAATATAAATAAAGATGAATCTATCAATTTATTAAACGAATTATTTAAACTTGATAATCCTTATAAAACCAATGATGGTAAGTTAACTTTGTTAGTTTTAAATAAAGATAGTTTGGAGAATTTTTTTGAAAGATAAATTAATAATAATTACAGGACCCACAGCTAGTGGCAAAAGTGCTATAGCTATCAAAGTTGCAAAAACTTTTAATGGAGAAGTTATTTCCTGTGATAGTCAACAGATCTATAAAGACATGGATATTGGCACTAATAAGGAATCTGATTTCAGAGGTATTAAGCATCATATGATTGATATTATTAATCCTAATGAAAATTTTACAGTGGAAGATTTTTCTAGTTTAGTAAAGCCAATAGTACACGACATAAATAATAATGGAAATATACCAATACTTACTGGTGGAACAGGATTTTATATAGACTCTTTATTATTTGAAATGAATTATGGGAATACACCAAAAGATCCCAAAATAAGAAAAAAGTTACAAGATATATCTGATTTAAAGGGTAACTCATTTTTATATAATAAATTAAAAGAACTAGATCCAAAAACAGCAGATAAATATCATGAAAATGAGTCCCAAAGAATAATTAGAGCTTTAGAAATATATGAGATGACAGGCAAAAAACCTTCAGAACTTAGAAAAGGTGAGAGAGTTTTAAATAATACTATAGATCCAATTTTATTTTTCTTAAATTATGAAGACAGAAGCAAACTTTATGAAAATATTAACAATCGTGTAATAAAAATGTTAGATGCTGGACTTATAAATGAATTTGTTAGTGTAATTAAAAAATATAAACTTACTAAAGATTCTCAATCTATGGCAGCTATAGGATATAAAGAACTGTTTCCTTATTTTGATAAAGAGATTGATATAGATGAACTTATAGATTTGATTCAAAAGAATACCAGACATTATGCAAAAAGGCAAATAACCTGGATGAAAAGATATAAATTATATAATTTTACCCATGAAATTATGATGGATAATTTAAATAAAGATGATGCTAATGATATAATAATAAGTATAATTAAGGATGTTTATGAATTTTAATGAAATATACACTCATTATAAAATCGATGAGTCATTTGATAATTTAATAATAGATAAAGAGAAAAAGCTAACAAAAGATTTTGAGAATCTTGAAGCTATAGCTGAATACAATCAGCTTAAAGTTTTAAAATCTTTTAACAAAAATAATTTAAATACACAAGATTTTATAACTGCAACTGGTTATGGTTATGCTGATATTGGTCGTGAAAAAGTTGAAAAAATTTTTGCTGATATATTCAAAGCTGAAGATGCTCTTGTAAGGCCTAGTATAGTTGCAGGTACTCATGCGCTTTCATTAGTCTTATTCGCATTATTAAATAATGGAGATCAAATGGTTGCAATAACTGATGATCCATATGATACAATGCAACAAGTTATCGGTATAGCTGGAGACAAAAAAGGAAATTTATTATCAAAAGGTATCAAGTACAAAAAATTATCTCTTGATGATAATAATAAGATAGATTATAAAAATATCTCTAAAGTAGTTGATTCTAATACAAAGTTAGCTTTGATTCAAAGATCAACTGGATATACGCAAAGACGTGCTTTTACAATTGAAGAAATAAAAAAAGCAATTGAGGAAATAAAAACTATAAATCCAGATACAATTATATTTATAGATAATTGCTACGGAGAGTTTACAGAATATAAAGAACCTATTGAAATTGGAGCAGATATACTTGCTGGTTCTTTAATCAAAAATCTAGGTGGCGGAATCGCTATAACAGGTGGTTATATTTGTGGAAAATCTGATTTAATCGAATATTGTTCTAATACACTAACCGCTCCAGGTATTGGCAAAGATGAAGGCTTAAGTTTTGGTACAAGCAGATCCGTTTTACAAGGCTTATATTTTGCACCACAAATAGTAAAAGAAGCTATAAAAGTTGGAATGCTTTTTGGCAGAGTTTTTAATGATTTAGGTTATGAAGTTGTTCCTAAAATTGATGAACCTCAAAGTGATGTGGTTCAAGCTATAAAATTTAAAGATCCTGATAAAGTTATAACTTTTTGCAAAGCTATACAAGAAGCTTCAACTGTAGATTCTAACTTAGTGCCAGAACCTTTTCCAATGCCAGGATATGAAGATCCTGTAATTATGGCTGCAGGTGGTTTTGTAGAAGGTTCTACATCAGAACTTTCGGCTGATGGTCCTTTAAGAGAACCATATATAGCTTACTTGCAAGGTGGACTTAATTATTATCATGGAAAGCTTGCCTTAAAACTCGTTTTAAGCCGTTTTAAAAAACAAGGATACATATAAGTACCCTTGTTCTTATATCTCCATATCAGACAATGGGTTTTTATTTATTGCTTTTTTTAAGTCTTCATCTTCAAGATGGGTGTATATTTGAGTAGTGGAAATGCTAGTATGTCCTAATATATCTTTTAAAGCCCTTATATCTACATTACCATATTTATACATTAATGTAGCTGCTGTATGTCTTAACTTATGAGTAGAATATATAGATGTATCAAATCCTGCTTTTTCTAAATATTTTTCTATAGTGGCCTGAACTGTGCGATTACTAATACGTTTTTTTCTAGTTGAAACAAATAAGGCATTTACATATTTATCTCCTAAATAATCGTTTCTTACTTTTAAATAATGATGAATTAATCTTAAAGCATTGTCAGTAAGATAGATAGTTCTTTCCTTATTACCCTTACCAACTATTGAAAAATGATCATTTTCTATATCGTTTACATTAATACTAACTAGCTCAGATAATCTCATACCTGTAGTTAAAAACGTAAAAACTATAGCTAAATCACGAGCTCTCAAGAAGTCATTTTTCTCTGCATTTATTACATAAAGTAGTCTTTCAGTTTCATCTAATGTGAGATATACAGGTTGTCTTTTGCTAATTTTGGGATTTTTGAGCTTAATAGTAATATTTTTATCAATCACTTCAATTTCTTGATATAAGTAATTATAAAATGACTTTAAAGCTGAAATTTTACGAGATCTTGTAGTAGGATTATCATTCTTTTCATTATCTAAATAAGAAAGATAAGAGTAAAAATCAGTAATATTTAAATCTCCTAAAAAATCAGGATTTATTATTTTGTTTATATCTGAGTCTTTAAAATCTTTTTCATAAGATGATCTATCTCCGTAATATATTTTTCTTATAATTTGATATTCAAAAAAAACTTCTAAGTCATAAGAGTATTCCTTAATAGTCATTAAAGATAGACCGCGAATAGACTTTAAATAATTTAGATAATCTACAAGTACAATAGGTCTAGTCATAAAAAATATAAAACTCCTTAAAATTTATTATTATATAAGAAAATATCTAATTCATTTATAATATAATCTTATTGTACCTCTATTATTTTTTTATACAATTATTGCACAAAATTATTATTTTGTGCAATAATTTATAGGGATATTTGTATTGTTTTTCTCTTCCCTATAACTATAAATCTTAAATTTCATTAAATTATTTTAATCTAATTAAAAAACTGCCCTCAAAGGCAGTTTTATTTTAGATTGTCATTATGAATAATAAATTATCTTGCATATTCAATTGCATTTGATTCTCTTAGTACGTTAACTTTAATTTCACCAGGATATTCTAATTCATCTTCGACTCTTTTTGCAATCTCTCTAGCAACTACAATCATTTCATCGTCAGATATCTTATCTGGTTTGACCATTATCCTTAACTCACGACCTGCTTGAAGGGCAAATGATTTTTCTATTCCATCATAGGAATTAGCTATAGCTTCAAGACTTTCAAGCCTTTTAATATAATTTTCTAAGCTTTCACGCCTTGCTCCAGGTCTAGCAGCAGATATTGCATCTGCAGTCTGTACAAGAATTGACTCTATACAATTCGGCTCTACCTCACCGTGATGAGATTGTATAGCATTTACAACATATTTATTCTCACCATATCTTGTAGCTACATCAATTCCCAATTCGACATGTGTGCCTTCTAATTCATGATCTATAGCTTTACCTATGTCATGCAAAAGTCCCCCACGTCTAGCTATTTGTGCATCCGCGCCAATTTCTTCAGCTAGCATTCCAGCAATATTAGCCACCTCCACTGAATGTTTCATAATATTTTGTCCATAACTTGTTCTATATTTCATCTTACCAACTAATTTTACTAGTTGAGGATGTAAGTTATGAACACCTGCTGCTTCAGTGGATATTTCACCATCTTCAATCATTCTTTGTTCAATTTCTTCTTCAGACTTTTGCAAAGTTTCTTCTATTCTAGAAGGATTGATACGTCCATCCTGAATTAATCTTTCGAGAGCTATTTTCGCAATTTCACGTCTCACAGGTTCAAATGATGATATTACAACTGCTTCTGGAGTATCATCGATAATAAGATCAACACCAGCTAACTGCTCAAAGGCTCTTATATTTCTACCTTCACGACCGATAATTCGACCTTTCATTTCATCATTTGGCAAAGTAACCACTGATACAGTATTTTCTGCTACTTGATCTGCTGCATATCTTTGTATTGTTGTAGCAAGAATCTCAGTAGCTATTTTTTTACTTTCAGATTTTACTTTCTCTTCAGCTTCTTTTATAAGTTTGGCTGATTCATGGATGGTATCTTTTTTAACGTTTTCTAAGATAATTTCTTTAGCTTCACTATTGGTAAGGCCTGCAATTCTTTGTAATTCTAATTGTTTTTGTTCAATCAGTTTATCAATGCTGTCTTCTTTTTGTTTTAACCTCTTCTGATCACTAGAGATTTGATCAGCCTTTTTGTCAATCAATAAAGCTCTATTGTCAAGACTTTCTTCTTTTTTAAATAGGCGAGATTCTTTTTTATCAAGTTCTTCGCCTCTTTTGTTTAACTTCTTATCATTTTCTAATCTTAATTGGGAGATTTCATCCTTTGCTTCAACAAGACTTTCACGTCTTAGTGTTTCTGCTTGCCTATTAGCATCTTCAATGATTTGACGACTTAGTTCATCTGCTGAGCCTATCTTTTTTTCACTAGATTTTTTTTGATAAATGAAGCCTAAAATAAAAGCTAACAATACGAAGGCGACAGTAACGATTATAAAAACTGGATTATCCATTTATTATCACCTCCTATGAAATTTTACTTGGAATTTACATTCCTTTATAATTATACCATAAATTGAGTTTTATACGAAAGATACTTAAGAAAAAAGGACTTTATATAGATAAAGTCCTCTTATCTTAAGTGATTTGAATGAACGAATGTGAGTGAAACAAAAAAACAATTGCTATGCAGACCCTTATAGGCGCTGTACAAACTACCAGTTTGGCTGGTAGTTTTGATTGAAAATACCACCTACATTATTAAAAATATAGGTGGTTATAAATAAAATTTATTTAATTAAGCATTCATTTGTGAAGCTACTTCTGCAGCGAAATCCTCTTCTTTTTTCTCGATTCCTTCACCAACTTCAAATCTAGCGAATCTTCTAATTTTTATATTTTCTCCAACATTATTAGCTGTATCTCTTAGATATGATTCTACTGTTTGATCAGGATTTTTAATGTATGGTTGATCTAATAAGCATACTTCTGATAAGTATTTTTTAAGTCTACCCTCAACTTTTTTTTCAGCAATCATTTTTTTCTTATCTTCTGGCATATTATCAGAAGCTTCGTTAATTGCTTGATTTACAAGAATTTCTCTTTGTTGTGCTATATCATTTTCATCTGCATCTTCTTCAGAGATATAAAGAGGATTTGCAGCTGCAATATGCATGGCAATATCACGTGCAAAGTCTTTTACAGTATCCGTGTTTGCTGAAAAGTCAGTTTCAGTATTAATTTCTACGATCACACCAATTTTATTATTGTGAATATATGAACCAATTACACCCTCAGCTGCTATTCTACCAGCTTTTTTGTCTAAAGTAGCTTGTCCTTTTTCTTTTAAAAGTTTAACAGCTGCGTCAATATCAGCATTAGTTTCTTCTAATGCTTTTTTACAGTCCATCATTCCAGCGCCTGTCATTTCTCTTAATTCTTTAACTAAACTTGCACTTACTGCCATCTTATTCTCCTTGATTTTCTTCGTTTTTATCTTCATATGCAGCTGTTTCAATTTCTTCTGCTGCATCAGCTATTTCTTCAGATGAAAGTTCTTTAGTTTCTTCGTTTTTTTCTTCTTTTACTTCTTGATCGTCTGATTCTTCTAAAAATTCATTTGCTAAGTTGTCATTGGATGGATCAAATTCGTTACCTTGATTTGCTTCCACTACAGCATCAGCCATTACAGATGTTATTAATTTTACTGCACGAATAGCATCGTCATTTCCTGGTATAGCTAAATCAACTTCATCTGGGTCACAGTTTGTATCTACTATCGCTACAACTGGAATACCTAATATTCTTGCTTCATGAACCGCTATAGATTCTTCTCCTGGATCTACTACAAATATTACGTCTGGTAGTTTATCCATTTCTTTAATACCGCCAAGATTCTTTTCTAATTTATCCATTTCTTTTTGGTACTGTAGTACTTCTTTTTTAGGTAGAAGATCAAATGTTCCATCTTCTTCCATTTGTTCATATCTTTTTAGTTTGTCTATACTTTTTCTTATTGTATCAAAGTTTGTAAGCATTCCGCCTAACCATCTATTTGACACATAGTATTGGCCACATCTTTTAGCTTCATGTTCAATAGAATCTTGTGCTTGTTTTTTTGTTCCAACAAATAAAACATCTCCGCCATCTGCAGCTATATCCCTAATCATTGCATAGGCATCTTCTATTTGAACCGCTGTCTTTTGTAAATCTATTATATAGATTCCATTTCTTTCTGTGAAGATGTATTTAGCCATCTTAGGATTCCATCTTCTTGTTTGGTGACCAAAGTGTACACCAGCTTCTAGTAATTTTTTCATTGAAACTACTGCCATATAAATTCCTCCGTTTTCTTCTTCCACTATCTTCTTTTGGGCATTTAACCATTGTTGGCAACGAAATATCCATCGGATAATGTGTATATTTTTGTAGTACTGTACTATTTTACTATAGACTTATTAAAATATCAATAGTTAAAACATAGCGTCTACAAAAGATTTAGAATCGAATTTTTCTAAGTTATCAATTCCTTCTCCTAGGCCTATATATTTTACTGGAACATTTAGTTCATATTGAAGTGGAAATATAATTCCTCCCTTTGCTGTTCCATCCAATTTTGTTAGTATAAGACCAGTAATATCAGTTACATTTTTAAATTCACGCAATTGATTAACTGCATTTTGACCAGTAGTAGCATCAAGAACTAGTAAATTTTCACGTGTTGCTGATCCAGCATGACTATCTATGGTTTTATTAATCTTTTCCAACTCTTTCATTAGATTCTTTTTATTGTGAAGTCTACCTGCTGTATCACAAATTAATACATCAATATCTTTATTTTTAGCAGATTTAATTGCATCAAATATCACTGCTGAAGGATCAGCTCCTTCGCTATGGGCTATCATTTCTACATTTGCTTTATCAGCCCATTCTCCTAATTGCTCAATAGCTGCTGCTCTAAATGTATCAGCTGCAGCAAGCATAACAGATTTTCCTTCTTTTTCGAGATTATAAGCTAATTTACCTATTGTTGTAGTTTTACCAACGCCATTTACACCTATAACTAAAATAATAGCTAATTCATTATTTCTAAAGTTTAAATCGTTATCTAAATTATCACGATCTAGGTGCCTTACCATTATTTCTTCTAGTAATGGATATATTTCATCAGAATCTTTAATATTTCTTTCATTTATTTCATATCTTAATGAATCAACAATAGCTAAAGTTGTCTCCATGCCTATGTCAGCTGAGATTAGAATGTCTTCTAACTCTTCATACATTTCGTCATCAATTTTTACATTAGAAGTAAAAAGATTCTTAATTTGAGAAGAAAATTGATCTCTTGTCTTTAATAAACCATCTCTAAGTTTTCCAAAGAAACCTTTATTCTCTGATTCTTCATAAGATTGATTATAAATTTCTTCTTTTTTATAATTATTACTTTCTTCATAATTAAAATCACTAGAATTAGTGAGGTCTTCAGTGGAGATATGATTTGAATCTAAGTTCTCATTATGTTCAGATTCATCATAACTAAATTCTTCTTCAAGATCAGCATTAGATGATTCAAAAACTAAAGTTTCTCCACCTTCTAATGGTTTAAAATCTTCTTCATACTCATCTTCAACCTGCCACTCTTCCTCAGCTTCATCATCTTGATATGTTTCTTCTAAATATTCTTTCTTATTTTCATCCTCTTTCTTCTTTTTCTTAAAAAAATCAAACATTTAAAACTCCTTAATTAATACTTATTGGATTTATAGCTGGTATAAAGCTCGTGTCCTTATATTTACTTATATACAAATTTTTAAGTTTATTAATTATATATACAACCTGGCTTAAGTCTTTATCTTTAGCTTTAACAATAATATTATACCTATGTTTATTATTAATTCTTGATATTTTGCAAGGATTTGGGCCGATAATCTCAACTTCTAAATATTCTCCTAGATGATTTTTTAAATCAATAGCAAATCTTCTTGAAATATCTATTGTTTGAGTTCTAGATTCATTTATAATTTTAATCGTTAATAAGTTTTTAAATGGAGGATAGGAAAAGGCCTGTCTTTCCATGAGCTCATTTTTATAAAAACTATCGTAATCATTATTCTTAACTGCCTGTATAACAAAATTATCTGGCCTATAACTTTGAATTATTACTTTTCCTTTTTTCTTATCTCTTCCACTTCTACCTGCAACCTGAGTCAATAATTCAAATGTATTCTCTTGAGATCTAAAATCTCCAACATTTAAACTTAAATCTGCTGAGATTATTCCAACCAAAGTAACATTTTTAAAATCAAGTCCTTTAGCTATCATTTGAGTTCCTAATAAGATATCGATCTTTTTTTCTTTCATACCTTTATACATATATTCATAAGCAGCTTTATTATTTGATGTCATGCTATCCATTCTAAGAATATTTGCCTTAGGAAATAAATTTCTCACTTCTTCTTCAAGCTTCTCCGTACCTGCTCCAAATTCTTTTATTTTTTTAGAATGACAATTAGGACAAACTCTAGGTTGTTTTATTGTTCTACCACAATAATGACAAACTAATCTATCTACATTCTTATGATAAGTCATGGCTACATCACAAGCTTCACATTTTATGACATAACCACAGGTCCTACAGAAGGTGTAGGAATCATGACCTATTTTGTTTAAAAATAAAATGATTTGTTCTTTTTTTTTCAAATTATTATCTATTTCTTCATATAATCTACGACTAATAATTGAATAGTTAGAGTTTTTGAGCTCCTCTTTTAGATCTACTATTTCTATATCTGGCATAGAATTATTTATTCTATTTTTTAGATGGATTAGTTGATACTCACCTTCTTCTGCTTTTTTCATAGTATTTATAGAAGGGGTAGCAGAAGCTAATATAAGATTGCATTTATTATAGTCAGCTCTAAATCTTGCAATTTCATCTGTATGATATTTGGGATCTTTTGAAGAAATATAAGAAACATCATGCTCCTCATCAATTATTATTATTCCAAGATTTTTAAAAGGGGCAAATATAGCAGATCTCGCACCTATAACTATTTTAACTTCCCCATTATTTATCATCCTCCATTGATCAAACCTTTCTGAAGCTGTCAATCCAGAATGAATTATAGCAATTCTTTCATTAAATCTACCCTTAAATCTTTCAATGGTTTGCGGTGTAAGTGAAATTTCTGGAACTAAAATAATTGCCTCTTGTCCTCTTTTTATAACTTCTTCCACCATTTGTAGAAATATTTCCGTTTTACCTGATCCGGTTACTCCAAATAATAAGAATTGTCCTTTAGGATTAGCTTTTATAATATTAAAAGCATTGTCTTGATCATTATTTAAGGAAAATTTTTGGTAAGGATTGTATGAGATATCTAATTCTTTGTTTCTTTCTTGCTTAGATACTTTTATAAATCCCTTATTTATAAGTGACTTAAAACTTGATCTAGGTGCATTTGTTTTACTAAGTAATTCACTTACTTTTATTTTTCCATTAGCTTTTAAATAATCTATTATTTCAGCCTGTTTTTTTGCATTTTTAGTTAAGTTAATACTTATATCGTCTACTAATTCCACATATTCGTCATATTTTACAGTTTGAGTATCTTTAGTATCGTAATACACACCTATTTCATTTTTTTTAACAAGATTTAAAACTTTATCTTTTATGTCCCCAAATTTATTTATTATGTCAGACATCTGACGCTTTTTATTTAGATAATTAGAGAGATCTCCATCTATCATTTTTTTATTATAGTAATATATTTTAACATTTTTAATATCTGTTGGAGGCATAACTTGTTTTATCGAAGCTTGTATTGGAGACATATAATTTTTGCTCATAAAAAAAGCTAATTTCATAAGTTCATCTGAAATTAGTCTATTATCATCAATAATATCTAAAATATCTTTTATCTCATAACTTGCATCGATATTTTCTATTATTTCATAAACAAAAGCAACGCTAGTCTTATTTCCTTTGCCAAAAGGAACTAAGACTCTCATTGCTATATCTATTTTCTTATTGAATTTTTCTGGTATATGATAAGTAAAACTACGGTTTAAAAATCTACTTTTACTATCAATTATTACTTTTGCGTAAATAATATCACCTAATTAAGTTTAGTATTTCGTTAGCCAATTCTTTTTTACTCATTATCTCTAGATCTTTTACACCATCTTTTGATATAAAACTTGCTACATTAGTATCTGTATTAAATCCTGCACCTTCTTTTTTTAGATCATTAGCTACAATATAATCAGCATTTTTAACATTTAATTTTTTATTTGCATTTTCTATCAAATCATCTGTTTCAGCAGCAAATCCAATAATAGTCTGATCTTTTTTCTTACTACCAAAATATTTTAGTATGTCTAAATTTTCTATAAATTCAAAATTTATAGATTCTCCAGATTTTTTTATCTTTCTATCACTTACCGTGCTAGGTCTATAATCAACAGGAGCCGCAGCCATAATAAGAGCATTTGCATCATCGAAGTTTTCTTCAATAGCATTTTTCATCTCTTCATTTGTTTTAACTTCTATTTTATTAATACCATTAATTTCAAAAGGATTAACAGGACCTGATACTAAAATAACATCTGCCCCTCTTTTTTTTGCTTCATTAGCAATATTATATCCCATTTTGCCACTAGAGTGGTTTGTTATGTATCTTACATAATCAATTGGTTCAATAGTAGGACCAGCTGATACTATTATTTTTTTACCAACAAGATCTTTATCAGTAAAATAATCCTCCAAATATTTAACTATATTTTTCGGTTCTTCCATACGACCATCACCAACAGTATTACAAGCTAGGACACCAGATTCTGGAGCTATAACTTTTACCCCATATTCTCTTAAAGTCTGAAGATTTCTTTGAGTTGCTGGATTTAAAAGCATCTGTGTGTTCATAGAAGGAGCTATAATAACATCTTTTTGACAGGCTAAATATGAAGCAATTAAAAAGTTATCTGCTATACCATTTGCCATTTTACCAATAGTACTAGCTGATGCAGGTGCAATAAGCATAAGGTCTGCCCACTTTGGTAATTCTATGTGGTGAACTTCTTCATGATGGCCTTCCCACATATCTGAATAAACTAAACCCTTAGCCATTGTTTCAAAAGTTACAGGTCTTACAAACTCTTTAGCAGATTCTGTCATTATGACTTTAATATTTACATTCTTTTTAACTAATCTAGAACAAAGTTCCAGTGTTTTGTAACAAGCAATGCCACCAGAAACACCTAATAAAATATTTTTATTGTCAATCATTTTTTTCTTACTTGACCTTCTACAACTTCATTTAAAGCTTGTGTTACAGGTTTTGCTTCTACTTTTTTTGTAAGAGGAGCTGAGCCACTTACAATTCTTCTAGCCCTTTTTGATACCATCATACATATATCATATCTACTTGGACTAATATCTGATAATTCTTTAAAAGATGGATTATTCATCTAAAATCTCCTTTATATCAAAATCTTCTTCTCTAAAAACTTTATGTTTTTCAGCATTAATTATTTCATTTACAGAGTTAATAGCGGTATTAATATGATCATTTACAACTAAATAATCATAATATTTAATATACTCTAACTCTCTTCTTGCATTTTTCATTCTAAGGTTAATGTCATTTTCTGTTTCTGTCCCACGACCGACAATTCGATTTTTAAGTTCTGATAAGCTAGGGGGCGCTAAAAATATGAAGACGGCATTGTCAGTATTCTTTTTTACATTAACAGCACCTTGAACATCTATTTCAAGAACAACAATTTTACCATCATTAATCTTATTTTCTACAAATTCTTTTGGAGTTCCATAATAATTATTATGTACTTGAGCATATTCTAAAAACTGATCATCATCAATCATTTGTTTAAATTCATCATGAGACTTATAAAAATAGCTTACACCTTCTATTTCTCCATCTCTCTTATCACGAGTTGTTGCAGATACAGAATAAACTAAATTTTTTTGAGTATTCATCAAGTCGTGAAGAACTGTACCCTTACCTACTCCAGATGGTCCAGATATAACTAATAAAAAACCTTTCTTCATCACGCCTCCTTATTATATTTATTTTACTTTTAAGGACCCTTATTACAAGTAGCTTTTATAGTATAGTATTTAAGAGGTGAAAATATGAGTTATGATGGAATAGTAACAAGAAAAGTAGTAAATGAAATTAGAGAAAAACTTTTGGGAGGTAAAATTCAAAAAATTACTCAACCTTCTAAAAATGATATAGTATTAAATGTTTATTCTATGGGCAAAAGTTATAAATTACTTTTAAGTGCCAATAATAATGAAGCGAGAATAAATTTAACTCAAAAAAAATATGAAAATCCAGATATTCCACCAAATTTTACTATGGTTTTAAGAAAACATATTAACCAAGCCAAAATAATTGACATAATTCAGAAAGATTTGGATAGGGTTGTAATTTTTTCTATAAGTTCTATTGATGAAATGGGTTTTGATACAAGCAAAAAACTCATAGTGGAAATCATGGGTAAGTATTCTAATATAATACTAGTTGATGATAATTATAAAGTTATTGACTCTATAAAAAGAGTAAATGAAAATATGTCATCAATCAGACAAATTTTACCAGGTGTAAAATATGAATTTGTTGATGATGATAAATATGATATTACAGATGAATCATTTGATTATGACATAAAAAAGTTAGATCAGAAATTATCTGACAGTACTAGACCTGATAAAATATTTCATAAAACTTACACTGGTTTCTCACCTATTGTTGGAAAAGAACTGATTTATAGAGCTGGAATTGATTCTAGAATAAATTGGGGATTAGTTAGTGAATCAGAAAAAGATAGATTAAATAATCTATTATATGAATTAAGAGATGAGATAATTAATGGTAATCTTAAGAGCTTTACTTATAGTGATGATAAAAAGATAAAAGAATTCCATACAATAAAGCTATCACATTTAGATTTTAAGGAAAAGTCTCACTCAACTATGAGTGAATCTATCGAAGAATTTTATAATATAAATAAATCTCATGACAGACTTAATCAAATAAAAACAAGTCTTATAAAAAAAATAAACTCTCATATAAAGAATACAAATAAGAAACTAAATATTTTAAGTAATAATATTCTCCAAGAATCAAAAATAGAAGGTCTACGAAAAAATGGTGACTTATTGTCTGCGAATGTTCATAAAATTAGTAAGGGAGATAATAAAATAATAGTAGATGATTTTTATGACAATAATAAAAAAATAGAAATAAAATTAGACCCTACTAAAACTCCACGGGAAAATACTGAAAACTATTATACCAAAGCCAAAAAGATTAAAAATTCTGTAGATTATGCAAAAAAAGATATTCCTAGACAAAATGATTATTTAGAATACTTAAATCAACTATGTGATTTTATAAATAGATCTCAAAGTATTGAAGATCTAAATGACATAAGAGATGAAATGATAGAAAATAACTTAATTAAAAAAAGTCACAAACACAAAATTAAAAATAAAAAATCAAAGCCATATCATTATAAAACAAAAAACGGTTCTGATATCTATGTTGGTAAAAATAGTAAGCAAAATGACTATATAACACTTAAATTAGCCAACAAAGATGACTTATGGTTTCATGTAAAGGATGTTCCTGGAAGTCATGTTATACTAAGAAGTGATAATATAAATGATGAAGATATAAATATAGCATCATATTTAGCAGCTGTAAATTCATCAATATCCTCCGATAATAAAGTTAATATTGACTACACAGAAAAAAAGAATGTGAATAAAGCTAAGGGCGCAAAACCAGGCATGGTATATTATGAAAATTTCTCAACTATAACTATTGACACTAATTTAAATGTAAGTGATAAATACAAAGAAATATAAAAACCGGACCTTTATTTCAAGTTCCGGTTTTATTTTCATTAAATTATTTATTAACTGCTTCTTTTAAAGTTTTTCCAGCTTTGAATACTGGTGCTTTGCTTGCAGGTATTTTTATAACTTCATCAGGTTTTCTTGGGTTTCTTCCTTCACGAGCTTTTCTATCTCTTGTTTCGAAAGTACCAAAACCTACTAATTGAACTTTTTCCCCTTCAGTTAAAGTTTCTGTAATTGTCTCTATCATTGCATTTAGTGCTTTTTCAGAATCGCTTTTTTTAAGTCCACTTTTTTCTGAAATACTAACTAATAATTCTGATTTATTCATATTTCCTCCTATAAATCAATAATTAATTCTGTTTAACTCTAATCTTGATTATACAAAATAATTTTAGGTTTTTCAAGCATTTGTTAAATAAAAACCCTGATTTTAGACTTCTTTACCAGCTTATTAAGATATTCTTCATACTTTTCTTTTAAATATATATCCTTAGTTTTTAATAATAGTTCATTTTCATTATCGTTATAGGAATTAACCATTAATATCATATATTTATTATCAAATGAAAATACATTACTAACATTATTTTTCTCTTTTATTTTTGATTCTTTTAATAAATGATCATCTTCATATACAAAATCAGAGTTGATTATATCATAATTTTTAATAGATTTATTTAAAAATCCTTTAAAATCTTCAGAAGAATTAATTTGTTTTCTAATTTTATTAGCTAAATTTTCATCATCAAATACTAACACGTTATATTTATATTGTCTTTGATATTTATCATTACTTTTATAAAATTCAAGTATATCACTATCTTTTATATCATTATTACTCAAAAAGTAGTCATAGTGTTGCTTTCTAATTGAATCATTATACAAAATATCATTAAAATTACTTTCACTTACCTCTAGAGCAGCTACATTTGCTTTTAATGATTCTTTTCCTCCAAGGCTTTTCTCTAAATCATTTCTTATAGAACTTGCTATATTATCATCCACTTTTATTTTATTTTGTTTTAAATCATTTATCATCACTTGATCTTTTATCAAGGAATCTACAAGTTCTTTTTGAAGAATGTCATTATTGCTTTTGCCTCTTTGCACTTCTTTTTCTAAATAATCTTCGCCATACTCCTGAGTATAAAACTTTTGATAAAATTCCAGCTCTTCAGTATAAGTTTCTTTGCTTATGGGATTACCATCGACAATAGCTATATTATTTGTATAATTATCTTTTTTACCGCAAGCATTTAAAGTTAAAACTAAGCTTAAAATTAAGCTAGTTTTAATTATCTTTGCTCTCATTTTCTTTTACTTCATCTTTATCAGATTTTTCTTCATCAATTACTTTTTCTTCAGAATCATCTTTTTTATCAGATTTTTCTTTATCGGTTGCTTTTTCTTTAGAATCTTCTTTTGTTTTATCTGATGTAGGTTCATCACTTTTTTCTTCTTTATCTGCATCTTCAGTTACTATATCAGCATTATCATTTAATTCTGTAATATAATCTTTGTATTTTTTCTCTTGTAAAGTGGATTTTATTTCATCTTTAGAATCTTCAAAAGAATTAATTACCTTATTAACCTTAATAATATGCCATCCAAATTGTGTTTTAACAGGATCGCTAATTTCTCCTTCTTTCATAGAAAATGCTTTATCTTCAAATTCAGCAACCATTTGTCCTTTACCAAATTCACCTAATTTTCCACCTTCAGAAGCGTTAGCTGTGTCTTTAGAGTATTCTTTAGCAAGAGCTGCAAAATCTTCTCCATTATCAAGCTTTGCTTTTACTTCCTTTGCAGTTTTTTCATCTTCTACTAATATATGAGATGCATCTATTTTACTAAAATCATCTTTATTTTCATCATAGTATTTTTTAATTTCATCATCTGTAACTTTATGATTTTCATCAAACCATTCTTTATGTTTTTGGTACATTAAATCTTTTTTTACAGTATCCTTAAACTTATCGACATCCATATTATAGTCATCAAGCATTTTATCAAATTTACTTTCTCCACCCATTCTATTAACCGTTTCCATAAAAGCATCAGAAACTTCTTTATCGCTTACTTTTATGTCATTTTTATCTAAGTCATCTGATATTAATCTATCTTGAACCATCATTTGAACTATAGATGACTTTAATCCTTGTTGGCTAGCGAGCATAGATCCATAAAATGAAATTTCTTTTTTATAATCATCTTTGCTTATTTTATCTCCATTGATTGTAGCTACAGTATCATCTGGAAGTTTTGACTCTTTTTTCTTATCAGAATCTTTGCTTTCTACAGCTTCAGTCTTATTAGTATCATTGTTACCATTCTTAGCTGAGTTGTTATCACAAGCAGCAAAAAGCATAGAACTTGCAAGCATTATTGTTAATAGTTTATTTGTCTTCTTCATTATTATTACTCCTTATATTATAAATTATTTCTAATAAATCGTATGTATCTATTAGTTTAGTAGATGTACTAGGTAATTTAAATGCTGGATTATTTGATAAATCAAGCTTCATTTCTCCTTTGTATGACTCACTAATTTCCTTTAGCTCATCAAGACTAAATAATTCTCTGTCGCTAAACTTAAGATTAACATAATCTTTTTGTTCCCTTATCTCCTTAAAACCTATCATTTCAGCAAGAGTTTTTATAAGGGATACATACATAATATTATCCACCATTACAGGTATATCTCCATAAACATCAATTAAATCTTCAACTAATAAATTATAGTCGTCTTTATTATTTATATTAGATATTCTAGTATACATCTCTATTTTTTGAGATTGATCGTTAATGTAGGTACTAGGTATATAAGCATCTACTTTTATGTCAATATATACATCTGATTTCTTCTTAATATCAACTTTTTTACCTGAAGCTTTTTCTACAGCTTCTTGTAAAAACTTTACATAAAGATCATAACCCACTGCTTCAACATGGCCACTCTGACTCTCTCCCAAGAGATTTCCAGCACCTCGAAGCTCTAAATCTTTCATTGCTATTTTATAGCCGCTACCAAAATCAGAAAAGTCCCTAATTGATTTTAACCTTTTTTCACTAATCTCACTTAATACTTTACCTTTTCTATAAGTAAAGTAAGCATATGAGGATCTATTCCCTCTACCTATTCTACCCTTTAATTGATAAAGTTGTGATAATCCCATCATATCTGAATCATATATTATAATAGTGTTAACATTTGCTATATCCATACCTGTTTCTATTATTGTAGTTGACAATAAGATATCTATTTCACCATTAATGAAGTCTTGCATAATAGTTTCTATATGCTTAGGTGTAAGTTTTCCATGGATAATTTCTACTCTTGCTTCTGGGAGAAGTTCAACTATATGATTATATAATAAATCTATATTATGAACTCTATTGTATACAAAATATACTTGTCCATTCCTACTAAGTTCCCTATCAATAGCTGATTTTATAATATTTTCATCATATTCTATAACATAGGTATTTACAGGTAGTCTCTCACTAGGTGGTTCATCTAGAGTAGAAAGATCCCTTATTCCAGCTAATGACATTTGAAGGGTTCTTGGAATCGGAGTTGCAGATAAAGTTAAAACATCTAGACTTGTTTTTAGTTGTTTTAATTTTTCTTTATGTTTTACTCCAAATCTTTGCTCTTCGTCTATTATGAGTAGTCCCAATTTTTTAAACTCAACATCTTTAGATAGAACTCTATGGGTACCGACTACTATGTCTACTTTACCCGATTTAAGATCTTTTATTATTTCATCCTGTTCTTTTTTCGAATTAAACCTTGATAGAAGTCTTGCCTCTATAGGAAAACCTTTAAATCTTTCTTGCATAGTCTCAAAATGTTGACTTGCGAGAATAGTTGTGGGTACTAAAAATGCTACTTGATAACCATCTACTATAGCTTTAAAAGCTGCTCTTAAAGCTACTTCAGTTTTTCCATAACCTACATCCCCTGTCAGAAGCCTATCCATAGGTTTATCTATTTGCATGTCAGCTTTAATTTCTTCTATACTTCTAAGCTGGCTATAAGTTTCTTCATAAGGAAATGATTCTTCAAATTCTTTTTGCCAAGGTGTATCAGGAGTAAATGCATGACCGACTTCTTTTGATCTTTTTGCATAAAGTTTTACTAAATCATCTGCGATTTCATCTACAGCTTTTTTAGCTCTTTGTTTAGCCTTTGACCAAGTTGGAGATCCAAGAGTTGATAATTTTGGTTTTTCACCTTTATTACCTATATATTTACTAACCAAATTCATTTGATCTATAGGTACATAAACTTTATCATTACCCTTATACTTGATTACAATAAAGTCTTTTTGTATATTGTTTACTTCTATTTTCTCAAGTCCGCTATAAACTCCAATACCATTATTCTCATGAACTACATAATCCCCTATATCTAAATCAGAATAATTAATTATATCTGAAGAGGATAGCTTATTTTTAGACTTTCTTTTTTGGTTTTTCTTACTTGTACCATATATTTCTTTTTGAGTATATACGTATAATTTTTCCGAAGGAATAAAATATCCTTCTTTAGCATAATCTGAGCTTATAGTAATTTTTTCATTACCAGTATCAGAGACATTGGGTATAGCATTTTGACTAAAATTTTCTAAAAGTCTATCTTTGTTTTCTTCATTTCCACTTAAAATATAAATCTTAGATTTATCATCTAACTTATCTAAATTTTTAATAAATTCTATAATATTTTTATTATAGTTTTCAGCTTCTAATGACTTTAGCTCTAATAATAGTTTTGGATTAAATAATTTTGATCTTTTTAATATAGATGTTAAGTTTATAATTGAATAGCTTTCTAATTGTTCGTAAATTATTTCTTTTTTGATAAGTAAATCAGCAAAACTATTAAAAACCTCACCTTTTTCTCTTTGATAAGTCACATCTTCTAAAAATTTTCTATCAATGTCAATTTCATTTTCATAGATTCTTGATATATCATCAAATATAAATAGTGTATCTTCTGTAAGATAATCAATAAAATCTGCATAGTTAGAATCTCTATAAGAATTTATTAAATCCCAATTTGCTACATAAGCCCTTTCTTTAACGAAGCTTAGTATTTGCTTATATTTGTCTACAAGCTTTTGATCATTGCTATTTTCTTTACTTTTAGAAAGCTTATTTATATCTTTATCTATGGATTCTATTGCTTTCCCAATATCAGCTTTATCATATATAAGTTCATTTATTGGCGAAATTACTACTTCAGTTATCTTTTCTATAGTCCTTTGGTTTTTTTCATTAAAAATTCTTATAGAATCAACTTCATCATCAAAAAGTTCTAGCCTTATTGGATGTTCATATTCACTAGGCCAAAAATCTATAATAGATCCACGTTTAGCATACTCACCTTTCTTTTCTACTAAACTATTTGCATCATAATTTAAAGATGTAAGTTTATTTAATAAATCATCAATATTCACTACATCTTCACCAGTGATTTTAACAAAGCTATTGTTAAATTTGTTTAAAGGTGTTAGCTTATTTCTCAAAGCAGATAAAGTTGTAACAGTTATAAATTTTTCCTTATTTCTTTGCTTTATTAAGACTTCCATTCTAAGAGAACTTTTATTTTCATCCAAGGATTTTATATTATAAAAATTAATATCATAGGAAGGATATAGGTAGGCAGTTTCTTCTAAATTATTTATTGAATTTATATAATCGTTTGCCTTTTTTTCATCTTCAGCAATGAGAATTAGGTTTTTGTCTAAGCGATTAAAAAGAGATAAAACCAAATGTGCTTTTATCCCTTCACTAAGTCCATGCAAATATATAGGAGAATTATCTTTGTAATTCGCCTCAATTGTATTTAATTGTTCTAGATTTTCTAAATTTTTAATAAGTGAATTCATTAATTATCATCTTCTAACAAATTTATAGAGTTGTATTTATTCATAGCCTTATCTATATTAGTATCTAGCATCATTTCTATAGCTTCAACAGACATTATTATTTCTTCCCTAACTATGTCCACTTCTTTTTCGTTAAAACCACTTAATACAAAATTTGCTAAATCCATATAATCTGGCTTTTTGCCAACTGCTATCTTTATTCTAGGAAATTTATCATTTTTAATTTGATATATTATTGATTTCATACCATTATGTGTGCCAGCAGAACCTTTTTTCTTAAGTCTTATTCTTCCAAAATCAATATCTATGTCATCAACTATGACTATTAGTTTATCTTCATCAAATTTAAAATAATTTTTAATCTCTCTAACTGCTTCACCAGAATTATTCATGTAAGTTTGTGGTTTTACAAGCATAACTTTTTGGCCAGAGATTTCTCCCTGACCATATAGAGATTTAAATTTAAGTTTTTTCACAGGAATATTATGTTTTTGAGCTAAATAGTCTATAGTCAAAAATCCAACGTTATGTCTAGTATTTTCGTATTGTAAGCCTGGATTACCTAATCCTACTATAACATACATTTATTCAGCATCCTCAAATAAACCACTAATTGATTCATAAGTATTTATTCTATGAATTGCTTCTGCTAGTAATGGACCTACATTTAGTTGTTTAATTTTATCTATTTTTTTATATTCTGGTAATTCTATAGTATTTGTAATAACTACTTCTTTTACGCTTGAATCTTGTAATTTTTCTATTGCCTGTCCTGATAAAACTCCATGAGTTGCTGTTATATAAACGCCTTTCGCTCCATTTTCCATTAAATAATTGGCAGCATTTGTAATTGTTCCAGCTGTATCAACCATATCATCAACGAGTATTGCATATTTTCCTTTAAAATCACCTATAACACTCATTACTTCCGAAACATTTGGCATAGGTCTTCTTTTTTCAATAATAGCTATAGGAAGTTTTAGATAATCCGAAAATTGTCTAGCACGTCTTACTCCACCTAAATCTGGACTAACTACCACAAATTCATCTGGTTTGTCATAAGCAATATCATTGAAATATTCTGCAAGTAGCCTAATAGCTGAAAAATGATCTACTGGTATATCAAAATAACCTTGGATTTGTCCAGCATGTAAATCCATGGTAATTACTCTATCAGCTCCAGCCTGAGTAATAAGATTTGCTACGAGTTTAGCAGTTATTGGTTCACGACCCCTAGTTTTTCTATCCTGTCTTGCATATCCATAATAAGGAATAATTGCATTAACATAACCTGCTGAAGCACGTCTGCAAGCATCTATCATAATTAGTAATTCCATAAGATTATCATTTGTTGGGAATGAAGTTGGTTGTATTATATAAACATCCTTTCCTCTTATGGATTCATTAATCATTATCTTTATTTCGCCATCACTGAATTTTTCTATTTCAGATGCTCCCAATGGAGTATTTAAATTATCAGCTATACATTTAGCAAGTGGTAAATTTGCATTTCCACTTATCAATTTTAGTTCCCCTCTTTGAACAAATGCTTGCGAATTATCAGATGTCATTTTCTCTCCTTTTCTTTTTCTAAATCTCTTTTTTTCTTTCTCTCTACGTAACCTTCTATATTTTTTTGCTCAGCTCTTTCAATAGATAGATACCCTTCTTTAACATCTTGTGTAATAGTAGAACCTGCAGCAATATATCCTTCATTTTCTATATTAACTGGCGCAACTATGTTTGAATTTGATCCTATAAATGCATCATTACCAACATTGCTTCTATGTTTAAATTTGCCATCATAATTAACAAATATAACACCACAGCCAACATTAATATTAGATCCTAAATCAGCATCACCTATATAAGCTAAATGTCCAGCCTTACTGCCATCTCCTACATTTGAATTTTTAACTTCAACAAAATTACCTATATGAACATTTTTACCAAGCTTTGCTTTAGGTCTTAAGTGTGAAAAAGGTCCTATATCTGTACCTTCTCCTACTTCTGATTTTTCTATTACAGAATTATCAATTTTAACATTGTCATGTATTATTGAATCTTCAATCCTAGTTGAACCTTCTAATATACACTCTCTACCTATAACTGTCTTACCTAAAAGTTTTACGGGACCTGATATAATTGTATCTTGTCCTATTTCAACTTCTGGAGCAATATAAGCTAAATCAGGATCATCTATTATTACACCATTAATCATATGATTTTCATTAATACGTTTTTGTAGGATTTTTTTTGCTTCTGCTAACTCTTTTTTAGTGTTAATCCCATAGAACTCATTTGGATCGCTAGCCGTAAAAGCCATAACTTTTTTACCTTGGTTATAAAGTATTTCTATACAATCTGTAAGATAAAGTTCATTTTGAGTATTATCTGTATCTATATCTTCAATAGCTGTTTTTAAATCAGAACCTTTAAATATATAAATTCCAGTGTTGATCTCATCTATTATATGTTGGTTGATTTCTAAATCTTTATGTTCAACAATCCCTATAAAATCACTATTTTCATCCCTAATTATTCTTCCGTAGCCTATAGGATTAACAACTTTAGTGGATAATACAGATGCGCTATTATCATAAGATATATGGTTATCTACAAATTCTTCTAATGAAGCTTTAGTTATTAATGGAATATCCCCATTTAAAACTAGAACTTGGTCATCATCTTCAATATTATCCAAAGCAAGAGATGCTGCATATCCTGTTCCATATGGATATTCATCGCCTATTTTTTGCTCTATGATAGTTACATCATTTAATAAATTTTCTAAATCAACCTTATTCTTACCACCAATTACTATTGTTTCTGAATTATCAAATTTTGATGCATCTACTACGTATCTTATTATTTCTCTATTTAAAAGTTTATGTAAGACCTTGGAAGTGGATGACTTCATCCTAGTACCTTCACCTGCGGCCATTATTATTGTTTTTAGCATAAATTATTCACCTACTACTTCGAGAGCTAATTTCATCATATTCGTATATGATTTTTCCCTATTTTCTGCACTATCTGAAACATCTTCTATCAAAGAATCACTTATAGTAAATATACCAAGTCCTTTTTTACTATATTTTCTAGCAGTCATAAACAAGCCATAGCTCTCCATTTCTACACATAATACTCCATATTTACGAAGATTTTCAAAAACTTCTTTTGGCAAATTATTATAGAATTGATCAGAACTATGAACTTGACCACAATGAGTTGTATATCCTAATTCCATAGATTTATTGTAAGTTTTAAATAATAAATCAAAATCTGGAGTAGGAGAAAAATTTATATTTGCGAATAAGTTATCATTAATTGAACTTTCAGAGCAAGCGCTAGTTGCTATAACTATATCATGAAGTTTTATATTTTCTTGCATAGATCCTGCAGTTCCTATTCTTATAATGGTATCGACATCATAGCCACCAAATAATTCATTATAATAAATCATTGATGAAGGAATACCCATTCCTGATCCCATAACTGACACTCTTTTTCCATTATAATATCCGGTAAATCCAAGCATACCACGTGTCTCATTAAATTGAGTCACGTCTTCTAAGAAATTTTCTGCTATGAATTTCGCACGGAGTGGATCACCAGGCATCAAAACAGTTTTTGCTATTTCATCAGCACTAGTAGCTGATATATGTGGTGTAGGTATATTCATTAATATCTCCTTATTAAATTTTTCATAATATTATAATAACATTTTTGCTATTTTTTTTAAACTAAAAAAGATAGATGTGTATAAACCTATCTTTTTTCAAGCTCTGTTATTTTATCTATCCTTCTTTGATGTCGTCCAGCTTCAAATTCTGTACTAGCGAATTCACTTACTATCATCTTTGCAGTTTCGTTTCCAATAACTCTAGCTCCTATACATAAACAATTAGCGTTATTATGAGCTCGACTCATTTTTGCGGAATAGCATTCTGATACAGCAGCTGCTCTTATACCATCTATTTTATTAGCAGACATACTCATACCAAGTCCTGTCCCACAAATTAAAATAGCAAAATCAGCTTTCCCATTTAATACTTTTTCACAAGCTAAAGATGCATAATCTGAATAATCTACACTTTCACGACTATCTGTACCTACATGTATAACTTCATGGCCTAGATTTTCTAAAACTTCTTTTACTGGTTGATATAAATCTATTCCACCATGATCATTTCCTATAACATACTTCATAATTTCCTCCAAAAATTTCCTTATAATAAAATGGTATCATAGGAAATAAATCTTTACAAGTTCGTAAAAAAGCATATGATATATTGTAATATATTAATGTTATACTTAGACTAGGAGAAAAAATGTTTGAATTTAATTTAGATGAACATAATATTTCTTATGTTCATTTTATTGGAATAGGCGGTATTTCTATGAGTGGTATCGCTTCTTTGTTGTTAAATAAAGGTTATAGAGTATCAGGATCTGATAGGTCACTTTCTGATATTATAAAAAACTTAAAAGAAAACGGGGCTGAAATTTTTATAGGCCAATCTAGGGACAATATAAAAAATCCAGACCTCGTTGTTTATACAGATGCAATTTTAGATGATAATGAAGAACTAATTGCAGCTCGCAAACTTGATATACCTGTAGTAACTAGAGGAGTTTTTCTAGGAGCTCTTATGAGAAACTATGAGAATTCTATTGCTGTTTCAGGTTCTCACGGAAAATCAACAGCTACTAGTATGATCTCAAAAATACTACTCAATTCAAAAGAAGAAGCTACTATACTATTAGGTGGTGAATTAGATGAAATGGATGGGAATGTCCATGTAGGAGATCAAAAATATTTAGTTACTGAAGCTTGTGAATACAAGGGAAATATAAGGTATTACTTCCCTCAGACATTGATAGTATTAAATATTGATGAAGATCATCTAGATTATTATAAAGATTTGAATGATATAGTTGAAACCTTTAAAACTTACCTTAGAAATCAAGATGAAAATTCTAAAACTATACTTAATCTGAATGAAGAAAACAATAAATTGATTTTAGATTCTGTTCAAGGAGAGCTCATTACTTATGCTCAAGAAAATTATGAAGCTGATTATGTGGCACATAATATAAATTTTGATGAAATCGGACATCCTAACTTTGATTTGAAAATGAAAAATGGAATGATAGAGCATTTCGAACTTGGAGTTATAGGTAGACACAATATAAATAACGCCATGGCTGCAATAATTGCAACATATGAAAATGGTATTGATCTTGAAACAATAAAAGAAAATCTTAGATCATATACTGGCCTTAAACGTAGAATGGAAATTATAGGACATGTAAATGATGCAACTATAATGACTGACTACGGTCACCATCCTTCTGAAATAGATGTTACTCTTAAGGCACTAAAAGAACACACAGAAGGAAGACTTGTATGTATCTGGCAACCACACACTTATAGCAGAACAAAAATATTATTCGATGAATTTTTAAATTGTTTTGATGCAGCTGATGAGGTTATAATAACAGATATATATGCTGCCAGGGAAAAACTAGATCCTACCATTCACTCTAAAGATGTAGTAGATGCTTTAGTAAAAAAGGGAATCAAAGCAAAATATCTTGGAACTTTTGAACAAGCAAGGGACTACGTCTACGAAATAGCAGAACCAGGAGATTTAATTATCACTACTGGTTGTGGTAATCCTGATGTCTTAGCTCATATGATAGTAGATGATCAAGTAAAAGTAAGTGCGTAAATTAAAACTGACCTCTGTAAGGGGTCAGTCTTTATGTACATTAAAAATCATTTGACAAGTCAAGTGATATAGCCATAGCCTCATTTATTTTTAGCATGACTCTATTATCAAAGTTTCCTATTCTCTCACGAAGTCTTCTCTTATCTATAGTCCTTAATTGCTCTAAAAGAGCTACGGAATTTTTTGGCAAACCAAACTCACTACCCTTTATTTTTACATGAGTGGGTAGTTTTGCTTTATTTAGTTGACTTGTTATGGGGGCTACTATTATTGTAGGTGAATACTTATTACCCACATCATTCTGAACGACTATTACAGGTCTTACCCCCCCCTGCTCACTACCAACAACGGGAGATAAATCTGCATAGAACAAATCTCCTCTTTTAATCTTCATAGATTTCTCCTAAATAATTATCTATATCAATTATTTTACCATTTTTCTTATAAATTCTAGGCACTCTCATAGCAATAGAAGTCATTAATTCATAAGGAATTGTATTAATTTTATTAGATTCTTTATATATATTAGGATAAATTATAACTTCATCGTCCATATAAACTTCCATACCACTAACATCTACCATCAATTGATCCATGCAAACCAAGCCTAAAACTTTACAGAGCTTATTATTAATTAAGACCTCACCCTTATTAGAAAAAGCTCTCATATAACCATCAGCATATCCTAAAGGTATAGTTGCAATCTTCATAGGTTCTTTGCTTATAAAAGTTCTTCCATAACTAATAGGGGTGTTTGCTGGTATATCTTTTACATAAGATACATGACTTATATATTTAAAACATTGTTCTAAATCAATAAGTTTTTCATTTTTTACTTCAATTGAAGGGTAGATACCATATAAAGAAATACCTATTCTCATCATATCCTTAGTAATATTATGTTTTATAGCTCCTGCACTATTAGCTAGATGAATAAATTTAAATTTATAATAATCTTTTATTTGATTTAATATGTTATAAAACCTTTCTTTTTGAATCATTGTAAAAGAAGTATCTTTTTCATCTGCGGTTGAAAAATGAGAAAAAGCTGAAATCACATCTAGATTATCTAAATTTTTTAATTTTTTTATATCATCTAATTCGCTTTCTCTAAACCCAATTCTTCCGTGACCAGTATCAAGTGCAATGTGTACTTTCAGCTTACCACTAATACTATCATTAATTTTTTTTGCATATTCTAGATCATAAATAGGTAAATCTATATCATATTTAACACATTTATCAATTTCTTCAAAATTAACATAAGCAAGAACCATAACCGGCTTTGTAATTCCTGATTTTCTTAAAGATATAGCTTCTTCTAGCCTAGCAACTGCAAAATAGTCTACAAATTCTTCAATTTCTCGGGCAATCCTTACTGCTCCAAGACCATATCCATTAGCCTTAATTACAGCACAAAACATGGATTCCTCATCTATACTTTGTATATTATTAATATTTTTTATTATCTTATCAATGTCAACTTCTACATATGTTTCAATCATAAGTTCCTCAATCGTTTTATAGCATAAGGTAAGCAGTCAATTATATCTGTAGAAATCAGAGAATCTTCACCAAATTTTTCCTTAGCTATATCTCCCGCTAAAGAATGCAAATAAACCCCTAACTTTGCAGCATCATAAATATCTATCCTATTAATTAAGGCAGCAATTATGCCTGTTAGCACATCACCTGAACCTGCAGTAGCCATACCAGGATTACCAATTTTATTTATGTAAGTATTTTCTCCATCAGTAACTATTGTTTCATCTGACTTCAAGACTAAAATTAAACTGTTATCTCTAGCAAATTTTTCCGCTAATTTTATTTTATCTTTTTTTATTTCTTCTATTGATAAACCAGTTAACCTAGAGAATTCTCCAATATGTGGCGTTAATATAATATTATTATCTGTGTTAAGTATACTTAAATCCTTACTTACAGCATTCAATCCATCAGCATCAATCAAAACTGGCATATTTATATTTTTAATAATTTCATTTATTAATTCATTAAGATTATTACCCTTACCCATACCTGGACCAATTATTAGCACATCTAAGTTTTTAACTTCATCTAAAATCTGATTACTAATTTCATTGTTGTAATAAAAATTTTTACAATTAATTTCTTTTATTATTTGCTCATTGGCCTTTATTTGTAAAATCTTTGAAATTGATTGTGGAGCTATTATATAAGATAATCCAGCTCCTGCACGCATACTTGCCATTGAGGACATAAAAACGGAACCAGCCATACCCGAACTTCCACCAAGAATTCCAATTTTCCCATAATCACCCTTATGAGAAACTTTCTCTCGTTGTGGAAAAATCTTTTGCATCTTTTCATCAATTTTTTTATTTATATCATCATTTTTTTTATAGCAAATAGCAATAGCATAGTCTTCATCATGGCTAATAGATAAATCAGAATTGATAATACTTTGGTTTATACTAAGTACAGGAATAGAGTTTATATGTAATATTTCAATTTTTTTTCTTAAAATATAAGCTAAATTTAAATTAAAAGCCTTAACTGTAGCTTCCTTTGCTGCAAATATTCCAGCTAATGTTTTATTAATATCAGTTTTTGAGTATGCGTATAATAATTCATTCTCTGTAAAAATTCTTTTTATAAAATATTCACTCTTGGACTTATCTATAAATTTACTTATACTAACTATATCTATACCTATCATAATAATTCTTTGCTTAACTTATTTGCCATATATTTAATTTCATCAATATCTAAGTAATTATAAGTACCATTTTCATAGACTATATCTCCATCAATAATTACATATGATATATCAGAATCATATGTTGAATAGCATAGAGATGCTATTAAATCATTGCAAGGCAAGTGATTAATATTATCTATATCTATCATTATAATATCAGCTTTTTTTCCAACTTCTATAGTGCCTACTTTATCATCTATACCCAAAGCTTTTGCTCCATTGACAGTGGCCATTTTTAATACATCATAGGATTTTAAGTTATTTGCAGCTTTTAGTTTAGAAATTAATGATGCTATTTCAATTTCTTTAAGCATAGATTGCTTATTATTACTTGATGCAGAGTCTGTTCCAAGACAAACATTTATTCCATAATCTAATAATCTACTTACATCACATATACCTGAAGATAGTTTTAAATTACTAGAAGGGTTATGAATGATAGATATATTTTTTTCTTTTAATATATCTAAATCATTATCTGATAGATGCACACCATGGGCTGCTATAACTCTATTATCAAATATGCCACATTCATCAAAAACTTCACTAGGACTTTGTCCATACTTTTCGTAGCAATGTTTATTCTCATACTCTGTTTCAGATAAATGAATATGTATAGGGATTGCATATTCTTTTGATTTATCTGATATTTTTTTTAAGTATTCTTTATCAGTAGTATAAATTGCATGAGGACCTAATGCAATTTCTAACTTATTATTTAAACCATTATACTTATCGAATAATTCTATATTTTCTTTTAATCTATAATAATTAGCATCAGGTGATGAGAGTCCACGAGCAAGCTGAGCACGAAGCTTAGCTTTTTCTAAAGCTTTTATGGTAGCTTGCTCATAGAAATACATATCTGCAAAAGAAGTAGTACCAGTTGCAATCATCTCAGCAAATGATAAAAGAGATGCGTTATAAACTATTTCCTCTGTTAACTTTTCTTCAGCTGGAAATATGTAATCATTTAGCCAAGTCATCAAATCATTATCATTCCCATAGTTCCTAAAATAACTCATTCCTACATGAGTATGTGCATTTATAAAGCCAGGCATAGTAAGATAATTTTCACCTTCAATTATTCTATCAGCATTAAAATCATCTAGCTTTCCTATATGTATAATTTTATCATCTTTTATGTAAATACTATTTTTTATAACTTTATCATCTACCATAGATAAAATAGATGTATCTTTAATTTCTATATTCATGGCAAAAAAGGAGTGTTGCCACTCCTTAATTATTCTCCTAACTTTTCTTTTAAAAATTTATTGATCTCAGCTGGATTTCCCTTGCCTTTAGTTTTTTTCATAGCTTGTCCAACAAGGAAACCAAAAGCACGATCCTTACCATTTTTAATATCTTCAATAGATTCAGGATTTTCACTTAAAACTTCATTAACAACTTCTTCTAAGAAACCACTATCACTTATTTGTAATAAGTTTCTTTCTTCTGCTAATTTTTCTGGATTCTCATCTGTTTCATAAATTTCACGAAGTAACTTTTTAGCTACATTATTATTAACTTTATCTTCTTTTGCAAGATTTATTAATCTAGCAAAGTTTTTTACTGAAAGATTCATAGTATCGGGTCTTTGCTCAGTCTCATTAAGACGTCTTGATAGTTCAGATAATATCCAGTTAGCAGTAATCTTTGGTTCATTAACTAATTTATTAGTTTCTTCAAATAGATTAGCTAATTGTCTATCATTTGCTAGTAAACTAGCGTCGTATTTTGACATATCGAATTCATTTATATATCTTTTTTCTTTATCTGCTGGGAGTTCTGGTAAACTATTATCTATATTATCTATAAATTCATCAGAAATACTAATTTTAGGTATATCTCCATCAACTGAAAATCTATAATCATTACCTTCTTCTTTATGACGCATATGAATTGTCTCTAATTTCTCATCATCCCATCTTCTTGTTTCTTTGATTCCTAACTCATCATTTTCTAGAAGATTATTATGACGCTTTTCCTCAAAAGCTAAAGCCTGTTCTATTGCCTTTATAGAATTTATATTTTTTATTTCTGATATGTTTGTTCTTCTATCAGTATCTAAATCTATCATATTGATATTAACATCACAACGCATAGATCCTTGAGCCATTATACAATCAGAAATCTCTAAGAACCTTAAAGTGCTGGCTAAAGTTTCCACAAATTCACGAGCTTCTTCTGGACTATTTATATCAGGTTTTGTTACTATTTCAATAAGAGGTACACCTGCTCTATTATAATCCATAAGAGTTCTACCTTCTTCATCATGGTTTGATTTACCAGTATCTTCTTCCATATGGATTTCTATTAGACCAACTTTTTTATCACTTGGAAGTTCAACATAACCATTTCTTGCATATGGTCTGTCAAATTGAGTTATTTGATATCCTTTAGTAAGATCCGGATAAAAATATTTCTTTCTATCCATTTTTTGATCTTTTGCAATATCACAATTAAATGCCAAACCTGCTCTTAGTGCAAGTTCAACTGCTTTTTCATTCATTACAGGTAAAGCGCCAGGATGACCTAAGCAAACTGGGCAAACATTTGTATTTGGTACAGCTCCAAATTCATTTTTACAGGAGCAAAACATTTTTGTATTTGTAGCTAGTTCTACGTGGATTTCTAGTCCTATTATTGTTTTTGTATTCATTATTCCTCCTCTAAAAACTTAGCTGCTGCATTTATAACATTATAGTCATCAAACCTATTACCTATAAATTGAACGGAACCAGAGATGCCTTGACGTACTGGAACAGATAATCCACACATGCCAGCAAGATTTACTATAACATTAAATCCATCTGCCTTAAAATCACTTAATGGATCTGCTACTGTATTTTCATCAATTCGAGGTGGTAGGTTAGTAGTAGTAGGAGTTACTATCAAGTCAAAATCTTCAAATAGTTCTTCTAGTTCATTTTTTATTAATGTTCTTAGTTGCAGTCCTTTTTTATATATTCTTTGATCATCATTGCTAGATAAATACATAGTTCCTAACGCTATTCTTCTTTGAACTTCTTCACCTAATCCTTCTGACCTAGATTTTATATACAAGTCATTAATATCTTCATAAGATTCAGTTTGATGCCCAAATCTTACTCCATCAAATCTACTCATATTTGATGAAACCTCAGAACTCATTACTATATTATAGACAGGATTTGCAAATTTTGCGTATTCTAAATCCACTTCACAAAGATTTGCACCAAGACTTTTTAGTCTCTCTAAAGCTTTTCTATAATCTTCTTTAACTTCTTGTTCGATACCTTCATTAAGTACACTATTTGTACTAATTACAGCTATTTTTTTACCATTAAAATCATAATCTTCCTCTATAAATTCGTAAGGATCTAAAATAGATGTCATATCATTTTTATCAGGTGACGAACTAACTGATGCAAATAATCTCAAATCATCAATATCTTTTGCAAAAAGCCCTACTTGATCAAGCGTATTAGCCATAGATACTACACCATATCTACTAATAAGTGAGTATGTAGGCTTATATCCTATTATATTTGTATATGAAGCTGGACCTCTTACTGACCCACCTGTATCTGTTCCTAGTGCTACTAGTACATCTTCATTAGAAACTGACACTGCAGAACCAGATGAAGAACCCCCAGCTATCTTTTCCTTATCTAAGTTATTAGTTACAACACCATAATAAGATGTTTTAGAACTTGCTCCCATAGCAAATTCATCCATATTGGTTTTACCGATAATTATAGCATCTTCCTTTAATAGATTTTCTACTACCGTTGCATTATAAATAGGAGTAAAGTTCTCTAACATTTTAGAAGCACATGTCATTTTCATATTTTTATATGAAATATTGTCTTTAACAGCTATAGGTAAACCAAATAATTTTCCTAATCTTTCTCCATTTTTACGCTTTTTTTCTAAATATTCAGCTCTTTTTAGAGAATCCTCTTCGTTATATGATATATATGCGTTATGCTCGTTTGCTTTTAATTTTTCAAGAGTTTCCTTAGTGTAATCTATTACAGAAAGGTCTCCAGATTTTAATTTATCTACTAAGCTTTCAATTTTCATAAACCCTCCTATAATTTCCAATCTAATCTGAAATATCCAAATTCTTTATCACTAGCATTCTTTAGTGCTTCTTCTCTTTCTACTGACTTAGAATTAGAGTCATTTCTAAAAACTGCATCATGAGTATATATTGCTTCAGTAAATTCAACATCTTTTGTATCTACATCAAAAATTTCATCAATAAAATCAATTACTATATTAAATTTATTAGACAAATCATCTACATCTTTGCCTTCTAAACTTATATTTGCAAGTTTATAAATTTTTTCTACTTCTTTAGCTTCCATATTATTTCCCTTCCAATTGACTTAGAAATTCATAAAGTTTCTCATTTTCATAAATTTCTATGCCTAAATCACGCGCTTTTGTAAGCTTCGATCCGGCTTTCTGACCGCAAATTAATACATCTGTATTTTTTGAAACAGAAGTTGTAACTATCCCACCATTATTTTCTATTAATTCTTTTATATCATCTCTTTTATAGTTATTAATAGTTCCAGTTATGACAAAAGTTTTTCCATCAAGTTTATTAGACACATTATCATTCACTTTTTCATTTATTTTGATACCCTTAGATAATAGCGTATCTATTGCACCATTTATATTATCGTCATGAAAAAATTCTACTATATTTTCTGCTATAATTAAACCAATATCTTCTATATCAACTAACTGATCTACATTAGCATTCCTTAAATTATCAAAACTTTCAAACCTATTAGCTAAATCACGAGCTGTTCTTTCTCCAACATTTGGTATGCCTATTGCATAAATAAATCTATTTAAATCACGATCTTTACTATCTTCTATTGAATTTAAAAGATTTTTAGTTTTCTTATCACCAAATCTATCTAAATTTATCAAGTCTTCATAGGTTAAATCGTATATTTCATATATATCTTTAATATTAAGCTCATTCATAAGCTGAGCTATAGTTTTTTCTGATAAGCCCTCTATATCCATAGCATTTCGTGAAGCAAAATGCTCCATACGTGCCAATAATTGAGGAGTACAAGATATAGAATTAGGACACATTATATGGACATTACCCTCTATAAGCTCCGATCCACAATAAGGGCAGTATGTAGGCTTTTCAATAACTTTAGTGTCTGGCTGATCTTCATCTACTACACCTAATATTTCCGGTATAACATCATTAGACCTTCTTATAAAGACTTTTGAGCCAATCTTTATTTTTTTTCTTTCTATATCATCATAATTATTAAGGGTAGCACGAGAAACAGTTACACCTGAAAAATCTACAGGTTCGAGTAAGGCTGATGGTGTAACCTTTCCAGTTCTTCCTACATTCCGTACTACATCTAGAAGAGTGGTAGTATATTCCTCTGCTTCAAATTTAAAAGCTACTGACCACCTTGGAAATTTATTTGTATAACCTAAAGCTTTCTGGGTTTTTTTGTCGTTTATCTTTATAACTACCCCATCTGTTAATATGTCTAGAGTTTTTCTTTCTTCCTCTATTTTTTGTAACTCTGAGATTATTTCATCATAAGATTTTACTTTTTTATGATAGGAATGGACATTAAAGTTCTCTATTTTTAAAAACTCCAACATATCTTCTTCGCTTGCAAAATCTAGATCTGTAGTAGATATATTATAAAAAAATGCTGTCAAATTTCTTTTACGTGTCTCATTTGGATTTAGATTACGTATAGCTCCTGCCGCGGCATTTCTGGCATTTTTTAGCTGAATGTCATTCTTTTTATTATATTTTTCTAGTTCAGATAAAGGCATTAAAGCTTCACCTTGAATTTCTAGAATTGATTTCTCATCAATATTTAAAGGTATAGATTTTATTGTTTTAGCTTGAGCTGATATTTCTTCTCCAACTATACCATTACCACGAGTTGACGCATTTTTAAGTATACCATTTTCATAAGTTAAATTAATAGTCAGCCCATCAAACTTATACTCCATAATAAATTCTATTTCTGGTAAGCTATCTTTATGAGAATCATTGTAAGCCTTTCTAAGTCTTCCTACTCTTTTAATCCAATCGTTCAGATCTTCATAAGTCTGTGCCTTATCTTGTGAATATAACCTAGATATGTGAAAGTGTTTTTCAAATTTTTCTAAAACTTCTCCACCAACTTTTTGAGTAGGAGAATTATTTGGTCTATAGCCTGATTCTTTTTCTAATGCTTTTAATTTATCATAAAGTTTATCGTACTCTCCATCAGAAACCAAGGGACTATCTAGGGTGTAATAATGATAATTTAACTCTTCTATTTTTTCTATCAATTCAATTATTTGTTCTTTCTTATCCATTTTACACCTTATAAATTGGAGCATAATCTTGGTTTAACTTTTTTAGACCTTTTTTATCAAAAGCTACCACTAGCTCATTTCCCTCATTGCTTTCTTTTACTTGAACTATCATTCCTTCACCCCACTTAGAATGCATTATCTTGTCACCTACTTGATAAGTCTCATCACTATTTTCATTTTTTCTAAGTTTAGTATTTAAGACTGATTGTCTAGTTTTTTCTCTCATATAATCTTCATTTGAAGATTTTTCATAACTTTTAGAAGAAAAAGAGTTAAATGTTTTATTTTCTAACTCTTTTATATTTTCTCTAATCTCATCTACAAATCTTGATGTTTTATAGTATATAGGCTTACCATAAGAACGCCTTACTTGGCTACTTGTTAAATATAGTTTTTCACGTGCTCTAGTTATAGCTACATAAAATAATCTACGTTCTTCTTCAATATTGCCCTCATCAATGGATCTTTTCCCTGGAAATAGTCCTTCATCCATACCTACTACAAATACTACAGGAAATTCCAAACCTTTAGCAGAATGCATAGTCATCAGTAATATAGAATTATCTTTATCTTCAGTTTTTTCCATATCTGATATAAGGCTTAGATTCTCTAAATAGTCATATATAGTATCATCAGGGTTATTCTCTTCATATTCACTAGCAGCAGATATAAACTCATTTAAGTTATCAATCCTTGCTCTATCTTCCACTGAATAGCTAGATTCAAGTGATTTAAGATATCCTGACTTGTCTAAAACTTCATTAATTAAATCCGTTATAGTGTATTTATCTATATTTTCAAAAATTTCTGATAAAGGATTATAGAATTTATTTGAAAGATTTTTTAATCTGTCTGTCAAAAGCACGCTATATTCATGACTTCTTATCAAGTCCAAAATTGATATATTATTATCTGTAGCAATCTTACTTAATTGTTCTACTGATTTATTTCCAATTCCTCTTTTAGGCTCATTAATAATTCGTTTAAGAGCAACATCATCTTTGGGATTGACTATAACTTTCAAATAAGAAACAAGATCTTTAATTTCTTTTCTATCATAAAACTTGAGCCCTCCTACAACTTTATAATCAATTAAACTTTTCATCAACGCTTCTTCAAAAGGTCTTGATTGGGCATTTGTTCTATAAAGGATAGCTATATCGCTATAAGAATATCCCTCATTTATTAACATCTTTATTTCATCAACTACAAACTTACTTTCTTCACTTTCTACAGAATTATTCTTATAAAGAACCTCATCACCAATTCCATTAGCTGTCCATAATTCTTTATCTTTTCTTTCAACATTATTTACGATTAAAGAGTTAGCAGTATCTAATATATTAGATGTCGATCTATAATTTTGCTCAAGTTTAATTACTCTTGCATCTTTAAAGTCTTTTTCAAAGTTTAATATATTATTAATATCTGCTCCTCTAAAACTATAAATTGATTGGTCAGCATCACCCACAACGAATACATTTTGATGAATTCCAGCAAAGTTTTTTACAAGCTCATATTGTGATATATTTGTATCTTGATATTCATCCACAAATACATATTCAAATTTATTTTGATAGTACTTTAATACATCTTTATCTTTTGAAAATAAAAGAAGAACTTTTTCTATTAAATCATCAAAGTCTAAGGAATTATATTCAAATTTTCTTTTTTCATATTGTCTATAAATTTCATAGTATTCATTATGATATCTATAATATCCGTCTATATCTAAAAATTCTTTTGGACTAATAGATTTATTCTTTAAAGAGCTTATTAAATTTTGTGCATCTCGTGGACTAATTTCATCCTTATAGCCTAAATCATTTATAATCTCTTTAATCAGAGTTCTTTGGTCGTTTGTATCATAGATAGTGAAATTTGAATTATAACCTATTTTCTCAATATTCATCCTTAAGATTCTAGCGCAAATGGAATGGAATGTTCCTATCCAAAGACGACTAACATCTATATTAAGTAAGTTAGAAACTCTATCTTTCATTTCATTTGCTGCTTTATTGGTAAATGTGATTGCTAGAATATTTCTGGGATCCACTTTTTCATTTTCAATAAGATTAGCTATACTTGTAGTAAGAACCCTTGTTTTTCCACTTCCTGCACCAGCTAATACTAAAAGAGGTCCTTTATTATGTAATACTGCCTCTTTTTGTTTTTCATTTAATCCTTCTAGATTCATAACCACATCCCCCTTATCTAAATATTATACCACACGAAAAAAGAGTGGGCATAAGTGCCAACTCTTTAAATTCAAAGATTATTAATTATTATCTTCTTCTCTTTGTTTTTTTAAATCTTTCTCAATTAGTTTATCTAAAACTAAATCATAACCATTTGATCCATAGTTAAGTGATCTATTAACTCGAGAAATAGTAGCCGTAGAAGCGCCCGTTTCTTCTTCTATTACATTATAAGTTTTTCTTATTTTAAGTAATCTAGCTACATGAAGTCTTTGCGCAATAGATTGGATTTCTCGTGCTGTACATATATCTGTAAAAAATCTGTAGCATTCTTCCACATCTTTTAGCATAAGAATTGCTTCAAATAATTCGTCTGTTTGTTTATTTTTTAATTTTGAATCTGTCATTGTTCCCCCAATTTAGGTATATTTTTACAATATTATTATAACATACTTTTTATTAACTTGCATTCCCTTAATATAATTAATTACAATTTTTTAATAAAAATAGATATTATGATAAACCTACTATTTTATTGTTAGAATCTATATCTATTTCATAAGCATTAGGTGTTTTTGGCAATCCTGGCATAGTTAAAATATTAGAAGTATAAGCTACTATAAATCCTGCACCTGCATTAATTCTAGCTTCTCTTATTGTTATATCATAATCTTTATCTGTTATTCTAATATTAGGATCATCAGAAAAAGAGTAAGGTGTTTTTGCGACACATATTGGAAGATTATCATAACCTAGATCTTCAATTCTTTTTATATCTTTATTTGCTTTTTTTGTATAAACAACATCTTTTGCCCTATATATATCCTTTGATATCTTTTCAAGTTTTTCTTTAATAGTTAAGTTAACATCGTATAAAAACTCAAACCCATTATCTTTTTCACATAAATCTACAACTTCATTTGCAAGATCTATTCCTCCTTGTGATCCGTTGGCGAATACGGTTGTTTCTATGGCATTTACTTCCATAGATTTTGTAAGAGATTTAAGTTGGCTTATTTCTTCATCAGTATCTGTATCAAACTTATTAATAGCTACTACTATATTAGTTCCAAATTTTTTCATATTCTCAATATGTATCTTTAAGTTCTCAAATCCCTTATTTAAATAGTCTAAGTTTTCTTCTTGAAGAGCATCTGAAGGCATACCCGCTTGATATTTTAAAGATCTAATAGATGTAACTATTACTGTTGCATCAGGTTTTATATCACCTAATCTACATTTTATATCGTTAAACTTTTCTGCACCTAAGTCAGCTCCAAATCCAGCTTCTGTTACTACATAATCAGATATAGCTAAAGCCGTTTTTGTAGCTATTAAGGAATTACAACCATGTGCAATATTCGCAAATGGCCCACCATGTATTATGGCTGGAGTATTTTCTATTGTTTGAACAAGATTCGGTTTTAATGCATCTTTCATTAGCACAGCTACAGATCCAGTTGCTTTAATATCATCAACAGTAACTGGATTATTATAAATATCATATGCTACAATCATTTTGCCTACACGCCTCTTAAAATCATCAAGGCTTGTTGCTAAACATAAAACTGCCATCATTTCTGTAGCAACAGTTATATCGAATTTATCTTCACGAATAACCCCATCAGTCTTATTGCCCATGCCTATTACAACATTTCTTAATGCTCTATCATTTAAATCTACGCATCTTCTCCAAACAATTTGTTTTGGATCAATGTTCTTTTCATTTCCTTGGTATATATGATTATCAATAATAGCTGCAACAAGATTTACAGAAGATGTTATAGCGTGAAAATCTCCAGTGAAATGTAGATTAATTTCATCCATTGGTAAAACTTGGGAGTATCCACCACCTGTTGCTCCACCTTTTCTACCAAAAGATGGTCCAAGTGATGGTTCTCTTAATACTGAAATTGCGTTTTTACCAACTTTATTTAAAGCCATTGAAAGTCCAATATTAACAGTTGTCTTTCCTTCACCACTTGGTGTAGGATTAGTTGCGGTAACTAAAACTAACTTTGAATCTTTTTTATCTTTTTGTAAATAGGATAAATCTATTTTAGCTTTATATTTGCCTAGTTTCTCATAATCTTCTAAACCTATTTTTTCACAGATTTGGTCAATGTCTTCTAAATTTGCTTCTTGAGAAATTTCTATATCAGTCTTCATTATTTATTAATTCCTTTCTTCAATTTTGTTTAGTAGATCATTACATAAATTATTGTTTCTTGCCAAAAGTGGTCCATGTAAATATGTACCTATGGTGTTTTTATATCTAAAACCTTCAGTTTTATCTTTTCCATTATTGCCATTTCCCTCAATAACCATTCCCAAAGCTTTTTGATCCTTAGATAAGTAGGTTACTCCGCCATGATTTTCAAATCCTTCATAAATTTTCTTAGATAAATTATCCTTAATTTTAATCTGACCTGTAAATCTAGCTCCATCTTGTTGATTTTCAGTATAATGGTCAAAAATATTTAACCCATTAATCTTGTTATTATAAGCATCATAATAATATTTGCCCAATAATTGATATCCACCACAAATGGCAAGAAAAACACCTGATTCTTCTATGTAATTAGCCAGTTCATCTCTTTTTCCTAATAAGTCTTCTTGAACAATTTTTTGTTCATAATCTTGTCCACCCCCAAAAAATACAAAATCATATTTTTCTGGGACAAACTCATCTCCTAAACTAATTATCTCTGTTTCTACTTCATAACCTCTCTTTCTTGCTTCGTGGGAAAAGGCCATGATATTTCCTATATCCCCATAAGTATTTAATAAATTGCCATAAAGATGACAAATTATAAGTTTTTTCATAAATCAAGAACCTCCCTTAGCCTTAACATAGCAGTATAAGTAGAAAGAATATAAATATTATCAGTTTTTGTATCTTTTATTACTTTTTTTATCTCATTTTCGTAATCAAATTCTTTTATTTCTCCATCAAATATCTCAGCTATTTCTAGACGTCTTTTCATATCTTTCTTACGCATACCTGATACATATATGTCTTTTATAGTTAAGTTAGAAAGATTTTCATAGTAGGAATCATATATCCAGCTTACATCTGTCCCATCAGCATAATTATCATTTAAAAGACAGATTAAGGATATTGGCTCTTTTTCTAAAAGTATTAAATCTATTATTTGATTAAGACCAGTAGGGTTCTTTACGAGATTAATAGTAACATTTTTATCATAGATTTTAATATTTTCTTGTCGACCAAATACATTTTTTTGACTAGCTAAACCTTCATAAATCTCTTCATAACTTAAGCCTAATTCTTTTGCAACACTTAAAGCAGCTAAGGCATTGTATACATTATATAAACCTCCAACATTTACTTCGTAAAATTCATCGCCTACATAGAATGAGGAATAGTTGGCTTCAAGCTTTTTTATTTTATCAAGTTTATAAGTTATTTCAGGAGAGCTAAAGTCACAGCTTGTACAAGCAAAATCTCCTAGAGAAGAATAATTATTTAATTTGTACTTTAAGATGTGATTGCAATGAGGACAAAGTATACCATCAGAATTGGCATCTGCTTCTAAAATATAATCATCTTTCTCTTCCCTTTTATCTCTTATAGCAAAGTAAGACTTATTATATTTATCCATTTGATCATATGAAAATATTGGCAAATCACCATTTGCAATAATTTTTGCATTTGGCATTACTTCCATACCTTGCATAATTTTATTAAATATATTATAGATTTCTCCAAACCTATCCATTTGATCTCTAAAAATATTTGTAAATATAACATAATCAGGCTTTATATTTCTGCCAATACGAACAAGATTTGCCTCATCTACCTCTAAGACTGCTATAGTTTCTTCTCTTTTTGGATTATCTAGAAGTGTAGTAATAATACCTTGAACCATATTAGAGCCTGATTCGTTAGTATAAACCTTATCGTAGTGTTGCCTTAATATATTTGCTAAAAAATGGGTTGTCATTGTTTTTCCGTTTGTACCTGTTACAAAAACAAATTTTGTATTTTTTGATAACTCATCCAATATATTTTTATCAAGTTTATAAGCTACATAACCTGGAAGTGCTGTAGCGTTGTGACGAGTAAGTCTTAGACCAGCTCGTACTATTTTTGCTATTTCTTTTGTAAATTTACTTTTTATTGTCATAAGATAAATATATCTTAAAAACTAAATTAATCAATTATTAATGCACTATGTTAAAGCTTAGACAATCTATTGATTTATTCACTTCATTTTTATCTATAGAATCTATCCTGATAAATCTCTGATTTTTGATCTCTTCAATAAATTTTTCTATATTTGTTTCTTCTCCTTTTACATACACCTCAACATCTCCATTGGATAAATTTTTTACAGTACCAACTAACTTAAGCTTATCGGCTATCATTTTTGAAGTGTATCTAAAACCTACCCCTTGTACTCTACCTTTGAATATTAAATGATATGTTTTCATATTTGCTCCTTTTGCTTGTAATATACCCTTTGCTTGACAATGTATATAAGCAATCGTTAAATGATATTAATACCCCCACAGGGTGTGGAAGGAGGTTATATGAAAAAACGCTACGATGTAACAGGTATGACTTGTGCGTCTTGCCAAGCCAATGTTACAAGAGCAGTTGAAAAACTTGGCGTTAATGATGTAAATGTAAATCTTATCAATGAATCTATGAGTGTAGATTATGATGAAGATAAATTAAGCGATGATGATATAATCCATGCTGTAGAAAAAATAGGTTATGGAGCTAGCTTAAAAGATAAAGAAAAATCAGCCACAGCTGACAAACCTAAAGAAAAAGACCAAGAGGAAAGTAATACTAAATTTAGGTTAAAAGTATCCTTAGCTTTCTTAATCCCACTTTTGTATATAGCTATGGGACCAATGATTGGCTTGCCAGTTCCTACTTTTATACAAGGAAGAGAAGGCTCTATAAATAATGCCTTTATACAATTTATACTAACTATTCCAGTATTAGTAGTAAATAGAAAATTTTTTATAAATGGATTTAAAGGATTATTTAATAAAGCTCCGAACATGGATACCCTAGTAGCTTTAGGTGCAAGTGCAGCAACACTTTATGGGATTTTTGCTATAATGCGAATGGCCTATGGTTTTGGATTTAACCAACCAGAAATTATAGATCAATATATGCATAACCTATATTTTGAGTCTGCTGCTATGATTCTAACTTTAATAACTCTTGGTAAATATTTTGAAGCTAGATCAAAGGGTCAAACTAAAGCATCCCTAGAAAATTTAATAAATCTAGCACCAAAAAAAGCAACAATTCTTGTTGATGGTAAGGAAAAAAGCGTAGATGTTTCTGAGATAGAAAAAGGAGATATAATCTTAATTAGACCTGGAGATTCTATTCCAGTAGATGGTGAGATTATAGAAGGCTCTTCCCTACTTGATGAAGCAGCTTTAACTGGTGAATCTATTCCTGTTAATAAGGGTGTTGGTGATGAAGTAATCACTGCAACTATTAACAAAGAAGGTTCATTTAAATTTAAAGCTACCAAAGTTGGAGAAGATACAACTCTTGCCCAAATTATAAATCTAGTAAATGAAGCAAATGAAACCAAGGCTCCAATCGCTAAAATGGCAGATGAAATTTCAGCTATATTTGTACCAGCTGTAATTTTAATTTCTATTGTTACATTCATAGTATGGATGGCACTAGGTTACAATTTTGAATTTGCATTAAATCTAATGATTTCAGTTTTAGTTATATCCTGTCCATGTGCCTTAGGTCTAGCTACACCGATGGCAATAATGGTTTCTACTGGAAAATCCGCAGAACTAGGTTTATTATTTAAAAACGCAGAAAGTTTAGAAAACTTAAGTAAAGTTGATACTATATTACTAGATAAAACAGGAACTATTACTGAAGGTAGACCTCAAGTTACAGATGTAAAAACTGACATAGACCATAATGAGTTTATAAAACTTGCAACATCTATAGAAAAATCATCTGAACACCCATTAAGTAATGCAATAGTTACCTATGCTGAAGAAAATAATATAGCTTCAGAAAATGTATCAGACTTTAACGCTATTTCTGGTAAAGGAATAAGCGCAACATATAATGGACAAAGATACCTAGCAGGTAACTTAAGACTAATGAAAGAAAACAATATAGATCTTAAAAACTATATTGAAATAGCTGATACTTATGCAAATGAAGGCAAGACTTCTATGTACTTTGCTGATGAAAATAAAGTAATTGGTCTAATAGCTGCTAAAGACTTACCAAAAGCAACTTCAAAAATTGCCATAGATGAGCTTAAAAATCTAGGGTATGAAGTAACTATGGTAACTGGAGATAACGAAAAAACAGCAGAAGCAATCAGATCTGAATTAGGTATTGATAAAAAATTTGCTGATGTCCTACCTCAAGATAAAGATAAAGTTGTAAAACAATTGCAAGATATGGGTAAAAAAGTAACCATGGTAGGTGATGGTATTAATGATGCGCCTGCTCTTGCAAGAAGTGATATAGGTATTGCAATAGGAAATGGAACAGATGTCGCTATAGATTCTGCAGATGTTGTACTAATGAGAAATTCACTACTCGATATAGTAAGTGCATTAGAACTTTCTAAATCAACAATTAAAACTATAAAGCAAAATCTATTCTGGGCTTTCTTTTATAATATAATACTAATTCCAGTAGCTGCTGGATTGCTATATCCTTTAAAAGGAATAATGCTTAATCCAATGTTTGCAGCTTTTGCAATGAGTATGTCATCTATCTTTGTTTGCCTTAACTCTTTAAGGCTTAAAGGATTTAGCCCTAATTTTAAAAATAAAGAGGCAATAGATAAATTAAATAAAAAGAGTATTAATAAAAATATAGAAAACCTACCAAATGAAAATAAAGAATATATTAAAGGAGAAGAAAAAATGGCAACAACAAATAAATTAATAGTTAATGTAGATGGAATGAGCTGTGAGCACTGTAAAGCTCATGTAACAGAAGCACTTGAAGAATTAGCATTTGTTGAAAAAGTTGACGTAAGCCTTGAAAATAACAATGCTACTGTAGATTATTTTGGCACAGCAGATGAAGATGCTATAAAAAATGCAATCATAGATGCTGGATATGAATATAAGGGTATTGAATACAAATAATGCATGCTGATAAGGCAAAGACAATAAGAAAGCTCAAAACCGTCGGCGGACAAATCGATGGCTTAATTAAAATGGTTGAAGATGATCGATATTGTATAGATGTAAGTAACCAAATTATGGCATCTATATCTATACTTAAAAATATTAATAAAGATGTATTATCAGCACACCTCAGCCATTGTGTATATGAAACTTTAGAAAATAATGATCCCGACGATGCTAAAGAAAAATTAGCAGAAATTGAGAGTATCATTAATAAGCTCAATAAACTCTAAAGTCTCCCCCTTTTTTTATATAATATAATGAATAAGTACCATCTTTACTGTAAAAAACAGCAAGATGGTACTTATCAGTTTTAAAGATTCACATCAAAAAGTATTATTTTCAAATATATCAAAACTCTTTAATATATTTCATAAATCCTTTATTATCTTCTAATATTTTAAAAGTTATCACAGCTATAATACTTACCATAATAAATTCACTAGCCATAAAAGAAAATAGCATTGTTATAAAAGCGCCAGTATTATCTAAAATTATATATGTTCCAATAGCAGGAACAGATACCATTAATACTGGAAATAGAGATGCTATAAATAATTTATCTGTTTTCTCCATAAGTTTGAAAGCTACATAAGAAGAAAGCGTTCCAAATATTAAGTCAAACCATACCATAGGGCTAAATAAATTTGCAATTGCACATCCTAAAACAAGACCTGGTATAAATCTTTTATTGTAAAATACCAATAAAACTAAGATTTCCGAAAATCTAAATTGAATAGGTCCATATTGCGGCATAGGCATAACTAAGGTTAATACTGCATACAAGGCAGCTACTACTGCTGATCCAACTAGATATCTAGTATCATTTGTAAGTTTACTTTTGTCTTTATTCATTTTTTCTCCTTGATATTTTTTTAATAATGGGTGCCAAGAAACATTACCTTGTAAATATACCTTAATTTTAAAACACTCCAAACGATTATTGAAGCTTAGCAAAGTTTGAGTAAAGTATTGATATGAAAAAGCAAATTTTATTAGTGCCTTTGACTTTACTTCTAACTTCTTGTTCAACAAGCTTTAAAAGTAATGATGAAGAACTAATTGATCAAGAAAATATGAATATAATATCTGATATTAATGAACTTGCGATAAACACTTTTATAAACCGAGACAAATCAACTATCGTAAAAAATATAGATACTGCAATAGAAAATGAAAATATAAATTTTACTCCAAAAGTAAAATCAGATGTAAAAGAAGAAATAATTAAAAATGTTGAGAAACAAGCTGCTACCGACCCTAAAGCTAAATGGGTTTATGATAACTATTACAATATAACTAATGTAGAAGCTTATCTTACAGGTAATGACACAGACACCATAGAATTCGTTTATAATATGAATCATGGAGAAACAGACTTTATAAGTACTCCAGGTGAATCTATAAAATTAAATCGAAAAACTCCTTATTACATACAATGGGATAATAGATGGGCTTATTTAGATCTTGGAGATAGAAACATAGGTATATCTGGATGTGGTCCAACTTCTGTATCAATGGTATTATCGAGATTAAAAGATGATCCTAATATAACACCTGACATAATAGCAAAAGATGCAAAAAATTATATGACAAGTGAAGGTATAGCTTGGAAATTTTTTTCTCAAGAAGCACAAAAATATAACTATGCTGTTAAAGATATAAACTTAGATGAAAATGAAATGAAAGAAGCTCTAAAAAATGGTCCTATAATAGTTTCAGTAAAAAAGGGTTACTTTACACTATTTGGTCATATTTTTGTAATAGATTCTTATAAAGATGGAAAATTCCTTATAAATGATCCAAATAGTGTAAAAAATACTATGCGTCCTTGGACATATGATGAGATAAGTGATCAAATAGTTCATATGTGGCAAATATATTAATTTGACAAGTTCAAAATGAAGTTGTATACTATATAAGTATTCACTTCGCACCATTAGCTCAGTTGGTAGAGCACCTGACTCTTAATCAGGGTGTCCAGAGTTCGAGTCTCTGATGGTGCACCAAGTAATTAAAATGGAGAGTTTATTAACTCTCTATTTTTTTGCACAAAAATAGTATGAGTTTTTACACTCATACTAATTATCCTTATCTTGAATCATATAATTTGCAAGATCTAAAAGCTCACGCGCCATATAATAATTATCTCCTAGTAAATCATATATGGCATCTTCAGTTAGAATACCTTGATTTATATCATCTGGAATTTCTCCTTTATTTGATGCATCATGATCTTTTATAAAATCTTCACTATAATAATATTTTTCTAATTTTTCAAAATCCTTTTGGTGATCTTTAAACTCTTTTAATGATTTAGAAAGATCTTCTAAAAGTTTTTGGTGTTCTTCATATATTTTTGTATATTCTTTTATATGTTCATAATTCATTTTATTGCCTTTCATTAATCATAGATATTATTTTATTAATATCATCCTTAATCTCATAACCTTTATTATCAGAACCACTGTTTGTTGTTATTATTAAGATCCCTAACTTTTTAAGTAAAACAATTAGCTGTCCACCAGTTCCAGATGCAAATACTACTTCATTATCAGATATCCAGATACCATAACCATAATTATCTTCTGATAAAAATTTTCTTTTAGTCTCATTAGGATTTTTAAACAATGGTCTTGTCATTTTTTCTATCCAATTGCAACTAACAATTTGTTTTCCGTTGAATTTACCATTATTTATTAATAATTTGCCTATGCTCAGCATATCATTAGCACAAAGATTAACCTTAGTTGCTCCTGCTAGATAATCACCATATCTTTCCCATTTAGCATCATTTATATTAAGTTGATTAAATAAATTTTCATCTATAAAATCAAAAAGATTATACCCCAAATATTCTTGCATTGTTGCTGCTAATAAATAAAATCCTGCATTAGAATATAAAAAGTAGCTACCAGGTTTAGAATATATTGGATAATTTATTATATAATCAAATAAACCATCGTAGTCCTTAGGATCTATATTTTTACTCATCAATACTAAATCCCTGTATCCTGTAGTATGAGTTAAGAGATGCTTTATTTTTACTTCTTTAAGATACCTTAGATTCTTCGTATTGCTAAGATTTATCTTATCTTTTAGTATAGGATAAATTAAAGTTTCTTCATTAAAATCATTATTAGATTTCTCTATTAAAATTCCACAAGCTAAAGCTAACACTGTTTTAGATATAGACCTGACATCAAATACATTATCATTTGAAAAATCAATATATTGGTCAGTTTTATTATCAAATATAATTATACTTTCAGCAGAATCTTCTTTATTAATTATCTCATTAGCTATTTTTTCTAAATCTAACATAAATTCCTTCATCAAAAAGCCATTTTATAAATATTTAAAATATCTTCTTCTTTTAAGTTTTTAAATCCATTTATTTCAGGTTTTGGTCTATTATTAACACAATTTCTTGCCATAATAGGTAAATCTTCTTTCTTAAATCCCTCTTTTTGTAAGTTTTCAGGAATTCCTAATGAAATAAAAAACTCTCTTAAAGATTCTATTGCCTTTTTCGCATCCTCAAAAGTAGATTCTGTTTTTTCTATATCAAAAACATTATATCCAAATTCAGCGATTTTTTCACTTCTTTCATTATCTAAGCAATACTCTAACCAGTATGGAGTAAGTATTGCAAGACCAACTCCATGAGTTATATCTCTTAATGCAGAAAGTTCATGCTCCATTGGATGTACTGACCAAGCTGTAGATTTTCCAGCATTTAATAAACCATTTATAGCCCAAGAATTTGCCCAGATAAGATTTGCACGTGCCTCATAATTATTAGGTTCTTTAATAGCTATAGGGCCATATTTCATACAAGTTTTTAAGATACTTTCAGCAAATCTATCTTCAAGATAAGCCCCATCATTTAGTGTAAAATAATTCTCCATTGTATGGCTCATTATATCGCAAGTACCAGCAGCAGTCTGATATACACTTACACTGTAAGTGTATTCTGGATTTATAAGGGCAAATTTGGGTCTAGCATACTCTGATCCCCATCCTAGTTTTTGACCAGTTTCTTCATTTGTAATTACTGAACCAGAGTTCATCTCTGAACCTGTAGCAGCAAGAGTTAATATACTTGCTAGAGGAATTGCATCTTTAGGGTTTTCTTTTCCTATGACAATATCCCAAGGGTCAGAATCAGTTTTAGCAGCAACTGCAATTAACTTAGCAGAATCAATAGTTGATCCACCGCCTACTGCAAGTATAAAATCGATGTCATTTTCTTTTGCAATTTTTACACCTTCACGAACTTTATCAATTCTTGGATTAGGTACTATACCTGGAAGTTCAAATATTTCGATTGAACTTTTTTCAAATAATTTAATAATATCATCATAAAGTCCAATTTTTTTTATGCTATTTCTTCCATAAACTAATAGGACCTTATTACCATAATTTTTAATCTCTCCTGGCAGATTTTTAAGCTGATCTTTTCCAAATAAAATCTTAGTTGATATATTAAAAATAAAATCTTGCATTTTTTCTCCTTTATTTCCTTTATACAATGCTATTTACCCAATTTATCCTGTATATGAAAATTATTTTTCCTTTTAAATATATAATGTAACGCCATTATTAGGAGAATGATTAGTGAAAAACAAGTCGCTAGTATAGCTCCAAATATTCCCATATTCATAGTAAAAATAAAAATATAATCTAAAATAATATTTGATAAGCTCTCTATTATCATTATAAGCATTGATAATTTAGGATTACCATCATTTCTTATAAAATATTATTAGTTATAAAAACGGAGCAAATAATAATAGAACTTTTACATAAGTATATGCTAGATCAAAAACTTCCTCATCTGCTTTCAATAAAGCCACAACTTTTTTGAGAAAAACAGTCCAATTAAAACAAACCAAATTCCAAAAATAATAACAATATAAATAGTATTTGTAAAAATTTTATCTGCATCCTCATAATCTTCACGACTCTTAAATATAGAATACTTAATTTCCCCCACCTATACCAAGCATTAACCCCATACCATTAAGTATACAGAAACAGGGTAAGCTAAATTCAATGCAGTTAATCCATCTGCACCTAATGATTTAGAAACAAAAAATGCATCAAAAAGAGTATAAATCTGTCCTAAAATATTCAATGTCACATATTTAAAGAAAGCCTCGCTAAGTTTACTTTCTTTCACGAACTCTCCTTTCATGCAAGAAAACAAAAAAAATACCCATACACAAATAGCCTTTGTGTATGGGGGCGTTTCAAACTATCTATTATATCTGTTATTTTTTCATAGATTAAAGTCTTAAACTTTACTATTATTAATATACGGAATAATATATTAAATATCCAATATTTCTACTATTTCTCCATTTTTTTCTTTAGTCCCAATTTTTCTAATTACTTCTTGATCTAAATACTCTGAAAAATTATTTAGTTCTGGCGAAACTTTAAATATTATGTCATGTTTTATGTCAGATAAGTCAAAACTTAAATCATATTTTGTTTTATCTGACCAATAGTTCCAATTTATATCGGTTCTTTCATAATAGACATAATTTTCTTTTTGAGTTATATATACTCTTTTATTTATTAGTTTCTTTTCATCTTCAGATTTAAAAATTTCAGAATATAGTTTTATACCTTTAAATACTTTATAATCACTAATTTTATCATTTGAAATATTTAATTTAATTTCTTTATATTCCATAGAAATCTCCCACAATTTATAATTTTTTCAATGTAACTATACCCACATCCAAGCGACATAGCTATGCTACATTATCAAAGATAAATTAGATGCTTTTTTATTTCCAACATCACTAAATCCAACAAAGTTTATAAACATCTCACTTTCTAATATCTAGATAGCTTCTAGTGCTTGATCTATATCTCCAATGATATCATCAATATGCTCAGTTCCTATAGACAAACGTATAGTTGCTTTACCTATTCCCTGACTCTCTAAATCTTGTTCGCTTAATTGGGAGTGAGTTGTAGTAGCTGGATGGATTACCAAACTTTTTACATCTGCTACATTTGCTAAATTTGAAAATATTTTTAGATTATCAATAAAAGTACGCGCCTCTTCTTCTCCACCATATACATCAAAAGTAAAGACACTACCTGCCCCATGAGGAAAATATCTTTGGTAAAGATCATAATCAGGATGATCTTTTAAAGAAGGATGATTTACTTTAGCTACTTTTTCGTGCTTATCTAGATAGGATACTACTTTTAGTGCATTTTCAACATGGCGCTCTACTCGTAAAGATAGAGTTTCTACTCCTTGAAGAAGTAAAAAAGCATTAAATGGAGATATGCATGCTCCTGTGTCTCTGAGGAGAATTGCACGAATATATGTGGTCAAAGGTGCTGGTGCCGCATCTTTAGTAAAGGAAACTCCATGATACGATTCGTTAGGTGTAGAGAGATTTTTAAATTTATTATAAGAAGTATAATCAAAAGTTCCACTTTCTACAATTATACCACCTAAACTAGTCCCATGACCACCGATAAATTTAGTAGCAGAGTGAACTACAATATCTGCACCGTGATCTATAGGACGAAGCAAGTAAGGAGTAGCAAAGGTATTGTCGATAACTAGAGGAATATTATATTTATGGGCAATCGCAGCCACTTCTTCAATATTTGTTATATTGCTATTTGGATTGCCTAAAGTTTCAAAAAATATAAGCTTTGTATTCTCTTTGATTGCTGATTCAAAGTTTTCCGATTGAGATGGATCTACAAAAGTAGTTTCTACTCCGTAAAGAGGGAAAGTATGGCATAGATAATTATAGGTACCTCCATAAATAGTATTTGCTGATACAATGTGTCCCCCTTTTTGTGCCAATGCTTGAAAAACATAAGTTATAGCTGCTGCACCACTAGCAACAGCCAAGGCGGAGCTTCCTCCTTCTAGGGCAGCAAGACGTTTTTCCAAAACTTCTTCTGTAGGATTAGTCAACCTTCCATAAATATTTCCCGCATCTTTAAGTCCGAAACGTTCTGCTGCTTGATCGGTATCTTCAAATACATAAGAAGTAGTCTGATAAATAGGAACTGCACGGGCCCCAGTTGCAGTGTCTGCTTGTTCTTGCCCAGAATGTAGGGCTAGTGTTTCAAATTTTACTTGGTTAAGTTCTTTGGTCATGATAATTTTCTCCTTAAGTCTTTTATATAATATTTATTAATAATTTTTTGGTAATAAATGTATGTTTTCTTTTTTTAATTTTTAAATATTAAGGAGATACATTCGCTCATCCCAAAGGATAGATCTAAAGCTCCTTAATCTCTTTTTGTATGTCATAAAAAGCTCCAATCCATAAAAAAAAGGAGCCATCAGGCTCCTCGTGGTCTAATCCCAAAATTAATAATTTTTGGGTACAAGAAAGCCTGCCCATGAATTCATCATGTGCATCATACCCATCATTTTGTTATTTGAATGATTATAATACATGTTTGACCTCCTTGCTTTTTTATTATCATGTATAATATCCTATTTGTTTGTTAGTGTCAACCTTTTATACAAATAAATATACAAATAAAGTTTACATAAGGATATAAATTGAATAAAAAAATACAACATAGAGTGATTTTCATCTTTTAAAGTATACGATACCGAACATACTAAAAAAATCAGCCAGAAGTTTAAATTTCTGACTGATTACCATATAACAACTTTAAATATGTTTTTTATACTACCATTCACCTCTACAATTATACGCAGCTACAGCTAACTGTCCAGCTGTAGCCACAACATTTGCTTTGGATGCTGATTTTCCTGCTATACTTAAAATAATCTTAGCGGCTTCTATCCACACTTTTCCGTTAACATATCCAACAAATGCATTCCATAAATTGCCATTTAATAGATCTATGTATACTCCAAAATAGTCTTTTGCTATACATACCTCGAAATTTTTAGCGCTTCTGTTTTGTCGTTCAGGATACAAATCAAGCAAGATTTTTGCATTTTCATCTCCATCATTAGCTCTTTCTTCTAATAATAAGCTATTTGTTATATAATAGTTTCCATATTCATCTAAATACCCAACATCTCTTAAGTAATTAAAATTGTAATATGGATTTCACACTTTCATTGTATACTTGACTAATCAATTTTTAGTAAATTTTATTTAAGAGTAGGAATATTATAACTATTAATACTATTTTATTTATGTATAAAAGATATTTTAATCTACTAGTCTCGCTAGATAGTGAATGATAGTATATACACTGAGATAACTCTAATAATATTATATTAGATAATACTAAGCTTATAGTGATATTTATCTTATTAGCACTTATCAAAGTTATTGTAATTATGTTTAATAAAGTCTCTATAGGCACAAGCATTTTATTCATAATCTTATATTTATCATAATTTTTAATAATAGATACGATAACTAATAGTGATACTAATACTATTAACATGCTATATATTCTATCCTATCTCTACTTTCACTAAGTAAACCTCCACATTGACTTTTTATTGTATCTATGCCCAAAATCATTTCTGCTAAATTTTTTGCTCCTTCTTTTGGTAGTTGTCCATAGTAGAAGTATAAGTATGCTGCTTCTTTAACTCCTCCTAAAGCTTTTATATATTTTTTTAACTTTAATAATTTTGCACCTGCAAAAACTGTTCCTCCAACAACAGCTACTATAGCGGCACCACACTTTGTATTTTCCCACCACCCATATGGCGTTATAAAATTTTTCGACTCCTCAGCTCTAAACTCTATTTTTTCTATTTTAGTATTAAAATAATTTATTAACTGCTCTTCAGACATATTTTCTAGTTGATTATCTGGGGTAGTTTCAATAATTCTAAAAATTTCTTCAATAAAATCTTTTTCATATGTCAATTTTTTTGATAAATTAATATCTCGCTTATTCTCATGATACGAATCAATTAAATTTTCACTAGCATGAGCTGCATTTAATAAATAGATTTATTACTTTTTCTTTTCTTGTTTTGAAGCTCCAATAGCAGCTCCCAGTACTAGTCCAATACCTACGCCAAGTCCTATATTTTTTGTAGCTACACCGATAGCTGTTCCTAGTATCAGACCTATACCGATCCATTTTCCCATCTTATCGTCCATCTTATCCTCCTTTGCAAATTATGTCTTTTTTGTCTTTTTCTTATCTTTACTTTTTAAATCATTTATTTGCCCTAGTATGGACTTTTTATCTTTATCTTGACCTTTACTTGTTCTTTTGCTTTTAAGAGCTTAGAAGACAAAATACGAACATTCTTAAGTTCTTTCCTGTTGTTATCAATACTTGTTTTTACCTGTCCAAAGATTTTAACAAAAATAGTGCTTATTAAGCCCATTCTTCTTTACTATTATTTTACAAATACTCAATTTAATATTTATTTTTTATACTTATTTGCTTGAATAGAATATAATTTATAAAACTCACCCTTCATCGACATAAGCTTCTCAAAGCTTCCTTCTTCTTTTATTCTTCCATCCTTTAAATAGATAATTCGATCAGCAATTTTTACACTTGCCAAATGGTGAGTAACCAATATTGCTGTTTTGTCCTTTAGTTCTTGTTGGAACAGTGAATAATAACTATCCTCTTTGATTGGATCAATTGCGGTTGTGGGTTCATCCAAAATAATTAATCCTGCATCCTTATAAAAGCCTCTTGCTATGGCAAGACTTTGCCACTGGCCACCTGATAAATCTTCATCTCCAAATTCTTTTCCCTGACCTAGATTAAATTCCAAATCAGGAATTATCACTTTCACACAGTTCGTTTGTGATTCAACTCTATTTATATCGACAACTATTATTTCACGTACTTGAGTTGAAAGTTCTTTTTTTAGATATTCAAGTTCATTTTCTGTCTTAATAGCAGAAATATCACTTAGCTTGATAGTTTTAAAATCATAAGAATACAAAAAATCTATATCGAAAGAAGGATGATAAATTTCACTTTCTTCCATATCTTTCTCCAATTCTATATTTTACCTTTCTAAATATATAGATTATTTACCTAATTATAGCATATAACACAGATTCCTTTCAATTATATGATTTACTGCGTTAAACTGATCAAAAAAATAAAGGCAGTCCGAAGACTGCCGATATTTATCTCTCTGTACCTTTGCTATGGTCTTTCTTGTTTGACTTAGCTTTGTCATCTGTCTTAAAGCTTTTTATTTGCCCTAATATGGATTTTTTATCCTTGTCTTGACTCTTTCTTGTTCTTTTGCTTTTAAGAGCTTAGAAGACAAAATACGAACATTTTTATGTTCCTTTCCGTTGTTATCAATGCTTGTTTTTACTTGACCAAATATTTTAACAAAATCTCCTTGTTTAAGGCTCTCCAAATCTTTTGTCTTATCTCCATAGGCTGAACAATTGGTATAAACTTTATTTCCATCGTCATCTTTAGAAACAAGAGAAAAGTTGCTTACTTTGAACTTTTCTCCATTAGCATTTTCTCTTTCAAGATTTTCTACTTTTCCAGCTATATTACCCACAAGATTTATAAGATCGTCTTTTCCTTCAATATCACTGACATTTTCAACAATCTTACCTTGTTCTTTCATATCATCAATCATATAGTCAAAGTCATCACTTAGTAGACCTGTTGTGTCATTGTTTATATATAAAACATAGACTTCTTCAAGTGCTTTTTCATCATTAACACCTTTTTCTATGCTCACAAGTGCTTTTATAAAATCCTTGTAGTTATCATTCATCATTTCTTCTAAGTTTTCTCTAATATCTTTGTATTCCATAATTTCCTCCTTTTTCATAAAGCCGTCTATCTCTCTTTTTTCGTGCTTCCTCTTTCTGCTGACTGATGAGCTTCTTTCTTTTATTTTGTAACTGCTTGATTTCTTCTTCTGCCATTAAAATTCTTTCTTCTATGTTTTTCATTTTCTTTGTCCTTTCTTCTTGATTTTAAGCAATAAAAAAACAGTAAACCGATTTGATTTACTGCTTCGTGAATTGCTATCTTGTATCTTTTATTTGGTTATTTGAGTTTAATAAACTGGGATTCATAAATTACTATCTAACCATGTTTTTAGTTCATCAAAACTGTAATCTCCTTTTAACGCTATTCCATCTTTAATAATTGAATTCTTACATTCCTTTTTGTAATCTTCAATCATTCTCCCAAAACCACCTCCGCCATGCGTGCAAAACGGAATAATTGTCTTTCCACTTAAATCAACCGTTCTTAAAAACGATAGCACGGGTGGGGCAAAAGTTTTAAACCAATTAGGAGAACCAATGAAAACCACCTCTGCATTTTCAATAGTTTCCGCCCCTTGAATAAGAGGTGGGCAATATCCTTTTTCAATTTCTTCTCTCGCTTCTTTTACAGCTGTATTATATGAGAATGAATAAGGCTTTTGTGGCTTCAGCTCTCTCAAATCTCCATCAGTAATCAACGCAATATCTTCTGCTAATCTTCTTGTTATTCCTGAATATGAATAATATACAACCAAAGGACTCATTATAATTATCTCCTTAATTCAACCTAATTACTATTATATCATTTTTATTATATGATAAGTAGCCTGATGTTATCCATCCTGTTCACTCCACCCAAAATATACATAGTGTCTACACACCCTGCAATAATCTACACTTGAACTGTTCCCACGAGGTATTTTTCAAATAGAAAAATGATGTTTCCGGGTAAATGTCAATGCCCGTTCAATGGGCATATCCGCTACTTCTGCTGCTTCATCTCCATCATTGCATCAACGAACTGTTCCGGTAAGTCAGCATGAATATCGTGACTTGATTCATAACCAGATTTAAGCGTACTGTTTTTGATTAAAGTATGAACTTCTTCTGCATCTTTTTCGTCCATGGCAGATAGCAGTATTCCATTATTATCATAATAGCTCGGCGCAGTTTCCTTTGAAGGCGCAACATGAAGAATAATCGTCGGGCATTCTATTTCGCTCAACATCTTTTTCTGGTCAACTCCATAAAACCAGGAAAAATCGTAAAAAGTCTCCCCAAACCTTAAATCATAGTTCCCTGTTCCGTCCTGCATATTACGCGTTAAGAATATCATTCCATTCAGGCCGATTTCAGGAGGATAATACCAAACAATTGGCATTTTACCACTATTTTCCCTGATTCTCTCGGAAAAAGGATTTTTGATTATAAAGTCCCAATTATCTTTTCCATCTTTATTGAAAAGCGATTTCATGTAAGTATGATCAAGATAATATCTCGTATAATTCTTCTCCTTTTGCTGCGAAAAAAAATCATGGATCGTCTTAAACTCAAGATAAGAAAAAGTATTTCCTGCTCTAGCCGGCTCCGTAGAAAAGAAAGGTCCATCTTCAAGTAGAAGTCCTTTCACCTGTTCTTTGTCTTTTGATGCTACGGCCGCACATATTAAAGCTCCGGAAGAATGCCCCGAAAGAAATGTTTTTTCACGGATTACATCTCTCATAAAATCAATCAAATCATCACGAATGGGAATAAGCTGATATTTGTCTGGATTTTTAGATGATTTCCCATGTCCGTAACAGTCTACTGCAAAGATGTGAAAATGATTTGAGAGTTTCGGTAAAACTTTTGCATAGTCTTCTTTTGATACCATCTGACCGTGAATTAGTAAAAGCGGCTCCCCATTATCAGGTCCTTCTAAGTATGATATCTCACTGCCATCGGTCGCTTTGTACACTTTTTCTGTAAATCCTAATTGCTTCCCTTTTTTCTTCATAAACAGATCGTTTCCATAGTCAAAGTAAATCGTTCGATATGCAAAGCCCACTAAAATTATAACTATCCCTATCAAAACAACCATAATGATTTTTAATCGTTTCATACGTTTTATAATATTTGCCCCTTAATTGCCTGTAGCATCTCCGCCATTTTATCACCGCTTATCAATGCTATTCCCTGATCTTGATCACCAAGCAGGAGGATTGTATCACCGCTTTCGATATGGAACAATTGCCTTGCCTCTTTTGGAATTACAATCTGTCCTTTAGTGCCAACTTTTGCAGTCCATGCATAAAACCCCTGTTCGTTTTTCTCAGTTTTATTCTCATATTCCAAGTTACTATGATATTGCTTGCTTTTTTTCATATTTTATCTCCTTGAAGGTTAGTATTCTTTGTTATACATTTCATACTAATTATATCATGCGTTATTGCCTTGTCAAGTAAAAATATGTTAATACCACTCGACAATGCCGTAGCAATTTCATATGCTTTTTATGTTTAAAGTATTCTTACAAAAAATCACCCCGCCATTTCCTGACGAGGTGCCCTATTTTAATATATTCTTTTCATCCATCTCCTTTTATCGCAAGGCCTGATTTGAATTCCACAGCCTATTTCTCATCGTAAACCGTAATCTTTTCACTAAGTCGTCTGACCGGACGTTCAGTGTATTCAGTAATCTACCTGACCCGTTTGTCGAGAAATATACAATTGCAAACAGTTTTATTGTCTGAATATCTCCAAAGCCACCTCCGACTACATTTCTGAAGTCTCAATACATCAAAAAGCAGTTCCATAGTTACATTTCCGGAAGACAGAACTGTTTTTAAAAGATCTAAAAATGAGATTACGATGATGCACTTTTTCTTGGCAATACCATCAAAACCCGTTTATTTCAAGGCTTTTCTATACAGTTCAGTCCCTCACCTTGACATCAATACTATCGTCTCTACATCTGGTAGTTAGATTATATCTTATTTGTCTCTTATAACACAAAACAGCAACTTATATCTATTTTGTATTATAATTGTCTTCTCTAACAACTATTCTGGTCAGGCTATTTTTACATTTTATTGAGGTCATCTATTTTATTAATTTACTATAACCATTCATATAGCTTGAAGTTTCATATATTATTAATCTATAATGAGCAGCCTAATAGTATCCACCCTGCTCACTCCACATAAAATATCCATAGTGTCTTCATATCCTGTTATAATCTACACTCTAACTGTTCCCAAAAGGTGTTTCCCAAATAGAAAATGGCTTTTAAGATTTTCTTAAAAATCCTAATAGCCATTGATTTCAACAGTCTTATAACCCATCATCTTATTTTCTTGACATCAATACTACACTCTCGACATGTCTAGAATTGGGAAATTGGTCTATTATTTCGTATTTTTTTATCTCATATCCATTTGCTATAAAGTCCTTTAAATTTTCTACCTGTGTTTTAGGATTACATGATATGTATACAAACTTCTTAGGATTTATAGCGATTATTTTTTTTAGAGCTTCTGGCATTATGCCTGCTCTGGGTGGGTCTAGGATTACTACATCGTAATTTCCCTTTACATTTTCAATTTCTTCTAAGACATCCCCACATAAGAAATTTATATTTTCAATTTCATTTAATCCTGCATTTTCTTTTGCTTTTTCGACTGCTTCTGCTACTATTTCTATACCTGTAGCAGATTTTGCTCGGCTTGCCATTACTTGGGTGATGGTTCCTGTTCCAGAGTATAAGTCTAATATGTTCATACTCTCATCTATTTCTGCAAAATCAAAGGCTTTCTTGTATAGTTTTTCTGCAGTAAATACATTTGGTTGGAAGAATGAAAATGGAGAAATATTAAACTTAAGTCCTAGCATCTCTTCTGTGATATGCTCTTTACCATAAAGTAACTCAACTCTTTCAGGAACTACTGCATCTGCTGGGGAGTCGTTGATAACATGAAATATAGAAACTATATCAGCATCTAATTCTATATTTGTTAGATAATTTACAAATAGTTTTTTTCTCATATCATCAAAGCTATCCTCATTTGTAGTTACGAGTATTAGCATGATTTCATTTGTTCTAAAGGCTTTTCTAATTATAAAATGTCTAAGTAGACCCTCTCTACGTGACTTATGATAAAAACTTGTCTTTTTTTCTCTAAAATAATTTTGAACAGCAAGTCTTATCTTGTTAAAATCATCATCTATTACATTGCAAACTATAGTGTCTACTATTTCATAAAACCTATTTTGCCTATGCAATCCTAAAACTAAATCTCCACCCTTTTCCTTATCTCCAAAGGTGTATTCCATTTTATTTCTAAAGCCTTCTGTTATTGGAGACCTATTTATAGAAATATCACCGTCATAATCTATATTATTATCAGCAAATAGTTTTTTTATCATATCAAGTTTAAGCATTAATTCTGTTTCATATGGAAGCTTTTGATAAGCACATCCACCACAAATATCTGCTACTGAACAATGATTTCTACTATTTTCTAGAGATGAATTCTCAATTAATTTTAAATATTTGCCCTTTTTGAGATCTTTTCTATTTCTCGTTATTTTTACTAAACATTTTTGTCCAAGAAGACCTCCCTTAAATTCAACTATATTTTCATTTTCATCTTTACCAATCGATATATTTGGATATCTCATATCATAGACTGTCACTTCACTTGTCTTTGCTTTTCTCACCTAGTTCCTCCCAAAAGCTTTTTACTTCTTTATTAAAAGTCTTACTATCATTCACTATTTTTATATTTTTATTTTTCCAATGCTTGGGATAAAGCATGTAATATTTATATGAATTAAATCTATCATCTACAAGATAAATTATTCCCTTATCATTCTCACTACGAATAACTCTTCCAGCAGCTTGAAATACTTTATTTATTCCTGGATAAGTATAGGAATAATCAAATCCACTCAATTGTCTTTTATCAAAATATTCTTTGATTAGATTCCTTTCATCCGAAACTCCTGGCATACCTACAGAAATTATCATAGAACCTATTAGCCTATCTCCTACCAAATCTACTCCCTCAGAAAAAATTCCACCAAGTACTACAAAAGCAGTTCTATTAGATCCTTTTTCAAATTTTTTTAAAAACTTAGTAATTTCTTTCTCACTCATAAATCTATCTTGGGTAGTTATATCATCGTCAAATCTACTTATATAATCATCATAGACGGCTGATAAATAAGAATATGAAGGGAAAAATATAAAGTAATTACCTTTTTTTGAGTTTATAAATTCATTTATAGTTTCACTTACTATGCCAATATTTCTATCTCTATCCTTATATCTAGTACTTATTTCACGAATGTAAAGATCAAAATTTTTATCATCAAAAGGCATATCCAGTTTAAGTTTTAAGCTATCTTCTGCTCCAAACATCCTAGTAAAGTAATTCATAGGAGAAAGGGTTGCTGAAAAAAATGCAGTAGATCTTGCGTTTTTATACGTATTAGCTAAAACTTCTGAAGGATCAATACATTTTATCTGATAAATTATATCGTCATTATCTTCGTCATAAGAGATTACACTGTAAAATCCATTAGAATATCTATCCTCTATCCTAAAAAATTTATTTACATCAAAGAACAAATTCAAAAGAGTATCATACAAAGGATCTTCTTTTTGATCTACTAAATATTTTTGCAATGGCTTTAAAAGTTTTATAAAGGCTTTGTCAAAATCATCAATAAGCTCTTCTTGATAGTAATATAGTTTTTTACCATGATTAGCATAAATTTTATCGAATATTTCTATTATTTCATCTATTATTTTTTTAATCTTTTTATTTCTTTTAATATTTATATTTTTGCTTATTTGATAAAAACTAGCTTTACTAAAACTAAAGCTATACATGCCGCGTGATCTTTCTAATAGATTATGAGATTCATCAACTAAAAATATATACCTATCTATTACATCATCAAAAAATCTCTTCAAATAAGTATTTGGATCAAAAACATAATTATAATCGCAAGCTATAAAATCTGCATAAGATGAGATATCTAGTTCAAATTCAAATGGGCACACTCTATGTTTTTCTGCATAAGAAGTTATTATATTATAATCCATAATATCTTCATTTTCTAATATATCTTTAAGAGCTCCATTTATTCTATCAAAATGCCCTTTTGCAAATGGACAATCTACTGGATTACATTTAACTTCATCATTAAGACAGATTTTCTCCTTAGAAGTTATAGACAAAGCCTTTATAGATAGTCCTTGATTCTTAAGGATATTTATTGATTTTAGAGCTTCTTTAGCCTGAGTATTTTTGCTAGTTAGATAAAAAATCTCATCAGATAGATCTTCCCCCATAGATTTTATAGAAGGAAATACTGCAGATATCGTTTTGCCAATTCCAGTAGGTGCATCTACAAATAGTTTTTTGGAGTCTAAAATTGCAGTATAAACTGCGACAGACATTTTTCTTTGACCTTTTCGATATTCTTTATATGGAAAATCCAATTTTTTTATAGAATCATTTCTCTTTTGATTATTAATCGCAAGAATTTTTGAAAAGTTTAAATATTCTTCTAAAAGTTTATAATAAAAATCTTTGAGTTCTTCAAAGCTAAATTTATCTCTAAATATTTTTGTAGAATAATCATCAATATTTACATATGTTAAAGTTATAGACATACTTTTAAGCTTATTATCTAAGGCATAAAAATATGCATAGCACATAGCCTGTGCCCAATGAAGTTTATTACTATCATCAATTTCTGATAAAGCTCTAGTGGTAGACTTTATCTCATCTATGACAAAACCATCTTTTTCTGATATTAGCCCATCAGCTCTACCTTCTACTCTAAATTCAACTTCATCAATGGTAGTCGTATTTTTAAGAGAATATTCTTTCTTATAATTTTTACCATATTTTTTTTGTATCGTCTGATGAGCTCTTATTCCCTCAATCATTCTAGTATTATCACGGAATCTGTTATCAACGTCACCAGATCTCATAACAAACTCTATAAGGTTTCTTACTGAAATTTTAACTAGCATTTTATCACCTTTTACTAGTATACCTTTTTAGGGTATAAATTGATAAAGAGTCTAGGAGGATTTTATGAATGAAACTATAAACAAACAACTTGATCATAGAACAATAAGAGAGTTTAAAGATGAAAAAATTGATGATAATACTATTCAAACCCTACTTGATGTTGCTAATCGAGCACCAACTAGTAATGGGATGCAACTCTTAAGTATAATTAGAATAACAGATCAGAAACTTAAAGATGAACTGGCTATAAATGGCAATCAAGAATACATGGCACGTGCCCCTTACTTGTGGGTTTTTGTAGTAGATTTATATAGGAATTATCAAATAGCAAAAGAAAATAATGAAGAAAATGATGAAATGATTGGTTTTGATAAATTTATGCAAGGCTATAACGATGCAATGATAGCTTCCCAGAATGTTACAGTTGCTGCCGAAAGTCTTGGGCTTGGTGTCAATTATTTCGGTAATATCCATAATGATACTTCTAAAGTTATTGAACTACTAAAACTTCCTAAACTAACATTTCCAGCTGTAGGGTTGGGGTTCGGTTATCCTAATCAGCAACCTCAACTTAAGCCAAGAATGGATATCAAACTCAAGAATTTTGAAAATTCTTATGAGATTTTTGATAATTATAATGAAAAAATTTCAGATTATGATAAAGAAATGACAACTTATTATGATTTAAGAGATTCAAATAGAAGATCCGATTCATTCTCTAGACAAATACCTAAAAAACAAGGCAAGCTGATTGCAAATAGAGATAAGATATTTAATACTCTTATAAATCAAGGATTCCTTATAAAATAAGATGGATAGAACCATCTCAGACTGTTGACAAACTAAAAATTTGCCCATTTCGACCGAGTGCAAGGAGTGGAGAAATCTCATGAGATCTCTCCATGCGTTCGTTTCACTCACTTAGTCGAGATGGGTTATAGCGTAATTTTATTTTTGAATTATTAATGAATTATTAAACTGACTTTGTCTACGCTCTGAGATGGATAGAACCATCTTATTTTTTTAATACAGAAACATTAGAATTATCTTTTATATAAAATCTATAAGGATAATCTACTGCTTCTTTAGAATAATCTATACCTATTCTTTTATCAACAACTATATTAAAATCTGAAGAATTATCTTCTAAATATATTTTATCAGAAAAAAGATCTAATCCATTAAGATCCTTATTAATTTCTAAAGCTTGAGTTAATTTCCCTGGACCATTTGTAAGATTCTTTTTCTGATAATTATTTAATTTATTAAAAATTTTTCCAAATCTATTAATGCTTATATTATCAATTTTATTTAATGGTTCAATGGCCCTAATAAGGACTGCCTCTGGAAAATTTTCATCTAGTGTTACAAAATTCATCAAATAATGGATACCATAGGTTTGGTAAACATAAATAGTACCTGCTTTCTCATACATAATTTTATTTCTGTCAGTTTTTCTTCCACCAAAAGTATGAGCTGCTCTATCGTTTATTCCAAGATATGCTTCAGTTTCTACAATTTTTGCTTTATAGGTAATTCCATTAGTATTTCTAACAATTATTTTTCCCAACAACTCTTTTGACACTGTTAAAGTATCTCTATTAAAAAAATCTTTTCCTATCATTTTCCCTCTTTTATTTTTTATGATCTCATATATATGTTATCATATAATTATCAGAGTAGATAGGAAGCATTAAGTGTTAAGAAATGGGTTGTTGTTCTTAAACGAAGCATATCGCTATGATTTTCTGTCGCAACCGCTGCCTCTGATAGAAAGGGGATAAATTTGAATAAAAAAATAAGCACAAAGGATTTAACAACAATAGCCTTGCTGACTGCGTTATCTGTAGTTTTTAAATTTTTCAGTATAAACGTAGGTGATACTAGAAGATATAGTTTTATATTACTACCTATAATGATTTCTGGAATTTTTTATGGACCGTTAGCAGGAGCAATCACTGGAGGATTAGGTGATATCATAGGAATCTTAGTTCTTCCTCAAGGCATATTTCATCCGGGTTTTACCTTGACAGCTATTCTTACTGGATTTTCATCAGGAATAATTAGTAAAAAGATTTCGAATACTAATATTAAAAATAAAAATCTTGTAACAAGTTTAGCTTGTTCTATTTTTAATTTCTTGATAGTAGGACTTTTTTTAAATACTATATGGCTTTCTCAATTAACTGGAGCTAGCTATTGGCCACTTTTAATAAGTAGAATCATAAAATCAATTATAGAAATGTCTATGAATTGGTTATTACTATACTTAATCTTTCCAAAACTAAATAAAATTATAGTTAAATAAAGGTCTGTTGCAGAACTATGAATAAATCGTCCCATCATTAAAAAGTTCTCTTAGAAAATTTTACCTCCCATGCTCGGTGGTCCAATTTTAGTCTGCCAGTGTCAGGGCAAAATTTCCTTAGAGATTTTTATAATGACTTTGGGGCAATTTATTCATTCTATAACAAGCCTTATTTTTTATTATATAAACCTATTTTATAGACTATTCTTTTTAATATTACATATATATGTTATCATGTAATCATCAGAGTAGATAGAAAGCATTAAGTGTTAAGAAATGGGTTGTTGTTCTTAAACGAAGCATATAGCTATGATTTTCTATCGCAACCGCTGCCTCTGATAAAAGGAGGATAAATTTGAATAAAAAATTTACGATTAATAAACTAACCAAAATAGCAATTCTAGCAGCATTGTCAATTGTTTTGAGAAGATTTTTCACTATAACTATTCCTGTCAATAAAAAAATTGGAATTGGTTATATGCCAATAATCTTATCTGGTATTTTCTATGGTCCATGGTTCGGAGGGCTAACTGGTGCTCTAGCTGATGTAGTGGGAATGTTAATCAATCCAGATGGAATATTTCATCCAGGTTTTACTTTAAGTGCATTTCTAATGGGATTTGGACCAGGTCTAATTTCTTTTTATTTTTTTAATGATAAAATAGAAGAAAAACTTAATTTGAAAATAATCTTAAGTTGTATATTTAGCTTTATGATCATTAGACTTTTATTAGATTCTATTTGGCTACAACAATACTCAAGAAATCCATATCGGATTTATGTTTTAAGAAGGGTTCCTAAACAACTTATAGAAACAGTTCTTAATACTATCATTTTAAAAATAATAGTACCAAGAGTCCAAAAATATGCATATGCATAATATGATGTAAGCATCAAGCTTTAGGTTTATCAACAATGGAGATATATAGTCTTAGTAGAATATATAATATAAATTAATTTCTCTCTAATACTCATATCTTCATTCTTTATTTTAGTCATTTATTTCTTATACTTACTATTAAATTGTCTTTAATTTCAACTTAATTTTTTATAATTTCTACTATAGTGTTACAATAAAATTAAGTGGTTTACTATGAAAAAAAATTTTCTTATAAAATGTACTGATCCCAAAAGTTGAACTAACAAATCAACTTAAGGAGGTCAGTACAATCTATTAAGTATAGCCTTTTATTTTTTATTGTAAGATTTTTTAACATTTAGAAAAGAATTCGATATAGATGATAAGGCATATAATCATATGTATGATTTTTCTATAAAAATAAGTGTTAAAGATAGAAAAGGATTTGAAAGAAGTAAAGAATTTATGTTGGAAAATAAGATGATTGAAAATAATTTTGATATTGAAGAATTATTTTAAAGCTAATATAATTTTACTTTCTAAACAAAATGAGATGTTGCATAATGAATAAATCGTCCAAAATCATTAGAAGAACCATACGGAAATTTTGCCTACACGATACGACAGGCTATGTAAAAAATTTCCTAAGAGAACCTTCTAATGATAGGATGATAATTATTCATAGTTTTTCAGCAGCACTTTTTATTAATTTTCTTCAATAAATTTATTTATATAATTAACTACTTCATCTAAATATGAATCATCTCCCGCATAGCCAGTAATAAGATGTCCATGCTCTTTAACCTTACCTACTATCATAAGATTTCTGTAGAGTTTATTTTCTCCTGTTCCTTGATATCTCATATCTGTAATTATTCCAATTATCATTCTAGGAAAGTCTATATTATTTTCTTCTTCAAATTCAGCCATAACTCCATGAGCCATAATCTCTCCTGATACACCATCATCTATGGTTAGTCCATCAAGACAAGCTATTAAAATATTTGATTTTTTTAGCTCGGCTGTATCAGCTTGAGAAATTTTAATGTCGGTAATTATATCGTCATTATTTTTCTTATCATTTATATCTGCATTTCGTTGAGGTACATATAATTCTAAATTTGTATTATTTTCAATATATGATGCAATATTTTCTGTCCATTTAAACATAGCATCATTAAAAAAATGACTTGCTAAATATCCTCTCATTATCTCTCCTAAAAACTTCTTCCTGCGCCACCGCCACCAGTGGTACCTCCACCACCTGTAAATCCACCAGATGAACCAGATCCACCAAATGATGAGCCACCTCCAAATGAAGATGAGTTGCCCCATCCAGATCCTCTAAATGGATCGGATCCTCCATAACGGCGGTAAGAATTATATGGATTATTATAATATCCTCTTCTATATCTACGACCCGGTCTACCATAAAAGCTATATCTAGTAAACATATTACTTATAACTATGAATATAAAGAACATAAAGATAATTGTTCCTAAGCTAAGACCGCCACTATAAGATTCTGAATCAGCATCTAAGTAATAATCATAATCTCCAGTAAGTTCAACTCCATATTCATCTGCTATTTCACCTACTATAGCATTAAAACCCTCATTAATAGCCGCAGAATAACTCCCACTTTTTAGATTAGACATCATAAAGTTGTCTATAATTCTACCTACCTTACCATCATTAAGTCTTCCCTCGATACCATAACCTGTAGAGATAAAGACTTCTCTTTTATTAGTAAAGTCATCTTGGGTAATAAGCATCAGTACACCATTTTTTTTATTTTTATCACCTATTGTCCAAGAATTAAATATCTTTGTAGCTAAATCACTTGCAGGTAAACCATCTGGATTCTTCATAGTTACCACTACTACTTGAGAACCTGTCTTTTGTTCAAGTTCTCTATTTGTCTTAGTAATATTTTCTTTGGTATCTTCATCAATCATACCTAAATCATCTAGATAAAAGCTATTTGGTGGACTTGGTATGGATGTATCTGCGAAAGAAACTAAAGGAAAAAATAAAAAGATTATCGAAAATATTAAATTGATTCTAAATGATTTTTCCCTCTTCATATTTACTCCTATTTTTTATCAGAATTAAAGTCAACTGTTGGTGCATCTTGGGCTTTTTCACTAGCTTGAAAATATTCTGCCTCTTTATATCCTGTTATTCCTGCAATTAAATTTGTAGGAAATCTTTTCAAGTCCGAATTATATTCTTTTACTGCTTGGTTATAGTTGCCACGTTCTACAGAAATTCTATTTTCTGATCCTGCAAGTTCATCCATTAACTGTGTGTATTGGGTATTTGCTTTTAAATCTGGATAATCTTCTGCAACAACATTTATCTCCCTAACAGCTTGACTAAGTTCTTCATTTGCTTCAGCAAGTTCTTTTGGAGAACTAGCATGATTAATACCTGCACGGGCTTCTGTTACTTTTGTAAGTGTTTCACCTTCATAGTCAGAATAACCTTTAACAGTATTTACTAAGTTAGGTATGAGGTCTGCCCTTCTTTGCACAACATTTTGAACTTGAGCATAAGCTTCATTAACATTTTCTCGACTTCCTGCAAGTCTATTATAGGTTGGAACTATAAGTATCAATAAGGCAGCCACTATTATAAGTATGATTCCTACTGCTCCAATACCTTTTTTCTTACTATATTGTCTATTCATTTTTCCTCCTTAAGATATATATAGTATTAATACCCATTATATAAAATAACTTGATTTGATTTTATGCTATTTTGAACATCAATAATTCTTTGATTACTAGATCCTCTAAAAGTTAAAGTCAAATCTTTTTTTTCTTCTATAAATGGTCCATCTACTAAAATATCAATTAAGGTTAAAAGCTTTTTTGAATCTTCATTTTTTAATAAATCTTCAAATATAAAACCAGAGTATATCCATATAGACTTATCTATTTGATTCTTTATTTCATCTACTATCTTATATAAGTCTGCTGCATGCTCAAACGGCTCACCACCTAGGACTGTAAGTCCTGCTACATTCGGATCATTTAAATATGATATAACTTCATTTGTTGTCGATTTTGTCCATATATTTCCAAAGTTAGGATCTTGATAATCTTTATTAAAACAATTTTTACAATTAATATGACAACCAGTAACAAATATACTTGTTCTTATACCAGGACCATTAGCTATATCATATTTTCTAATTTGTGCATAATTCATATGTGTAAAACCCTGGCTTTGATTTCTTTTGTTCGTCCTTCGTTCCAGAAATTTTCTCCTAAATATCCACAAGTTCTTCTTACAACTGTAAGAGTGCTCTTATCCTTATTTCCACAATTAGGGCAATACCATTCATTTCCATCATTTAATAAAATTTCACCATCAAATCCACATTTGCTACAATAATCCGACTTGGTGTTAAATTCTGCATATTGAATATGATCATAAATATATTTTATCATTGTTAAAACAGCTTCTATATTATTTGTCATATTTGGTATTTCTGCATAAGAAATACATCCACCAGTTGATAACGATTGAAATTCTGATTCAAAATCAAATTTTTCAAAAACAGATATTTCTTCTCTAACATCTACATGGAATGAATTCGTGTAATAACCCTTATCTGTAACATCTTTAATTTCACCAAATCTTTTTTTATCTGTGCTTGCAAATCTGTGAGTTAGGCTTTCTGCAGGTGTTCCATAAACAGCAAAAGCTATATCATACTCTTTGCTCCATTCTTCTTTCTTTTCATTTAATAGCTCCATAATTTTAAGTGCAAAAGCCTTTCCCTCTGGTCTTGTATGAGATTTACCAGTAACTAGTATGCTAGCTTCATAAATTCCTATATAGCCTATTGTTACAGTAGCATAACCATTTTCCAAAAGTGTTTTTATAGGTGTGTGCTTAGGAAGCCTTGCTATCGCTCCATGTTGAAAATGTATTGGAGAAGAATCACTTGTTACTTTTGCTAAGTGTTCGTATCTTAAAAGACCAACCTCTTTTACAAGTTCTAACCTTTTTTCTAGAATTTTAAAGAATTTTTCTTCATCATTTTTAGCAAGGATTCCAATTTGTGGAAGATTTATAGTGCATACTCCCATATTAAATCTTCCATCAAATTTATAATTACCGTCTTCATCTTTGTATGGAGGTAAAAATGCCCTACATCCCATTGGAGAAAAAACATTACCTTCGTAATTTTCTCTCATTTTCTTAGCTGAAATATAGTCTGGATACATTCTTTTTGCTGTACACTTTCCAGCAAGTTTTGTAAGATAATAAAATTTACTATCTTCTATTACGTTATTTTCATCTAGTACATATATTAATTTCGGAAACGCTGGAGTAACATATACTCCTGCTTCGTTTTTAATTCCTTGTATCCTTTGTTTTAAAATTTCTTCTATAATTTTCACAGTCTCATTTAGATAAGGATCTTTTTCATCTGTATGCATAAAAAGAGTTACAAATGGTGCCTGTCCATTACTAGTCATTAGTGTATTTATTTGATATTGAATGGTTTGAATACCTGATTCTAAATCTTTTTTAGTCATTGCCTTAGCCATATCTAAAGCAGCTTTTTCATCAGCTAAGGTTTGCTTACAAAGTCTTAAATTTTTATCATAAGACTTTTTAAGATAAGGGCTTAAGCAAGATATATTAATAGATTGACCTCCGTATTGATTAGATGCAATTTGTGCTATTATTTGAGTCATAACATTGCAAGCCACTTGAAATGACTTTGGACTTTCTATTAACTTTCCGTTAACAACCGTGCCATTGTCTAACATATTTTTCATATCTACTAGGCAACAATTAAAAATAGGTTGGATAAGATAATCTAGATCATGAATATGTATTGCTCCTGATTCATGAGCTTCTACTAAATGAGCAGGAATTAATTTTCTTTTTGCTATGTCTTTTGCTACTTCTCCTGCTATTAAATCTCTTTGAGTGGATGCTATCAAAGGATTTTTGTTTGAATTTTCATCCATAACGTCAATATTTGTTTGATTCAGTAAGCCTAATATATCTTTATCAGAGGTATTTTGTTCTCTTTTGTAAGCTTGTATAGATTTATATGATTCATAGGCTCTAGCAGTCGCTGGATTATTTTTGCTAATTAATTCATAATAGACTGCTTCTTCTATCTCATATATAGATATTTCATCTTTACTCTCAAACTTTTCTTTTATTATAAATGCTATCTCTTCTGGCTGACCTTTTACATATATGCCGCTTGGTGAATTCATAGCCTTTAGAATAGCAGAACTTATCTTTTCTTTATTAAAATCAACTTTTTTTCCATCTCTTTTTAATACCGTTGTCATTTTATAAGCCTCCTACTTTTAAAGTAGTATACCATATATAGTTCTGCAAGTAAATAATATACTATATATAGTATATTACAGCAAAAAACCAGGAATAAAATAAGGATGTTGCTATTTAGACCATAGAACATCCTTATAAACTTAAATTAATTAATTTTTCTTAAAAGTTAATTTTTTTTCACTATCAACATCTAAAATAGCTGTATCTTTGGCCCCTATCTTTCCTTCAATAATAAGTTTACCAAGTTTTGTTTCAACATTTGTTTGTAAATATCTTTTTACTGGTCTAGCACCAAATTCTACATCATAAGAATTAGCTAATATATACTCCTTAGCTGCTGGAGTAATTTCAAGCCCTATATTCAGATCTTTAAGTCTTTTTTTAATATCTTCTACTTGTAAATCAATAATATTGTATACTTGTTCACTTGTAAGCGGACTAAACATTACTATATCGTCGATCCTATTTAAAAACTCAGGCTTAAATGAAGCTCTAAGTGATTCTTCTACTAAGTTTTTATTTTCCTCATCAATAGAACCATCATCTTTTAATCCATCTAAAAGATAACTTGATCCTATATTTGAAGTCATTATTATAATAGTATTTTTAAAGTCAACTGTCCTACCCATACTATCTGTAAGCCTACCATCATCTAAAACTTGTAACAATATATTAAATACATCTGGATGAGCTTTTTCTATTTCATCAAATAAGATTACAGAATATGGCATGCGGCGAACTGCTTCTGTAAGTTGTCCACCTTCTTCATATCCTACATATCCTGGTGCTGCTCCTATAAGTCTAGATACAGAATATTTTTCCATATACTCACTCATATCAATTCTTATCATGTGATTTTCATCATCAAACATAGCTTCAGATAAAGCCTTTGCAAGCTCTGTCTTTCCCACTCCTGTAGGGCCTAAGAATATGAATGAACCGATTGGTTTAGATTGATCTTTAAGACCAGATCTAGCTCTGATAATTGCATCTGAAACAGATTCTACTGCTTGATCTTGTCCTATTACTCTTTCGTGAAGTTTTTCTGGTAGATGAAGAATTTTGCTTCTTTCACTTTCTACAAGTTTAGAAACTGGTATACCTGTCCAATTACTTACTACATCTGCCACATCTTCATCTGTAACTTGTTCTTTTATAGAATCAGCGTTATCATTTTGAGAAAGTTCACTTGCTTTTTTAAGCTTTTCTTCTAATGCTGGTAAAGTTCCATAACGCAATTCGGATAATTTTTCAAAATCATAATTACGTTCAGCTTGATCTATCTCTACATTGACCTTATCTATTTCTTCTTTTATTTTTTTTACATCATCAATAGAAGATTTTTGTTCTTTCCATTTTAGAAAATCTTCGTCATATTTTTCAGATAAATCAGCCAATTCTTTTTCAAGAATAGCAAGTCTTTTCTTAGATGATTCATCCTCTTCTTTTTTGAGAGCAGTAATTTCAATTTGTAATTGAAGAAGCTTTCTCTTTTGTTCATCAAGATAAGTTGGCATAGTATCAATTTCTGTACGAACTGTTGCACAAGCCTCATCCATTAGATCTATTGCCTTATCTGGTAAAAATCTATCTGTGATGTATCTATCAGATAACTCTGCAGCTGCTATTACCGCACTATCTTGGATCCTAATACCATGAAATATTTCATACTTATCTTTGATTCCTCTAAGAATACTAATAGTATCTTCAATACTTGGTTCATTTACCATTACCTTTTGGAATCGTCTTTCAAGTGCACCATCTTTTTCTATATATTCTCTATATTCGTTTAAAGTTGTAGCACCTATAACTTTGATCTCTCCACGAGCAAGCATTGGTTTCATAATATTTGAAGCATCCATAGCTCCCTCTGACTTACCAGCACCAACTAAAGTATGAATTTCGTCAATAAACATAATAATCTGTCCATCTGACTTTTGAACTTCTTCTAATACTGATTTAAGTCTTTCTTCAAATTGGCCACGGTATTTTGCTCCGGCTACTAATGATCCCATATCTAAAGAAAAGATAGTTCTACCTTGAAGTGGTTCTGGCACATCATTATTTACTATCCTTTGGGCAAGACCTTCTACTATTGCAGTTTTACCTACACCAGGATTACCGATTAATACTGGGTTATTTTTCTTACGGCGAGACAAAATTCTAAGTGCATTTCTAATTTCACTATCACGACCTACTACAGGATCAATTTTTCCTTCTCTTGCTTCTTGAGTAAGATCTCTACCAAATTTTTCTAGGGGATTATTTGTTTCTTCTGGATTATCTGTAGTTACTTTTTGACCTTTCCTGACCTTATCGATAGAACTTTTAAATTCTTTATACTTTAAGCCGTAACTTTTATTTACGTCACTTACTTGTGTCTTCTCATTAAGTAAGCAAGCAAATATATGCTCTGTTGAAACAAAACTATCTCCCATAGCATCAGCTTCATCTTCACTTTTTAAAAGAATTCTTGTAAATGTTTGGGTCGGATAAATATTTGATCCACCACTTGCTTGAGGAAGTCTTTCCATAAGATCTTTTATTTCATTCTTATATGCATCATAATCTACCCCCATAGTTTTAATTACTTGAGAAACTATGGAATTAGAATCTTCTATGAGAGCATAATTTAAATGTATTTCATTTACTTCGGGATTACTATTTTTAATAGCAATATTATTAGCATCATTGATAGCTTCTGCTGATTTTTGTGTAAATTTATTATAGTCCATAAACTACTCTCCTATCTTATCTAATTGTTGATATAACTTAATTGCTTCATCGGACAATTCTATTGGATTATCTATTATAATTTCAAGAAGTAAATCTCCTTTGTTTCCCTTTCTATCTTTATATCCATATCCCTTAAGCCTAATCTTTTGACCAGAATTTATTTTTTCTGGAATATTAACCATTAAGCTACCATCTAGTGTATTCACTTTTATTTTTGTTCCAAAATATGCTTTCCAAGGTGTGATTTTTTCTTCTTGAATAATATCAATTCCATCTAACCTTCTATTTTCTTCGTCTTTTATAATAACTTTAGCTAAAATATATGCATTAATTCCATATTTTGAACCATCAATTTTTATTTTATTATTATTCTTAATTCCTGCTGGTACTTTAATCTCAACATTACTTGTAGTATCTTTATGTTTTATAGCTACATTTTTTTTAGTACCATTAAGGGCTTCATTTATAGTAATTTCTATCCTTGCATCCAAGGTTGATTTTTTCTTTGTATTAAAATTCCTACCAGATGCATTTGTAAACTTACGAGAAGATCCTCTATTGTAGGTAGATTTTCCAAATCCTCCAAATAAACTATCAAAAAAGTCTGAAAATCCGCTATCACTGCCACTTGTATAAGTATAAGATCCTCCACCAAAGTTTCCAAAATCAAATCCAAAGTCACTAGGATCGAAGTTTTGTCCTCCCGTAAAGTTGGCATTCTTTCCAAACTTATCATATTTTTTACGTTTTTTAGGGTCTGATAAAACTTCGTAAGCTTCACTTATTTCGCTGAATTTATCTGCTGCATCTTTATCATCTGGATGAAGGTCTGGGTGATATTTCTTAGCAAGTTTTCTATAAGCTTTTTTTATATCAGCATCACTTGCTTTTTTATCTACTCCTAATACTTCATAATAATCTCTATATTTCATACTACCTCCACCATTTTAGATTATAATTTGACCATCTCTGACCTTAATTAAATTATACTATGCTTATGTATATATTCAAGCTCGAATGTATAATTTTTATATTAAGCTTAATTATATTAATAAAAACAAAATAATTAATTAAAGCCTTCAAAAGAAGGCCTCAATTAATGGTCATATTTGACTACAGATATTACTTTATAATCGTTTAAAACATCTCTACCATTTAAATCTTCTAGTTCTATTAAAAATTCAAAGGCAGCAACTTCTGCACCAAGACTTTCAATTAAGTTAGCAGCAGCCTTTGCAGATCCACCTGTTGCTATTAGGTCATCTACTATCACAACCTTCTCTCCAGGATTTAAGGCATCCTTATGCATCTCCAATTCATTTTCACCATATTCTAGGTCATAAGAAATTTTCTCAATTTCTCCTGGAAGCTTTCCTGGCTTTCTTATTGGTATAAATCCTTTATTTAATCTATCAGCAAGAGGAGCTCCAAATATAAAACCTCTAGATTCTATACCTACTATATAATCGAAGTCTAAGTCTTTTATTTCTTTTTCAAGTAAATCTAATGACTCTTCAAATGCTTCTTTATTTTTTAATAAAGTAGTAATATCCTTGAAAGATATACCTTCAATTGGGTAGCCTTCTATAACTCTAATTGTTGATTTAATATCCATTATAATCCTCCAAATAAATTATACCCTAAATAATAACATCTATTCTGATATAATAATATTATACTCGTATAAAGAATAGGAGTTTTATATGTTAAATGAAAAGTTAGATAAATATCTAAAAAAAGATTATTACCCCTTTCACATGCCTGGAGCAAAAAGGAGCTCAATATTACGAAATGATTTACCTTATAAAAGGGATATTACTGAAATAGATGGCTTTGATAATTTAAATAATCCAAAAGAAATTCTACATGATTTAGAATTAAGTCTATCTAATATTTATAATGTAAATGAATCTATAATATCAACAAATGGTTCAACTTGTGGTATATTGGCTAGCATTCGCTCATTAACTTACAAAAATAAAAAAGTACTAATACAGAGAAGTTGCCATAAAGCTGTATATAATGCAATTGAAGTATTTAATCTTGACGTTGATTATATAGATATTGTCACAAATGAAATAAACGCTGTAATTAATATAGACTATGCAGGCTTAGAAAAAAAGTTAAATAATAATTGTTATGCTGCTGTTTTAATAACCTCACCGTCTTATGAAGGTTACGTTTTAGATTTAGATAAAATCTATGAATGGTGCAAGAAAAACAATACTCCATTAGTAGTGGACTTAGCTCATGGCTCACATTTTATTTTAGAAGATTTTTATAGTACTGCTTTTGATATAGCTATTACATCATTTCACAAGAATTTATCGGGTTTAACTCCCTCAGCTGGTGTACTAATAAATAATAAGTCTTTAGCAAAAGAAATAAGACGAAATATGGCTATATTTCAAACATCCTCTCCATCTTATGTAATAATGCAATCTATAGATGAAATGATAGAAAATTTTGATAAATTCTCAATTTTGTATAAAGATTTAAATAAAAATTTAAATGACTTATATTCATTAGAATTAAAAAATTTAAAATTAATAGATAATATAATTAAAGATAAATCCAAAATTTTAATTTCAACAAAAAATACAAATATTAACGGAATAATCTTACAAAATCTTCTTAGAAAAGAAAAAATTGAAATAGAAATGGCTTATCCAAATTATTGCCTACTAATTTCAACAATCTTTGATAGTAAAAAAGGATTTGAAAGATTAAAAGAAGCTCTAATTAGCATTGACAAGAGTATATACAAAATAGAAAATGATGTAAAGTTTTCTTATACAATTCCTAAGCAAGCTATTAAAATATCGGAGGCCATACTAATGGATAGTAAAAATGTTACCCTATCCAATAGCTTAGATAAGATATCAGCCTGTTTTGTATATGCCTATCCACCTGGCATACCTTTAATTACTCCAGGCGAATTTATAGACAATAGAATAATAGATAACATTAATCAACTTCAATCTAGTAATGTTTCTTTAAACATTGATAAATATATAAGAGTAATAAATTGACAAATAAATCTATAACTGTTAAGATTAAAATGTATATTAGATACATACATATTTATATATGAGGAGAATATATATGAAAAGAATTGTAACACTTAATACAAGAAATCTCCACAAAAGTAAAAAAGACGGCGGATGCGGTGAATGCCAAACATCTTGTCAATCAGCTTGTAAAACAAGTTGTGGAGTAGCTAACCAAGAATGTGTTAGCAAAAAGAATAAATAAGGGTTTAACCCTTATTTTTTTCTTTGATATTTCCTAGTGTTTTACTATAATTTTAATATAAATTTCAAGGAGAAAATATGATACATCAATATAAAGCCAAAGGCTTTAATATAGTTTTAGATACCTATAGTGGATCAGTCCATGCTGTGGATGATATCACTTATGAAATAATATCTTTATATGAAGATCATGCTAAAGAGGACATAAAAAATAAACTTACTACATATAATCTTACAGATGATCAATTTGGTGAAGCTTATAAAGAAGTTTGTGATTTGGTAAATGAAGGAATGCTATTTACAAGTGATAATTTTGCTGATTTATCGATAGACGTTGTAAATAGACCTACAAATGTAAAAGCTATTTGCTTAAATGTAGCTCATACCTGTAATTTATCTTGTGAATACTGCTTTGCAAAGGGAGGTAAATACCACGGTCCAGATGCTATAATGACAACTGAAACTGCAAAAAAAGCCATAGATTTTTTAATTGAAAATTCTGGTAATCACTATAATTTAGACGTAGACTTCTTTGGTGGAGAGCCTCTTATGAATTGGGATGTAGTTAAAGAAACTGTCGACTATGCTAGAAATTTAGAAGAAAAGTATAATAAACATTTCAATTTCACTCTTACAACAAATGGTATGCTCCTAGATGATGATAAAATAGAATATTTAAATGAAAATATGAAAAATGTAGTTCTATCTCTAGATGGTAGGCGTGAAATCCATGATGAATTTAGAAAAACTATTGGAGGAAAAGGCTCTTTTGATACTGTAGTACCAAAATTTCAAAACTTTGTAAGTAAACGTGGTGATAAAGAATACTATATGAGAGGAACCTATACTGCAAATAATTTAGATTTTACAAAAGATATTAAAACTTATTTAGACTTAGGATTTAAGAGAACTTCACTAGAACCAGTAGTAGGTAATTCTAAATCAGATTATGCTCTAAAAGAAGAAGATTTACCTGTTCTTTTTGAAGAATATGAAAAATTAGCCGATATGATGATAGATGCTATAGATAATAATAACAAATTTATTTTCTACCATTATATGATAGATTTAGAAAACGGCCCTTGTGCTCACAAAAGAATCTCTGGTTGCGGATCAGGAACTGAATATATGGCTATTACACCAAGTGGAGAACTCTATCCTTGCCATCAGTTTGTAGGTAATGATGACTTTATTATTGGAGATATAAACCAAGGAATAATTAGAGATGATATTATAGAAGATTTTAAGAAATGTAATTGTTACTCTAAAGAAGAATGTAAATCTTGTTGGGCAAATATGTATTGTTCAGGAGGATGTGCTGCAAATAATTACAATGCTAATGGTGATATAAATGAAACTCATGATTATTCTTGTAAGTTATTTAAAAAAAGAATAGAAATGGCAATAGCTATTAAAATTTATGAGTACATGAAAGAATCTGAGAAAAAAGAATCTATAGCCTAAAAATTTTTATATAAAATTAAGATACCTAATAACATTTATGTGTTAAATATTTGTTATTGGGTATTTTTATTATATAAGAAAAAATGGAGGAATACAATGACTGACGAAAAAAGAACATTCGAAGCTGGTAATGATACAAATAAAAATACAGATAATTTAAAAAAAGATTTAGATAAAAATGGAGAAAAGATAAAGGAATCTTTTGAAAATACTTCTGAAAATGTAAAAGAAGGATTTAAAGAAACAAATGAACACATAAAAGATGACTTTAATAATGTAAAGTCTGATGTAAAAAATGATTTTAATGATGCTAAAGATAAAACCAAAGAAAAAGTAGATACTTCAGATTATAAGAGAGTCAATACAGAAGGAACAACAACTCATACTGATAATAAGCGAGATATTAGTGAAACAAAGACTAACAATGTAGAAGAAAAGAAGCCATTCTATTCTAACTGGTGGTTCTGGGTTTTAATAGTTCTTCTTCTTTGGGCTTTATGGAAATTCGCCTTTAACAATGACAAAACTGAAACTACAGATACAACACCAAATACTACAACTACAGAAACAGTAGAACCAAAGGATAAAAACTAAGAAACCCTATGTTCAGAGGTGATAGATAAAACTACCACCTCTTTTACGTTGGATTTTTCAAGACACTTAATTATTTCCAAAGCAGTAAATCCAGTAGTAATTAAATCATCTATCAATAGAACTCTTTTTTCAGTTAAATCTTTATTGCAAACAAATGCCCCATTAAGATTACTAGCTCTACCCTCTTTTCCTAATTTATGCTGAGCTTTAGTATTTTTTATTTTATAAAAACCTTCAAGGTGCTCACAATTAGTTTTATCAATAAATAAATCAGTAATCATTTTTATATGGTCAAATCCCCTATAATTTATAGTTTTTTGGCTACTAGGAGATGATAAAATATAATCACATAAGAATAAATTATTCACCATCCCATAATCATATAAAATACTAGCGAATACTTTAGATAAAGAGGTATTCCTATTAAATTTATAATCTCCTATCATTTTTTTCATATAGGCATTATAAAAATATACAGCATGTGCATCATATGATTCAATCTTAAATTTATTAGCTACATAATCTAACTTTTTAAGACAATTCTTACATAGATAATGAGCAGCTATTTCTTCTTCTTTGCACATATAACACTTATTTTTATCAAGGAATAATAAATTAATCACCTATTATAGTCTCCATTTCATTTATCCAATAAGACAAATTTGTAAATCTTTTGTTTGAAGTATTGTTATCTACCATTTGTTTTATAATGCGCTTTTCTCCAACCAAAACTACTATTTTTTTTGCACGAGTTACGCCAGTATAAAATAAGTTTCTAGTCAATAACATAGGAGATACCTGCATCATAGGTATTATAACTGCCTCAAACTCCGAGCCTTGTGACTTATGAATTGTGATAGCATAGGATAAATCCAAATCTTTTATATCTTCTTTTTTATATTTTACAATAGAACCATCATAAAACTCTACTTCAAGACTATCTTCTTCATTATCTATATCTATTATAAATCCTATATCACCATTGTATACACCTTCAGCATCGGATAAAGAATTTTCAACCACTAGATCATAATTATTTCTAATTTGCATAACCTTATCACTTATCCTAAATTTCTTATCATTTATTTTAATAAGTTTATTTTTAGGATTTATTATTTGCTGAATATTTGTATTTATATTAGTTGAACCCCATTGAGTTTTTTTACTAGGACATAAAATTTGAATATCTTTGACCTTATCTAGTCCATAATATTTCGGCAGTCTTTCATTTACTAAATTAGTGAGTATTTTATCAAAGTTATTTTTATTTGCTTCTATAAAAAAGAAATCTTTACCTGCTTCATTTAATATTGGATATTCACCATTATTAATTTTGTGGGCATTAACTATAATATTAGATTCTAATCCTTGTCTAAAAATTTTTTTTAACTTAATTGTATTTATATCAGTTTCTATTATATCTTTTAATACATTTCCAGGTCCTACAGATGGCAGTTGATTACTATCTCCTACCAAAATAAGAGCTGTGGTAGGAGCAATTGCGCTTATTAGAGACTTCATAAGATAGATATCAACCATACTCATCTCATCAACTATAATATAATCTTTCTCAATAGGATTTTCTTCGTTATATTCTGCAAATGCCTCGTCTGGTTTAATGCCCAATAGTCTGTGTATAGTATAGGCATCATCGTTTGTAGATTCTTGTATTCTCTTGGCTGCTCTACCTGTTGGCGCAAGCATAACATAACTTAAGTTATTTTTATTTAGAATCTTTTTAATAGCATTGATTATAGTAGTCTTACCTGTACCAGGTCCACCAGTTATTACTAAAAGCATGTTTTTAAACGCTTCATTTATTGCTAATTGCTGCTCCTTGGAAAATGCAGATAAATCCTCATCTATATCAACCTCAAATATATACTCACTATCTTTCTTTTTTGATAGCTCCATAGCTACATATTTTTCAGCTTTATATAAAGAACTCTTATAAACATACTCTTGATCATCAATAACTACTATAACTAGCTTTCCAGCAAGAGAATCTTCTTTTATAGTGTTACATATTTCTTTATCAGAAACTTTAATTAAATAACTAACCTTATTTATTAAATATTGAAGTTTTAAAGATGTATGTCCATTAAATTCTGCTTCGTAATTTAGTATGTGGCTAATTCCTGCAGAAATTCTAAATTTAGAATTAGACTCCATTTGCATATTACGAGCAATATTATCTGCCATAGCAAAACCTACACCACTAATATCATCCACTAATTTATATGGGTTAGATTTTATAATATCAACAGTGTTTTCACCATATAGCTTACAAATTTTCATAGAAAGATTATAGGATATATTCAAAGATTGTAAATAAAGCATAGTATTTCTAGAGTCTTTAGAAACTTCGCTAGTTTCTTTAATATCTAATATTTTTTTATCTCCGATTCCCGGTATAACTTTAAGTTTATCGGCTTCATTATAGACAATATCTATTGAATCTTCGCCAAATTTTTCATAAATTTGCTTCGCAGTTCTTTTGCCTATACCCTTAATATTAGAATTTGATAGAAAGTTTATTATAGCATCCTTCCCTTTTGGATTGATAAGCTTTATGTTTTTTACATTAATTTGTTCACCATACTTATCATGATATACTAACTCACCATCAATTTCTACATTATCTCCCTCATCAAAAAAAGGCATAGTGCCAACACAGGTGATATCAGAATCAGAAGTTTCTACAACAATAATATTGTATCCATTATCTTTATTCCTATATACTATGTTTGTTACTATGCCTTCTATCTTCATTTTTTAAATTTCTACTCTCTTGATATTTGCTCCAAGTTTTGTAAATTTTTCTACTAGATCACTATAGCCACGATCTATATGATATATATCTGAAATCCTAGTTTCACCTTCTGCAACTAAAGCTGCAATGACTAAAGCAGCTCCTGCTCTAAGATCAGTTGCTTTTACATCTGCCCCATGAAGCTTATCGACGCCAACTATGGTCGCACGATTGCCACTAGTAGCTATAGCTGCTCCCATTTTATTGAGTTGTTCAACGTGCATAAATCTATTTTCAAAAACAGTTTCTTGAATTTTACTTTCTCCATCACAGATTGTCATTAAGGCCATGAATTGAGCTTGTGCATCTGTTGGAAAACCTGGATATGGAAGAGTTTGGATATTAGTTGGTTTTAGCTTACTATCTACACTAACTTTTATAACATCTTCATCTTCCAACTCTTCTACATTAGCACCCATTTCGATAAGTTTTGCTATTACAGGTCTAATATGACTTCCTATAACATTATTAATTGTTACATTTCCTTTTGTCATAGCTGCTGCAATCATGTAGCTTGCTGCTTCTATTCTATCAGGAATAATAGTATGACGTGTCCCTGTAAGTTTTTCAACGCCTTTAATAACTATAGTTGATGTCCCAGCACCTTTAATCTTAGCTCCCATCTTTGATAAAAATGAAGCAAGATCTACGATTTCAGGTTCCTTAGCAGCATTTTCAATTGTAGTTTCACCATCTGCTAATACTGCAGCCATCATTATATTTTGAGTAGCACCTACTGATGGAAAATCAAGGTACACCTCATTACCTATTAATTCACCATTAGTCTCTATAGCTATTTCTTCATCATTAACTCGACTTGTTGCACCTAAGGCTTCAAATCCTTTAAGATGAAAATCTATAGGTCTTGCACCAATATTACATCCACCTGGAGCTTTTGTATAAGCTTTTTTAAATCTTGATAATAGCGGACCCATTACAACAAATGAAGCACGCATTTTATCCATTAATTCATATGGAGTTTCACAAGTATTTATATTAGATGAATCTATTTTAACAGTATCTTTATCGAGATAATCTACTTTAGCTCCAAGATGCCTTAGTACTTCAATCATTATCTCAACATCTTTTAACGCTGGCACTCCATCTAAAATTATTTCTTCTGTACCCAATACACAAGCTGCAAGTATTGGCAAAGCTGAATTTTTAGCACCTGATATGCTTACCTCACCGCAAAGTGGACCTGCCCCATTTATAACTAGTAATTCTTTTTTATTCATTTTAACAATCCTTTATTTTGTACCAAAAAGTCTATCTCCAGCATCACCAAGTCCTGGTACAATGTAACTATTTTCATTTAAACCATCATCTAATTGGGCAACTATAATTTTTACATCTGGATGCTCTTCTCTTAATTTTTCTATTCCCTCAGGAGCTGCAATTATACTTAATAGTTTAATTTCTTTACATCCTTTTTTCTTAAGATTTTCTATAGCATCACAAGCAGATCCTCCTGTAGCTAGCATTGGATCAACTACAATTATATCTCTTTTTTCTACATCATTAGGTAGTTTAGAATAATATTCTACAGGCATTAGAGTTTCTTCATCTCTATACATACCTATATGACCTATTTTTGCTGCTGGTAAAACTTCCAATACACCATCAACCATTCCTAAACCCGCTCTTAAAATAGGAACTATTCCTAATTTCTTACCAGATATCTTATATCCAGTAGTCTTAGTAATTGGTGTTTGGATTTCATATTCTTCAAGATCTAAATCCTTGGTCGCTTCATAAGCAAGAATTATAGATATTTCTTTTATAATTGATCTAAACTCATTAGATCCTGTATTTATATCTCTAAGTATTGAAATTTTATGTTTTATAACTGGATGGTCTAAAATTTGAACATTTTCTGTCATAATTCCTCCTAAAGGTAATATACATTCCCGGATGCTGATTTTTTCATTCTATTCATTATACTCTTACCCAAATTTATATCCTCTACACCTTCTGCAATGATGATATCAACTGCATTTGCATCCATCTTTCTTAAGTTTGTAAAAAGGACATGACTCATGACCGTTAAATCTTTTTTGCTTCCTAAGGATAAGTTATAATACTCATTAAATTTTTCTATAGACTCTTCAAAAGCTAAAATACCAACTTTTAATCCTTGATTCTTATACTCACTAGCCCTTTCTAATAATTTTTCATAAGCCTTATCTCCAACATAAACTTCAACTTTTGCTTTAGGAGCGTAATGTTTATATTTTTGTCCTGGAGATTTTGGTATGCTTCTATCATCTATAAGGGCATCATCAAGTTTTACGTTATCTGATATTGTTCTTATATATTCATAAGTATAATAACCTGGTCTTAGGATTGTTGGTATATTCTCACTTAAATCTATAACTGTTGATTCTATACCTATATCTGTCTCCCCGCCATCTAAAATCATGGGAATTCTTCCACTCATATCAGCCAAAACGTCACTAGCCCTAGTTGGAGACGGTCTTCCTGATATATTAGCACTTGGTGCAGCAATTGGTGTATTTGATAATTCAATGAGCTTTAGAGCTATTTTATCTTTTGGCATTCTTATTGCAACCGTGTCTAGTCCTGCTGAAACCGTATCAGGCACCACAGATGATTTTTTTAAAATCATAGTTAGAGGTCCTGGCCAACACAATTCCATAAGCTTTTTAGCTTCATAATTTACATTATCAGATAAATTATATAGCATAGTTTTATTAGAAATATGTAAGATGAGTGGATTATCAGATGGTCTCCCCTTTGCATGGTATATTTTTTTTGTTGCTTCTGGATTTAAACCATCTGCTCCTAATCCATACACTGTCTCTGTAGGAAAAGCTACTAACTCTCCATTTTTAATTAAGCTAGCAGCTTCTTTTAATATATCTTCATCTATATTATTTTGGTCTATATCAAAAATCTTCGTAATCATTTTTCGCCTGTTTTTCTAATTGTTTTATTTGCTTATCAATTTCTTCGTCAATTAAAATAGTGTAAGTAGGGTCCAAGTGGATACTTAAATTTAAACCTACCTTATCTTTTACTTCTTTCTGGATATTTGTTATAAGTTGATGTGCTACTAATAAAGATAAATTTTGAGATATCTCAACATCAACTGAACCATCCAAATGTCCTTTTCCATACTCGTGTATATGAAGATTATGGTAACCTACTATAAAATTATTATCCATTAGGATATCACCGACCTTTTTTTCAATCTCAGGATCTACTCTTTGACCAATCAAATATTCTATAGAATCTTTAAAGAGATCCAAGCCTGGCTTAAATACAAAGCAAGCAAGTATTAGCCCCATAAGAGCATCAACACGTATATTAAATTTACTTTCTAATATGGCACCTATTATTATTCCTGTAGTTGCAAGTATATCATTTCTTGCGTCAACCATAACTCCAAAGTTAAGATCAGAATCAAGTTGATTGTAAAGTCTTTTATTTAAAAAATAAATATAAAATTTAGCCACTATACTTAGTATTAGTACTAATATAGCAATCAAATTAAATTCAGTTTGATCTTCTAGGGCATAGTGATGTAGAGCATTAATAAAAAGTTTTGCTCCAACATACATAATTAATATACCAACCAAAAGTGATATTATACTTTCACTGCGTCCATGGCCAAACGGATGTTCTTTATCAGCTGGTTTCTGGCTAAGCTTTGATCCAAACAAAGCCATAAGAGAAACAACCGTATCTGATAGATTATTAAAACCATCATTTACTATAGCAGAAGAATTTGATGCATAACCTACACTAAGCTTAAATATAACCAAAATTATATTAATTATAATAGCTATGGTAGATGACAAAGATATCAATTTTAATCTTATATATGGATTTTCAGTATTTTTATAATCTTTTATAAATTTACTTGCAAAGAAATTAAACAAGTTATTCTCCTATTTGTTCAAGCTTTCTTGTTTGATCTTCAGCTATAAGTGAATTTATCATTTCATCGATATTACCATTCAAAAAATCTTCTAGTTGATAAATAGTTTTATTAATTCTATGATCTGTTATTCTACCTTGAGGAAAATTATAAGTTCTAATTCTCTCGCTTCTATCGCCTGTACCTACTTGAGACTTTCTATTATCTGCTATTTCTTTATTTCTTTTTTCTTCTTCAAGTTCATAAAGGCGAGCTCTAAGTACTCTCATAGCCTTATCCTTATTTTTAATCTGACTTTTTTCATCTTGACAAGTTACAACAAGGCCAGTAGGAATATGAGTTAGCCTAACAGCGGAATCAGTAGTATTTACAGATTGTCCACCATTTCCGCTAGACCTATAAACATCAACTCTAACATCATTTGGATCTATGGTTATATCAACATCATCAACCTCTGGAAGTACAGCCACAGTTGCAGTAGAAGTATGGATTCTTCCGCCTGATTCTGTTTCAGGTACACGTTGAACTCTATGCACCCCAGATTCATATTTTAATTTGGAATAAGCTCCTTCTCCTTTTACAACAAAGGTAGCTTCTTTAATTCCTCCTACGCCTTGAGTGGTAACTTCAATTTCTTCTGTTTTAAATCCAACCTTATCTGCATACATGTTATACATTCTATAAAGGTCACCTGCAAAAAGTCCGGCTTCATCACCACCAGCTCCTGGTCTAATTTCTACAATAACATCCTTTGTATCATTAGGATCTTTTGGTATTAATAAAACTCTCATATCTTCATTATATTTTTCTAAGTTTTTCTTTGACTCAGAAATTTCTTCTTTAAGCATATCAAGCATTTCGCTATCATCTGTTTCATTCATCAATTCTTGATTTTCTTCTATAGTCGATTCAGCATTAAGAATCTCTTCATATTTTTCAACAATTGGCTTAAGAGAATTATATTCACGAGATATTTTTGTAAACTTGTTCATATCCGATAATACTTCTGGATCAGCTAGTTTCATTTCCAAATCTTTATAATTTTCTCTTATATGCTCTAAATTTTCAAACATACTTATCCTTTCTCTGCAATGATAAATCTATCAAAGCCATTAAAATCCTTTAAATTAATAATATTTTTAAAATCAGATTTGATCAATAGCTTATTAACTTCTTCCTTTTGATCATATCCAATTTCAAAAATCAAATGTCCTTTTTCATTTAAATAAAGAGAAGCATCTTTAATAATAGCCCTGTAAAAATATAAGCCATCATACCCTCCATATAAAGCTGATTTTGGCTCATAATATAATTTTTTATCCAGGCTCTCATAATCATTTCTATTTATATAAGGTGGATTTGAAATAATTATATCAAATTTTTGATCTACATTCTCAAATAAATCACTTTTTATAAAGTTCACATTATCTATTATAAGCTTTTTCTTGTTATCTCTAGCTAAAGATAAAGCAGCTTCTTCTATATCTACACCTAAAACTTTTGAACTTTTTAGGTTATAAGCTAAAGATAAGCTGATAGCACCTGATCCAGCACCTATATCTAATATACATTCTTTGTTAAAATTTAATTTTATTAAATAGTCCACTATAATTTCAGTTTCAAATCTTGGAATCAAGGCTCTCTCATCAACTATTAAATTTATATTATAAAAATCCCATTTTCCCAATGCATATTGTAGTGGATAATTTTCATTTAATTTATTTTCTATATCCAAAATTTTTTTAGTGTTTTCTTTACTCAAGTCTTTATTAGCATTCAAAAATATGTAAGATTTTGGTTTTTCTAATACATAGCTTAAAGCTATTATTAAATCTTCATTTTTTTTATCAATTATATTCTTAATCTTCATTATATACACAAAAATAAGGTTAGTTTCCTAACCTTATTATTTTCTACCGTATCTTCTGTTAAATTTCTCAACATTACCACCACGTTCAGCAGTTCTTTGTTTCCCAGAGTAGAATGGATGGCAATTACTGCAAACTTCCACTTTGATTTCTTCTTCAGTAGAACCTACTTCAAATTCATTTCCACAAGAAATACATGTAACTTTTGCTTGGTGGTATTCTGGATGGATTTCTTTATTCATTTAAACACCTCTATTTCTCATTCAATAAGCATTTTTAATTATACCATCTTTTTTAGATATAATCAAGACTTTAAAGGGTTTTGTTGATAATTTCAACAAATTTTTCATTTGAAGGTGTTTTCTTCATTATATCGATTAATTCAGTAATAGATTCAGTGTTATCTAGATCAGATTTGCGAATTTTATAAATAGATTCAAGTTCATTTTTACTTAAGAGTAAGTCTTCACGTCTAGTTGATGATTTTTCAACATTAATTGCTGGGAATATTCTTCTATCTGATAGTCTTCTGTCTAAGTGTATTTCCATATTTCCTGTACCCTTAAACTCTTCAAAAATGAGATCATCCATACGAGATCCAGTATCTACTAAGGCTGTAGAAAGAATAGTTAGTGATCCCCCATCTTCAATATTACGAGCTGCCCCAAAAAATTGTTTAGGACCAACCAAAGCCATAGGGTCTAGACCACCAGAAAGTGTTCTACCAGATTGAGGAGTTATAATATTATAGGCACGAGCAAGACGGGTAATAGAGTCTAGTAAAATAACAACATCTTTTTTGTCCTCAACAAATCTTTTTGCCCTTTCTAGTATCATTTCAGCTATTTCTATATGATTTTGTGGAGGCATATCAAATGTTGAGGAAGCAACTTCTGTTCTCATATAGTCATTATTTGGATCTCTGTACTCATTGACAAATCTTATAAAATCTGTAACTTCTTCAGGTCTTTCATCTATGAGAAGAACAAATATTTTTATATCATCATAATTTTTTTCTATAGATCTTTCTATATTTTTAATTAATGTAGTTTTACCAGCTTTAGGCTGAGAAACAATTAATCCTCTTTGTCCACGTCCAATTGGTGAAATTATGTCGATTATTCTACCAGAAATATTCTCACTTGTAGTCTCTAGCTTAATTCTTTCTTGAGGATAAATAGGAGTTAGATCTTCAAAAGAAGTTCTATTGAAAGCTTCCCCAGGTTTTATACCATTTACATCTGAAACAAATATTAAAGGTGCAAATTTATCTTTATCATGTTTTTCGCGAGCTATACCTTTTATGTAATCACCAGTTTTTAGTCTAAACATTTTAATTTGTTTAGGTGGTACGTAAATATCATCATCACCTTGTTCATAAAGATCACTTCTTAAAAATCCAAAGCCATCTGGGAGAATCTCCAACACTCCCTCACAATCAAACTTAGCTCCTAAATCATTATCCTGCTTTTCTTGTTTTTCTTCTTCTTTTTCTTTTTGAGCTTCTTCTATTAATTTTATAAGCTCATCTTTTTTATACTTTGTAACTGCTGGAATTTCTAATTCCTTAGCTAATTCTCTTAATTCAGTTACCTTATATTCTTCATAATTTTCCATAATATCCTTTAATTAAAGAAAGGACCAATTGGCAAAAGCAAACTGGCCCTTGATTTTAAAATTTTATTAATTAGCTGATCGTTCACAACCAAACATTTCTATTTTTTCGAAAATAGTTTCTTTGATTGCTTCAGTACCTGGTGCTAATAGTTTTCTTGGATCAAATCCTTTACCTTCTTTGTCTTTGCCAGCTTCAACATATTCTCTAGTTGCCTTAGCAAAAGCTAATTGACATTCTGTATTTACATTTATTTTTGAAACACCAGAAGATATAGCTTTTTTGATTTGATCTTCAGGTATACCAGTACCACCGTGAAGAACTATTGGCATATTTACTGCATCTGATATCTCTTCAAGTCTATCGAAACTTAATCCTTGCCAATCATCTGGATATACTCCATGGATATTTCCAATTCCAGCTGCTAAGAAGTCAATCCCTAAGTTTGCTAATTGTTTACATTCTTCAACATCTGCTAATTCGCCAGCACTAGTAACACCATCTTCTGATCCTCCAATGCCACCTACTTCAGCTTCAACGGAAATGCCTTTAGCATGTGCAAGTTCTACTATCTCTTTAGTCTTTTCTAAATTTTCTTCAAGTGGTAAGCTTGAACCATCGAACATAACGGATGTATATCCAGCTTCTATACAAGCTTTTGCACCTTCGTATGTTCCATGGTCTAGATGGATAGCTACTGGAACAGTTATGTCTAACGAATCATGAAGGTCTCTTACTAAATCAGCTACTACTTTATAGCCACCCATATATTTATTAGCACCTTCACTTGCCGCAATAATTACCGCAGTTTGTTTTTCTTCTGCAGCTTCTAGAATTGCTTTTGTCCATTCAAGGTTATTTGTATTAAAGTGTCCAATTGCATATCCATTTTCATAAGCTTTATCTAACATTTCTTTTGCATTAACTAACATTAAAAACTCCTTTTTATTTCTTAACTAATACCATAATACCCTAAAATCTATCTAAATCTTCTTTTACAGAAGAAATAACTGTATTTATTGCTTCATCTTTAGTGATTTTATAATTTTTCATTGCTTTTCTTGTTGAATATTCGACAATATTATCACTTGCATCTTTTCCAACTGTAATCCTATATGGAATACCTATAAGATCACGGTCATTAAATTTAACTCCAGCTCTCTCTTTTCTATCATCTAAAAGAACATCTATTCCCTTTTTCTCTAATTGTTTATAAATATCTTCACCAAGTTTAGATTGTTCTTCGTTATTTATATTTACTATTGTCACAATAGCTTCAAATGGTGCAACTGCAGTTGGCCAAATAATTCCATTATCATCATAATTCTGTTCTACTATAGCAGATACAGAACGAGAAATACCTATACCATAACTCCCCATTATAAATGGTTGTTGCTTTCCATTTTCATCTAAGAAATATGCTTCAAGTGCTTCTGAATATTTTGTACCTAATTGGAAAATATTACCAACCTCTATACCTCTTGCAGATTTAAGTATTCCAGACTCATCATAGGCCATATCACCTTCTTTTGCCATTAATAAGTCTTCAACTACTTCTCCTGTAAAATCTCTATCATAATTCGCATTAATATAGTGATAATCAGTTCTATTTGCTCCAATTACAACATTATTCATTTTTGTAATTGATTCATCTATAAGGATCCTTACATCTTCTAAACCTTTTGGACCAGTAAAACCAGCTTTAGCACCTGTAAACTTTTCTATAGTCTCGTCATCCATCATCTCTACATCGTGCTCAGCTACTTTTAAATATGATAAAAGTTTTGCATCGTTAAGTTCACGATCCCCTGGGATTATTACAAATACAGGTTCTCCTTTTATATTTAAATCAACTGCCTTAGCAAACTTATTTGCTGGTATATTTAAAAATTCACTTACTTCTTCTATACTAGTAACATCTGGTGTTTTGACTAACTCTAATTCTTTTTTATCTTCTGGAGAAAAATCAAATTTAAATCTTGCTTTCTCATCTGTAGCTGCATAGTCTGAATCTTCAGTATAAAATATTACTCCTTCTCCTGTTTCAGCTAAAGCTATAAATTCATGGGAAACTCTTCCTCCCATTGATCCTGTATCGCCCTCTACTATTTTATAGTCAAGTCCCATTCTATCAAAAGCTTCTACATAAGCATCCCACATAAGCTTATAGCTTTCTTCCAAACCTTCCATATCTTTGTCAAAAGAATAAGCATCTTTCATTAAAAAATCACGTGATCTATTTATGCCAAATCTAGGTCTTTTTTCATCTCTAAATTTATCTACTATTTGATATAAATTTAATGGTAATTGCTTATAAGAATTTAGCTCATCTTTTATAAGAGCTGTTAAAGCTTCTTCAGCGGTTGGCCCTAGAGCATATTCTCTATCGTTTCTATCGGTAAGCTTAAACATTTCAGGACCAAAAGTATCCCATCTTCCACTCATTTCCCAAATTTCTCTATCTTGTAGAACAGAAGTAGAAATCTCAATTGCATAGTGATTGTCCATGGATTCTCTTACAATATCAATAATTTTGTTTTTAACTTTTTGTCCAAGTGGTAAAAATGAATAAATACCACTCCCTTGTTTTCTTATAAATGCTCCACGAACTAATAACTTATGACTTGCTGTTTCCGCATCAACTGGGTTTTCCCTTAAAGTTGGCATATAATATTTTGATAGTCTCATATTTCTCCTTTAATTAATATCTTTCATTGACAACCCTATTCTTTGTCTATCCTTATCAATTTCTATAACTTTTACCTTTACAATATCTGAATTGGTTAAAACTTCATTTGGATCTTTGATAAATTTATTACTCATATTTGAAATGTGTACTAATCCATCTACACCTACTCCTATATCAACAAATGCACCAAAATCAGTTATATTTCTTACTTTACCCATCATTTCATCATCAATCTTTAAATCATCAATACTCATAATTTCTGATTTTGTTAAAATTTCTGGATTGTCCTCTCTAGGATCTCGCCCCGGTTTTTTAAGCTCTTCTATAATATCTTTAAGTGTAGGCTCACCTACTTCCAATTTTTGGCTAACTTCGCTTATATCTATAGTTTCTAAGTTATAATCTTTTAATTTTTTAGCAATTCTATAGCTTTCAGGATGAACAGCAGTATTATCTAAAAGCTCTGGTGAATCAGGGAATCTTAAAAATCCTGCAGCAAGTTGATAAGTTTTATCTCCTAGACCTTTTACATTTTTAAGATCTTTTCTATATATAAGATTTCCCTCTTTAAATTCTTCTTCTATGCGTCTTGCTAATTTAGGACTAAGTCCAGATACATAAGAAAGTAGTTTATAGGAAGCGTTATTAATTGTAACACCAACTTCATTTACTGTATCTTCAACAACCTTTGAAAGCTCCTCATCTAATTTTTTTTCATTTAGATCATGTTGATATTGACCAATTCCTATATGTTTTGGTTCAATTTTTACAAGTTCAGCCATTGGATCCTGCAAACGCCTTGCCATTGAAATTGCTCCTCTGATTGTTACATCAAGATCAGGAAACTCTTCCTCACCTAGTGTTGATGCCGAATAAACAGAAGCTCCCGCTTCATTTACTACCGCATAAGCTATATCTAAATTATTTTCACTTATTAGTTTATTTACAAAAATTTCTGTTTCACGACTAGCTGTTGCATTTCCTAGTGCAATTAAGCTAACATTATATTCCTTAATCAAATCAGTTAGAATATCCATAGACTCTTTTTCTTTTTTATGGGGTTCTACAGGATAAATAACTGCCTTATTTAAATATTTACCGTTTGGATCAACGACCGCCACCTTACATCCCGTTCTAAATCCAGGATCAAGTCCCATTACTGTCTTGCCTTTAATAGGCTTTTGGAGTAAATAAGGTTTTAGATTATTAGAAAATACTTTAATTGATTCATCTTCTGCCATATCAGTCAAATAATTTCTCAGCTCTGTAGTTATTGAAGGCAATATTAAACGTTTATAAGCATCATTTACACTTATATTTATTAACTCTCTTTGATAATAATTTGAGCTATCATAAAGGTCTGATATAAGTTTTTTATTATAGTCGTCTGAAAATTCAACTTTAACACTTAAAGCCTCTTCTTTTTCGCCACGATTAATAGCTAAAATCTGATAGGATTTTAAATCTCTTACTTTTTTATTAAAATCATAATAAGTTTGATATACACCATCAGAATCATCTTTTTGACTAGCTTTTAATCTAGCTCTCATCATACCATCACGCCTTACAATATTTTTTGCTTGAATATTATTTGAAATATCTTCTGCTAGTATATCCAAAGATTTTTCAATCGCTTCTTTTGAAGAGCCTATATCCTCATTCAAAAAATCTTTCGCAAAGTTCGTAGCCTCTTCTGGACTTTTTGTTTCATCTAAGAGATATTTTAAAAGAGGTTCAAGTCCTAATTCTCTTGCCTTATCTGCACGAGTTTTACGTTTTTTCTTAAAAGGAGCATACATATCTTCAAGTAAAGTAAGAGAATTCGTAGCTAGTATTTGTTCCTTTAGCTCCTCTGTTAAATTATTTGAGCTTTCAAGAGCATTTATAATTTCTTCTTGTCTTTTTTCTATATTCCTTAATTTATTTAAATTTTTCTCTATATTCCTAACATCAACGTCAGAAAGATTTCCAGTTTTCTCTTTCCTATATCTTGATATAAAAGCAACTGTCGACCCTTCATCCAGAAGACTTATTACATTAGAAATATTTTTTTCGTCAATTTGTAACTGTTCTGATAAAATACTTTGTATATTCATAATTTCCTTATATAAATAATAGTTTCAAAAAATAAATAATCAATAAGTGAGCTGGATAAAATATGTAAAACGCCCACTTATTTTGTTTACCTCTTTGTCCATTGTATAACATTATTAATGGTACACTTAGGTAGACAAAACCATAACTTACAGCTATTCTATAACCTCCAATAGCAAATTCAAATGCAAAACCAATTATAATAGCAAGTGCTGTAAGGAATTTGCTATCTTTAGCAAGATAAATTAAAATTATTGCTAAAACACCCATAAATTCATAATCTGTTTGTAAAATAGATGCTAATAGCATGAATAATACTGATATTAATATTATCCCTATTATTCTTATAAATAAATTTATATCTCTTTTTAATAATAAATCTATAAAATAAATAGCTAAAGCTCCTATTAGTAAAGTAAATATAACATTTTGGCTATCAGTATAAAATAAGCTTTCATGTATAGCTAAATCAAATGGAATTTCAGAAATAAGAGCAAAAATAAACATTCTCATAAAATATTTTTTAATATTACTAGTGTATATAACAGCCTGTACTGTAAAAAAGCAAAATATGGGCATAGATATACGACCTAAGAATACAAAAATATCAGCTATTGCCCAATAATCAGGTCCTAAATCATATAAAAACCCTGTTTGTGCTAAATGAGATAGAAACATAGTAAACATTGCTATATATTTTATATGAGCACTAGTTAAATATTTCCTATTTCTTAACCGAGTTTTAGTATAATTGTTTTTATCTTTATAATCTATATTAGCCATACATTCCTCAATTACCAGTAATAAAATTGACCTTATACTTAGGAAAATTCATGCTGATTACTTTACCACTTACATTCGCATAATCTTTCTCATCTATATCATAAATATTAGATGGATCAAAAAAAATTATTGAGCTAGATATATTCATAGCTGGCTTAGCAATAAGTTCAAATTTATAGTCATTCTTAGACTTTGAGTATGTAAGCAAAATATCAATAAACCTACCATAATCATATTCATTTATACTCTCAAACTCCAAATCTATTTTATATTCACTTTGCTCATGAATTTTTAAAATAGGTCGCTTGCTTGTATAAGAAATTTTATTCCCAGACTTAAGATTTGTTATTGCAATAGTTGTTTCATTTCTAGGGTCATCAAATCCTCCAGTTAGCATCCTTAATAATTCAGTATTCGAAATCTCTGGATCATCAACTTCTCTATTAATAGATAGTTTAGCATGCTTAGAATCATTTAAATCAAAGTCATAATTTTTAACTTGACTTACTTGGCTAACCTTAATTTTCTTTCTAACATCTTTAGGTTCTATAGCTTGCGTAGGATCATCAACTTTGCTATTTAATGTTTTTCGTGTTTTTCTTCCTGAATTTTTAGAATTAGTTTTATTTTTACTTTTAGTATCTTCTTTTAGATAGTCTTTAATTTCCTTAAAATCCATCTTATCTCCTAATACAATGCTTTCTTTAGTAGATAAGTACTTATAGGTAGATATTAAAGTTTTTATAAGCATAAATAAAAAAGCAGCTGATGTAAAAATCCTTGTAAGCTCTATACCTATATAATTCTCAATTTTTAGTAAATTAGCTATAAGCATAATCAAAAAAGGAGCCATTCCGGTAAATTTTAAAAAATGTCCAATTTTAGAATCTGTTTTGTAGGGCTGATCAATATTAAGTTTGCTAATCTTAATTAACATCTTAGCAATTTTGACAAAAAATATCATAAACCCTACAACATATAGGATAGTTACAGCATTATAAAGACCTGGCACATTATAGTATAAATCAAAAGGTAATGACTTAATTGCATAATCTATTCCAAATGCAAGAGCTAAAACAAACAGGCCAGTTTTTCTAAAAGTTCTAGATATTATAAAAATTAGAAGATTTACTATTATAAAAATAATAGGTATGAATGATATTCTATTATTAGTTATAATCTCTTGTAATTGTCTAAAAATAAGTGAATAGTCCATAATATCTCCCATATAATTATATCAAAAATAGGAATACTTACAATATTCTTAAAACTAAAATATTTAAATTATCTAATAATCCTTATGGTATATAAGGCTAATTTATTAGACATGCCAGCTAATATATAAAAATAACCTTTACTATATAAAAGCAAAGGTCTAATGGAGCTTCAAACAGGAATTGAACCTGCAACCTACGGTTTACGATACCGTTGCTCTACCAATTGAGCTATTGAAGCATTTTATAATTTGATTATACTTTTTATTTCCCATACTAACAATCAATTAAGCTAAATTGATTTTCATAAAAAAGGATGCTAGATATCTAGCATCCTTTAAATTATAATAATATGTCTAAGTTTTATGTATCTTATTCTGGATCGATTGCGTCTACTGGACAAACTGAAGCACAAGTTCCACAATCAATGCAAGTATCAGCATCAATTTCGTATGCGTCATCTCCAGCTGAGATTGCGTCTACTGGACATTCTCCTGCACAAGTTCCACATGAAATACATGTATCTGATTCTATAACGTAAGCCATATTTACCTCCTAATTATTTTGTAATTATAGTATACAACAACTATTCAATTTTGTCAACAAATAAGCAAATATTTATACCCTTTCGTGCTTATTTTCTATAAATATACAAAATGATAATCGTTATCATCTTTTAATTATCTATATTTATATCTTTTAGTTTATAAATTTTATCCTCATTTTGTTCGTCTTCCGCTATATATACTCTTACCTTACATTCCTCTTTAACATAGTCACTACTTATGACCACACCATCACCATCACACGTTTTAACTCTCTGACCATATTTTGGCATAACTTTTTTCATTTTTGTATAAGAATCTTCTTCGTAAGATAAGCAACACATTAGTCTACCACATAACCCTGAAATTTTATTAGGATCTAAACTTATATTTTGATCTTTAGCATATTTTATTGATAGAGGAGCAAAATCATTTAGATATCTTGAACAACAACATTCTTGTCCACAGGAACCATGAGATTTAATAAGTTTAGCATGATCTCTAACTCCTATCTGTCTAAGTTCAATTCGAGATTTAAAAGTAGTAGCTAAATCCTTTACTAAATCTCTAAAATCAACCCTCTTATTTGCAGTAAAATAAAAAGTTATTTTACTTCTATCAAAATTATATGCACTATCAACAACTTTCATATTAAGTTCATAAGAATCTGCTGCTTTTTGACATATTTCAATCGCATCTTTGGCATCAATTTCATTTGAACAATGTTTATCTAAATCAGCATCATCAGCCACTCTTATAACTTCATTAAGCTTTTTATCAAATTTTTTCTCATCAATCTCAAAATTAGTTAAAATAACTTCCCCAATATCTAAGCCATTATCCGTTTCTACTACAACTTTTTGTTTATATAAAAATTTTTTATTGTTCGAAGAAAAATAGTATATTTTACCAATTTCTTTAAATCTGACTCCAACTACATCCACTATATTTGACCTCCCTTGTATATACTATATATGAGCTCTTCTAAGGCTAATTCATAATTAATATTATTCTTAAAACCAGTTTTTATAGTATATAGCAAGTTAATTATCTCTTCTAGATTATCTAATGATATGTTCTCTAATTTTCTTACATTAAAATTAACATCTTCAATAATTAAATTTTTATTATATTTATAATTAACAATCTCTTGAAATATATCTATACATGCATCTACAATTGTAAATCTGTCATTTTTATAATTTTCAAAGAAACTTTTATTTTGATAGTAGTATCCAATATTCCCTCTATAAACTTCTGCTATAATTTTGCTAAGTTTGTCATAATCTACATCTCTTTTAATTTTTTTAGCGTTAAGATTTATGATTTGACTTCTTGATCTAATAGTGGGTAAAAGCAAGTTTCTGTTGGTAGTAGTAAATATAACAATATTATATTCCTTAAGCTCTTCCACAGTTTTTAGTATAGCATTAGACCCTTCAGTTCTCATATTATGAGCATTATGAACTATATAAATTTTTATAAGTTTATTTTCTGGTTTATGGGCTATATCTTTAATCATAGCTCTAATTGATTCAATATCTATTATATCATTTTCTTTATTAATTATATATAAATCAGGATTAAGATTATTTTCTATGTAAATACCTTTATCTTCAAATATCTTACTAGCAAATTCTTTCGAATACTCAAGGTTGTATTTGTCATTTGGAGATTCAAAGATATAGGCATGAGATAATAAATTATGTTCGATTTGATAATCTAATCCACTCATAATCTAATATATTGATCAACATCTAATATAAATATAGTAGCCCCTCCAACAGATATATCTACCGGAACAGTATTAGTTAGTAGCGAAGATTCAGCTGATGGATTAATAATAGTTGTAGTGGTATTTCTTTTCTTACAATTTGCTTCTATTATTGATAAAACTTCGTCAAGCTTTTCTTCTTCTACACCTATTAAAAGAGTCGTATTCCCCTTTTTTAAAAATCCACCTGTTGTAGATAATTTTGTTACTCTATATCCACTTTCTGTTAAAGCATCCATCAAAAAGTTGACATCTGCATCTTGAACAATTGATATTAATAGTTTCATATTATTCCTCCAATAAATCCTCTATCAGCTCTAATACATTTTCACTTACTTGATCAATAGATAGACTAGCATCCACTTGCTTTATATCTTCTTTATATTTTTCAGATAGATCTATATACGCATCAAAAATTTTTTTATGAAAATCAAAGTCTTCTCTCTCAAGTCTATCCGCTGTGAAATTGGCTCTTTTTCTAATTAAAGCTGTCTTGTAGTCTATATTAAAAAATATAGTTAAATCAGGCTTTATAAATCCAGTAGCAAAATCATTTATTTTTTTAACTTCATCTATTCCTAATCCTCTACCAACACCTTGATATAAGAGAGAGCTTAATACAAATCTATCACACAATATGATCTCACCTCTATTTAAGGCAGGTTTTATTTTCTCCTCCACTAATTGTGCACGACTTGCCGCAAACAAAAGACATTCTGTTTTAGAATTCATGTCAATATTTTTATTATCGATTATAATTTCTCTAATTTGCTCACTTATAGAAGTTCCACCAGGTTCTCTTACAAGCATAATTGGATATCCTAAATCTATTAGTTTTTCATTAATATTTTTTAATATAGTTGTTTTTCCAGATCCATCAGGTCCTTCAAACACGATTAGTTTTCCATTCATAAGTATATTATAGCAAATGATAGTGATTTATTGCAATAAAAAAGACCCTAAGGCCTTTAATTTATTATTCTTCAGATGATTCTTCACTAGATTCTTCTGTTTCATCTACAGTTGGTACATCCGCTGCATCAGCTTCTTCATCTTCTGGAATAACCTCTTCAGTAACTTCTTGTAATGAGCAAACAACTTCATCCTCTTCTGCAAGAACTATAATGTCTTCATTTTTAGAGATATCTAAGTCTGCTACAATTCTGTTATCGCCGATTTGGAAGTCAGTAATATCTACTTCAGCAGTTTGTGGAATGTATTTTGGTAAACATTCTACATCAATGTTATCCATATTTTGTACAAGTACTGAATCAGCAATATCTAAATCATCACGACCAAGTAAAATAACTGGAACGTTAACTCTGATTGTTTCATTTTGGTTAATTGCTTGGAAATCTACGTGTAAATATTGATTTTTGTATGGATGTGTTTGATAATCTTTTATAAGAACATCTTTTTTATCTCCATCTATATCTAAAGTTATGATAGTTGATGTTCCAGCTTGTCTTAGGATTTTATCAAACTCTCTTGCTGTAAACTGTACGTTTAGATTATCTTCTCCTTTGGCATAGATAACGCCTGGAATTAATTCTTCTTGTCTTATTTTATTTACTTTATTTTTTCCAGTAGCTTCACGCTTATTCGCATTTAAAACTAAGTCTGCCATATTCCCTCCTTATATATTCATACTGACTAATTATACCCTAAAAATCTATCCTTTACAATGGATTGTTTTTATAATATGATATTAATTAGATTAATATTATTATTGCTCGTAAAAAAGGAGATATTATTATGACCTCACGAGAAGTAAAATTAGGTAAGATGTTCTTATCCGTAGATGGAAAAAAATTAAACATTGGTGATAAAGCGCCAAACTTTAAAGCTATAAATAATGACTTATCAGAATATAACTTTTATTTAGAAGGGGATGAAAAGGTAAAAATAATTTCTGCATTGCCTTCAGTAGATACATCTGTTTGTGAATTACAAACTTATTTATTAACTAAAGAAGAAAAAGACTTTCCAGACAATTTGTTAGTTTTGAGCATATCAAATGATTTACCTTTTGCTCAAAATAGATTTATTAAAGATAAAAATATTCAGAAAATAAAATTTGTTTCAGATTACTTATATAATGAGTTTGCAAAATCTTATTCACTTTATATTAATGAGATAAAATTAATTAATAGAGCTATATTTGTTATTGATAAAAACAATATAATTAGATATATAGAATATCTTGACCAAAATACTGATTTACCAAATATTGACAAAGCTTTGGAAGTAGCCAAATCATTAATTTAAAATAACCCCCTATAGTAAAAATTTTCTTATAAGGTGATCCCATAAAGTTGGACCTAATAGCAGAGCAAGCTTTAATACTAGCTCTGCTATTTCTTTGTTCTTTCCTACCCCTAGGGGTAGGAAACTTTTATGCTGCATTTCTCTTTCTAAATTCTATTGGACTTAAATAGTCTAATTTTTCTTTTATTCTTTCTTCGTTGTAATATCTTATGAAATCTTCAATTGTTTGTTTTAAGTGTTCATATGAGTAGAATTTATTTCCGTAGTATACTTCTTGTTTTAATATTCCAAAGAAATTTTCCATTGGTGAGTTGTCCAAGCAGTTTCCTTTTCTAGACATGGATTGGATTATGCCATTAGATTCTAGTTTTGATGTGTATTGTTTTATTTGGTATGCCCAGCCTTGATCTGAGTGAAATATTCTTTCTTCTTTGCTTTTGTTTGTTATTTTTATTGCTCTATCTAAGGCTTTTAGGATTGGTTCTAGTGTTGGTTGTTTTGATATTTCATAGCTTAATATTTCACTGTTGTACATATCTAAGTATGGATTTAGATAGAGTTTCTTTATTTGATAATTGCCTGATTTATCTTTTTCACAATACTTAAATTCTGTTGTATCTGTTGTTATTTGGGTGTATGGTTTTTCCACTTTAAAGTTTCTCTTTATTTTATTATCTGCAATTTTTCCAACAGTTCCCTTATATGATGAGTATTTTCTTGTTTTTCTAGAAAAGTTCTTTACTTGTATTTTTAGCTTCTGGACTAATCTTTGTACTTTCTTTTTATTTATGCTTAGTCCTAATCTTCTTAACATTGCTGTTATTCTTCTGTATCCATAGTTTGGATTTTCTTTTCTGATTTCTAGGATTTTTGCTTCAATTTCTTTATCTTTGCTTGGCTTGTCTAGTCTTTTTTGCCAATACATGTAGGTTGATTTTGGAAAGTTAAAGTAGCTAAGTAAATCTTTAAGTTTGTATTTATTTCTTAAGATCTCGATTGTTCGAGCAATTGTCTTATTTCTGCATCTGTCATCTGAGATAATTCTATCTTTTTTTTTATTGCATCATTTTCTAGTTGAAGCCAATAGTTGTTTTCTTCTAACTTCTTTATTTTTTCTTTTAGTTGTGCTTCATTTAATGAATTATCTTCTTCAGTGGTTAATTGTGCTGATAATTCTATATTTATATCTTTTGATTTATCTGGTATTTTTGCCATTTTTGAAGGTCTTCCTCTCTTCTTAGGTTTAAGTCCTTCAATTCCTTTTTTTCTATATTCATTGACCCATTGAGTGATTATCGATGGATTATTGATTTTAAGATTGTTTGCTAGGCTTTGATAGGACATTTCTCCTGTTAAGTACAAGTTTACTACATTTAGTTTAAATTCTAAAGAGTAATTATTATTTCTTCTTGATACTTTTAGCCCATCATAGCCTTGGGTCTTGTATGCACTGACCCACGTTTGAATAGCACGCTTATTAGGTATATTATATTTTTTTGCTAATTCTCTGTATCCTATTTTCCCTTCAAGATATTCTTTTACTAGTTTCATCTTAAATTCTGTGCTGTATTTTGCCATTAAAACCTGCTAACAAAAGTCAAGGAGAAAAGCAAATTAATTTTACTTTTCTACTTGTTATTTTGAGTTTAAATTTGACCATACCAAATAAGCCGGCTATTGTCGGCCTGTTTTAATTATTGTATTCTTAATTCTATGCTGCTTTTAATACCTTCTTTTCTTGTTTTGATGCCATAACTTTTGCATAGTATATTCTTAAGAATTTATTTAATCCTGCAAATTTACAAATCTTCTTAGCCTTTCCATCTTTTTCTTTTTTTATCATATACAGATATATATCGTTTTCAGTATCTTTTGCGCTCATCATGCATTTCATAGCTTGATAACCTACTTTTCTTAGTATTGCATTGCCTCTTTTTGTTATTTTTCTCTGATCGGCTTTAAAATTCCCTGACTCATATGGTGGTGAATCTATTCCTACAAATGATATTAAACTTTTTTTGTTTTTAAATTTTGATAAGTCTCCAAATTCCGCTGTAATTTGCACTGCTAATTTATCTGATATTCCTGAGAATTTCTTTGCTTCTTGATATTCTTCTAAGGGCTCGGCAATTTCCATCATTTGTGATAAAATAGTGTGTAAAATTTGATTTATATGTTTTATCAATTCTATTCCTTCTTGTATGCTAGTCTTTATATATGAGCTATTAGAAGGTTGAGTTGAGATACTTTCCTCTGCGAGCTTGTATATGGATTTAGCTTTATCTGCATTAGGATGGTATCTCTTTTCTTTTGCCCAGTTTTTAAAATCTTCTATGAATTTTTCTTCTGGTTTTTCTAATACTAAATTTTTATGCCACCATATTTCTAAGAAATCCAATAGTTTATCTTTTGAAAAGTCTCCTGAAGCATGTGGAATTAATTTTTTTATTCCTGGAAATGTTTGGCTTATTGTTTGGTCTATGAAGTTCATTTGATTGATTCTTAGGTCCATATAGTGCTGATAGGATCTGTTTAATTTTTTTAGGACTCTGAAATTTTCTGAATCCACTTTATATTCTTGTAATTCCTTCCAGTACATTAAGCCATATTCTGCTATTTGTATGGCATCTATATTATCATTTTTTGCTTTTCTAAAGTTAAGTACTCGACAAAACTGTTTCATTTTCAAAGGGTTTACTACACTTACAAAGTATCCTTTATCTTTTAATTCATAGAGGATTGGAAGATGGTATTTCCCTGTTGCTTCCATGACTATTTTGACTTCTTCATTTAATGAATTTAGTTTTTTAAAAAATTCTTCTACTTTCGTTTTGTTAAGATGAACATCAAAAGGCTTCCGAACGATTTTGCTACCTTGTTCTAATGCACAGGCTGTAAACTTTTCTTTTGCTATGTCTATCCCTATAGATATCATATTATGACCTTCTTTCCTTTAATTTATAGTTCCTACCTGCACCATTACACTCATTTTAGCTCGTGACACGGACGTTTTGCCCAACCTGCTTAACCGAATTTGAATAATGAAGAGGTAGTTGACAGTTTTTATGACGGATATTTTAACCCTAAAACTGACTCGTCATACTACTTCTTAATTATACAAAAATAGTGCAAGATAGAAATAATTTCTTTCTTACACTATTTATGGTACTAAAAACTGACCTCCTTTAGTTAGTTTTTTTGGTCTAACTTTTGGGGGTCAGTTCAATCCCTCTATGAAGGTAGATCTCCTAATAGACGGGTCTTCTTCCCTCCTTGATAAGGAATCGGAAGTTGCCATAGAAGACTATATCCTATCAAAATCTCTTGAAAATAACAAGATCCTAAATAGGATAATATCCTTTCAGACAGTGGATGATTTTACAATCTTAACTATACTTAAAGACTGCAAAGATAAGGCAGAGATTAAGAAAATCTTTAGGTTTAAGGCCATGGGTTGGAATAGGGACGGACTTGTTTTTAGGGCCTATAGGGCACTTCTCGATAAGGATATGAAAAATAGCCTATCTATAGTTCTTACCGATGCAAATCCATCAGACCTAAAACCACTTATCACAGAAGGATTTAAACTAAATAAGCCCTACCAAGAAGAGGCGGGCCTTGAAGATACAATAGAAAATATCCACAAATTAAGAATTAAGGGCTTAAATATAGGGGCAATTTTAAACTCAGAAAAAATAGAAAATGCCAAGAAACTTTACAAGAATAATTTTATAAAAATAGATAAGGCATCTGCCATAGCAAATACCGCAGGTAAATTTATCAAAAAACAAATATCAGAAATAGAAAAATTCAGTTAAAAAGGTCTACTGCAAAATAACGAACAGCCATTACTATTATTAAAAAGCTAGCAATATAGGAAATATACTCGATCGAAAGACAAATTAATTTCTAATAATAATTATTAAGATTTAAAAGTGCTTAAAATGTTATTTGAATTCTCAAATCACACAGTACAATCTTATTTGTTACACAGCAGACCTTTAGGTTATTTATTAAGTTTTTATAATTTTAAAATTTATATTGTTTCACTCTCAATGTTATTGTAAACTGTAGTATGTTTCTCTAAATCTACGACTTGATCAAATAATTTCTTTTGTTCATCGCTGATTTTATGACTTATCATTATTAACATTATATCCATGTTAAGTAATATATCCATAACTGACCTTGCTGACTCATCATCTAAGCTTGATGTTATTTCGTCAGCAAATATTACTTTTTTATCTCTAGCAAGCGCCCTTATTATAGATATTTTCTGTCTTTGTCCTCCAGAAAAATTTTTACCATTTTCAGATAAAATATATTCACCTTTATATTCATCGATTCCTACTAGTTTTAATAGTTTATTAGCTGTTTGTTCATCTGTATTGATATTTCTTGCTAAACTTTCATTAAATAGAAATGTATTTTGATCTATGTATGATATAGATGTAAATACATTAAAATTGTCAATTTTTTTGCCATTAATTAAAACATCGCCTTCAATATTATTGATTTGACCTGTTAAAACTTTAATAAAGGTACTCTTTCCATACCCACTAGGTGCTTGAATTAAATATTTTTTACCAGCTTTAAAAATCATATCATCATATGCAATTTGTTTCGCACCAAAATATACTTTTATATTTTTACTCTCAATAGTTTTTATTTCTACAGATTTCTCTTTGACCTCAAGTTGTGGTAATATTTCTTTCTTTTTAAAAAATAGTGGTTTAGTATAGAAGTCTGTATATATCTCTTCAAATTCACTAAATCTATTTTCATATAAATCTAAACCTGACTTATAAAATGTTTTATCTGATACATACATAGAAATTGTCTCAGATAAGAAAGGAATTAATGATAGTGTAGAGAGCAAATAACCAGCTTTTACTTTTCCAGTTATGACGAAGTAAGATACTAAACTTAATGAAACTAATGTGAAAATATCTCCAGCTACAGTTAACACAGCGCTCATTAACCCTGCAAACTTATCTGCTTCTGTAATATCATCCGCAAACTTTTCGCCAGATTTTTGACTTTTAAGAGAAAAAAAATTAAAATTATTATTTTGAACTAATGATGTAAATCCAGACAATAGTTCTGTAATATTTTTTAAATAGCTTTCAGTTGTATCCTGTGATAGTGCTATATATTTAGATAGTTTTTTTTCAAATAATTTAGGCAATATATACATAAATAGCATCAACACCAAACCCAATATAAATAAAAAATAATGAATTCTAAGTAAAGAAATAAGTATCAAAACTATAATTGCCGCATCGAAAGTCATATTCAAAAATCTTACCATAGTCAAGTTGATTAGCTTAGATACATCATTTACGTAAGTAGAACCTCGTGCACCTATGGGTTTTTTATTAAAATCGCCAATACTTATTTTTTTATATTTTTCATCAACCCTAAAGTAAAATTGTCTCTTTAAGTAATATTCAATTATAGATCGCTGTCTTAAATTTAAATATTGTAATAAATCCTTAGCTAAATATATAGACAATATAATTAAAATAGATTTGTACAAATCTGAAATTTTATCTACTATAATTAAAGAAAGAGCGTTCATTAATAAGACATTAAGTAATGCATAAATAATAGAAAATAAAATGCCCAACTTAAAAGAATTGAATTTAAACATTTTCATATTTTACCTTTTATACATAAATTATGTTTATTAGTCATTTCATCAAATTTTAAAACTTCATCTATACCAACGATACCTTTATATTTGGAACATCTAGCTTGGCCATGTTTCAAATAAAATAAAGGACACGCCCCTCCTCCACAACCTGCATACATGTGACATCCTACACATTTTTCAGAAAATCGAGCTGCTTTCCAAATATTATTAAATTTATTAAATTCAATTTTTCCATCGTAATTTAATTTACCAACTATACTGAATTCATCATTCACATCAGTGCACCTTGCTACAGACATATCGGAATTTATAGAATAATGATTGTCCTTTATAGCATAGCAAAACGATGTATCCAAAGTTAAATAAGAAGATAATCTTGCAAATCTTATATTATAATTATACGCTATTTTCATTTCTTCTAAAACATCTCTATCAGTCACATCATGGCTTAAATCACTAAAATGAACTACAGGATGAAACATTGCTATAAACCTCTTATCATCAAAAAACTCTGAAATATCTTTATAATACCCCTCCATATTTCCAAGCATAATTTTTGATATATTACTTCTCAATATAATTTTATATTTATACCTTGTAGACTTAATATATTTTAAATTATTTATAATTTTATCAAAAGTGCCACTACCATTCTTTAATAACCTTTGTCTATCGTGGAGTTTGCTGCCTCCATCGATGGTAATTTGATATGTATTTACATAATTTACCAACCTATTAAAATTGTTCTCATTTAAATTATAACCATTTGTTACAACACTCGATGAATAATTAATATTATTTAAATTGCTAAAATTAATAATATCTTTAGATAAACTTTCAATAAAATCTATATTTAATAAAGGTTCTCCACCAAAGAAAATGATTATCAAATTTTTAAAATTATTTTCTTTATATTTCCTTATAATAAATTTTAATATAGCATTTTTTTCTTCCACGCCCATATTAATTACATCAAAATTTTCGTAACAATATGTACATCTAAAATTACAATCTTTTGTAATCTTGATTATGAGTTGAAGTGTATCATCTGACTTAAGCACATTTTTATGAATCATCTTTATTTCTTCAGTTTCATTTTCAGTTTTGAAAAATAATTTTTTCTCCAAAAAATCACTAATTTTTTTATTGCTTATAAAATCATTTGTATCTTTGAAATCACTATTTGGATATTTAATAAAGAAACCATTCTTACTATTAAAAAGTATTTTATATTCTCCATTATAACTATCTGTTACAAAAACATATTTTGATAATTCCATAAATCTCTCCTAATGAGATCATTTATATAACTAGTATTTAAAATGATCTTTTACATACTAACTCATATTTATTACAATATATGAATCATTGTGATCTACTATTTCTTCATCATTAAATTCAAATACTATTTCTTGCATTTTAACTCCTTATTTGATAAATAAATTTATTTAATTCAGTATACTAATTCAATTATACTTATAAATATTTTTTTGTCAAAATAATAATAATCAGTTTGATTTTATTCGGGTCTTTGACAGTTGAATAATAAAAGTTTTCGTGTAGGTGTTGATACGCCTATATTTTTTTGTTAAATTTTTAATTTTTATTTGAGTAATGTGACGTAATGTTTTATAATATTAATATGTACTTGGAGGAATATTATGCGAATAGCTATGTCTAAATCTACTAATACTACTAATTTTTATCTTGTAGATGATGTTAAGTTGGATAATGGGAAAAGAAAAACTATTACTATTGAAAAACTTGGTAATTCTCAATTTTTAGCTAAAAAATACGGTATTGATGATTTTTTTGATTTTCTTAAGGATTATGCTAAAGAGAAGACTATTGAGCTCAATGAAGGAAATCTGGATATTTCTTTTTCTCTTTCTAATTACAAGTTGATTGATAAGGATTCTTTCAATTCATTTAAAGGTGATTCCCTTTTTCTTCTAGATATTTATTACAAACTTAAGGTTGATGAGATTTGTGAAGATATTTCTAAGAGGCATAAATTTTCTTTTGATTTGAATGAGTGCCTAGCTTTTATGGTTTTTGATAGGGTTATTAATCCATCTAGTAAATTGTCTACTTTTGAGTCGACTTCTTCATATCTTTTAAGGCCTGAGTATGATATTCAGCATTTGTATAGAGCTTTGTCTGTCCTTGCATTGGAGTCTAAGACTATCTCTATTTGGATACAATTTAATGAATGAATTTAGTATTGATTATTTTATGATTTTGAACACCCTCTTGCTACATTCAGTAAAAGGCATAAAAACCTGCTAACAAAAGTCAAGTATAAAAGCTATTTTTTAACTTTTCTGCTTGTTATTTAGAGTTTAAATTTTAGCATAGCAAACAAGCCAGTTACAATCGGCTTGTTCAACTATTGCATTCTTGATTCTAAGCTACTTTTAATACCTTCTTTTCTTGTTTTGATGCCATAACTTTTGCATAGTATATTCTTAAGAATTTATTTAATCCTGCAAATTTACAAATCTTCTTAGCCTTTCCATCTTTTTCTTTTTTTATCATATACAGATATATATCGTTTTCAGTATCTTTTGCGCTCATCATGCATTTCATAGCTTGATAACCTACTTTTCTTAGTATTGCATTGCCTCTTTTTGTTATTTTTCTCTGATCGGCTTTAAAATTCCCTGACTCATATGGTGGTGAATCTATTCCTACAAATGATATTAAACTTTTTTTGTTTTTAAATTTTGATAAGTCTCCAAATTCCGCTGTAATTTGCACTGCTAATTTATCTGATATTCCTGAGAATTTCTTTGCTTCTTGATATTCTTCTAAGGGCTCGGCAATTTCCATCATTTGTGATAAAATAGTGTGTAAAATTTGATTTATATGTTTTATCAATTCTATTCCTTCTTGTATGCTAGTCTTTATATATGAGCTATTAGAAGGTTGAGTTGAGATACTTTCCTCTGCGAGCTTGTATATGGATTTAGCTTTATCTGCATTAGGATGGTATCTCTTTTCTTTTGCCCAGTTTTTAAAATCTTCTATGAATTTTTCTTCTGGTTTTTCTAATACTAAATTTTTATGCCACCATATTTCTAAGAAATCCAATAGTTTATCTTTTGAAAAGTCTCCTGAAGCATGTGGAATTAATTTTTTTATTCCTGGAAATGTTTGGCTTATTGTTTGGTCTATGAAGTTCATTTGATTGATTCTTAGGTCCATATAGTGCTGATAGGATCTGTTTAATTTTTTTAGGACTCTGAAATTTTCTGAATCCACTTTATATTCTTGTAATTCCTTCCAGTACATTAAGCCATATTCTGCTATTTGTATGGCATCTATATTATCATTTTTTGCTTTTCTAAAGTTAAGTACTCGACAAAACTGTTTCATTTTCAAAGGGTTTACTACACTTACAAAGTATCCTTTATCTTTTAATTCATAGAGGATTGGAAGATGGTATTTCCCTGTTGCTTCCATGACTATTTTGACTTCTTCATTTAATGAATTTAGTTTTTTAAAAAATTCTTCTACTTTCGTTTTGTTAAGATGAACATCAAAAGGCTTCCGAACGATTTTGCTACCTTGTTCTAATGCACAGGCTGTAAACTTTTCTTTTGCTATGTCTATCCCTATAGATATCATATTATGACCTTCTTTCCTTTAATTTATAGTTCCTACCTGCACCATTACACTCATTTTAGCTCGTGACACGGACGTTTTGCCCAACCTGCTTAACCGAATTTGAATAATGAAGAGGTAGTTGACAGTTTTTATGACGGATATTTTAACCCTAAAACTGACTCGTCATACTACTTCTTAATTATACAAAAATAGTGCAAGATAGAAATAATTTCTTTCTTACACTATTTATGGTACTAAAAACTGACCTCCTTTAGTTAGTTTTTTTAGTCCAACTTTTGGGGGTCAGTACATTACTAAGGGGGCATTTTTTATTTTATAAACTCATTGTATTTTTCTCTATCATATACAACATCTAGTTCACCCACAAATGTAGTATATCTATCAGGATAGCAAAATCCTTCTTTGAATCTATATAATCCATCTTTTGAATCTAAGGAAAAAGTTCCACCAAAGTCAAAATATTCATATCCATTTTCTCTTGACCATTTAATTTCTTCCCATATCATATTGAAATTAGGCATTTTATTGCGCATCTGATTAGAGCTAGCTGCATATAAATAGTAAACCTTATTGTTATATGGAACTAATAACGAAGCCGATAAAGCTTTGTCTTCAAAATAGGAAGTGAATATCACTCCTCCCATATTATTGATTAATCTTTTAAAATACTCTTTAGGTCTATGGCCTATCCCTTGTCGATCTGCCATAATTTTAGTTAGTTCATAGAACATGTCAAGAGTTTTATCATTTGTTTCTTTTATGGTTTTGATCTCATTTCTATAAGACTTTCTTATATTTCTACGAGTAGCTGATGAAAAGCTTTCAAATAGCTCATCTTCACTCATTCCAGATATCGGCAATATCATATTATATCTTGGCTGAGTGAAAGAGTGAGGATTTTCACCAAAAGTTCTTACATCATATCCACGTTTTTTATACTCATAGATAGCTTTTTCATGAAACTTTAGCTCTGGATCAATTCTTAATAGAAATGCATCATATTTATCTTTTAATACTTCCGCTTCTTTTATAAGAGAATCAACTAAATCGTAATTAGTAAAATCACATACAGGCCCTCTTGGTGCATATAGAAAATATTTTCCATTTGGATTTTTAATTCCTATTACACTCATTGCCGCAATTATTTGTTTATTTTCTTCTATATATATATAATCACTAGTCCAATTTTCTTTAACCTTCGACCAGTTTGTATCCTGCATTGGTCTAGCATATTGATTATTTCTTACAAATTCATTATATCTATCTAAATCTTCTTTACTGTTTACTATTGGCATTGCCTCTCCCTAATCTATCAATCCTTGAAGTAGGGTCAATGTAGTAATCGCCCCTATCCCTTTCTTGCATGTTAGGACTTTTACATCTAAATCTTCTAAGTCCTCATAATTAACGTCACCTTTTATCTTACCATTTACTATAGAAGTTCCAACATCTATTATAGTTTGACCATCTTTGAAATAACTTTTATCGTAATAGTCAGCTCTTCCTATAGCGCTTATAAATATATGTGAATTTTTTATATAATCTATAGGATTTTTTGTTTCACTATTTATAACAGTTACCGTAGCGCCCTTATTCATTAGATAGGTAGATAATGGTAGACCTATAAGTTCAGTCCTATTGGCAATAACTATATTTTTTGATTTTAGATCTTCATTTTTTTCTAAATACTTTACTACTGATTTTGGTGTTGCTGGTAGATAATTGCTGTTTCCTGCCATAGCATGCCCCATGGATTTATATGTAAAAGCATCTACATCTTTTAATTTTATATTTTCTTTTAAATAAGAAATTCCATCAAACTTGTCAAATGGCAACAATATAATAAATCCATCTTTATTATTACAGGAATTTGTGTATGCAATTATATCTTCTTTACTAGCATATAAATCAAATTCCTTATAAAAATATCCTATTTCAAATTCCCTACAGCGTTTTATAATATAATCTCTATAATATAATTCTTCTTCTGAAGGATTCATAGCTAATATATGAAGATTATTTTCTATAGTAGATGTACTTAGCTCAGTAATTAATTCTTTTTTAATATCATTAGTATTTAAAATTTTCATTATTTACCTTTACCTATGTCCTTAAAATTTAGAATATAATTCTCTTACTTCTTCAAGTTTACCACAGGACATTTTCCCTTCAGGACATGGTCCATTTATACAATTAGGTCCAGCGTTTTTAAAAAGCGTTGGATATACCTTCTTGCATATTTTTACCATTTCAAAAGCCATATTTCTTATTTCCCACTGAGCTCTATTACAACATCTTAATGAAAAAAAGTGCATTAGAGATCTTGTATTCATGGTAAATACTATTTTTGTCTCACAAGCATTGGGAAACACGTATCTAGCATCTTCTATAGCAAGCTTTTCAGCTTTTCTCCTAGCTTCTTTTTCTGCAATACCCTCTTTAATAAAAGAATTATAATTTTTATTAAATAAAACATCAGTAATCTGGCTATAGTTTTTTTGATCCTCTTGCATTGCTTTAATAAAGACTTCTTTAGCTTCTTCATTTTCCTCTATAGAAGGTGGTATTATGTATTCAAAATTATTTATCTTAACATAACGTTGAGATTGTTGCGAATAAGATGCTAATCTATGCCTAACTAACTGATGACTAAGTGACCTAGATATACCTTCGGCAGCAAAGGTAAAACTTGCATGCTCTATAGGTGATTCGTGCCCTAAATTATTTAACATATTTATGTATTTTTGAATAGCCTCTTTACTTAAATTTTTGTCTATTTCATCAACACCAACAGACGAATAACACAATTTACCTGCACTCGCTATAGTTTCTTCTGCGTTTGGTGTATAGTTTATCAATTTGATTTTCATTATATAAATCCTTTATATTGTTTAGCTAACGACTTATCTTTCTTTTATTAATAAATAGATATTAAAAAAGGCCCCTAAGGGCCTGAACTATCAAATATTAGAATATTCTCCTAGCTCCACTAAATACTTTTTGATAATAAGAACTGTATACATTATCGTACTTTACACCTGATTTTGGTGTTGAAGCATGGATGAATGTTCCATCTGAACTTACTACTATGCCAACGTGATCAAGTGATCCTCTATTTGAGAAAAATACTATATCTCCTGGTTGTAAACTATTTATATTTACAGAATATCCTGAGTTAAATTGTGCTCCAGATGAATGAGGAAGATTTACACCTAGTTGTTGGTAAACATATTTTACAAGACCTGAACAATCAAACCCAACTGATGGATTACTAGAACCCCATACATAAGGACTTCCTGCAAAGACGCTTGCAATATTAGCTGCTTGCTGACCATTTACATTTGCAACAGGTGTAGATTGCTTTTTTTCTACAGCAACTTCTTGTTCATCTACTACTTCTTCTGAATCTGAGGATTGTTGTGGATTTTGATTGTTTTGAGTATTCTCTTTAACTTCTGGTTGACTTGCTACTTCTGTAGTTGAAAGATAAGCGGCTGATGTATAAGCAGTTTTACCCTTATAATCAAACTTAACCCAACCATTTAGAATTTCTCCACTAACTTTAGTACCTTTAGTTAAAGCGCCTAATATTTTGCCATTTAAAGCTTTATCTCTTACATTTAAAGCATTTGTATTATAAACCCAACCTGTGAAAGCTTGACCTTTTTCTTCTTGTTTAGCTTCTTGATTTTTTTGAACATTTTCATTATTTTTTTCTTTTTTTACTTTTTGTTCTTTGGCCACTTTTGCTTCTTGTGCCTTTTTAGCCTCTTGATCTTTCTTAGCTTCTTCAGCTTTTATTTTAGCATTTTCTTCTTTTTGTTTAGCACTGACTTGATCAACTAAGCTTTGGGGATAATTATCAGAAAGATAAGAAAGTTTTAGATATCCATCATTGGTCTTTAACCAATCACCTTCAATAGTACCTGTAACTTTGTTACCTGCTAAAAGAGTTTTGATTACATTTGAATTATTATCCATAGACTTAGAATTTCTAAGATTTAAAGCTTCTACATTTACATATTTTACTGCTTGTATAACTTTATTTTCTTTTACCTTATCTTCTGAAGTATTTTCATTCTTCTTAGATTCTATAACCTCACTATTATTATCTAAATAATTAATGGAATCAGTAGAGTATGCAACTTCTTCTATGTCATTATCATCTTCACTTTCATTAGAATCTAGATCTTTATTATTATATTCAATAAGTTCATCTTCTTCTGACTTAGAATTGGAGTTATTAGTACTTTCTGCTAATTCAACGCCATCATCAAGTTCTTCTTTTTCTTGATCAGTAGATTCTTCTTCTGGTTTAGATTCTTCAGTTGATTCTTTTTTTATGTCATCTGCATTTTTTTCTGAATTAGTGACTTCCAATTCTTCTTTAATAGGAGTAGCATCATCTGTTTTGCTATTATCAATAGTTTCTTTTTGAACTTCTACTTCCTTTTCTTCGTTATCAGATACTTCTTCATTAGAATCTTTTTCTTTTGCTACTGTTATATTAGTTGCTAAAATAGATTTTGCATTTTTTTCAATATTCGCAACCTCTTCTTCAGTTTCTTTTGTATTTTGAACAGTTCTTGTTTCATTAGCAATAGCTGTATTTTTCAAATCATTAGTATAGTCTGCTTTAACCAAAGAATAATAATCATAAGATTTATCTGCATAATTTGGTTGTATCATAGAGTTGGTATTTTTATCAGCATCTAAGTTATTAATTGTTGAAGCGTAAGCTGTAGCACCAGCTGTTACTGCAGCAACTACTGATAAGGCTGCACCAATCTTTTTTTTATCCATGGGTTTTAAATTCCTCTCTCTTAATATATTTTAAGTCCTGAAATAAAATCTGAATATATTTTATACTTTTTTAACAAAAGTGTCAACAATTTGTTACAAAAAAATTACATTATATACAAGTAATTTATATATATTGTGTGAACCTAGCAAATTCTAACAATATATATAAATTAAATTATTAATATAATGTAAAAATAACAAAGATATATATAATGATTAGTAACAAATTGTTACAAGTATGTAAGGAGCAAATCTATAAGCCGTGTTCTGTATTAGACAATCATCTATCTAGACTTACTGTCGCCAATAAGCTCAAGCGAACAACCATTCTGGATCAAAGCCGAGCAAACTTTGTTTATCATCCCTTCGTTCTTGCACTGGATGGGGTTTACATAGCCTATATGTCACCATATAGCTGGTGAGCTCTTACCTCGCCATTCCAACCTTACCAACTATTGCTGGCGGTATACTTTCTGTTGCACTTGCCTGAAGATTACTCCTACTTGACGTTATCAAGCATCCTGCTCTATAGTGCACGGACTTTCCTCGTACATAGCCGCGATTGTCTGATTTACTCCATGTTTTAATATACCACAACAAATTTTTTTGTAAAATTTATATTAAATAAAAGTTCTAAAAGTATCTTCTTTTGAATACGTATATATTTCTTTATCTATCAACTCATATATAACTTTTTCTAGCTTGTATATTACATGATTTTCACTAGCAAAGTGACCAGCATCTATAATTATAAGTCCTCTATTAGAATAGTCCATAGCCATATGATAGCTTACATCTCCCGTAATCATAAGATCACATTCATTAATAAATGCGTCTTCAAATAAAGATTGCCCTGCACCGCCACAAACAGCAACTTTTTCAATCTCTTTTCCCATATTTCCATAACATATCAACTTTTCTGCAACTAGTACATCTTTTACCTTTTTAGCAAAATCTAAGGCTTTAATCTTATCTATATGACCATATCTCCCTAACCCAATCTCTTTTCCGACTTCTAAGATATTAGTATTTTTAATATTTAAAATCTCACATAAATTATCATTAAGTCCATCTTTTGCAATATCTAAATTTGTATGCATAGCAAAAACACTTATATCATTTTTTATAACTTTATCTAATCTATTATAAAAATCATCACTAAAATCTATAGACTTAGTTCCATTAAATAGATATGGATGATGTGTTATTATTAAATTACATTTATTCTTTATAGCCATATCTACGCCTTCATCTTCTAAATCTAAACTAATCAATACATTCTCAAGTTCATTATTTAAATTTCCAATTTGAAGACCAGAGTTATCCCAATTTTCTTGTAAGTCTAAAGGATATTTATCACATAATCTATCTATTAATTCTTTAATTTCCATATTTCATATACCTCATCAATAGCAGCTAATCTTTCGTCTATTTTTTCTAAACCAGATTGATTTTTTGAATTTTTAACTATATCATCTCTAAATTTTGAATTTTTTTCATAGTCTTTTTCTAATTTACTTCTAAGCACATCACTATGCTTTTTAATATTTTCAAAGCCATAATATATTTCAGATAAAGTTAACTCATTAGGATAACCATAGCTTACTTTCAATATATCATAATATTTATTATTCTCATATGTTAGAAAATCTCTTTGTATTTCAAAATTATTATTTATCAAAAATTTTCTGAGTCTTTCGGTAGCTATATTTGACTCAAGAATCATATAATCTAAGTTTTTAGCAAAATCTAAGCTATTATTTATAATATCTATGATAGTATTAGCACCCATACCTGCTATTACTGCAATTTGTTTATCTTTTTTTTCTATTCCATTAAAACCATCTGTAACTTTAGTTTTAATTACTTTTTTTAAACTATCATCAAGCTCATCTTCAAGTTTTTTAAGAGATGATGCTGATATATCTGTTCCCAAAATATCATCACACAATTCATTTTTAGCCAAATATAAAGGAACCAATCCATGATCGGTTCCTACATCAATAACCCTTTTTCCTGGGTCAATAATATTAATAATATCCATTAATCTTTTTTTATCATTCATTATAAAAAATCTTTCAATGATTCACTCTTATTTGGTGATTTTAATTTACGTAAAGCTTTAGCTTCTATTTGTCTAATTCTTTCACGAGTTACATCAAATTCCTTGCCCACTTCTTCAAGTGTACGAGGAGTTCCATCTATCAGACCAAATCTTAATTGCAACACTCTCTTTTCACGTGATCCAAGACATGATAAAACATCATTTAATTGTTCACGCAACATAGTATAATTAGCTGCATCATCTGGGTTAATTGCTGTTTCATCCTCTATAAAATCTCCTAAATGAGAATCTTCTTCTTCCCCTATTGGTGTTTCTAAGGATACCGGTTCTTGAGCAATCTTTCTAATCTCTTGAACTTTGATTACTTCTATTCCCATTTGCTCAGCTATTTCTTCGTTTGATGGATCGCGTCCTAAATCTTGAACTAATTGTCTTTGAGTTCTCACAAGTTTATTTATGGTTTCAACCATATGTACAGGTATTCTTATAGTCCTTGCCTGATCTGCAATGGCACGAGTTATAGCTTGTCTAATCCACCATGTTGCATAAGTAGAGAACTTAAAACCTCTGTTATAATCATACTTATCTACGGCTTTCATAAGTCCCATATTTCCTTCTTGGATAAGATCTAAAAAACTCATCCCACGACCCACATATTTTTTAGCAATGGAAACAACTAGTCTCAAGTTAGTTTCAGCTAATTTTTGTTTAGCTCTTTTTGCCTTTAATATTGTCTTTCTTAGAGTTATAGAATTTTCATTACTTAGCTCATTATCACTTAAAATCATACGAGCTATCCTACTGTTATCTATATAAGAACTTAAATCTTGAATATTTTCAAAAGTTAATTCATTTCCTTTTGTTAATTCACATGCTATATTGCCAGCTTCAATGAAGTCTTCTATTGTCATTCTATCATTAGTTTTGATAAATTCTCCATTGCTTGCTTTAGATAATAAGTCAGTAAAAAATTCATATATATGAGTAACTACGTTATCTTCTTCATTAATATTAAATAAATGATCAAAAGAATCAAATAAGTCACATAAAGAATTAGCTTCTGTTCTTGTGAGTTCATTTTCACTTAAAGACTTGCTCGCTACATTACAAATTAAAACCTTTGCTTTAAGTTCTTCAATTTTTTCTACATCAGGCTCATCAACCATTATCTCTTCAAATAGATTGCCCATTGATTTTATACCAGTTAAACTAACTATTATGCTATCATCTACTTTACCATTCTCCTTAACCTGATTATTGGCTTCAAGTAAAGCGTAGGCCAAATTTCCAAAAAATATGTCTGTTGATAACTTATTCTTATTTTGCTTATTTAAAGATTGACCTTCAAGCTTCTTACTAGCTATATCACCCATTTCCATTTGACGAGCAAGATGGATTTCTTCTTTTGCTGTTAAAAGAGAAACTTTTCCAATTTCTTTAAGGTACATTTTTACCGGATCATCTAATTTAATACCTGAAATATTTTCTACATCATCGTCAATATTTTCTTCAAGTTCTGATTCATCTATATCTTCATCATCTGATATTTCATCATCTAAATCATCATCTAAAGAATCCTCATCTTCTAAATCTTCATCTAGAACAGACTCAGCTTTTTCTACTATTTCTATACCACTGCTAAGTATTTGTGAGATAACATATTTTTTGCTCTCATCTTCTACTTCCTTAAATGATTCAAATGTGTATATTTGAGTATATGTTATCATACCATCTTGAGATTCGCCTATGGATTGAAATTCTTCTATTATTTCTTTTAAAACGTCATCTTCAAGCAGTTTATCACTATCGCTACTCATTAAAACTCCCCTTAGTTCTATTATTAAGAGACTTAAGCTCTTTTAGTTTCTCTCTTTTTTCAAAAAGCTTTATCCTATCCATAAGCTCGTCTATTACTATAGGATTTGCATCATCTCTTATATAATTTAAAATGTAAACATAATCCTCATCATTTTTATCAAATTTTTCAGTATTTTTATTTATAATAAATTCTTTAGTATTTATTATTTTTTCATCTTTTAAAGCACTATCAAAAAATTCTTTATTTTCAAGATAAGCATCTCTTTGATTAAAAATAAGCCTTAATATTTCAAGCTCATGAGTATTGTGCTTTTGAGGGTTACTATTTACTATCACTTTTTGTTTATTTTTAAAATCTTTACTGGATTCTTCCTTATAAGTAATATTAGTATTATACTTGTTGACTGCCTTATTTAAAGTGTTTTTATCAATGTTAAATAATGTAGAAACGTTGTTTATAAATATTTCACGAGTTAAATCCGACTTTATTTCAGCAAGAAATTTTACAAATAAATCCAGTTTTTCATATTTCTCATTTTCTTTTGAACTAGAGTATATGTCTAGTATTTTATTGTACTTATAATTGTAAACATCTAGCGCCTTTTCTTTTTTATCTATAAATGAATCTTTACCATATTTCTTAATAAAATCATCAGGATCATTTCCTTCACCTAGACTGATTATTTTAGGCTTAATATCTTGATTTAGAAATATCTCTATAGCCTTATCAGTAGCTTTTATTCCAGCAATATCGCTATCATAACATATATAAACATTATTTGAATATCGCTTGATTAGTTTGGCTTGATCGGACGTTAAAGCAGTACCTAGACTAGCAACTGCATAGTCAATTCCATGATTATTTAAAGCTATAACGTCCATGTATCCTTCCACTAAAATTAAGTCATCTTTTTTCTGCTTTTTATAAACATTTAATCCATAAAGATTGAACCTTTTTTTAAATATATCTGATTCTGGAGAATTAAGATATTTGGGCATTTCTTCTGCTATAGTTCTTCCACCAAATCCTATAACATTGCCATAATGATTTATAATTGGAAATATTATTCTATTTCTATACTTATCATAATATTTTCCTTTTGCAGACTTTTTAATTAATCCTATTTCTTCTAAATCATTTTTATCATAACCTTTATATTCAGCGTAGTTACATAAGTCATCCCAGCTATTTTTAGCAAACCCAAGCATAAATCTATTTACGATTTTTCCAGATAAGGAACGATTTTTAAGATACGTTATAGCTTCTTTACTAGTCAAGAGATTTTTATAATAAAACATCATTATATCTTTATTTATTTCATAGAGCTCTTTATTTCTTGGGTTAGATACATACTTAGAAGAGTAATTATATTCCATTTTAATACCAGCTTTATTAGCTAAATATTCCAAACTATCTGGATAAGATAAACCTTCTTTTTGCATAATAAAAGAAACAACATCCCCTCCCGCTCCACAACCAAAGCAGTGAAATAATTGTTTCTTATCATCTACAGTAAAAGAAGGTGTTTTCTCATTATGAAATGGACATAGCCCCTTATAAGAACTACCCGCTCTCTTTAAATCAGTATATTCACCAATTATATCAACTATATTAGAACTAGCTTTTATTTCTTCTATTTTTTCTTCTGGTATCATAGCCATATAATCACCTCTGCTAGATAAACTATACTTATAATTAAATCGTATTCAATTTTAGATTTTACTTATTTTAAAAAGAGAAATTACAAATTTACTTGTAATTTCTCTAATGTCTTAATAAGTTTTATGCTACTTTGTCTTCAGGTCTCTTTTTTAATTTACCCAATAGTAAAGCCCCTACTACAGAACCTATAGCTACTGCTAATAGGAAAAATAACACTTGATTTAAATTACTCATTGCAGGAAGTACAAATACACCACCGTGTGGAGCAGGGGACTCTACATTAAATGCTCCAACTATGGCTCCAGCTATTGCTGATCCTATTGCAACAGATGGTATAACACTTTGTGGCTCACTTGCTGCAAAAGGGATTGCACCTTCTGTTATAAAACTTAAACCAAGAATAAAGTTTGTAATCTTTGTTTCTTTTTCTTTTTCTGTAAATTTATTTTTAAATAATGAACAAGCCAGTGCAATTGCTATAGGTGGTACCATACCACCAACCATTACAGCTGCCATATATGAACCAATGCCTGTATCTGTAAATACTCCTATAGCAAAAGCATATGCCGCCTTGTTGATTGGACCGCCCATATCAATTGCCATCATAGCACCAAGTAATGCACCAAGTAAAATTCTGTTTGATCCACTCAAGTTCATTAGCCAATTGTTAATAGCAGAATTTATACCAGTAAAAATAGGATCTATTATAAAATACATAATAATTCCTGTAAATAAGAGTCCTAATACAGGATATATAAGCATAGGTTTAAGACCTTCTACTGATTTAGGTAGATTTCTTGTCATCTTCTTAATTAGGTTAGTAATATAGCCTGCTATAAGCCCACCTATTAATCCGCCTATAAATCCTGCTCCACGACTTGCCATAAGTCCTGCAACCATACCCGGCATTAATGCAGGTCTATCACCAATAGACATTGCTATATATCCAGCAAGGATTGGTATGAGAAAGCTCATAGAATCGGATCCTAGACCGTTAAGAAAAGTAAAGACTTGAGAATTATCTCCTGTAAATCTTTCAAAAAGGAAAGATATAGCTAATAATATTCCACCACCTATAACAAATGGTAACATATGACTGATACCGTTCATTATATCTCCATATATTTTTTGCCAAAAGCTTTGTGAATCACCTTTAGTTGATTTATAACTCTCATTATTAGATGAAACTTCGCTGTGAAATACACTTGCTTGACCCTTAATGGCCCTATCGACTAGTTCATCTGCTTTTCTAATACCATCTGAAACTGGTCTTTGAATAACTTTTTTGCCATCAAATCTAGCTGTTTCTACTTTTTTATCAGCTGAAATGATTACTGCCTTAGCTCTTTTTATATCTTCATCAGTCAATCTATTTTTGATACCATCAGATCCATTAGTTTCTACTTTTATATCTACTCCAGCTTTTTTTGCAGCTTCTTCTAATCCTTCTTGGGCCATATAAGTATGGGCAATTCCATTTGGACAAGCTGTAACCGCTACTATAAAGTCACTTTCTTTATCAGTTTCTGTTTGAGTAGCATTTTCTTTGTCATTACTTTTTATAACAGACTTATCTTCATTTATTTTCTTTGGTTTAGAATACTTATCAATAATACTATAAACTTCATCAGGAGTGTTAACTGTTTTTAAATCATCTACAAATCCACCTTTCATTATCATTTTTGATAATTCAGCAAGAGTTTCTACATGGAGATTATTTTCTCCATCTGGAGCTGCTATTGCAAAAAATACAAAAGTATCTTCTCCATCTAAAGCCTCATAATCTAATCCATCCTTTTTTCTTGCAAATAATACAGCTGGCTCTTTTACAGTTTTATTTTTTGAATGTGGTATAGCAACTCCATCACCTAAAGCTGTAGATCCTTCTTGTTCACGTTCTCTTAATCCTTGAGCAAAATCTTTTTCACTTTTTACATATCCTTTTTCATAAAATTTATTAGCTAATTCATCTATAACTTCATCTTTGCTATTAGCTTCTAAATCTAGAATCATCAGCTCTTTTTTTAGAAGATCCTTAATTTCCATATCCATTTACCTCTACTCTTTTTAAAATTTCATATATTAATTCTTTTTTAGCAATATCTTCGCTAAATGCAGTTGCAGTCCCACAAGCTACAGCTAATTTATAGGCTTCTTTTTTCGACAATCCATTTTTTAAACCATATACAAAACCACCTACCATGCTGTCTCCTGCGCCAACCGAATTTATTAACCTACCTTCAATAGGTTCAGCTTTTAATATTAAATCCTCAGATATAAATATAGAACCATCTTTACCCATTGATATGATGACGCTTTGAGCTCCTAAATCATTTAATCTCTTAGCATAGTGTAAGAGATTGCTTTTATCAATCTTTTCTCCAAAAATCATTTCTAATTCATCAATATTTGGTTTAACTAAAATTGGATTGTATGATAGATAATCTAATAATTCTTTGCCAGCAACATCTATAGTAAAGTCTACATTATTGCAGTCTAAGATTTGTTTATAAAAATTATCATCAAGAGATTTTGAAATCGAACCAGAAATTATAAGTGTGTCATTAGAATTCAAAGTGGATATATTATCTAAAAATTCATTTACTTCTTCATCACTAATAAAAGGTCCACCTGCATTAATTTCCGTCTCACTTCGATATTTAAGTTTTACATTAATCCTAGAATCATCTTCTATAAAAGTAAAATTTTCTTTTATACCTAAGTCCTTCAAAGAACTCTTAATGTATTCACCAGTAAATCCACCGATAAAACCAAGATTAATCGAATCTTCACCTAATTTTTTTAAAAGCTTGGAGACCATGATTCCCTTGCCACCAGGAAATTTCATCTCTTCATAACTTCTATTTGTAAATCCATCTTTATACTCATAAAGTCTCATAATATAGTCAATAGATGGATTTAGAGTAAGAGTGTAAATCATTCATCCTCCTTAATAAGTTTCGCATCATCAAATGTACAAATATCTGCAAAGTATTTCTTTCCAAACTTCGAAGAGTCCGCTAGTACATAAGATCTATTAGATTTATTTATTGCAGCTTTCTTTATTAAAGCTTCATTTATATCGGCTGTAGAATAAATATTATCGCATATACCATTAGCTCCAATAAAAGCTAAATCAAAATTCAGATTATTAATTTCATTTATAGTCTGCTCTCCATAAGTAATAAAAGTTGATTCTTTTATATTTCCTCCTAAAACCACTGTAGAAATTGAAAGATTATTTAGTTTTTCAAGATGCATCAAACCATTGGTTACAACTGTCACATTTTTATTTTCTAAATATTCAATTAAACTATAAATTGTAGTACCAGCATCTAAAAATATATGGCTACCATCTTCTATAAGCTTACTAGCTTTTTCACCTATAATTCTTTTGGATTCTATATTGGTTGTTTCATTAAACTTAAAATTGGTTTCTTCAAGCAATTTATTAAGAGTTGCTCCTCCACGCACTCTCCTTATTTCACCTTTCCCTTGTAGGTAATCTAAATCACGCCTTAAGGTTGACTCGCTTACATCTAATTTTTCTAGCAATCTAGAATTAGATACAATTTCTTCTTTTTTCAACATTTCTCTAATCAAATTCAATCTTTCTTCTACTATCATAAATAAAATATACTTCATTTTCAATCATTTTCAATCATAAACTGTCAAATGTAATGTTTTAATATTTGAATTTTTAAATAAATTTAGTAAACTTACAATATATATAATTTTATTAGTAAGATGTTTAAGGAACTCACATACTTTAAAAAAATATTTAAATGTATTATAATGTTTATATACTGTATTAAAGGATTAAATAAAAAGAGGAAATTATGGATAAAACGAACTTCAGAGATTTAGATCAGGAGGATGATCTTTTAGATGTTGAAATAAAGGTTCTAGATGCTCAAAAGCACAATTTTAATAGGAATTATTCTTCTAGGATACAATTTCATCCTTTCACATATTTCTACTATATCATTAAGGGAAACGGAAAATTATCTATTGAAAATGAAACTGTTGATGTAAAAGATAATGACTTAGTTGTTATTAATTCAAATATTGGACATACTTTATATGTTGATAATAATTCTGATTCTTGCGAAATTATAGGATTTGGTGTTGAATCACTTTCTGTTTCAAGTATTAATCCCAATAACTTAAATAAGGATAATAGCAACTATTTTCACATTAACTTAGATAGAAAGAAATATAATACTGATTTGTTTAATGAAATTGTAAATGAATTTAATAGTGAGAAATTGTTTTCTAAAGCTATGGCAAATGCTAAAGCCTCAATTTTTATTATAAACGCTTTAAGATATAATGAAGAAAAAGTTACTGTAAGTCATGATAAAAAAGTAAATAGACAAATTGATTATATAAAAAATTATATAGATAATAATTATGCCGAAGATATAAAGCTTGAGCAGTTATCTACTATGGCTTATATGAATAAGTTTCACCTTATATCTGAATTTAAGCAATCTTACAGAGTGACACCTATTGAATATTTAATACTAAAGCGAATAGAAATTTCTAAAAATTTACTTATATCTACTAACCATTCTATGGAAGAAATATCATCTATAGTGGGATTTAACTCACAATCATATTTCAACCAGGTTTTTAAAAAGAAAGTTGATCAAACCCCATCTCAATTTAGAAAAAAACACAGATTATAGTAAAACCGAAAAGTAATGAGTTGAACTTTGCATACTTAAATATGGAGTTCAACTCATCTAAATTCTAATTTTTAATATTATATTAACATAAAATTAATTTCGCTATTTTATTCTTACATAGCACAAATATCATAATCCATTTCTTTAACCATTTGCATATCATCTTCTAGACTTGCTCCACGTGTTGTTAACATATCTCCAGTTATGGCTGCATTAGCTCCAGATCTAAAGCAAGATTTTCCTAGTTCTTCCATATTTGCACGACCTCCAGCTAATCGAATAGCTGCTTTAGGATTTATAAATCGGCATATCGCAATTGTTCTATTTATTTCTTCTTGATCTAATATTTTATTATTTTCCATAGGTGTCCCTTTTACAGGATTTAAGACATTAACTGGGATAGACGCTACATTTAAATTTCTTAAATTAAAAAACATATCTACTCTATCTTCAATATCTTCTCCCAAACCAATAATACCTCCACTACATACTTCCATTCCGGCATTTTTGGCATCTTTAATAGCTTGAATTTTTTGATCGTAAGTATGGCTTGTACAGATCTCCTTAAAGAAATTTTCAGAACTTTCCAAATTATTATGTATTCTTAGTACTCCGGCATCCTTTAACTTTTTAAAACCTTCTGCGGATATTAATCCTCCAGATAAACATACTTTGACCTCTGGTTCTTGCTCATGAATATCTTTAACAATTTCACATACTTTATCAATATCATCTTCAGTTAGTGACTTTCCTGAAGATACCAAAGAATATCTAGGAACTCCTCTACGATATTTTTCAATAGCATCTTTTACAATAGTATCTTTATCTAAAAGAGAATAAACTTCTACTTCTGCATGACTATGTGTTGATTGAGCACAAAATTTACAATTTTCTGGACAGTGACCACTCTTTGCATTAATAATAGTGCACATATCAAATTGATCTTGACAAAAGTGTTCTCTAATTTCTTCTGCAGCCTTTCTTAGTTCATCATAATTCTCTTTATATAAATCAATGGCTTCTTGACGAGAAATATCTCCACCATTTAGTACCTTATTTTTTAGTTTCTCTAGCTCCATATAACAACTCCTAACTTTTTAGTTCAAACAATTTTATTTCAACATTTCTTGTAATTATGAGTATAAGAAAAAATTTCACATATGTCAACTAAATTGACAAAAATGTTTTCATTGTTTAGAATAGCTTAGGGAGGAGGTGTAAAGATTATGAGTAAAATAAAGAATAAAATGACAACCCAAGATTTAGTACAGACAGCTCTTATGGCTGCTTTAATTGCCATAGGAGCATTTATCACTATTCCTTTGGGACCAGTTCCTTTTACCATGCAAAACTTTTTTATATTTATGGCAGGACTTCTACTTATACCTAAACTTGCTGGTTTAAGTATACTTATATATGTTCTTATAGGGCTAATTGGTCTTCCAGTTTTTGCTGGCTTTACTGGAGGCCCACAAATGATTTTTGCTCCAACATTTGGATTTTTAATCTCATTTATTATAGCCGCTGTATTGATCTCAAAACTTGCATATGGTGAAAAAAGCTTCATTAAGATTTTGGGAGTTCTTATTCTTGCAGAAGTTGTTTTTTATGCAATTGGATTACCATATATGTATATGGTACTTACAAAAGTTAATGGAACACCAATGACTTTTAAATCAACTTTAGCTGTAGGCATGTTTCCTTTTTTAGGACCAGATTTATTGAAAGCTGTTATCGCAGCTTTAATTGCTCCAAAAATTTTAGATTCACTAAATCATGCTAAAGTTAAGTGATTTTTATAAAATCTATAAATAAAAAATTTATAAAAAATAACTTACCCCTTATATCTAATTAGAATTAATGGGGTAAGCTATTTTTTAACTTAAACTTATTTTAGGCTAGAAAATTAATAATCTACACCTGGAGTATACTCGCTATTAGCATTCCAGATCAAATATTCATTCTGTCCTTTATCATATATTGCATCTATCTGTGCTTGTACAGCATCTGCATCATATTCCATCCAATTACCTTCTCCGATCCAAGTTGCAGTAAAATCTTGTATCCACGGTCTTGAAACTGGTGGGTGATCTAAATCTCCTAAAACTTTTTGCTCTTCATCAAGATATCTACAAACAAGATTATAAGGCTCTAAATCTGGTTTTTCAATATCAAATGAACCACCTCCCCAGTGAGAAGGATATATCATAGCAGATATAGCATCAGTTTGATTGGCCATTTGATCAAAGTCTTGTCCTATACCATCAGCATGTCTTACTTGCAGAGCATAGCCGAAGACATCTATAGACATAGGTATATTATAAGATTGTAGTTCCTCTCTCGCTCTTTGAACAAAACCTGTAATAGCAGCTACTCTCTTTTCTCCTTCTTCCATGTCTTTATTATCTTCATATTGACCTCTAGAGTAATCTAAAGTATCACCAAATGTTTCAAATCCTTCAGCAAATCTAACATAGTCAAATTGTATCTCGTCAAATCCAGCTTTAGCTGCAAGCTTTGCTATCTTTATATCGTAGTCTTGCACATCTTTTAAAAATGGATTCATAAAAGCTTCACCACTAGCATTTTTCCAAAGACTACCATCATCTAAGGTAAAGCCCCACTCTGGATGTCTTTCAGTTATAATACTATCTTTAAATGTAGTAACTCTCCCTATAACATATATACCTCTAGAATGCATATCCTCTATGAAAGCTTTTGGATCTACTATATCAATCTTTGAGTAATTGATATCTTCATCCTCAGTATCAAATTTCATAGTTACATTTCCCCAATCATCTTTAATATCTACTACGACAGTATTTAGATTAGAATTCTCAATTAAATCTGTTATCTTATTATAAACTTCTGGTTTATTTATATTATAAGTATTAAAATACAAGCCCTTTACACCATCTTTAGGATAATATTTAGATTTCTTTTCCTCTAAAGCATGGAGTCTTGACGTATCATAATCCATATTATAATCATCTGGAGTTACCCCAACTTCATAAGCTTTCCCAACTGGCTTTTCTACAGCTTCATTGACTAAACCTTTCTCTTTTAATATCTCCTTAGCGGCTTTATCTATGTCTTCATCTTTTACTTCCTCAACCTTAGTATCAGACGCTTCTTTTTGACTAGTTTTTTTGTTTTTATTAGCCGTACATGAAGTCAAAATTAAGATTAATGAAAGCATGATGGAAAGTATCTTAGTTTTTTTTCTCATACACTCTCCTCTAAATAAAAAATAAAGAGCGAGCAAGCATGCCCGCTCTTTCATTAAAATTATTTTATAAATAATAAAATTATTTAATAACTTTAGTAACAACACCTGATGCTACTGTTCTACCACCTTCACGTACTGCAAATCTTAGTCCTTCTTCTAGGGCTATTGGTTTTTGTAGGCTGATTTTAAATGTTGCGTTGTCTCCTGGCATTACCATTTCTACGCCTTCTTCTAATTCGATATCGCCTGTTACGTCTGTTGTTCTAAAGAAGAATTGTGGTCTGTATCCACTGAAGAATGGGGTATGACGTCCTCCTTCTTCTTTGGTTAGTACGTATACTTGTCCTTCGAATTCTGTGTGTGGGTGTACGCTGTCTTTGGCTGCTAGTACTTGACCTCTTGAGATTTCGTCTCTTTGGATTCCTCTTAGTAGGACTCCTACGTTATCTCCACTTTCTGCTTGGTCTAATGATTTGTGGAACATTTCTACGCCTGTTACTACTGCTTCTTTTGTTTTTTCTGTTAGGCCTACGATTTCTACTGTATCGTTTACTTTTAATGTTCCTCTTTCTACTCTTCCTGTTGCTACTGTTCCACGGCCTGAGATTGTCATTACGTCTTCTACTGGCATTAGGAATGGTTGGTCGTTATCTCTTTCTGGGATATCAAAGTAGTTGTCTACTTCGTCCATTAGTTGTAGGATTTTGTCTGACCATTCGCCTTCTCCACCTTCTTGTAGGGATTTTAATGCACTTCCTACTACTACTGGGGCTTCGTCTCCGTCATAGTCGTATTCGCTTAGTAGGTCTCTTACTTCCATTTCTACTAATTCGATTAGTTCTGGATCGTCTACTTGGTCTTCTTTGTTTAGGAATACTGCTATTTTTGGTACTCCTACTTGACGTGCTAATAGGATGTGTTCTCTTGTTTGTGGCATTGGACCGTCTGCTGCACTTACTACTATGATTGCTCCGTCCATTTGGGCTGCTCCTGTAATCATGTTTTTAACGTAGTCAGCGTGGCCTGGAGCGTCGATGTGTGCATAGTGTCTGTTTGCTGTTTCGTATTCTACTACTGATGTATTGATTGTGATTCCACGTTCTCTTTCTTCTGGGGCTTTATCAATGTGTTCGTAATCTACGAATTCGCCTGTACCGTATTTTTTGTTTAATGCTTGTGTGATTGCTGCTGTTGTTGTTGTTTTACCATGGTCTACGTGGCCTATGGTTCCTATGTTTAAGTGTGGTTTTGTTCTTTCAAATTGTTGTTTACTCATTATGTCCTCCAAATGTTATCATATATGACTATTCTACCATAATAGTTTTAAAATTACTATAAAATTTTTATTTGCTAAAAATATATTAATAGTGTATAATATTTGGGAAATGCCACTTTAGCTCAGTAGGTAGAGCGCATCCATGGTAAGGATGAGGTCCTCGGTTCGATCCCGGGAAGTGGCTCCATTTTTTTGCCTAAATTGCTATATTTCAATATCTTTCTATAATAGTATTATATGATTTTTCACGGTTTTTCAAGCCTATTGGTCACCACACATTGGTAACGCATTACAGATCTATTGGTAACACACTGGTAACAGGTTGGTAATGCAAATTATAAGTACAATAAACATACTGGGCTGTTGCAGAATGAATAAATCGTCAGCCCATTTGATATCATAGATACCAATTGAATTTTCTTTATAATAGATATTCATTAGTTTATCTATACCATATCTAGTAGCATATTGTCTAATAAACTCATACTTTTAAGTGTATAAATATCTTTTTTTGTCATATCTTCTTATATTACACATAACTATTGAAATCACAACAATCATTCATATTTCGAGTTATAAGCAATTTAATATATAAATCCATATTTAGGGGCCTAATATCTATATAAAAATGCAAAAAATAGCCAACCTATAAAAGCATGCTCCAATCCTTGCCATAGCATATAGATCTGTCGATCCCTACTTGTGGAAAGACTTTTCCACTTCCCAACTAGCCATATCACTAAAATTTAAATACATGGGAAAATTAGTTTGGCGTACCCCCATATATAAATTCATTACTAACAACATAGTAAAGCGGTCTATTTTTACTTATATTTAAATACCCTAGTTTTACTAATTTATTTAAAGATGATTTAATATGTGTTACAGGGTATCTTTAAAATACTTGATGCTCAAAAAAACAATTATAATAGAAATTATTCTTCAAGAATACAATTTCACCCTTTTACTTATTTTTATTATGTAAAAAAAGGTTTTGGCAAACTTTCTGTTGAAAATGAAACAATTAATGTACATCAAAATGACATTATTGTAATAAATTCAAATATTGGACATACTATATATGTTGATGGATCTTGCGGTGTATGTGAAATAATTGGTTTTGGTGTGGAATCTTTATCTATTTCAAAGATTAATAAAAAAAGTGGAAAGATTGATACAATTAATTTTTTTAATGCAAATGTAGAGGAAGACGATATAGACGCTCGTAAAACACGATAGAAAAGTTAATAGACAAATAGACTATATAAAAAATTATATTGATAGCAATTATGCAGAAGATATCAAATTAGAGCAATTATCAGCAATGGCATATATGAATAAGTTTCATTTAATTTCTGAATTTAAGCAATCATATAGAGTTACCCCTATTGAATATCTAATTTTAAAAAGAATAGAGATTTCTAAAAATTTGCTTATTTCTACTAACCATTCTATGGAGGAGATTTCTTCAATAGTAGGTTTTAATTCTCAATCATATTTTAATCAAGTTTTTAAAAAGAAAGTTGGACAAACTCCTTCTCAATTTAGGAAAAAACATAGATTATAATTTAATTTTAAAAAATCGTGTCATATTAAATGAGTATATTATTTAATGACACGATTTTTAATTTAACTATAATTTATTCCATTTTTTAAGATAACTTTTGTAAAAATCCATATTCTGAACAGTTTCTAAGATCCCTTTGTAATTGCCATTCTTATCCCAAACACCATAGTAAGTTACAGTATAATCACTGCCACCTATATCTCTAATCACCACAACTTTATCTCTAGTGCCCGATTTTAAATCAGAAATAATTTTTCTCACCTTACGTTCAGCTTGAGGTGGATGACAAGAATATACATCTCTACCTAAAGACGACTTAGGTCTTTTAAAAACTTTATCTCCATTATGATTATTATAATAAGAGTTTATATCTTCTTCATCTACAAAAGTTATTTCAATGTTCATGGTATCGAGCAATGCTTCAAGTTGATCTACTCTTAATCTACCTTTTGAAAAATATATATACCCCTCTGTATTCTCGTCTTTTTGTTTTGATGCTTTATTATAAGTTTTAATCTGATTATTATTTATATCATGATCATATTCACTTAAATCGTTATATATATTTGAATAATCTTCATCAGATAGATTTTCCTCTAATAATGGGAACAATATATTTTCTTCTTTATAGGTCATTTCCTCTGCCCTAGCAAGAGTATTTTCTAATAAATCTAAATCTTTATTTTTTATAGCTTTGCTAAAACTTTTTAAGATTTCATAATCCACACCCCACATTACTTCTGAAGGGCCTGGCTTATTGTATTTTGATTTAAGTAGAGGATAAATTAAATCACCTTTTTTTCTATAGTGACTATTTAATAATTTTTTTAATATTTTACTTTCTGCAAATTTTTCTTCCACAGGTAATGCATTATATGTTTCCAAAGCTTTATTTATATTATTATTTTCGTTGCTAAAATATTTTAAAACATCATTTTCATAAGTTTTTTTGATATTTTCATTTTTAGTCATTCCGTGAAAAAGTGATGAGTGAACATCACAAAGTTTTCTTACTTCATCTTTATCCATACCTTCACTTAATAGAGCTTGCTCAGCATCCATAATCTCAGATGATGATACCCCATCGAAATTTTCTTTAAAATCTTTTCTTACATTTTCTATGTTTTCACCATCCGATAACCTTCTTATATAAGATTTAATTAACTTTTGTCTTTCAATTACATCATTATCCAAGGATGAATCAATAACTTCATATCCAAGACTCTCAAGTTTTAATTCTATTTCTGAAATTCCTAGTAGCTTAGCCCCACGCTTTATTGACATCTTACTTGCCATATTTTCTATCATCAACGGATTATCTAAACCGATAAATCCAATACTTATTAAATCATTTTTTAACGTTTCATTAGAATGTATTAATTTTGCAATATTTTCATTTATATCAATTTTCATAGCTTATCCTCCATCATTAGTTTAACATATAAAGAATATCATTATCAGTAACATTTGTTACAAAATATTCAAAAAAATAAAACTGTAGTAAATTTTTTACTACAGTTCATATTAATAATCTACTCCTGTGGAGTACTCACTATTTGCATTCCATATTAAATATTCATTTTGTCCTTGATCGTAGATAGCGTCTATTTGAGCTTGAACTGCATCGGCATCATATTCCATCCAGTTTCCTTCACCAATCCATGATGCAGTAAAGTCCTGAATCCATGGTCGAGATAGCGGAGGATGATCTAATGCTCCTAATACTTCTTGTTCTTCATCTAAATATCTTTTTACAAATTCGTAAGGCTGTAAATCTGGTTTGTCAAGATCAAATGAACCGCTCCCCCAGTGGGATGGATAGATCATGGCTGATATTACATCTGTTTGATTAGCCATTTTATCAAAATCTTGCCCTATACCTTCTGCATGTCTAACTTGTAATGCGTAACCAAATACATCTATTGATATTGGTACATCGTATTTTTGTAGTTCTTCACGAGCTCTTTGCACAAAACCTGTAATAGCTGCTACTCTTTTTTCTCCCTCATCCATTTCTGTATTATTTTCAAATTCACCTTTAGAATAATCTAAAGTATCGCCAAAAGTTTCAAAGCCTTCTGCAAATCTAACATAGTCAAATTGAATCTCATCAAAACCAGCTTGAGCTGCAAGTTTTGCTATTTTTAAATCGTAATCTTGAACTTCTTTTAAAAATGGATTCATAAAAGCTTCATCCTGAGCATTTTTCCACAAACTTCCATCATCCAATGAAAATCTTCTATCATAGCTTCTGGGTCAACTATATCTATCCATACAATTTGTGCATAAAATCCATATAAAATATAAGAAAAGAGCCAACTACACTGATCAGCACTAAGAAGTTATCTTTACTATAGATTAAACCATATTTAATTTTGTAAGCTTCTTTTAATAAAAGTGATGTGAGATACCTAGCTAATTAATATAATTTTCTATAATTAAGGTTTTTTACGCTCTTATCGCTAAATTTCTTAACATAATCCGTCAAATCTAAGAAAACATAGTTCTTAAAACTATCTTCATATGATATATACTCTTTATCATCTTCATCTAATTTTATTTCAATTTCATCTAAACTAGATGCTTTAGGCATTAGATAAGCTTTAGTATAATATTCAAATAAATAAGTTCCTAACGCATCCTGCGCCATTTTTAAAGATTCATTTAAATTATCCCCATAAGAAATGCATCCCTTTAGATCTGGGAAGAGCACTGTATAAGAATCACTATCTTTTTCTTTTAAAAATACAGCTGGATAATTAACAAACATATCTGACTCCTAAAATTTATTTTAGTAAGGAGTGGCTATTTTAACCTCTCCGTGTTTCAAGATCATATGTTCAGTCCTCTTTGATAAATCTTTACCAGTCTGAAAATTCTCTAACTTCTTTTTAGAATTATCCCCTTGATTATGCATAATAAATATTTGCGCTATAATTAAATTATTCCTCAAATAATTGGAGTTATACCCATGAGATAGAGCTTGTTGGCAATAATATAATCACCAATCATAACTTTACTTGTTACCATTATTTATAATTTATGGAAAGAAAAGCATATGATAAAAAGCAGGACTGAACCATATGCTTTTATATACCCATGAAAGAAATATTGTTTACACTAATATCATAAAGCTAATGAGTCTTGTAGCTTTTTTATGGAATAAAAACTCGATTATTGGAAAAATTACATCATAATTGTAAAAATTATCATTTCGTATTACTGTTTAGATCTTATATAATCATATAGTAAATATTTTGTTAGATTGACTTATACAATATTATACCTAAATTTATAAGATATTATTAATATATTAGCTTTTGGGTAAACATTAATTTAGTAAATGCTTTATGGAGGAGTTTATGAAATGGGAAAATAGAAGAAGAAGTAGCAATGTAAGAAGAGGATCTAGCTACAACAAAGGAACAAATTACGGATCTAGAGGTGGAATTCCAATAAGAGTTGGAGGTGGACTAGGCAGCATAATTCTTATAATCATCTTATTATTTTTTGGTAGATTATTAGGAGGAATATCTGGTGAAGACTCAAGTTATGAAGATAATAATCCTAATCAATATAATAATCAAGAATATACTCAATCCACTAATGAAAGCCCAGATAGAGAAAGGTTAGAAGATTTTCTATCAGTAATATTAGCTGATACAGAGGATGTCTGGCATGAAAAATTTAAGGAAATAGGATCAGAATATGAAGAACCTGTCATGGTACCTTTCTCAGGGAATACTAGATCAGCATGTGGTGTAGCAAGTAAAGATATGGGGCCTTTTTATTGTCCACTAGATGAAAGTATTTATATTGATGTAGATTTTTATAATCAACTACAGAACCAATTTGGAGCAAGCGGTGATTTTGCTTTCGCTTATGTTCTAGCTCATGAAGTAGGACATCACGTCCAAAATCAATTAGGAATATTAGATCAAACTAACAAATTAAGAAAAACTTTGCCAAGCAAAGAATACAACAAGTACTCAGTAGCTCAAGAACTTCAAGCTGATTATTTCGGAGGATTATTTGCATATTATGTTGAAGAAAAAGGTTATTTAGATCCAGGTGATATTAAAGAAGCAATGGATGCTGCTGCAGCTATCGGTGATGATAGGATTCAAGAAATGTCTGGTAGAGAAGTCAATGCAGATACATTTACCCACGGATCATCTGCTCAAAGAAAAGAAGCCTTTGACTTAGGATATAAATATCACGATATTGATCATTCAATGGTATTCTTTGATAAAATTAAGTAATTTTATGAAAAAGACCTCGCTATTTATGTGAACTCGTAAACACGAAATAACTTAATAAACTTTAAGCGGAATATAATCTGCATCTTACAAGTAATATTCCGTTTAACTTTACTTTAACCTTATCTTTGTTATATTTGGCATGAAAAACCTCCATCCGTATTCTGAATTTTTAGGATTCATATATTTTAAGAAGTCTTTTTTTTACAATTATGGCATATACCCCTATATACTATTTCAACTGTATGTATGTCGTAATCTTTCAATTCCTCTGGTATATCTTGTTCTTTTACATTAAAATCAATAATGGATTCACACTCTTCACAAATAAAATGACCATGGCTTTGTTTACTAAATTCATATCTTTTACTTACCATATTAAAATCTAATTCTCTAATTATTCTTTTATCAGTCAAAAGATTTAATGTATTATAAACGGTTGCCTGTGATATAACAGGATCTACCTTTTTTAAATCAGTATAAATTTTTTCTGCTGAAGGATGATTATGGTTAAGAACTAAATAGTCTAATATCAATAATCTCTGGTGTGATAACCTAATATTATTATCTTCTAATATCTTTTTTAATTCTTTTGTTCTATTTTCATTATCAAGATGATTTATTTCTTTAATTTTATTTTCCATAGCACCCCTCTTTTTATTAAATATACATCTAAAAATATTTTTATCAATAGTAAAAATAAACATAAAAAAAGCTCATGTAAACATGAGCTTTTAGAATATATTTAACTATGCAAGTTCTACTTCTGCACCAGCTTCTTCTAATTTAGCCTTTAAATCTTCAGCTTCTTCTTTTGATACACCTTCAGCAACATTTGCTGGAGCTCCGTCAACTAAAGCTTTAGCTTCTTTAAGTCCTAGACCAGCTGCATCTTTAACAACTTTGATTACATTGATTTTAGCTTGTCCAGCTGATTTAAGAACTACATCAAATTCAGATTTTTCAGCTTCTCCTGCTTCTCCACCAGCTGCTGCTGCTCCTGGAGCTGCTGCTACAACTGCAGCTTGAGCTGTTACGTCAAATTCTTCTTCTATTGCATGTACTAAGTCAGATAATTCTAATACTGTAAGACCTTTAATATCTTCTAATAATTGTGTTACTTTTTCGCTTGCCATTTTAATTCTCCTTAAAATTTTATTTTATAATTTTACTAATAAACTAGTTTCGTTTTATCTTATTACAATTCTAATTATTCTGCAACTGGTGTTTCTTCTGCTACTTCACCATTTTCTTCTCTTTTAGCACGTACTGCATCAAGAGCAAGAGCAATCTTAGCAACTGTATTATTAAGATCACCAGCAAGTGATTGGATTGGTGATTGTAATACATTTGCAAGCATTGAGTAAAGAGTTTCTTTGTTTGGTAATGATGCTATTGCCACCATTTGATCACCAGATTGAACCATACCTTCTACAAGACCAGCTTTGATTAAAAGTTTCTCTTTTTCTTCATCGCCTTCTTTTGTATAGTCTACTGCTACTTTTGGTCCTGTAACTGAGTCTTCGTTAGAAAAGATTAAAGCATTTGAACCTTTAAGTTCATCTATTAAATCACTATAACCTAATTCTTCAAAAGCAAATCTCATCATTGTATTTTTATAAACTTTATATTCTGAGTTACCTTCTCTAAATTTTGTACGTAATTCTGTGATTTCTTGCACATCCATTCTATCAAAACCAACAAGAGTTACAGATTTTGAATTTTCAATTTTTTCTTTAATTTCGTCAACAACTACTTGTTTAGCTGCTATAGCTTTTTCGCTCACTTTTTCACCTCCTAAAGGCTTAATGGTAGGTATAAAAAATCCCCACAAGTGTGTAAGCATAATTAATTATGCTTACATCGGTGGGGATGTAAGTTTGGTTATCCCACCTATACGCAATTATTAAACATTACTGTCTGCGTAGTCTTTGGTAGCCTGTTTATTTGACTATGATATTATATCACAAAAATTAATTTTTGCAAATTATTTTTCAACTAAATCCATTGCTCTTTGTGGAGATAGTTTTACACCAGGACCCATTGTTGATGAAATTGTAACAGATCTAAGATATCTACCTTTTGCTGCTGCTGGTTTTGCTTTAACAATAGCTGTAAGAAGAGCACGAATATTTTCTGCAAGTTTTTCTTCACCAAATGAAATTTTTCCTGTTGGAACTTGGATAAGATTTTCTTTATTTGTTCTATACTCTACTTTACCAGCTTTGATTTCTTTAATAGCTTGTGTTACATCCATTGTAACTGTACCAGTTTTTGGATTTGGCATTAATCCTTGAGGTCCAAGTATTCTAGCTACTCTACCTACTGTTGCCATCATATCAGGTGTTGCAATAACAACATCGAAGTCTAACCAATTTTCCTTTTGGATCTTTTCTGCTAGCTCTTGTCCACCTGCGTAATCTGCTCCTGCAGATATAGCCTCATCAATTCTATCTTCTTTTACGAAAGCAAGAATTTTTTGTGTTTTACCTGTTCCATGTGGAAGAATGATTGTTCCTCTTACTTGTTGATCAGCATGACGGCTATCAACACCAAGCTTTAAGCTAAGTTCAACAGTTTCATCAAAATTAGCCTTTGCTGATTTTTCTACAATTTCTAATGCTTCTTCTAGTGCGTATTCTTTAGTAGAATCATAAGCTTTCTTTGATTCTAAATATTTTTTTCCTCTTTTTGCCATTTAATTCCTCCTTGTGGTTAAACGAGTCTCCTCTCCCACTAATCTTCTACAGTAACTCCCATGCTTCTACATGTTCCAGCTATCATACTTACAGCTGCATCTAGGCTTGCTGCATTAAGATCTTGCATTTTTGTTTTTGCAATTTCTTCAAGTTGGCTTCTTTTAATAGTTCCAACTTTATTCTTATTTGGTTCTCCTGAACCCTTATTAAGTTTGATAGCTTTTTTGATTAATACTGGTGCTGGTGGTGTTTTAGTAATAAATGTAAAGCTTCTATCCGTAAATACTGTAAGCTCTACCGGTATAATCATTCCAGCTTGGTCTGCTGTTTGTGAATTAAATGCTTGTACAAAGTCCATAATATTAATTCCGTGTGGACCTAATGCTGTACCTACTGGTGGTGCTGGAGATGCTGCTCCTGCTGGTACTTGTAATTTAACTACTGCTTGTACTTCTTTATCTGCCATAATTTACCTCCTTGTGGTCATATCGGGGGATTACCCTCCCACTTTTTCTAGCAGTTTAAAAACTAAATTGTCTCTATATCTGTAAATTCAAGGTCTATAGAAGTATCTCTACCAAAAATATCTACAAATGCTTTGATGCTTTGTTTTTCTTTGTCTACTTCTGTAACCTTTCCCACAAAATCCTTGAAAGGACCTGCAATAATATTTACGTCATCTCCTACAGCTACATCTATATCAAGAATTGGCTTCTTTTCCTTAACACCAAATTTTCTAACTTCATCTGGTGTAAGTGGAACAGGTTTTCTATCTGGTCCTACAAATCCTGTAACTCCTTGGGTATTTCTAATAATGTACCAAGATTTGTTTGTAACATTCATCTTGACCATTACATAGCCTGGGAATAACTTTCTAGTTTTTACTTTTTTCTGATCATTTTTAACTTCTACATATTCTTCTGTTGGTACTGTAACATCTATGATATCAGGGTTTTGCTCATTATCGATCATTGATCTGATTTTATCGCATACTCTGTTTTCATAACCTGTGTAGGTATGTCCCACATACCATTTTACTTTATCACTAGAATCTGTAGTTTCTTCTAGAGTGTCTTCTACAACATCTGCTTTTTCTTCTAAAGGTTCGTTTTTATCAAAAGAATCTGTCATTTGACACCTACAATTTTATTAAGAAATTTACTAGGTTTGCAAATATAAATCTATCCAATATCCAGATTAAAACTGCAGTTATAGCACTTATTACTATTACTAATAATGCATATTCTAAAGTAGTACTTTTATCTGGCCATTGAATTTTTTTACGCTCCTTTTTGACAGAAGTGATAAATCCTTCTTCTTTTTTAGCCATTATTTGCTCCTATTTTGTTTCTCTATGAACTGTATGTTTTTTACAGAATGGACAATACTTTTTTAGCTCAATTCTTTCTTGATGAGTTCTTTTATTTTTTGTAGTATCATAGTTTCTGTTTTTGCATTCAGTACATTCTAATTTTACTTTATCTGCCATTAAAACACCTCCTATTAATATACGGATAATTCCTACAAGTGATAATAATACCACCTTAAAAGTCACTTGTCAACTTATTTTCCCTCTAATTTTTTATAAAATAATATACGTTTTTTTACAAGAAATTCTCTTATATCATCTAAGTCATGGTTAGAAAAACATTGATCTTGATAGTTTAGCAAGATATCTTCAATGTCAGATAAAATATATACACCTTCATCAAACATCTTACCAAGATAAATATCCTCCCTATCATAATAAACTTCTGGAGGATAATCATCAAGTTTACTAGTATCAAAAACTATAAAGCTATCATTAGAATATACCTTATCATTAACTACGAGTACTCTTTCTTTCGGATTAATTTCTCTTCCAGTTTTATAATCTCTCATTTAAGACAAAGACCTTCTTCATCTATAGAAGCTACTATTTGCTCACAAGATGCTTTTGCAATATCATCTGTCTTAGCTTCAACCATTACTCTTATAAGTGGTTCTGTTCCACTTGCTCTTACCAAAACTCTACCAGAATCTCCTAATTGATTTTCTATATCTTTGATAGTAGCATTTACCTTTTCATTACTTAATGTAAGTTCCTTATCTTTAACTTTAACATTTATTAATTCTTGTGGATAGATTATTAGATCACGAGATAAAGATTTTAGATCTGTTTTTTGGTCTATCATGGCTTCCATAATTCTTAAAGATGTAAGAATACCATCTCCTGTATTTGCATATTTTCCAAATATAATATGCCCAGATTGTTCACCACCTAATTCATAACCATTCTCATCCATTGATTGATGAACATATTTATCTCCCACTGCAGTTTTAACATAAGCAATATCTAGATTATCTAAAGCTTTATACAAACCTATATTACTCATAACCGTTGTTACAACAGTATTAGATGGGAACTTATTCTCGTCTTTCATATGTTTTGCACAAATATAAAGTATAGCATCACCATCTATGATATTTCCATCAGAATCAACAGCTATACATCTATCAGCATCCCCATCAAAAGCAAAACCTACATCAAGACCATTTTCTACTACAAATTTTTGTAATACCTCTATATGTGTTGAGCCTGCCTCAACATTTATATTGTAACCGTCTGGTCTATCATTAATAACATAAGTATCTGCCCCTAAGGCATCATAAACTGGTTTTGCAATTGTAAAGCTTGCTCCATTTGCGCAATCAAGTCCTACTTTGATTCCTTCAAATGATTTATCTACTGTTTGAATTAAAAAAGCTATATATCTATTACGTCCTCCTATAAAGTCGACAGTCCTACCTATCTTATCCCCTACAGCAAGATCTATATCATTAATATCACTATCAATATATGATTCAAGTTTTTCCAAGAAGTCATCTTCCATTTTTTCACCTTCAGAGTTGATAATTTTAATTCCATTATCATAGTATGGATTATGACTTGCTGTTATCATAACACCACAATCAAAATCTTCGCTTCTAGTAATATATGATACAGATGGAGTTGTTGTAACATGAAGTAAGTGAGCATTAGATCCAGATGATGTGATGCCAGCTGCTAGAGCATCTTCAAACATATATGATGATCTTCTAGTATCCTTACCAATAACAATTTTTCCATTATAACCATTATCTTTTGAAAAGTAATTACCTAAAAATCTTCCGATTTTAAGAGCATGATATACATTAAGTCCCTTATTTGCTTCTCCCCTAAAACCATCAGTTCCAAAATATTTCATATTACCTCCTAATATTTTAAATATGTATGACTAATTTGACTTATGGTAATATTATACACTTATAAATCTTTACAAAAAATGTAGTTATTTAAAAAAACCTTATTCGGGTAAAAAATAAAATAGAGGTGATATTATGAATTTAAATGAACTAAAAAGTGATAAGTTTTATATAAACGGTAAATACATTAATAGCGATAGTGGTGAATATATAGATGTAGAAAATCCTGCTACAGAAGAAGTGATAGGTAAGATTCCTAGTGCTAATGAAGAAGATATTAATAAAGCTATAGACGCAGCTTATGATGCATTCCCTGCTTGGTCAAATACAAATCTTGATGAAAGAATAGAATATGTAAAAAAATTAAACGAATGGATAAAAGAACATTCTGATGATTTTGATGAAGTAATATTAGAAGAGCTTGGTATACCTAGTCATATAGGCCATGGCTCCCAAGTTGGTAGTCAAATAAATAGAATAGACACCTATATTGAACAAGTTAAAAATATAGACCTAGAAATTCCTATGGAAGGTGGATTCGTACTAAGAGAACCTCTTGGAGTTGTAGCTTCTATTACTCCGTGGAACTATCCATTAGGACAAATCGTTCAAAAAGTTATACCTGCCCTACTATCTGGATGCACAGTTGTCCAAAAACCAGCAACTATTACCCCACTTACAGCTTACCTATTTACCAAGGCTATAGATGAAGCTGGATTTCCAAAAGGAGTATTTAATATAATAACAGGTAAGGGATCAGATGTTGGAGATATACTAAATAGACATCCAAAGGTGGCTATGGTTTCCTACACTGGATCTCTAACAGGTGGAGCCCAAGCTGGCGCTGCCGCAATGGAAACTGCAAAAAGTGTAGTATTAGAATTAGGCGGTAAATCCCCTGCTATATTTATGAAGGGCGCTAATATAGAGACTGGTGTAAAACAAGTATTAGATACAGTTTATAGAAATGTTGGACAAACTTGTTCATGTTTATCCAGAGCTATAGTAACTGAAGATATTTACGATGAAGTTGTTGAAGAGTTTATAGAACAATATAAAAATTATCCAATGGGTGATCCAAAAGATGAGTCAACTGTAGTAGGACCTCTTTCAAGTAAAAAACAATTTGAAAAAGTATGCTCATATATTAAAAAAGGTATTGATGAAGGAGCAGAGCTAATTTGTGGTGAAGTTCCTAAAAAAGAAAAGAAGGGTTATTATGTAAAACCTGTGATTTTTACAAATGTTAAAGCTGGTATGACTATACACGATGAAGAAATATTTGGACCAGTTCTATCAATTATAAAAGTAAAAGATAAATCAGAAGCTATAAATGTAGCAAATGCAGTAGATTATGGTCTATCATCAGCAGTATTTGGTGAAGAAAAAGAGGCTTTAGAAATTGCAAAGGAAATAGATGCTGGTGAATGCTATGTAAACACTAGTGGTCATGGCTCTAATTTACCATTTGGTGGTTATAAACAATCCGGACTAGGACGTGAAGGCGGTATATTTGGTTTGCTAGAATATTACCAAACAAAAGCTATATATAAAGATTAATTCAAATAAGAATGGCTCCCAATTGGGAGCCATTTTTTTATACTAACCTAGCATTATTTTTTCAAGTTCAAGTGGTTCAATGTATTGATCACCTTTGTATGCTCTCATATTTCCACCTGAAATTTCATCTATTAGAGCTACCTTGCCATCTGCTAATCTACCAAATTCAAATTTGATATCGTATAAGTCAAGATCTTTTTTAGCTAACTCTTCTCTAACTATTTCTCCAATATTTAATGCTAAATCTTTTAGTTCTTCATATTCTTCTTCTGTCATAATATTTAGAAGAACTAGGGCATCTTTAGTTATAAGTGGATCTTCTCTATCATCATCTTTTAATGTAATTTCTACATATGGATCAATTTTTGTACCATTTTCTATATACTTTCCATATCTTCTAATAAAAGATCCTACTGCATAGTATCTAACTATAACTTCTACGCCTTCGCCGAATACTTCTGCTTTTTTTACAACTGCTTCGTTTTTATCTAAATCAGCTGATACAAAGTGAGTTGTAAGTCCCTTATCATTTAGCTTTTCATAAAAGAATTTAGTCATAGCTACTGCTTGATGACCAGCCCCTTCCATAGTAAGGCCAACACTATTTGCGCCTGGATCAAATACACCATCATTTCCAGTTACATCATCTTTAAACTTCAATAAATATTCTTCATCATTTAATTTATAAACGTCTTTAGTTTTTCCTGTATATACTTTTTCCATTATTATCTCCTTAATATTTAATGCTAATTTCCTTGTTACCTTTAATAACTTTTCCTATTGTTTTTGCTTCTTTTCCTAAGACTTCTAAAACTTCTTTTTCATCTGTAGGATCTACAAACACTACCATACCTATTCCCATGTTAAAAGTATGATACATTTCATCAATATCTATATTTCCCCATTGTTGAATTTTAGTAAATATCGGATCAATTTTAAAATTACTTAGGTCAAATTCTACTGACAAATCATCTTTTAAAACTCTAGGCACATTTTCATAAAGTCCACCGCCTGTTATATTGGCAATAGCTTTTATATCAAATTTTTCTGTAAGATTCTTAATTTCTTTGGCATATATTTTTGTAGGTGTTAATAGCTTTTCTCCTATAGTTTTTTTATCATCAAAACTATCACTTAATGATATATTAGCTTGATCTATACTAGCTCTTACTAAAGAAAAACCATTACTATGGAGACCAGAAGAATATAAACCAATTGCTATATCACCTTCTTTCAATTTTTCTCCTGTAATTATTTTATCTTTATCAGCTAAACCTACCGCAAATCCTGCAAGATCATAGTCATCTTCACTATATATACCAGGCATTTCAGCAGTCTCTCCACCTATTAGTGCAGCCTCTGATTGTAAACAACCTTCAGAAACGCCCCTAACTAAATCTGCCATTTTTTCTGGATTAAGTTTACCTGTTGCTATATAGTCTAAGAAAAATAAAGGTCTTGCACCTTGACAAATAATATCATTTACACACATAGCAACACAATCTATTCCTACTGTATCGTGCTTATTCATTTGCATAGCAAGTTTTATTTTTGTGCCAACCCCATCAGTACCACTAATTAATACTGGCTTTTCTATCCCAGATAAATCTGGTGCAAAAGCACCTGCAAATCCACCTATATTTGCAAGCACTTCTTTACCATGTGTTTTTTTCACTATTTGCTTTATAAGCTCTACTTCCTTGTATCCCTTATCTTTATCTACGCCAGCATCCTTATATGTGAGTTTTGCCATTATATTTCCTCAAGATTTTTATCATCTTCAATAACTTTATCTAACATTTCTTTTTTGTAATCATTTAATTTTTGTGATAAGTTTTCATCTGATAAAGCTAAAATTTGAATTGCTAATAAAGCAGCATTGTCGCCACCATTTAAAGCAACAGTCGCTACTGGTACACCCTTTGGCATTTGAACCATTGATAACAAAGCATCTAGACCTGATGTATTACTTCCACCAACTGGTAAACCTATAACAGGTTTTATTGTCATACCTGCCATAACTCCAGCTAAGTGAGCTGCCATACCTGCTATTCCTATATAAACTTTTGTATCATCTTTTCCCATTGTATCTTCCAAAACATTTAAGGCACGGTGTGCAGATATTACTGACACCTCATAGTCAATATCAAATTTTTTTAATATTTTAGTAACTTTCTTTGCAACTTCTATATCTGAAGCTGAACCCATTATAACTCTAACATCTGTCATTTTATCCTCCTATCTTTTTGTGTAGTTTGGTGATTCTCTAGTAATTGTAATATCATGTGGGTGATTTTCTATTAATGAAGCTGGTGAGATTCTAATAAATTTAGCTTTTTCATAAAGTTCATTTAAATCTTTACTTCCTACATAACCCATACCAGATTTTAGTCCACCAAGTAGTTGGTAAACTACTTCTCCAACTGGCCCTTTGTAATCTACTCTGCCTTCTACACCTTCTGGGACATATTTTTTAGTATTTGTTTGGAAATATCTATCTCCTGATCCATCTTTCATTGCAGATAGTGAACCCATTCCACGATATTCCTTATATTGTCTACCTTCAAATAGAATTGTTTCTCCAGGAGATTCTTCAGTCCCAGCAAATAAAGATCCAGCCATTATAACAGATGCCCCACAAGCGAGAGCTTTTGTAATATCTCCAGAATACTTAATACCACCATCAGCTATTACAGGTATATCATATTTTCTAGCTTCATTGACACAATCTATTATAGCTGTTATTTGTGGTACTCCTATACCAGTTACTACACGAGTTGTACAAATTGAACCTGGACCTATACCAACTTTTACTGCATCAGCTCCAGCTTTTATTAAATCTCTTGTTGCTTCGGCTGTAGCAATATTTCCAGCTATAACTTGTAAATCAGGATATTTTTCTTTAATTTCTTTAATAGATTTTAATACATTTTTAGAATGACCATGAGCAGTGTCTACAGTGATTACATCTACATTAGCTTTTACTAAAGCATCTACTCTTTCAAACATATCATTAGTAATACCTACGGCTGCTCCAACTAAAAGTCTATTATTTTCATCTCTAGCTGAATTTGGATATTGCTTGGACTTCTCTATATCTTTTATTGTTATAAGTCCTTTTAATTTATAGTCATCATCTACTATAGGAAGCTTTTCTATTTTAGCAGATTCCATAAGTTTTATAGCTTCATCCATCTTGATTCCTTCATAACCTACTACAAGATTTTCACTGGTCATGATACCATCAATTTCAACATTTAGATCGTCTTGGAATCTTACATCTCTATTAGTTAGAATACCTTTTAGATACATATCCTTATCGACTATAGGCACACCAGATATTCTATAGTTTTTCATTATATCTAGAGCATCTTGCAATAGATTATCTGGATGAAGATAAAAAGGATCTGTAATAACTCCATGTTCAGATCTTTTAACTACATCAACTTGTCTAGCTTGCTCTTCTATAGACATATTTTTATGGATAATACCTATACCACCTTGTCTCGCCATGGCTATAGCCATTTGTGATTCTGTAACTGTATCCATACCTGCTGACATCATTGGTATATTTAATTTAATTTTTTTTGTTAAGTAGGTTGTTGTTTCTACTTCATTTGGTAATACTTCAGATGGTCCTGGTACTAGTAAAACATCATCAAATGTTAATCCTTCTCCTAAAAATTTCATATATTTTCCTTTCTAAAATAATTAACTGCGTTTTCAAATATATTTTCTCTTTTTACATCATAAACATTTTTAAATAAGTCATCATCTATTCTTTCAGCATGTCCCATTCTTCCTAAAATTTTGCCATCTTTTGAAAGAATACCTTCTATATTATAGTTTGATCCATTTGGTGATGACTCATATACTGAAAATACTTGGTCATTTTCTAAAAGTTCTTTTAATTTTTCTTCACTAACAATAAATCTTCCTTCACCATGAGAAATAGGTATTCTATAAGTTTGATCTAAGTCAACTCCAGCTGTCCATGGACTATTATTTGTTAAAGTTTTTGTATTTACAAAAGTAGCTATATGACGTGAGCTAGTATTGTTCGTAAGTGTAGGATCTTCATCTTCTGGTATAAGAACTTTCCCATATGGTAATAGTCCTGTTTTTACTAGAGCTTGGAATCCATTACATATACCTAATATTAATCCGTCATTTTCATCTAATAAATAATCAATTGCTTTAGAAATTTTCTCATTACGAAGGATATTTGCTAAGAATTTAGCTGATCCATCTGGTTCATCTCCTAAAGAAAATCCTCCAGGTATAACAAATATTTGAGATTTTCTAAGTTCGTCTTCTAAAAGATCTATAGACTCATTAATATCTTCTTCATTTTGATTTTTAAATACCAATATATTTGTTTCAGCTCCAGCTTTTTTAAAAGCTTCTTGAGTGTCCCATTCACAATTAGTTCCAGGTGCTGCTAATATTAATGCTCTTGGTTTATCTACTATTTTCTTTGATTTCAATTTTCTAGTAATTTTATTGTTTTTTAATTCTTGATATTTAATTTCTTCATATCCTGGGAAAATTTCATCTAAGCTATGGATGTATGACTCATATAGTCTATCTTCTTCTAATTTTTCCACATTAACTATAATGTCTTCGCTAAAATTACCTATACTTTCAATGTAATCACGATCATTTTTATATTCAACGACAAATGAACCATACATCGGATTATATAAGTTATCATATTCTAAAGTAAATCCAGTATTTCCAATAGCTTGTTCGTATATATTTGCTAATAGTCCTTTTCTATCAAGAGCAATAGCTGAAATTATATTACCTTCTCTAATATCTCCTATAAGATTTTTATAATTTTCTTCTAGCTTATCTAGATCTATAGTTCCATCTTTCTTATAATCAGCTTTTATAATACCAAGCTTACCTTCACCTTTTAAGTCATTAGTAATTATGTTTTCAACATCTTCAGTAGTTACTGCAAAAGATATTAATGTAGGTGGAACTTTAATATCTTCAAAAGTACCGCTCATACTATCCTTACCGCCTATAGGTGGCATACTAAAATGATTTGTCACTTCAAAGGCTCCTATTAAAGATTTTAATGGCTTTGACCAAGCTTTACTATTATCCATCTTTTCATAGAATTCTTGGAAAGATAATCTTATTTGATCTAAGTCTGAACCTATAGCAACTAGTTTAGATATAGATTCTATTACTGCGTAATATCCACCTAAGTATTGACTGCCACTAGATAAAGTTGGATCAAAACCATAGCTCATTAGTGAAGCTGTTTTTGAAACCCCTTCTTCTACTGGTATTCTTGCTGACATTACTTGTGCTGGGTTTAGTAGTTTATGCCCTCCTAATGGATTTAAAACAGTATTTCTACCAACAGATGAATCAAACATTTCTATTAGATTTCTTTTTGATGCTATATCAAGGCTAGATACTTTTTCATAGAATTTATTTGGATCATCATCTTTTACTGTAAGAAGTTCTGGCACAGTTTCACTTACCACATCCACGTCTTCATATCTATCTGCACCATTAGTATTTATAAAGTCATAGGAAAGCTTAGCAATGACTTCATTCTCATAGTACATGCTCATTGTATTGTCACTAGTTACCTCAGCCACTTCTGTAGCTTCTAAGTTTTCTTCTTTGGCATACTTCATAAATAAATCTTTATCATCTTTATCTATTACAACTGCCATTCTTTCTTGAGACTCTGAAATTGCAATTTCAAATGGTTTAAGCCCTTGATATTTTAATGGGACTTTATCTAAATGAATAACAATACCATCAGCAAGCTCTCCTATTGCAACTGCAACTCCTCCAGCACCGAAGTCGTTACATTTTTTTATAAGCTTAGCAGCTTCTGGATTTCTAAATAATCTTTGGATCTTACGTTCTTCTGGTGCATTACCTTTTTGAACTTGAGCTGATTCTGTTTGTATAGAAGTTACTTTGTGGGATTTTGATGATCCTGTTGCTCCTCCTATACCATCTCTACCCGTCTTTCCTCCAAGAAGTATTACGATATCACCTTCTTTAGGATCGAGTCTTTTTACATTTTCTGCAGGTGCAGCAGCTATAACCGCTCCACACTCCATTCTCTTAGCCTTATATCCTTCATGATAAAACTCATCTATAAGACCTGTAGCAAGCCCTATTTGATTACCATAAGAAGAATATCCATGAGCAGCCTCATTGGTAATTTTGGATTGAGCAAGTTTTCCTTTTAAAGTATCTTTATAATCTTCTTTTATATTAGCTGCCCCTGATAATCTCATAGCTTGATATACATAGGCTCTTCCAGAAAGTGGATCTCTGATTGCTCCACCTAAGCAAGTTGATGCACCTCCGAAAGGTTCTATCTCTGTAGGGTGATTATGAGTTTCATTTTTAAACATAAGTAAATAGTCTTCTAGAGATTCTTTTCCATCTTTAAGAACCCTAACTTTTGTATAAATGGAGCAGGCATTAATCTCACTAGATACTTCCAGATCATCAAAGTTATCATTTTTTCTCATATACTTAGAAAGAATTGTACCAAAACTCATCAAATTTATTGGCTTTTTAATATCTAAAACTCTTCTCATCTGTAAGTATTTTTCAAATGAATCCCTTATAGCCTCATCTAAAAGAGTTGCTGTATCAAATTCTATATCTAAGAATGTATTAAATGTTGTATGCCTACAGTGGTCTGACCAATAAGTATCCAAAATTTTTATCTCAGTTTCATTAGGATCGCGATTTTCTTTCTTGAAGTAATCCCTTACCAATTTGATATCATCTAGGCTCATTGCCATAGAATTTTCTTCTAAAAATTCTCTTAATTGTTCATCTTTATATTCTCTAAAGTTATAAAAAGTAATATTTTCTAAATTTTTATTATTTTTGACTTTTAAGGTAGTCGGAATTCCTATTAGGTTAACTTGTTGGGAATCTACTGGATTTATTAAAAAATCTTCTATCTTTTCTATATCACAATCTTTAACACCCGATAATTCATAAACGGTAGAGGCTTTAACCGCTAATTCATTATCTTCTATTATTAGAAGAGATGTATCAATAACTCCTTTTTCTCTAGGATTAAATTGCCCTGGCAAGTATTGACTTACAATAGTTTTCTTAAAAGATTCTTGTAAATTAATAGCATCATCAAAAGCATATACTTCATCTACTGGAGCTTCTGATAAAACTGTATATAAAATCTTTTTAAGATTATCATCACTAGTTTCAATATCATATCTGTTATATATTTTGATATCTTCTATGTCTATATCTAATGTGTTTTTTATCTTAGTTTTAAGATTATGTGACGCAAAATCAAATTGATCTTTGCGTTTTACATAAACCCTTTTTACTGATGGACCTATATCCGTTCTATAGTATTTATTATCAAAATTTATTCTATCAACATCTTGATAAACTTGGCTAATAGCTTCATCAAAATTATAAGACGTAGAAACTATATTTAACACTCTACCGGCAGAAGTTAATAATTTTCCATTCTCTTCTTTAGTACCTGCATGATAAATAATTGAATTAATCCCACTATCAATGCTTATTTCTTTATTAGTTTCATAACTTTTTGGATATCCCTCAGATGCTAATACCAAGCAAACTGCCTTTTTATCGTTTATTTTAAGATCAATATCTTTAAGATTTTTTTCTGAAGTTGACATTAATAATTCTAATAGGTCATTGTCTATAAGTTCTAAAACAACTTGTGTCTCTGGGTCTCCAAATCTTACATTAAATTCTAAAACATAGATACCTGTTTCATTTATCATAAATCCTATAAACAAAACACCTCTATAATCTATATTTTCTTGGTTAAATCCTTTTAGTATTTTTGGCAATATATCTTCACTAATTTTTTCTTTATAGGCTTCCGCTTCTATATTTGGAGCATAGGTTCCCATACCCCCTGTGTTTGGACCTAACTCTTTATCATATATTTTTTTATGGTCTTTACTAGTTGGTAGTGGAATTATAGTTTTTGAGTCTGTTAGACAAAGAAGGCTCATTTCAAAGCCGTCAATATATTCTTCTATAACTATATCTTTATCTTTGGCAAAAATATCATCTATAAATTTAACAAGTTCCTCATTATTTTCAATAATATATACGCCCTTACCTGCTGCTAGACCATCCCTTTTTAAAACAACTTTATTATTTTTTTCTAAAAGATCTTTTGCAAAATTAATTGCCTCACTTTTATCATCTGTCTTTAGATAAGAAGCTGTATTTATATCATATTTATTTAAAAATTCTTTTGTGAAACCCTTACTTGATTCAAATCTTGATGCGCTTTTATTTACACCAAATATCTTAAGATTATTTTTTTCAAATTCATCTACTATGCCTTCACACAAAGGCAACTCTGGTCCTACTATTGTAAAGTCTATACTATTATTTTTTGCAAAATCTACTAATTCTTCTATTTCATCTACTTGAATATCAACATTTTCCCCTGTTGAAGAAGTACCTCCATTTCCTGGAGCAAAATAAATTTTTCTATTTTTACTTGCAATTTTCTTACCCAGAGCGTGCTCACGACCTCCTGAACCAATAATTAATATATTCACTAATACTCTCCTTAATGTTTAAAATGACGAGACTTGCTAAATACCATGCTCATATTATATTCATTACATTTATCAATAGAATCTTTATCCCTTATAGATCCGCCTGGCTCTATTATTGAACTTATTCCCATCTCATGAGCAAGTTCTACAGTATCTGAAAATGGGAAAAAGGCATCTGATCCTAATACAGCTCCAGTAAAATCTCTATCCTTAAAGTGGTCTCTTATAGACTCAAGCGCCCATACTCTTGATTGTTGTCCTGCACCACAACCTAGTGTTTTCATATCTTTTGCAACTACAACAGCATTGGATTTTACATATTTTACAACTTTCTGAGCAAATAATAAGTCTTTAATTTCTGCCTCATTTGGCTTTTTATTTGTTACAATTTCAACTTCATCTTTACCAAAATCTTTACCTTGGATTAGCACTTTCCCATTTAGGTATCTAATTTCTTCTTTAACTGTCTCATTGTCAAAGTTAACTCTTACGAGTCTTACATTTTTCTTTTGTGTTAATATCTCTAAAGCTTCATCAGTAAAGTCACTAGCCGCAATTATCTCTAAGAAAATTTCATGCATTTTGCTAGCTGTTTTTCCATCAACAATACCGTTTACTGCAACAATACCACCAAATATTGATTGGCTATCACATTCAAAAGCCTTAGTGTATGAATCGTATATATCAGATCCAACAGCTACACCACATGGAGATTGGTGTTTTAGAGCTACAACTGCTTTTTCTCCTAATTCTTGAGCTAATTCTAAAGCTGGATTTAGATCGTTATAGTTGTTATAACTCATTTCCTTACCATGGATTACTTCTATATTTTCCATAAGGCCTTTTACAAATGGATCATTGTAAAGTGCTGCTTCTTGTCCTGGATTTTCTCCGTATCTTAGATCACTTTCTTTTTCAAAACCATAAGTTTTATACTTGCCCTCTTCGCCTATTAATTTTGAAAAATATCTAGCGATAATAGAATCATAAAAAGCTGTAAGATTATAAGCTTTCATAGCTAATTTTTGTCTATATAAAAGATCTATTTCATCATTTTTAAGTCTTTCCAAAAGCTCATCATAATCAGCTGGATCTGTTACTATTAGGACATCTTTATGATTCTTAGCTGCAGATCTTACCATAGAAGGACCGCCAATATCTATATTTTCTATAATATTATCTGGATTACCTTTTTCTAAAGCTTTTTGGAATTCATAAAGATTTACAACGACTATATCAATTGGTTTTATATTATGTTCTTTTACTGTATTTACATGATTTTCATCATCTCTCTTATAAAGAATACCACCGTGAACGTATGGAGAAAGTGTCTTTACTCTACCTTCTAAAATTTCAGGAAAATTTGTTATTTGATCTATTTCAATAGCTTCTATTCCTGCGTCATTAATCTTTTTATATGTACCACCAGTAGATACAATTTCTACTCCTAAATCTTTAAGTCCTTTAGCTAATTCCTCTATACCTGTCTTATCTGTAACTGATATTAATGCGCGCACTCTTCTTCCTCCAACTTTCTTATTACTTCCCTTAGCGTTTTATGTTCTGCTTTTAAAACTTCTTTACTGATTTCTTCAGCACTCGTGCATTTACTTATATCTACTTTTTTTTGTAGTATTATATCTCCATCATCGAGATTTTCATTTACATAATGAACTGTGACTCCACTTATCTTTTCCTTATTATCAAATACTGCATTATGAACATTCATCCCATAAAATCCCTTGCCTCCATATTTAGGCAATAGTGACGGATGGATATTTATAACTGTAAATTCATCTAATATCTTTTTACTAACTTTTACTAAATATCCTGCAAGCACTATTAGATCAATATCATATTTTTTTAATGTATCAATTATTTCATCATCATCTTTACTTATCAGACACCTTATATTATTAGATCTTGCGTATTCTAATCCTTTAGCATTTTTATTTGATACAACTATATTAATTTGACTTGTAAAATATTTAGTATTTTGAGCATCTATTAGAGCTTTTAGATTGGTTCCTGTGCCAGATATAAATACCGCTAAATTCATAAATCTTCCTCATCTATAGGATAATTACCAGTAAAACAAGCTTGACAATAACTACTTGGCTTATCAACTAATTGCATCATATTTTTAAGACTGATAAATTCTAAGCTATCTGCTCCAATTTGCTTTCTTATTTCTTCTATACTTAATTTTGAAGCTATAAGCTTATCTTTATCTGGTGTATCTATACCATAATGACAAGGATACTTGAAAGCAGGTGAGCTAACTCTAAAATGTACTTCCTTGGCTCCAGCCTTTCTCATTCTTTTAATTAGCTTAGCACTAGTAGTACCTCTAACTATTGAATCATCTACTAAAACTATCCTCTTGCCATCTATAACGGATTTTTGTGGATTTAATTTTAGCTTTACAGCTAGATCTCTTTCTTTTTGACTAGGCTTTATAAAAGTTCGACCCATATATCTATTTTTAACTAAACCTGCTGCAAAAGGTATACCAGCTTCTTGTGCAAAACCTATAGCAGAAGGTGTACCCGAATCAGGGACAGGACAAATTAGATCTGCATCTATAGGTGATTGCCTATATAAAACTTCACCACAAGCTCTTCTAAACATATAAGAATTGACATTTCCTATGTTAGCATCTGGTCTAGCAGTATAAATTGATTCAAATATACAATGTTTTTGTTCTATATTCTTTTTTGATGGATAAGACTTAATACCATTATTATCTATAACTACTATTTCTCCTGCTTCGATATCCCTATAATTATCAATATCTAATATCTCTATAGCAGGATTTTCGCTAGCCACAATTGCAGTATCGTCATTACTTCCTATCATTAAAGGCCTAAAACCATAATAATCTCTAAAGGCAACTATCTTATCTGGCATACAAAGAATGCAGGAATATGCTCCTTTTATAACATCCATAGTTTTTCTAATAGCACTAACTATATCATTCTCATAATATCTAGTTATCAAAAGTAAAATCAATTCGCTATCTGTATGAGTATGAAAAGCAACTCCTTTTCTCTCATTCTTGTCTTTTAAAAGATTATAATTAACCAAATTACCGTCATGTGCTATAGAAAACTCATTATTTTTTGAGAAGCTAACTAATGGTTCTATATTATAATCCATGTTACATCCTTCACTAGAAGATCTAACATGTCCTATCCCGATTTTGGAATTATTATCCACAGTTTGATAATCACTCAATACATCATTTACTAATCCCATTCCCTTTATTCTATTTAAGCTATTCCCGTCTGAAAAAATTACTCCAGCGGAATCTTGACCCCTATGCTGGATAGTACTTAAAGAATAATAGAGTTTTTGTGAGACATCTTCATCAGATTTAATACCTACAACTCCGCTCATAACTTTTATTACCCTCCTTGCTTTATCAAATTAAACTAGTGACACTAAAAAAAGAGAACCCTAGACAGGGCTCTCTTTTATGTCATGGCAAACGTATTTATTTGGAAATTTTAATTTTTTGATAAAGGCAAGGATTGCGTGTAATGGACAGATGAATACATCTTTAATATTAAAAATAAGTTCCATATTACCCCTCCTTCAATCCCTAAAAATAATTTATAATATATTATTATAAAGATTTTTATAAATATTTCAAGCCTATGTTATAATATTTTTATGGATAAGTTAGATTACATACCAAAAACAAATATAAAAATGATACATAAAAATAAATCTTATAGCTTTGGCATAGACTCAATTCTTCTACTAGATTTTGCCAAAATGAAAAGAGATAAAAAGCTAGTAGATATTGGGAGTGGATCAGGTATTTTAAGCCTTGGAGCTAGTGCCTACTACAATCCTCAAAAAATATATGCCATAGAGATTCAAAAAGAGAAAGCAGATTTACTAATTAAAAATTTAGATTTAAATAAGATTAAAAATATAGAAGTAATAAACGAGGACCTAAATACAGTAAACTTAGGAGTTAATAATATAGATTACATCATAACTAATCCTCCATATTATAAAATAAATGATAATATAGGAAACAAAAGTGAAGAATTTTTAATATCCAGGCAAGAAAAATATTTAACATTAGAAAATATTTTTAATTTTGCAAATAAAACTTTAAAAGACAAAGGAAAATTATTTATGATTCATAAGCCTGAAAGAATGATAGATATTCTTACTAAATCAAATAATTTAAAACCTAAGAGAATAAGATTTGCCTCATCTACATTTGATAAAAAACCTCAATTTATTCTTATAGAATTTGTTAAAAATGCTAAAGATGGTTTAAAAATAGAAGATCCTCTTATAATTTATGAAAATGGCTCCTATAGCCATGAAGTTAAAAAAATAAATGGGATAATTAATTAGAGGAGTTATGATGGATTATTCAATTTATTTTATACCAACACCAATTGGAAACCTTGAAGATATAACAATTCGTGCCATAAATATCTTAAAAAAAGTAGATATTATAGCCTGTGAAGATACTAGAGAAAGTAAAAAATTACTAGATTATTACGATATAGATAAGCCTCTTACTAGCTATCACAAATTTAATGAAATGTCCAAGGGAAAAGATATTATAGAAAATGTCAAGACTGGAAAAACTTATGGAATTATAACAGATCAAGGTATGCCAGGCATTTCCGATCCAGGTCACATATTAATAAAAAAATGTATAGAAGAGGAAATATCTTATACAATTTTGCCAGGGGCAAGCTCACTTATTACTGCCCTTGTAGGTTCAGGTCTTGATAATAATAAATTTTCTTATTATGGTTTTATACCTAAAAAAAATTCTGATAAAAAAGATCTTTATAATAAGCTAGAAATAGAAGAAAATACATCTATAATTTTTGACACACCCCATAATTTAGAAAATACTATAAGCGATTTTAAAGAAATTTTCCCTGAAAGAAAGCTATGTATAGCAAGAGAACTCACTAAAAAATTTGAAGAATATCTGCTATATGATATTAATAAAATAAATATTGCTGATATCACTCTTAAAGGTGAATTTGTATTGATACTTTCAGGTAAGGTTATTACAAATAATGAATCCTTAGAGGATTATAAAGATGAAATAAAATTGTTGTTAGAAGAAGGCAAAAAAACCAAAGATATTAGTAAGATTATCAAAGATAAAAGTAGTTTTTCAAAAAATGAAATTTATAATTATATTATAAGCTTACAAAAAAATTAGGAAATAGAATATAAATATCTATCTCCTAATTTTTATTTATTCTATTCTTACTATCTCCAGTTTCTAAGACTTCTTTTACAGAATCTAAAGATAAATAAACTTGATTTTTTATAGCAGTTTTTGTAAAAAATGCTATATGATTAGTAATAATTATATTCGGATTTGATAATAATCTATCAAAAATATCATCATCATATGATGGATTTTTATGAGTAAATATACCTGTTTCATTTTCATAAACATCCAGAGCTACTGACTTTATCTTCCTACTATCAACTGCGTCTAATAAATCTTTAGTATTTACTAGACCGCCTCTAGCAATATTTACTAAATAAGATCCATTTTTCATTTTTGAAAATGCTTTCTTATCAAATTGATGATAATTTTCGTCTACTAGAGCAGAATGGATAGTGATAATATCTGATTTTTCTAAAAGTTCATTAAAATCATCTACAAATTCCACTGTATTTCTTGCATATCCTTTAGGATGTGGAGTATATGATATTACCTTAGCTCCCATAGCTTTTAAACTTTGAGCAACCAAAAATCCAATAGTACCTAAGCCATAAATACCTACAGTCTTATCTCTTATACTTTCTCCTAAAATTTCATCTGTAAATCTAAAATTTTTATTTTCTATATTTCTACTAATTTTATTATCATTTTTTAATAGTTTTAATATAGACATTATAGTGAATTCTGCTATAGATTCTGGAGAATAATCTGGAGTATTAGTAATTACAAGACCCGATTCATTTGCTTTATCTAAATCAATTTTATCAAATCCAACAGATGTTAAAGCAATTTGCTTTATATCTTGATCAGCTATCTTCTGATACATATCTTCTTCTAACTCTTTTATAGTAGTAAGAACTAAGCCATCATAAGCTGATAATTTTTCAATTTCTTTATAGTCAAACTTATTACTAGATACTTCTACTTCTATATTATTATCTTTCTCCCATTCTTTAATATATTCAATGGCTTGAGGAAAGGGTTTATAATAAATAAATTTCATGTAAACCTCCTTATTATAATAATATAGTTACCCCTTTTAACAAAATAAAAAAGAACCCTAAGGTTCTTTAAACATAAATTATTTGTTTTTTCTGTTTTTTCTTTTAGCAGCGTCATTTTTCTTTTTTCTTACAACGCTTGGTTTTTCGTAGTGTTCTCTTTTTCTGTATTCAGAAAGTACACCGGATCTTGCGCATTGTCTTTTAAATCTTTTAATTGCACTATCGATTGATTCATTTTCTCCAACTCTGATTTCTGTCATCTCTATCCCCCCTCTCGTATAACACAAAATTTTTTCAGATTCTAGTAAGCAAATCAGCCTGGTGGCCAGTTAAATGATCTGCCGCCTAATACATGAAAATGCAAGTGAGGAACACTTTGTCCCCCGTCTTCGCCGATATTAGTAACAACTCTGTAAGATTCTAGTCCTTTTTCTTCTGCAAGTCTTTTTATAGACTTCATAATATGAGCTATAAGAGCACTGTCACTATCTTCGAGCGTAGCTAAACTTGTTATGTGCTTTTTTGGTATAACAAGAAAATGGATAGGTGCTTGTGGATCTAAATCTTTGAATGCAATTATTTGATCATCTTCGTAAATTGTGTCAGATGGTATATCTCCATCTACAATCTTACAAAATACACAATCCATACTTCACCCCCATTGCTATATATAATACCACATAAAAAAAACTCAGTCAATAAAAATATTGAGAAATGAACGTTTTTTAATAAACTTTTTTATAATTGGTAAGCATATAAGATAAGAAAAAAGAAAGGATCATGAAATTTTTATTATTAGGAGCAAATAGTGGCGTAGCTAGTAAAATTACTAAGATACTTGATAAAAAATAAGGCAGACTTTACAGCAAGCGTAATAGATGAAAAAAAACTAAGCAACCTTAAAGATAGTAATATAGATGCTAAGCTGATAGATGTTGCTAATGACTCTACAGATGATACGGCTAAAGACTATAAGGACTATGATAAAGTCTTATTTTCAATAGGAACAGCTGGAAAATATTATTCTGAAACTACAATAAATGTAGATCTAAACGGAGCTATTAAATCTATGATTGCTGCTAAAAAGATAGGAGTTAAACATTACTATATGGTACTACTTGGAATTATTCAAAAGTAGCAGTAGATAATCCAGATTATTCTATTAAAACCTACACTATCGCTAAGAACTATGCAAATTTATACCTAAAAAATAAATCTGGATTGACCTATACAATCATCCACAAATCTACATTAAACTATAAACCAGGCCAAGAATCTATTGAAGTTTAGATTCATATTCAAATTCGTTCTTTTGAGTTAATATAAAAAATACTATATTTCTCTTACGACTATACTAAGCCTCCCTACACAAGGTAATTACTAGCTTAACTAAAATATCATATTAAATATAATTTAATTATATATTTTTATTATATTCCCAACTAATTCTTCATCCAAAGTACCAGTAACTTTTATATCTACTATAGTATTAGCTGGAATATTCTCTTTAACATTTACCTTTAAATAATTAGTAGAATATCCTCCACTATATCCTTTAAAATCAGATTTTGATTCTATAAGTACTGATAGAATTTGATCTAGTTGCTTTTCTAAAAACTCTATTCTATTTTTCTCTTCTACCTTTTCTAAATCGTGTAGTCTTTCTCTTTTGATATTACCATTTATTTGATCACCCATCTTAGCAGCCCTAGTACCTTCACGAGGTGAGAATTTAAATAAATGTGTTTTAGAAAATTTGATTTCTTCGACAAAAGACATAGTTTGCTTATGATTTTCTTCTGTTTCGCCAGGAAAACCTACTATGATATCAGTTGTAATACCAGCATTTGGGAAAACTTCTCTTATCAAATTTACTTTTTGTTTAAAGATAACTGTATCATACTTTCTATTCATAGCCTTAAGTATATCATCTGATCCTGATTGTAATGATAAATGGAAGTGGTCGCAAGCCTTACCTGTAGCTTTCATTCTTTCTAAGAAATTGCGGCTAATATGACGAGGCTCCATAGATGATAGCCTTATTCTTTCTATGCCATCAACTTTTGCAACTGCTTCAATAGCATCTATTAAGCTTATATCTTCATCAAAATCTTTTCCAAAGCTTGATACATGTATGCCAGTAAGTACTATCTCCTTAAATCCATTTGCTGCTAGTCTTTTAGTTTCCTCTACTATATCTCCAATACCACGACTTACTATGTTGCCCCTAGCATAGGGAATAAGGCAGTATGAGCAATACATATTACAACCATCTTGAATTTTAAGGTACGCCCTTGTCATTTCTGTTTGATTTGAAATCTGTAACTCTTCAAAGCTTTTTGTCTCACTTGGAGCTATGATCTTATCTCTTACATTTTTGTTTTGTAAAATATCCTCACAAAGCTCCACTACACTTTCCTTATTTCTAGATCCAAGTACTATATCAACACCATTAATTTCAGCCACTTCTTCTGGTTTCACTTGAGAATAGCAACCCATAACAGCAATCACTGCATCTGGGTTGTCACGACGAGCTCTGGATATCATTTGCCTACTTTTTCTATCACTCATATTTGTAACAGTACATGTGTTTATAACATAAATATCAGCATTTCTTGCCTGTCTTTGATATCCCTTTTCTAAAAATAGCTCTTCAACTGCTTCTGATTCATACTGATTTACTTTACATCCTAGAGTTATTATATTAAACGTACTAGCCATTATTCAAAGAAGTCCTTGAGTTTAGATAAGAACCCTTTTTGATGATTAGAAACTTCTTCCCCTAGAGTATTTGCATAAGTTTCTAAAGCATCCTTTTGTTCTTTATTTAATTTAGTAGGAGTTACAACTTTTACATAGAAATAAAGATCACCTGTTCTTTTTGTTCTTCCGTCAGTAATTCCTTCTTTTTTTAGTTTAAACTTAGTACCTGTTTGAGTTCCTTCTGGTATATCAAATTTTCTGGTTTCCTTTAAAGTTGGAATTTCTATTTCTCCTCCAAGAGCAGCAGTTGTAAATGATATAGGCATATCATAATAAATATCTAATCCATTACGTCTAAATATTTCATGATCTTCAACTTCCATTATTACATAAAGGTCACCATTTGGACCTCCATTTTCACCTACATTACCCTTATTTGAAATCCTAATTACATTATTAGATTCTACACCTGAAGGAATATCAATTTTAATACGCTCGGACTTATATATAGTTCCCTCACCATGGCAAACTTTACATGGATCATCTATAATCTCACCGCTACCATTACATTCTCTACAGGTAACAGTCCTACTAATTCTTCCTAAAGGTGTTTGGCTTACTTCATTAACAACACCTCTTCCTCCACAAGTTTCACATGTATGGATAGAACTTTTATCTTTTGCACCTGTTCCACTACAAGTTTCACATTCTACTTCTCTTCTTACTTGTATCTCTTTACTTACACCAAAAGCAGCTTCTGCAAAACTAAGTTTAATAACTTGCTGAATATCACTTCCTTTTCTGGGACGATTAGACTGACTAGCTCCACCGCTAAATAAGTCAGAGAATATATCTCCAAATATATCTCCAAATCCGTTAGAAAAATCACTATAGCCTGCTCCACCGTTTTCAAAAGCAGCCTCGCCATATCTATCATATTGAGCTCTTTTTTCTTTATCCGATAAAATTTCATAACTTAAAGTAGCTTCTTTAAATTTTTGCTCTGCTTCTTGATCACCTGGATTTAGGTCAGGATGATATTTTTTAGCAAGTTTTCTATACTCTCTTTTAATTTCTGCATCTGTGGCGTCTTTAGATACGCCTAGTACTTCATATGGATCTTGCATTTTTCCTCCATTTACACTTAAAAAAAGCTATTTCACATTGAAATAGCTTTTTAATTTTATTTAATTTATTATACTCCGATTAAATTTCTTTGCTATTATAAATCAAATATTATTCTTCATCGTCATCTATAACTTCATAGTCTGCATCAACTACATCATCCTCTGAGCCTTCTGCTTGACTACCTTCGGCACCTGCACTAGCTTGATACATCTTTTCACTCATTGAGTAAATTTTCTCTTGTAGCGCCTCTGTTTGGGATTTGATTTGTTCTGCATCATTTGTTGCAATTGCATCTTCTAGTTTTTTAATTTCTGCTTCGATTTCATCTCTTTCAGCACCTTCTATATTTGCTTCATCAAGAGTTTTGCGAGCTTGATATACTAGACTTTCTGCATTATTTTTTGCATCAATATCTTCTTTTTTCTTTTTATCTTCTTCAGCAAATTGTTCTGCTTCTTTTACTTTCTTATTAATTTCATCTTCGCTTAGATTGGATGATGAAGTTATTGTGATTTTTTGTTCTTTTCCAGAGCCTTGATCTTTTGCTGTTACATTTACAATACCATTGGCATCTATATCAAATGTAACTTCAATTTGTGGAACTCCACGTCTTGCTGCTGGGATTCCTGTAAGTTGGAAACGTCCAAGTGTTGTATTATCTGCGGCCATTTCACGTTCACCTTGTACAACATGGATATCTACTTCTGTTTGTCCATCTGCTGCAGTTGTAAATACTTGTGATTTCTTTGTTGGAATTGTAGTATTTCTTTCTATAAGTTTTGTTGCAACTCCACCTAGTGTTTCGATACCTAATGATAAAGGTGTAACATCTAGAAGTAATAGGTCTTTTACTTCACCTGTTAGTACACCGCCTTGAATTGCTGCACCTAGCGCTACTGATTCATCAGGGTTTATATCTCTTTGTGGTTCTTTACCTATTAAGTTTTTAACTAAGTCTTGAACTGCAGGAATTCTTGTAGATCCACCTACTAATAATACTTTATCAATATCACCCGCAGAAAGACCTGCATCTGATAATGCATCTTGTACTGGTTTTTTAGTTTCATCTACTAAATCTTTTGTCAATTCATCAAATTTAGCTTTTGAGACTGTTATATCTAAGTGAACTGGTTGACCATCTACAGCTGTAATAAATGGTAAGTTTACATTACTTGTAGTAGTTGATGATAGTTCTTTTTTAGCTTTTTCAGCAGCATCCTTTAATCTTTGCATAGCTGTTAAATCTTTTGTAAGATCTACACCGTTTTCTTTTTTAAATTCATTTGCTAAATAATCTACAAGTTTATTATCAAAGTCATCCCCACCAAGTCTATTGTTACCACGTGTTGAAAGTACTTCAAATACTCCATCACCAACTTCTAGGATGGAAACATCAAATGTACCTCCACCAAGGTCATAAACCATAATCTTAGATTGGTCACTTTCTTTATCTAGCCCATAAGCAAGTGAAGCTGCTGTTGGCTCGTTGATAATTCTATCTACATTAAGTCCTGCAATCTTTCCAGCATCTTTTGTAGCTTGTCTTTGAGCATCTGTAAAGTAAGCTGGTACTGTAATTACTGCGTTTGTTACTGTATCGTTAAGATATTTTTCAGCATCTGATTTTAGTTTTTGTAAAATCATTGCAGAAATTTCTTCTGGAGAATATTTTTTACCATCAATTTCTGCTGTTTTATAATCAGAACCCATTTCTCTTTTAATAGAAGAAATTGTTCTATCTGGATTTGTAATTGCTTGTCTTTTTGCAGTTTCACCTACAAGTCTTTCCCCATCTTTAGAAAATGCCACAACTGATGGTGTAGTTCTATTACCTTCGCTGTTTGGAATTATAACTGGACTTCCACCTTCCATAACAGCTACTGCTGAGTTTGTTGTACCTAAGTCAATTCCTATAATTTTTGCCATACTAATAAGCCTCCTATTTTGCCACTTTAACCATAGCTGGTCTTATAACTTTATTGTTTAATTTATATCCTTTTTGGAATGTTTCAATAATATGATCACTTTCAACCTTATCAGAATCTTCTGCTAAAACAGCTTGATGAATATTTGGATCAAATAAACATCCATCAGATTCAATAAGCTCAAGTCCTTCTTTTTCTAAAACTCTTATCATCTCATCACGAGTCATTACTATTCCCTTAACAAGTCCATCTTCAGGATCTTGATCTTTTAGTGCTCTATCAAAGTTATCTAAAACTGGTAAGAGTTTTTCAACTAGATTACCTACAGCATACTTTTTGAAATCAGCCTTTGAAGCCTCTTCCCTTTGTTTATAATTAGTAAAATCTGCTAGTAGTCTTTGATATTTATCTTTAAATTCATTGAAATCTTCTTCAATAACATCATCATTTAGATCAGAAGAATCATAGCTTTCATCAATAATTTGATCTTCATCATCAACAATTTCACCATCAATAAATTCTTCATCATTTTCTAAATTCTCATCTATAATGTCTTCATCATCAATCAGGTTTTCATCATTTTTATTTTCTTTATCCACGATTGCGCCCTCTCTTATTTATTTAATAGTCCTGATATCATCATAATATCTGATATGACATCTATATAATTAATACGTGTAAGTCCTACTATACCAATTTGGCCTACAACCTCCTCATTTATTTTAAAATATGAGGTTATAACTGTACTTTCTTTAAGTTCATCTAGCTTGTTTTCATATCCTATACTAATATCAAGGTTATTATCTAAATTATTTTTTAAAAAGCTATCGACTTTTTCTTTACTGTCAAACATTTTTATAAAATCACGAGCTTTGGCTAAATCATCATACTCTTTAAAATTAAAAATATTACCTAAGCCCTCAATTTGTAATTCTCTACTTAACTTTCCAAAAGATTGACCCTTAAGCCTCGTCTTAATGATATCTAGTAAAAAACTATATTCACTTAGCAAGTCCTTTTTAAGTAATATCAGCTTATCATAAACCTCGTTGATATCAGTTCCTACCATAGTTTCTTTAAGAACGTTATTTATAAACAAAAGCTCCTCGGGGCTTATACTATAATCTAAATAAATACTTTCATTTACTATAAGCCCATTATCAAAGACTGCCAAAAGTAAAATTTGACTATCAGATAATCTTATAAGCTCCATATTTACTATCGTTTTAATTTCGTTTTTTAAAGTTAGGGATACTGCTGTTAGATTAGTCATGTCAGCAAGTACCTTAGTTGCAGTCTCGACAATATCTGTTGCATTGTGATATCTTTTATCAAGTAAGTTTACAAAAGCATTATTTTGCTTTACATTTTTTATATCTTCAAGTTCATTTTCTAAGATATAATCAACAAACATTCTATAACCCTTATCAGAAGGAAGTCTACCACTTGACGAATGAGCTTTTTCTATAAGACCCATTTTTTCAAGTGCACTCATCTCATTTCTAATAGTAGCTGGAGAAATGTTTAAATTGTATTCATCAGCAAGGCTTTTAGAACCTATTGGCTCGCCATCTATAATGTAAGAGTTTATGATAGAGAATAATATTTTAAGTTTTCTATCATTCAAAGTTTTCTCCTTTAGCACTCTTTAGTATCGACTGCTAATAATAATATACTAGCTAATATATGCCTGTCAAGAAGAAAAATTTAAATGATAAGAGATAAAAATTGGTTAGATAAATCCATTCCTTTTTTACTAAATCTAAAGTTATCATCTATTATGAAATAATCTAAATCTATGAATTGATTAATCTCGTCTTTATACTTATCTATAAAGTCTACTCCAAACTTATCTTTAAATGCCTTAAGATTAATACCCGAAATCTCTCTTAATTTAAAAATTATATATTCTATTTCTTTTTCTTGGCTTTCAATTATTTCAATATTCTCTATAGGAAGTTTATTTTTATTAATCATATTATTATAATGAATAAAATTTTTGGTGTTATTGTATCTATAATTTCCAAGATATCCTGCAGCACTCATACCAAAGGCAATATATCCATTACCTTCCCAATATTTTTTGTTGTGGTATGATTCAAATCCTTTTTTGGCAAAATTTGATATCTCATAACGCTTAAGGCCAATTTGATCAAGATTTTCTATAAGCTCATCAAAAATATCAACTTCTATATCATCATCCATTAAATTCAATTTACCTTTTTTATTTAAGGTATAAAATCTAGAACCTTCTTCTACAATTAGAGAATACCAAGATATATGTTCCGGACTAATACTTTTTACTATATTCAAATCATTCTTAATTGATTTATAATCTTGATTTGGTAAGTTTAGCATTAAGTCAAAACTTAAATTATCAAAACCTGTGTTTCTAATAAGTTCTATATCAGATATGGCAATTTCTGAACTATGATCTCTACCTATAGATCTTAAAACTTTATCGTCAAAAGATTGGACTCCTAGAGATATTCTATTTATACCTAAATCCTTATATAACAATAGCTTATCCTTATTAATAGAATTTGGATTACATTCTATAGTAAACTCTTTTAGATTATCTAAATTAAAATTATGTAAAGTCTTTACAATACTCTCTATGTATTTACTATCTATATAAGAAGGAGTACCACCTCCTAGATAAATAGAATCTATGTCTACACATAATTTATCTTGATATAGCTCTATTTCTCTTGTCAAATTATTAATGTAATTATCTATCCTATTTTCCACATTCATGTATGCACAAAAATCACAGTAATAACATTTTTTGTGACAAAAAGGAATGTGAATATAGCATCCTACTTTTTCCATATCTCTACCTTCTCTTATTATTCTAAAATTATAAGAATAAAAATAAACTCTTCCTTAAATAAATTCTTAAGCTAAGGAAGAGTTTATATTTTAAGTATATTAAGCAATAAACTTATAATTTTCTAATGTAGTAAATACAATACCTCGTTTTTCTTCATTTTTATCAATTATAATACTATCATCTTTAATTCCAGATTCTCTTAATGTGTATAGACTATCAAGTACAAAATTTTCACTACCCACTACATAAAAATATGACTTTTCTTTTGTACTTGCTAATTCTTTTATCTTTGCTAAATATTCATTCCTTGTTTCTAGCCAATATTTTACAAATAATGAACCATCTACATCTTTAAAATCACTTTCGTATAAATGTGTATCCTTATTATTTACATTTACACATATAAGCTCGGGAATACCATCACTATCTTTTTCAAATTTTTTAATTAAAGGTCTAATAGTAGACATAGCTATGCCCTGAGATAGTAAAACAATTGGCCTATCTTCTCGTTTAAGTCCCATATGAGATCTTATTTTATAAATAGTCACACTATCTCCAACCTTTAATTTAGATAAAGTCTTTTTAAAAAGTGATTTTCTTATAGGAATTTTCGTAGTAAACCTAATATTATCTTCATCATCTAAAGTATTAATGCTTAAATGATGAACCAATTTTTTATTAATTTCCTTATCTTTATCATAGCCAGGTAAAGCTAGATGAAAGCTGCTACCTTCCTCCCACTTTAATGCATCTGGTTTTTCTAAAGTATAAGTAAAAACATTTTTATATTCTTCTTTTATATCTAAAATCTTAACTTGATATTTGTCCATTCCATCTCCTTATTGATAATAATTATCATCGCTTTTATTATACTACTAATTTATTTATCTTCAGCAGTATTATTTTCTCTCTTGTTAATATTCAAAGTTTTATGGATATAATTAAAAAATAATTTATAGTCATAAAGCCAATTATCTAGAATTCCAGATCTATAAATTCCCACTATAAATATTACTAAAATAGGAGCAAGGATAGCCCCCTTTACTCCAAATAGCTTAAGACCTGCATAAAGAGATATTACTGATAAGATAGGATGAATATCCGCATAATCTCCAATTACCTTTGGAGTGATTACTTGCCTGAAGCTAGTCCAAAATATCAACAATATAAATAAGCCAATACCTTTTTGCATATTATTAAATATAAAAAGTTCTACTGCTGTCCACGGCAGCATAATAATGATAGGTCCTATCATAGGTAAAAGATCTACAAATCCTAATAAGATAGCAATAGGTATATAGTATTGCTGTCCTAAAAGTTTTAATACTATGGCCATTAGTATAAAACACCATAAAGCCAACTTTAATTGAGACTTTATATAATTCCATGTAGAGTTTTTAAAAACTGTTCTAATTAGACTGATATTTGCTTTTGAATATTCTGGAATAGCAGAATTATACTTATTTGAGGCCTCTTGCATATCTCCTAATATTATGTAAAAAGCGACTATAAAAGTAATTATAAAGAATATTAAATCATTAGATGTATTTATAAAAGCTGTTGTAAAGCCTAGTGTAATATTGACTGCATTTTTTTGTAAACTCGCCAAAGAACTATAGGCAGAGTCAAGTCCTGATTGAATAGCCTTAGATACAAAAGGTGGTAAAACTTTAATCTTTGAATTTACCGAATCCACCCAAGAATCTACAGATTTTACAATTAAGGGCCAATTTTTTATAATATTGCCCACAAGACCAACTAATTGAGATATTATAATTTGAAAGAACCATATCAATAAAAGCAATATTAAAATTAGTAATATAGTCCCAACGATATATGATATTATACTATTTTTAATAGGAATAATTTCACCAATTTTCCTTATAAAAGGGTTTAATAAGGCAACTAAAACTAGAGCCAAAATAATAGGTAATAAGCCACTTACAATTTTGGGGGCTAAATATATAACAAGTAAAACGCTAATTAATATTATTAAGCTTCTTAAAATAATTCTTTCGTATAATTTTTTTTCATCCATAATCTTTCCTTAAATTTTTTATTTAAAAATATTATATCATGCTAGCATTGTTAATAAAATATATAAATAAAATTTTTATAAGGATAAAGAATTAATAAGCTAAGATATAGATTTAGAAAAAAACTCGTACCTAATGATGCTGTAAGTTTTGGAAAAGTATAAATAATAAAAAGAAATCTTAATAATTTTCGCTTAGCTTTTAAAATAGATAACGGAAAAGTCATTAGCATTTTTATAAAAAACTCTTAAATTATAAACTCTCAATACCGGCATACCACTTATACTTGAAAATATATTCCTAATTACTATGATTTTTTCCATAATTTTGATGAAAATAATATAGAGGTCGTTATTACCAATAATAATATTAAAAAATAGCTTTCCAATTTCTGGAAAGCTATTCTATTGACTAATTATATTTATAGAATCCTTCCCCACTTTCTACACCCTTAAGTCCTTTATCAGCTCTTTCTTTTAGTTTTTCTACTGCTTTAGCCAATGCTGAGTTTGGATCTTTAGATTCTGGATTAGCACTTGTAATATTAATTACTGTTGTAATTCCAACTATATCTATTATTTCAAAAGGTCCACGAGGTGATCCTGTTCCAAGTTTCCAGTCCATGTCTATATCATGTGGACTGGCTATATCATCACCATATAACCTTAAACCAGCATCTATAAATGGAACTAAAATAGAATTTAATATATATCCAGGCTGTTCTTTTTTTATTATAGCTGGATACATTCCTATAGATTTTGCAAATTCTACCACTATATCAAAAACTTCTTCACTAGTTTTATCATGACCCATTACTTCAGCTAAGTTTTGTCTCCAAATTGAATTTGCAAAGTGCAAACTTAAAAATCTCTCTTGTCTACCTGTATAATCTCTAAATGTAGAAGGTAAAAGTGTTGATGAATTTGTAACCAAAATCGCATCATCTTTTAAATATGGTGTAATTTTTTGATAAAAAGCTTTTTTCTCATCTACTACTTCTGCTATAGCTTCTATTACTAAATCTGCATTTGCAAAAGCTTCATCTAAATCAGTAGTGTAATTCATACCATTATAAGTATCTTGGTTAATCTCTTTAAGTTCAGTAATTCTTTTCTCAGTTATCTCTGATTTATCATTAAAAAATGATCTAGGATAATCTGGATTTTTAGCTCCAATATATGAAGGAGCTATTTCTAATTCTTTGCTAAAAATCTCATGCAATTTATCTATACGAGGTCTAACTCTTTCAATAGATCCTTCACTTCTTCCCCAAATAGTGACATTGTATCCATGAAAAGCAGTTATATAAGCTATCTGAGCACCAAGCACTCCTCCACCTGCTATTGTTACATTTTTAATTTTCATAAGTTTCTCCTTTATATTCCTATCTAAAAAGATACCCAGATCTAAGAAAATAACGCAATTATTTTATGAAATATATTAAATAGTGTAATATTTTACTAAGTAAATTGTTATATAAGTAAGGAGGGCAAAATGGATATAGAAAAGATTTATCATATATATTTTGATGACATATATAAATTCATGCTTTCCTTTACAAAAAATAAGGAGATTTCCCAAGATATAACCAGTGAAACTTTTTTAAAAGTTATTAATAACCCAGGTAAGTTTGAAAATATTTCAAATCTTAAATCATATCTTTTTACTATTGCTAAAAATACTTATATAAACTATTACAAACACAATAAAATTTATATTTCAACTGCTGATATTGAAGATTTTGATAAAGGTATCGAATCATTTGAAAACGAATTGTTAGCTAATGAAGAAAAGCAGAATCTAAAAACTTCAATTGAAAAATTAAATGAACCATATAAGGAAATTACTAAGCTTAGGCTAGCTGGCTTAAGTTTTAAAGAAATAGCAATAATATACAACAAATCTCCTAATCGGGCATGCGTAAACTTTTATAGGGCAAAAGAAAAACTTAAAATTATTATGGAGGAAGATTATGGAATGTAAGGTAATACGCGATTTAATCCCATTATATAAGGAAAACATGTTAAGTGACGAAACAAAGAAACTTGTAAAAGAACATTTAAAAACTTGCAGTTCTTGTAGAAATTATTATAACTTGTTAGCTAATAATACTGATATGGAAATAAAAAATGAAAATGAATCTTTATATTTTTTAAATAATACAATAAAAAAAGATAAGAAAAATCTAGTTCTTATGATCATATCCTTGTTAGTGAGTATTTTTTTAATAATAATATCATATGTCAGCAAGCCAATACCGATTGATTATAAGGATAATTTGATAAATATAAAATCAGATAATGAAAATGTAAATATAGAATTTAGTGATGAAGTCACTCGTGTAGATACTGACATGGATACCTATGACGGATATAACATCTATTATGTAGATGGTTACACCACAAAAATAGACAAAAAATCAAATAATAGATACGTTGGGCTAAAAATACCTAAAGATGATGTTGATATTATCGCTTATACAAATAATGGAGAAAATACTAATAAAATCTTATATGATCCAAGTAGAGTTTTTGAAAGTGGTGGTACAGTAGCTCTTCCTAGATTAATACTAGGTATATATGCTAAGTTAGCTTTAATAATTCTAGGAATTTCTATTATACTTATATTAACATTCTTTAAAAAATTAAGTGTATATAATAAAATTAGAATAATTTCTATTCCTTTTTCATACATAGCTTCTACATTTTTTGTAAAGGGCAAAAATTTATCTAGTAACTATCCTGTTAGAGATTTTATATTTATTATATTAACTGCACTTGCTATATACCTATTTATATATTCAATAACTTTATATCTTAAACAAAAATCAAGTCATAAGTTAGAAATATAAAAGCGGCTTTTAGCCGCTTTAGTCGTTTATTTATCATTATTCTCATCATCATATTTTAATACAGCAAGGAAAGCATCTTGTGGTACCTCTACGCTTCCTAACTGACGCATACGTTTTTTACCTTCTTTTTGTTTTTCAAGAAGTTTTTTCTTTCTTGAAATATCCCCGCCATAACACTTAGCAATCACATCTTTTCTAAGTGCTTTTACAGTTTCTCTTGCAATTACCTTACCACCAATTGCTGCTTGTATAGGTATTGCAAATTGTTGACGTGGTATTTCATCTTTTAATTTTTCTACTATTCCTCGTCCTCTAGCATAGGCACTATCCCTATGAACTATTATTGAAAGAGCATCTACCACTTCATCATTTATTAGAATTTCAAGTTTAACAAGATCTGATGGTTTATAACCTATTACTTCATAATCTAGTGAAGCATATCCACGCGTCCTTGATTTTAGACTATCAAAAAAGTTATATATAACTTCATTAAGTGGGAGCTTATATTTAATAGAAACTCTTTTTTCATCAATATAGTTCATATCAATCATCTCTCCACGACGATTTTGAGAAAGATTCATTACTTGTCCTATATAATCTGATGGTGTTATTATCTCAGCTCTGGTAATAGGTTCTTCAATATATTCTATAATAGTTGGATCTGGAAAATCATTAGGATTTTGAATTTCTTTTTCTTCCTCATTACCTTTTAACTTTAACTTATAAATAACTGATGGAGCTGTAGCTATAATATTTAGGTCATACTCACGTTCTAATCTTTGAGTAATTATATCCATATGTAGTAGTCCTAAAAATCCTGAACGAAGTCCAACTCCTAGGGCTTGTGAATTTTCTTGTTCGAATACTAGTGCTGCATCATTTACTTGGAGTTTTTCTAAAGCATCGCGGAGCTTATCAAAGCTTTCCCCTTCTGCTGGATATATACCTGAATATACCATAGGTAATACTTCCTTGTAACCAGAAAGTGGATTATCAGTAGGATTATTTGCAGATGTTATAGTATCACCTACTCTAGCATCCTTAACTTCCTTGATACTTGCTTCTATAAAACCTACATCACCACTGCGAAGTTCATTGGTTTCAATACGAGTTTTCATAGTATAACCTACAGAGTTAACTTCGTATTTTTTCCCAGTATTCATCATTTTGATTTCATCACCAGGTCTAACTACACCTTCAAAGATTCTTACATAGCAGATTACTCCTCGATAAGAATCGTAGTATGAATCAAATATTAAAGCCTTAAGAGGCTTATCATCATGATCTTCTGGAGCAGGTACATTATTTACTATATCTTCTAAAACATCTTCAATATTTAAACCTGTTTTAGCAGAAACTAATGGTATTCCTTCAGTATCAAGGCCTATTTGACTTTCAATTTCTGCTTTTACTTCATCAATTCTAGATGAAGGTAAGTCTATTTTATTTAATACTGGTAGTATTTCTAAATCTTGCTCTAAAGCTAAGTATGTATTAGCTAAAGTTTGTGCCTCTACTCCTTGACTGGAGTCCACAACTAATATCGCACCTTCGCAAGCTTTAAGAGATCTAGATACTTCATAGTTAAAGTCAACGTGACCAGGAGTATCTATTAAGTTTAAATCATATATATCTCCGTCTTTTGCTTTGTAATGAATTTTTATAGATTTAAGTTTAATAGTTATCCCACGTTCACGCTCAAGTTCCATATCATCAAGCATTTGATTGGTCATTTCTCTTTCAGATAAATGTTCTGATTTTTCTATAAGCCTATCTGCTAAAGTAGACTTACCATGATCAATATGGGCTATTATAGAGAAATTTCTTATATTATCTTTTCTTTTTGTCATTTATTACTCATTTCCGTATGGATTATTATCTATTTTTCCTATATCACTAAATGGATAAATTCTAACAAAGGCATGACCTACTATTTCACTTTTATTAATAGGGCCAAAATTTCTTGAATCGTTACTTGCCCCTTCTAGTCTATTATCACCCATAACAAAATATTGATTATCTAAAAGTTTCCATTCATAATCTTCACTTGTTTGTAGGGTATAGTCTACTGAAGTATAAGATTCATTTAATTGTTCACCATTTACATAAACTTTTTCGTCTTTAAGAGTTATGGTATCACCTGGCTGTCCTATAACTCTTTTTACATATAGTCTATTTGGATAATCAGGTGCTTTTAAAATTACTATCTGTCCTCTATGGTAATCAGTAAAGTTCTTTGAGATTTTATTTACTAAAAGCATATCCCCATCATGAAGAGTATTTAGCATAGAATTACCAGATATATTAGTTGCATCCATTATAAAAGCTTTTATAAATATAGCTATAGCTAAGGCTATAAGAATAGATTTAAGCAATTCTAAAGGGCCATCTTTTTCTTCATCTTTCTTATTCTTTTTTTTAACTTTTTCTTTCGCTACTGAATCTGATTTTATAACAACTTTTTCATTTTCTTTATTATTAGACATACATATTTCCTTTCATTTCATTATTATATTATAAACTAAAATAGTAAAACTACAAAAAAATATATTATTATCATAGACAAGACTTGTAAGTATTTCTAGTTTATGGTAAGATATATCAGTCAAGCAAAAGAGATATAAAAGAAAGAGGGTGAAATAATGGCAAATATTAAATCAGCTCAAAAAAGAATCGAAACTACAAAAAGAGATACTTTAAGAAATAAATCTAAAAAATCTGAAATTAAAACTTACATCAAAAAATTTGATGAAGCTATAGAAGCTGGGAATGTTGACGAAGCTCGTGAAATTTTTAGACATGTTGATAAAAAAATGAAACAAGCAGAAGCTAAAAATATAATTCACAAAAATAAAGTAGCTAGAACAACTTCTAGATTACAAAGAGCAATCAATAACGCACAAAATGCATAATAAAATGAGCAATAATCAGTATTGGATCCTCACATATGACTACTGATTATCGCTCATTATTTTTTTAAATATTATTAGTAATTATGTTAATCAATAATAATATTTCCATTCTCATATTAAAATCAACCGACTTTTGTCTATATTCCATATCAAATAATCTTGAATGAATATCAAATAGCTCATTTAAAGAAAAATTTCTAGAGAAATTCTTAAGCTTTTTGAGTTCAAAACTTCCTATTCCTATGTTCTTCATTATAAAACTATCATTAAAACCATTTAAATATAAGCTCTTTACACCAATAAGATTTCTAATTTGTCTTATAATCATATGATAAATCATAAAAAGATCTTCGTTAGATCTAACCATTTGTAAGTAAACTTTACTAGCCTCTCTACTATTTTTTGAACTTATAGCATCGGTAAGATTAAAAATATTTAAATTTAAAATTTCATCTAATTGATTTAAAACATCTTCTCTTTTAACTATTTCTTCACTTGAATTAGATATGATTTTATCAACTGTATTAACTACTTCATAAAGATCTAACTCACTTTGTTTATTAATATAAGAAAATCTTTCTACTATTTCTGTCACTAAAGATCTTTGAATTTTTTTACCACTTCTTACAAATCTCTTACCAATAAAAGATTCAAGCTCTCTTTGATTTAGCCTATCAATTCTTACAATTGTTCCATTCTTATCAATAGATTTATAAAATTTACCTTTGAAAGGTGAGTTATCGGAAAATATTAGTAAAGTTGCATAAGGTGGAAAGTCTTTTACATCTTTGATAAGTCCATCAAGAATACCATCGTACTCTTTAATAGAATTTTTAGATAAGTCTATATTTCTCCAGATTATATATTTCTTATCCTCCATTACTGGATAAGTTTCATAAGAATTTTTTATAGTTTCAATATCTTTGCTTCCTTTTATTTCAATCAAGTTAAAATCTATTATAGAAATTTTAGATCTTACTTCTTCAATTATAGTATCATTTAAAAACTCTTCTTTAGAATCGAATAAATAAACTCCTGATACATTATCATTTATTAAATTGGTCATAAATTCTTTATAATTCATTTAAAGTATCCGCCTTTTAAGTAACTTTCTATCTTTGTACTATTGCCAAAAACTATTTTAACCATACCACTTTCTTGACTATTATAAATTTTAACACCTTCAAGATTATCTAATACTTCCTTAGTAGGATGTCCATATCTATTGTTGCGGCCAGCTGAAATTAAGGCAACCTTTGGATTAACTTTTTCTACGAAACTTTTAGAAGTTGAAGTTTTTGAACCATGGTGAGAAATCTTTAATACATCTGCTTCTATATCAAGAGTGTCCTCATATTCCTTAGGCAAATCTCCCATACTAAGAATTTTCACACCTTTAATATTTACTAAAAGACCTAAAGATTCAGCATTCTCTTCTCCCATGCTACCCTCAAAAATACATTCTATATAACCATTTTTTAGTTTCATTCTATTATTTTTATGCATAGCTATAGGATGGTATTCTCTTAATCCATCAGTATTATATGGACCAGTGATAAGATTATTAATTTTAAAATTATTATATAAAATTGGCAAGTTCCCACAGTGATCATTGTCTTCATGACTTATGAAAACAGCATTAATCTCTTTTATGCCTAATGACTTCAAATAAGGCACTAATATCTTTTCACCAGAATCATAAGAATCATATTTAGGTCCCCCAACATCAATTAAATAATAATCTCCACCATCATTTATTAAAAATGCATCTCCTTGGCCTATATCAATCATAGAATAACTTATTTCATTATTAACACTTTCATATAATAAACTTATTATAACCACGAAAATATTAACTATATAAAAATGCTTTAGTAGGATTTTATTAGATTTTTTCATATAAAGCATTACTACTATTAGCACATACAAATACAAAGAAACCAATATATTTGGATGAGCAAATTCAAACGCAAAAACAGAGATACTGTTTAAAATACTCGTTAAATTTAATATAGATGCTAATAAATAATCTATTAGATTAAATACAGGTAAAAGTACTATTTTTAATAGTGGATAACTTATAATTGCTATAAATATTGCATACATGCTAATAGTAAATAAAGGAAGGATTAAAAAGTTTGCTATAACAGCAAGTAAATTAACTTTTCCATAATAATATATAATAAATGGCAACACTGCAAGCTGAATACTAGTTGTAAATCCTAATCTATTTAAAAGCATATTATCTTTTAAATAAATCTTTAGCTTAGGATATACCAAATAAACTGCACTAGTCGCTATAAATGATAAAACATATCCTGCATTCAAAAAAGCAAACGGATTGATTAACAATATTAAATTTGCAGCAATCAATAAAGACTTTAACTTATCTTCAGGCATTTGAAACAAAAAGGATAAAAAGCCTATTAGATTTATTATTAAAACTCTTATTACAGAAAAAGGAAAAGATATTAAATATCCATACACTAAACATATTAACAAAGCAAATCCATAACCATACTTATAATTTATATTAAACTTATTGACTATGAATAATATAAAAGCAACTAACATATCTATATGTAAACCTGAAACTGCGAGTATATGTGCTAAACCTAAGTCTTTTATATCCTCATTTTGAATCAAATTTTCACCTAAAATTACAGAAAATGCAAAATTTGCAGAATTCTTACTTAAGTTATGATCAAAAAGATTATGTACATAATTGTAAAACTTATTTCTAAGTTTAAGCCCTAATAACGAACTTTTAGATCTTGCATATACTTTATCAATCTCTAAGCTACTTGCTATATTCTTAGATATCAAATAATTTCTATAATTAAAAAGATTAGGATTAGTATTTCTATTAGGGATTTTAGGAATAATCTTAACTAATAAAATATCTCCTATATCAAAATCATCAGCAGCAAATAGAACTGATTTCTCTTTACTATCAACTGTTCTAACATCTACAAAGTATCTAAACCCTTCTTTACTACTTCGTTTTTCTAAAATAGTAATCTCTGCTTTTTGTGGATTTTTATCTTTCAAACTATATTTATTAAATTTAAATAAAGCTAGATTAAATCCTAATAGTAAAGCTAATGGAACTATTATTAGATTTTTATTTATTAAAAATAAAATCATAGTAAAAGTTAATGAACCAAATAGAATATAGAGTGGATTGAGGCTTTCAAAATTTATAAATAAACCTATCCCTATTAATAAACCTAATAAAAGTAAAAAATATTTCTTTCTCATAGCCTAACCTCGGGTATATTATATCATATGTATTTAAATGATTAGAGGTGAAAATGAGGTAGCTTATGCAAAAACTATACTTAGAATATCCAGAAATAGAAGAAATTAAGGCAAATATAATATCAAGACGTATTCAAGACAATAATACACAAATTATATTAGATAGGACTATCTTTATGCCTAAAAATTCTTATCTTTTGGAAGATAAGGGAAGTATCCTAGATTTAGAAATACTTTCAATAGATGAAAAGAGAGACAATATAATACATCTAGTAAAAGGTAAACCAAACAAATCTGAAGTTATACTTAAACTAAATATGAAAAATAGAATGAAAAATTTATCCTATAATACTGCTTACATAATTTTTAAAATAGTTATGGGGGTTTTCTATAATTTCAAAGATATAAAATTACAGCTAAGCGAAGAAAGAGCAGTACTTAAGATTAGTGAATTTTATGATAAACTTGATATATCATTAATCGAAGATCAAGTAAATTTTATTATAGCTAAGGCACTTCCTATATATAACAAGCAAGGGATAACATCTATTGCTCCATTGGGTGAAGTAATTAATAACAATCTATGCTTTGATAATACTAGTAAAGTCAGGGCTTTTAAGATTATACATAGCGAAACTTTTGGTACCGATATCGAAATTGAATTTATAGCTGGTAATGATATTTTATATTAACCTGTATTTTTAGATGGCAATTAAGCCATCTTTTTTTATATAAATTTTTCTACAACTTTTTTACATATTTACAAATAATTTTTATCATGCTATAATCTTATCAAATATATAAGAAGGAGGATAAAAATGAATATTAATTTAAATCAAAGAATAGTAAAGGTAAGTATCCAATAGTCAAAGTAAATACATATAACTCCTTGCTTTGACTATAAATAAAAGACAAGGAGGTCGTGGGAATATTCCTACACTTATGAAAGAACTAAAATTTATTTTAAATCAAATGTGGTCCAAAGACCCTTTTATGTATGTAATAGTAATCCTTAATTCCATAATCAATGGTGTTTTGCCATTCATATGGATATTTGCTCCTGCCTATGTTATAGATAATAAGGACAAAGGATTAGAATTTTTTATTCCATTTTTTATAGGATTATTTATCCTAACATCTTTAATGAAATTCTTAAACTCGTTCTTAACTGGCAATTACAGGATGAGAATGAATAATCTACGCTATGGGCTAAATACAAACATTATAAATTATAGCCTTAGTTTGTCATACTCAAAACAACAAGATAAGAAATATAAAGAGATCATTACTGACGCTATAAGATCAATACAATATCCCTTTGATGGTTTTGGAGGAATAATTCTTCATATGCCTTTAATTTTTGGTTTAATCATATCTTTAATTGGTTATCTTTGGATATTTACAGCTCTAGAATGGTGGCTAATAATTTATATGATAGTATTAACGTTTTTCTCTTGTAAATTCATATATAAAACGACATTTATATATGATGCTTTTTGGAATGACATTGATTATACATGGGAACAATTACAGCAATTAAACTATGAACTTCAAAGTCCAATTAGCAAGCTTGATATACTTATGTATGATTATAATACGTTGTTTAAAAAGTATTATTCCAGTATTACAAAACACTGGGATAATGAATTTGTGAAATCAAACAGTAAAGTTTTTACACTCAATTTAAAGGCTAAGGCCATATCTTTAATCCGTGATGTACCTATTTTCTATTGGCTAATATCCAATCTTCAAAATGGAAACATAAGACTATCAAAATTTTATATTTTGTTTACTGGCTTATTTTCTTTTGTAATTATCGTTGACAATCTAGCTGATCAGTCTGCTTATTTAGTTAGAGATTTAAACCTATTCAAATACTATTTTAAAACTCTAGATAAACCTGTCAATAATTATAAAAAAGTTAATTTTTCTAAAATAGATATAGAATTTAAAAATGTTTACTTTAAATACCCTAAATCTAACACGTATACTTTGAAAAATATAAACTTAAAGCTTAATAACAATGAAAGCATCGCTATTGTAGGAGAAAATGGAGCTGGAAAAAGTACTCTAGCTCTGATATTGGCAGGACTTTATGAGCCTACTAGTGGAAAAATTTTACTAAATGGAGAGGATATAAATTCTTATAATATCGACAGGAAAGACTTAGTTTCTGCAGTATTTCAAGATACTTTAGTAATGCCTTATAGCATTAGGGAAAATGTAGCTATGAATACCGATAAAAAAGACTTATCAAAAATTTATAAAAAAACTGGCTTAGATTTCTTAGTTGATAAATATGATAATGAGGATGAGCAAATACTTCTAAGAACTCTTGATGATAATGGCATAGACTTATCTGGTGGCCAAAAACAAAGATTGTTTTTGGCTCGTGCTATAAATAAATCTTCTTCTCATATTTTAATATTAGATGAACCAACTGCTCAATTAGATGCTATTGCTGAAAAGGAATTATATGAGCTTTATAATTCAATAACTGAAGATAAATCTAGTATATTCATTTCTCATAGACTAGCTTCCACTAAATTTTGTGATAAAGTTATATATTTAAAAAATGGTGAGATCACTGAAGAAGGAACTCATGACGAGTTAATGTCAAAAAATGGCGAATATAAAGAACTATTTGATATTCAAGCCAAAAATTATAAGGAGGAAGCTAATGCGTAATTTTATAAAACTTTTTAAACTTATAGATAAAAATCACAAAGGCTTTATTAAGAAAACCATAATACTTTCTTTGCTTACTGGTTTACTACCCATATTCAATGTAATTGCTCCAAAATTAATAATAGATGAATATCAAAACTTAAGACGCTTAAATATTATGTTTATGATCGCATTAATTGCTTTAGTATTAGCTTTTCTAAATAAAATTATAAATCTATACTCAAATAATTATTATGAAAGAACTATGCAAGTATTTAATGATGAACTATCTTATAAAGTAAATGAGAAAGTTTTAAGTCTGCCTATCGAAATGACAGATTCTAAGTCTATCCAAGATAAGACTCAACAAGCCTTGTATGCAGTAGGAAGTACCTATTCCCTACTAGAATTTATGTCCTTCGCTTCAGGAGCAGTTATAACTGGTATTTTTTCTATAGTTATATTAATTAAACTAAATTTTATAATACCACTTATTTTAATTATCTTAGTAATATTAAATAAACCCTTATCTAAAATAATTAAAGATAATGAGAAAGACTATCAAAAAAGATCTGCTGGAGATATAAGAGTTTATAATTACTATTTTAAATTTGCAAAAGATTATAAATACTCTAAAGATATTAAAATTTTTAATGCAGAGAAGATGATTCTTGAAAAAGCTGCATATCATATGAATGAAATGTTTAAAGCTAACCATAAGTATTTTACAAAAAATGGAGCTATGCTTGGTCTAATAAATATAATAAATAATATGGGCATAGTAGGATCATTCATATATATTACTTATAGACTTATTCAAAATACAATAACAATATCAAATTTCACTTTGTATTTTAATTGCTTAAATAAGCTCATTGAGGCCTTACAATCTTTTCAGCAATATTATGCCGACTTAGCTGGATTAAATGTATCATTAAATACATTATATGAATTTTTAGATATTGAGGATTCCCACGAAGAAGGAGATATAAATGATATAGATCTATCAACAGTAAGATTAGAATTTAAGGATGTATCATTTAAGTACCCATCAAGTAATGATTATATACTTAAAAATTGTTCATTTATAATTAACCCTGGTGAAACTGTAGCTCTCGTTGGGCGAAATGGTGCTGGTAAATCTACTATAGTAAAGCTTTTATGTAAATTTTATGAACCTAGCAGTGGTGAAATTTTACTAAACGACACCAATATAAAAGATATAGATACAAAATATTATTATAAAATCCTATCCCCTACCTTTCAGGACTTTAGATTATTTCCATTTAGAATAGATGAGAATGTTGCTACAAACATAAAAGATGATATTAATAAATGTGATTATGAACAAATGGATGCTTCATTTAAACTGCTTAATATCAAAAAATGGGTTGACAATCTACCAAATGGAAAAGAGAATTATTTAACGACTGTCTTTGACAATAACGGAGTATCTCCATCAGGTGGTTTAGGTCAAAAATTAGCCTTAGCACGTTCCATGCAACACAAAGGTAAATTTATAATTATGGATGAACCAACAAGTGCTCTTGACCCTCGTAGCGAACAAGAAATATTCGAAAATATGCTAAAAATTACAGAAGATCAAACATCACTCTTCATATCCCATAGATTGTCTTCTACTAAATATGCTGATAGAATTATTGTTTGTAATAATGGTCACATTGAAGAAAATGGAAGTCACACTGAACTTCTAAAAGCCAATAAGCTATACGCAGAAATGTTTAACACACAAAAGGAACTATATACATAAAATAAGGAGTACTTACAAGATAATGGATTATCATTATTTTGTAAGTACTCCTTTTTAAATTATATTTTATTAACTATCCACTCTAATCCCATTGCCCATCCCATTGAATATAAGAATATTGAAGGGGGCTTACATAAAAGAATTATAGTTGAAAATTTTTTAAAACTCATATCAGATAAGCCAGTTAAGTAGCATAGAAAATCATCTGGAGCTACAGGTAATAAAATAGCCCAAGCAAAAAACTTCTCATAAGTCTTATCTCTTATCTTATGCTTATATTTATCAAAAGTATCTTCACCAAATAAATTTAGTACAATTGATTTTCCAAATGTTCTGGATATAAAAAACACCAACATAGATCCAAAACAAATGGATATATAATTGTAAATAAATCCCCATAGTGGTCCAAAGATAACAACTCCAAAAATAGTAGTTAATCCACCTGGTATTATAGGAACAACTATTTGGGTTACTTGCACAATCATAAAAATAATATTTGCCCAAGCACCATAAGATAATATAAAATCTCTAAAAGTGTCAATAGAATTAAATAATCCATGTTTGTAACCCATGTACCCAAGTACAGTTAGTATTAAAAGAACTATTATTGCTATAATATTGCATATATTTTTTTTAAGAAATTTTATCATATAACCTTCTAATCCTGTATTATTATTATAATACAATAATACATCCTTTCATATACCTTGTCAACATCAAATTTTCTTTATTATTCTTTAATAAAGTAAATTATATAATATTTAACTAAATTTATTCATAAACCAATCAAATCCAAAGTACCACGCCATTGAGTATAAAAATATTGATGGTGGTTTACAAAAGAAAATTATTAGTGCAAACTTCTTAAAGCTCATATTACTAAGTCCTGACAAATAACACAAAAAATCGTCAGGAGCAGCTGGCAATAGAATTGCTAAAGCAAAAAACTTTTCATAAGTTTCATCTTTTATTTTATCTTTATATTTATTAAAAGTATTTTCTCCAAAAATTTTTAATACCAAACTTTGTCCAAAAGTCCTAGATATTGTAAAGTTAATTAGACATCCTATGCAGATTGATAAATAATTATATATAAAACCTTTAAGTGCACCAAAGGTAATAACACCAAAGGCAAGTATAATACCACCAGGTACCCCAGGAACTACTACCTGCATAATATTTGCTATAAAAAAAACTAAAAATGCCCAAGGTCCAAAGGATAATACATAGTTTCTAAAACTTTCTATAGAATCAAACAGCCCCTTCTTATATCCTAAATAACCTAGTAAGCAAAAACCTATAAATATTAAAAGTGAGATTATATTGTAAATGTTATTTTTTAAAAAATTCCTCATATTACCTTCTCATATATAAACTATTATCTGACTATATATTAATGATTTATTTAAGATACTAAATAAATAAGGTGTATCATGTATAATGATACACCATTAGCGAATATAAAACAAGTTTATTGCTTATTTTTTTCTTTGAATTCTAGTTCTATTATTCCTTTCTTATAAAAGATATAGGCTAATAGCACTGATAGCAACATTACCCCAACCATTGCATATCCTTGTTTTCTATCTAGATTTACTATAAATATGTTTATTATAAATACTATAGCTAAATCTATGACCCCAATTAATGGTTTTTTCTCAGCCTTATAGCTACCAGCTGTTTTATTCATTAAGGTCCCAACCAACATTGATCCAAACAGTGCTGGCATAATATAATTAGTTGCTGTTTTAACAGTAGGACTAGTTAGTATAGGACTAAGTGGAACTAAAAGTATTACACCAAGAAATATTATAACCATAGTGGTCATACCAGATATGCATACTGCAATCATTCCTATAACATCTGCCTCTTCTGTACCAGGATCTTGATCAACAGAAGATAAAGCTGATAAATATGCTGGAAATTTAATATTGGTTACATTTCCCATAATGGAATTTAAATAAGCTGAATTCCCTGTAAGTGGTATCATTGATAGTTGTTCAGCTAAAGCAGTAGGTAAAAATATTGCAAGAAGTGGTCCTGCTGCACCCATAACAGAATCAAATGATGGCCAAATACTATAAACCGTACATATTACTGATGGTATAACAAACATTATTGCAATACAAATAATTGTAGCTATTCTTCCAAGTCTGTAGGTATTATCCATATAAGATTTATTATTAGCCATTATAGTACCCCCTCAAAAAACACTCCTGCTGCCATCCCAATTATTAGAGCAAAACTCATTATGAAATCAGATAACCAAGAAATATTATATTTTTTTGATACTTTTCCAAGTATTATTGTTACTAAAATAGAAGTTATTGCTACTGCAGCATGAGTTTTTGATTTTAAAAATTCTATAGGAAAAAATACTGTAACCATTCCAAAAGTTAATACAGAAAGTGCTAACTCTCTAAATGGAGATGGTTTGGTACCTACACCCGAAACTTTTTTGTGATATTTTTCTAGAAAAAATATATTAAATAGCATTCCTCCTAAAATTGAGATGGACATGGTAAACATTATTGTACCTATAGCACTTATATCAGTTGATCCTTGATATGAAGCGAGATCAGGATAACCAAGTCCCTTTACAGCAAGCTCCGCTGCTGTAAGTTCATAAGGTAATGATCCCACAACTGATAACCTAAACCAAGGCCATGGTATACCTAAAAGCGGTGTAAGGGTTATAAGTCCAATTATAACCGCAATAGATGGTACTATAGAAAATACCAAAGAACTTTTTATTGTAGCTTTTACTTTCTCATCTGGTATATCTAATTCCTTTGCACGTTTTTTTGCACGAACAAAGAACAAAATACATATTAAAAAGATGACTAAAAGCCCAATAGCTACTAATACGTAAAGTAATTTACTATTTAAGATATCAAAAATATTCATAGACCCTCCTTAATATAAATTATATATTATATATTAAATATACCCAAAATAAAAATACCTGTATGATTTATATAGGTATATAAAAAATAAAACCTGGATTAGTAATCCAGGCTAAGTATTTACTAATTATTTATATACTTTCCAGCTATTTCTAAAAGTCTTTGTGTTTGATGTTCAATTGCTTCTTTAACATCATTTTTTATTTCATCATCTTCATCAGCTTGAGTTGCCGATACTCCATATGGATTTCCACCTTGAGCATATATTGATTGATCAGTGTATCCTGTTGGAACTATTATTGAACCCCAATGCATAGCTGACGTATATATAGATCTTATAGTTTGTTCTTGTCCTCCGTTTAGATTTTTGGAAGAAGAAAAAGCTGTAACAAATTTATTTACTAATTTACCCTCAGCCCAAACACCACCTAATGAATCTATAAAATCTTTCATTTGACTTGAAATATTACCAAATCTAGTAGGACTAGAAATAATTATAGCGTCTGCCCAAACTAAGTCCTCAGGACTTGCTATTTTAATGCCTTCTGTTGCTTTAATTGTTTTATCCCAGGCAGATCCTTTTATAACATTACTTGTATCTCTTAATTCACTAACTTTTAAAAGCTTAACTTCTGCTCCATTTTTTTCTGCTTCTTTTTTTGCATATGAAGCCATTTTATAATTAACTCCTGTTTGAGAATAAAAAACTATTGATAATCTTACTTTTCTCATAACTAACTCCTTTAATTGTTTATCTATATAAAATATATACCCATCTTTTTATTTATAAAAAAAGCAGGACAAAACGTCCTACTTTTTTATCCTACTACTATATTTAGAATTTTACCTGGAACATAGATTATTTTTCTTATCTCTTTATTCTCTATATGACTTGCTATATTATTATCAGATTTTGCAGCTTCTATAGCATCATCTTTACTCGCATCCATTGACATCATTACCTTACCACGCATTTTTCCATTTACTTGTACTGGCATTTCAAATTCATCTAAACTTAGTTTTGAATCATCATACTTTGGCCAAGCTGCTTCATTTAGCATTCCCTCAAATCCTGCCATTTTCCAAAGTTCTTCTGTCATATGTGGAGCAACGGGATTTAGAAGAATTATATAAGTTTTAAAGTCATCTTTTGTAATACTAGCTTGACTTCTCATTTCATTTGACAGAGTCATAAGTGATGCAATGGCTGTATTAAATTTAAGATTTTCAAAATCTTCACTAACTTTTTTTATAGTTTGGTGTATTGTAACTTCAAGGTTTTTAGAGTATCCTTCTCCTTGGCCTATAAGATCTATCATATTATAAACACGTTCTAAATACTTACGGCAACCGCGAACTCCTTCATCAGACCAAATAGCTGTTGAAGTGAAATCTCCTATGAACATCTCATAACATCTTAAAGTATCTGCACCATAATCTCTTATTATATCATCAGGATTTACAACATTTCCTCGAGATTTACTCATCTTTTGATGATCTTCTCCTAAAATCATACCATGGCTTGTCCTCTTCTTATATGGTTCTTTAGTAGGAACAATTCCTAAGTCATATAAAAATTTATGCCAAAATCTAGAATATAATAAGTGAAGTGTTGTATGCTCCATTCCACCATTATACCAATCTACTGGACTGTAATAATTTAAAGCTTCTTTACTAGCTATAGCTTTACTATTATGTGGGTCCATGTATCTTAGATAGTACCAAGAGCTTCCTGCCCATTGTGGCATAGTATCTGTTTCTCTTTTAGCAGACTTACCACAGATTGGGCAAATAGTATTTACAAATTCATCTATTTCTGAAAGCGGAGATTCTCCTGTTGCAGTGGGTTCATAAGTTTCTACTTCTGGAAGCATTATTGGCAGTTCACTTTCATCTACTGGTACCCAACCATGTTCCTCGCAGTAAACCATAGGAATTGGTTCACCCCAATATCTTTGACGTGAAAACACCCAATCACGGAGCTTAAAGTTTGTTGTAGCCTCCCCTAGTTTCTTTTCTTCTATATATTCTATAGCTTTTTGCTTAGCCTCCGTTGCAGATAAACCATTTAAAAATTCAGAATTTATAGATTTTCCCTTATTTATATCTGTAAGTGGAAGTTCTTCACTATCTTCTGTTTCATAAACTTGAACTATAGGCATATCAAACTCTTTGGCAAATTCATAGTCACGAGTATCATGGGCTGGAACTGCCATTATAGCTCCTGTACCATAAGACATAAGTACATAATCAGAAACCCAAATAGGAATTTCCTCACCACTTAATGGATTAATTGCACTTAAGCCATCAAGCCTTACACCTGTTTTATCTTTATTTAGTTCAGCTCTTTCAAAATCAGATTTTTTACGAGCCTCTTCTTGATAAGCTGTTACTTCATTATAGTTAGAGATTTTTTTCTTATAAACCTCTAGAATTGGATGTTCTGGAGAAATTACCATATAAGATACTCCAAATATAGTATCTGGACGAGTTGTATATACTGTAAGTTTATCCTCTGTATCTTTAATATTAAAGTTTACATTAGCTCCTTTTGATCTACCGATCCAATTTATTTGTTGAGCTTTTATTCTATCTTCATAATCAACTTCATCCAAATCGTCTATAAGTCTATCAGCATATTCTGTAATCTTAAGCATCCATTGATTTTTCATTTTATGAACGACTTCTGTACCACATCTTTCACATTTGCCATCTACAACTTCTTCATTTGCAAGACCAACTTGACAAGATGGACACCAATTTACGCTCATTTCATTCTTGTAAGCTAAACCATGTTTGTATAATTGGATAAAAATCCATTGAGTCCATTTATAATATTCTGGATCTGTAGTATTAACTTCTCTATCCCAATCAAAAGAAAATCCTATGGATTTTAATTGTTCTTTAAAATTTTTAATATTTTCTTCTGTAACTTTTGCTGGATGTATTTTATTTTTAATAGCATAGTTTTCTGTAGGTAGACCAAAAGCATCAAAACCCATTGGATACATTACACTGTATCCTTCTAATCTACGTTTGCGGGCAACTATATCTAGAGCTGTATATGGTCGTGGATGTCCAACATGTAGACCTTGTCCTGATGGATAAGGAAATTCCACAAGTGGATAGTACTTTTTCTTTGTTTTATCTACTTCACTATGAAAGGTTTTATTATCATCCCAAACTTTTTGCCATTTTTTTTCAATAGCATTTGGGTTATATTCTGGATATTTGGAATTATATTCACTCATTTTAACTCCTAATTTTTTTGTGAGAATGCATTTACATATCTTGGGTAAGGTATTACATCACGAATATTTTTCATTCCTGTAACATACATAACAGCTCTTTCAAAACCTAGACCAAATCCAGAGTGAACAACTGTTCCAAATCTTCTTAAATCAAGATAATTTTGATAGTCTTCTTCTGCTAATCCATTTTCCTCAAATGATTTTAAAAGTTCATCAAGTCTTTCTTCCCTTTGAGAGCCACCAATTAATTCTCCAACTCCTGGTACAAGCATATCAAATGCAGCTACTGTCTTACCATCATCATTACGTTTCATATAGAAAGCTTTGATATCTTTTGGATAGTCGGTAACAAATACTGGCCCATTTACTATAGTTTCTGAAAGATATCTTTCATGTTCTGTTTGTAAATCCATACCCCATTCGACTGGAAACTCAAATTTTTCTCCGCTAGCTTGTAGTCTTTCTATAGCCTCTGTATAAGTTATTCTTGCAAATTCTTTATTTCTTACTTGGTTAAGTCTGTCAAATAAGCCTTCATCTATAAATCTATTGAAAAATTCCATTTCATCAGCATTATTTTCTAATAAGTAGTCAATAACATACTTAATCATATCTTCAGCTACATCCATAGCTACATTGTAATCAGCAAAAGCTATTTCAGGTTCTAACATCCAAAATTCTGCAGCATGGCGAGGAGTGTTTGATTCTTCTGCTCTAAATGTTGGGCCAAAAGTATATACATCTCCAAAAGCTAAAGCATAGTCCTCCGCTTCAAGTTGACCTGATACAGTTAAATATGACTTTTTGCCAAAGAAATCTTTGCTATAATCAACTTTACCTTCTTCATTCATAGGGAGTTCATCTGGATTCATTGTTGTAATATTAAACATCTCCCCAGCTCCTTCAGCATCTGATCCTGTTACTATAGGAGGATTAACATATAAAAATCCTCTTTCTTGGAAGAACTTATGAAGTGCATAAGCTAGTGAACTTCTAACCTTAAAAACAGCTCTATAAGTATTGGTACGAGGACGAAGATGAGGAATAGTCCTCATAAACTCAAGAGTTTGCCTCTGTTTTTGGATAGGAAACTTATCAGAAGATTCTCCCAAAACTTTTATATCAGACGCTTGGATTTCATATGGAGTTTTATTATTACCAGTAGCCACTAACTTTCCAATAACTTTTAAACTTGTTGATAAAAATTGATGAGAAAGTTCATCATAGTTAAGAGCATCAGTGCTTACTACTATTTGTAGATTTTTAAAAGTGCTACCATCATTTAGCTCAATAAATCCTACATTTTTACCAAATCTAGAATTTCTAATCCAACCTTCTACCTTAACTTCAGTATCCAAGTACTGATCAATATCTTCTAATATTTCTCTAATCTTCATTATTTCCTTCCTTTCTCTTTTCCATCTTTTCTATCATTTCTTTTTCATAGGCAATATTTTTAGCTTTATAAAACTTTTCATTTTTATAAGCTTCTGGTAAATAATCTTGCTTTACATATCCACCAAATGAATGTGGGTATAGGTACTTTTCATGAATTAAATTTTTACTACCACTATAGTGTGAGTCTTTTAGATTATTGGGAACCTCTTTATCTGCATTTGATTTTACAAAGTCAAGCGCCCTGTCAATAGCTAAATAAGTAGAATTACTTTTTGGAGCAGCAGCTAAATAAGTAACTGTTTGAGCAAGTATTATTCTTGCTTCAGGCATACCTACAGTATTTACTGCATTAAAAGTACTATTTGCAAGTATCAGTGCATTTGGATCTGCATTTGATATATCTTCTGATGCAAATATTATCATTCGCCTTGCTATAAACTTAATATCCTCTCCAGAATCAAGCATTTTTGCTAAATAATAAAGGGCAGCATCAATATCAGACCCTCTCATTGATTTTATAAAAGCAGATGTAGTATCGTAATGCCTATCACCTGATCTATCATAAATAGCAATTTTTTTCTGAATAGAGTTTTCAATAGTTTCTTTGCCTATAGATATTTTACCATCTTTCTCATCTTCTGAAAATATAGCTATTTCAAGTGCGTTAAGTAAAGCTCTACTATCTCCATTTGAATATTTTATTAATGTTTTACTAGCATCCTTCTTTAAATCAATATTCTTACTTGATAAAATATCATCTTTGCTTAAAGCTTGTTCTATAAGATTTGATAAGTCATCCTCATTTAATGACTCTAACTCAAAAACATACATCCTAGAAATAAGTGCCTTATTGATTTCAAAATAAGGATTCTCAGTTGTAGCCCCAATTAGAATAATAGTAGAGTCTTCCACAAAAGGTAAAAGATAATCTTGCTGAGATTTGTTAAATCTATGAATTTCATCAATAAAAAGTATTGTTTTCTTATTTTCGTATTTTAGATTATCTTTAGCTATTTCAATTTGTTTTTTCAAATCACTTATTCCACTAGTCACTGCTGATAATTCTATAAAAGCCATATGGGTTGTTTCTGAAATTATCTTAGCTAAAGTAGTTTTACCTACTCCAGGTGGTCCATAAAAAATCATAGAATATATTCTATCAGCCTTAATCATTCGATTAATAATCTTGCCTTCTCCTACCAGATGCTCTTGACCTATATAATCTTTTAGATTTTTAGGACGTAACCTATCTGCCAGAGGCGCAGATTTTTCTAATTCTCTTTGCCTATTTAATTCAAATAAATCCATAACTTCTCCAAAGCTAATAAAAAAAGATGCTTAAATAGCATCACACTAATTATCAGCATCTTCCTTATCTTTTAAGTTTAATATTTCTTCATAAAATGAATCTACATCCTTAAATTCTCTATATACTGATGCAAATCTAACATATGCCACAGGGTCGAGATCTTTAAGTTCATCCATAACTAGCTGGCCAATAAAATTTGTAGTAACTTCTTTCTTACCAGTATGGTTAATCTTTATCTCAACATCTTTAGCCACTTTTTCTATCTGATCCATGGACACGGGTCTTTTTTGACAGCTTTTTACAATGCCATTTATAATTTTTGATGGATCATAGGCTTCCCTGGTGTCATCTTTTTTTACAACCATCAGGGTAATATTCTCATATCTTTCGTATGTTGAGAATCTCTTCCCACAATCTTCACATAACCTCCTGCGTCTTATCGCAGTATCATCTTCAGTTGTTCTAGAATCTAATACTTTAGTATTATGTGAATGACAATAAGGGCATTTCATATTATTTTAAGAAATCTGGCAAATCTATATCGTCAAATGGATTTTTATTTGTTCTTTTTTCTTCGGATTGACGAGAGTTTCTATTATTAGATTCAAACTCTTGCCTATTAGTTCTAGTTGGAGCATTCATCTCACCTGCTGTTGCTCTTGAAGAAGATGGTCTACCTTGATTATCAAATCCTGTTGCAATAACAGTAATTTTGATTTCTTCACCCAATGATTCATCAGAGCCAACACCAAAGATGATATTAGCATCAGAATCAATATTATCACGTATGAGTTCAGCAGCTTCATTAGCTTCCATAAGACCTACTTCTGCAGCTGTTACATTTAGAAGAACAGCCTTAGCTCCTTCAATTGAAGTTTCAAGAAGTGGTGAATTAATAGCAGCTTTAGCAGCATCAACAGCTCTATTTTCACCAGCAGCACGTCCAATACCCATGTGAGCTATACCTTGATCACTCATAATTGATTCAACGTCCGCAAAGTCTAAGTTGATTACATTTGGAATAGCTATAAGCTCAGAAATGCCACTTACAGCATCCATTAGCACTTGGTCAGCTAGTTTAAATGCATCTACCATTGAAGTTCTTTTTTCAACTATTTGTAAAAGTCTATCATTTGGTATTGTAATAAGTGTATCAACATTTTCTTTAAGTTTTTCGATTCCACCTTCAGCTTGTGATTGTCTTTTTCTACCTTCAAAGGTAAATGGCTTTGTTACAACACCAACTGTTAAAATATCCATTTCTTTGGCAACACTTGCAACTACTGGAGCAGCTCCTGTACCAGTACCGCCACCCATACCAGCAGTAATGAATACCATGTCAGATCCTTTTAGCGCTTCAGTTATATCATTTTTTGATTCTTCTGCAGCTTTTTCTCCAACTGACGGATTAGCACCTGCTCCGAGACCACGTGTTAATTTTTCACCAATTTGTAGTCTTATATCTGCATTTGATTCTTGTAAAGTTTGCAAGTCCGTATTTACTGCTACAAACTCAACTCCTGATAGTCCATTATCTCTCATTCGGCTGATAGCATTATTACCACCACCACCAACTCCTATAACTTTTATTTTAGCTAAAGAGTTGTTATCATTTTCCATGTTTATATTCGCCATACTTTCCCCCGTGTTCTGTTTTATTTTAATAATTTAGATTTTCACTAAATGATTCAGGATTTACTTTTACTACTGGGTCATTTCCATTATTTAAGTCAATTTCTGTAATATCTAATGACTTACTATTTACATCATTTAGAATTTTATCAAGTGATTTTAACTTATAATCAATGTTGTTTAAATCACCAAATTTCACATCTATATCATTTATCATTATACCAATTTGAGCTTTATTTTCCAAATTTAATTGATTTAACTCGTTAAAATATGAATAAGATTGAATAGCTCTTAAAAACTTAAGACTAGCCTCTGATCCAGTAAAATTTCCACCAATATTTTCTCTAAGATTAGCGCCTTTAATTTCTTTCAAAGGCAACTGTTTATATTCGTCAATATCTTCACCGAGTAAGGTAGCCTTATTTGAAATATAAACCCTGTGTTCCCCATTATCTTGAAAAAACAAAGGATAAGTTTCATCTACATTCACATTTAATAAATCAGGAAAAACTTTTTTTATTTTTACATTTTCAATTCCTCTAAGTTTATTTATATTGTCTTCATAATCACTAGGATTATAGAATAAAATATTTTTTCCTATTGGGTTTCCTAATTCACTTATTATATCTGTATCATTTGTCATCTCATTGCCAGTTATATATATCTGAGATATCTTCATATAGGAATGAATGTATATGCTATAAAATATACTTAATAAGGCAAGTAAAATTAATAAAAGAACATAAGCTTTAGTAAATAATTTTTTATTTTTACTATACTTACTACGTCTTTTAGCTACATAGGTCTTGCTTACAGTTCTACCATCTCTTTTTAAGTATCTATCATCATTAGTATTAGTCATATTATCTAGCTGTTAAATCTACTATCAATTCAAAAATAGTATCACTTGCACCATCATTTGAAAGTTTGGAACTAGCTTCCCCCATTTCAGTTAATTTGTCATTATTTGTTATTACACTTATTATATTATCATACAGAATTTTTCCATTAAGATCTTTTTCTAAAACCATCATAGCAGCTCCATTATCTACATAAGTTTGTGCATTATGTTGTTGATGATTTTCGGTAGTATAAGCTTTTGGAATAAGTATAGATGGTTTTCTCACACTTGAAATTTCAGCAAGACTCATAGCACCACTTGAAGCTATTACCAAGTCACTAACAGCGTAAAATAAATCAATATTATCTATATAAGGAAAAACCTTTAAATAAGGATTTTGATCTAAATTACTTATGAAATCATCATAATTTTTTTTACCAGTTTGATGCAATAAATAAAAATCTCCTTTTAAGCTATTAGCCATTTCTTTAACAGCCTTATTCATGGCATATGATCCGTTGGATCCACCAAAGGAAAAAACTACAGGTATGTCTTTTTTTATACCTAAACTTTCTAAATCTTCATTCGTATAATAACTAGAAAAATTAGTACGTACCGGATTGCCTGTTACTATTATATTTTCTTTATGCTTAAAGTATTTCTTTGCCTCTTTATATGATATACAAAGAGCATCTACCTTATTAGATAAAAACTTTGATGTAACACCTGGATATGAATTAGATTCATGAATCAATGTTGGCACCCCTGCTTTTGCAGCCTGAAAAATTATAGGACCACATACATATCCACCAGTACCAATAGCTATGTCTGGCTTAAAATCTTTTACAATTTTTCTAGCTGCGTTAAATCCTTTCATATTTCTTGATAAGGATTTGAAAAATTTCTTATTTATTTTACGAGGCATACCCATACCATCTATAGGCCTAAATTCATATCCATATTTTTCAGCTATAGATTCCTCTGGTCCCCCTTTTATTCCTACATATAATACTTTAGTATTGCTAATATTTTCTTCTATTTTTTGAGCTATGGCTATAGCTGGGTATATATGTCCTCCAGTACCGCCACCTGAAATTATTACTCTCACTCAATATTTCCTTTATATTTTTTTATTTTTTCTTTAAAATCCTTGCCACGTATTTCATAAGAATCATACATATCCCAGCTGGCACTTGCAGGTGATAATAAAATAATATCTCCTTGATTAGCTAAATCCACAGATTTTTTTACTGCATCTTCCATATCTTCTGCTAATTGGTATTCAACATTGTAATCTTCACACAAACCTTTTAGCTGATCTTTAGTTTGACCCATAATTACCATTACTTTTCCATTTTTCTTAAATGCTTTTACATAGTCACTATAATCTATTTTCTTATCATATCCACCAGCTATAACTATAAGAGGATTATCAAAACTTTCTATAGCTTTTACAGAACTATCGACATTTGTGCCCTTGGAGTCATTATAAATTTTAACATTGTTTACTTCATATACAAACTCTAATCTATGTTCTATAGATACAAAGCTTTTAGAAGCATTTGCTATATCATTAAAATCTAAACCAAATAAATAACATTCTAAGATTGCTGCCATTAAATTTTCATAATTATGATTACCAATTATTTTAAGTTCTTTAACATCTAAAATATCTCTAGTTTCCTCACCGTTTGTAAATTTAATAATCGTGTTATCTAAATATAAGCCTTTGTCAACTATAGACTTAGTAGAAAATTCATAAATATTTGCCTTGATTTGATCTTTCTTTTCTTGTAAAATTCTATCATTTTTATTAATGATTAGGTAATCACTTTGATTTTGATTTTTTGTTATATTAAATTTTGAGTTAATATAGTCCTCATAATTCCCATGCCAATCTATATGATCTGGACTAATGTTTAGGATACTTGCTATATGTGGATGATACTTATTAGTGTCTTTGAGTTGAAATGATGATAATTCCTCCACAAAAATGGCATCCTCATTATGCATCTTCCACAAAATACCCTCACCAATATTACCTACAGATATAGCTTTTATTCCATTTTTATTTAGAATATGAGAAATCATAGAAGTTGTAGAAGTTTTTCCATTTGTTCCTGTAACAGATAAAAATTTCTTATCAGGAAATAGTCTATATGATAATTCTATATCGCTTATAACTTCATACTTACTAGAGAGTTTTTTAACTACATCATCACTTGGAGCTATACCAGGAGATTTTACAATATACTCAAAATTAAATTTTAACAAATCCGAATCAGAAATAGGGCTATAGTTATAGCCCTTCAATTCATCAACGTATACCTTATTTTTATCAAATGTATAAACTTCATATCCCATTTTGCTTAATGTTTTTACAGTGGATACTCCACTTACACCTAGTCCATATACTAAAATTTTTTTCATAAAATTGCCACCAATGTTATTAAACATAGTATTGTAGAAACAATACTAAAAGCCGCTACTATTTGAGGTTCCTTATATCCCTTTAACTCAAAATGATGATGAATTGGAGTCATTAAGAAAACTCTTTTCTTGTTACGTGTTTTATAAGAAATCACTTGAATAATTACAGATAGAGTTTCCATTACATATACCCCACCAAAAATTATTAAGTATATTGGTAATTTTTCTATAATAGCAATAGCTACTACTGCTCCTCCAATTGCCATGGAACCAGTATCTCCCATAAAAACCGAAGCTGGATTAGAGTTAAAATACAGAAATCCTAACAAAGCTGCAAACATTATAATTGAGAATAATCTTGTTGTTTCTGTTGTTGCTAATAGAAACAAGCATATAAATACAGGTAAAGAAACACTTGTCGCAAGTCCATCAAGACCATCCGTAAGATTTACAGCATTTGTAGTACCAATTATAATAAATATCAAAATTACAATTCCAAAAAAACTAATATCTACAATATGATTTGTAAATAATAACTGTAAAGTAGTCACACTTTCTTTATCATTTATGTAAGCCATAATTGTTACTAATATTGCTAAGACAAATTGTAATATCATTTTTTCTTTAGGAGTAAGACCTTCAGATTGTTTTAAAACTAATTTTCTAAAGTCATCGATAAAACCAATTGCTCCGAAACCAAGAGTACATATTAATAATATAGCTGTATTCATGTTAAAAGGAACAAATATCAAGGTCATCAATAAAGCTGAGATCAAAAATATAATCCCTCCCATTGTTGGAGTACCTGCTTTTTGATAATGACTTTTTGGACCCTCTTTTCTAATATTTTGCCCTATCTTCATATTTTTTAATATAGGTAATACAGCATATCCTAATACCACAGTTGCTATTATTGTAATAATTGATATTTTACCTATAAGGTTCATATTAATTTCCATCGAACTCTATTCTCTCTTCCTTAGCTTTATCGTAAACCATACCTAATTCTTCAATAGCATACCTTTGTATTCTGTTTATATCTACAGCATTTTCTAATTTAGCTTTAAGTCTATCTCTTTTTAACTCGGTTGATATACTTTCAGTAACAAGTTCATTATACTCATTTCTTTTTGTCATCAACTCATTTCTCTTGTTAAAAGTAAATATTCCTAAAGTTACTATTATTGCAAGAGCAAAAAATGATAAAATTATTCTCATTTTCCTATCTCTTTTTTCCTGCATCTTTATAGCATATTTTCTACTATATTTAGGATTTTCTCTGACCTTTAACTTTCTTCTATTTTTATTATTATTTTTTGATACTTGTTTTTTTGGTATTCTTTCAGCCATATTAAATCCTTTGACATACCCTAAGCTTAGCACTCTTAGATCTAGAATTTTCTTCTAGCTCTTTTTTTGATGCTGTAATAGGTTTTTTATTTACTATTTTTATTTTTGCTTTGTGATTACATACGCAAACAGGTAAAGACGGTGGACATATACAATCTTTTTCTAAATCTTTAAATTTATTTTTTACTATTCTATCTTCCAAGGAATGGAAACTAATTACGCACAGTCTAGCATCGATATTAAGAGAATCAACAACTTTTTCCAAAGTATTTTCTAATACTTCTAGCTCTCTATTAACCTCTATTCTTAAAGCTTGAAAGACTCTTTTTTCAGGGTGAGCTTCTTTAGATCTTACTGATCCTTGTATTAATTCTCTTAACTTAAAAGTTGTATCTATATGATATAGATCTCTAGTTTCGATAATTTTTCTAGCTATTGTTTTAGAGAATCTTTCTTCACCAAACTCTGAAAAAATTCTTACTAGTTCTTCTTTTGGATATTCATTTATAATTTTTTCTGCTGTTAACTCATTTGCAGTATCCATTCTCATATCTAGTGGACCATCGTTCATATAAGAAAATCCACGATCTCCATTGTCAATTTGATATGAGCTGACACCTATATCCATCAAAGCACCATCAATTTTGTCTACACCTAAATCTTTTAATACTTGATCAATATTTTCAAAGTTACTTTTTATAAAAGTAACATTTGTGAAATCTTTCAAGTTTTCTTTTGCTGCATTTAAAGCATCTTGATCTTGATCTAAACCAATTAGCCTACCCTTTTCAGATAGCTTTTCTAAAATTCTTTTGCTATGACCACCCTTACCTAAGGTTAAATCTACATAAATACCGTCAGACTTTATATTTAAATTTTCTATTACTTCATCAGCTAAAACTGATACATGCTTAAATTCCATATTATTCATCCATTATATCGGATAAATTCACCTCAACTTCATTTATGTATTTTTGCCATTGTTTAACATCCCATATTTCTATAGTTAAATTATTTCCAATTATCATAGCCTCATCTTCGATATGTGCATAATCTCTTAAGTTCTTATTTAACAAAATTCTACCTTGTTTATCTAAGCTTGTTTTTATAGTGGATGAAAAAAACAATCTTTTTATAGCTCTATTTTTTTTATTTTCGTTACTAAGATCGTTAAGCCTTGCACTTTGTTTTTCAAATTCTTCTTTAATATAAATTATTAATGAAGACTCTGGTCCCTTGGTTATGAATATTTCATCAATAAGGTTTTCTCTAAACTCACTTGGCATCATTATTCTATTTTTAGAATCTAATTTATGTGTGAATTCACCTAAGAACACTTATTACCACCTTAAACCACTTTAATCCACTTTATAATCATTTTATACCATAGAGGATAAAAAATCAAACAAAAAAAATCGGCTTAAAGAGCCGATTAAATTTATTAACTTATTTGATTTCACTTAAATCTAACTATATTTTGTTTTTTTTCTTCCTTAGCTCTTTTGGGACTAAAATATGGTGGGACATGTTTTTTATTTGCTATAACATATATTATTAGACCAAGAACTATAAACAATAGAGACATTAGCTGAGCTATTCTTATAGGTCCTAAATATAAGGAATCCGTCCTTAGTCCTTCCACAAAAAATCTAATTAATCCATACCCCATTAAATACACCGCACTCTGTTTGCCTTTATCAGGATTTCTCTTTCTCCAATTTATTAAAATCAAAAAGATAATAATATCACCAATTGATTCATATAAAAAAGTAGGATGAACCTTAACTCCATCAATTACGATTCCCCAAGGAAGATCTGTTGGACCACCATGAGCTTCTTGATTCATAAAGTTTCCCCATCTTCCAATACCTTGCCCCAAAGCAAGCGATGGTACTAAAACATCTGTTAAATCTAAAAATGGTAAATGTTTCTTTTTTGCAAAAAAATAAGTTGCAAGTGTTCCAAAAACTATACCTCCATGGATAGCAAGACCTCCACCTCTTATGTTTAATATTTGACCTGGATTTTGAGAATAATAATCCCACTCAAAAAGTACATACCAAAATCTAGCTCCAAGTATACCTATAGGTATTGCTACAAATAAAATATCATATATAAAGTCTTCGTCAAAGCCGCGTCTAACAAGCTCTTTTTTTGCAAAATAAGTACCTAACAGCATCCCTGCTATAATAAGTAAGGCATACCAATATACATCAATACCAAAAAGCGAAAAGGCGACTCGATTAAGGTCAAAAGTCATCATTCTTCCTCACTAGGTTCGTCCCAATTAGTATAAACTTCTTGAACATCGTCATTATCCTCAAGTGTATCTATTAATTTTGTAAGACTAGGATGATGTTCACTATATACTTCTACTTCGTTTTGTGGGATATAAGAAATTTCTGATCTTTCAATTTTATATCCAGACTCTTCAAGCTTAGCTACTGCTTCATTGAATGCTTCTACACTTGTTATAGCTTCAAAAAATTCGTCTTCTTCAATTACATCATCTGCTCCAGCTTCTAAAGCGTCCATCATAAATTCATCAAAATCTTTATCTTTATTATTTACTAAAATTTCACCTTTATGATCAAACATGAACATAACTGATCCATCAGTACCTAGATTTCCACCATTTTTATCAAAAGCATGGCGAACATCTGGTGCTGTTCTTTGAACATTATCTGTTAGACAATCTACTATTACTGCTACTCCAGCTGGACCATAACCTTCATATATTACTCTTTGAAAATTATCTCCTGCACCTTCTCCTGTTGCCTTTTTTATAGCTCTATCAATATTATCATTCGGCATATTATCAGCTTTTGCCTTGTCAATAGCTTGTTTTAAAGCTGGGTTATAATCTGGATTGTCCCCACCTTGTCTAGCTGCTACAGTTATATTTCTAGCGTGTTTAGTAAAGATTTTTCCCCTTCTTGCATCTTCATTTCCCTTTTTATTTTTAATTTTGCTCCATTTATTATGTCCTGACATAAATCCTCCTATAATTTAGTAAAAAGCATTTCTGCCTTTTTATTTTCTATTTTAATATTATCACTTGTCAAGTTTATTAAGTTTTTACAAACTTTTTCATATTCTTCTTCTTTTATATATAAAGAAATTTTAACTTGATCAGTAAATTCCTTATCTATTATAGCAAAATCATTTTCATTTAAATAATTTTCAATCTGCCCTAATAGTGAATAAGAATGAATTAATTCTACTACATAAAATGGTCTTTTGTAAACAATATTATTTATGAGTGCGTCACTTACTCCCCTACTATAGGCACGAATAAGACCACCTTTACCTAATAACTTTCCTCCAAAATACCTAGTAACAACAACTGCTATATTACTTACTCCTTCTTTCTCCAAAACTGATAACATAGGTAATCCAGCAGACCCCTGTGGTTCACCATTATCGCTATATCTTTTTATTTCTGGAATTTTATTTATAATATAAGCACTACAATTATGAGTAGCATCTTTATATCTTTCTGATATTTCATCTATAAATTCTATTGCTTCTTCTTCACTTTCAACATGTAAAATTGTTGTTATAAATCTAGATTTTTCTTCTTCAAATTCACTTATATGACTGCCTTCAACAGTCTTATAAGCTTGTGATAAATCGTCCATACTTATCCCTATCTTCTTTAGATATCTCAAATTTTATATTTGTTCCATCTTCATCATATTTAGTATTTAATATGTCATAATTAGTCATCATATGATCTAAGATATCACCATCAGCAAAAGGTATGTGCATATTTACAAGTTCGTATTCACTCTTTATCAATGAAACTATCTTATCTTTAAGCCTTACTAAATCATCATCATCTTGTGCAGAAATATATATTCTTTCACTCTCTCTTTTAAAGAGCTTTACAGCAAGTTCATCTTTCACTTTATCCATCTTATTAAAAACATATAAAATCTCTTTATCACCAATGTCTATATCTTCAATAGCTGTTTCTATAGCATGTAATTGATGTTCAATGTTATGGCTTGCATCTATTACTATTAAAAGCATATCTGCAAATCTAATTTCATCTAAAGTAGTTAAAAAAGAATCATTTAATTCAGCTGATAAGTTATCAATAAAACCTACAGTATCTGTTAATGTAACTTTGGTATTTGAAAAGTCTAATCTTCTAGTAGATGTATCAAGAGTCGCAAAAAGTAAATCATCTGAGTATACAAATTTTTCCGCACCAAAAATTTTCATCATGCCATTTAAAATAGTTGACTTGCCCGCATTAGTATAGCCTAATAGTGAAATATTATGGATATTTCTTCTTGACTGCCTATTTACTCTTTTAGTCTTTTCTACATCTTTTAATTGTTTTTCTAAAGATTTAATGTCGCGAACTACTGCACGTCTATCAGTTTCAAGCATTGTTTCTCCAGGTCCTCTTGTACCTATACCACCTGCTTGCCTTGATAAATATGAAAACCACTTATTAAGTCTAGGTAACTGATATTTAAGCTGTGCAAGTTTAATTTTTAGTCTAGATTCTTTAGTATTTGCTCTTAGAGCAAATATGTCTAATATCAGAGTTGTCCAATCTACAACGTGTAGCTTTAGTTCTTCTTCAAGATTATAAAGTTGACTAGCTGATAGTTCAACGTCAAAAATAACCGTATCTACCTCTAATTTTTTTGCCAAGTCTTTTATCTCACTAACCTTACCCTTACCTATGTAAAATCTTGGATTAACTTTATCCACTACTTGGCTAACGTATGCTAGAGACTTGCCCCCAGCTGTATTGATTAAAGATTCTAGTTCATAAATTTTATTATCTTCATCGTCATCTCTATTTAAAACATTTACTTGTATAACTTCTTGCATAAACTCCCTTTCTAAATAGATTATACGATTAGCCAATAATTAATAAAGATAGTATATATGGAATAAATAATAAAAAAATGATAAAATGGTAATAAATTATACAAAAAATAGACTAAGATATTTAGGAGGCATAATGACAAAAAAAATTACCTCTATAGTACTAAAGCTTATATTAATAGTATTTTTAATCTTACTATCAGCAGTGACCATATTTGCAGGTCTTACTGGAGGAGCAATACTTGAAGTTATGAAAACTGCTCCAAAAATAGATTCAGATATTATTAAATATGAAATGAGCCAAAATTCCACTATAGTTGATGAAGATGGAAATGAACTAGATTCAATAGCTACAAATGAATATAGGGAAATTGTAGACTACAACGATATTCCAGATGATCTCAAACACGCCTTTGTAGCAGTTGAAGATGAAAGATTCTATAAACACCCAGGTGTAGATCCCCAATCTATACTAGGATCAGCTGTTGAGAATTTTAGAGCTGGTGGAATTGTACGTGGTGGATCTACAATTACTCAGCAGCTTGCTCGTAATACTTACCTTACAAATGATCAAACCTATCAAAGAAAGATTAGAGAAATTTATCTAGCCTTAGAAATAGAAAAGAATTTAAACAAAGATGAAATTCTAGGTGCCTATTTAAATCGTGTATTTATGGGTCAAAATTCTTATGGTGTCGAAGCCGCCGCAAAAACTTACTTTAATAAAGACGTTTCAGAGCTAAATTTAGCTCAGTGTGCGGCTCTTGCTGGTATTGTACAATCTCCTTCAGATAACTCTCTTTATAAAGCAATTAAAGTAGGAGAAGTTACTGATCAAAAAATTCTTGGAGAATTCAATATTGAAGGAGAAAAATATGCTGCAATTTATAATCCTGCGCCACTTAAAAGAGAAGTTTATGTTCTTGATAAGATGCTCGAGCACGGTTATATAAGCAAAAAAGAATATGACGATGCAAGGTCATTTGATGTTGCAGAATCAATAAAACCTGCTATAAGAACTAATACAGAAATTGCAAGCTATTTTAACTCACTTTTGGAAAAACAAGTTGTTAAAAAACTGATGGAAACTTACAACATGAGTGAAAATCAAGCTTGGGATAGACTTAACTATGGTGGATTACGCATTACAACAACAATTGATGAAGATATGCAAAAACAACTTGAATCAATTTATAATGATTTTTCATCATATTTAGTTGGAGATACTTCCACTTGGCAGCAAGCCCCTCTATTAGATTTAAAATATGATCAATATGGAAATATCATAAATGATAATGGAAATCTCTTGTACTATTCAAAAGCAAATTTATTAAATGAAAATAACGATATTAGATTAAGAGCTGATGAAGCTTGGTACGATAAAGATAATAATATCGTTATGAAAACAAATAAGGCTTATTTAGATCAAACAAAACTAATGTTTAGAAACTACTATTCATTAGATGAAAATAATAAAAATTTAAGAACTCATAAGTCAGGATATGTCGACTTTAATACCAATGAAAATATTAAGTTAGATGATAACCAAAATATTGTAATAAGTAATAAATATTTAGAAAAAAATCCAAGACTATTTTCTTATTATGATGATGGTACATTCTCAATAAATAAAGACTTTTACGACATAGATCTTGATGGTATAATTCAGCCTCAATCTTCTACTGTAGTCATAGACCACAGCAATGGACATATAAAAGCTATAATGGGTGGACGTGACCAACAAGGTATGAGAGTTTTAGATAGAGCTTCCTCTATACCAAGACAACCTGGATCTTCAATCAAACCTATTGCCACCTATACAGCTGCTTTAGATAATGGCTTTAATCTTGCAACTGGTGTGGATGATGTTCCTTTACTGATGAATGATAATAATCAACCTTGGCCCAAAAATGTTTATGATTATTACATGGGTGTAGTACCAATTAGAAAAGCTATAGAATTATCAATAAATACTATAGCTGTAAGAACCTTAGATGAAATCGGTATAGACACCAGTATGGATTACTTAAAAAGATTTGGAATTATAAAAGAAAATGGAAGTGATGATAACTTTATAACAAAAGATGAAAATAGTGTTACTAATGATGAAAATCTTGCTGCTTTAGGTCTAGGAGCAATGACACATGGCCTTACAAACTTAGATATGACAGCAGCCTATGCAGCACTTGCTAATAAAGGTACCTACAATGAACCCCTTACATTCTCTAAAATTGAGGATTCTCAGGGTAAAGTATTGTTTGATAGCGATAATGTAATTACTCATAATGTAACAAGTGAACAAACAGCATACCAAATAACCTCTGCTTTACAAAGTGCAGGTGCTTATTATAACAACATAAACCTAAATGGTATAGACTATGCTGTAAAAACTGGAACAACTGACGATTATGTTGACTTTTGGTGTATGGGATACACTCCGTATTATACAGTAGGTATTTGGATGGGTTCAGATGATCAATCAATAAGAATGAATGGTACTTCTATTAAAAGAGCTGCCAAAATGTGGAATACTGTAAATAATAGTATTCTAGAAGATTATGATTCTAGTTCATTTGAAAGACCTGATTCAATTGTAGAAATGTTAGTAGATACTATGAGTGGTAAAATACCAACAGATTTATCTAGAGCTGATCCTCGTGGTACAGTTATAACAGAAATCTTTGGTCCAGATAATAAGCCTACAAAAGAAGATGATGCACACGTATTGCTAACAGTTGATAGTAGAAATAATTTGCTAGCTTCAGACGTAACTCCTAGCTGGGCAAGAGTTCAAAGATCATTTATAAGACCAAAAAGTAATTACAATCCAAAAGACTTTGGGGATATTTACCCAAGAGATTGGGATTATAGAGCTCCTACAGAATATTCTGATTTGATATATGTTGCTCCAAAACCTAGATATCATAAATCATATGATGAATCTAGCGAAGATGAAGATAAAAGCAATGAAGAAAACAAAGATGAAACAGAAGAAAATGGAGATAACAAAAATCCGAATGAGGATAATAAAAATCCATCTTCTGTAGATGGAAATCAAAATCCTTCTCATAATAATACCGAGAATCAAAATAAAGATCAAAAAGACATAAGAAGATAGAAATGAGCTGTTGCAGAATGAATAAATCGTCCCAAAATAATTAGAAGAACCTCTGCGGAAATTTTGCCTTCACGAGTTAGGCAGACTATGTAAAAATTTTCCTAAGAGAACCTTCTAATGAAAGTACGATAATTATTCATAGTTTTGCAATGGCTCTTTTAAGTTTATTTTTTTCAAGCATCAACTTTTCAAATCTTTCTATTATAGTAATTACTTCAATTAGATTTAAAAATACAAAAAAAAACAGAGCCTAGGCTCTGTTACAAAAATAATTAGAATCTATTATTTTTTCTATTAGTTGTAGTAGTGTTCTTATTGCTTTTGTTTTTAATTAATCCTATAATCCAAAGTAATAAAGCAGCACCAATTACAGCCCATAATATTTCTACAAATGTATTTGGAGTAGTGCCTGGTTTTAAGAAAGCTGCATTATATATCCAGCCACCTATTACAGAACCTAGTATACCAACAATAATGTTAGCAACTCCGCCCATTTCCGCATCTTTTCCCATAATCATACTAGCAATCCATCCTGCTAGTGCTCCTAAAATTAATGTCATGATAAATGACTTTCCGTCAAACATAATTTCTCCTTTCAAGAATAAAAAATTTCGTAATAAGAAAATTAAAATTATTACATTATATATATAGCCAAGTTTAAAATTTTTAAACAAAAAACGCACCTTGAAGGTGCGCCTGATAAGATAAATTAAACTTGTGCTCTTGTATTGTTTGTATTGTTCTTATTATTTACTGCGCGAACAATAAAGTAGCATACTAGTGAACCTATTATAGACCATAGAACAACCATTCCATTTGTAGGAGCGTCATTTGCAAGTCCATAAATTACAGCACCAATTAATGCACCAACAATTCCCCAAGTGATTGCTTTACCATATGGCATTATAGTTTTCTCGCTCATAGCTGCTGGTAAAACCCATCCTATAATTAAGCCTATAAGAATTGCATATAACCATTGCATACCTGCTAAATTCATACATTTCCCCTTTCTTAATTTCTTAAAAATATCAAATAACAACATAACTATCTTATCATTAATACTTATACCCATTGTATAAAAAAATATATTTTTTTGATTAATTTATATAAAATTCTCAAACTTTGCTTATACTCTTTAAAATCAGATTGATGAAATCTAGAAAAAAAAAGATATAGCTTATGGTATAATATCAATGAGGTGAAAGTCGTGAATGATATTACAATTTTAATAATAGAAGATGAACAAAAAATATCAACTATCATGAAATCCTACTTTGAAAAAGAAGGATACAATGTACTTCAAGCTTTTGACGGCAAAGAAGGCTTAAAAATCTTTAATGAAAATGAAATAGATCTGATTATACTAGATCTAATGCTCCCCTTAATACCAGGTGAGGAAGTTATAAAAGAAATAAGAAACAAATCAGAAGTTCCAGTGATAATGGTTTCTGCTAAGGTTGAAGAAAATAACAGAGTTGATGGTCTTAGACTTGGTGCAGATGATTATGTGACAAAACCATTTTCTCCAAAAGAACTAGTGGAAAGAGTAAAGGCAATATTACGTCGTATTGAAAAATACAACATTCCAAGAGCTGATATAATTAAAACTAGCGACGGCAGATTAGAAATGGATTTAGAATATAATAGGATTTTTAAAGATAGCAAAGAAATATTGCTTACAAGAAATGAATTCCAAATTTTAAAGACCCTATTTTCAAATCCTAATAAAATTTATTCTAGAGATGAAATTATAGAGCAGACTTTTGGTTTTGATTATGACGCTTATGACAGGGCTATTGATACTCATATAAAAAATATTAGATCAAAGATTGAAGATAACCCTAAAAAACCTATATATATAAAAACTATATATGGTATGGGTTACAAATCAGGCGGAGTAGATGATCACATTAAAGAGTAAGATAATAAGAAACTTTACCGCGGGCATCTTAGCCTGCATTTTAGTTTTTTCAATACTTGTAACTTTGTTTGTAAACTTTAACTACAAAGAATTACTTCTAGATATGAAAGATGAAAGATCTATAGAAGTAAGTTATTGGTTTAGAGTATATAATAATGATAATAATATAAGCAAAAAAGAAATGTGGGAAGGTATTGACAGCTTAGCACAAGATTTAAAAGTAAAAATCGTATTTGAAGAGCCAGACGGTAGTATATCCTATTCTTTTGATGGACGCGAAAAACATAATCCATATCCACCAAAAGAAGATGTTTTTTCTTTTTTCAACGTCGATAAAACACGTCGTTCTGGAAAACTTCACGTTATTTACTATACAAATCCCGAACCTATTCAGCAGCTTCAAAAGAATTTTTCGACAGCGCTTGTTTATTCTATAGGTATCTCCTTACTAATTGGTATTATAATAAGTTTAATACTTTCAGATAACATTTCTGAACCAATTATGACTATGAGTGATGCCACTATAAAAATCAAAGATGGACAATATGATATAGGCGATCAGTATACAGATATAAAAGAACTAGAGACTCTTCAAAATAATATAAATTATTTATCAAATAACTTAAAGTATCAAGAAGAAATTAGAAAGCAATACGCTCAAGATATATCACATGACTTACGTACTCCTATTACTAATCTACAGCTTTATATAGAAGCTATCAAAGATGGAGTGATCGAAGCTGATAAAGATACTATGGATATACTTCTAACAGATGTAAAAAGATTAGAAGGCTTAGTAGAAGGTCTAAAGAAAACTTTTGATGATAATGTGGAATATTTTGCATTAAATAAAGAAACCTTCAACTTATCCGATGAAGTAAAAAGTGTAGTAAATAGCTTTTTAATAAATGCTGAAAATAATAATATAACATTAAATTCATATATAGATGAAAACATTATTGTAAACTCAGACAAAGATAAATTTAACCAAATACTTCAAAATCTAATATCTAACGCAATTAAAGCAATAGGTAAAAATGGAAATATTGATGTTTATTTAAAAAATAATAATAAAGAAATAACTTTAAGAGTCATAGATGATGGAATTGGTATAGAAGAAGAGAATATTCCTAGAATATTTGAAAGGTTTTATAGAATAGAAGATTCAAGAAATACCGAAGATAATGGACATGGTTTAGGATTATCTATTACAAAAAACTTTACAGATGCCCTCGGTGGTACGATAAATGTAGATTCAAAATTAAATGAAGGTACTGACTTTACTCTTACATTTATGAAATAAGGAAAATTATGACAAGGAAAAATAATAATAAATCTAAAAGCAATAATAGATCTCATAAAAAAAAAGTTAATGCTAAAAATAGATCTAATATTAATTCTTCTTCAGTAAGTGAGAGAGCAAAGAGAAAAAGAGCTCAAAAAAAGAAAAAGTATAGAAGAAGAAGAATTTTAGTTGGTATAATAGCTATAGCTATTTTACTACTAATTATTAGTTTAATCTCAAATGCTATAAATGCTTATAAGATAATGGGTTATCCAAAATTTAGAGATGAAGTTTTAAATAAAATGTCAAATGAAGTATTCGTCTCTTCATCCGATGGCAGATCATTAAGCTCAGCAGAAAAAGTTACTGACTTTGATGACTTATATAAAACCATTGAGAGAAATTATGCTGTAGATAATGAGAATAAAGAAAATTTCCAAAAATTTATAAAAGATTACAATTCATATCGCAAAAAAGTTTATAGCTCAAAAACAGATCAAGAATACTTTAAAATCTTAGACCAATATATATCTATACTAGATGATAGTAGAACCTTTATTTTAGATAAAGAAACATATGATCACCTATTTAATTACTATAGAAAAGACTCCAAATCTTACAGAAATAAGATACTAGGCAATCCACAAGCTGTAGATAGGTATAAAAGACTAATTGCAGATCCTAAAAAAATAAAGCCATCTATGAGTGTATCAATTGAAAAAGAAAAAATCTTAAGGATTGCATTACCCGATTTTAAAGCAGATGAATTTGATAAGGACTTGAAAACAATCGTAGATTTACTATTAGACAATCCACCTATAGACACAGTTTTATTGGACTTGTCTAATAATAACTCAATAGATAATATATATCCAAGCAAACTAGCCCAAATGCTTATTCATCAAGATTATGAAGAATCTAATTTAATATTTTATAGAGGAAAATTAATGAAAAGTAGTTTAGAGTCAATAAAATCAAATCAAAGCACTAGCTACTCTACCCCATTTGTAAAAAATGATGTAAGCAAATATCCTAATGAAATTGAAAATATAAATTTAGATGATTATCTGTACTATGATGAAGTAAGTCATAAGATAGAAAAAAATAATGATTTTTCTGATAGAAAAATCTATGTATTGACAAATGAATATACATCTAACGAAGCTATAAAATTAGCAGATATTCTTAAAGATAGCGATGCATATGTAGTTAAAAATGGATTAGAAGCAAATAATACTTATAAAGATGTAATTTATAACATGAGAAGCGATTTATACGTACTAGAGCATTCTGGACTCATTTTATCTTTAAATAGTGCCTATAGCAAAAATGAATCAGAAGAAAATAAATATTTAAAATATGACCAGAAAATAAACTCAAAAGATCCAATTGAATCTATGTATGATATTATAAATTAATAAATTAAAAAAGGCTGTTTCAAAATAGATAAATCGTCCCAAAATCATTCGATCACTTTACTAAAATTGTCTCCGTCAGTCGACGGATCATATCTAAAACTTTTAGCAGTGTGTTTAATGAGTGAACGATATATCTATTAATTTGCAACAGTAGTTTTCTTTCACTCATATTCGTTCGCTCAACTCACTTAAGTGAATAAAAAATACCAGAGATTTTAAATTCTCTGGTATAATTTTTATTACATCTATTATCTAATTGTTTCTTTTTTTACCATTTCTAAAGCTTTTTCTTCACCAAGTTTACCACCCCATGCTGATAATGCTAGAGCTACAATTAAACCTAGGAATGTTATAATAGAACCAGCTGAAAGTTTATTGGAAGCATCTTCTGCTCCTGTTTTTGCACTATCAACTGTATCATCAATAGTATCTTGCGCTTGGTCAGAAAGTTCTTTAACTTTTACTGATGCATCATCAAGTGTTTCTTGAGCTTGTTTGTTAGCATCTACTAAACCATCGTAGATATTATCTGTAACTTGTTCAGCTTCTTCTTGTGTAAGATCAGAATTATTAGCTACTGCATTTGCTATTGCATCTCTATCTGCTGAATCTGCAATAGTTTGAGCTCTGTTAGATAAATCTTTAGATACTCTATCAATTTCAGAATCTGCTGAATCTGGATCAAGAGCTATATTTTTAGCTGCTTCTTTAATAAGATCTTTAGATTCTTCTAATTGATTATTTAGATAATCAGGTTGTAATTCTGGTATATCAGTATCTGAAAGATACTTGTCAACATTTTCTTGAAGTTCAGTAGTATCAATATCAGTATTACTAATAGCTTCTCCTGCTTTATCAAATCCTTTACCTATATTATTGTTTGTTGATGATATAGCAGATCCAGCTACATTACCTACACCACTTGCAACATCTCCAGCAACATTTGCTGCTGTTCCTAAAACTTGAGTAATAGCATTTAATACAAGTGTTATTAAAAGTAAAAGTGTAACAGCCCATGTGATAGCTCCGTGAAGTTTACCAGATTTTCTAGCTGCATAACCTGCAATATATCCCCCTGCTAAGAATGAAAGGATTAAGGTAATCGCAGTCCATATTCCTGTTCCTACACCTACTCCATCTAGTGGATGAGCATTAGTTGGTGAGAATAAACCAAATCCTAAAGCTGCTGTTATCAAACTTAATGTTGCAAAACAAGCTGCTGCTGTAATTGCACCTGCAAGAATTGATCCCCAAGAAAGGTTTGTACCTGCTGGTAATGCAGTAGTTGCTCTTTCATAAACAGGAACGCCTTCATGAGCTCTTTCGCTTCTACGAGGATTTTTTCCTGTTTGACGATTATTTGATCTGTCAGAAGATCTTTCAACAGTTGTCTTCTCTGTTTCGAAAGTCTCTACTTTACGATCATTATTTTTTCTATCTGTCATATTTTCCTCCTTAAAAATAATAATAACAAATAAAACATATCTTGTTACTTATATTATAATACCCTAACTAAAGTATTTGAAACTATTTACTTTATATTACTTATAATTATAATATTGAAAGGCGTGCATTATTGACTTAATAGCCAAAAATAAAAAGTAAAAACCAACTAGAGTCACTATAGTAAGTGAAGCACTCATTGGATTTTTTATCATCATAAACCCTATGATTACGCCTAAAATATTTAAAATTAATAAGCTGGTCCAAATTCCATAAGCAAAGATTTTTAGTGGGCTTATTATAATTATGCCCATTATTGATGTAAATATGAACCAAATTGCAAACATATATGGTAAAGCCACAAATGTTGTCTGAATATCAACTAGTATAATGATACCTAATATTATTTGAACAATTCCAGATATGAGACTTAAATTCGTAGTATCTTTTTCATAATGTCTACTAAGCTTATTCCTTAAGTATATATCACCAATTCCTGAAAGTATTACAAATATGCCTAACAAAACCGCCATACTCATTAAACTTGCAGTCGGATCTTTAAAGGCAATGATTGCAACTATAAGGTACAAAACACCCAATATAAGGCTTTCCCAATTTATGCTACTATTTTTATGTTCTGCCATAATGCTACTCCTTATCGACCTTTTAAGCTATTTTTTACTTGTCTAGCCCTTTCAATTTCACTAACCATATCTCGTCCCCCCATCATTTTCTTTATATTTTTTACATCTAAAATAATAACTTCATGGTTTAATAATTCTTCTTTACTATCTTCATCTAAATAAGAAGTATTAATTATTAATAATGGAGTTACTCCATCCATTAAATTTTCATACTGAACTAGTAATTTATTAATAAAATTCTTATCTACCACCTCTTTATAATCATAATTTTTGATATCAATAGCATATTTTTTATCACCTTTTTTAGCAAAAAGCTCAAAATCGTGGCTTCTTTGATACTTTTCTTGATAAGCTTCTATAAAATATCCATTCTTATGAAAGGCTTTACTAATTAATTGTTGAGAATTATAGTCAAATTGAATTTTTCTAAGAGCATCTAAAAGATTATTAGGATTAAGTTTGAAAAACCCCCTATATTCAGTAATCTGTTCATTTTTTTGCAAATCAAATCCAACAACTATATTATCTATGACATTGAAATTCCCATGAGCAATAGCATTTCTTATATGTCTTAAAAGTGACATAGTTTTAGTTTCACCATTTGATATAGCCATTATTATCTTAGGACATTTTGTACAAATTTCTTTTAGAAATGGCTTAATTACATCATATGAAATTTTTTCTGTAAAAAGTACATCTTCGTCTTTAAGATCCATAGCTTTCATAATTTCAATAAAAATAAAATCATCATATCTTGGGTTAAGTAACAATTCATTCTGCTTAGATTGCTCAGACTTTATATTAGGTACATACCATAAAAGATAATATATAGCCTCTCTAAGCTCATCACTTAACTTAATAGGTACTTTTTTATGCTCAATCGAATATTCAACCTTATTTTTACATGAATCAAATTCAAATTTATCTGTAAGTTCCATAAAAAATCTTTTAATTATTAACTACTAAATCGAACATTTCTTCATCTATAATTGTTAAATAGATATCTATATCATTAGTAGCTAAAAATTCATTAATACACTCCTTTGAAATTCTTATAGCCTCTTTATATGGATACCCATATATACCTGCTGATATCAAGGGAAATGCTATAGATTTTAAATTGTATTCTTTAGCTAAATTTAATGAATTTATATATGAATTTCTCAGTAATTTCTCTGATTGCTTAGGTTTAGATGGATCATATATAGGACCTGCTGTATGAATTATATACTTTGCTTTTAAATTATAAGATTTTGTTATGACAGCTTGGCTAGTTTTTATTGGAGCTAATTTATTACATTCTTCTTGTAGGCTATTGGCACCAGCTTTACGAAAAATCGCACCACAGACTCCTCCACCCATTTGAAGAGTTGTATTAGCTGCATTTACGATAGCATCTACAGATAAATCAGTAATATCTTTGTTTATAATATCAAAACCCATTTATACCTCCAGTTAAATTTTATAATATTTGATAAAAAGATAAAGGGTTACCTAATGTATTTTTCTATATCGTTAAAAAATCTACTAATATAGTAATCTACGAATTCTCTTTTTGATCTATCAAAATAGTGAAAATAATATTGTCGCCCATTGGCTACCATTCCGGTTACATCAACATAAGTCCATCTATTATTCAGTTTTATCACATTCCGCTGATGCTCTCCTGAATATCCTTCTGGTCTAGACTCAACCTTTGTGTTACCTGTTACGGAATAAGCAGGTATACCAACTCTTTGACATAGAATAGCAAAACTTTGAGCAAAGCCAGAACATTGAGATTTACCTTTGACCAAAGCTCCATACATATTATTTTCAATAAGATCATCCTCACTGGATTCAAACTGATATTCATTATTTTCAGCCAGCCACTGGGCAAAATAATATGCTTTGTCATATTGTGTATAGTAATTCTCATTTGCATAATTAACTAAGACATCTATCTGCTTTTTGACTAAGCTCTGCTCAGTAGCAGTTAAATATGTCTTAGTATTCTCTTCTATCTTAAGTCTCGGAATTAGTTTAAATGTATCTTCATTAAAAAAATAATTATAATAAATATAAGCTTCCGTATCACCCCTAGAATAAAAAGGACTTAGCAAAAATAAATCTGTTATGAAATCCATTTTACCATCAAAATCATCTTCAAGTTTCACTCTAGGATCATTAAGAGCATCATTTATTATTTCGCTAACATAAAAAGTTTTATTCTCTTTATCAAAGTATTCAACCATCATAACAGCATACTTATCTTGAGTTTCTAAATCATCAAATCTTTCTTTTATTAAAAATCCAGGTTTTATAATTTCATAATTAAGTTCTATAGGTTTAAATGATGGTTGTTTTAAAACTGGATTTTTACTTTTTTCTTCATTTATAGAAACACTATTTTCATCAACCAATTTATCACGAGATTCGGTGGTTATAGGTGGCACTCCACCTTCTTTTATGGGTTTTGCACACGATGTAAGTATTAATAAACTAATAATATATAGAAATTTTTTCATAATAATATATTTCCTTATTAGTTTTATTTTACCATATTATTGTATTAATAATATAAAAATCCTAGTGCTTACGTATTTATATTATTAAAAACTAATTTCTTCCTCGCTTATTCCTAAATATTCATAAGCTCCATGTATATCTAGTAAATTATTAATAAGGTATTTTATTCTTAATTCTAATGGTACTAATATCATATATTTGTAAGATATCAAAAAGTTTTCTAAGTAGGCTTCTCGTTTTTTTAGGAATTCAAATATTTTTTTTTCACTTATAGGATTTATTCTAATTTCATCAAAATACTTTGTAGTATCTGGACCATAAATTATGCCCTCCCTCTCATTTGCAATATAGTTAGTTGTTTCACTTGCTACATTCAACATCAAAGCAAGACTTCTATTTATCTTGCTATTTTTAAAAGTTATAAGACCGACTAAATTTTCTTTTATCACAAAGGTGTAATCCTCCTCTGTATATTCACTTGATAATTCTTCTATTGTTGAATCTACATTACTATTAAATTTAAAATCATTGGGATTTTCCAAGATATATTTCATGCGATCTCTAATTATAGTGCTAACATCTACATCTCCTGCCGAGAAGAATTTAGGAGCTTTCCCGTCGTTAGCTTTACTTACAATGATTTTCTTTTGATCTGTATACAATTTATCTATCTTCCAAACTAATCCTGCTAAGTATATATGAGCATCTACTTGTATATCAGGTCTAATATCGAGCTCTCCAATTTTGCCTTTTCCATTGTATACTGTATAAACTTGATTACTAACAAACTGATTATAAAAAGAGCCTATTCTCATTAATTTTTCTATATTAATACCTGTGATAACTTCGGTTTCTAGGATTTCTATGTAACCTTTCTCAAGCATATAATTGGTAATATCTTTAAACTCATCATCACTTATATCGGAAAAGCTTGACAAAGTTTTATTAAGATAATAATATTCCTCTTTTGCTAACCCATAGTTTTCTAAAAGTGTAGATAAGACTTGATGAGCAAATACATCATAAGCTTTTACTGTTTCATCTAGCTTATCTAGTAATTTTTCCTCATAAAGACTAATTGTTGCAATAGATTGAAGAAGATCCCAAGAAGAGGAGCATATTTGATGAAGTATATTTTTACCCGTTTTTCTTCCGCTTCTACCAAGTCTTTGTGCAAGAGATAGTACAGAATTAGCTGCTCCATATTGGCTTACTGAATGTACAGCACCTATATCTATTCCAAGTTCTAATGTAGAGGTTGCAGTTATTACAAAATTTTCATTTCTTGCTTCTTTGGCAAATTCTTCTATTTCTTGTCTACGATTTTTGCTTACAGATGAATGATGAGCAAATATTTTTAAATTGCTATTTTTTTCTTTTGCTATTTTCCCTAGACCTACAGCAATAGCCTCTACTCTTTCACGAGCATTTGGAAATACTATCATTGGTCCTTCTTCTGCATATTCGTAAATCTTATATATAACGTCATTTGAAATATTATCGGATTCAAAAAAATCTAATGTAATTTCTAAATCATTTGCTGACTTATCAACCAAAATATTGGTATCTCTTCCATTATTAAAAAACTTTTTTGAAAGATTGTAATTTTCTTCTCCAATAGTTGCAGAAAGTCCAATCATCCTTGGTGGCTTGTATGTATATCTTAATATTCTTTCTAATAAAGACCTAAGTTGTAAGCCTCTATTCCCTATTAAAAAGCTGTGAATTTCATCTACTATTATATAGTTGACTTCGCTGAAAAGTTTACTAGCAATTTCTGATTTATCTGATAAAAGGGCTTCAATTGATTCAGGTGTTATTAAAACTATCCCTCTTGGATTAGCAATAAGCTTATCTTTTTTTGACTTACTTGCTTCTCCATGCCAAGAAGTTATTGGTATATCCATATCAAAGCACATATCACTTATTCTCTTAAACTGATCATTAATAAGAGCAATAAGTGGAGATATGTATATTATTTTGATTCCTTTTTCCCAGCTTTTAATCTTGCTTATTGCAGGCAAAAAGGCAGCTTCAGTTTTTCCTTGAGCTGTAGCTGCTGATAAAATCAAGTTATTTTCATTTGTAAAAAATGCTTTTATAGAAGCATTTTGTATTCTTGTAAGTGACGGCCAGCCTTTTTCATGTATATAAAATCTTAACTCTCTATTTAATAAGCTATAGGCATCTGTCATATTATCTCTATCTCATCATCTAAATCATCTGGATCTTTGCTAATAGTAAGAATATCTTTAAATCTCATAGTTAAAATATCCATAATTTCATTATTAGGATTTTGTCTTTTTAGATCAAGTATTTCTATAAAATCCTTAATAACGGCACGTGGTGTTAAAAATTCATCAGCTCCTGGTCTATTAAGCTGACCCTCCATGTAAGTTATTATCTCATTCTCGCTTATAGATATAGATTCTTTATAATTTACATTATAGATATTTACTAAGTTTTCTAAAAGTGTGTATATTTCCTCATTAGTTAAGGCTTTTAGCCCCAGTACTGTCCTGTTCGTGTTAATTAGCTTATTATCCATACTTTCTTCACTACCAAGTCTGCCTTTTAGAGCTCCGTAAGATGATAAACCACGATTCTCATCAAATATAGTCTTCCTTGTTGCACCAAAATTTATAAATAAACCCTTAGCTATATTAGATTTGCATTCATTATAGATATTTAAAATTCTCTCATAATTTCTTTCACGAGTAACAGATTGAGGTAACTTATATAAATTTACTGCCTCGTCAAAATTAACTACAAATCCACTATAACTTATACCTAAAAATAATTCGCTCATATTTTTTAAAGCATCAAACCAGTTATCATCATTGATTATTTTATTTATCCCAAGAAGTTTTTTAGACTCTGTTTTAGTAGTTATATCTCCCCTAAGCCATCTTATAGCATTGGCACGGAGTATTCTATTATCTTCTATTAATCCTTCATAAAATTTAACTATAGCTTCTCCAAATTCAAAAGATAGGCCTACAGCAGAAAAATTTCCTATTGTATTTAATATTTCATTAGAAACTTCTTTTTTATAGTTACCTCCTATTATTTCAGATATTTCAACATTATTCTTATCTGCTACTATACTAAATACATCATTTAACCATTCTTCTACAATAGTATCTAAAGCATTCCCTGTTTTTACAGTTTTTGTTTTTATATTATCTATAATTTCTGTATATAAAGCTACTGCTTTTCTATCATTTGCATAAAATCTTCTAGAAGGATTGAGATCTAGAGTTGATACTACAAAATTTTTTTGAATGGAAATTTGTTCTATTGTCGCTAACATAAAACTTTTACCAGAACCAAAATCACCTACCCAGAATCTTATATCTGATCTACCATCAGCTACACTATCTAGTATTTTTATAACTTCTTCTACTTCTCTATTCCTACCAACAAGCAAATGTTGCACACCCATATTGGGTACTACACCAGCTTCTAAAGAATTTATTATTACCGATGCTTCTTTGGGATTAATCCTGATCGCCACTTACATACTCCTTTATCATATCTACATAAAAGTCGTCTATAATGACCTTATCATTTTCTATTACTAATGTTTGATCACCAATATAATCATATAAGCTTTCATTTATTTTTCCTAAGTAAGTATTAAGAGTCATGCTATCATTTTTAGCTAGACAACTAAGTTGATCTTTTTTAATATATCCCTTACTTAAAATATCTTTTAATATATGATTATAAGTATTACGACTACATTTTTCTACATTTTCTTCTTTTTCAAATAAATCATTATCTTCATCTATTTCAAATAATTCATTTACCATAATAACTGTCTTATTTAAGTTAGCTCTTGATATATCAATCTTTTTATTATCAACTTTTATTTTTTTTGTCTTAGCTTTATTTAGATTTTTTATCTTCGCTATTAAGTCTAAAGTTAATTCATTTTTGTTAATAAGTCGTAAGAATTCATCATAATTTTCTTCCTTAATTACCCCAAATAAAATCTTATCATGATTTCCTCTATTTATTTTTTTCTTATATAAAAAATATAAGGCTAATATTTCATCATCTTTTTTAAGTAATTCTATAAGAATTTTCTTAAAATTTTCATCATTTTCGTGTTCATACAAGACTTTAATTTTTTCACTATCAGAAAGTGTTTCAACATATCTTATAAAGTCTTTAGTTTTATTATGGTTTTTCTTAAAATATAAATCATAGGCTCTAGAAATTTTTTCTTTATCAATGTTATCTAAATAATCCTCCTGATAGTTTTCAATAAAGTCGTACATTTTTCCATTATCAAAATCTTTTATAACATCAATAGATTTTTGAGTATTTATATTGGTCAAAAACGCAAATTTATCCCTTACATTAGATTCACTAATTAAAAATATACTATCTAAGATAATCTTTGAACTTTGATAAGGACTTACAATATTTAAAAGCTTTTCTCCATCAAGATCTTTATTATTAAATATTTGCTTAACAGTTGCTAAGTACATATCCAACAGAATATCTATTATATATTGATTTTTCCAAAGAACATTGTTTCTTTTGGATATTTGGTTAATAGCTAACTCTTCTTTTTTAGAAAAATCATATTTTTCTCTCAATATTCCTTTTGGATCCCACCACATGGATACTTTATTATTATCCGTTAAGTCAAAATACTCCCTTGTTTTAATATCAGGATCTTTTAATCCTTTACTTAACTCGAGAACTCTTTTTTGTATTAATTTAACCAGCTCATTGCCAAAATGACTTTTTAAAAAATTATAAGACTTGATTGGATCTTTATTAGATAATGGGTTATAAAAATTCAATACTTGGGCTTCTGCAATTAAATAAATACTATAATATATATCATAATTAACGCCCTCTCTCCTTAGCTTGGAAGATTCCCTTGCTACTGTAGTGTACTTTTTATTTAAATATTCTTCTAAGCTATCACAAAGACTAGCGTACATTTTTAGACTGGCTACATTTAATTGGTTAACTTTCATAGCCTGTGATTTATAGTGTCTATCTAATTTTAAAATCCAATACTTATAATCTTTAATAACAGGTTTTCCATCAAATTTTTCTTTAGGAATATTGACTTTATCATCAAAACTAATATTTACTACGCCCTTAATAGAGCCTTTATCAATTTTTCTTTTTATTGGAAGTCTTTTTTTATTTTTTATATCTAAAAAATCATTTATTAATTTTATAATATCATCAAATTCCATATTAACCTCCAAATTATATTTATACTACATTATACTTCGGCATTAATAAAAATGCTTAGAAAAAAACTGCTGTATAAAGACTTAATTAGCTTATCCAGCAGTTTTTGTATATGAAATTTCTGTGATATATACTGATTCATTGTATTAAGACTTACTGAAGCTATCTTTATTTATCATGATAAATTCTTCCATAAATGATATTGTTATTCTTATTAACAATTATAGTTTCATAAATCTCGTAAATTCCATAATAATCAAAGTATTCTACATTAGAATCAGTATTCTTCTAATGATTTAATATAAAATCTATACTCTGATTTACTGATCTTTCGTAAGTATTACCAAATTTTACTTGGTGCACCATCAAAAGATATAATCTATAAAATTCTAGTCTTAGCTCATAACCTTCATCTAGTGGATAAATTTCATCATATTCATTATAAAATTCATCAGAAAAACCACCAAAAACACTGCTAACACCTATATCAAACTCTCTATCGCCATAAAATGGACTTGGGTCAAATAAAGCAGGAGTACCATCTTCTAGGAACATATAATTACCTGCCCATAAATCTCCGTGAAGTAGAGAAGCTTCTGATTTATGATTGGACAGCTCAGCAATTATAATAGCTCTAACCTTCTTATATCTATCCAAAGAGCTACTATCCCAATAGCCTAAATCTATTAATTGTTGAGTTAACTTATCCATCCTTTGATTTATAAAAAGATCACTCCATGTATCTGTCCATTCATTAGAAAATTGAGTGTCAGAACCATTATGAGGATAATCAAAACCAAACTTATCATTTTTGCTATAATATCTATGTAGCCTTGCTACTACTTGTGCAAGTTTGCTTTGAGATCCATTTTTAGCTTCCTCTAGGAAAGATAACACTAGGTAACTATCATTATCTACATAACCATTCGCTATTACTCTCGGTGCTGGAATCCCAATTTTTTCAAATAATTTTAATCCTTCTATCTCTCCATAGTAAAAATTTTCATTAGAGTTTTCTTGAACTAGCATAAAATATATTTGATCATCTGTATATATTTTATAAGCAACATTAACATCTCCGCCATTTGCTAATCTTATATCTTTAATGTTATTGATAGGTAAATTTTCTAAAAATTTTTCCATAACTCCACCTCTTTTCATTAATATCTACTACCCTTACTTATTACTTACAAACTAAATTATTGTGTACTTTCCAACAAAAAAATAATTAATATATACTAAATCATTAATATTAATCATAAGCATATTTGACATATTACTTAACTAAGACTATAATAGATCCCGATTAAGGAATAAAAGGAGAGTATTATAATGAATAAAAAATTAATCGCATTAGCATTAGCAGGAACATTCGCATTTGCAGGATGTGGAAACAATGCTGACAAAAAAACAGAAGATACTAAAGAAGATACAAAAGTAACTGAACCAGCTGAAACTGAAGATACAAAAGACACAACAGTAACTGAACCAGAAGAAACTACTGATACAACAGAAGATAAAGCTGATGATGCTGCTGACAAAGCAGATGACGCTGCTGACAAAGCTGACGATGCTGCTGACGAAGCAGATGACGCTGCTGATACAGTAGAAAACGAAAATAAGTAATTTTTATATTATTCAAAAAAATGGATGAGAATTTCTCATCCATTTTTTGTGCCCTATTTTATAAAAGTATGCATTATATCATAATTCATATTATTTGTTAAATCCATATAATTAATATTATCCTCTGTATTTTTATATTTTTTAGTTTTACCTGTAAATTCTTCAGTAAGATAAGTTCTATTTAATAATCCGTACTCATCATATAATGACTCTGTCCATATATTATGGTAAGAAGTATTTAATATTTTACAAGCTTTATCCTTAGGACTCTTATAAATAATAGTTTCTACTAGTAGACCTTGTTCTGGTCTATAATCATTATTAAAATACTTATGATTTTGATTTGAAACTAAATTTCCTAAAGAATAATAAATCATTCCTTTCCTACCATCCTGACTAATGTATTCTTCGCGAGGTTGAATAACATGAGGATGATTTCCTATAACCATATCTGCTCCCCAATCAATCATGGCATGAGCTAAATTTATTTGCCAACTTTCTGGATATGAGGAGTACTCTACACCCCAATGAGGATAAACCACCACAAAATCTGCACCAGCTTTTCTTATTTTTTGTATGTCATCCATTATAAGTATAGGATCAATCATATCTATCTTATTTTTTTTATCCTTAGTGTTTAATAGATATTCTAAGCCGTTAATTTGCTCTGTATAAGCAAGAATTCCTACCCTAATACCATTGATATCTTTTATTAAATATTTCCTATATGGATCGATTCTGGTGCCACAATTGTCAATTCCATAACTATTCATAGCCTCTATTGTTGTATCCAAACCATCAATGCCTGTATCTAAAGCATGATTATTAGCTGTAGTTATAACATCTACTCCAATGTTTTTGAGAGATCTATATATATTTTTATCAGAATTAAAGGTTGGATAACCTGATGGCTTGTAATTAGGATTTGATGTAAATTCACAATTTACTATAAATAGATCAGAATCAGATGTAAATTCTTCTAACATTTCAAAATTTCTGTCATAGTTATAATTACCATTACCATAGCTATAGGCATATTTATCAAAGTTCAAGTGAGGCAATACATCTCCTCCAAATATAAGCTTTGCCATTTGAACTTGGTTGTAATCCTCACTTAAGTATTTTTTATTACTTATATCTTCCTTAGCATAAGCATTTGATATAAAAAATAAAAACGAAAAGAAAATAAAAATTATTTTTTTAATATATTTCATGAATACTCCTTAAATTACATATATATTAAAATAATTATAACACTCAGTAACTATATTTTTAAAAATAATACATACTTTAAAGAAAAAACCTTTATAGAATTTAAAATAATCTATAAAGGTTCTATTTAAATAATTTTATTTATAAATCTATACATAAGTTAATTATCATTTTTATCTGGATTCTTATATCCATCTTCAACAATCTTTTCCCCTTTACATGTGTTGATTCTTTTGCCTTCAAATTCTACTATGCCACAATTTTCCCCATTGCTCATAGGTACTTCATTTGCTCTTTTTTCTTCTTCTCTAAGTCTTAATCTTTCTTCTTCAACTACTTTATTATTTACAAAGTCTTCTTGATCCAAATCATCTCTTGACGTTGTATCTGTTTGATATGTTACCTTTTCTTTATTATCCATAATTTCCTCCTAATATTTGTTTTATCCATTATACCCAATTTTATTTATTGTAATAAAAAAGACCCATAAGGGTCTCATTGATTTAATGGGTTGCACCACCTGTCACGTTTAAATCTTCTTTATCACTGTATTTTACAATAGCTCTTATTGCTGCGTTTAATCCTCTTACAATATCTTCAAGACTCATAGATGCTGTATCTTTTTTATCTACAACCTGTTCTGTCAAATAAGGTACATGGATAAAACCTGCTTTTATATTTCCATATTTTTCAGCTAAATATAAGTCTTGATACATTATGTGATTGCATACAAAAGTACCAGCTGTATTTGATACGCTTGCTGGGATATTTTCTTTTTTTATTTCTTCTACCATAGCTTTTATCGGTAGTGTTGCAAAGTATGCAGGAGCTCCATCTTCTCTTATTGCCGTATCTATTGGTTGGTTACCTTCATTATCTTCTATTCTCGCATCATCTTGATTTATCGCAACTCTTTCTACTGTTATGCCGTATCTGCCACCAGCTTGTCCTACTGAAAGAACAACGTCTGGATTTATTTCTCTAATCTTTGCTTCTACAACATCTGCTGATTTTTGAAATACTGTTGGTATTTCTAGTTTTATAATCTCTGCCCCTTCAATCTCATTATCAATTCTTTTTACTGATTCAATTGCTGGATTAGTAGGTTCTCCTTCAAATGGGTCAAACCCTGTTACAAGTATTTTCATTTATTTTCTCCTTTATATAGTTAATTCTAAAAAGCCCAAAATCTCATTAATAATATATGCGCTATTACCATAACAATAGAAAATAGAGCTTGTTCTTTTAAAACTCCGTTTTTATCCTTCATTTCTAATATACCAACTGGTAATATATTGAAATTTCCAGCCATAGGTGTCAAAAGTGTTCCACAATAACCAGCTGTCATAGCAAGTGCAGCTGATATTGCAGGATCTGCTCCTTGGGCTATTACAAATGGTACCCCAATTCCTGCAGTGATAACCGTAAATGCTGCATAGGCATTTCCCATTATAGCAGTAAATATTACCATACCAAGTATATAAGCAATGGAACCTGTCCATGGATTTACAGTTGGTATCATACCTCCTATTATTGAAGCAATAACATCACCTACACCTGCTGCTGTAAAAATCGCACCTAAAGCAGCTAATAGTTGTGGTAATATAGCTACAGATCCAACCTGTTGAACCATTCTATCAGATTGTTTCATCATGCTAGAAAAGCTTGATTTAGTCATTATCATAGCGATTATTATGGCCACTATAGCAGTAAAACCTAATACTGATGCACTAGATTCTGGTATTAATTTTGCAATTATAATAGCAAGAACTGCCATCACAATAACTGGGATAAATATTTTATTCCCCAGTTTATTCGAACCTTCTACTTCAGTAGATTTGTCATTTTCTATAGATCCTTTTACAACTATTCCATTTACTAAAGATAATATTCCAATAATAACCACTAGTACTCCAGATACTACATAAGGTATCCATTTACCAAAGGCAAATAAAATTCCTAATATTATCCAAAAAATAACAGTAGTAACTTTCTTTTCATTGTCATTAGCTTTTGCTACCCTATATGCCGTATAGAAAAATTGTAATCCAATCAGTATATATATAAATTCTAAGAATCCATCAAAAAATTCTTTAGCTGGCATACCAAAAAATGTCATTACTTAGCTCCTTTCATCTTTTTATCATCAATGATATTTTTAATAATACCTAAGATTAGACATATTAAAGCTATAGGTAATGATTTTGAAGCTATATCAGCATTTGTAACAGGATACCCTAAAGTTTCCATTTGTCCTACTATAATCAACACACCTCCAGCACCTATAAAAGTATTTTGAGCAAAGAAATTACCAAAATTTTCCATAGCTGTTGCGCGTGCTTTTAATTTTTCTTTTTGTTCATCTGTTACTTGACCATTTTGTTTTTCAACCGCTGCTTCTGTCATCGGATAAATAATTGGTCTTACAAATTGTACCAAACCATATATTCTCATTGCCAAAAAACCAGCCAACTCTCTAAATAAAAGATAAACACTTAAAAGTGCCCCTGATGATAAATTCTTACGCTTTTTAACAATCTTTTCCGCAGATTGCTTTAAGCCGAACTGCTCCGATAGTCCTATTACTGGCAAAGTTATTATAAATATAGTAACTATCCTCTGTTTTACAAAATTTTCGCCTAGTATCTCTAGAAATTCAGTAAAAGGAATTCCCGCTACTAGAGCTGTTATGAATCCTGATAATATAACAGTAAATACTATATTTAGTTTAAAAATAAAACCTAATACTATTATCAGAATACCAATCAATTTTAAATATTCCATTTAATTCCTCCTTAGAATATTTATCAGTGTAAACTAAAAAATAATTAAAGTCAATGTATCATAGGTACATATCTTGATATAACATTTACAAAAATTGTCCTTAACTCAGCTAATAGTTTGCAGATATTTTTTATAATATAATTAGAAAATAAAATACAGTTTATATCTTTAAATTTTAAATACAGTCTAAAAACCTATAATTAGTTTTTAAGAAGTATAATAGTCCTAAGGAGATTATTATGTATTTTAAGCAAATTGAAGGTAAAGATTTAGAAGAAAATTTAGAATACTTTAATGTATTAGATGTAAGAACTAAAGAAGAGTTTGATAATGGTCATATAAAAAACGCTATCCATATCCCATATGATGAAGTAATTAAAAGAAAAGATGAGATACCTTTAGATAAGCCTTTGGTAATCCATTGTAGAACCAATAATAGGAGCGAATTTGCTGCTACCATGCTTATGTACGAAGGATTTTCAGATATTATTATAGCTCCTGGAGTTGAATTATATGATTATAAGTTAGAAAAATAAAGCTCCATTTGGGAGCTTTATTTACTCGTCAAGAAAATCTAAAATGTCGTTATAAACAATCTCATTTTCTTTTTCATTTAGTATTTCATGTTTCATATGAGGATATACTATATTTTCTATATGACTGTATCCAGCTTTTTCTAATATTTCAAAGGTAGATTCTAAACCCTTAGTTGAGCCTGTTACAATATCATCTTCACCCGTTACTGAAAGTATAGATAGATTCGGGTTATACGTATTATATCTAGATACTTTTGCCATCTTTTTATTAAGATCGATTATTACGGCTACATATCTTTCTAAAAATGTTTTTATTCTCATTGGATCATTTCTTTTTTCTATAACATTATCCATATTATATGAAATCCAAGTATCATCATCTTCTCCACCAGGTAGTAATGGAGTCATTATGCTAGGTTGATAACCTCTTGAAAAAAATGAAATTATATTTGCAAAGAATAATCCAACTCCAGCTATATTACTGCGTTCCACCGTTCCAGATAGAACTAACTTTTCTATAGTATCATCATAGCTTTGTATATACATACGAGCAATCATTGATCCCATAGAGTGACCTATCATACATACCTTAAGTCCTGGATGAGTTTGTCTCATAAAGGTATTTACTGCATAAGTATCATCAACCAGCTCTTCTGATAAACTCATATAACCATTAGGATACTTTTCTGAAATACTCTTACCATGCCCTCTATGATCGTGAGCAACTACTGTATATCCACTAGCTACCAGATATTTAATAAAGTTTAAATAATTGTATGAATGCTCAGCCATACCATGTACGATTTGGACAATAGCTTTAGGATTATCAGCTTCATAGATCCTTACAAATATATCATGCCCATCAGTATTAGTTAGGTAAACTTCTGTGTGATCCTCTAGATCACGTGAATTTCTTACAAAGAATTTACTCCCATTTCTTATGGATTTATAATCATTAGTCTTTTTTAAATAATATAATTGTGGGATAAATAAAACTATAAGTAAGATTGTTACAACCCAAGGAGTCATCATATTCCCTCATCTTTCTTAACTTCTACAGCTGATAGACCTCTCGGTGCATCTTCTCTTTCAAAGACCACCCTATCTCCATTATTAAGTTTCTTATATTCATCATCAGAAATAATATTTGTATAGTGAACAAAATAGTCTTCTCCACTATCCGACTCTATAAATCCATAACCTTTCTTATTATCAAAAAATTTTACGAATCCTTTCATCTTTCTTTCCTCACTGCTTGGTATAATATCCTCAGAGTATCATCTTTAACATTTCCCATACTATCCTCGTCAAATACTTCTATATCAGAAAAACCAACTTTTTCTACCAAATCTTTTATAAAATATCTTTCATAAACTCTTTCTTGTTGATATTCATATATTCTATTGTACTTTCCATCTTCATCTTCTATGAAAAAATTAAGATGCATATCAACAAGATCATCTTCCATGAAGTTATCCCATGTATAGAATATATCTTCATATTCATATACATAACAATTGGTTCCAAAGATTTCTCTCATCTTATATTCTGAATTGATATCAAATACTAAAAGTCCACCTAGCTTAAGATTTTTATAGCAATTAGCAAATAACTTCTCTAAATCCTTTGGGTTTGTAACATAATTTATAGAGTCTAAAAGTATGACTATCAAATCGTAAGCTCCCGGATTTTCAAATTCTACCATATCATAATAAATCAAATTTACATTATTTGGATTATAATTATTGGCAAATACATTTAACATATCGGTAGATAGGTCTAAGGCATCTATACTCTCAAATTCATCAAAGAAAAATCTAGTAAGCATGCCAGAGCCCGCGGCAAGCTCTAGCATATTTTTTCTATCAATATTATTTTTATCACAAAGATCTAGGATATTCTTTGCATATCTATCATATGCTAAGTCAAAGCTTAATTTATCATATATATAAGAAAAATCTTCGTACATTACTTATCCTTAATTTCATCTAAAGAAGATTGAGTTTTTTCTAATAGATCTTTATAGTTATCTAGTTTTTCACGTTCTTTATTCACAACAGATTCTGGAGCCTTGCTTACAAAGCTTTCATTATTTAACTTACCACTAGCTCTTTTAATCTCTCCTTCAAGTCTTTTTATTTCGTCCTTAAGTCTTTTGCGTTCTTGCTCATAATCCATAAGATCATCTAGACTCATTAGGACACTAAATTCGTTAAATACAAGATTTACTAAATTTTCTTTATTTCCAGTATATTCATCTTTAAGGTAAACATTTACTTCATTGGAATTAGCAAGATTTACAAATTGACCTTTTAAGCCATCTAATAAATCTTTATATTCTTGATTTTCTGCTAAAATAATTAAATCTTGTTTTTTCTTAGCACCTACATTTAAAGTAGCTCTTTGATTCCTTATAGCTATTATAGCTTCTATAGCTGAATTTACTGTGGATTCTTCGCTAGCAAATTCAAATTCTTCTCTAAATCTTGGCCACTTTTCCACTATAAGCATATCCTTTTTATCAGGTAAAGAGCTGTATATTTCCTCTGTTATAAACGGCATAAACGGATGTAGCAAAGCTATCATCTTGTTTAATACATAAAGCAACACTTTTTTAACATCAGATTTTTCTTTTTCGTCATCACCATTTAAACGAAGTTTAGCAAATTCTATATACCAATCGCAGTATTCCTCCCATATAAAATTTTCTATTCTACTTGCAGCAAGACCTATCTCATATTTTTCTAGATTTCTGCTAACTTCTTCTATTACATTATTTAATCTTTTTAATATCCATTTATCTTCTAAAGCCAACTCTGTATTATCGTCAAATACTAAGTCATCATCTTCGTCTATATTCATAAGAACAAATCTAGTAGCATTCCATAGTTTATTGGCAAAATTACGACTTGCTATTATTCTATTTTCATCATATCGCATATCATTTCCTGGGCTATTTCCTGTTATTAAAGTAAATCTAAGTGCATCTGCCCCATATTGATTAACTACATCTATAGGATCTACACCATTTCCTAAAGACTTACTCATCTTTCTACCTTGTGGATCACGGATAAGTCCTGTAAATAGTACGTGATTAAAAGGAACCTTACCTGTAGTATAAATAGATGCAAACACCATTCTTATAACCCAGAAAAATATTATGTCATATCCAGTTACTAGAATATCGGTTGGGAAGAAATAGTCTAATTTTTCATTTTCTATTGGCCAACCTAATGTTGCAAATGGCCATAGTGCTGATGAAAACCATGTATCAAGTGTATCTTCTTCTTGAGTCACATGTACTCCATTGAGTTTTCCTTCTTCATCTGGGTCTTCCTCAGAAACAATTATTTCCCCATCATCTGTATAATAAACTGGTAGTCTGTGTCCCCACCATAATTGACGTGATATAGTCCAATCTCTGATATTATTTAGCCAGTTCATATAAGTTTTTCCTAAAGAATCTGGAATCAATTCTAATTCTTCTGACCTATAAGCATCTATAGCAAGCTGCGCTAAACGATCCATCTTCACAAACCATTGTTTAGATATAAGTGGCTCTATAACTACATTTGTTCTTTCACTATAACCAACAGCATGGGTTAAAGTCTCTATTTTTTCTAGATATCCTTCATCTTCTAATTGTTCAACAAGAAGTTTACGAGCTTCATATCTATCTAAACCAGAATATTTTCCATAGCCTTCTACTACATGAGCCTTACTGTCAATAACAATACATTGGCCTAGATTATGGCGAGCACCTACTTCAAAGTCATTAGGATCATGGCTTGGAGTTATTTTTACACAACCTGTACCATATTCCATATCCACATAGGAGTCTTCTATTAAAGGGATTTTTCTCCCTATTATAGGTAATACTAGATTTTCACCGATTTTATCTTTAAATCTTGGATCTTCTGGATTAACTGCTACTGCTAAGTCACCAAACATAGTTTCTGGACGAGTAGTAGCTATAGTAATGTATTCGTCGCTATCTTCAAAGAAGTATTTGATATACCACAAGTTGCCTTCTTTTTCTACATGGTAAACTTCTGCATCTGATATAGCAGTCTCTGCTTCAGGATCCCAGTTTATAATCCTATCACCTTGATAGATCAAACCATCATCATACATCTTCTTAAATACATGCTTTACTGCCCTTGTCAAATTTTCATCCATAGTGAAACTATCAGCATCCCAATCACAAGATACGCCTATAGTTCTTAATTGTTTTTTTATAGTTCCACCATATTCATCAGTCCAAGCCCATGCTTCTTCTAAAAACTTTTCACGCCCCAATTCTTTTTTAGTATGGCCTTGACTTCTAATCTTATTTACTACTTTAGCTTCTGTAGAAATCGATGCATGATCAGTACCTGGTATCCATAAAGCTTCAAAACCTGCCATCCTCTTATAGCGAATAATAATATCTTGAATAGTATTATTTAATGCATGCCCTAAGTGCAATTGTCCAGTAACATTTGGCGGAGGCATAACTATTGTAAAAGGCTTCTTATCCTTAATTACATCTGCATGAAAGTAACCACCATCTTCCCATTTTTTGTATATTTCATTTTCAAATTCACTAGGATTATATTTTGTATCCATATTTTCTCCTTTACTAAAAAAGGTGGCAAAGCAATAGCTCTAGGACGAGTTATCGCGTTACCACCTAAATTTCTTTTATAAAAAAGACTCTCTTTCGTACTAATGCGTACCACACGAAATATAAATAAAAGCAACCTTCAAAAGCTTATAATAAAGATTTACACCAACCATCTTCTCTCTTAAAATACTTACCTTTTACTCCTCTTTTAATATTTCTTATATCGAATATATTATATTATAATCAATAAAATTGTCAAAAACAAATAAAATTATGAAAACATTTTTATATAATATCCTTTGGAATTCAACAATATTATTTGTTTGTTTATAAACAAACAATATAGAAAGATCTATCTATACAAAATATATATGAAAATATTTTCATAAAATCAAAATAGTGATATAATAAGTTTAAAGTTAAGAGGAGGGATTATGAACTTATTTGTATATATTATTTCAGATGCTGATGGACTAGGCATTAGCCACTTAGCAAAAAGTACAATGGAAAAGTTTGAAGTAGGTTATGACGAAAAGTCTTTTACAAATATTAGCTCCCCTGAAAATTTAAATGAAGTTTTTAATGAAATCAAAAATGATGAAGGATCAAAAATAATTTTCAATTCTCTTAACGATATAAGTCACAATAAAAACTTAAAGACATTTAGTGAAGATTATAATATCCTTACCATCGATTATGCTAGCTATTCTCTTAATAGAATTAGCAAGTTTTTAGGAATGGATCCATTGGATATTGAACTTGAGGATGACTATAAGGTAATCCATCACTATAAAAGATTGGATGCTCTAGATTTTGCTATCCGCTATGATGATGGTAGAGATTTTAAGGGTCTAGAATATTGTGACATATGTATAATAGGAGTTTCTCGATCATCAAAAACACCTTTATCTGTCTATCTAGCAAGTATTGGCTATAAAGTTTCCAATGTTCCTTTGCTTAGAGAATCTGTTGTACCCAGAGAACTTTTTGAAATTGATTCTAGAAAAATTTTTGGTCTTACTATGGATAAAACGAGACTACAAAAAATCAGAGAACAAAGACTAGAGTCTATTAATTTACCAAAAAATTCCAAGTACTGTGATATCAATCATATTGAGGATGAACTTAAATATGCTAAAGAAATTATGGAAGATTTAGATTGCATGATAATAGATGTAACAAATAAATCAATTGAAGAAACTTCTGAATATATCATTAGTAAAATCGAAAACATTCCAAATTGAGAGGAGGAAAAAATGGCTTATAAATACGTTTATGGCTTTAACGAAGGTAACAAAGATATGCGTGCTCTCCTAGGTGGTAAGGGCGCAAACTTAGCTGAAATGACAACATTGGGTATTCGTGTACCTTATGGCTTTACAGTTACAACAGAGGCTTGCACAAGATTTTTTGACGAAGATAGAAAGCTATGGGATGAGCTTAACAAGGAAATTAGTAATCATATTAAAATCTTAGAAGAAGAAAATGGAAAAACTTTTGGATCTACAGACGATCCTCTTCTTGTATCTGTTAGATCTGGCGCGCCTATTTCTATGCCAGGTATGATGGATACTATCTTAAACCTAGGTTTAAATGATGATGCAGTTATAGGTCTTGCTAAAAAAACAGACAATGAAAGATTTGCCTACGATTCTTACAGACGTTTTATACAAATGTTTGCAGATGTAGCTATGGAACTAAATAAAAATAATTTTGAGAATCTTTTAACTGCAAAGAAAAATGATAGAGGTGTAGAACTTGATACAGATCTTACAGCTGAAGATTTGAAAGAATTAGTTGAAGAATATAAAGATAAATATAAAGAGTTAAAGGGAGAAGATTTTCCACAAGATCCTCGCAAGCAACTAGATTTAGCCGTAGCTGCCGTTTTTAGATCTTGGGGGAATGAAAGAGCTGTACTCTATAGAAAATTAAATGATATTGATGATACTATGGGAACAGCAGTAAACGTTCAAACCATGGTATTTGGTAATATGGGAGATACTTCTGGTACAGGAGTGGCATTCTCTAGAAACCCTGCAACAGGTGAAAACAAGCTATTTGGTGAATTTTTATTAAATGCTCAAGGGGAAGATGTTGTTGCTGGTGTTAGAACTCCACAAGAAATACATACTCTAAAAAATTCTATGCCAGAAGTTTTTGATGAATTTGCAAAAACTGCCAAAAAACTTGAAGATCACTATCATGATGTTCAAGATATGGAATTTACCATCCAAGAAGGAAAGTTATTCTTATTACAAACAAGAAATGGTAAAAGAACTGCTCAAGCTGCAGTTGAAATAGCTGTTAATATGGTAGATGAAGGTCTTATTGATAAAAAAGAGGCTGTACTTCGTATAAATCCAAAAGACTTAGATGGTCTTCTCCACCCTACATTTACTAAAGAAGAATTAGATAATAATGAAGCTGCTACAAAAGGTCTAGCTGCTTCTCCAGGAGCTGCTGTAGGTAAGATTGCATTTTCTGCAAAAGATGCTGCATTAAGAGCAGATAGTGGAGAAAGTGTAATATTAGTTCGTGAAGAAACTTCTCCAGAAGATCTTGAAGGTATGGTTAAAGCAAAAGGTATACTTACAGCTCGTGGCGGCATGACAAGCCATGCGGCAGTAGTAGCTCGTGGTATGGGTAAATGCTGTGTATCAGGTGCTTCTGAAATTCATGTAGATGAAGATGAAGAAACTCTAAGAATAGGCAAAGAAGTTTATGGAAAAGATGATACAATATCCATTGATGGATCTACTGGAGCCATCTATATAGGAAATCTAGAAACTCAATCTCCTCAACTTGAAGGAAACTTCGGAGAATTTATGAGCTGGGTAGATGAATTTAGGGATATGAAGATTAGAACAAATGCAGATACACCAAGAGATGTAAAACAAGCTTTAGAATTTGGTGCTGAAGGTATCGGTTTATGTAGAACAGAGCATATGTTCTTTAAGGAAGATAGAATCTTCCAAGTTAGAAAAATGATTCTAGCAAGTGACGTTAAAACTAGAAAACAAGCTCTAGATAAAATTCTTCCTATGCAAGAAGATGACTTCTATCAAATTTATTCTCTAATGGGAGAAAGACCAGTAACAGTTAGACTTCTTGACCCACCACTTCATGAATTCTTACCAAGAGAAGAAGAAGCAATTAGGGACTTAGCACTTGATTTATCCATAGAACCTGCTCGTATTCACGAAAGAATTGAGGAACTTGAAGAAGTGAACCCTATGCTCGGTTTTAGAGGATTAAGACTTGGTATTGCTTATCCAGAAATATCAAGAATGCAAGCTCGTGCTATAATTCAAGCTGCCATACATTGTCATGAAGATGGAAATAAAGTTATTCCAGAAATTATGATCCCACTTTCCAGTGATGTAAAAGAACTAAAGTATGTAATAGATGAAGTAAATGATGAGATAAAGAAAGTATTTGAAGAAAAGAATACAGAAATAAAATATCTTGTTGGGACAATGATAGAAATCCCAAGAGCTGCTATTACAGCAGATGAGATTGCAGAAATCACAGATTTCTTTAGTTTTGGTACTAATGACTTAACACAAATGACTTTTGGTCTTTCAAGAGATGATGCAGGTAAGTTCTTACCATTATATCTAGATAAAGACTTATTTGAAAAAGATCCTTTCCAAGTTCTTGATCAAAAAGGTGTAGGTTTCTTAATAGAAACAGCAGTAGAAAAAGGACGTGCTGCTAAATCTGATCTTCACCTAGGTATATGTGGCGAACATGGTGGAGAGCCAAATACAGTAAAATATCTGTATAATGTAGGACTTGATTATACATCTTGTTCTCCATTTAGAATTCCTATAGCAAAACTTGCTGCAGCACAAGCTTCTATAGAAAAGAAAGATAATAAATAGATTAGTAGACCTCCATAACTATTAATATCTAAAAAGGGACTAAGAATTTATCTTAGTCCTTTTTAGATATTATTTTGCATCATTTAGTTCTTCTTTTGCATGAACTAACTGAGTTATTATTTCATTATATGGAGTAGCTATATTATGAGTTTTACCCTTATTAACTACCGCTCCATTAATAAAGTCTATTTCTATTTTTCTATTTCTTTCTACTAAATCTTGATACATAGATGGATAATGATCTTTAGCTGCTTTTGATGTTTCGCGTATATAATCTAGCATTTCTTTTTTATCAAGGTTTACTCCATCTGCATTGCCTACTTCTACAAATTCTTTTACAAGCTCATCAATTATTCTCTCATGAGCATCTATTGCAAAAAATTCTCCAACTGTACACTCTAGTAAAGCTGTCATAGAATTCATAGTTCCATTTACCATAACTTTTCTCCAAATAGCATACATTACATTTTTATCATAGCGTGCATTTAGCTTACCTTCATTTAATATATCAGCTACCTTTTTGCCAGCTTCTTCATTACCACCTATATTTTGAACATCTATAGTGCCTATATCTCTAATAGTAATAGAACCAGGCTCTTCTAGAGCTGCTGCCCATATGGTAACTCCCATATTAATTTGATTTAAATTTACATAATTTTTCAAGATTTCTTCATGTCCCATGCCATTTAGTAAGCAAAGAATTTGAGTATTCTCATCTATAAGATGAGATATAGCTTCCATCATATCTTTTAAATACATAGACTTTGTCATAACTACTATTAAATCAGCTTTTTTACTAGCTTCGCTAGGTTTCATAGCTTGAATTTTTATATTATCATCAAATTCTCCCTTTACAGTAAGACCATTATTATTTATATTATCTATATGATCCTGCCAATAATCTAATAAGATAACTTCATTGTCAGAATTTTTACTAATCTTATATCCAATAGTGCAGCCCATGGCACCACTTCCTGCAATATAAACTAACATATTTTTTCTCCTTAATTAATCCTTGAATGCAAATATGATTTAATTATAAGTGCAAACAAAATTTTAAAAATATAATCAATACTGACAATTACATAATACCCAATAAATTATCGTCTATAAAATATTAAATATAGGATATTCTTAATTTAAAAAACTTATAAGATTGTTTTTATTAGTAGTATCAATATATTTTAGTCACATTAGCCTATAATTATTTCTCTTTTGATACTACTTATCATATGGTAATTTGATCAAAAGATCTAATATAAAATAACTCTATCATTATTATTTCATAAATTTTAACTACAAAGTCAGTCTAAAATATTATCTCTTAGAAGATTTATTTGTAGATTATTTCCCTTTAGTTTAACATATGCAGCATCTACTAGATATCCAACTGCATTGATTTGATTTTCATCGCTTGATGTAAGTAAGCTATCATAATAATCGTCGTATTCTGGTAACCTAGGATGATTAAGAATACTTTCTAAGTCTTTAACTTTCAAATTTTTAGGATCGACTTCTCCTTCAATCATTATTATCGTCCTATGACTATCTACCGATATTTGAGTTTTTATACTAGAAAATTCATGTTGGACATAATATTCTAAAATTACATTTAATATTTTTATTGCTTTTTCTCTTTCCCTAATCATGATTACGCCTTTCAACAAAACTCTTATAAAGAGGAACTAAAACCGCTGCAACCATCCCGCCTGCAAGTCCATTATTATATAGATTAATTCCACCATGGATTAATGTAACATTTGTAGCTACTGCTTTATGAATAAATCCTGCAAATATACCAGCAATTATACCAAATTCTCCCGCTATAGGTGCTATAGTTGTAGAAAATAAAGCAGTTAAAACAGCAAGTGTACTAGAAGGTTCATATTTATTTACCATACTAGCAATATAAACCCCCATCATTATTGGCAATACATTTTTGGGATGCTTACCAAATGCACTAAATCCCATCACAGTTAATATACCACCAACTATTGGACCATTAAATTTGCCTCCACTTAAAAATACGAACCCAACACATATAAGTCCCATTAAACCTATATTAAAAATCACCAAATATCTATTAGAGAAAATAGTAAAATCAGTCACAAGCCTACCACTACTTTCTAAAATCTCCTTATAACCATTTAGTCCCTTATTTTCTATTATGCCATATGACATCAATCCTAAGCTAAGCACTAACAAAAATATAATAGTGTATGTGTCATTACCATAATAAATTAAGCTAACTCTAGGAATTTCTTTATCAAACATTCTTAAGATTCCAACTAAAACTATAGCAATTATTCCTAAAGAAAATCCAACATTGTATAAAGAGTAGCCATCATGAAACTTTAGCATCGAACTTGATAGCGGAATTATTATAAGACCAACTAGTATACCTACAATAATTCCTAAAATTATACCTATACTTAACTTAAATCCAAGTGAAAACATAAATAAGCTAACTATAGGACTTAAACCAGTTACAAAACAAACAATATGCATATAATTTGCCAATTTAAGATTTTTTAACTTAATATATAAATAAACACCGAGCATTAGAGGAATAGAGTTTACTATATTTTTTCCAAAAAAACTAAAGCCTGTTACAGTAAACATAGCTGCTATTAATGCCCCTGTTAATCTTGCATCACATTTCTTAGCTAGCATGATAGTAAATAGTAACATCAAACCAGCATTAACATAGCTTGCACCAAGTCCACCAATTTCCATATAGTCAGATACAAGAACACTTGATGACTTAATTATATTGAATAAACCAAATAAAGTATCTCTTATTGGACTTATTAAAAGTCCATAAATAATAAGAATAAAGCTTGCTATATAAAAATTTTTGTACCAAAAATCATTTAATTTTTTCATATTTTATAAATCCCCTCTAATCTTTAAATTTATTAAGAAGTATTTAACATAAACTCTATAACATATTTAATACTCACATACTTGTAAATCTAAATATAATATTCATAGTATTCTATTTAAGTAGGTAATCGATTTCAATATCTATACATTAAAAAGAAATATACTTCCTATATATAAATTTTAACAAATTAGAAATATATTGACAATAAGTATTATACAATAATGACGATTAATTATAATTATCTCTTTTGAAAAAACTTTATTATTACAAATAAAAAAAGCCTTACTTAAAGAAAGCTTAATTCAGTTAACCCTTTAAGCTTTCTAAGAGTAGGCTTTCGTTTAAATACATTAGTATTTAATATGAATTAGCTTAGGCCATTCTCTCTTTCCCCCAGTAAAATATTGATATTGTACCAGGGCCTATATGACTACCTATGGTAGGTCCTATATCAAATGCTTGTACCCCGCCATCTATATTAGGAAACTTCTCTTCAATCATGGATTTTATCTCATTTACTAATTCCATATTATCAGCATTAGATATAAAAATTTGATCATTATAATCACTACCACCTATAGCATTATTTTCTATTTTAGAAATTATAGCTTTTAAAAGTTTTTTTCTTGTTCTAGTCTTACCAGTAACTATCATACGACCTTCATCATCAACCTCGATTAATGGACAAATGTGCAAAACTCCACCAATACTTGCTGCTGTCTTAGAAATCCTACCGCCTCTAGCAACATATTCTAAGTTTTCATTACTAGTATAACTTATAACATGAAGTTTATTTTCTTCAGCCCAATTATAAAGATCATCTATGGCCATACCATCTTTTTTTAATTTAGAAAGCTTTGATACTAATAATCCTACTCCTGATGAAGCCATCTTAGAGTCTACTGGATAAACTTTTCTTTCTGGATATTCTTCCTTTAAGATTTCAATAGCTTCTAACAGAGAATCAAACTGACCAGACATCCCTGTTGATAAACAAACATGAATTACATCATGTCCACTTTCTAATAGAGGTTTTAAATAGTTTACATACTCTCCAGTATTGATTCTTGAAGTAGTTGGTTTAGCACCTTCTCTCATATTATTATAAAAGCTCTTCATATCTAAATTTTGTCCAAAGTCATCTAAATAGTTTTCTCCATTTAATTCATAATTAGCATTTATAATACTAACGTCTAAGTTATTTTTTATATAATCTACTGCTAAGTCCATTGTGGACTCACAACTTAATATATAGTCTGTCATTAGATCCCCCTTAGGTTAATTCAATATTTTATATTTTATCATATATAAAATTATAGTCCATAAATATTTATCACTTATCTATGTATTTATTTTAAGTTATAGTATTTATTATAGTATAATGATAAAAAAGAAAGGAGTTTTTATGCATTATACTGGTCAAGTTTATAGACCGCCTCTAGAAGCTTATACCCCACTTTTAGAAGTCACCTACGGTTGCTCACATAATAAATGTGCTTTTTGCACAATGTATAAGCAAACAAAATATGGCATATCACCTCTAGAAGATGTAAAAAGTGATATAATTGAGCTTAGTAATTCATTTCAAAGAAAACTAAAACCTTTTGAGAGAATATACCTTTTAAATGGAGATCCTTTTACTTTACCTACAGAAAAATTACTAAAAATTGCAGAATTAATAAAGGAATATATACCAGAGTGTAAAACAATAACAGCATATTGCTCATTTTATAATCTAGAAAATAAAACTTTAGATGATATGAAAAAACTTAAAGAAGCAGGTTATAATGAGCTTTGGTTTGGAGTAGAAACAGGATATCAAAAAGCTCTTGATTATATAAATAAAGGTACAAATCTAGATGGATATTATCGAGGTCTAGATAAGATGAAAGTAGCAGGTATAGAATATCATGCAATTGTGATGCAGGGAATTGCAGGATCTGGCAATTCTTTAATAAACGCTAAAGAAACTGCCAAAGTACTCAACTATTATCCACCTAAAGGTGTGTATATAATGAGTACTGCTGTAAATGAGGGGTCCCCTCTTTATTACATGAGAGAACGTGGGGAATTTATAGAAACAACTAATAGGGAAAATTTAGAAGAGCAAATCTACCTACTTGAAAATTTAGAAATGCCAAATGAAACTTTATATTCCTCAGCACATATGGTAAATATAGTAAGTGTCAGCGGTCATATGGATAAAAAACAAAAAATGATTGAGAAACTTAAATATGCTTTAGAAACAATTGATCCCGAAATTTTAGATATGACAAACCAAAGAGAAGCCCGATAATAACTATATAATAATGCTAGCTACTATAATAATTAATAGTGGTTAGCATTTTTTGATGTCTATTAAAAAATCTAGGACAAATAGAAAAATACGTATAAGAATAAATTATAATATTAATTGTAATTATATGAGATAATTAGTTATTTTCTTTAATATATATTTATCTTAATGGAAATATAAGTAAATTTAATTTTAAATAATTTATGTACTTTACAATTACACCAAGTAAATATATACTAATACTTTAATGACTGCTATATAATAAAACTTAGGAGTATTATGAAACTAATAATTTTAGAAACTACTGACATACATTCACACATATCAACTGACTCATTTAAAGTGCCATCTAGAAAAGAAACTTTCTCTATGTCTAGGGCAAAAACTTATATTGATAAGGTAAAAGAAGAAAATCAAAATGTAATTTATATAGATAATGGAGATAATTTGCAAGGCTCTCCACTTGCGACTTTTTATCACAACAATAATGATCCAAAAAATCTAGCAGATTCTTACAATTTGTTAGGAACTGATTGTATTATTTTGGGCAATCATGATTTTAATTACGGTCAAGATTATTTAAGATCTTATATAAATCATGTCAAATGCCCTGTACTTTCTGCTAATGCAATTCAAGAATCAAATAATTACTTAGATATAAGTCCATATACTATAAAAGAAATTAAAGGAATTAGAATTGGTATATTAGGTCTAGTAACTCAATACATACCTCATTGGGAAAATCCTAAAAATATAAAAGGTTTAGCATTTAAATCTGCATTAAATACCGCTAATTATTATGTTCCTTTTTTACGCAATAAAAAAAATTGCGATATCATAATTATTTCTTATCACGGAGGATTTGCAAAAGATTTAGAGTCGGGCAATGAAATACAAGTCCAAACTGGAGAAAATGAAGCTTATGACTTATTATATTCAGGTTTAGACTTTGATATCCTCTTAACTGGTCATACTCACCAAGAAATAGCAGGTGTGTATAACAATATACCAGTAGTACAAGCTAGTTTTGCGGGCAGAGCAATTGCTGAAATCACTTTAGAAATTAACGAAAACAAAAAAATCATAAATAAAGAATCAAAAATAATTGACTTATCAGAGTTTACTCCTGACCTCAAGTTAGAAAATCATATAAAAAAAGATATGAATAAGGTTCAAAAATTCTTAGATATTTCGTGTGGATTTATCAAAACTAATGCAAAAGTAGACTCTATAATGCAAGCTCAGATAAATGGTCATCCGTATATCAATCTCATTAATCAAATTCAAATGGAATATGCAAGGGCAGATATTGCAGCAACACCTATTTTTACAATAGAAACTAAAGGATTTGATGAAAATATAACTATGCGTGATATTATTAACAATTATATATTTAATAACACTTTGATGAAGCTTGAGATTACTGGGAAGGATTTAAAACAAATTTTAGAATTCAATTCTAATTATTTTATGCTAGATGAGGAAGGTATGATTGTTCAAAATCCAGAGTATTTTATATTTAATTATGATATATATTCCGGAATTGAATACACTTATGATTACAGTAAAGATATTGGTCATAGATTAACTAGTTTAAAATATCACGGTCATGATGTAAAAGACGATCAAAAGATTATTCTTGCTACTAATAATTATAGAGCTATTGGAGGAGGTGATTTTCCCGTACTTAATGGAAATCAAATTATATGGGAATCATCTGAAGAAATGCCAGAATTAATATTTGACTACATAAAAGAAAAAAAAGAGGTAACGATCAATAATTATCCGACTGTAAATATTATAGGATATAAGGGCATATAATAAAAAATAGAGAGGACTAGTTTTCAGTTATTAGCTAATCCTCTATTTGTTTAATTATTAATTTATCTCTATTTCTTGTTAGCTAAATCTAGCTTTTCATATTTATAGATCTTATAAAACATCCAAAACATTCCTATTGTTAAAACTGTGTGACCAATTCCAGCAACACCAGATATGGCAGCTAAGCTAATGGTTTCTTGGCCTTGACTAACAACTGTATAGATGCCTTTTAATAGCATACTAACAATAAATATTGTAAATCCTATTATATAAGTGTGGTAAGATTTTTTTAAAGTCAATATTCTCTCTCTATCGTAATTTTTGACTAATAAATAGACACCCATTAGAGTTAAAAATCCAAGTACAAGTGTATGAGTATGGACTAATTTTAAATATGTTGGACCTACAAAATTATAATATTTAGTAAATTTTCTTGAGAATGCTCCAGCAAATATTCCCAAGATGACACAGTTTACAGATGTTTTAAGTATTGAGCTTTTATTAAATCCATCTACAAAATATTTAAATCCAAATACTACTATTAATAAATAAGCTATAGTTTTTGGCATCATTAAAGCACCGACAGCAGGATACTTTTTACTAAATACTACTACTGGTATATAAAATGCAAAACTTAGTAATATTAGCCACCACATATTTTTAAGACCAGGTTTTTCTTTCTCTTTATAAGACCAAATAATTAAAAGTACACCTAAGATTAAAAATGGTATATTTCTATAAATCCCCCACTCATAAGCTTCATTAGCTGTACCCCAGTTATTTTGTGGCATAAGAACTAATAGTATTCTAATGACAGCTAGAACGTATACTAAAATTTTCTTTTTATTATCATAATCACCTGTTTGCTTTCTATAAAAATAGTAATATAGGACATAAAAAATAGTCATTGTAATACTTGTAACAAATTTTCCCCAAGATAGAGCATTTATATTAGCTTCAAATCCACCAGGACTTAGATGAGAAACTATTCTAGGGATTAAATGAAAACTATCACCCAATCCTAAAATAATAGCCATAACACCAAAAAGCTTTGCCTCTTTTCTATCTTCTAAAACTAATCTTACACCCAAAGCTATTACAAGTATTAAATAGCTTATATCAAATAAACTTTCACCTATTTCCATTAATAACTCCTTGCATGATCCACCTAATATGTAGTTTATATTTTTCTACAAAAGTATCCTTATCCCAATCTTCTCTAAAATTTCTTTCGATGAGGCTATGAACCACGGCTCTGAAAAAATAAATCTTTTCTTGATCAATTCCAATTGACTGCTCCCTATTAAAAACTAATCTGAAATTTTCATGAGAATTTTCCCAACTTTTGTTTAATCCCTCATCCCAATACAAATATCTATTTTTATATAATTTATATACATCTTCCCTAAAAATAATTTCAGCAATATCTTCACCAAATTCTTGAAGTGAATCATAAATATTTCCATTATTATTTTTTAATGTATCCATAAAAAGTATATGTATATCATGAGTTTTTTTATCAAGTATATAAAAATAGCTATCTTCTAAATCATTGAAATACTGATAGAAGCTACCTCGAGCTATACCTAAATTTTCAACTATAGTTTTTATGTTTACTTGAGAAAAAGGCTTATCAGAAAATTCATAAATTAATTCATCTGTTATTTTTTTCTTTTTTTCCTTATCTAAATTATAAAATGTATCCTTAGGCAATATATATTCCTTTCTAGTGACATTGTGTCATTGCATTTATATTATAAATGACATAATGTCATTTGTCAAGAAAAAATAAAATGACTCCACAATAATTCTAAGAGTCATTTTTAAAAGTTATATTTTCAAATAAGTTTATTGCTTGGATTTATTCATTTTCTTACTTCCAATAATTAAACCTACTAATAATCCTGAGCATAGTCCAATCCCTGTTTCGTCTATAATTGATCCTATTAATAATCCAAAAGCAAGACCCAAACTCATAAAATATCCTAAGTCTTTATTCATTACTCTATCCTCTCCCTTGCTTTGTTTTATAATTCTTTTTTAAAACAAATAATTTTATTTATTTCGATAAAACATATAGCTAAATGAAAATCTAAACTCCCTTTATTTTCTAATAGGAAATCACTAGCAAACTCCTTACACCCTTTATCTCTTATCCACTTTTCATAAGCTTTTACTAATTCTTTTGCATAATAATTTCTTCTATAAGATTCCTTTACATAATTATTAAATCTTTCATAAGATCCGCTCCTTTAAGGATTTTATTTTAAATATTTAATATAAATCTGACAAGGGTTCCATTCATTCCACATATCTGGAAAACATTCTAACTCTACATATCCCATAGAAATATAAAATTTATTTGTTATATCATATTCCTTATAGCACCCCGATTTGACTGTCTTCACTTGGGAATAGGAAAATCTAAATTCTTTAGATAAGTTTTCATAATTTTTAATTAACTCTCTACCTACACCTAATCTATGAAATTCTTTTTTAACACCCATTACAAAAATTTCTGAGCTATCGTCGCTAGTTTTATTCAAAACAATGAATCCTATAGGCTTATTTTCCATATATGCAGCTAAATATGGCATATCTTTTGAATCATTTATATAATTCTCAATGGATTCTGTTACTCCAAACCATTCTGTCAAATCATAAAGAATTTCTCTTGAAATTTTCTCTTTTTCCTTTGCATCCTTTATTTCTTTTATAATAGTCCTCATAATAATTATTTTAAATCTAGTTAGATAAAATTGTTAATCACATATTATCTTTAACACCTACTGCAACCATCCTTGCTTTGGCCCTTATTTCTCCTGCTACTTCCATTGTCATATTAATAATTGCTTTTCTTTCAGTAAGCTCTTCTAACTCAGATGTAACCATAACTTCTTCATTCATAGGAACTGGCTTCTTAAAGTCTACTTCAATTCTGGCTGTTATAAATCTTTTTATAACTGTATCTTCTGTAAGCTCTAGACCTTTATCTTTGTGATTAAAGTAAGCTGCAGAAGCAGTTCCATGACAGTCAAATATCATAGCAATCATACCCCCAAATAAATTTTGAGGAACTCCACCAGTATATTTTTCATCAGGTACTATTTTACAAATACAAGCTTCACCATTTTCACTAGGATAGGACTTTAAATGTAAACCTTGATCATTTTTAGAACCACAGCCCCAACAATGTTGGAAGCGTTCTCCATATGTATCTTGAATCGCTATTCTTTTTTGATTTTCCATAACTGTTATCTCCTTTTTTAATTAATTTTATTCCACTCTTCTTTTAATACCCTATTAATTAAACTACAACAAAATAAAACTTTATTGCCTAATATATGTGCGTACTGGATATTCAGTATTACCTTCTATCATTCCCATCTTTCTATAAAAATTATTAGATACTTTATCGTTCGCATCAGTAATTAGTAAAAATTGCCTTACATACTTAAATTTACAACTTGTTTTTTGATAGAGATTTTTACCTATAGATCTTCTATAATAACCAGGTCTTATTATAAGATCTTGAATATACACAACATGGTATCCATCACCAACACATCTAATAAATCCTATAAGTTTATCATTTTCAAATGCTCCCAATATATAGAGAGAATTATCAATTGATTTTTCTAATATTGTTAAGTCATCAAGATATGCATACCAAGAATTCTCTTTATAAATTTCTATAATTTGGTCTATATATTCTTTACCAAATTCTTTATATATAATGTTTTCCATTTTAAATTCCTTTTATCTAACATATTTCGTGTATATACACTTATTGCTTTTTTATTAGGAATGGGGTCTATCCAACATCTATCAATCTACTTGTACATAAGCTTACAGTAATTTCTAAATCGTCTCGATCTGATTCTTTTATTTTTAAATTCATAATATCCTACATTCAGTCAAAGTTTAACAAAGTATCTAAACCTAGTCTTAGAGCGTATTCAATGGAATCTCCACCAAATCCTCTAGGATCATATTTTTCTATATTGGACAAAGAATCTGCAGTAAATAGTATTTCTCCCCAAACTGCTCCTCTAAATTCTGCAACAGCTCCAATGGCTGAGCACTCCATTTCTACTACTTTGCAACCTTCATTTATGCGATATTCCACCATATCCTTAGTTTCTCTATAAAATCCATCTGCTGACCAAGTTATTACTTCCTCATACTTTAATTTGTGACTTATCAAGGTTTTTTCTATGACTTTTAAAGCTTTTTGATTTATATTTACAAATCGTGATGGAGAAAGATAATGATAGCTTGCCCCTTCATCTCTTAAGGCTTTATTTGGTACTAAAAATGTATTTTCGGCAATATCAACCAGGACCCCACAAGAACCTGTGCTTATTATTTGCTCACATCCGTAGGAGATCAGCCAATCTAAGATTTGTGCAGAGACTGCGGAACCTACAGGAGCTTGAACCAGGCATATTTCTTCTCCTTTATAATTTATTATATAAATGGGATATGTTTTAGTTATAGACTCAAATTTTCCTACTATATGGGCATTATAACTATTTGCCAACTTATCTAAAGCATCTCCTAAAAATGTAAATAAGCATTTCTGAGGTAGGTTAAAGTCAAGGCTTTCATGATCTGGCATGATGATTGATTCTTTACTATCGTCATATTCTAATATAGGATATTGATTTTTAAATATTGTCATTGCATTTTTACCCTGAAATTTGTATAGCAAACAAGCCTATATATTACTATTTTTCTTTTACTTCCTTTCCCTTTATATCTTCTATATCAATCACATATATATTACAAGCTTTCCCACTTTTTGATATATGCTCATCAACCAAATTTTCACTTGGGTAGTATTTCATTGCAAATTCTTTTAGGATTTCTAAAGCCCTTTTTTCATCGTCTACTTTTTTACATTTACCAAAAGCAACAACACTTTCTACAAAGGGTGCCCAATCTTCTTCTTTTATTTTCTCCTCTCCAATAACAGTAAAACAAACTTTATCCGAGTTTCTTAAACTATCTACCTTATGACCTACTTTTGCACTGTGCATATATATACTATTATTTCCTTCATCGTATAAAAAGTTCATGGGAATAGCATAAGGATATCCGCAATCTCCATTTACAGCAAAGATTCCAATTCTTGCATTTTTAAGCAAATTTTTTATATTTTCATCAGTAATTTTATTTTTACTTCTTCTAATTTCTCTAAACATAGCATCTCCTCAATATAAAAAAATAAATATTGTCTTAATCAATAGTTATTTAACTATCAACTTTTTAAGTATAAATTAAAGTCCATAATATTAAGTCAACAATCATAAATATTCCTAATACTTTAATATAATCTAATACAGAATTTAGTTTAACCTTTGCTAGCCAATAAATAATTATATATGCTAATAACTCTCTATCATTCCCTATATAATTAATAATAAAATATTTTTATCATTATCTTTCTTCATAAGCTTTGTCAATAGACAATAAGTCTTTAACTTCCTCAATGGAAATATCATCCAAAGATCTACATGGCCAACTAGGGTTATTATCCTTATCTATTATCTTAGCCCTAATTCCTTCCTTTATAGAATTTTTATTTATTGCGTATTGAATAATCCTAAGATCTAAGTCTATACTTTCGTCATAGCTTAATTCTTTACATACAAAATATTTTTCGAATTGGATAGTTAACATAAATGGGTCACGTTCTTTAAGAATATCACAGCATTTTTTTGCAAATTCATCGTCAGTATTATCCTTTAAATCTTCAAATATTTCATTTAAACTAGAATGAGAAAAATATTTATTAATTTTATCTATATTCTTATCAATCTCTGATTCATTATCTTTGACTTCCCATTTTTTAGCCTCTTTGTTAAGATTCTCTATTAGTTGATCACCTTCATAGTTTTTAGATAGATCATATAGTTTTGTTATTAATTTTTCATAATCCTTCGAATTTATATATACATCAGCTAAATTATACTCTATCAAGTCACTAGATTCTAAACTTACGCCACAAAGTCCAACATATTGTCCTAAAGCTTGTGGTAAACTAGAAATATACTTACAAACTCCAACATCTGGTACAAATCCAAGGCTAGTTTCTGGCATTGCCCAGTTAACAGTTTCGTCTGTTATTATAAAATTAGAATTTATAGTTAATCCTATTCCTCCACCCATAGTTACACCATACCAATGACTTATTATAGGTTTTTTATAATTTTTAACATATTTATCTAAATCAAATTCTATTTTGAAAAATCCATCCTTATCTGCACAATCGTCATTTATTAAAAATTCATTATAAATTTCTTTAAGATCTCCACCAGCACAAAACCCTTTGTCTGAAAGACTATCAAAAAGTACCACTTTTACCTTATCATCATTTTCCCATTTTTTTAGTATCTCACTAATTTTTTTAATAGTGTCACTATTTAATGCGTTTATTTGCTTTGGTCTGTCTAAGTAGATAATTCCTACATTTTCAATTATTTTTTCTTTTATCATATTTCACCTCATTTATAGTTTTATTTATTAATACAATCTATTGCCAATCTTATTGTCTATTTCCCATACCTAATATCTACCCTTTTACTCAACTATTTTTAATAAGCGATAGGCTATAATTTTAAATATAAAAAAACTCCACTTTTATAATAAGTGAAGCTTATTATTCCACTGCTATTTTGTTGTATCAACGATTATATTTATTGCTTTATCTATATCAGTGTTAGGATTTAAAAATGCTAGTCTTAAAATTATTTCTCCATTTATACTAGATGGTATACATAAAAGCTTACCTTCTAGAGCTAAATCATTTGACCAACTTGCATAGTCTTCAATCTCCCAATCTTTTCTTTTGAATACTACTATTGATAAAGTAGGTTCCATTACTAATTCTAAATGATCTGTTTCTTTTATAGCCTGTGCACATTTTCTTGCGTTTGCTATACATTTTTCAACAGCTTCGCTATATTTTTTGCTACCATAGGTTACTAGAGAATACCATAATGGAAGCCCTCTAGTTCTCCTAGATAGATGAATCGCCATATCTGATGGATTGCTTTGACTATGATCTACCCCCTCAAGATACTCTGCATGTTGCGAAAAAGTTTGATAAACATTTTTAGGACTCCTATATACCAAACAACAACAATCATATGGCGCAAATAGCCATTTGTGAGGATCTACTATAAATGAATCTGCATTTTCAATTCCTTTATATAAATCTCTAACACTTGGTGCTAAAATGCCAGCTCCACCATAAGCTCCATCTATATGTAACCATATATCATATTTTTGACAAACTTTAGAAATAGATTCTATATGGTCAATAGAACCTGTATTTGTTGTACCAGTCGTGGCCACAACAGCAAATACCCCTTCATTCTCTTTAATAAGTTTTTCAACAGTTTTGCCACTCATTACTCCATTTTTATCTGTATCAGCAGTCAAAACATCAACATCCAAAACTTTTGCAATAGTTTTTACTGATGAATGCGTATCTTTTGAAATAATTAATTTATAACCGTCACTAGGTCTTCCATTAGGATATTTACCTTCATCTTTCCATTTATTTCTTGCATTATCTCTAGCACAAGCAAGAGCTGAAAGATTACCATGTGTACCACCAGAAACAAATGTCCCGATCGCTTCTTCTGGCCAGCAAAGATTTTTTTTAATCCAGTCTACTACTTGGTTTTCAGCATATATAGCTCCTGCACCACATTCCCAAATACCTCCAAATACATTTGCTGCTGATACTACTTCATCAAATGCAACTGCAGCTCTTGTTGGAGCACAAGGTATATATGCGAAATTCATAGGATCATCTGCAGAACGAGTAGCCTTATTTAAAGTATCAAAAATATCTAGAGCTTTTTTAGGTCCAAGGCCATCTTCTGTTATAGTTTGACCAACCTTATCTCTTAACTCCTTAGCAGAAAGCGCTGTAGTTTTAGGATCAGATCCAGAAACAGTTCTTTCTTTAGCCCAGTTTAAAGTTAATTCTACAGATTCATCTTCATATGTCCAAAATTTATTATTCATAATCCACCTCATAAATATTAAATATATCTTTATTAAATAAGATATAGGAAAAAATAAATGTATGCAAGTACTTGATTTGCATTGTTAAAGTAAAAGTTATTATCCAGCACAAAACTTGTTTTTAAATAAAAAAATAGTTTTAGAATCATATAATCTATTTCTAAAACTATTTAAATTAATTCCATATCTAATTATTTCTATTAAAATAACTATAAGTGGTGTGATTTCTAATAAATACAATACCCGCAAGTTCCAGTGCACATCCTAAACCAGTATAGAAAAAAGCTATAAAAAAATCTGGTAAAATTCTGTAGAGGTTATTCTAATGATTTTGAGATGATTTATTCATTCTGCAACAGTCCCATTAGTATTTTATATATATAATATAATCAAAAATTTTCTTACAATTAATTTCTATATTTATTCATAAGATCACTGTCCAAATGACAGTAAGAAAAATCTTCAGGGAACCTATCAAGATGATCTTGGTGCTCATCAGCACTTTTTATATAGTTAGAAAGTGACATTACTTCCACTACAATTTTATCTTTATCTTTGCGCTGACTTAAAAAGTCCCTAGCCTCTATCAAATGTTTTTCTGAAGTACTATAAATACCAGTTCTATATTTCTTACCTACATCAAAGCCTTGCTTATCTAAACTATAGGGATCTATTATTTCAAAAAGATAGGCTAATATATCTTTTGTAGAACATATGCTACTATCAAAAACTAATTTTACACATTCAGCGTATCCATCATATTCTCCATCTAAAATATTGCTAGAACCATTTGCTCTTCCAGCTTCAGTAGAAATAATTCCTGGTATTTCTTTAAAAAAATATTGAACACCCCATAGGCACCCACCAGCTACATATATTGTTTCCATATTATTTATTTCTCCAATCAAAGAGCTATAATAAGTAACTGACAAATATCTATTTAATATTATGCTTTTCCATTCTCTCAAGGAAAAGATCCGTAATAATCGCCTTGAGTTCTGCACGCTCTTTTTCTGGCAACTCACCTGGTATTTTAGCTACATTATATAGGTCTGGGTGTTCATTTGCAATTTTCTCAATAGCTTTACTTATAGCATGTCCTCTTACAAAAAATGGGATTTTCTTAATCCATTCTTGGGGAACGAGCTTAAGAATCTTATCAGCTGCTTCTTTATCACTTATATTAGCTGTAGATAATCCCTCATTGATCTGTTCTTGGTCATTTTCTGAAAATTCATTTAATTTCATAATTCCTCCTAGTCTTTATACCTAAATAGTTGATTTATTAATTCATTTTATTTAGTTATCATATTTAAAATAACTTTCCCTAAAAATATTCCTATACACTATAAAGAAAACCACTTTACTTTTTCAACAAAGCTATCAGAATCTAAATAACCATTTATCTTATAGAAATGATTATGCATAGGATCATTCACAGACTTAAGCTCTATACATGAAGCTCCTAATTCTTTAACTTTCTGTTCAAGTTGATCGAGAAACTGGCCTCCCAAGCCCCTATTTTGGAAAGTATAATCAATTACTATTTCTTCTAGTGTATAACCTATTATATCATCATATTGTTTAAAGTAGCCTATAATAAAACCTATATAATTATTATCGTTCTTTAAAATCAAGCAATATGAATCCTCCATTGTCAAAACTTGGTGTATACGCTTATAGGCAGTTTGTTTTATCCAATTAGAACCTTCAATATTATTGTAATAATCTATATATAAATCTAAAATATTATGTATATCTTTTACTTTCATTTCTTCTATTATCATATAATATTCCTGTATATTATCTAATTAATTCTAGTAAATTCCAGAGTATTTTATTACTGTATCGTCAAGATATTCAACTTCCATTGTTACATGTAAAGCATTTTTCACAATAATGCTAGCAAATTAATTACACATACTTTCTAATTTCTGGTTTTTTATAGTCATTAATAAAGTTCTCTATCTCTTCTAAGTTTTCTGAGAATAATGTTTTTTCTTTATCCGTACTAGTTAAAAATCCTTCTTTAACCATATGTTCAAGCATCTTTTCTAAGTGATCATAATAACCATTTACATTAACTAATATGCAAGGACAATCATTCTGCCCAACTCTAGCCCATGATATAACTTGGATAATCTCTTCTAGTGTTCCTGGCCCTCCTGGCAAGGCAATAAATGCATCTCCTTTTTCGATCATATAAGCTTTTCTATCAGACATATTATCTACTGTTATTAATTCATTTAGTCCTGAATGACTAATTTCTCTTTCAACCAAAAAAGTTGGCATAACGCCAATAACATTTCCACCATTTTCTAAGACAGTATCTGCAAGTAAGCCCATCAAGCCAACTTTACCACCGCCATACACTAAAGTATGATTATTATTAGCTATCCATTCGCCTAATTCAATAGCTTTTTGCTTATAGATTTCATTATTACCAATGCTTGCACCACAAAATACTGTTATGTTCATTATTCAAATCTTCCTTCTATTTTATTGATATGGTTTTCTAATATTTCTTCAAATGATATGTCATAATTGCTTGAGAAAGCTCTCCAACTTCTTCAGATAAAAAATTCATTCTTATAAATAAATCCAAACTGTTGACAAAATATAAAATTCGACCATTTCGACCGAACCTAGTGAGTGGAGAAATCTAATGAGATCCCTCCATGCGTTCGTTTCACTCACTTAGTCGAGATGGTTTAATTTAAATTATTAATAAATTATAATAATCTCCTCAATATTTAATTTAAATAACAGTCAAACTATTATTTATATTGGATAATATGCTCTCCCCAATCTATGATTGAATCATTGGTTCTAGTACTTACTGCCTTATAAAAAAGATTGTATCCTATCTTATCTTCTTTCTTAAGATATTTAATTGATTTTTTACTACCAAAGTAAAATATATCCCTTAACAAACAATAGTCTTCTAAACTTTCAGAAAGAAAAGTAATAGCTCTGAAATTACTGTCATCATCCCCGTTTCCTATTCTCCATAGTGTCTTTTTAATCCACGAAACAAGGAACTCCTTATCCTTATATGTGAAAGAATCAACATACTTTTCTACTTCTGATTTTAATTGCTTACCAATTCCAGTATCATAAATAATATTAGCTTTATAAATTGTTATAAACTCTTCAATACTTTTAGTTTTTATCTCATCTTCAGTATAAATAAAACAATCTATATAAACATTATCTATCAGATGATCATCATGACTGTAATCCTTATATTTTACTATAATCAAACAATCAAAGTCACTGTTTTGATTGTAAGTACCATCAGCATATGACCCGTAAAGTGCTATAGTAAGAGGGTTCTATTTTTCTTTTAGATAAGTTATTATTTTTTGCTGATTTATCATAAATAAGCTCCTACTTTTTACTTAAATATCTTAGCTATTAACTTTTTAAATCTTTAAATTTATTAATGTTCTTATTTTAAAATAAGTTTTTATAAATCCTCTACATCTATGACTGGCACTTCATTTTCTTGAAGTAGTTTTGCAAATACACCTTGGCCTTCAATAATTTTACCCGTAAAAGTACCGTCATATATAGTATTTACACCACATGATGGACTCCTTGATTGTAGTATGACTAGGTCTACATCTTTTTCCATAACTATATCCAAAGCTTTTTGGGCTCCTTTTCTAAACTCCTTATCTACTGACAGACCGCTTTTTATTCTAACTAGACCATCTACAATCTCTGCAGGTTCTCTTGGTGTAGCTAGGCCTCCCAAGACTTCTGGACATATTGGTATGACTTCATAACCTTTTACAAAGTCGGCTAATTCTTTGCTATAGTTATTTCCACCATTATATTTACAATTTTCGCCTAATAAGCAAGCACTTACTGCAAGTTTCATTAAAATTCTCCTAATCTTTTATTACAAAACTAAGTTCCCTAAAGAATTATTATATCTTCTAGGGACCTTGATTTTGATATTTCAATTATATATTTATAGCTCTATACATCTGCAAAATCCACATCAGGGATAGCTTGTATTTCATATTCTGGGAAGTTTTCTTGTACGTCTTTCATTACTTCTTCAAATACATCTAGTCTATCATCAGCATCAAGGCTTATAACCACATCAAACCTGATTGACTTATTATCTTCATCTACATAAAATCCATGGAGTTGAGTCACATACCTATGAGATAATACTATCTCTTTTAATTTTTTGTGCATATTAATAACTTTAGGATTTGTTGTATTTATAGAATATACTCCTATAGCAGTTAGGACAATTTGATGCTTGTAGTAAACCTCTAATTGTATATCTCTTATCATCTGATCAAGCTTATCTGCAGTGTAAGTATCTGGCACTTCAATATGTACAGATCCATTCCAAGAGTCTGGTCCATAATTATTAAGGACTAGGTCATAGGCCCCTTCTACACCAGGGAAATTTTCTACAGTCTTTTTAACTTCTCTAGCAAGTTTTGGGTCATTTCTCTCTCCCAATAGCTGTGATATAGTACGTTTTAGCATATCTATAGCAGATTTTATAATAATGATAGATATTATAGCACCAAGATATGCCTCAAAAGAGATATTAAATATTAGAAAAATTGCTGCTGCTACTAGGGTGGACGCAGATACTACAGAGTCTAGTTTGGCTTCTTCTCCTGAGTTTATTAAAGAATCAGACTTTACTTTTACACCTACATTCTTTACATATTGCCCAAGTATTATTTTGACAATAACAGCTACCCCTACAATGATTAAAGATTGTCTAGTATATGACGGTGTTACTGGATTGATAATCTTTTTTATAGCTTCAACCAAAGAAGTAATACCAGCATATAAGACTATAACTGAAATTATCATAGCGCTAAGGTATTCTATCCTGCCATAGCCAAAGGGATGTTCCTTATCAGGTTCTTTAGCTGCAAGCTTAGTACCTACAATTGTAATTAGAGAACTACCAGCATCAGCTATATTATTCACCGCATCTAGAACAATAGCAATAGAATTAGAAGCAAGACCTATAACAGCTTTAAAAGCTGCAAGCAAGGCATTAGCAACTATGCCTATTATGCTAGTCTTAACAATCTGCTTCTCACGTTTTTTTGCATTTTCATCCTGTCCTTTTAAATCTTGTAATTTTCTCATTTTTTAGCTTCTTTCTTAAACTTAATAATTGTAAAGTTGCTTTATTTATAAAATTATTTTAACTAAACTAAACTTAAAATACATAATTTTAAGTCAAGTCCATAATATTGTGTAAATTTATCTAGAATATTTAAGATAATTTGTAACTTCGTTTCACTTTCCATAGGCTTGTTAAATGCTTTGGAAAATATACTATAATTTTTTACTTCAGTACAGATTAAATTTTTCAATATCTTCACTATTAATTGTAAAATGTAGTTTGGTCATTTAGTTTTGTTTTTTGATTGATGAATTGCAAATAATATCGCGACACCTAAAGCAAACTAAGTTCGTGCATAAATAAATCAAATGGAGTTTGATATTCTAGACATTTTCTAGGTCTAGTATTAGGCTCCATTAAGTTTTTAATCAGCTCATTAATAGATATTTTAGATGAGTCTGTCTTCTTAGGGTAGTATTCCCTTAGCAATCCATTTGAATTTTCATTACTGCCCCTTTGCCATGCTGAATATGCATCAGCAAAATAAAAATTTATCCCTCGTTTTTCAACATCTTCATAACAAGCAAATTCTTTGCCTCTGTCAGATGTAAATGTCTTTAAAGCTTCTATTGGTAAAGATTCAATTAACTTATCAATTGCCCTTAACATCGAATTTTTACTTCGATCTACCATGGGTAAGGCAATATAAAATCTAGTTTTTCTTTCCACAAATGTTGCAAGACAACCTTTGCTCTTTCCTCTAGAGGATACAACTGTATCTAGTTCCCAATGACCGAAAGTATTCCTTTTTTTGACTTCTTTAGGTCTTTTGTTTATTGATTTACCAATATTAAACTTACCTCTTGTTTCTTTTGGTTTTCTTGATTTTCCTTTTCTTCTTATATCAGAAATATCAAAGTCTATAATTCCTGAGTAAATCCAATTATATATTGTTTTAAAGCATACAATATCTTTGCATACAGTGTTTGATGTTTGCTCAAGAGACCACTTCTTATGAAGTTTTTCAGATATGGATTTGGTGATATTATCATTAGCTTTTGATTTTCTTCCTTTAGATAATGATTTTTTAATTTTATCTTTTTGGGCATAGACAGCTTCGTACTCATTATCACACCTTTTTAATTCTCTAGAAATTGTGGAGTGATGAAATCCTAAAATTTTCGCTATTCTCCTAGAAGAATAGCCCTCTTTCCTTAACACCTCTATCTTATTTCTCTCATTTAGGGTAAGATGTTTATAACTCATATTGACCTCCGTGTGTGTTTTTGTCGTTATTAACATTTTACACGAAGTTAGTATGAGTTTTCTATTTTATTCTAGTGTCGCATTTAATTTTACAACTTATCGATTAAAAACAATGTACTAGTTAAGGTTTCAAATTACCTTTTCTTTTTACACAATTATACGAACTCTATCGTGATTTCTTTATTATCTTCAATAATTAGTATGATTTTCATCACAAAATCTCATCAATATTTTCTTCAAATTATACCAAAATTTATAATATTATATAATCTAATAAGCCTATTAGTGTACTTGTAGTATACGTTAAACATTAAATTAAAAATAAGATTCCTACTGATCTTTTATCAATGCTATGCTTTTAAAAATTTTAATATTCACTAACTACATAAAAATAACACCTACACTCTGTAAGTGTCATAAGAAATTTATAATACATCTTATTTTCATATATTAGATCTTCCTACATCTTCTAAATAATCATTTAACTGTTCATTCCAAATTTTTCTATCTTCATCGATTATCTCCCTTATTACTCTACATGGATTTCCGACTGCAATTACATTACTTGGTATATCTTTTACAACAACAGAACCCGATCCAATAACTGTATTATCTCCTATAGTAACTCCAGGATTAATAACTACATTACCACAAATCCAAACATTATCACCTATAGTAACAGGCCATGCGTATTCTAAATCTTTATTACGAACGTCCTTATCAATTGGATGGCCAGCAGTATATATACTAACATGAGGAGCAATAAATATATTATTTCCAAAAGTAACATAGTTCTCATCTAATATAGTCAAATCTGTATTTGCATAAAAGTTCTTGCCAAATGATATTTTATCTCCATGATCAAAATAAACAGGTGGTGTCAGCACCATATCATCAGGAGCTACTTTAAAACATTTTTTCAATTCTTCAAAAGCAGTCTTATCATGCCAAAATTCCGACTCATTAAATTTCTTTTGCGCAAGGTGAACTTTCTCAAATGTATTAACTCCAACACTGTATGGATGATAAAGTTCACCAGAAATCATCCTCTCCCATTCCTTCTTATTTATCATTATCTATCCCCCAAAATTTCAGATTCAACAACTTAAAATTCCACAAATATTAGATAAATATATTCATATTTATACCATAATCTAAATAGAACTTATAATTTCTATCTTTTCCTTTGTTTTCGATTGTCTTTTATCATTATTTATAATATAAATATTCTATCTTCCAACTATAATTCTTTTGTGTACAATTAAAGCATCTAGATTTTTTCTAGATGCTTATTATCACACATTTATTTTATCTTACTTCATTTCTTACGCTTAAGTTTAAAATTTAGTTTCCTCTATTTATATATCCAAGCCACTCTTTATATTCTGATATCGGATTATTTTCTAAAGATTTTTCAGCATAAAACCTAGCAATTTTTTCAGAATAAGGTGGAGTTATAACATCAAATATATAAAATGATATTAGATTGGATAAATAAGCGATTTTCAATGAATCATTATATTCTTCTAAATTAATTAGTAAACCCAACATATGAAAATATAAATTAATACTGGTTACTTCATCAATTTTTAAACTAATATCTAATAATTTATCATGCGTAATTTCATATATATTATTTATATTTATTAATGAACTCAATTCTTCATAACTTAGATTTTTTTTATCGTTTTCTATCATTCAAGCCTCTCTAAAAACTGCATTAATTACTCCAATCTGTTAAAATATATTTAACTAATCCTTCTGAATCTTTTATAAATCGTACAACTAAATATCTTTAATATTACTAATTTGATTTTCTAATTTATTTAATAACCTAAATTCATCAATGTAGTAAACTTGCTATTATATATAATAGATAGATATGTGTAGGATAGAAGATATAAAAGAAGTTCTTATTACCTTTTCCTCTTTCTCCATTATAAAAATATAAAGGAATGATTGAAAATACCATCATCCATTGGATACCTGATTTATCAAAATAAAAGCTCAACAATCCAGCAATTAGTATTGCTAAAAATTGAATCTTTCTGTTATTTCTAAATATATATAGTATCAAACCTAGTAGTACCATAATATAGCCACCTTCTATGGTTACTAAGTTAGGAATCATTAACATAAGCAATGAAATCAACTGAGTTAAAATTGGTGATATTGCTCCTTCACCGCTAACAAGTGTTCCTAAGGCTAATACTATTATGGATAATAGCACGGGTAAAATAAAAATAAAAAAGCCAATAAAAAAGTTTTTGGTTGACTTTTCTTTAATTGAATCTACCATACGATCCCATCCACTATCTAAAATAGCAACAACAAGAAAAGTACTAAAAGCATTATTCATAAGACCTATATGACCATTATCAAATAAGTTTCCAATAACAAAATTTCCTATGCTCATTAGCCAACTCATAAGTAACAAACGAGTAATTAATTTCTTTCGACTTCTTGTATAATAAAAGCTATCAGCAAATAAAAATAAAAAAATTGGAAATACAAATCTTCCAAAAGCAGTTAGCCAAATAGGTGCTCCAAATTCATAAAACATCTGGTGTATATGATCTAGAACCATAAGTATAACTGCAAAATACTTTAAATTAGTAGCATTTGCATAAGACTTCATAGCATACCTCCTTTTAATCATAAAATCAAAGCTTTATCTTTTAGGTAAGTAATTATAACAAATCAAATAATAACCCACTATATAAAACTCAGATTTTTTAAAAATAGATATATTTAAATATAACAATATATCATTATAAAAATACCCAACTTGTTTGATATTATTAATAGTCTTGTCGGGTACTGCAAAGTATTTAAATATTCTACTTTTGATATTCTATCAATCTTTGTAGTTAACTTAAAGTTTATTTATTATTATGTCTTATATCTTTTATCATTAGAAACTTTAAGACTTTTCCATATTATATAGATAAAAAAATTGCTTACTATGGAAAGTTTAAAAACAAGAAATAGATTTTACTTTTCAGATGTATATTCAGCGTAGTTAAGAGGAAGTAATGAAAATACAAATAGATTATAAAATAACACTATCAAAAAATATACTTAGTAAAGATAGGTAATAAAGCATTAATTAAATATTTAATAGCACTTAATACTAAACCCAGAAAATGCCTAGATTATCAAAATACATTTGATTTATTTATGCACAAATTAGCTTGCTTTATGTATCACAGTATTATTTACAATTTATAAAATAAATATAAATCAAGTCTTAGATCTAAATGATTTTAAGTATACCAAAGTTTCTAATTTTTAACCAACAGTTCTATAATCTTCACATTGCTTAATAAGCCAGTAAGTATAATGTTTGCTATTCTTTTTAAACTTTAAAATCTATATAGTTATTTTAAAAAATTTTCTTAATTAATTCAATTATCTATTTTAGTGAATCTATGTAAATTTATTAAGCCACAATTCTTATAACAACCCAGCAACAATATCACCGTGTCGCTTCTCATCATTTTTTACGCTTTCAATCTCTGGAAATTTTTTCGCAATTGGAGCGTAATTTTTGGCAGCGTCATATTCTCCTTTTATAATGAGTGGATATAGTTTCTTTTTACCAATTATTCTGTATAATATCGGCATAAAAACACTCAATGTTTTCTTTGGCTTTAAATTTTGTTTTGTAAGTCCATGAAATACAGCCGCATGATGACCTTCTTCTGCAGCAAGCTTTCGAAAGATTTCCGCATCCTTTGTATCTTTTACTACATTAGAAAGTCCTTGATACATCAAAACTACATTTAACTCTCCTTGTTGAGATTTTAATAATGTCTTCATTTCACTTTTACTTATATTCACTTTGTCCTCCTTACAATAATAACGATTAGAAATTAATATTTATATACTATCTTCTCAATCACTTTTCTTTCATGCTTTAAATAACATGGATTTCTTTCTACTCTAAAATATATCACTTTCAGTTGTTATTACAATTATTAAAAGATTACCCTTAATATTTTCTAAATTTTAAACAATTTAAGCTTAACTCACTGAATTTCAACAATCTTAAATTATTAGGGGCTTGATAGCACATAATTAAGAATATATCAATCAGTACATAACTTATAATTTATTATATATATCATTCTGGAGCAGATAAAAACAGCCCTATAATGTAAGATGACCCCTAAGATCCTGAAACATATTTTATAGACGAAATAATTTATCAATGAAGAACTTCTTTGAAATACTTAAACATGAAATATATTATGATGTGGACTTTAATAATTATGACAGTTGATAAGAGAAATAGAATCAGATATTAAATGTTACAATAGGATAGAACTGAGAAAAAATTAAAAGGAATTCTAGCTATAAAATTCATATTACATTCCGATTAATATATTACTAAGTTATTCTGTGTTTACGGGTTCAAGTCAAAATCTTTAAGGCTCTTTTAATTATTCTTTTACTATTTTAACTATACTAAAACTACTTACTCTTCACTTGACTTTTTTTCTTAGAAGAAAATCTAATTAAGTTAGAAAGTATGAATTTCTAACTAAGGAGGATTTATTATGTTAGTTGAATTAAAAGCTAAATCACAAGTTACTATCCAAAGGACATAGTAAACTCTATGGAATTAGATCAAGGTGATCAATTTGAAATAATAGGAGATAATGGAAAAATTGTACTTGTTCCAGTTGAATCTATCCAAAACATATCATAAAAAATTTAAAAGCTGAAGTAAAAGAGATTAAAGAATCTATAAAAAATGGAGAAAGGCCAATCTTTGATTCCATTGACTCTCTATTTTAGGAGTTAGACAAGTAATATCCTATAAAATTACTTATTCGAAGGCTTTTAAAAAACATTACAAAAAATTATCTGATAATGAAAAGAATCAAACGAAAAAGAAACTTAAATCATTCGTAGAAAATCCTACTCATCCATCTTTAAGAATCAAGAAGATACAAGGTACAGATAAAATATGGGGATCTTCTGTTAATATGGATATTAGAATCATTGATTAGCTAAAATATCTTGCCTAATCGTTTCTAGCGAACTCTGTGTTCCTACATGTCTTGCATAGGATTTAAGTAATCTTTTAGCCTTTTCTTTATCTCTTTTTGCCAAGTCCACTCTACTAATATCATTTGAAACAACAGCATCAAAATAATCTATGGCTTAGAATAAGGCTGGTTTTTCATCTAAGCCAATTGCTTTTGGCCATCCACCTTTACATATAAAAAAGGCTATTTCTTCAAGACTGGTTTCATCAATCGCCGAGATGTTTTCTCCTTTAAATAAATCCCTGAGAGAAATCTCTCCACTTGAATCCTTTGATTCATATAGACTCATAGATCGCATTAGAAGTCTAGAAATTCTACCCGTACCCGTATGCATTGAGTCATCAAATTCATTAGGTACTGCTGAACCAGTTAATATAAATTGACCAAATTCATCGCTATTATCAACCTCATAACGCACAGCATTCCATAAATTAGGTGCTATTTGCCTCTCATCAATTAGACTTGGGGTTTCTCCTTCAAGTAAAGTACTAGGAGAAAGCTCTGCCATTTGCTGATACTGTCTCGTCATATCAGATCGATCCATAGATATAAAGCTTTTTGCCTTTTATTTTGCTGTTGTTGTCTTACCGGACCTTCAATTAAAACTGCCCTTTTTGCGTCTAATCGTTCTTCCAATAATTTATCTGCAATTCTATGTAAATACTTTTTCATTATTTCCTTCCATACTCAATACTTAAGTGGATTTTATCACTTATTCAAGTATTTGTCCTATTTTTATTCAAGGACTCGGTTAGTATTCTATTTTCTTATATTTATGATATAATGCTTATGGAACAAGATCTTGCCATACGTGGTGGGGCTTTTTTGCAATCAAAAGACCCGACTTGGTCCGCATTGTTAAGAGGCGTGTCGGGTACTATTATTTTAGTGTATATTTACTTTTTATCCTTGTCAATTTTCTATTTCAACTTCAACTGAAGATTTAGATATTACTTTAAGCTTTTCATCATAAACTATAATTTTTTTCTATTAGAAGTTAATTTGTAATTGAAACCACCTCTTGCGTTCGCTATTATATTAGCATTAATAATTGCAATTACATTTACGTTAATAGATAACATTATAAAAATTAATACTACACACCCCTAATCTTAATATCATCACTGGTATGTTTATTTCATTTTCAATATACATAAAATTACCCTTTAAAAATCTTTAATAGATTTTAACCATTTTCTTTCTTCGCCAAGTCCTTATTAACTCTATATCCAATGATGAAGTAAAATAGCATTTGCAATACAACTATGATTGTCATAGTTGTATTATTTAGACTATTACTAAATATTATTATAATATTTAATAATATAAAAAATATAGCATATATTCGTAAAAGTTTAGCTGCATACTTATGAGCATACTCCCAGTTTTCTTTTGATTTCATACTTAATCCTGTTCTAAATCCACTATACTTACTGATATTCCCATTTGCTTTATACCTATAAAGAAAAGACAAAAACAGCCCTGCTATAGGTAATAGACTAATTACAATTTTTTCAAAATACATACTTAAACCTCCCTATTTCGTTAGCTTCTATTAAATTCATTTACGTTAATACTACAGGCTTTAGTGATAAGTATGGATAACATTTTATATTTTTAAAAAACTCGTATGTGGGAATATATCTAATATAATTTAAAGATCAAATCCAAATTTGATAGTTACCAAAATCGAAGATTCCTTTCCCTTGTTTCAAATCTCCTCTTGATTCTAATAATCTAAAGCCATTCTCTATCTCATTAATTAGCGAGACAGTAATATTTAAATCATGATGACCAGGCAAAACTCTTTTAATATCATATTTTTGTATCTTTCTTATTGATTTATAAAATAATTTAGGATCAGTTGTAGGATAAAAAGCGTATAGACATCCTTTATAAATTAAATCTCCACAATATAAATATTTCCTTTCATGTTCATAAAAACAACAATGACCAGGAGAATGTCCCGGTGTATGTATAACCTCAATAGTTCTACCGCCTAAATCAAATGTATAGCCATCTTGGAAAACTATTTGTGGCTTTACTTGGAAAATCTTATAGTCATCTATATTAAAATCGCAAGGAAAATTGTGTGCTTTTTCTGTTAATTGCTTTTTTACAACTTCTAATGGAAGAGGAAATTTTTTTGAAAGCCATTTTTTTTCTTCTTTGTGAACTCCAATACAATCAAAATATCTATGGCCGCCGATGTGATCCCAGTGAATATGTGTAGTAAAAACTGTAAGTGGTAAATCTGTTAATTCATCTACAACTTCTTTAATATTTGAAACACCGAGTCCTGTGTCTATTAAGAGTGCCTTATTCTCTCCACATAATAAGTAGCAATGAGTCTCTTCCCAGTGTTTGTATTCACTTAATGCAAATGTTTGAGAATCTATCTTTTCTATTGTAAACCGGGTATCCATAACTGCTCCTAATTAACTCTTCAGCTCATCATATTTTTGTTAAATTATTAAAGTAATCATAATTATCTTAATATGATTAATATTGATAAGGTCCCATAAACTATATATATATAATTATAAAAAGAAACACTTATAATTAAAATTTAAATTTTGTTTATACATTTATCCTTATGATTTGCCTTATACTAATCTTTATTAAATGAATAGTTTTCCTCCTACTATTAATGTATTTTTCTTCTAAGGAATGGATAATTTAATAATATATCATCTGTTATTCCTAATTGATGGATAACATGATAATAAATTATATATTCTAAAACAGTATTAGCATTATTTAGTTCTTTAAAAGCTTTTAGACGTGATTTATTCTTATTATTTCCCGGTCCATGCGTGTTGTAATTTCTTGTATCTTTCAACCTATTAGCAAAGTTTTTTTCGAAATTCGTATCATTTTTCCAATTTTGATCTATTAAATAAAAAATATTTTTTAACTGTTCAGGTATATTCTCCAAAATAACAGTTAGTTTTTCTCTGAAAGTAGGATAATTTTTTTTATCATTACCTAGTCTCCTAGTTATTTCTTCTTTAATAGAAATTTCTATGTTATTTTTATCTAGATAATCTTTAATTTCTAAAATAGTATTGTCTAAATTTGAATCATCACAATTTTGTGTTTCTCTTGCACTGTTAAAAAAGTTATCGTAAAGCCTTTCCATCATCTCTGTTTGGTTTACGAGAATACTTTCTATATCTAAGGTAGAAATATAATTTTGAGTATATAAATCAATTACTGGTTTTAGTTTTTCTTTATATTTAAACCAATTACAAATTATAGTTTCTAAATCTTCTTTTATATAACTCAACCTCAATGAATTATATTTGAATTCTTGCGCTTGCTCATCTAATTGACGAAATATAAACTGACCATAGTATATTGGATGCTTATAATCATAGTCTCCATTGTCTAAAGATTTAGATTGAAATTTATTATTTTCATCTTCTAGATAGAATTTGATGTATGAAAATCTTTTTTTAGATTGGGTTAAAAAATCAATCAGTTTCATAAACCATTGTGAAATTTCATAGAACTCTCTAACACTTTTTACTTCGTAATTATTAGATATAACTTCTATATAATAATCCATTTTAGCACTAGCACCTTTATTAAATTCATTAATCGCTCTAATATCTCTCTTTATTTTTATAGTAAATTTATTATCTAAAATATTAAAACTATTCTCATTGGAAAATTTATTAATATATTTTATAGAAAAAGAGTCTTTACTCATATCATCATTTAATATAGGATGGTCAATATTATACCAATCATTAAGATAAGAAAAGCTAAACTTAGCTCTAGTTGCATAAACTTCTTGATTTTTAAGTACTGAAACATCATTATTAGGTAATGAAATTATATATGCATAATTTGAAATATATTTCTCCACATTATATCCGTTAGAAATAATGGTTGGATTAATTAGGTAGCACTTTTCTAAGACTACGTACAGATTATTACTTAAGTACCCATATATTTTTTCAATATCATCAAAAAGGCTCAATGATACTCCAGTTAATCTACCATTTAAATCTAAAGTTATTTTTCCATTGTTTAATTCTAAATTACCCGATATAGCTTTATTGGATATAATCCCATCATCTGGAATTAACTCATTTAAAGAAATAGCCCACTTACCTTTTAATATATTTTTATTATCTAGCCTATAAGAATCTAACATCACAAAAATTCCTTCCAAGTTTTTAATAAATAGAGATATACTCTAATTCACTAGTGACATCAATACCACACTCTCCACATGTACCAAGACCACCCTGACGATAACGATACATTTGGAAGAGAGCCTCCACGCTCGTTGCACGATAGAAGTTAGCAAAAAAAAATGATGTTTTCGGGTAAATGTCAATGCCCGTTCAATGGGCATAGCCGCTACTTCTGCTGCTTCATCTCCATCATTGCATCAACGAACTGTTCCGGTAAGTCGGCATGAATATCGTGACTTGATTCATAACCGGATTTAAGCGTACTGTTTTTGATTAAAGTATGAACTTCTTCTGCATCTTTTTCGTCCATGGCAGATAGCAATATTCCTTTTTCATCATAATAGCTCGGCGCAGTTTCCTTTGAAGGCGCAACATGAAGAATGATCGTCGGGCATTCTATTTCGCTCAACATCTTTTTCTGGTCAACTCCATAAAACCAGGAAAAATCGTAAAAAGTCTCCCCAAATCTTAAATCATAGTTTCCTGTTCCGTCCTGCATATTACGCGTTAAGAATATCATTCCATTCAGACCGATTTCGGTTTGTTTCACTCACATTAGTTCGTTCAACTCACTTAAGTGAACAAAAAATTCCATGAACAGGAATTCCTATCCATAGAAAAGTATTTGGTTAATTATTATTTACCAACACTATTTGACATAGAGTCCAAAAAAAGTTTCTTTACTTACAATTTATAAGTCAATAAACTTACTTGCTAACTTGTACACTTGATTAATTTCTTTGCTTTGTAAGTTCCAGCTAACCAATTCATTCTTAATTAACTCGGGGAATTTTTTACTGATATCTCTTAAAGCATTTCCAACCGATTTTCTTACATATTCACTCGAATCTTCTTTTAAATTGACTAATCTTTCAATAGCTTCGTTCGGATTTTCTTTGAAATATGGTCTACTTGTCCATATCCTTAATCCCTCCGTTACTGCTCTCCTCGTATTCGGATTATCATTTTCTAACCATTCATCAATTATTGGAAGTGCTTTTTCATATCCTATTTTCTTGCAAAATTCATCAAATGCCTTTGCCAATACTTCCTGAACTCTCCAACTGTCATCTTTGGAAACTTCATCTCTCATAAATGTTAAAATTTCATCGTCATCTGATAGGTGACCTAATAAAAATACGCCGTACATTCTCACTTGATATACATTAGATTTATAAGCTAACAATGCTAATTTTTTAATGTATTGATTATCACTAGACTTATAATCTTCTAGAGCTCTCTTTTCTTCCTCTTTGAATCCATGCTCTATCAAAGAAAATTCTTCTTCTAAACTAGATATATATTCATTCAAATTAACTCACCTCAAAAAACAAGTATTAGTTATTGATATTATACTCTCATTAAAATACTATCAATCCTCTATCCTCATAAACAGACTCACTTGTATCATTCCCACATCTTATCGCCCTATCAAGAGCCATGATTGTAGCGATAACACCATCTATCTTTTCTGTAGATTTTTCCTTGTCCTCTTTTATTTTTCCAGCAGATCTGTTAGTAAGAAGATTTGTAACCTTTAATCCATGTTTTCCAGGATCATACTCTTTGAATTCTTCACAGGTTGCTTTTTTTATACCTCTATATTTTCGTAATCAATACTACACTCTCAACGTGGCTTGAGTGGTCAGTATAGATAACATTTCATATTTTTCAAAAGCCTCGTATGTGGGAATATATCCATAAATACTAGAAAATATTAAGGCCTTAAAGCAGCAATCGGTATTAAATACACACCATCCTCTCTTTTATAGGCAAAAGGGGCTTTTGCACACAAGACATCATAAATGATGGATTGGACATGTTATTTGTATCTATTTTGGATGCTAACTCTTTTAAGGTGACCCCACAAATTTGCCCCTAATAAATTTTGCTTAAAAAAACAATGTCAGGAACCACTTTATTTAGAAGGCTATTGAATAAGTCTATTTTCTTGCTATAGATAAAATAAAGAATTTAGGGGTATAGCATATGTGGCCCTATCAATAAAAATATATCGAATTATATATAATCTTTCCTTAATTCTGATATATAAATTCTAAAGCCTCAGAAACTATATTCATAAGATCAATATCAAGTTCTTTCTTTGATATACCCATTGATTTGAGCATCTCCTTATTTTTCTTTAAAGACTTCCACAAGAGTATTTTAGTTTCCTCATCTATTTCAATCTTATAAAGCAAATTCGCTAGTGAGATAATTAGGGCCTTATTATCATTACATAAGCTAGCTTTCATATTTATAGTCTTAGAATTTATGAAGGTATCAAAATCTACTTCAGTAAATTTTGGCTCTAAATTTATTATGGGATTTGTCAAAAGCTGGGTTGATGAATTCATCAAATTTACATAAGAACCAAGTGTGTATTTCTGTTTTTCAGTCATAATATTATAGTCTAAGCCAAAACTCTTGATAAGAGTAATTGCCTCATTTAATTTATTAGTCTCATCGATAATGCGATTTATACGCTCAATAATTTCTATAATTGCAAGCTCATATGACTTTACATCTCTATTACTTATGGCAATAAAAAGATTTTCCAAACGCTTTTTATCACCGCTATTCTTCCATAAAATTAAGCCACTGGCTACAAGAGAAATTGCAGCGATAGCCCATCCCACAGGACCAGCCATGCTAAGAAAAGCATTACCAGCTGCCATTCCTCCACCTCCAGAAACTAAGACTCCTCCTCCAAGCCAAGCAAGGGCTGCGTTTGTAGCTGCGGCCCCACTTAGGGTGGAAATAGCAGTTCCTGTTGATGCAAGTCCAAATGTGGTTGCAATTCCCATAGCAGCTGTTGGCCCCATTGTTACGACTGCGATTCCAAGACCTGCACCAGCTGCACCACCACCTAAATTCCTTTTGGCTACTTTGTTATAGTCTGTTTCTATTTTTTCTGCTTTGTCTTTCCAGTCAGATCTGACTTTTTTCCAGTTTTCGTATTGTGCCATCTTTTCACTTGGAACATTTTTGATTTTATCAAATAAATCCCCGATTGCTGTCAGTGATTCATATAAGTCTCCAGTATGTTTCCCGAGATCATCAATCTTTATGTTGGTAATATTTATTGCAGCTTCTACTTTATATTGCGCTTGCTTAAGTTTGCTTTTTTTAAAAAGATTTACCATTATCTGCCTCCTTTAAAATAAGAATCAATGTCAGCTTTACTTCGTAATATCTGATCCTTTGGAACATTTCTTTTCTCAGCTAAAAGCACTGATTTTTCAAAAGCATTAATATACATTTCACTTTCTATTAATTCCTCTGTGAATATAAGGAGGTATCTATCATCATAAACTTCTGCAAGTATTTTTAAGCCTTCGACATAGTCAATCATAGTTATTCTTTCCTGCCTTAAAATTACTTCTTCTTTTTTGAATGATTTTCGTTTTACTTCTCGACTTATCTCACCATACAATGAAATACTAAATCTTCCTATACCTACAATATTTAATCGTAAAAAGAAATCAGCTACATTAAAACTTCCGCCTCCAGAAATAAATCCATGTGCTACGGCATCTCCTACATCTATCAAACAAAAAGTCCCATGAGCTACAGTGAGCATCCTCTTTACACTTGCGTTTGAAAAAGGCTGGGAAAATTCCCACATATGTTTAAATGACCTGTCATCTTTTGGAGTTTGCATAAAAAATATAAACAAACGTCTAACAGAATATATCAACCTCACTAATAACTCATTAACAAATACAGGAATTGCCTTAGTTGCTTCAAACCTTAGATCATATCCATTACTATATATTTGAAGCGCCAATTCATTTAGTGATTTATCAAAATCTAAAGTATTAATATTTAATTTTCTTTTCATAGCAATAATATCGTTAGTCCAAGTCCAAAATGGCGATGGTATTCCCATGCCTCGTCCCCTACTTGCTGATGAACCTGACATATCTGAAATCAAATGACCAAACCAATTTACAAATCCACAGAATAGTTTACTAGAAAAATTATTCCCTCTAAGCTCAAAATTATTATCAGCTTCCTGCAGAGAAATCAATTCCCCAGAAGATATGAAGTGAGAAGTATTTGCAAACTGATCAAAAATTGAAAAAAATAATCCTAATAAGCTCAGATTGTGAGCCATAGATTTAAAATGATGGTTTCTTGGATTTAGATCAAAGACAAATCCGGCTGCATCACCAGCACCTGTTTGATCGTATGGAATCTTAAATTTTTTCTCTAGATGTTTAATTGCTGACGTAAGAGAATCATTGCTCTTGTAATCCCATCCACAAAGCTTCGCAAAATCCATAATACGATTTTCAAACCACTTATCTGAAATATCCACAAGCTGCGAATCACCAGGCTTTTCTACTAGAAAAATATCCATCATTCCACATAAGGCACCACTAGAAGAAGCAAGGATATAATCTGTTTTATCGCAATTTGGAGTAAGTTTTTTCAGTGTATTTTCATTCTCGCTAAGCTTTACAGTAATTGCATCCAACTCATATTCGGAAATCTCCATAGCTTTTTGTATATCATAAGCAAAGTCAAATCCTTCTTCGCTTATTCCAAGATCCAATAACATAACTGAACCGCTGTTTTTATCTGTTTTACTAAATATATCCATCTATTCTCTCCATATTTTTTTATATAAGACTAAACTTTTTTGGCCTATAATAAATCTTAAAAATATATAATATATATAAATCAAATTATTTTCTAAGACATGAAATTACCTCCACATGCATAGTCTGAGGAAACATATCTACTGCTTTTATTTTTTTAAGCTCATATCCCCTATCCATAAACCTTTTTATATCACGTGCCAGAGTTTGCGGGTTACAGGAGATGTAGACTATTTTGTCTATGCCTGAATTTGCTATTGTTTTTACTACCTCTTTATCTAGTCCTGCTCTTGGTGGGTCTACTGTTACTGCGTCGATTTTATTTTCTTTTATAAATTTGCTATCGATGAATTTTGCATTTTTTGCTATGAATTTATAATCTTTGAGATTATTTCTTTTGGCATTTTCTTTGGCATCTTTGATAGCGTTTTTATTAATTTCTATACCTACTATATGATCATCGTTGATTGACATGGAGCTTGTTGCTGATCCACAGTACAGGTCCAAGAGTTTTTGCTCATTTCCTAAAAATTCTCTTGCTAGTGTATATAAGTTTTCTATTTGGTAATCATTTACTTGGTAAAAGTCGTTGGCACTTATTTTAAATGATTTATTATTTATCTTATAGTCTAGGTAGCCATTTCCACTAATAACAATTAGTTGTCTAGCGTTTAAGAGATTTATGGAATATTTATGTTCGTTATATTTTTCTTTAATAAAGTTAATTGACTCAGCATTAAAATTTCCATGAATATTTAATAAAATATCATCTTCGCTTGATCTAATAGTAACTTCATCTATAGGTCCATCAAATTCATTATTTATAGACCTTGTTATATCTTGGATTTCTTTTAGATTTTTAGATAAAAGCTCATTTGCTATCAAGCAATCATCTATTTTTACCTTTTTTTTAGAATATGCTTCTAGATAATTTAGTCCACCATCTTCATCTACTTGTAAGCGTACTTTATTTCTATATCTTAGTTCTGGACTTTCTATTATTTCTAAATCTTCTATGTCTAATCCAACAGATTTTTTTAGGGCATTTTTTATTAAATTCTTTTTTAACTTTATTTGTGTTTGGTAATTGATGTCCATTATAGAACAACCTCCACATTCATAAAAATATGGACATGGAGGTTTTCTTTGATAATCACTTTTTATCTTAGTATTTAGTTTTTTAGCCTCTAAGAAGTTTTTCTTTTCTGCTATAATTTCGGCATCTAGAGTTTCTCCATAAACTGCATTCTCGACAAAGACAATTTTTCCTTCTGTACGAGCTACTCCTCTGCCATCTTGTAGGACATCAATTATCTTAATGTTTTTTAAAATCATTAGATAACTTTTGCTTCTCCTTTATAGATTACTCCACCTATTGGATCTACAGTAATAGTATCTCCATCTTTTACAAGATTTCTGATATTGAATGCTCCAACTACTGCTGGCAAGCTAAAATGAACTGCTGCTATTGCTGTATGGCTTGTTAGGCCACCTTCTTCTGTTACTATAGCACTTGCCTTTTGGATATATTCTGTAATATCCGCATCGGTAAATTTAGCAACTATGATATCTCCATCATTAAATTTCTCTTCTAATTCTTTTTTAGTTGATGCAAGACAAACTTTACCAGAAACAGACTTAGTTCCTATTCCTGTACCTGATGTTATGATATCACCTATTGTATGAACTTTGATAAGATTTGAAGTACCTGATATACCAAGTGGAATACCTGCTGTTACAACTGTTATATCACCTTCCGCTACAAATCCTTCATTGATAGCACCAAATATAGCACGTTCAATAAGTTCATCTGTTTCTTGAGCTTCTTGGATAACTATTGGATACACACCCCAAACTACAGAAAGTTGACGAGCTACTCTATCTGTTGTAGTTGCTGCAACTGTATTTGTTTGTGGTTTAAATTTAGAAATGATTCTTGATGTATTACCACTTGAAGTACAAGAGATGATTGCTTTTGCATCTAATTCTTTTGCAATATCACAAGTATTTCTAGCAATAGCATTTGTTGTAGTATTTGATGCAGAAATATCTGTTTCATAGATGTTTTCTATAAAGTCATCTGATAGTTCAGTTGTAATACAAATATTTCTCATTGTTTTTACAGCTTCCACTGGATATTTACCACCTGCTGTTTCACCAGAAAGCATTACACAGTCTGTACCATCTATGATAGCATTGGCAACGTCTGTGGTCTCAGCTCTTGTTGGTCTTGGATTTCTTATCATAGAATCAAGCATTTGTGTTGCTGTTATTACTGGTTTAGCAGCAAGATTTGCCTTTCTAATCATTTCTTTTTGGACTATTGGTATAAGTTCTGTTCTGATTTCTACACCAAGGTCTCCACGAGCTACCATGATACCATCAGATGCTTCTATAATTTCTTCAAGATTATCTACACCTTCTTGTGATTCTATTTTAGAAATAATTTTTATATGCTCTCCACCATTATCTTCTAAGATACGTCTAATTTCATAAACATCTTCTTTTTTACGAACAAATGATGCAGCTATTAAATCAATGTCATTTTCAATACCAAATTTGATATCTTCAATGTCTTTTGGTGTTATAGCTGGTAGATTTGTCTTAGATCCTGGTAAATTTACACCCTTATGATTTGAAAGTACTCCGTTATTTAGTACTCTACAAATGACGTCTGTACCATCTTTAATTTCAGTTACTTCTAATTGCACAAGACCATCGTCTATATAAATATTTGATCCTACTTCTACATCATCTGGTAAACCTTCATATGATACAGATACTATGTCTTGAGTACCTTCTACATCACGAGTTGTAAGAGTAAATACGTCATCTGGTTTTAGATATACTTCATCTACATTAAAGTTGCCTGTTCTTATTTCTGGACCTTTAGTATCAAGCATTATAGCTATTGGTTTATTTAATTTTCTTCTAACTTTTCTAATATTTTTAATTTTTGCTAAGTGTTCTTCATGACTACCATGAGAAAAGTTAAGCCTTGCTACATTCATACCATTTTCTATTAGCTGCTCTAGAATCTCTGATGATTCAGAAGATGGTCCAATGGTACAAACTATTTTAGTCTTTTTTAAAATTTCTGGTGTTTTATTCATTATTAACTCCTTTTATTTAGATAAGTTATTAGCTAATTCATATAAATTTTCATCGAATTGTGATTTTTTGCCGACTGCTTGATCTATGTCTACTTCTATCAGTTTACCGTCTACATACCCTATAGCAAGACCTGTTTTTTCCTCAAGAAGCAACTCAACTGCACGAGATCCCATGGTAGAACCTAAAAGTCTATCAACGGATGAAGGTGCACCTCCTCTTTGAACATGACCTAATATTGTAACCTTAGTTTCTATCCCAGTTCTTTCTTCAAGTTCACGGGCTATGGAATATGGGTCTCCTACACCTTCAGCAAGTGTAATTAAGTGATGAAGCTTTCCTCTCTTTCTTCCATGCTCCATTTTTTCTACTATATCATCTATAGAAAATTCATGTTCTGGAACAATAATAGATTCCGCTCCTCCTGCAAGACCCGAGTATAAACCAAGGTCTCCACAATTTCTACCCATAACTTCTATTACAACAGCACGTCCATGAGAACTAGATGTATCGCGAAGTTTGCCTATGGCATCTATAACCGTTTCAATTGCTGTGAAAAATCCAATAGTATAGTCCGTATACCCCATATCATTATCAATAGTACCTGGTATACCTATAGTCTTTATTCCTAAATCTGATAAGGCCTTAGCTCCTTTAAAAGATCCATCTCCACCAATTACTATAAGTCCTTCTATACCATAATCTGAAAGAATTTGTGCTCCTCTTTCTTGGCCCTCCTTATTTTTAAAATCAGTACTTCTTGCAGTTCCTAAGATAGTACCTCCCTTATGTATTATATCTGCAACCGATGATACATTCATTTCATATATATCACCTTTCATAAGGCCATCATATCCATTTCTGATACCCTTTATTCTCATACCATTATTAAGAGCTGTTCTAACAGCAGCTCTTATGGCTGAGTTCATACCTGGGGCATCACCACCGCTTGTTAAAATGCCTATAGTATTCATATAAACTCCTAACTGAACTTAACATTTCCTTTTCCTAAAAAGTTTTCTAATATATTTATCGATTCGTCATTTATATTAAACCGTAATTTTTCATCTAATTTTACTGACTTATTTTTATCTTCAAAATATATTACAACAGGAGTATCCCCTGTATTTTTTGCTAAAACCCTTCTTAATTCATTATACCTATTATAAGAAGTTTTGATATATAAAGTTTTAAGATTTAAATTTTCTATATCTATAAATTCCTGAGCTAATAACTTTATATCTTCATCGTCCACTTGTAATTTACCCTTAACTAGGACTACATTATCATCTTCTATTAAATTTCTATATTTTTTATAGATTTCTGGGAAAATAACAAGTTCAATTGAACCATGAAGGTCTTCTATATTTGCAAATGCCATAAGGCTTCTTTTTTTGGTCATTATTTCAGATTTTCCTGTAATAATACCTGCCATAGTAACAAATTTATTATCTAGACTTTGTATTTGATCATCCATAAGTTCATCTTTATAATTTGTCTTAAAATTTACTAAATCCTTTAACTTATCACTTGATTCGCTTAAAGGATGATCTGATATATAAAATCCTAACACATCTTTTTCTAAAGATAACTTTACTTTTTTAGGATACTCATTTATATCTGGTAAGTTTATATCATCGTTTGCTTCATTATTACTAGTCATATCAAGTAAATTCATCTGACCTTTTACATTTACTTTTTGTCCTTCGTGAACATTAGTCATAGCCTTCTCATAAACAGCCATTAGTCTTGATCTTTTATATCCCATACTATCAAAGGCCCCAGCTTTAATCAAAGACTCCAGTCCCTTTTTATTTAAAGCTCTACTATCATATTCCTCAACTCTTTCTAGAAAGTCTTTGAAATTTATAAATTTACCGTTTGCTTTACGGCTTGCTTCAATAGCAGATATAAAGTTTGTACCAAGATTTTTAATACCAGAAAGTCCAAATATAATTTTTCCATCTTTAGCAAAAAACTTTTTGTATGATAGGTTAACATCTGGTGCGATTACATCTATGTCCATACTCTTTGCTTCATTCACGTATAAATAAAGCTTGGATGCACTATCCATAACAGAAGATATGAGGTTTGCCATATATTCTTCTGGATAATAATACTTAAGATAAGCTGTTTGCACTGCTACAAGAGAGTAAGCAGCTGAATGGGACTTATTAAATGCGTATTTAGCAAAAGAAATCATCTCATCATAAATTTTATTGGCAACACCTTCGCTTACACCATTTCTAACACATCCTGGAATAATTACATCTTTATTTTCATCAATTTTTCCATTGACAAAAACTTCTCTATTAGCCTCCATAACATCCATTTTTTTCTTACTCATAGCTCTCCTTAGGTTATCGGCTTCACCTAATGAAAACCCTCCTAATTGCTGAACTATTTGCATAACTTGCTCTTGGTATACTATTATTCCATAAGTAACTCCTAGAATTGGTTTGAGTTTTTTATCTAAATACCAAATATCTTCTGGATGATTTTTATTATGAATATAGGTTGGAATTTCATCCATAGGACCTGGTCTAAATAAGGAATTGGCAGCAACTAAATCATCAAAAACTGTAGGTTTTAGATTCTTAAGGAAATTTCTCATTCCTGCTGACTCAAATTGAAAAAGACCTATAGTTTTAGCTTTATTGAACTGATTTATTATATTTGGATCATTTTCGTCTATATTATCAATGTCAATATCTACTCCATGATTTGTTTTAACATCTTTTATTGTATCTTTGATAACTGTAAGATTTCGAAGGCCTAAAAAATCCATCTTTAATAGACCTAACTCCTCTATCTCAGTCATATTAAATTGAGTTACAATCTGATCATTGGATATCGACAAAGGAACTATATCTGTAAGGACTTGCTTACTAATTACGACACCTGCAGCATGAATTGACGTATGGCGAGGTAGAGCTTCAAGTTTTTTTGCTGTATCAATTAATCTTTTACTTTCTGCATCTTTATCATAAGCTTCCTTAAATTTAGGAGATTCTTCCAAAGCTCGATCCAATGTCATATTTATAACAGCCGGAATAAGCTTTGCAATTTTGTCTACTTTAGCATATGAAATATCTAAAACGCGCCCCACATCTCTAATAGCATTTCTAGCTTGCATCCTACCAAAGGTAACTATTTGGGATACATGGTCTCTACCGTAAAGTTCATTTACATATTCTACAACTTCATCACGCCTTACATAATCAAAGTCTATATCTATATCAGGCATTGACACTCTTTCGGGGTTGAGGAATCTTTCAAAGATAAGGTTATACTTTAAAGGGTCAATCTGAGTTATATCAAGTGCATAAGAAACTAGAGACCCTGCAGCAGAACCACGCCCAGGCCCTACTGCTATGTCATTATCTTTTGCAAATCTCACAAAGTCCCATACTATTAAAAAATAATCTACATAGCCCATGCTATTAATAACATTAATCTCTCTAGTTGCTCTTTTCCTAATATCTTCACTTACTTTTTCATATTTTTGAGAAAGCCCTTCGTCAACTAATTGAGTTAAATATTCAAGATTAGATAATCCATCCGGTAATTTTGAAAAATATGGTAAATGTGGGTGATGAAATTCCATTTCTACATTGCACATTTGAGCAATTTTATTAGTATTTTCTAATGCTTCTTTGTAGTCTTTAAATATTGCATACATCTCATCTGATGACTTTAGATAAAACTCATCACATGGCATCTTCATTCTATCTTCATCTTTTACCAAAGCACCTGTTTGTATACATAATAAAACATCTTGATAGTAACTATCTTCCTTATTTATATAATGGACATCATTAGTTGCTACTAGATCAATATCTAAATCTTCATGCATTTTTGCCAAAACTTCATTGACTTTTTCTTGTTTATTAAGTCCGTGGTTTTGTAATTCTAAATAATAATTTCCTTTCCCAAATATTTCTTTATACTTATTTGCAGTTTCATATGCCTTTCCTATATCACCCTCAAGTATCCTCTGGCTTACTTCTCCGCTTAAGCAAGCACTTAAAGCTATCAAATCCTCACTATATTTTTTTATAAAATCTAAATCTACTCTTGGCTTATAGTAATATCCATTTACATAAGCTTCTGAAACTATTTTTAGAAGATTCTTATATCCATTATTATTTTTTGCAAGGAGGATTAAGTGGTAGTAACGCTTATTAGTATGATCTTTTATAAGATGATCTTTATCAGATATGTAAACTTCACAACCAATAATTGGTTTAATACCACGTTCTTTTGCTTTTTTATAAAATTCTATAACACCATACATCTGACCATGATCTGTTATAGCAAGGCTATCCATACCATAACTTTGGGCTTTATCTAAAATATCATCGATTCTAGAAAATCCATCCAAAAGTGAATATTCAGTATGAACATGTAAATGGGTAAATTTATTTTCCATAATTGCTCCTCATAAAAGCTATCTATCATAAGTCTTCTGCTATTTTTATAAACTTTTGTAAGCGATAATTAACTTTAGACTTGCTCATAGGCGGATTGACCATAGCACCTAATTCCTCAATTGATGCATAAGGATTATCAATCCTTAAATTGGCAATCTCTTTCATATCATCTGATAAACTATCAAAGTATCCTTCTGATATTAGTAAATTTATTGCATCAACTTGTTTAACAGACGCATGGACAGTCCTATCTATATTTGCCTTATCAAAATTTGTCTGTCTATTTATATTATTTCTTATAGACTTCATAGCCCTAACATTTTCTAGCTCAAACAAAGATTTATTTGCTTCAATTATCGCTAAAAAGTCTGATATCTTATCACTATCTTTAAGATAAACAACATAAGAATCTTTCTTATTATTTACTTTTGGATTCAGTTCAAATATATCCATACATTCACTCAACAAATGGCATTGATTAATATCTTGTACTGATATTTCTAGATTATACCCTCTTTGAGGGTCATTAATTGACCCTTTAAAGACAAATGCAGTTTTTAAATATGATTTTATGTCGTCAAAAGCAACATCATCTAAATCCACATCATTACTTATAAAAAATCCATAACTTTTTTCGATAATATCTTCTGATATATTGCTTTGTTCTATAATAACTGTAAAAAGTCTATCTTTTTCTTCATTTTCTATATCTTTTATTTCAAAAGTTGAAGAATAGTTGTAGCACTCTTTTATTAAGTTATATATATACCTAGCTTCAGTATTAGAATAAGTTTTAAATATTATCTTATAACTACTATTTGATATTCTAATTGAACCGATAAAAAATACTACGGACAATAATTCGGCCATAGCATTGATTGATTGTTTCTTTAATACTTCTTTTTTACATCTTTTCGAAAAAGACATAAGATCACCTTAACTTAATAATTTATCTCTTACCTTATCTATAATTTCTTGCTCAACTTTTGCATATAGCAAGTATTCATCAAAACTCTTATACTTACGTTCTATATATTCATAAGCTTCTTTCATGTAATAAGGATTTGTTATCCTAAATACTGAATAAGGCTCATTCTCATCATATCTTTCTATGTACCCAAGATAGGCTGAGGAAATTTCATAATCAGCTATTATATCTGCTCTACCAACATTAGCTATACCCATCAATATCATCGATACAATTCCTGTTCTATCCTTACCTTCTTGACAGTGAAAGAGTGTAATACCGTTAGTATTAGCAAATACATCCATTATTTGTCTAATTTTAGGGAAGTTGTCAATCAAGTTTCTATATGTAGCTCCTACTGAGACCTCTCTATCCATAATCTGTCTGATTTGTTCTTTAGTAAATTCTTCATTCGGAGCTAGGGAAATATGATTGAAGTTAAAATTTTCTTTTATATTTTTATGACTTTCACTATCAAAAGGGATTTCTCCTTCACGTCTTAAGTCAATTACAGACTCAACTCCATAATCCTTTAAAATTTTAATTTCCTCTAAACTAATATCATCAAGAGTAGCTGTCCTTAAGAACTTGTTCCATTTGATGACCTTGCCATCCATTGTTGGTACTCCACCAAGTTCTCTGGCGTTTTTAACATTTTCTAAAGGTAGTCTTTTGTAATACTGCATTTCACCATTTATCCTTATCTCTGTGTTTTTTGATTATTATATAATCATCATTCTTCATTCTTTCATACATGCGCTCAGCCATGTAAACCGAACGGTGCTTACCACCAGTACAACCAAAGGCTATAGTTATAGTATTTTTACCTTGATTTATAAATTCTGGAATCAAGTTATTTATAAAATCATAAATATCATTTTCTACCTTATTTATAATTTCAAACTGATCCAGATAATTCTTAAGCTTAATATTAGTTCCATTTAAATCTTTTAGCTCATCTATGTAAAATGGATTAGGTAAAAATCTCATATCAAAAACGAAATCAAAGTCTTCACTCATTCCATTCTTGTAACCAAAAGATAAGATATTTACTATCATCTTGTCTTTTTTATACGATGAGTCTTCTATAACTTTCCTTAGTTCTTTTGCTGTATAATTACTAGTATCTATAAATCTATCTGAAACTTTCATAATAGACTTTAAATACTCTCTTTCCTTAATAATCCCATCTGAAACATTACCAAATTCACCTAAAGGATGAGGTCGCCTTAGTTCGTTATATCTTTTTAAAATTTCTCTATCATTACAATATAAATAAATTATTTCAGTATCTGGATTCTTCTCTTTTAAATTTAATAATGATTTATTAATATCATTATCTAAGGTGTGAGATCTAAAGTCTATTACTACTGCCATTTTTTCTATAGGGCTTTCCTGCATCTTATTAAGCTCAATAAATTTTTCTATCAAATATGCCGGAACATTATCCATCGCATAGTATCCCATATCTTCATATGTTCTAAGAGCTGTAGTTTTTCCAGAACCACTTAAACCAGTAATTATTTTAAGCTTCATTATAAATCTCCGATTAATTTAACCTCGCGTTCTAAAGTAAAGCCAGTTTTTTCTTTTACAATTCCTGCAACTTCTTCTATGAAATCAAGCATTTCACGACTTGTTGCATCACCAGTATTTATAATAAATCCACAGTGTTTCTCGCTAACTTGGCAATCTCCTACTCTGTAGCCACGTAAACCACATTCATCTATTAACTTAGAAGCATAGGATCCTTCTGGCCTTTTGAAGGTTGATCCTGCGGATTTTTTATCTAAAGGTTGCTTTGTTTCGCGTCTATTTGTATAGTCATCATATTTTTCTTCTGCTTTATTTTCAGTATCATAAAAAAGTTTAAAAGTTGCAGATGAAACTATGAGATCTTGTTCAAAAATCTTAGAATGCCTATAAGAAAAATTCATTTCATCATTTGTAAAGTTATATTCATTTCCTGATAAATCAAAAGCCTTTACGTTTATACATATATCCTTGATTTCTCTATTGTAAGCACCCGCATTCATAGCAACTGCTCCACCAACAGATCCTGGTATGCCTGAAACTTCTTCCATTCCTGTTAGTTTATTTTCTATAGCATATAAAGCTGCCTTATTTAGCTTAGTTCCAGCAAGAACTGTAAGCTCTGTATCCTCTAAGCTTATACAGTCGTAATTATCAGCTAGTACGAGAACACATCCTCTTATTCCCTTATCTGTAATAAGTAGGTTGGATCCTCTGCCTATAACAGTTGTATGAATTTTATTTTCATTATTAAATATAAGTAAGTCCTGTAATTCTTTTTCATTATGAGGCTTTACCAGTACATCAGCTGGGCCACCTATGCCCCATGTTGTATAGTCTTTTAAAGGCTCACAAAATAGGATTTCTCCGAATTTTTTGCCCTCATATATAGATTTTAAGTCCATATTTCCTCCTAGATTTAAACAATTTAAATCAAAGTTTTCTATTAATCTATTATACCTTAATTTAATATCTTTGTTTTGTTTAAAAAAATTTGTAATTTAACCAATCTTTTGGTAAAATAATAAAGATTAATCGTAAAAAGCTAGGAGGTGTTTTATATGGCAAATTCATGTGATATTTGTGGTAAAGGGGTAAAATCAGGTAAATCAGTTACTTTCTCACACAAAGGTGTCAACAGAACTTTTAAACCAAACGTGCATAAAGTTAGGGCTATAGTAGATGGATCTCCAAAATCAATCAACGTATGTACTAAATGTTTAAAATCTGGAAGAGTACAAAAAGCATAATTAGATGCTTTTTTTATTTTGAATTCAAAATAAAAACCACTAGGTAGGATTTACCGCCCAGTGGTCTTTTTTTATCTAGTTAGAGCCATCTCTATCCCAGAATCTTTGTTTTGTTAAGTTTTCTATAAATTTATCAATATCTTTGCTATCTTTAGTAACCATTACTCCATCAGCCTTTTGTTGGTCATCTGATAGAATATCACTTGCATCACCTATTATCCAAAGAGGTTTGTAGTGCTTAAATGTTTCCTTTGCAAATTCACCAACATTTTTGCTAAATTCATGACTTGGTTTTTCTGGTACTACTATGATTAAAGCATCTTCTAATACTGGATGGATTGTCTCGTATCTATGAGTTACCATTACGCCATCCTTAGTATCTTGTAAATCCGCTTGTATTATTTCTGCTTTTGCTTTACTATTCTTTATTGATTTTACTAAAGACTTAAAGTCAAAATCATCGTCACTATCAGAATAAATTCCTACTTTTAAAGTATCTGGTTTAAAAATAGTATTTTCTTGTGAAAATTCTGGCATTTTTACTTCTAATGCTTCTTTACTTGCCTTAATACCTACTGGATCAAATCCTCTCTCAGCGTTTGGAGTATCCGCCCCAACATTTTTAGCAATTTCTGTTGCCATATCTTTATCTACATTTGCAAACATATCTACCACATTTTGTCTAATTTCTGGTCTTTTTACTTTTGAAAGCTCGAATGAAAATGCATTTTTGATATGTTCTTGCTCTACTTTACTTAATGATTTATAGAAAGATGTTGCTTGACTAAAATGATCTCTAAAGCTATCATCACGATCTTTTATAGCTCTTCCATCTATTTTTTCTTGGTAGTGTTCGTAGCCACCATTTTCTGGACTTTCATAGTATGGAGATTGATCATCAATTGCCGATTTATGATAGGATACTGGTCCTTTATTTATCATATGTTGATGCCATCCATCTCTTTGGTTATTATGAACTTCAGAAATTGGTCTATTTATTGGAATTTGTGCAAAGTTTGGACCACCAAGTCTTAATAATTGTGTATCTGTATATGAGAATAATCTACCTTGTAGTAATGGGTCATTTGAAAAATCAATTCCTGGTACAACATTTCCCGGATTAAAAGCAACTTGTTCTGTTTCTGCAAAGTAGTTATCAACATTTCTATTTAGTGTGATTTCACCGATTTTTACTTTTGGTATATCTTCTTCAGGCCATACTTTTGTTGGATCTAGGATATCAAATGGATAGTCAAATTCTTTTTCTTCTGGCAAAAGTTGAACACAAAAGTCCCATACTGGATAGTTTCCTTCGTCAATTGCATCGTATAAATCTTTCCTTTGGCTATCTGGATCATTACCTGAAACTTTTAACGTTTCGTCCCAAACCCTAGAGTGCACTCCTAGTTGAGGATTCCATTGGAAACGAACAAATGTTCCTTTTCCTTCAGCATTTACAAATCTAAATGTGTGAACAGCAAATCCATCCATCATACGTAGACTAAGTGGTATAGCTCTATCACTCATAGCCCACATTACAGTATGTGCTGACTCTTGATTTTTTGAAACAAAGTCCCAAAATGTATCATGAGCTGATTGAGCCTGTGGTACTTCTGTATCTGGTTCTGGTTTTACAGCATGCACAAAATCAGGGAATTTTATAGCATCTTGAATAAAGAAAACTGGAATATTATTTCCTACTATATCGTAGTTTCCTTCATCAGTATAAAATTTTAAAGCAAATCCACGTACATCACGGGGAGTATCTGTTGAACCTCTAAATCCTGCTACTGTAGAAATTCTTGTAAATAGTGGAGTTTCTTTACCTTCTTGTGTAAATAATGAAGCTTTTGTATATTCACTCATATCTTTTGTACATTTAAATACACCATGAGCTCCTACACCACGAGCATGAACTATTCTTTCTGGAATCCTCTCATGGTCAAAGTGCATTATTTTTTCTCTTAAATGAAAATCTTCTAAAAGAGTTGGTCCACGTCTACCAGCCTTTAATGAAAATTCATCTTCAGCCATTTTTAGGCCTTTGTTTGTTGTAAAAGCTTTGCCCTTGTTATCTACTTTATTGGTTTCTAGATCTTTTTGCTTTGCATTATCTTTTACTTGCTCTACTTTATCTATGTCTGGTGGAGTTAGGGGAGCCTTTTTAAAATCATATTTTTGATTCTTATCTTCTTTATTCGCCATTATTTTCTCCTTAATTTTCTAAACTTTACGTTTGTATATACATACCCATGTATTAAAAAAAGCCACTATGAAAGTGACTTTTTCTCAAATATTTTATAATATTTATCTATTTGATTTTTTATATCTTTTCCAAAAATATCAGATCCAGATACAATTAGATCAGCCCCTGCATCTATGGCTTTTTCCACATTTGTAGTCTTAATTCCACCATCTATTTCTATAAGACAATCTAGATTATTTTTATCAATATACTCTCTTAAAATTTTTATCTTATCTAGAGAATCTTCCATGAAGCTTTGTCCGCCAAAGCCAGGCTCTACACTCATAACTAAGACTAAATCAATTTTGTCTAAATATGGTATTACAAGATTAATATCAGTGGCAGGTTTAAAGGTTAGACCAACTTCCATTCTAGAATCTTTAACAGCACCAATAGTTTTATCTAGATCTTTGCACGCTTCATAGTGTATAGTTAATCTATCAACACCAGATTTTTTAAATTCTTCTACATACCTTATAGGTTCTTCAATCATAGCATGAGTATCAAAGTAATAATCATTCTTTTTTCTAATATCCTCTATAACTTTAAATCCAAAGGAAATGTTTGGTACAAATAATCCATCCATAACATCTATATGAAGATTCTTTAAATCAGTTCCTTTTGTCTTTTCAATATCGGCTTCCAAATTTGCAAAATTACAACTTAAAATTGAAGGAGCTAGTTCTACCATTTATTTTCTCGCCTTTCTTTAAGTTCTTTAAACAATAAAACATAATTATCATATCTACTTTTAGCAATGTCACCATTTTCAACTTTTTCTTTTACAGAACAATTTGGTTCATTGATATGGTTACAATTATTAAATCTACAATTGCTAATAGACATTTCTCTAAAACAATATTTTAGATTATTTTCATCTTCTATAAAATCAAAGTCAAAACTATCAAATCCTGGAGTATCAAATATATAAGTTTGTGGATTTATACTAAAAATTTCTGTATGACGGGTAGTATTTTTGCCCCTTTTTAATTTATCAGATATCTCACCTATTTCTAAATCTTTATCCACTAGATTATTTAAAAAAGTACTCTTTCCTACTCCTGAGGCTCCAGAAACTGCAGAAGTTTTTCCTTCTAGTATTTCCGTAATGTCTTTTTTTGGAAAATCATTATAGTTATCTAGACTTAATACTTTATAATCTAAATTTTCATAAATTTTAGTTAATTCTTTAATTTTATTATCTTTAGCTAGATCTTTTTTACTAAGAACAATTACTACGTCTATATTTTCATGCTCACACATTGCAAGGTATTTATCAAGATTATATAAATTAAGAGGTGGATCATTTATAGTTACAAAAATAAGCATTTGATCTATATTAGCTATATTAGGTCTCTTTATCTCATTTTTTCTTTCTAATATTTCTATAATATAAGCTTTGTCTTCTTCTTGTATTTCTATAAGAGCATTATCTCCAACCAAAGGCTTTATACCTCTTTTTCTAAAATTGCCACGAGCTTTACACATAAAAATATTTTCAGAAGTTTCTACATAATACAATTCTTTTTGAGATTTTATTATTTTTCCATTCATTGATTTACTTCATACACTCCGTAGGATTGATTATCTATTAATACTTCTAAATTCGTGCCAAGTCTTGCTTTTACATTTAATGTCAAGACTCCATCATGCAAATCACTACTATACATAGTTTGATTTATTATAGCTTGGTTCCTTTGTCCATTGACTATATCAAATACCATTACATTAAACTGATCGGCTGGATCTGTAATAGAAACATTTAACACAACATTTCTAAAATCATTTGAGTTATCATCATTATTATTTTGGTCTTGGTCATTATCCTGATCTTGATTATTTTTATTTTCTTCTGATCCTAGGCTTACAGTAAAGTCAATTTTAGAATTTTTAGCCACTTCAGTTCCGCTAGAAATTGATTGATTCATTACTATACCTCTTGCTACATCATTACTATTGGCATAGTTAACATCTCTTAAACTAAGACCATATTGTGAAACAATAGCTCTTGCGTCTTGTTCTGACTTTCCTATTAAATTTGGAACTTCTACAGTTTTAACTCTCTGATCTGAGCCAGTACTTACAGTTACGTCTATTTCTGTACCAGTTTGTAGCTTAGTATTTGGACTTGGATTTTGATTTATAATCAAGTCCTTTTCTACTTCATCACTTGAAGATGAATTAGTTCTACCAAGTTTAAGACCTTTTTCCTTAAGTGTTTCCTCTGCTTGTGATATTGTCATATTTTTCAAGTCAGGAACTTCTACCTCTCGTCCTTCACTTATTACAAGATTTACAGTACTTCCTCTGTTTGCTTTTGAATTTGGTGTTGGATCTTGGCTCATGACCTTCCCTTTTTCATACTCATCACTTTGTTCACTGCTTAAGATATTTGGCTTCAACCCACGTCTTTCCAGTTCATTAAAGGCTTGTTCCTGATCTAGGTTAATAACCGTTGGTACTTCAACAACTACTTGATTATTTGTTCTATTTCTAAAAAAGTAAATAGCTCCTAATAAAATAAGGGCAGCTATAAATAAAGGCCATATTTTTTTATCATTTTTTCTTTTATCACTATTTTCTTCTGACTCTGAATTAGATACATAAACAGCTTCTTTTTCTTCTAGCTCTTCTTCTCCATCTTCTTCTGGTTGATTATCATAGTAAACTTTTTCATATGATTTTTCTTTAGGAACAACTATAGGTATCCTCGCTGTTTGAGCAATATCATCCGCTTCTTCTTCTACATAGTAATTCTCATCATCTAAAGCATCAATAAGTTCTATTGCATTTAAAAATCTTTCACTTGGATCCTTTGATAAAAGTTTCATTATTATATAATTTAGATGATCTGAAAGATTTGGATTTATTTCTTTTGGCTCAATTGCTTGATCTTGAATATGCATAACAGCAATTCCTACAGAATTATCTGCATCAAAAGGAACTTTTCCAGTTGCCATTTCATACATCACAGCGCCTAGAGAGTAAAGGTCAGATTTTTCATCTACAATTTTTCCCTTTGCTTGCTCTGGTGATATATAATGAACCGTCCCAAGTATTGAGCTTGTATAAGTTATAGTAGCATTCGATGAAACACGTGCTATACCAAAATCAGTTACCTTTAATAAACCATAGTTGTCAATTAGTATATTTTGTGGCTTGATGTCCCTATGGATTATACCTGCTTGGTGAGCTGTTTTTAAAGCTTGGGCAATCTGCGTAGAATAGTCTATTATATCGTGATTAGAAAGCTTTCCCTCGTCAATTATATAGTCTTTTAATGTCTTACCTTCTACATATTCCATTACTATATAATAAATCATCTGTCCATTATATAGATCTTGTCCAATATCAAAAACATTTACTATATTTATATGTGAAAGTTTAGCAGCAGACTGAGCCTCATTATTAAATTTTTTGAGAAATTCATCATCTTCCGCATATTGTTCTTTGAGTATTTTGATAGCTACAAATCTATCGAGGAGTTTATCTTTGGCCTTATAAACTTTAGCCATACCCCCTACACCGATTTGTTCGATAATCTCGTACCTATCGTCCAAAATTATATTTTCCATAATACCCTCTTACATTTTTATCGTTGTTACCGTTATATTATCGTGACCGCCTGATGCGTTTGCCGCATCAATAAGACTTGACGAAATATCGTAAACATCTTCATTTTCTTTTATAACACTTATTATCGAATTAACTTTCAATTCATTAAATAATCCATCGGTAGCTATTAAAATGATATCATCATCCTTTATCTCTATAGTTTTATAATCTGACTTAACCTCTTGACTAATTCCTACAGCTCTAGTGATTGCATTTTTGTTAATAAAGTTCTCTGCTTCATCTTCTTTTAAAGCACCACTATCTATAAGTTCATTTACTAAGGAGTGATCTTTTGTAACTTGTTTAAGCTCATCATTTCTATATAAATAAAGTCTGGAATCACCAATATGACTTATATGATATATATTCTTTATATAGTCTATACAAAGGCAAACTACAGTAGTTCCCATTTTCTCGTCTTTTTCTTTTGCAATTTCAAAAACTTTTTCATTGGAATATTTGATTGCATCCGCTTGTAAATCAGCAATATCTTCATATTTATCTATCTTTGCATTCTTTATAAAATCAGTATAAGACTTACTTGCAAGAGAGCTTGCAAGTTCTCCATCACTATGACCACCCATCCCATCCGCAACTATGAAAAAATCATAATTGTCAATGGAAACATTACTATATGAATCTTCATTTGTCTCCCTAAACTTGCCAATATTTGATATTGAACTAAATTTCATGATTACCTCACATAATTATTTCTCAGCTGGCCGCAGCTAGCGTCTATATCTTCACCCATAGAATATCTAATAGTAGCATTTAAACCTTTTTTTATCAGCCTATCTGAGAAATCATTTATGATCTTTCTTGAAGTCTTACCATGTTTAAATTCTTCTATTGGATTAAGAGGAATAAGGTTTATATGTACATTTTTACCTTTCATCAACTTAGTTAAATTGTATACATCGCTATTTCTGTTATTTACTCCGTCAATAACTACATACTCAAAAGAAACTCTTCTTTTAGTTTTATCTAAGTAATAGTCTGTGGCTCTCATTAAACCGTTTATATTATACTTTCTAGCTATAGGCATATACTCTCTTCTTTGCTCATCAGTAGGATAGTGCAAGCTAACTGCTAAGTTTACATCAAGACCTGTATCAGCAAGCTCATAAATTTTTGGAGTTAAGCCTGAAGTAGATATAGTTATAGACCTATGTGATAGGTTGCGACCCTTTTCATTTGTTATAATTTCTATAAATTTAATAATATTTTTAAAGTTATCCAAAGGCTCCCCTATGCCCATGATTACAATATTATTAATATCATCATTTAGTCTTTCAAGTTCATATACTTCTTCAATAATTTCGGAAGCAGTTAAATTTCTCTCTAGTCCCTTTTTAGTAGAGGCACAAAAAGTGCAGCCCATTCTACACCCTACTTGTGAAGATATACAAATAGTCTTCCTATCATGGTAATCCATAAAAACAGCTTCAATAATATTACCATCTTTAAGTTCAAATAAGTACTTCTTTGTATCATCTATATTAGATTCAAAACTTTTAAATAAACTTATCTTATCAATTTCAAAAACTTCATCCAGTTTAGCTCTCATATCACGTGGTAAATCTGTCATTTGATCAAAATCATTAATTTTATTAACATGAATTTGCCTAAAAACTTGCTTTGCCCTAAACTTTTTAAAACCCAAATTCTTAAATATTTCTTCTAGTTCTTTAATTGTCTTATCATTTATTGTTTGTTTCATATTATATCTTCTTAAACTTACTTATAAAAAATCCATCTGTTTTATCCTTGAAATTTATATATTCTATATAATCTTTACCTTCTATTGATAATAGCTGAAGATTATTTTGATTTTTTAAATATTCAAAATTATTTTTATTCTCAATGTTTCCTATAGTACAAGTAGAATATACTAAAATACCATCTTTTTTTAAATACTTCATAGCTTGATCTAAAATTTCTCTTTGAAGCTTGCCTAGATTTTTTATATCTTCTATACTTCTATTATAGCGTATTTCGGGCTTTCTTCCCATAACACCAAGACCTGAACACGGAGCATCTACTAGAACATAATCAAATTGATCTTTATACTTTTTCTCTAATTTACATGCATCAAAACTTACAAGTTCAATATTTTTAAGGCCAAGTCTATCCATATTTTCTTTTATAAGCGGGAGTTTGTTAGTAGATATATCATTAGCTACAATATATGACTGGTTACTCGTGTACTCACCGATATATGAAGTTTTAGTACCTGGAGCTGCACATAAATCTAAAATGTTTGAATTTTCTTTTGGATCTAAAACCTCTATAACTTTTTGAGAAGCTTCTTGTTGAATAGTAAATAAACCATTTCCGAATTCCCTTGTACTAATAAGTCCTGCAGGATTTATTACTTTTAATGAATTTTTGCCCAAACTTCCTTCAGAAATATTATAACCTAAAACATGTAAAGATTTTGTTAATTCATCCTTATTAGTTTTTAAGGTATTAACCCTAATAGAAATAATTTGCTCATCATTTATATATCTTAGGAAATTCTTGGTATAGTCCATTCCATAATTATCATAAATATAGTTAGTTATATCTTCTTGCAATGAATATCTAATAGAAAGAGATTTTATATCATCACTTTCATATATTTTTGCCACTTCATCTTCTTCTCTTATAAAATTTCGAAGTATTGCATTTACAAAGCCAGTTGATCTTTTATTTTTAGCTTTTGTAAGCTCTACTAACTCATTTACTATAGCATAATCCTTAGTATTTAAAAAATGAATATTATAAAATCCAATTTCTAGAATAGTTAATACATATGGATGAATTTTTTTTAATCTTACACTAGATAGCTTTCTTATCATATAATCCAGATAAATTTTATTTTCCAAAACTCCATATACTATTTTAGTAACTAAAGGCAAATTACCTGCCTTATCGGCAAGTTTATTTATCTCTTCATTTGATTTTCTATCTTCGTAAATGACGGATTTAAGTATATTGAAAGCTAAGTTTAAATCAGTCATCTAGATAAATTCCCTTTTTAAAATCATTGCCCATAAGAAATGACTTGGTATCCATGGCTTTTTTCCCTGGAAATTGAAGTTTATTTATTCTAATAGCTCCATTTTTTGTACCAATTATAATATTATTTTTACTATCTGCTTCATAAACATATCCTGGATTTCCTTGATAAGAATCGAGAATTTCCGATTCTAAAACTTTTACATTTTTTCCTTCATAATGAAAGTATGCTTTAGGATAATCAATTAAAGCACGAATTTGGTTGTAAATTGCAAAGCTATCATTTTCCCAATTAATATTACCCATTTCTTTACTTATTTTTTTTGTAAAGGTAGCTTTACTATCATCTTGTTTAATCCTATTTACATAAAGTTTATCAAAATTTAAAAGAGTATATTTAATAGCTTTGGAGCCTAAGTTAGACATCTTATTTTCCAATGAATAATAATCATCATTGATATCAACATTTACAACATTTTGCAATAAGATATCACCACTATCCATTCCTTTTTCTATAAGCATTGTAGTTGGTGCAGTTTCTTTATCACCATTTAATAGAGTAAACTGCATAGGTGCAGCTCCTCTATATTTTGGTAAAATTGATGGATGAAGATTGATTATCCTATCATGGAACTCTTCTAAAAGCAAATTACCAATTAATTGTCCAAAGGCAACTACTACTATAAAGTCAATTTCTAAATCTTTAAGTTCTTTTACAAATTCTTCAGTATTAACACTATCTGGAGTAGATACTGGTACATTATTTTCCATAGCGTATTTTTTGACTTCAGTAGGGGTAACCTTATTTCTTGATCTCTTCTTATCTTTAGAAGAAACCACTAGTTTAACATCAAAATTACTATCCTTACAAAGAACATCCAAAGTCTGCACAGCAAACTTTGGATTGCCCATAAAACATATATTAAGCGTTTTCGATTTCATAATTTATCTCTTCTATAGATTTATCTCTAAATAAAACACCATTCAAATGGTCTATTTCATGGGATAAAATTACTGCTGGGAAACCATGAGCATCCCAAACTTTTTCATTACCATCTTCATCAATATATTTAACTTTAACATGTTCTGGTCTTTTAACAGTAGCATTATAATTTGGTATAGATAGACAGCCCTCAACGCCAATTTGTTCTCCATCAGATTCGACAATCTCCGGATTAACCAACTTTACTAGACCAGTTTCTTCATCATGTGGATCTACTACTATAATTCTTTTTAATATTCCAACTTGAGGAGCAGCAAGGCCTACACCATCGGCAGAATACATTGTCTCTCCCATGTCATCTAATAATACTTTTATTCTATCTGTAATCTCAGGAACTTCCCTACATACTTTTCTAAGTATTGGATCTCCTTCTATTCTTATATTTCTAATTGCCATACTTCCTCCTTGATAAGTTTATTTTACTTTTAAGTGTCTAATTATCAATCTTCGCTAAAGTCAATAGAGTATACTTTACTTATTCCATCATCACCTATAGTTACTCCATGTATTTTTTCAGCAAGTTGCATAGTGGTTTGTCTATGAGTGATCATTATAAATTGAGATTTTTCGGATAATGATTTTAAATATTCTATATATCTTTTTATGTTTGTTTCATCTAAGGCTGCATCTATCTCATCTAAGATTGCAAAAGGCGCTGGATTTGTTTCAAATATAGCAAATAAAAGTGCAACTGCTGTAAGAGCTTTTTCTCCTCCAGATAAAAGTGTTATTGACTTTAATGATTTTGATGGAGGACGTGCTATAATATCTACTCCCGCTAATAATACATTTTCATCATCTAGCTTAAGCTTAGCTTCCCCACCTATAAACAATGTCTTAAAAATTCTAGCAAATCTCTCATTTATAAGATCAAAGTTCTTTTTAAACTCATCTTTCATCTCGGACTCAAGAGATATTATCATCTTCTTTATATTATCCTTAGATTCTTTTAAATCTTTTACTTGAGTATCTATGAAGTTAAATTCTTCTAGACTTTCTTTATATGATTTTTCTGAATCTGTCGTAAAATAACCTATATTGTTGATGGATTTTTGTAAGCTTATAAGCTTATCTTTTTTAACTTCTACTGGATTTTCATCCTTATACTTTTTCTTAAGATCATTTATTTCTATACTTATATAAGGTTTTACTTCGTCTAAAAGATTGTTGTATTCCTTATCTATAGACTCCAATTTATAAGATAATTTTACTTTTTCTATATTAAAAGTATTTATATTCTCTTCAAGATCTTTTAAAGATTCTATAAGCTTACTATTCTCACTTTCCTTTTCTTCTAATAAACTTTTATTAGATTTCAATTCATTTGATAAATCAACTATTCTTTTAGATAAATCAAGATTTTTATTTAAAAGTTTTTCATTTTCTGTACTAACTTGACTAAGGTTCTCATCAGTTTCCAGCAATAATTTATCTTCTATTTTCTGACTTTGAGATAGATTAGCTAGCTCTGCTTTAATACTTGATATTGTATTATTGATCATATTTAAGTCGCGATTAGAAATTTCTAGTTTATTTTTTGACTCCGATAGTTTTGAAGTGGTTTCTATCTTAAGTTTTTCATTAGCTTTAATATCCTCATTTATAGCATCAATTAAATCTTTATATTTTTTATAGTTATTGTTTAATTCATCTATATCTATATTAGAATTAATAACTGGGCTAATATTGTTATTGTCTTCTAGTTCTTCTCTTTGAGTGCTTAGATTCTCTAACTTATAGGTTAAATTTCCTATATCATTTGAAATTTTTGAGAAACTTTCCTTATTTTTCTTATATGAGTTTTCTAGTTTTTGACTTTCTTTTAAAACATCTTTTTTTTGTTTTTCCAGTTTAGAATGTTCATCTAAAAGCCTATCGTGTTCAGATTTAAGAGTACCTATCTTCCTTTTATTATCATTTAGTTTCTTATTTCTGTTTAAAATATTAATGTTGGATCTTTTATTTTTATTAGAACCAGCTACCATGGATCCCCAAGCGTTAATAACATCTAAATCTAAGCTAATTATCCTATATCCTTTTATCTTTTTTGATAAACTAATAGCATCATCTATATCTTTTACAACCACAGTTGATCCTAAAAAGTGGTAAATAATATTTTCTAACCCTTCACTGTAAGATAAAAGTTCATAGGCCATAGCAATTACTTCGCTTTCCTTAGGTTTATCTTTTTTATAAGCTTTAATTGAATCAATTGGTAAAAAAGTAATTCTACCAATATTATTTTGATTTACAAAGTTTATCAAATTACGAGTTTCATCTTTACTTTTAGTTACTATGTTTTGTACTGCTCCGCCTATAAGGTTATCTATTATATCCTCATAGCCATCTTTTACATTTATAAGATTAGCTAGGGTATCTAGATAAAAATCCCTTAGCTTACTATCTTTGCTTTTATTTAGAAAGTCTTGAACCGAATAATTATATCCTTCGTTTTTCTCGATAAGATTTTTATTAAACTTATACTCATTTATTGCAGATTTAAGATTTATATTTGTCTTACTTCGATTCTTCTCATTTATAGAAAGTTCATTTTCTATATTAGTAATTTCTTTATTAATCTTTTCTAGTTCTAATTCAGATTGTTCTAAAATTTTCTTTAACTTTGATATTTTACTAGTCAAATCATCTATTTCTGTTGATAATTCATCCATTTGAAAGCTAATAAGCTCTATTTTTTTTTGATTTACTTTTTTTTCTTCATCTCTTTTTTGTTTTAATAACTCATTAGTTTTGAGATTAATATTGTAGTCGTTGATCGCATTAGAAATATTATTATATTTATCAGTTAATATCGATAAGTTTTTATTAAATTTACTATTCTTTTCTTTAAACTCATCTATACTTAAAGTTAAATCATTTATTAAAGTTTTAGTTGAATCAATTTCTTCATTTTTGCTGGATAAATTATTTTCTTCTTCTTTTAGTTTTTCAGTAAATTTTTCAAGTTTTTCTTTACTTGCTTTTAGATTATCTTCTATACGCTTGTAATCTTTTTGGTTATAAGCTAACTTCTGCTTGTTTAAATCTATTTTATTTTTGTTAGCTTCTATTGTTTTTTCATACTTAATAAGACTTTGCTCACTATTTTCTATCAAAGATTTAAGAGCTTTATAGTCTTTATTGAAAGGTTCTAATCTATCTTTTATATCAATAAGATTATTCTCATTAAGTTTAATGGACTCATCTATACCTTTAATCTTATCTTCTAGATTTTCCCTTTCTTTTATCAAAACCTTAGATTTATTTGTTAAATAGTTATAAGAATCTTTATTTAATTGTTCGGAAAGCTTTCTCCATTTTTGAAAATTTTTTGCTTCTACAGAAAGTTTTTCTAAATCATGAGATTTGTATTCCCACTCTCTTTCTATAATTTCTAAGTCTTCTGTAACTTTATTTAATTTCTTACTAGCTTCATCTCTTCTGTATTTATGCTTAGAAATTCCACTTGCTTCTTCAAAAATTGTTCTTCGTTCGATATTTGATGAATTAATAATTTCATCAATCCTACCTTGGCCTATTATAGAATAGCCTTCTTTCCCTATACCAGTGTCTAGAAAAAGCTCTCTAACATCCTTAAGCCTAACTTTCTTGCCATTAATCCTATACTCATTTTCTCCATCTCTATATATACGTCTTGATATCACAACCTTATCATAGGCTATATCTAAAGATTTATCCTCATTGGAAAAATTAAGATTAACTTCAGCTAGATTCAAAGAATTTTTATTTTCTGCCCCTTGAAAAATTACATCATTCATCTTGGATCCACGAAGTGATTTTACTGATTGCTCACCTAAAACCCATCTTATAGCATCTGATATATTGCTCTTACCAGATCCATTTGGTCCTACTATAGCTGTGATTTGTTCATCAAAAGGTATTATTGTTTTATTTGCAAAGGACTTAAATCCCTTAAGCTCTATACTTTCGAGTCTAATATTAAATCACCACCATAATTTTTCTTTACATAAGCTTTTATAAATTTATCTAAATCAAAGTCTATTTTTTTATTATTAAATGCTATAAATTCCTCATTATTTGTTTTAAACTTTATATTAAATTTGTATTTTTCATAGAAATAATTTTTATTTGACTTATTATTTCCTGATATTAGAGAAATATTTCTATCATTTGTATAAATTGTTATTTCATTTTTTAAATCATATGTTTTTATAAGCTCTTCTATATATTTTTTATAAATTTCTGATTCTACGAGTTGTCTCATAGCTGGATGAAATGGTCCAGCTATTACATCCTCACCCTCATTTATATTTTCTGTAGTTTGTAATCCAATTCTAATTATATTAATTTCTGCATAATTATAGAGAATTGCAGCTTCAGCAGAAACTTCAATAGCATCTTTAAGGCTTAATGGTTTATATATTCCCTTTTCATAAAGCATAGCAAGTTTTGTATCTTTAATTACAAGAGTTGGATATATTCTAACTATATCTGGACCACTTTTAATTGACTTAATAACTGTATCTATAGTTTTTTCAAAATTATCTTTATATAAGCCTGGCATTATTTGATGGCCTAGAGTAAAACCATATTCTTTTATGAGTTTAGAAGCTTCATAGCTTTCTATGACACTATGTCCGCGATCATTATAATCTAAAACATCTTGACATAAGGACTGAATTCCTAGCTCTATAACATCTACTTTATATTCTTCTAAAATATCAAGAATAGAATTATTTATATAATCAGGTCTAGTAGATAATCTGATTCTATCAATAATTCCCTTCTCTTTGTATTCTCTTGCAAGCTCTAAATATCCTATCATAACATCTTTATCAAGACCTGTAAAAGATCCCCCAAAAAAAGCTATTTCTTTGATATTATCAGTTTTAGGAAAGTAGGTTAGGTTCTTTTCAATCTCACCTATAACCTTATTAGGTTTCATTGTATCTTTATAATTTGTGATTTTTACTTGATTACAAAAAGCACAATCATGAGGGCAACCTAGAAAAGGTATAAATATAGGTATTATATACTCTTTTTTAATCATTTTTTAATCTTTCATAGGCATTCTTAGCAGCATCTTGCTCTGCCTTTTTTTTATTTTTACCAGTGCCTGTAGCCAAAGTTTTGTTACCTACTTTAACAGACATGGTGAATACCTTATCATGTTCAGGGCCAGTTTGATCTACTAAAGTATACTTTAATATTTTTTTATCATGGGCATTATAATATTCTTGAAGCCTTGTTTTATAATCATTGAAAATCGCATCATTTTCTATAATTTTTAAAGCATCTTCTCTATAATTATTGGTTATAAAATCAAATAAAAACTCATAACCAGCATCTAAATATATTGCGGCACAAACTGCCTCAAAGGTATCTGCTCTAACGTGTTTTTTAAATTCTCCACCTTGTTTTTTCTCACCATGACCAAAGTTTAGATAGCTTGTTAAATCATACTTTTCACTAGCTTTAGCAAAAGAATCAGTACATACAAGTCTAGATCTAGTTTTTGTTAACCATCCTTCTGGTTTTTTGTGATAATTTTTAAATAAAATTTCACTTACTACCATATCTAGAACACTATCTCCTAAAAACTCTAAACGTTCATTACTCATTACTTCATTTTTCACTTCATTTGTATAAGAAGAATGAGTAAAGGCTACATCTATCAACTTTTTGTCATTGAAAGTGTAGCCAATCTTATCCTCAAATTCCTTTAATTGTAATAGTCTTTGTGATGATAAGGTCATTAGTTCTTGCTTTCTATTAACTCAGCTATATCACTAAGAGTTTCTATTTCATCAAGTTCATCTTCTTCAAATTCAATGCTATATTTATCTTCAACTACCATGATAAAATCAAGCATATCAATTGAGTCTATATCTAATTCTGATAATTTTGTGCTCATATCCATATCAGCAAAATCTATATTTAAATTATCACTAGCAAGTTTAATTAATTCTTCTCTAACCATTTTTTAGTTCTCCTTCAATTTTTTCAATAGTATTGGTCTGTATATAATCCATAAGGCCCAATATAGCATTTGAAAAAGCTATTTCATTAGTATTTCCATGGGCCTTATACACATAAGATTTTACCCCAAGTAAAGGAGCTCCACCAACTTTATCAGTACTAAAAGTACTAGCTAGAGATTTTATATCTTTCTTTAAAAGACCTCCTGCTATTTTATTTTTTGTTGATTTATAGATAATAGATTTTAATGTATCTCCCATAAGCTTTAATACTCCCTCAGCAGTCTTTAAAGCTATATTGCCATCAAAGCCATCAGCTACAATAATATCTACATTGCCAGCAAATAGATCACGTGCTTCAACATTACCCACAAAGTTTAAATTACTTTCTTTTAGTAATTTGTAAGTTTCTTTGCTAAGCTTATTTCCCTTATGTTCTTCCACTCCTACATTTAATAGACCTACTTTTGGATTAGCAAGGGACATAACATTTTCTAGAAAAACAGATCCCATTAAAGCAAATTCGTATAAGTATTCTGCCTTACAATCCATATTAGCTCCAGAGTCCATTAAAAGTGTCAAAGCACCATCAATTGATGGAATTCCTGCTGCAAGGCACGCTCTTTTTATTCCTTCTATCCTACCTGCTAAAAACAAACCGCCTGATAAAACTGCTCCTGTTGATCCAGCTGAAATAAGACCATCGTATCCTTCTTCTTTTGACTTTTCATAGGCTAATACTATCGATGCATCTTTTTTTCTTCTTATAGCTCTTACTGGATCCTCATCATTTGATATATATTCATTTGTAGATATTATTTCATAATCATGAATTCTATCATGTATAGTTAGCTTTATTTCTCTCTCATTTCCAATAAAAACAGGCGTAAAGTCTATTTCTTGTTTAGCTAACAAAGCACCCTCTATAGTAACTTGGCTACCCTCATCAGCTCCATAAGTATCAATTAATATTTTCATAATTCCTCTTTTTGGGTACTAAAAAAGATAGTGTTAAACACTATCTTCTTCTATTCTGCATCAATTATTGCTTGGCCCTTATATTCCCCACAGTTTGGGCAAACTCTGTGTGGAAGTTTTGGCTCATGGCAATTTGGACACTCAACATAGTTTGATCTGTTCAAAGTATAAGCTGAGGCTCTTCTTTTATTTTTTCTAGTTTTTGATGTTCTTCTTTTTGGTACTGCCATCGTTACACCTCCTCTTATCAGATTTAGCAATCTTTAATATTATATATTGAGTGATCTTATCTGTCAAGGGATAATTATTTTACTAAGTTTTGTGTATCTCTTGCAATCATTAGTTCTTCATCTGTTGCTATTACCATAACTTTAACTTTAGAATCTTCTGCAGAAATAACGTGTTCATCTCCACGTACGTTATTAGCTTCATCATCAATTTTGATGCCAAATTGTTCAAACCCAGTCATGATTTCTTTACGTAATTCTATAGAGTTTTCTCCAATACCACCTGTGAATACAATAGCATCTGTGTTTTCAATTTCTGCCATATATCCAGCTATATATCTTTTTACTCTTGTTGTAAAGATATCTAAAGCATATTGAGCTCTATCATTTCCTTCTTTTGCAGCTTCTTCTAAATCTCTAAAATCGCTACTTACACCAGAAATTCCAAGAACACCTGATTTTTTATTTAAAATATTATTCATTTCTCCTGGAGAAACACCATCTTTTTCTTCTATATATGTTACTACGGCTGGATCTAAATCACCTGATCTTGTTCCCATTACTAGTCCTTCAAGTGGTGTAAGTCCCATAGTTGTATCAAATGATTTTCCTTCTTTAACAGCTGTAATTGATGAGCCATTTCCTAAGTGAGCTGATATAATATTAGTCTCATTTATATCTTTATTAAGAAGTTCAGCTGCTCTATTAGTTATATAATTGTGACTTGTTCCGTGGAAGCCATATTTTCTAATACCTTCTTTTTCATAGTATTTATAATCAATACCATATAAATAAGTTTTTTCTGGCATAGTTTGATGGAAAGCTGTGTCAAATACTGCTACATTTGGAACATTTGGTAGTAATTCTTCACATGCCTTAAGTCCCATCATATTTGCTGGATTATGAAGTGGTGCGAATTTAGCTGCATCGTTAATAGCTTCTTTAACTTCATCATTAATTAAAGCTGACTTAGTCATTTTTTCTCCACCATGAACGAATCTATGTCCTACAGCATCTATTTCATCAAGGCTACCTATAACACCATTCTCACTATCAATTAGGGCATCAAATACATGTCCTACAGCTTGAGTATGATCTTGCATAGCTTCTTCTATAACAAATTCATCTCCGTTATTTTTTTGAACTAAACGGCTACCTTCAATACCAATTCTTTCAACAAGTCCTTTTACCATCACTTCTTCTGTATCCATATTAAATAATTGATATTTTAGGGATGAACTTCCGCAATTAATAACTAAAATTTTCATTTGATCTCCTTTAATTTCATTTTTTCATTATTTATTATACCAATACCCCAGCAATAAAAAAGTTAATATGTAAGTTTTGTAATAATTTCAATTTTTTTGCCATTATTTTTCAAATTGTCGGCATCATCTATAACTTTAAACCATATTTCTGAAGATGATTTTGAATTTCCCACCCTAATATTAAATATTGAAAGCTTATAGCTATCATTTATTTTAGGATCTTCTTTTCTATATATATGTCTTAGCTTAAGTGTATAATTTCTACCTTCATAGCTTATTTTAAGATCATCCTCTAACAAATATTTTTCTGTATTTTTATTTACTTCTTCATTTATTTTATTATATTTTTTATGATCTGTTAAAATTATATCTTCTAATTCATCATAGTTTTCTACAAGATACTTATTAATAACCGATTCTGCCAGGTATTGGGCTTGCTTTTTATTATATAAGTCAGATATGTATTCACTATTATTAATATTCTGTTGATATATAAAAGTTATTGTTAGAGATAATACTAATAACACAAATAAAGTGAGAATAGATATGAATCCTTTTTTCATAGTTTCTCTCCCACATATATTAAGCTTTCATACCTAATTTCGGTTCTATCTTTATTTAATAAGATTTTTACTGTTTTATTAGATGGATCAAAGTAAAGATATAAGTTCTCACATCTTGTTATTCTAACTTTTGATTTTCCTTTACTTTTATTGCTTATATTATCTATATAGGCGTATAGATACTTAATTCCATCGGATACTCCTGTAAGAAAGTTATAACTAGAAATTTGATTGCTTTCTCTATTTAAAACATAGACTTTAAAATTAGTTTCGCCATTATCTTCTATAAGCTCAATTTTATAGGCTGACCTAATAATATTGTCTATATATGTAAATCCTACAGATGATTCCTTGTAATCTAGCTCATTTTGATATGCATATTTTGCTACTTTAATATTAGATCCAAATATAGCATAACAAGTAGCAATTAATATAGATCCTATAGCTAGAGCTGTTAAAAGTTCAATTAAAGTAAATCCTTTTTTTCTCATTATTTACCTCTAACACTTCTAGTTCATAGTTACTTGAATTAGCTTTTATTTTATCTAGATTATCATCATAAGGATTTCTTGTAATTATAACTTCTAACCCATTTACATATATATTTCTACTTCCATATTCCACATTAGAACTTGCCTTTTCACTTTCTATAGCTTCTTCTAATGCAAATATTACTTGTGGTTTGTCCTTTAGACTCTTTGAACTTTTTACTAGATCTAAGAGTGACGGCATAAGTAGAATTGCTATTATCGATAGTATTCCTAAGGCAACTACTGTTTCTATTAAAGTAAATCCTTTATTTTTCTTTTTCAATCCTTGAATGTCCTCCTGCCACTGTAATTTTTAGTTTGTACCTTTGCTTAGGATCTATCTCATCCTTATATTTTAAGTTGATAGTATTTGCATTGCTAACGCTACCTGTACTTGTATAAGTAATAATTTCAGCATTTGAAGTAAGAATTTCTATATAATTTAAATCTCTATAAATTACTTTAGAGCTATCATTTAAATCATTTGCTTTAATTTTATAAGAATCTCTATTTAATATTAATTTATAAGACGTACCTGTAGTTTGAGCTTTGATTTTAGCATGATTTATATCATTTGCCATTGTTTGTAATTCTAAATTTGCTTTAATCATATCTAATGTCTTAAATTTCGTAATTCCTATACCAACTATAGTAGAAATAATCGCAAGAACTACTAAAAGTTCTATAAGAGTAAAGGCTCTTTTTTTCATAAAAGCACCCCATTTTTAGCTATTACAAGTATAAATGCGATAAATATATAAATACAAAAAGGTATCTCAATTTTAGTTGATCTATATTTAATAGCTATTAAAATAGCAAATATTGCTCCAATCCAAAGAGAATAAAGTATTAACCATATTATAAGTTCATTTGGTAAAAAAAGAAATAATGAAATATAAAAGTATATATCTCCATTACCTATTCCCCCACGACTTAACTTATAAATTAGCCAATATATTATGGAAAATATTAATATTTTCTTAAAAAATTCAAAATCATAGGATAAGTACAAATATCTATAAATAGCTCCAATTATTGCTAGTACTAATACTTGATACATATAAATATCACAACTTTTAAAGTCTATTACAGCAATTATTAAGGCTAAAATAATAGAAAAAGATAATAAAATCGTTTGTCCTATAGAGTTTGGATTGTAAATTAATATCATCAATATTCCTACAACTGTTTCTGTAAAAAATATTTCTATAGGAATCTTAGTCTTACAATATCTGCATTTACCTTTTAGAAATATAAAGCTAAAAATAGGAAATAGATCTAAAGGATGAAGTCTATGACTACAATAATCACAATGGCTAGGTGGATATATGATACTTTCTCCATTAATAGTACGACTGATAACTAGACTAGAAAAGGAACCTAATATGGTCCCTAAAATAAATAAAAAAATATATACCACTTTATTTTGTATAGTCATTCTCATCAGGTAAAACAGTTATGCTATTTGAGTCAATTATAACTGTATAACCTTTCGGATTTTCTGCACTAGTTTTTGTATACTTTAAACCATTTGGAAGTGCTGGCCATTTTTCTACATATTCTTTTGCACTCTTTTGACTAGTCCAAGTAGCTTTATCACCAATATTCATCTCATGTTGTTTAACTAAAGCAGCTGTCTTTAGCATCTGAACATTGCTCTTATGAGCAGCTTCACTGGCAGCAAGTCTTGATTTATTATATCTTGGAATAGCTACAGCCGCCAAGACTCCAATAATAGCGATAACTATTACAAGTTCTATTAGAGTAAATCCTTTTTTCTTTTTTACTTTCATCACATCTCCTAATAAGCAATATTATTTACAGAATCAAATATAGGTATAGCCACAGAAAATACTACAAAAGCCACAATAAGACTCATAAGTATTATTATAGCAGGCTCTGCAACTTGTGACATTCTTCTTAATTTATAGATATAATCATTAGCATAATACTCACTAGACTTTTTTAGAGATTCTATTAGATTTCCGCTATCTTCTCCAATCTTAATCATAGATAAGAAAAGAGGAGAAAATAGATTTTTATTAGCCAAACTAGAGCTTAAATCATACCCATTTTTAAGATCTATCATCAAATCATCAACTATCTTTTTTATGTATGTATTGGTAAACGAATCTCTTATTATAGCTAAACTAGAAACTATATTTATATCTCCACTCCTCAAGATATATAAAAGAGAAGTAAACTGATATTCTAACTTAAGTCTTCTAAACTTGAAAAAAGGTAATTTTAAAAAATTAAATTTGTCAAGTTTAAATCTCATATATTTATCCTTTCTCAATATAAGAACAGATATAACTATAGATACAATAAAAATCATAAATACTAGTCCGTAATCTTTAAAAAAGTTTGCAATTTCCATTAAGATTATTGTAGCTTTTGGTAAACTCTGCCCTGAAGAATCAAAAACATCTTGAAATGTAGGCAATACGAAATTTACTAGTAATCCTACAATAGCAATACATACGACAAGTAATATAATTGGATAAATTAAAGCTTGTTTAAAGACAGCTTTGTTCTTAGAATCTTCTTCTATATAAAATGAAAGCTCATCTAATATCTCAGCCATCTTCCCACTTTCATCTCCACTTTTTATAAAAGCTATAATTAATGGATCAAAAAATTTTCTATTATTACAAAAAGCATCATAAATAGAACAACCGTTATCTAGGTCTTGATTTATGTTAACTAAAACCTTAGTTAACTTCTTGTCTAAGTTTTGTTTTTCAATAATAGATAGGCTCTTATCCAATCCTATTCCTGAGCTAAGTAATAAAGACAGTTGTTTTAAAAATAAGGATAAAATCCTACTATTTATTTTGGTAGAAGATATATCCTTATTTAAAATATTTTTAATCTTGTTTTTATCTAATCTATTCAATTTACACTGACAATAATTCTTTATTTTTCTTTTCTGCTAGAACTTCAACTTCTTTGATATACTTATCAGTAATATTTTGAAGTTCTTCTTCTAGTGAAAATCTATCATCTTCAGTGATATCCCCAGATTTTTCGCTTTTCTTTACTTCATCCATAGCATCACGTCTTTTATTTCTTATAGAAATTTTAGCATCTTCACCATATTTATTTACTTCTTTTGTATACTCTTTACGTCTTTCTTCTGTAAGAGTTGGGAATGGTAATCTAATAACTTCACCATCGTTTTGAGGATTTATTCCTATATCCGCTTTAATAATTGCTTTTTCAATAGGTGCAATATTATTCTTATCCCAAGGTTTTATAACTAAAAGTCTTGCCTCTGGAATAGAAACGGTAGCAGCTTGATTAATTGGAGTTGGGGTTCCAAAATAGTCAAAAGTTATACCATCTAAGACTGCTTCAGTAGCCCTACCAGCTTTAATAGTTGCAATTCTACTTTCAAAAGACTCAACAGCTTCTTTCATTTCTTTTTCAGCTGTAAGTTTTATCTCGTCATAATTCATTTAAAACTTCTCCTTTACGATTGTACCCATAGGATCTTCTTCGTTAAATATTCTAACCATATTTTTTGGGTCATCTATACCAAAAGCTATAAGAGGCATCTTATTATCCATAGCAAGACTTGTTGCTGTAGTATCCATAATCTTAATTTCTTGTTGTAAGATCTCTTTATAAGTTAATTTATCATATTTAACAGCATCATCAAAGATATTAGGATCCTTATCATAAATTCCATCGGTACCTGTTTTTCCTAGAAGGATTACATCAGCCCCAATTTCTAGAGCACGTAAGCTTGCAGTAGTGTCAGTTGAAAAATATGGTAAACCAGTTCCTGCAGAAAATATAACAATTCTACCCTTTTCAAGATGCCTTACCGCACGGCGCCTAATATAAGGTTCAGCAACTTCTTTCATATCAATAGCTGTCATAAGCCTTGTATCCAAACCCATCTCTTCAAGAGACCCTTGAACTCTAAGACCATTCATAACAGTACCTAGCATTCCTATATTATCAGAACTTGCTCTATCAATAGTAGTTCCTGATCTACCTCTCCAGAAGTTACCACCACCTACAACAATTGCAATTTCTACTCCTAGCAAATGAAGTTGTTTTATTGATATACATATTTCCTCTATGACATCATCATCAAAACCAAAACCTTTGTTACCTGCTAGAGCTTCACCACTTAATTTTAAAACTACTCTTTTAAATTTTTGCAAAACATCCTCCTATTACTATAAATTATAACCTATTTTCATTTTTTTTAACAGATCTTAGAAATAAAATCAAAAATAAAGGTTTATTTATAATTATAAGCACAAAAAAAGAAGACACTGCTTATTCAGCATCTTCTTTAAGCATTGGTGTGAGACAAAAGCTCACTCGCCTCCTTTACTGTTGTTATATGTGTTCGCTCAATTTCACATAATCACTTATCCTTTAGTATGCTTTTATCTCAAACCTTCATATAGCTTGTTCTCGATTTAACTCACTTACATATTTCAGGGTATAGAAAAACTTTAGCACTATGTAAGGATCCATATTCGGATAATGTTTGTACATCTTTTCTTCTTTTCCTTTCTGATTATATTATATATTCATCAAGTTTTTTATTTAGAATATATTCAATTTATTTATTTTATTTTCTTTTTGAATAAAAAGGGTAAGTTAATGATAATAAATATTCAATATGAAAAATAGGTATTATGTTAGATCAAAGAATACGACAATTAAAAAACGACAACAACTGGAATCAGGCGGAGCTTGGTAAGAGGAAGAATCTTGCAAAAGTTACAATAAGTCAATATGAAAACGAAACACGCTCACCTAATCCTGATATAATTAATCAGTTTGCTGATTTGTTTGGAGTATCAGTCGATTACCTCTTAGGCAGAGATAACAATAAAAACAATATAAGTAACTACATAACTGTAAACGTCTACGGCTCTATACCTGCAGGAATATCCATAGAAGCTATAGAAAACATATCTGATACAGAAGACCTATCCCTAAAAGAATACGACAAGAACAAAACATATTTAGGTCTAAAAGTAGAAGGCGACTCCATGTATCCAAAATACCTTGATGGAGATACCGTAATAATAGAAAAGTGTCCCGACTGTGAAAGCGGCACAGATGCCGCAGTCTACGTCAACGGCTACGAAGCCACCCTAAAAACAGTTATAAAAAACGAAAACGGCACAATTACTTTAAAGCCAATCAACCCCAACTACTCTCCACAAACCTACGGAGTAGGCGATGAACCCGTAAAAATCCTTGGTATCGTCAAAGAAATACGAAGGAAGATATAAAGGAGCAAATTATGAAATTTGGATTCAGGAAGCCCAGTTTTAAAAAGAGTTTTAAGGCCAGGACAACTGGTAAAGTTAAAAGAACTATCAATCGAGCTACTAAGCCAGGATATGGCAAGAAAGGCGTAGGATTATTAAAAAACCCAAAAAAAGCTGTATACAACAAGGTCTATAATAAAACGACAACGTCCATACGAGACGTTTTTGATACATCAAAAACAAAAAAAATAACAAATAGCTCCACTAAAAAATCTGAAACCTCACAATCATCATATACAATAACTCCCGAAGAATTATACGAGTGGAATCCAGATTTTTATCCGAATAAAGAAGAAAACAAATCATTAAATTTATATTATGATTCACTACATAGAATGAAAGAATTTAGAAAAACAAACCCTTCAGCTGAACAAATTAACATGTATATTAAAAATTCTAAAGATAATTTAATGGGATTAAAAGGCGTATTGAAATATTGGAAAAGAGTTGATCAAAAAATACCTCCTAACGTACCAATAAGAATAGATACAGTTGACATCTTAATGAGATGCAACAAAATTGAAGAAGCTAAAAAGCTTTATAAAGATTTAAAACTCCTAGGAGTCTACGATAATTGCCCTGAATTAGAGTCTAGGGTGAAAGATATGGTAGAAAACTATCCTAATGCAATAAATAAAGTTATAGATTTTTTAGACAGTAATTACGGCATTGAGCAAACTCAAGCGAGAAAAAAGCTATCTGAAACTATTGATAGTTCTACATTGAACTGGATTTTAAACAGAACTTACTTTATTATGAAAAATAAACGAAATAATAAAAATTATCTTTTCTTGAACAAAAAATATATATAAAAGCACGGGCAAATTAAACCCGTGCTATAAAAAACCTGTAGAAAGACATTAACTGACTTCTTTTTATACATTAAGTGCCTCTCGATAAGAATATACCATAAGGAGGATAAAATGGCAAAAAGAAGAAAATTACCAAATGGAACTGGTAGTATAGAAAGGGTAAAAAAAGACACCCCAAGGCAAAACTCGACTAAACCAATACAGGGCAAGATTGCCAGCTAAAAAAGGTCGTAAGGATATAGGTTTTTACAAAACCTATAATGAGGCCATGGAGGCCTTGCTAAACTATCAAGAAGCACCGCCAGAAGTAACCTTTAAGGCACTATATAATAAATACAAAAATACAAATGAGTTTAAAAAGCTATCAGATAAAACTCAAAGAAGATATGAAGTAGCTTTTGATAAGTATAAAGATATCCACGAAGAAATATACATGATATAAAGTTTTCACAACTACAAGAAATTATCGACGATATGGAGAACAATGGATATCAAGTGCAAAATATAGAGAGGCTAAAGCATCTAGTAAGATATATAAAACAGCGATAAAAGAAAACCTACTTACCTATAACTTAGCTACAAATCTAGAAGTAGGTGGGTTAAAGATACAAAGAAAGAAACAAATATTTACTAATAAAGAAATAAGCTCACTATTTAACTCTCTAAGCACAAATTACTATGCAAGGCATATATTAATACTAATCTTTACAGGAATGCGTACAGGAGAGTATTTAGGACTAAAGAAAGACAATGTAAACCTAAAAGATAATACTATAATAAACTTTGGAGAAAAGACAGAAGCTGGTAGGGATAGAAAAATGTTTATACACCCAAAAATAAAACCAATCCTAGCAGAGTTAATGCTACACTCTCAAACAGGATATATAGTAGAGTATAAGCAACCTAACGGAAAAATAATCAATCCTAGTATAAATACATTTAATAAAAGAATGTACTACCCTGCCCTAGAAAAAGCAGGAGTAGAAAAGAAGATACCATATACTTGCAGATACACCTTTGCAACTATAGCACATATGAGTGGCATGACAGATGAGGCCTTGATGTATCTTATGGGACACACTAATATCTCAGTAACATCGAGATCATACATCCAAAACATAGATATCCATATAAAATCAGAGTTAGAAAAATACAATATCAAAAAAGTTTCATAAGTCACTGAGTCTACATGTTGGTAACTGGTTGGTAACAATAAAAAAAGAACCATTGATATATCAACGATTCTAAAGTCTTATTGGTGCGGGATAAAGGTATTATCAAAATATTGATATTTCAACATCTTCATATTTGATAACCTACAACCACCCAGCACAACCCAGAGCAACCAGTTAGGCTGCCCACACATTGCCCACATTATTAAGGAGGACACTCAGTCCTCTTTTTTCTTACTATTAGGGTTCTCCCTTTTAAAAATATCAATCAAGTCATCAATATCATCTTTAGTAGCATGATGTCTTACAAATGTTTTTGCGTTAGATCTATATCTGTTGATTTTAGTTTGTTCTGGGTTTCTTTCTTTATAATTTTTAGAGGCTCTACGCTGAGCCTCTGTAGTTTTTAAATCTGTCATTATCTATCAGCCTCTGCTGATTTTAAAAAGTCGCTCCACATAGCTTCTGGATCATCATAGCTATCATAGTCTAGGTTATACTCGTCTAAAGCTTTTTTATAAACTTCATAATCTATATCACTCCACATATCAGCGCTTTCTACTTCTTCTACGAACTCCTTTACTGTTAGATAGTCATAGTCGTCTAAATTTATACCGTTATATGCTACTGTTAATTGACCGTCTTCTTTGTTTCTTAGTACTTCTAATTGTTTTGTCATTTTAAATCTCCTTTAAATGTTTTTCTTTATCTTTCTTAATTATATTATAACACGGGGGTTATATATTGTCAAGTGTTTTTGACTTTTTTTATGCTAATTTTAAATTATTTTCTAGAGCGATTACTGCTTGTTGTACATCATCATCTTTTGCTTGTGTGCAGTGTAGTTTGCCAGTTGTTAAGTCGATGTACGCTCTTTCTACTATACTAGCCATTCTGCTTCCTTTTGCGTTTGAAACTTTTTCTCCGTTAAGTTTTGCTAGTGATATGTTACCTGTGTTGTATCTACTTACTTCTAGACCTGCAAGTTTAAGACCAGCGTTGTTTAAGTAAAGTCTGTCATAACCTGCTTTTTCCCATCTTTTAGCTCCCATAGCTATAAGATCTTCTACTGTGTATCTTACTTCTTTAACTTCTGCCCATGCCATTTTTAAAGCTTCTGCTATATACTCGCTTGCTTTGCCACCAAAGTTTGCTACTGCTTCTTTTGCTATTGCCCATGCTCTTGTCATAATGTTTTTTAAATTTGTCATTGTTTATCTCCTTTAATGTTTCTCTGTATCTTATACTTATATTATATCACACGGGGGTTATATGTCAAGTCTTTTTTTAAAGTTTTTTTTAAAATTATTGATTTTTTATTAATATGTTCTACAAGTATTGAAAACAACCCAATCATTCATATTTTGAGATATAAGCGATTTAAAATATCTAGCTATACATTTATATGACTAATATCTATATAAAAACACAAAAAAAGAGCCAACCGTACTGGTCAGCTCTAGGATATTGCCTTTATTATATTCTAAACCATTTCTACTTCTTTTTTCAAGAGGATAAATTTTTATATACTCAATTTATATAAAATAAATTGATTTAGTGATGTATTTTCAGCCTCTGCTTGTTCCGCTAAGTGTTTGTGTAAACTTTTTGGTATCCTAGCTAAAATTCTACCAGAGTATTCTTCATCAATAGGTTCTGGAATTTCTTCTCCATCTTCAATCCTATCTTCAATAGCCATTTCTAAAACTTCATATATATTTTCATATAATTCTTCTATTGTATCGCCTACTGTCTTTACATCATATAACTCTTCTACTCTACCAGCATAATAATGACCTGTTTCATCATTCATTTCTTTAGTTACTATTGTATATGGTAGAGATAAGTAATATTTTAAGTCTTTATTAGTGCCTTGCATATTATATATAAATGGGGTGTTAATAGCGTGTAGATAAGTCTATGACTCATCTACAACATCTAATATTTCATCAACCAAATACTTTTTAATCGGATTTTTTGAGATTACCAAAGTAAACCATCTTCCATCACTTTTTCTTTTAAAACGTTTGTGTGATCCTCTTGGTGTTCTAGGTTCAAAACCCAATTCTAATAAGACCTTTTCAGCATCATCAGGACTTATCGAGTTTGGTTGACGTCTCATCTTATCGATGATTTTAACAACTTTATTTCCCATTTATACCTCCTTTCAATTATTATGATACTATATATGATATCATATGTCAAGAAAGTTATAAAAAAAGAACAGCTCGGGCAAGCTGTTCTAGTATAAATGGGATATCGTTGTTTATATAAATACTACTATATATGATATCATATGTCAAGACTTGTATCCACAAAAAAGGGGCAACCTATAAAGGTTACCCCAATTCTTGCCCTGACAGATAGTTCTGTCGTTCCCGTACTCACGGAAGGACTTTTCCGCTTTCCGACTAGTCCTATATATTATACCACAAAAATAGCGGCCATAAAGACCGCTGTTTTGCAATGCGCTCTCGCGACATCATCAAATAAAAAAAATAAACACTATCTATATTTATTTTTTGTATTATATTTTCTCTTATATTATACCACAAAAAAGAGGGCTAGCATAATTGCCAGCCCCCAGAGTTAAACATTTACTATATCTTACTACTAATTTTTTTGTTTTCTAACCTCTGCCTCAACTACATCTGTAAGGTAGGAGTCAAGATCATCATATGTTTTTGATAAAACATCTTTACTTGCATCATCTAAGTTTCTTTTTATTTCCGCTTTTGCTTTATCCAAAACTTCTTTTTGAGCTTTTTTGTCAAAGTTAAGCTCTGGAGAGTTTTTTAAAGGGTCTACTATAGTTTGATTAAGACTGCCTACTATGGTCTCTGCTAAGTCTAGTAGTTGAAGTGTTGCGTTACGCAAAAGTTCGTTGTCTATAAGTTGTGCCTTAGCCTTACCCTCTTTGATACCTTGTATAGCTAAAGCTACGACTGCAGCCGATAAAATTACTATCACAAAAATTATAAAACTATCTCTCATTATATATCCTCCTAAAAAGTTACCCATGCTCTTGCGTTGCCACTTGTACGTCTATAAGCTACATATCTACGCTTACCAGAGTTATTACCTATATAGGATATCCATCTATAACCGTCTGCCTCGTATACGCTATCATAGTTAATTCTTGCTCCCATAGGATAGGTTGCTACTATAGCCGAGTTAGTGCTTGCATCTGCTCTTACATGACAAGCTGTTTGTGTTATACAATGCCACTTTTCGTTTTTAATAAATTTTTTGCCTGATGCTTTTTGTGGTGCTGGTGCTTTTGCTGGTGCTATATCTAACTTTTGCCCACCATATCTAGGTCTAAAATACCTTTCATTCCAGCTTCTTTTCCTATCCAAAAAATATCCTATATATGAATTATTGTCGTTATAGGATATCCCATTGTTAGAGTAGTTAGAGTGGACTATCCCATCTTTTTTATAAAACATGCCTGTGTGTCCCTTAGCTCCAGCGGATCTGCCCTCTCCACCTCTTATAAAGATATCTCCAGGTTTTACGTCTTTATAGCTATATATCTCATCTAGATACTTGCCTTTTAGCTTAAAGAGTGTCTCTGTGTTACCTATGGGCATATCTTGTGGTATTGCTCCACCTGCTTTTAGTGCGTAATACACCGCAGATGAGCAGTCATAGCCTGGGTTGCCATATCTTTGCTTCATGCTATAGTGATAGCCTTTACTTCTGTGGTGTCTGTCCATCCAGTCTAGTGCTTCTTTTACTCCCATAATTGCCTCCTTTGGGGTACTAAAAAAGGACTAGCTTATGCTAATCCCTAATTATTTTTTAGACCTGATATACTCATCAAGTCCGCTCTTTACTTTTTCTAGATCTGCCTTTGTGGCTAGGTCCTTGGTACTATGCTTAACCTCATCTAGCATAGTCGCTATACTTACCAGCTGACTATCTACGCAGTCAAACCTATCATCGGTAAGCTCTATATGTTTTATAAAGTTTTTGTTATGCTCTTCTATAGCGGCAGTATTACTATCTATACTGTCGCTGTAGCTTTTGAGTTCTATCGACTGGCTTTCTAAAATTTTTGATTGTGTTTGCGTAGTCTTTTTAAGCTCTTCGGTCATGCTTAGGTAAGCTTTTCTTGTTGCTTTTTCAGCTTCCAACTTATCTTTTTCGGCTTCTAGCATTAATTCGTCGTGCTTAGCTCTCTGTTGACGCTCGTATTTTTTATCCTCTCGCTCGTCATCAAACTTTTTATCTAGTTGTTTTAGATAATTATAGCAGTAAAGACAAGCAAGTCCCACGACTATTATAGTGATACCAATGGCTACACCGTAGTCTGCTATTATTTGCGTTGGGTTCAATTTTTCACCTCCTTAAATTTCTATTTTGCAACTGCCTCCCATCCTTGTGCGTAGTCTGTTGGAGAGTAAGCATTGTTATCTATCTTTGATCTATAAATTTTCCCATTAAATTTTACTTTATCCCCTTTTTTGTAAGTGTCGTGTGCACCTGTAGGCTGTTTAAAATCAGCTACTACTTCCGTTTCTGTTCCGTCTTCATTTTTTATTGCCAGGTTAAAGTATTGCTTGTATAGGGCATTAGTAGACTCTGGTTGCCAGTCATCTTGGCTTCTGTGGCTTTGTATTACCTCGTATACAACGCCATTTCTTTTTACTTTATCTCCTACAGAGTAGTTTCTATCGGCTACCCATTCTGGGTACTGATCTAAAATATTATCTTTTTGTTCTTCGCTTAAATCTTTAGATAAGATAAAAGTTTTAATTAGATTTTCGCTTGCTTCTTCTTGTGCTTTAACTCTTTCCTCTAGTTCTTCTACCGCTTTACTTGGGTTAAACTCTTTAAAAAGTGCATTAAATGCCTTGTCTTGTACTATATCATCATCTTCTTCTCTAAGGTCGCCTTTTAGGCTTACTACAAAATCTCTATATGGTTCAACTTGCATCAATCTAACATCTGTTTTATTTGTTCCGTTAAAATATTGTTTTTGTATTTTATACATAAATTTTCTCCTTATTGATTTATTAATTTCCACTGACTCATTTTTGTTAACCTTCCAGATTTTCTATACACTCCACCACTTTCTTGCATCTCCCATATAAGACTAAATTGGTCGGAATATTTAAGTACTCTTAAAAATCCCCAATTAGTGGGCTGATTTTCAATACTGTCAGGGTTTACAAAATAAAATCCAGGTTTTAGCTTTTGATAAGTATCTGGTGTGTCTGGTAATGTTTCTTTTCCGTAAACATCAGTAAATCGTCTAACTTTATACATACTAGAGTTAAAGTAATCATCTAATTGATCAACTTTCTTTTTATCGGCGTTAGAATAATTATTATCGCTTAAACCTTTACCAACTTCTTTATCAACCTTATTTTTAACTAGTAAATTATAAGGCGCCCATGTGTATTCTTCTGGGTTTATAGGCCCTTTTAAAGCCCACTCTACTGGTATAGAGTAACCTGTAGATTGTTGCCCTTTTTCGATTTTTAAAGATGGCTCTCTAGCATTACCATTCCCATTTTCTAGGTATATGATTACATAACCATCTATATTTGCTGTAAAAGTTTCTACTATTTTGTCTCCAATTTTAGTAGCTATTACGGTCTTATCTTCTTTGTTAACTCTATCAGCAAACAACCCGTTTTTTAGGGTATCTTGATATAGTCCAAATCTATTACTATTAGTTACAGTGTAAGATACTGTATATGTTTCTCCCTTTTTTATAGGAGCTAAAGCTGATGCGAAAACCCCCTCATGATATCTATAATTGGAATGATGAGAGTAGGCTAGTATTAAATTTTCTCCATCACCTTGCACTAATTTTCCCGTTATAGAATAGACCCCAATGTAATCTCTATTTGTGTCCGATTTAGTAAAATCTTTAGCCCCGTCACTAGAGTTAGCGTATGCAATATGAGTATAAGTTTTATCCTTTGAGTGATAATTATCTAGATTTTCAGATAATCCATCTTTAAAATTTTCAAGTATGGAATTACTTATGTCCTTGCTTTTATCATCTATATTTTTTATAGCGCTTGCTTCTTGTTTTTTAATTTGATTAAGGGATTCAACACTTTTGTTATCTACATACGTTGTAAACTCATTCTTTTTGCCAGTTATAGCTTTTATATTATTAGCTAAGCTAGCATTAGACTGTTTCTGTACGTCAGCCGTTATTTCTTCTATTGTTTTCTTGTATCCTTCAGCAGTTTCCTTGTCTGGTAAATTTTTAAACCCTTGAGTTACTCTTATGATTAAGTCTCGATCGCTCGGGAAAACATATCCTGCCACACTTATATCAAGCAAGTAGTCATCAACTGCAAGGTCTCCAGGCAAAGAAAAAGAGACTTCTGCACCCTTTACCTTGGTGCTAGTCTCCCAAAATTTACCCTCGTCTGTATATAAAGCTATTTGGGCAGTTTGACCATTTAAGTTTATTTCTTTGCCGTTTGCATCTTGGAGTATAAAAGCAAGTGTAGATGATTGATCTGCTTGTTTGATCTGCCTGCCGCCATGCGTTTGCTGCAGTCTTGTTGTATTTAACATATAACTCCTTCCTATAAATAAGTATTAAAAAAGAGCGTTTCAACACCCTTGATTAATTATTTATTATTTTATGTTATCTTCCTCCATTTGATTATTATCTTTTTTATACTCTTCTAGTTTTATTTTAAGATCTTCATTTTCTTTTTGTAATTTTTTTACTTTATCTTCTAACAATATATTTGCGTGCGTTTTTTTTGCTAAATATTCTATATAAGCACCTATAATTTCATCATTTTCCATAATTCCTCCTATGCAAAGAATGTTGATTGTTTATTATAGTCTATAACAAAGGACAAACCCGAAGACTTTTGTGTAATCCATACTTGACTACCGCTACTAGGTGTTGAGATAGTTGCATTATCTTTTATATTTAAACCATTATTAAATAAAGGTTCCCCCGAAAAGTACCCATTAGTACCTAGCCTAATTCTGCCATTAAAGTCACTACTACCATTAAACTCAGCATAACTATTAAAATTTACAGATCTTTCAAAATCTGTAACTCCATAAAAATATGCTCTTTGATATGATTTAAAACTAGTATCTACGCTTACATGTTTAGCTTTTATCTGTAGTGTATCTAAGTTTGTAATATACCACGATCCCATTAACTCACTATCTGTTTGAGTCGCAGAAAAGTTAGTAAACCAATCATGCCTTAAAGGTTGTCCCAGAGATATCCATTCGCTGCTACTAGGAGGACCTTGTATGGTTACCTTTCCGCTACTCATAACTATTGATCCTATTACATCGCTATAGTCATAAAAGTATACACTACTTCCTTTAATTTCTACTCTTCTGCCATAACTGCTAGTTTTAAATGATCCCACAATATCAACATCTCCCGTTAAGTCTATATTTTTAGCATCAATTTTTACTTTTTCTGCCGATTGATTTATAGATGATATTACATCATTTTTACTGACCTTTGTAGATAACCCATTAGCTGTTTGCTCAGCCTTAGAATATGCGCTATCAGCTTTACTTTGAGCTTTTTTTGTATCTGATTTTACAGTATTAACTTCATTCCTTACTGCACTCACTTCTGATGTTATGGCTGTAGTAGTTTGTTCTCTCGTAGAATAATTTTCTTCTATATATTTTTTTGTATTTTTCTCAGATTGCCCAATTTCCTTTATAACCGATCCTACTTTATCGGATATAAGCTCGTTGGTTTGAGTTCTAGTGGAGTAATTTGTCTCCACATATTTTTTAACATCAGACATTTTATTGTTTAAATCTTCGCTATTTGTGTAGTTGTCGGCCACATACTTTTTAAGGCTATTATCGTTATCATTAACATACTTCTTTATGCTGGTTTCCGTATCATTTATCTGAGTTTTTACTGTACTTATTCTATCCTCAATTAAATTATCTGTTTGCGTCCTCGATGAATAATTTTCTTCTACATATTTTTTAAGCCCTGCAGTCTTTTTATTCACATCATCTATAGTAGAGTAATTATCTTCAACATATCGTTTTAAATTAGACTCACTATCAACTATTTTTGTATTTAAAGACATTACTTTATCTTGTATTAGATTGTCAGTCTGCTTTCTTGATGAGTAGTTTTCACTTACATACTGTTTAGTTTGTTCTTGACTATCGTCTACGTACTGCTTTAAGTCACTACTACTTCGTTGAGCTTCTCTCCTTATGGCTGATATTTCACTATTAACTTGTCCGTTAGCTATATCAAAGGATTGTTTGTAGCCTATTAGGTCGCCTTGTAAGGTAGATATCTGACTATCTAGAGCGCCAAACTTCTTGTCCATTCTTTCTTTTAGATTATCAAAGTTAACTTCTATGTTTTCATTATTGGCTTTCTCAAAATTAGTTAGATCTATTTTTATACCATCTAGCGTTTTATCTACTTCCAATTGTTTATCTACTATAGGCTTTGTTTGTCCTGTTTTAGGGTCTACATAAGTTGTTGTTTCAGATATCTTTTCATATATTCTCTTGTCAGTTTGTTCTCTCTCAGTTTTGTAAGTTTTAAAGCTATCATCTGTATATCTTTTTTGTGACTCTACAAAACCTCTTATAGTGTCTTCTGTAGTTTCAAACCTTACTCTGGTTTGCTCCCACATCTCAGTCGTTAACTCTATAACTTTTTCTTCAAATTCTTCTTCATCTTCAACTAGATCTATGGGTTTATTATTTAGAGTAATTTCTGTATCTAGTGGCTGATTTTCATATCTTTTTAATCGTAAAATCCTATAAAATTCTTGGACTTTTTTATCTTTATTAAGTAGATATACATAATCTCCTAATTTAAAATCTAAAAACTCAGTTTCTAGAGCTTTAGATAAGTCCTGCACTTTTATTTCTATAGTCTTATAAGGTTCGCTAAGTAAATCTAGCTTTTTTTGTGCTGCTTCTTTAAGGTTCTGGATATTGGTATATCTTTCATCTTTCCAGTAGTAGGTTATTGTCTTTGGACTATATGAGTTATTTTCCAGATATTTTTTACCGTCATTAACTTGATTAATCATCAAGCCGTTCATACCCTCAGGAATTATACGAGTAGCAAACTCAAAGGATTCTGTTTTAATATCTTTATCTGCAAGGTTTAGATTTTCTGCAAATCCTACTCCATTATTTTCAGCTATCTCATAACCTACATATAACTTCTTATTTTTATTATCATACCTAACTTCAACCTTATACTTCTTAATTACTTCATCTATAACTTCGCTGCTCATTTTATGGTCGGCTGTAATAGTCCTTTTTTGCTCTATATCATCAAGGATTACTATTTGCCAATCATTAGGCTTAATACCATTTAAAACATCGCTTATAGACTTATATGGGAAGTTTAAGCTTTCATGAAATATATACCAGTCACTTATATCCTGCTTACATTCTATCCTGTAGTTATTATAGTAAGGCTCTATATTTTTAATAACATATTTTTGATTTTCTGTTTCTGCTGTGTATTCGTTTTTAAAAAGATATATATATTTAGCTGGGATTTCAAAAGTTAAAATATCTAGTTTATTAATTTCTTGCTCTATCATTAAATCTTTGTAAGCTTCAAAGGGGAAGCTGTTATTATCTAAGTCATAAACTAACATATAACCCTCCCTTCAAATTCTATAAAACATTTAAAACTACCAGTCCCATATATTCTTATTTCTCTACTATCTTGGATATATGGAAAACTAAATAATTTTATATTATTAAAACCTCTAGGATCAGACAAGCCTTTTTCAGAGTCTATTACTATCCTATCTTTCAGTTCTTTAACCTCTATAGTCGACTCAAAGCCTGTAATTTTTATATCAGTTCCTTGTCCTTCTAGGATAATTCTTACAGGGGTATCAAGGTCGCCTTTATTAAAAAGCTCAGTTACATTATTTCGCTTAACTTCATACCTTTGTGTAGGTAAGCAAGCTATAGCAGAACCTCTATAGGTAACTACCGTAAAATAAAATCTTTTTTCAACCCCTGCTTCTGTAAATCTGCCTTTATAATAAACTTCTTCATCAAAGGTTATTGTGGCAAGTTCTAACATCTTGCTAACCTTTGCCCTATTATATCTTATCTCATCATCTAGACCACTAAATTCAATGCTAAACTCTATATCGCTAGCTTCTGATTTTAAGTCACTATAAAAAATATTACCTTTATCAGATATAAACTCATCACGAGTTAAGATAGTATTACTTATCTCAGGATAGGCTAAAACGTGAGCATTATATTCTGATATTTCATATTGTAATTTTTGCATCATAATTAATCTTTTCTACGCCTCCTATCCTTGCTTATTTCTCTACTTACTATAGGTGCTACTGCTCTACCTACTTCTTTGCCGTCAAGCTCTATAACTGTTGTTACATCGCCATTTTCTACCTTTACATTTAGGTTCTCATGATTACTACCATATCCGTAACCATGTATAGTAGTAAATGATACTGCTTCCATATCCTTGCTAATTTGATCCTGTACACTTGCCCTAGCATTATTTATAATTTTAGACATATCCTCTTGCAATGCTTTATCTTGAGCTTGTCTTATATCTCTAAGCTGTCTTACAGTTTCTATGTTATCTTTACTAATTTCTTCAATTGTATTTAAGGCTATTTTATTTAATTTAAGACCCGTTCTATCACTATTCCTTAAGTCTTTAATCATACTTAAATTATTACTAGATAGGTCTTCTATATTATCTAGATATCTATAGTAACTATCACTTTTAATATCATCATCATAGTCTTTAAGATACTTATATTGGAAAGTTTTTATTAACTCCATTTTATCAGCAAAATCAATGTTAGACTTACTAATATCTTCTAATTCTTTTAATTGTCTATTTGATAAGTCTCTGTTAGCTTCATCTACACCTTTAAGCTTATCAATCATTTTTAAGTTAGCATTACTTAAAGTTTTTATGCTGGATAGATGTACTAGTTCTTCACTATCATATGGAGTGTTATAAGTTTTATCTTTGCTAGCTTCTGCTTGCTGTTTTCTAGCTTTTTTTACTTCTTCAATTAATTCTAGATTAGTTTTATAATCTTTTATAAATTTATCTAGATCTTTATTATTGACATCTCTTTCAGACTCATCATATTTTCTTAACTTTGTGGCTAAGTCAATAAGTTCTGATGATGTTTTGCCCAGATAGTCTAGCTTAGCATCGCTAACTTTATCCCAATTTTTAATTCTTTCATTAAGATTAGGTGCATTAAATCCTGATGATTTTATTTTTTTACTTGTAGCCTTACTACCTGCCACTTCCATTCTAGATATTAAATTATTAACTTCATTGGTTAAATCTCTTATAAGGTTGGTAATTGTGTTAGATATTATATTAGCACTTTTAGTTAACTCATTTGTTAAAACTGTAGTTGTTTGATTAGTTAGTTGTCTTATAAGTTGTGTCGTTTGATTAGTAACATTAGTATTTGCACTAATCATATTGTTACCTATAGATTTGGTGGATTTAGTAGCTAGGTTATCTATTGTACTACTAGCATATCCTTCAAATTGAGCAGTAGATGAAGTTAACTTATTACCTACAGTAGTTGTAGCATGGTTTGTAAGGTCATCTATGCTATATAGAGCATGGTTAGTAACATAGTTTCCAGCTTCTGTAAATCCATTACCTACAGTTTGGGCTGTATATATTCCTGACTCTATAATAGAAGTAGTAAAAATATCACTTACTGCTTCAGATGTTTTACCTACCTTTTTAAGTGTATTTTTAGTGTTAGCATTAACTTCTACATTTACTGCATTACTAGCTTCATTACGAACGCTATTCATCATATTTTTGGCAGCATTAACCGCCTTGTTAGACATAGCATCTATACCTTCTGCCATACCAGCTGGGAGCATTTTACCTACTTCGTCTCTCCATACTCTAGACGGAGAATGGATTGAAGCAGCCCTTTTTGCAGCACTTACGGCTCTATTCATTACACTTATAGCTGCGTTTATTACACCACTAGAACCTGAGTTGATACCTCCACGAAGACCAGCCATTAGGTTATATCCGGCACTTTGGAATTGTCCTCTATAACCATTTACTGATGATACCATTCGGCTACCCATACTTCTTATAGCACTAACTGAGTTATTAGCACCTGATTTTATAGAGCTTGTGAATTGGCTCATCATTTGTCTACCACTAGAAGTAACCTGATTAGAAGTATTTTTTGCCGCGCTAGTGATTTGAGAAGACATTCGTTTGAAATCTTGATTGATTTTATTTGTCCCCGTTTTTACTGCTTGGGACATTTTGTTCATCATATCGGTTGATGACTGTTGAGCTTGGCTACCCATTTTCTTAACTTCACTATTGACCTTGCTACTCATTTGCGATACTGCCTGAGTAACTTGGCTACTACCCTTATTTACTGAGTTTGATATTTTACTCATCATTTGGCTAGCAGTTTGTGAAGATTGATTAGAGGTTTTGTTTAAACTGCTATTAATCTGATTGCCCATATTGTTTATAGAATTAATAACATTGCCTTTTTGTTGCCCTAATCCTTGGGCGTAGGCTGACATTGATTTGTCTCCTGCACCTCTAAATTTTTCTGACTGATTATTTAGCCCAGTATAGGTTGAGTTACCTACATTTTTACTAGCAGTTTCTACTCCAGTTTTAGAAGAAGTTATACCACTAGCAAAATCCGAACCGACCTTTCGTCCTTTGGCTTGCGCCTGTGTTTCCTTGGTAAATGCTTGTTCGGCGGTTTGCATGACACCTTGAGCTTCGGTTTCTACTTTACCTTTGGATTCACCAATACCAGTAGCATATTTTTCCCCTGTTTTTCTACCTTCTCTTTGTGTAGGATCTCCCCTAAAAAAGTCCATAATAGAGAATGGTTTAGCAAAGGCATTATCGTATGCTCCGCTAACTGTACCCTCTGACTCGCTAACACCTGATGCAAATGAACTGGCGTTATCTCGACCTGCTTGACTCATTATCTCGCTAGCTCTAGCTTTTTCTAAACCTGCGTCAATTAGTGCTTGATAAGCTGAGTCTACATTAAATTTTCCCTCACCCGTACCTTGGGCAAATCCTTGGGCATTCATTAATCCCATATTTTGTAAGGTTTCAACTGCATTTAAAGGCTCTAATCCAGAGTCGATTAGGGATTGATATATACCTTTAATACTCTCAAGTCCAGCAGCTGACCCTTGTCCAAAGGCGTCAACGTTTAATTGCCCTTTTTGGTACATTTGGTCTATAACTTCAAGCTCAGTAAAGCCAGCCTCAATCATACGATTAAATGTATCTTGTAATCCTTGACCGCCTGCTTCAGCACCTTGTACGAAATTATCACTATTACTTCGACCAATTTCATATAGTTCTTCAACTGCTTCTAATGGTGTTTTCCCATTGTCTATCAGCTCTTGCATTTTTTCTCTATATGTCTGGCCACCTTCTTCAGTTCCATTTATAAAGGAGTCCATGTTGATACCAGCAATTTCAAAAAATTGCTCGGCTGCGTCCATCTCGCTTAATCCCTCAGACATTAACGCTGCATAAGCTTCTTTTGCACTGCCTGTGGACTCTAATATACCTTGGGCATATTCTTGTACTGATACCGAACCTTCTTGTCTTAATATAGCCTTTGCATCAGATTCACTTACACCGTTATTTATTAACTCTCTATAAGCTTCTGATACTGAGGATTGACCCCACCTTAAACCTTCAATGACACCGTCGACCATAGTTTGACCTGTCTCATTGGTAGATGATGGATCAATGCTATTATTTATTTCATTAGGCAATTGTCCAGCTTCTTCGACCGCTTCGCCTTTTTTGCTGTTCCAACCATCTTTAATGCCTTGGATAAATCCGCTACCTGTCTCTTTTAGCTTTTCTCCAGCACTTTTTAATTTGCTACCTAAGGTATTTATTAAGCCGTTGGCTTGTATATCGGATACTGTATCTTTTACACTATCCCAACCATCGCTAATCTTACCTACTAGACCTTTACCTACATCAACTAGCTTATTAGCGCCATTAGATATAGTGCCTGCTATCTTACCTACTATCTCACCAGCACTATGAGTAAGCTTTGGTACATTTATATCAAAGCCTTTAATAATAGCTCCTATTAAAAGTCCACCTGCTGCTACCAAGCCTACTGGGTTAGATAGTACGCCTGCAATTAGAGGTACTATTTTACCTGCTATTGATGATATAAAGCCAAAACCTTTAGAAAAGCCACCGCTAATAAAGGACACTAGTTTAGACCCTGCACCACCCAAAGCTCCTGAACCTGCAGAAGTTATTGTATTTCCAATGGTTGTTACTAAGCTTTTAGCTGGTGCTAATAATCTATCTTTGCCTTTAAGTACTGAGGATGCTAGATGCATAACTGTATTAGATCCAGCATCTACTATAGGTTCAGATACTTTTTTAATTCCGTCAGCTAAATGACCTATAAGCTTACCACCGGCTGATTTTAATTCTGACCCTTTACTATTAAATGTTTTAGTTAGTTTTCCAACTATACCGCCAGCTTCACTAGTAATTAAAGAGTGGTTTCCAGATAAGCCTGTAGCTATAGATTTAAGTAAGTTTTTACCTATACTCGCTCCATTAAATAGTAAAAATGCAGCGGTTAATGCTTTTAATATTGCTGGTACTGCTTGAGCTACTACCTCAGGATTATCCTTTAAACCTTTGGCAATACCCTTAACTATATCAGCACCTATCTTAATCATTTTAGGTAAAGCTTTTACAAAGCTATCTGCTAATCTACCTATGATTTCTAAGGCTCTAGGGGCTATAGTATCAGCATTATCAGCTAAGCCTTGACCTATCTTAAGGACTAGCTCTCCTCCTACCTCTAAGAGTTTAGCTCCAGTCTGTAATAGACCCATAGATAAGCTTATAATTATTTGTACTGCACTATCTGCAACCCTATCAGAGTTACTTTGTATACCATCTAAAAAAGACAGGATTATATTTGTCCCTGTCTCTATCATTCTTGGCGCATAATTAGCTATAGCTACAACGCCATCAGCCATCATATTACCTAATACTGTAGGTAAAGCTCCTATATCCTCTTGCACCGTTTTATTAAGTATATCTAGTTGTTTGGTAACATTTTGTACTACCGCCCTCATAGGTTTATCTAGGTTTTCATAAAGCGATATACCCAGACCCTCTAGGGCTGACATCATGATTGTAAAGTCCCCTTTAAGGTTGTCATTCATGACCTTAGCCATAGCTTCGGCAGCACCTGTACTATTATTTATTGAGTCTCTTAACTTGTTAAAATCTTCATCACTAGCATTAATTACCGCTAGCATACCAGCCATTGCCTGCTTACCAAAAAGAGCGCTAGCTGCTTGAGCTTGTTGCTCCTCTGATAACCCAGAAAAGCTATCTCTTAGTTGTAGTAGTACATCATTAAACGGTAGCATATTACCTTCGTTGTCGGTAACAGTTATACCTAATTGATCCATGTACTCTTCTACTTCTTTAGTGGGCTTAGCTAATCTTGTCATAGCTGACCTAAGTGTAGTACCAGCCATTGATGATTTTATCCCTGCATTAGCCATTAAGCCTAACGCAAGTGCTGTATCTTCTACAGTATATCCTAATGCACCTGCTACTGGTGCAGCGTATTTAAAGGACTCACCAAGCATACTAACATTTGTATTAGCACCAGATGATGTCGCCGCCAATACATCTACAAATCTACCAGTATCTTCAGCTTTTAATCCAAAAGCTGTTAATGAGTCTGTAACTATATCAGATACTAAACCTAGTTCTTCTCCAGATGCAGCCGCTAAATTCATAACTCCTGGTAAACCAGCTAACATCTGTTCACTATCCCAACCAGCCATAGCCATATACTTTAAGGCTTCTGCTGATTGAGTAGCACTAAATTTAGTAGTAGCACCCATTTCTTTTGCTTTATCTCTTAAAGCTTCTAGATCTTTACCACTAGCACCTGATATAGCCTGTACCTCACTCATACCTGCATCAAAACTAGCGCCTGCTTTTAAACTATAAGCACCAAAGGCAGTAAGTCCTGCACCCATAGCTTTTGTACTAGCTACTACTGCATTTTTTGTGAGGCTTGCAACCCCTGATATGCCTTGTCCTGCTGCTTTTGCTTTGCCTGCTAAACCCTTTACTCCGCTATCAAATCCTGAGGTGTCGACTTTAGTATCAAATACTAACTTTCCGTCACTTGCCATTTATCCACCTCGCTTCCTATAATTAGTCCTTCATGCTTTTAAACATGGACCTAGCAAAGCTTAATTCTTTTTCTTCTTCGCTCCTTATATCTGGCAAAGCATATATCTTTTTCATTTGTTGGTAATGTTTCTTTTCTTCTTTACTCATTTTTGAAGATATAGTCATAGATCTATAACTCATAATCTTTGCAAACTGAGTATCTTCAGATAAGGAGTTAAATAAAGCTTTAAACTGCCACCAATGCATATTATCTTTAAATAAATCAATATTATAACATTGCAAAAATGCAGAGTATATATAATGCCAATCATAAGTATAAGAGTAGATAATCTTAGATTTTTTGCTTACTACTTTATCATCATCTTTAGGTTCTACTTCTGGCTTATCTTTATATTCACCCATAGTAAAAAACCAAAGTATTTGATTAAATGCAGTTTCTAAGTCGATTTCATCTAAAACACCTATACCATCTTCAAAGCATATCTGTAATACCTCAATCATCATCTCTTCATCTAATAGCTCATCATTTAGCATTAATTCTTCATATCTTATCCAGTTTCTGTAGTCTGTTTTAAAGATTAATTGATAGTCATATATCTTTGTACTGCTTGGAAGCCCATTAGTGAGATAATTTATTTTTGTCTTCATTTAACAATCTTTGGACTTCTTCAAGTGTAAAAGTTTTATCATTTGGTGTATTTATATATGGTTTTAATGTTTGTGCTGGTGCTTGTACAGATGCTTGTGCATTTTGTCCTAAATTAGGGTTAGCCTTTGGAAGTGTTTGGTATTCTTCAGCTAATTCCTTGTTAGCTTTTTCTACTTCTTCTATGATATAAAACCCAATATCAAGTAGATCAGTTAGCAATAGTTCCTCATTTTCAAATACCTTTTCTTTGATTTCTGACATCGCTCCTTGACCCATAATCTCATCATAAGCCTTAACTAAAAATGCTTTTTCTTCGCTATCAGTCATTTCTTTATCTTCCACACTTTCCCCTAAGGTTACTAACTTATCAGCAAGTGCTTGATTATGTTCCACTTCGTAAACTAATGTTTGTTCATCTGCTGTTACAAATTCTAAATTAATAGTCTTTCTTGCTTTTCTTCTAAATGCCATGCTATATCTCCTTTAATGTTTATATTTACGTTTGCTTTATACTATTTTGTCAAAATTAATTAAATAAAAAAACGAGGAAGATTATATCCACCCCGTTTATCCTATTTTAACTTATATTTATCATTTAGCTTCGGTTAGTTGACCCCGTTGTTGTACCTGCAGGTTTGCCCTCTGTAAACTTAATTGTTAACCATTCAGATTCGCCCTCTCCAAGTTCTGCGTATCCTTTAATTACTGGACCATTAGCTTTAAATGTTCCAGAGTATTGATAAGCATCTGTACCGTCAGCTTCTGTATCTGGCACAATTGTATAATTTCTTTTTCTGCAAGCAAACTTGCCTTTTTGGATTTCATTAGCAAAATCCACTACATAAATATTATTTGTCGCTTTATCTGCTAGTAATTCATCATCAAAGACTTCTTTGATTCTTTCGTGCACTGGGTTATCCGTATATCTATCTAGTGTAAAGTCTGATGTTGATGTTACACCAGTAGTGGCTGTCCTTTCAGCTTTTTCATCTACATATTTTCTTGAGTACTCTTCTGTATCTTTAGAGCTTGGTAAATCTGTGAAGCCTTTCATTCTGTAGATTGTATTATCTACTTCCATAAAAGATACTACATCAGCTCTAAGCACTAAGCCCCTAAATTCTTTTAAAGATTGTATATTTTTTTCCATTAAATCATTACCTCCATATATCTTAAACTCATTTGTATTTGATAAACGGCTGTATCAGCACTAGAGCTAGATACATAGCCATTACTAAGTATTTCTATCTTTATAGGATGTCTATTTCCTTCTATTTTTGGATAATTTTTATTTTTATTTTGTAAATAAACCCATTCAATTAATTTATCAAAAAACGCACTGTTTTCTAGCTGGGTTACTAAATCCCCACTCATTTCAGTGCGTGTTGTAAATATAAAATTAAATTGTTTAAGTTCATCTCCATCTACATATTTCTTTATTAATTGGTTGCTAGGCTCAGAATAAATCCCGTACTCTATAGGGTCATCTCCTAGGAAATCTACATTAAGCCTGGCTTCATCTTCTAAATAAGGGCATTCTAAAAAATAGTCCCTTATACTTTCAATTATTGCTTTCATTTTGCTTTAGCTCCTGCTAGTTTTGCTGCTCCCTGTAAGATTGATGACCTATTAGAATTTTTCATTCTTTCAAACCATTTATTGCCCCTAGTGGGTGCGCCTTGAAAGTTTGCTGGCTCATAGTACCAACGCTTAGCGTAAGGTGTTTGTTGGACTATCCTACCACTACCTATAGTAGTTCCTGTAGTGGCTGCTCCTTTTAGAGTACCTACATCCTTAGGTGTAAGAGGGTCCATAAGTCTGATACACTCAGAATCTATATGCCTTTGTACTTTTCCACCCTCTTTTAAATCTCTTTTACTGATTACCTCAGCTGGGTTATACTCTAAATCCTTAAAAAATATCATCACTTGCCCCCTACTACTGTGTGTCTCATATGAGGACTCCCAAAATCAAACACATCACTAGACGTCACTACATACGCTTCATAAAATTCCTTAAATTGTTTAAGAGTGTTTAGCTCCTTTATTGATTCTTGTTTTGGATTTCTTATGATTATATCCTCTACCCCTATTTCCCTTAATACCTCAGGTATATAAATTGTCACTAAGTCTATATCGCTTCTTTCTCGATTACTCAAATTTACATTTATGCCTTTGGTTTCTTCAAAGTGCGCTGGATAAGTGCCTAAAACCTTATAAGTGTTTTGTCTATCAATGACTTGCATTTTTAGTATTGTTACATAGGTATTAGTGAGCATAATGCCCCCTATACATCAACCCCGTATGTCCTAACTGCTCTTTTATTATCCTATCTATCCATTTATTTATCTTAGCTTCTCTTTCATCATCAGACATCGTGTACTTGCTATCTACTACATACTCAACCTTTTGTGTACCTATGCTTTCAGACTTAATTGCACGTGGTTTATCTTCCCTATCCTCATCAGATAGCTTTAATAATCCCTTATGTTCTAACTCTAAAAGTACACTCAGTACAATCTCATTAAAATAGTATATATGCTCTTTATTCTTATAATTAAATCGGTTAAAAGTACGGTAGTTCACCTTACGTTTTATCAGTCTAACAATATAATTAAATTCGCTTTCGCTTATCCCTGGATTAAAGCCCTCTTTAATAAATTCATCATAGGTTATCATAAAAACCTACCTTTATTTTCTATTCTTGTGGTTTTGAACCTGCTCCTGCATCTTCTACTCTTACATCTTCAGCGTTTACTGTCACACTTCCACCTGTTAAATCTGCTATTCCTGTAATTACTCTAGCTATTGGAATTTGATTTAGTGGTATTGATTTGCCGTTAGGGTCTGCCACTACTTCCCAGTTCTTACCAGTAGCTAGCTCTTTATCTGTTGGGCTTAGGCTTGCCATAGATGCTTCTGTAAAGCTAATACCTCTTGGAGCAAAGCACCATCTATCCCTAGTATATAGTGTATCTTCTCCACCATTTCTAGCTGGGTCTCTATCTGTTTCATAAGGCACTTTAGCACCCGCTTCTGTATACTCAAATGCTCCTTTACCTAGTATATAAGATGTATATTTGCCATCTACAACTGGTAATGAGTCATCAATGATGATAGGTCTACCATTTAAATTAGCTAAAGCCATAGGTCTTTCAATACCCCTAGCATCTGTAAATCTTGCATATTGTACTAGCTGTAAGTTTTCTAATTGTGTTGCTACAGCTGAGTTCATAATAGCCGCTGCAAAGTTACCTTTTTTAGATCCAAATGCTTTTTGTAGTGAGTTATTAAGTGTTACTTGACCAAAGGTAGCGTCTTCGTAAGTATGCTCATCTACAAACTTTTTATTATTGCCTGTAGTCATCTTAAAGATACCTTCAAGGATAGCTAGTAATGAGTCTTGTTTTAAATCTGCCCACCAATCAAGGATTTGATTAGCTACTGATTGCATAGGGTCATGACCGCCTGTAATATCAAAAGCAAAGTCTTTTTCAGTCCAACCGTGAGCTCTACCAATTACAACTCTTTTTTGATACATTGTTGTTGTAGTATCTGTTGTTATATCTGTTTGCCCGTCGTAGTTATTAGCATCACCAGTTAAAAGACCGCTAATAGGTGTTACAATGATGTTTCCGCCTACTTGTTCTTGCATTCTAAGTTTTAGGTCTGGTCTTTCTACAATGGCTTCTGAATTTAGTAATTCATTAGTTCTCTCTTTCTCAATTTGGTTTACATACTTTTCAAACACCGCTGGATTAAAGTATGTTTTATCAAATAAACCTACATTTTTATTTTCCATTTTTACCTCCTATAAAAGTCCTTTCTTGCTGGCTTCAAGCATTTCAAGGTAGGTCATTTCTGATAAATCTTTTTTATTATCAATTCCATTACCTTTACTAATTGATTCTTTGCTTTCCTCGCCCTTGAATAGGTAGTTATCAGACTCTTTTAACCCCTCAATTTGACTAGCTAAATCGGCATCTAAGTTTCTAGATTCTTTCAAAGCATCATAGTCAAGTAAGGCTCTTGTAGCTTTAGCATTTCTAGCTCCAGCCTTTAACAAACCTAAGTCTATAGCATGGTTTAGATTAATATCTTGTATTTCTTTTTGTCTTTTAGATTCTGACTCCTCGTATTTGCTTTGATATTCATCAGCTCTTTTTTTGATTGAGTCTATATCTAAATCCTTAAAGGCTTTTATCTCATCATTTGCTATTCCTATTTGGTTTTTTAATGCTTCATTCTCTTTTTGTTGAGCCTCCAAAGCTTGTTGGGTTTGATTAGCTTTTTCTACTTCTAATCCTCTAAGCTTAAAAACACCCTCTACTTGTTCATCTGATAAACCTAATTCTTTTAGTTCCTCTGTCTTCATTGATTACTCCTTACTTAAGCTTTTTAAGTCGTTGCTTTGACTTCAGTAACTTTCACACTCATACTATTTTAGGTCTGTCGACCATGGCGAGCTGGCTAGGATTCGAACCCAGACTCGCGGTTTTGGAGACCGCCATTCTTCCTGATTAAATTATCAGCCCACAAAAAAATCGCACGATTAACGCACGATTATTTTTAATATCTTATTCCATTATTCACATTGTAATATCGTTGCTTTTTATTAAGCTTCTTAAATTCTTCTTCTGTAAGTATCCTCTTCATTGCTAATTTATATTTTTTGTTATAAGGATACTTGTTGCTATCTATTAACCTTCTAACATTCAAAGCATCTTTCTTGCATAAAAAATGGGCGTGTTGCTCATAAGCTCCGCCCTCTCTTTTAAGTATCCACTTTCTCTTTGGTAGTTTAGGATAATATTTGATCGTTAGTTTCATTTCTTCCTGTTCCTGATATCATATACTATCATATTTTCTCTAGAAGCTCTTAAATTGCCTGACTTATTAAAATCTCTATATAGTTTTTGTTGTCTACGAAGTCTAATTTGATTAGCTTGTTTTGCTTCATCATCTCCTACTTCATCAAACATCATTATTTTATGTTTATATTTCCTTATACTACGCTCTATCTGCCTTTGCTTTTGTGTAGCTTCATAGTAGCTATACTCTTTACCCTCATAATCAAAAGGTTCTGGGTCAAAGTCTTCCAGTTCCTCATCATCATAGACCCTATTGGATATTCCTTCAAAAAATGGATACCAATCGTGCCTGCAATTTGCGCCTTTAAATCCCGTTACCTCTCCATAACCTATATCATCTAGGCTAAGGTATTTAGAGTTTGCACCACTTAAAGATACTATTTTACCCTGCCATTCAGCATGGCTTGGTCTTGCTCCTATATGAGCTGATAGCTCCATAAGGTCTTGCTCCATATCTTGTGCATTCATCAAACTTATTTGCCCCGTAAGCTGGCTAATAGCAGTATTTACTATCATCTTGCTAGCACTCTCTAGAGTATAATTCCTGCCTGACTTGTCGTAATTAATAGACTTAATACCACTATCTCCTAAGGAGTTTATAAGTTTTCTAACTGCTGATTGTCTATCAAATGCACCAGAAGATACCATTAAAGCATGTTTATTAATCTCTTTAATGTAAAACTCTTGTAAGCCATAACCTTTGCCATTATAAGCAACTCCTATAGAGTTAGTTATCATCCTGTTATTAGCTAAGAGGTTATCTTTTATCTGTCGATTGATTTTTGCTACTCTATCATTCTTTGTATAATCTATTAGGTGCTTATTTGCTAACTCATAGGCTTTCTTTTCATCTTCGTAATGCTTTATACTAGACCTATCAATGACTTCGCTTATTTCTTCATCTATGTCGTTTAGATAAGGTTTAAGCTTTTCTTCTAAGACCTCATAGCTATAACCATTTTCTATTAGGACTTCCATTTGCCTTTCAGCAGTAGCTGTTACTTTATCAGCTTTCTTAATTCTTCTTGCTATATCTTTAAGTATTTCATCTTCTACATCTTCATATAGCTTAATAACCCCCATAGCTACATTAGATAAATACTTTGGCGTAAGCATTATTCTTCCTCAGCTACATCATCAAAGCTTTCATCAGCTTTAGGCATAAGATCTTCTACTTGTTCTCCTGTAGCTCCATATCTCCACTCTAAATAAGCTTCAGGACTTAAGATACCAGAGGCAACCTCTTGTAACCTAATCTTCTGTTCTACTTCACTATCTACTACTAAGCTATCATCAAAGTCAAAGCTAATATCCCAGTCATCTGATACTGGTACTTTTAAATCCCTTAACCAAAACTCTAGTATATCAGCAAATTCTTCTAAAGATTTCTGTAATTCTTTTTGTATATCTATAACTGTGCTATATGACCTTTGCTGACTCATCTTAATTTCTGTAGCAGTCTTTGCACTGTATTCTGTTTCCGATATAGTTCCAAAGGCTAATCCACATACAAACTCAATCTTTCTTAGTATCTGATTAAGTCCGTTTATTAAGCTCTCATCTCTTAAAGTAGGGCTAAACACTTCATAAAAGCCATCATCTAAGTCTTTACCTAAGTTTCTAAATAATCTTTTCTTTCCTCTAGGTAGTTCTCCACTAGCTTCAAGTACTGTTATATCGGCATCTATTGCAAGCTCACCGCCTTTAAACTCCCAAAGCAACCTTTGATACTGCTCATCAGCATCTTGCATCAAAGACAAAGCTCTAGCAAAACATGATACGCCCTCAAAGTTATCAAGGTCTAAGTTATTAGCTTGTGGGTTTTTAAAGTATGCAAATAAAGGCTTATCTCTTTTATCTAGTATTGTTTCTTCTTGAATATTTTCCCATTCATCAACCCTTGCTAAACCTATCTTACTACCTAAGGTGCTTGGGTTATTAGATACATAAGCCGTATTATATATCGTGTAAATATCTTTGATATCGTGTTCTTCAAGCCTTGTAAAATATACTGGTTTACCCTCTCGGTCAAGTTTCTTTATACGGTCAATAAATACGATATGATTAATCTCTCCAAAGCTTGTAAAGCCTAATATCTCAAATTTATCAGCAGATACTATATCAATATCTATTTTTTTAGCTTGTCTATCTTGTATATATGGCTTAATTATAATGCCACCTAAGGCTAATCCATACTCTACAAACTTTCTTATATGCTTTATAAAGCCTTGATAATATCCGTTTATGCTATCATCATCTACACTTGTTTGTAGCTCCATAACTGTAAGTCTTGCTAGCTCGCTAGTTATACTTGCTGGTAGGTTTAGGGATTGCATTTCATCTACTGCATTAGCTCCATATTCCTCATACTTATCTGTTAGCCAGTAGCTTTCTCCTCTGTAGCAGTCGAGCCATATATTTTTATTATTATCAATCGCATAGGAGTCAACCCCCATTTTTTTTCTAATTTCATCATTTAACATTTACTAGGTCACCTCCTATATCTTCATCAATCTGTTTAAGTGATTTTCTATTGAGTACTCAAAGGCATCAAGTGTATCTATATCACTCGTTCCATCATCAAGCCTTGTGTCTTCCTGCTTATCATCTTCATATACTGCTAGGCTTAAGGCTTCTACTAGGGTATTACAATCTTTTGTATATAAAAAACGATCGGTTGCTATTAAACTATTGACTAAGCGTATACGATCGTTGATTTCATTTTTTATTGAGTTTTTAATCTTGATATTTATCTCTTCATCAAGCAATGCTTTCTGCATGCCCTTTATAAGCACTTGCTCTGCACTATCTGCATATATAACAGATACTGCACCATACTTACTTTGTACTACTCTAACAAAGTCTATTAATTGATTATTTAAGTCTGTAGGTTTATTAGGCTCATAGATCGATGATTTTAATACCACTGCAACATTATCTTTAGTAATAGCACTAGCAACCATTGCATGTTTAGAATTGTTACCTCCAAAGTCTACGCCAATCTGTATCAACTCTAAACCTGCAGGTCTTTTATCAGTAATATATTTTTTAGGGTCATCTGCGAATTGTTTATATACTAATCCTTCAGCTACAACCCTAAGTCCTAGTATATCTCTCTTATACCAAACACTATCTGGGTCATACTGTAGCTCTATCCCTTTAATCCTTTGGGCATCTAAGGTTGCATTATCTCTTATAGTAAAATGCTCATAGTTTACCCCGCCTATTTCATTATCTAAACTTCTATACTTTTCTATATGATCGGTATATATAAAATGTTTAGGGTTACTAGGGTTTAAATCCCAATAAAACTTACGCACCTTACTTGCTGCGGTACGGTTAAAACACTCTTTAATACTATCTTTATGGTGTAGGTTTATCTCTGTCGCTATCCATATACCATAAGAGTTACCACGTATAGGCTTATAACTATCAGCTTTTGCAGTACCAAAGAATATAACAATCTTTTCTTTATAGTTTGTATCTTTGCCTTTTATAATTAAAGCTTCATTATCTTTGTATTTGCCCCACCTGCATTGGCCTCTAAATATGTATTCTAATCCATATCCATTAGCATCGCCTATATTAAGCTTGGCGTTGGCTACTGTAGACCCTGTGGCTAAATGTATTCTATCGGGTGTCCTTTTTAAATCATAAGCAAAAGCAAAAATATTATCTACTGTTTTACCTGCCCTTACTGCACCCTCAGCTATATTAAAAGTGCTTTTAGTAGCTTTTCTTATATAATCCTTGTGCTTTTCTCCAAAGACAAAGTCTATAGTCTTTCTACGCCTTGTCATCTAGCACTCCGTATATCTCTTCTTCTATGTCAGACATATCTTCAATTTCTTCAGATACACCTTTTATTTTATTTATTTCTGCTTTAGTTTTGTCTATCCTTGCTCTTGTATGCTCTATCTCTAGCTCATGTAATCTATCATCAATAGTTTCATATCCTGCTCTGTCTAGGATAGTTTTTATAGCTTCTAACTTTACAAACTCACTTTGAGCTTCTACCAAATCTTTAAGACCTCTAAGAGCTGGACTTACTAAGTCTTTCATATACTGTTGTTCATTCTTTTTAATTAACTTTTTAAAACCTTCATCTTTCTTCCACCTTGAAAGTGTTTCCTCTCTCATATCAAGTTTATTAGCTATATCTCTCTGTGATAAATTAGTACAAACTAGCATTGCTGCTGCTTTTTCTTTCTTACTTGCCATTTATACCACACCTTAGAAAACTTGATTTTATATGATGAAGATCTGTAAAGCTTAGGGCAATACATCTATCCCTATTTATATTAATTTGTAAGTAGTTTATCTCTGGCAAATGTATCACCTCCTAAATAAAAATAAGTACAAAAAAACAACTACTATTTACCGCGATACCTTTAATAATTATAGGATTAACGACAAACTTATAATTAATAGTAGTTGTTTTTTCACACTTGGATTAGTGCAGAGTTTTGATTTAGCAAACATATACATGGGTATCTTTACGAAACTACCCACAATATTATTGTACGGCATAAAAATAGAGATTTACTCTCATATCTCTTACATATTTATTTCATTATAATTACATCATCTTCTATCTATTTCTGATGGAGTTAATATATATAACTTATCATAAATCTCTATTAAGGCTTTATTACTCCATCTCCAGCAAGTAGGAGCAGATATATGTAACTCACCAGCTAAAACTTCTATTGATTTTCTATCATACACCCACTTATCAAAAATAATTTTAACCATATCAGGATCTGATAAAGAGACAATAGCCGTAGTAAGAGCCCTATTCTCAAGCTCTATCAGTTTTAGATTACGTTCACACTCTCTTATTTCATCAAGTAGATTGTTGAGCTTATCATCTTGACTTTTACCACTACCTTGCACAATCTCTTCACTAGACCATCCACTTTTGATAAGCTCCATTCTTTCTTTATCCTCTAATACTTTATCTGCTAAACTATCGATGATATTTAAATCTCTACGATAATAAACTAGTCTTCGCTTAATGGTGCTAATCTTAAATTTATCCCAATCTTTTTTTCTCTGTTTGTCTACGCTCATCCACACCTCCTAACCTAAATAAGGACGCATCCTCATGTAACTTATAGTAAAAATTAAAGCTCCTACAATTATTGCAATCTTAAAAAATAAACTTACAAAGCCTTTATCTCTGCTATTTATAACCTCATACAGATTTTTTAAGCCCACCGCCACTATAAAAAAGTGTAGGCAAGCTATTAAATTTGGTGCCATATTTATATCTCCTCTATCTCAATCTCAACCCTAGGATTATCTTTATCAAAATCAACTCTAGATCCATCATGAGACCTAACTATCTTATAATTGTCATCAGCAATCACTCCACAATCCGTCAATATATCGCAAGTAGCAGCAAGTAAATTAGTTAAGTCCACCCTATGTTTAGTCTGTCTATAGTACACACACTTTAAATTAATTGGATAATCTATAGCCTGCTTATACTTGCCTGTGATTTGCATAGCACAATCCCTAGCATAATCCTTATATCTCTTAGACTGAGTCAAAAAAGGTTTCCCAGTCCTAGAGTTTCTAAAAATATCCATACTATTTTTTTTGGTCGCTGGGTTGCCATACAATGTTAACTCCATATTTCGCCCTCTAACGATATTAACCCCCTTAGGCATATATTTATATACCTTTTACATTTAAAACCAACCTAGCTATAAAATATTGACGATTTAGCCTATATTAACTAAAAAGGTATAGACCTATTGTCAACCTGATCAACAAAGTCATCTTCAAAGAAATCATCATCTTGAGCCCTGCTTTGTGGGTTATAACTACCCTCACTGCTAGTAGACTTAGAATCCAAAAACTCAACCCTATTAGCCACCACATCAGTAGTATAAACAGTCTTGCCAGTCTCCTTATCCTGATAAGACCCAGTCTGTATCCTGCCCTCAAGAGCAATCTTAGATCCCTTGCCACAGTACTGAGTCAGCAAGTCAGCAGTCATGCCCCAAGCTTGGCAAGAAATAAAGTCAGCAGTAGGCCTGCCAGCTTGCTCTGCCTCCTCTCTTTTTTGCTTAGACAAACCCTTATCAACCGCCAGTATAAAAACAGCAACACTAGTACCACTCTTAGTTGTCCTTAAATCAACATCTTTGGTCAATCGACCAATCAAATTAACACTGTTCATAATCACTCCTTAAAACAAATCAGTCATCAAATGTCAGCGTATCCTTGTCCAGCCAACACCTTAAGCTTCTGTTCTTTAACATCATCAGGTATCTTTGCTATATCCATAGGTTTAAGACTTATCTCATCAAGCAAGTCCTCAAAGCTTACATAGTCAAGGTTTACACTATCCAGCAAGCTATTAACTCTTTTTGTATATCGGTCAACTCTCTTTTGTCCAAAACCATATTCAAGCCTTAAAGCCTCAATAGTTAGTGCCAAAAATTGTACCACAACTTCGCGGTTCTTAACCTCATTTTCACGTCTAAAATGTTCCGATAAGTTATCCAACTCCTTGCTAGATAAATTCAATTTGCGTTCATATTTACGCCTTTGTTGTCTATTCATTCAAATCCTCACTCTTAATAAATTGTCCATTTATAGTTTTTCCCGTCCTTTTACTAATCTTCTTATAAGCCATAGATAAACACTCCATAGGATCAATACCTATCTGCTTGCAAAGGATAATCAAAGTAACAAATATATCACCCATTTCAAGCTTAAGATTTTTCCATCTTTCAACTTCATCAATAGAGAAATCGTGTTCAATATTTTCATCGTGTTTGAATTTTTTATATAATTCCCAAACATCCATCTCCGTCTTAAACTCAAAAACTTCTTCAATAAATTTCATAAATTGTTTTTCAGCATTTTTAGCATGGAGTAAATCCTTATCATCTGCCCACTCTAATGTTAATTTCTTTAAATCTTCAAAATTCATTCATCGACCTCCACACAATCTCTCAAATCCGTCTTATATTTATTTTTTATGTCTTCTAAATCTAACATAGGCGCTACATCGCCCTCTACTGTAAAATCACACTCATACTCAATTTTTGTATCTTTGTCATATAAATATGCTAAAACCTCAGCATCTTGATCTTGTAAATAAAAATACTCTAGGTCTTTTATTAAGTCTTTTACCTTCATTCCTCCACCTCTACTATCTCAAAATCCTCTAACTTTGTATCGTATTTTTCTTTGATTTCTTCAATCTCTTTTAGGGTAAATCTTTTTTGTCTGTGGGGTCTACATTTCTTGTCACCTAAATAACAGTACCCATTTAATTCATTACGATAAAGATACATTATTACACATCCTTTTATCCACCTATGCTTCAAATAAAACTTCTTCTCTTCCCCACGTTCATCAATAGGTGTACTTGTGTAGGCAACTACTAATTGGAATAATTTACCTTTAATATCATCATCTATTTCATAACAAGATTCATATGCAATATCCATTTCATAGCGTGTAACCATACTAATTCTGGCAATTACAAAACTATAATATCCCATTTCGACATAGATATCGTTTTGAACTATGTTTGTGTCAAATCCTAATTCTTCTACTTTTCTCTTAAATTCTTTAGTTTTCATTCCTCCACCTCTTTCTCTTCAAAATCGCTCAAATCTGTCTTATACTTGTTTTTTATGTCTTCTAAATCTAACATAGGCGCTACATCGCCCTCTACTGTAAAATCACACTCATACTCAATTTTTGTATCTTTGTCATATAAATATGCTAAAACCTCAGCATCTTGATCTTGTAAATAAAAATACTCTAGGTCTTTTATTAAGTCTTTTACCTTCATTCCTCCACCTCTACTATCTCAAAATCCTCTAACTTTGTATCGTATTTTTCTTTAATATCTTCAATCTCTTTTTCGCTAAACTTTACTAGGTAATATTTTTCTTCTCCCCTCATCTCAATAGGTGTCTTTGCATATTCAATAAGTAGGTCAAAAAGTTTCTCCTGTACATCTTTATCTAGCCAATCCCATGCTCTTTCCGTGTTTGAAATTTGATTAGGTGTAGTATGGCACACAGCTGCGTATTCAGTTCCCTCGTTGTCATATATGAAGTAAACTTCTTCTGCTTTCTCATATTCAAACCCCAACGCCTCAACCTTTTTTATAAATTCCTTAGTTCTCATAAACTCCCCTTTCACTTGTCGCTTTTTCCGAATATCTGTAAATCATAACTAAATATTAAGCTTGTCGCCTTCCGTGTACTCTTTGGCCTCTGGTTTGTTTTTATCATCAATGCTAACCCCATTAATCCTCTCAAGAGTCTTCATTATCTCGTTTAATGATTCTTTTTTAGCTTTTTCTACATTGTTCATTCGTATGTTAACAACATCTTTAAACGCTTCTTCATCAGCTTTAACTTTATCATCTTCGATATCCATCTCGACAATAGTCATAATCGCATAATTAGCTAGGTCTAAGAGTGTGTCCTTTATGCTCTCATCTTTTACCTTAGCATCAGCCTTGCTTAGAGCCTTTATTCTCTCCATCTTGTCACTCATACGAACCACAGGTGCAACCAATCCAAATTCCTTGTAAGATTTGCTAAAGCTGTCCCCATAGTCAGCATTTTTATCCCTATAAGTCTTTAACATCTCCCTCATGATGGCTGCCATCTTATCCGTTTTATCCATTATTTATCTCCTAAACTATAGCGACCTTTATTGTTAGTTATATTAGTAACACTAGATCGTGATACACCAGTCATAGCTGCTATCTCTGCTTTGCTGTAGCCTTGCTTATATAAGTCCCTTATCTCGTCTATTGTCGCTTTGCTTAATTTTCTACCTTTGCCACTACACATGGTTTTAAGAGGCTTATAAGGGTAATACCTAACCCAGCCCTTAAAATGTGTGCCATCACGCTCTAACTTGTAATCCATATACCTTCTACCACCATTTATAAAACGGATTAATTGTCCATTAGTCACAATCTTATATCTCTGTTTGAGTTTGCCCTCAAAAAAGATGTAGTTGCTCTTATATCTCTCAGCATAAGAGCTAAACACATCTCCAAAGCTCTTAGATAGCTTTAACGCAATCGCCATCACCTACCTCCATAAATCTGCCTATACTGCTTTGCAATACTACGCATATTAGTCTCAAACCTAGATAACTGCTCATTGCTCAGACCATAATATTTAGGGTCCCTTTTGCACTCGTTTAGCTGGTCTATCCACCTATTAATTTTTCTTTTGTCAGCAACAGGGTCATCGCCCTTTAAAAATTTAGTCATAACTTGCTTATCCTATCTAACTTTGCCTCTAGGTCTGATATATCAGTATCAGCCTCGCTATACTGTGGTTTATAACTAGTACTCTTAGGCTCCTCATTAAGGTATCCCTCAAATTTGTTACTAAATAAAGTCTCTGGTCTTAGATATTTACTCATCCTGTCATTGTTAGACCAATCTATAACTTTGTTATCAATAACTCGCTTAAAATCATCTAAGGTAAACCCCTCATTGTACCTAGCCTTAATTAAGTCCTTAGTCTTTGCAGTAGTAGGCCTATAGTTTTTACCAGTCTTACTATTTAGATAATCCACTATTTCCTTATAAGGGATTTTATCAACCACACGGTCGTGCTCTGCTCGACTATATATATCTCTATTCTCTATATCTATATCTTTATCTATATCTATCTCTTTCTCTGTGTAACAGGAGCGAACATTGTTACGCCCCTCCGTTACATTGTTACGTAAGGTTTGAACATTGTTACCATTTGTGCCACCCTCAATAGCTTTACTGTCCTTTGCTCTCTTTCTCCTCATTCGCCTAGCAGCCTGTGTTTCAGACCCTATAAGCTTAGGTACATCATTTAAAAACAAGTCATCTTGCTGTAGCTCGATTAGATCATTAGCAGTACAAAAGGCAACAGTCATTTTTATATCATCAATTTCTTCATCGATATCTAATGACAACTGATGGAATATATCCTCATCAGTACCTTCAAACTCAATCACACCATCGTTGTTTATACTTAGTAGCTGGAGTTTTAGGTAGATAATAGTGTAGGTATCTCCCCCAGCTACCTTTCTAAGCTTCTTCATCTTCCTAGACTGGAAAAAGTCATCTTTAAGCTTCAGCCAATAGTATCTCTTTTCATTTCCCACTAACTTACCTCACTAACTAAAAAACTAACTTGACCATCGTCATTAGTAACTGTCTTAATCTCATCCTTAGGCTTTCTAAATTTCCTTCTGTATCTCCAACCACCCAAGATATAAAAAGGGGTAAACCGTGTAGCATCATCAGGTTTATCTAAGCTATCTAATGCATCTCTTTGCCTCACTACGGCATTTGCTCCTACCAGGGATAATTGTATATAAGTCATATAACAAGACCTTGCATCTAAGTCTCCAGCCTCAATAATTAACATTTGCTGAGGATTAAAGCCTAGATCTCTTATCCAGTTAAAAGCAGCAATCAAGGTCACGCCACCACCACAGGCTTCATCACTTATGGTTATAAATCCATTTTTGTTTACTGCTTCCTGCACTACTTCTTTGGTTAGAGTCATCCTAGCCATCATATAAGCAGTGGAGTAAGGGGTGAAAAATTGCCCCTTCCACTTATTGCCTAACTCTAGTTCCATGAAGGCCTCACCCAGGACATCACGTGGATTTCTTTCAAGATCCATAACTAAATCAGCAGTCATTTCAGCAAAAACTTCTAATTCTTCCTTGCTATATTTACTCGCAATAGCTAGATACATTTCCTCACGTTTACCTTTCTGAGCCCAGTCCACTGGGTTAGAAATGCTAATAGCTAGCATCTCTATAAAATCAGACCAGACAGTGTAGTTATCCCACTTATATTTAGCAAACTTGTTAAAGGTTTTAACTAGATTACTTGTCATCTTTTACAGGCTCAAAGTCATCTTCAAAAAAGTCATCTTCCAAAACCTCTCCAGTCTCCTTATCCACCTTAGGCTCTTGCTTTTGTTCTGGTTCATCATCTACAACTTCGTAGTCAATATCAAAAGTCACATCACCAGTATCCTTATCAGTATTTGACGATTTAAAGACTTGATTATCAAAAGCCATAGCTTGACCTAGCTCAGGCTTATCAATTGCCTTAGGAGCGTATTTAAGCACTTGAATGATACAAGACTTCTTAGCCATAGCATCAAAGTTAGTCTTCCATGGACCAGAGTTAAAAGACTTAGAAAACTTACGACCATAGGCCTCCGCATCTTCTTTACTCATATAAAAACTATCACGGCCACCATCTTTGGTCTCATACACCGCATAATAGCCAATTGCATATCCAGACTCCCCTACAATAACTGGTTTATGCTTAATCTCCCCAGTACCGTAGTCAATATCAAAGTCATCATTTTCGTGTACTTCTTTGGCAGTAATACGTTTAAATTGTCCAGTATTGTGTGCCAGTTTTAATAGCCCCATATAACCAATCTGGAACTGCACTTGATTTCCATAAGGGATCAGATAAGCCTCACCCAACGGAGTATTAAACTCAAGCCCTAACTGTGCTGAGTTCATCACAGCAGCAAGTAAAGACTGTGGGCTACATTGAAGTAACTTAGGATTGCTATTTATAGCAGTTAATGATGTTCTTACAAACTTATCAGCTGGTAAATACTGAGGCAGAGCATTGTTAATCTCCCCTTTCATACTCATAAGTAGATTTCTTACATTATCCTGTGGTGCTGGTTTGTTATTTGATTTCTTACTTAGTGCTTGTTTTGCGTTAGTCATTTATATCTCCTCATTTCTCAATTTTTATATCACGCATTTCAATTTGCAAAGACATAATTGCGAAGGCAACAATATCTCCCATCTTAATTTCACCTGGTTCGAATTCATCAATAGATTTTTTAAAACGCTTATAGCAATCAACGACCACATCTTCAGGTAAAATGTTGAAAAGCTCTGCATTCTCTATAAAATCGTCGTTTTCTCTCAGTTGTCCTACCAATAATTTTGCCATGATTAAATTTTCACTCATCTTCCCTAATCTCCTTAATCAAAAATCTTCTACTCTCAGTCTCTTTTCCGTATTTAGCATAAATCTCAGGTGCTTCCGCCTTTATCCTCTTAGTATCAAGCCTTACACTCTTGCTAGGCTTATAGCTCACTGTAAAGTGTTTGCTATCTCCGTAGTTGTTATCACCCATAGCAAGCTTTATCTCTTGCTCGAACTGTTTATTGTATGCCTCTAGGGTCTTAATTTGCTCCTTATTAAACAAATATAGGTCATAGGCATGTTTATCTGTATCAAGGTCAATACTATCCTCTAGACCCCCTTTAAAGCGTTTTTTAAGGGCATCATCATATGCACTAGATCCATCAGGTTCTGGCATAATTCCTTTTTCGACATACTCAGTCCAAAACTCAATCTCTTTTGCTCTAAGCATCTCAATCGTCTCATCATCCCAGTCAATCTCTCTGATAATAAAATCAGTACCAAAGATTAGACAAGCTATATAACACTTTCTAGCCCCAGTAACAGACATATAGTGCAAGCATTGTAGCTCATACTCTATAGGTATAGCACCATCTGCCCACTTGTCTTTGTTATATGGAGTAGTAGTCTTACACTCTAGAATTGCATCCTCGCCCACAACACGACGGTCAATGTCCGCAATCAAAAATGGGTACTCATCATCACTCATCATGTGGTTATCACGCCTAACTTTCTTACCAGTAGCTTCAGTAAATCTTTGTGCCACATAGTCTTCAAAGTCTCTACCTTGTCTTAAATGCTCGCTTTCAGACTCTTGTTTTTCAATCGGCCTAGTCTTATCCAAATATAACTGTGCAGGACTCTTCCACTTGCTTAGTCCACAGGCAGCTGCAGCATCAGACCCACCAATGCCAAGTTGCCTATACTCTAACCACTCCTCGCGGGATAAGTCTTTCGCATTGACAATCGTATTAGTCATATCAAGTCCTCCTTATACTGATAGCTAATTAACCTTTCGTCTTCCTCCGCTTGCCTATCAAGATCCTCTAAATATTTTTCATCTCTAATATCAAGCTTACCAACCTCAATATCATCAATATCAATATCTTCTCCGACCTTTTCTGCTTTGCCCATAAACTCAACAATCGCTTGCTCATAGTCATCAAAAAATACCTCATCCATAGCCTGCTTAGGTATATCAACTTCATAATCTTCGTATATAATTTTAGTAAAGGTGATTTTCATAATTAGACCTTCCTAAATTTCTTCTTCTAATTTCAAGGTTAACTAAAAATAGTTCTTCTTCTGGTCTTGGTTGTTGTCTTTCGTATAGACTCTTAACGTCCTTAAGTTCTTGATATTCTAACTCTCTGAGGTTTCTTCTAAATTCTTCACTCTGATAAATATTCACTTCTTTTTCCTTTCAAATAGTGGTATAATATCCACATATACAAATTTTCTTATCGCCCTTTAGATTGCAGTCTATCGGGCTTTTTTATTTATAGATATATATGCTCAGAATTAATTTTGTGACGTTTTGTCTTCAAAATTTTATTGATTAAGTTTTTATTCTATATGACCACCTCCTAAATTTATGGTATAATTAGTTTGTGTTGATTATTAGCCCCTTGCCGTTTGCAATGGGCTTTTTTTGCTTTTACTCTCCAAAGCAATATCTTCTAACATCACAAATTTGTTTCATACGAGCTTTTTTCTCAGCTTCTTCACGATTTTTTCTAATTTGGTTTTGTACAAATTCTTCTCTTTTAGCTTGCTTTCTTGCCAATCTGCCATTTTGTTTTTTATTAAAATTTAAAATTTTTAATGTCATTTTTATCTCCTTTTATTTAAACAATTCTTTCTCCCCACTTACACACTTATAAAGTGTCTTTTTGTCTATATAGTATTTGTGATTGTCCCCAGTGCCTTTTATAGCAGTCCCAAAAGTCAGTACTCCAGCCCTGAGACAATCTCTTATTGTTTTTTCATCCCAGTTTAAAAGCTTGCTAGCCTCTGCAACTGTTGTTATATGGTCACTAATTTTCACATAATCACCTATCCTAAAAACTTATTAATAAAATATATCTGGCCCTTACCAGTAACCTTAGTAGTTGTAGTAACTACATTTGCTCCTCTACTATCAACGTAAGATCCCTTTTTCATCTCAAATAGCCCTTGTTCCACATACTGTTGCATTGGCTGGTTCTTCCTTTCGCCAGACTTGCATAAATATCCATTATTTCTCATCCAAGCAAATAGTTTGTTTTGTCCAATCTTTCCATCAATTCTGCCTTGCCTTATAGCCTCTTGACTAATCATTTTAGCAAGTTCACCCATCAAGCAAGACCTACTTGAAGCAGATACCGCATCAGCAAATAAAACCTTAGGTTTGTTTTTCTCGTTCTCAGCTTCAGCCAATGCTCTTTTTGCTTTCTCCTCTTTAAGATTAGTGGCTAACATTATTAGATAGTCTGGATCAGTCAGAGTCCTTTCTATAACCTTGTCAGTCATATAAGCACCATGCTTTCTTATTGCTGGTAAGACTTCAGAAGTAACCCACCTTTTAAACTCTTTTGCTTTTTTCATTTTTGATGAAAATATTAGTGAGTATAGACCCGACTCATTAATAACAGTCTGTTTTCTATTTTGTCTGCCGTCGTGAATCGCTACGTCAGATTTATCTTCTTTATCTACATGTCTAGCTAATGCATCTCTTGTGTTAGAGTATTGCAAAACATCTGCTACATCTTTCCCTACAAACCAAGGCTCGCCTTGTTCATCTAAAATTGTTCTTATCTCTCCAAAACTTTCGCTTTCAAAAATTTTTAATTCGTTCATTTCTCCTCCTTGTGACTACCGTTAGTCGTTAAGTCCTTATTTGTGACATTTTATGTTAAAAAAATATATCATCCACAGATTTATTAAAAAGCAAAGAATACTGTTTTTTAACTCTATCCGACGGAATTCTAGCTCCAATTTCATACATTGAAATAGTACTTACTCCGAGTCCCATAATATCCGCCAACTCCTTTTGAGTTTTCCCATCTTGCTCTCTTAATCTTTTTAATTTATTTCCTAACTTATTATTTACTTTTTCAATAAAAATCACCCCCTTAATTATAGATTTTATATTTCTAAATTCTGTTGATTTTTCCCTAGTGTATAATGTATATAAAACACAAAGGAGAAAATCATGACAAATATTCCAACAACAATCATGTATTATAATCATTTAGAATTAGATGTTCCTAAAATCTGCCCTCATTGTCACAAAGAAATGATTCCTACAATAGTCACCAAATCTGACGTTCAAAATCATAATCAAAATAGGATATTTGCTATTTTAGTTAGATGCAATATATGCTCAAGCTTCTATGCTGTTGAATATATTTATAGCAACCCAAGACGAAATCCTAAACAAATCTTAGTTCCTTATGACTATTCGCCAACTGTAGAATTAGATATTCCTGATAATGTAAAAGAAATATCTGAAGATTTTGAAGACATTTACACCCAATCAGAAACAGCTTATCAGCTAGATCTAAAGCAAATAGCAGGCATGGGTTATAGAAAATCTATTGAATTCTTAGTTAAAGATTTTTTAATATTTCTTAAACCAGATGACACCGATAGAATTTTAAATCTTACTATCAATAAGGCTATTTCTGAAATAGGTAACCAAAAACTTCAAGACCTAGCTAGAATGACTAATTACTTAGCTAACGACCAAGTACATATAAAAACTCTACATCCAACAAAGGATGTTGATGACCTTAGAGATTTTCTAAAAAATCTAGTCTATCTAATTTCCTTTGAAATCAATTATCATGATGGATTAGACACTATCTTATCAAACTGATCAAGCGGATCAAACTTTCCTATATACCTACCATCTGTAGTATAAAATTGTTTTACTTCCCTTTGAAACTCATCATAATCATTTTCTATATCATAAGTCACTTCTATAATAGAGGTGACTTTTATTCCCTTAGGAATAATTTCACTTCCTGTTCTTTTGTCTAAATCATTTAGCAAATTATTATCTTTCATATATACCTCCCTTAATACATAACTTGGGATACTAACCTCTAAGGTCATTCAGAGTGTTTTTTATAGCAGTTTGAATGACTTTTCCCATATCTATCTTGTCCATCTCATCTTCTCCAAAATGAGTACCTACGTAATACATAAGACCTTTAAAGGCCATACTATATACAAACCATTTATAAATAGAGAAAATAAGTAAAATCAATACTATAAATTTAAACATTTACCCACTCCTTTCTCACTCCACCTTTATATCTTCAAGACAGTAAGTCTCATGTGAAATTTGACTAGCATCTTGTCTTAGAATATTAATTTGTTTCTTTCTCTCGTTAACAACTATAGAAATAGATTCCCTTTTATTTCTCCCTGTTAATGAGAGATTTTTTATTTTCCTTTTTCTTTTCCAAAACATAACTTCTTTCCTTCTAAGCTAACTTGAGTTTATGGCTCGTATTACACTATAGTGTAGATTTACTAACCTTAGATTCTAATAAATCAACCTTAGATTCTAAGATTTTTAATCTATTATTAAAATCATTATCTTTAAATTTAACCCTGACCCTATAACCTTCGCTAGGACTTAAAATTTCATTTATTCTAGCGATAACCTTAGGGTCTTTTTCATCAGTTTCTATAATTATCTCTGTAATATCTTCAGCTAAATAACTTGCATTTTTATTTAATTGGTCATCTTCTATGCATATATTATCTTCGTCCATTACTACCTCCACAGTATTTGTTAGTACAATTTTTTATCACTAGTATAAATTATCTCCTATCCTAACAAACTTATAAGACTCAAAATTATACTAACTATATTAAGCCCTATTATTGCTCTCAAAACTTTCTCCATTGTCTTTCTGTCATCTTTCATATATAATAATGATGAGTGTAGCTCAATTACCAAAGCCCTAAGGCTTTAGTAATTCTATTGTTTTGATGACTAACTCTATTATGCTATCTAATAAACTGATTACGGCAGTTATTAGTGCTAGCTTTATGAGTTGGTCATCTTTTTTATTATCTTTTTTACTCATCATTTCCTCCCTTCTTGGTTATATTATATCACTATATGTGACATAGTCAAGTATTTTCGATTCATTTATTTATTTTTGTCCTTAATTAGGACAATATAGCCATTTACATTATCACTATACGTGATATAATAAAACAAAAGTCACTATTAGTGATAAGGAGTATAAAATGCAAATCGGAGATAAATTAACCTATCTAAGAAAAAGTGCTAAATATAGCCAAGATGAATTAGCAAGAAAAATAAATACTAGTAGATCCAGTATTGCAATGTATGAAAGCAATGCAAGAATACCTACAACATCTACTCTATCTAGATATGCTGATCTTTTTGATGTATCGATAGACTATTTACTTGGAAATGAAAAGAATACAAATAGTGACAAATACGAAGTCCCAGTATATAGAGCAGTAAGCTGCGGAAATCCATTTATAGCTGATGAAGATATTGTAGACTTTGAAGAAATTAATCCAAAGCTAAAAATCCAAGGAGAGCATTTCGGGCTTAGACTTAAAGGTCAATCAATGGAGCCAAACTTCAAAGAAGGTGACGTAGTCATAGTTAGAAAACAATCTACAGTAGATAGTGGAGAAATAGCGATAGTAAGAGTAAACGGTGATGAAGCTACAATGAAAATAGTAGAAATATCCCCTGAAGGTATCACGCTGATCGCAACAAATCCAGATGTATTTTTACCTAGATTTTATAGCAACGAAGAAATACAAACAATCCCAGTTGAAATAATAGGAAAAGTTATAGAGCAAAGAAGAAAATTTTAAGGAGATACAATGGCAAGCATAATCATATTAATTATTATCTTATTACTAGTAATCGGTAAAATAGAGGAGAAAAAAGAGCTTAGAGCAGAAGGAATAAAAAATTTAAAAGAATTAAAATCAAGAAATTCGGATTTAGAAAAAGATTATCAAGACAAGAAAGCAAACTTAGATAAATTCAAAGAAGAAACAAAACAACAAGTAATGAAAGAAAAAAGTTCAGAAATAGAAAAATATATAAAAGAACTAAAACAAGAAAAAGAATCATTAGAAAAAAATAATCAAATTTTAATATTAAAATTTGAAGAATTAAATGCCAAAGATTATGGAATGTCCCCTACTGATTTCGAATTTGAAAAATCAGAAACTTACAAGCAACAATTAAAAACAATAAAGCTACAAGAAAAAGAATTACTTAGAAAAGTTAATAACAAAAATTTAAAAGGTAAGGAAATAACAATCAAAACAGAGAATTTACAAAAGCTAGCTTACTATGCATTTAATACTTTCTGTGACTATAATTTATCTAATTTAACTTTCAAATCTTATTCAACAAGACAAAATAAATTGGAAAGTAGTTATAATAAAATTTCTAAATTAACTGAAAATAATATAAAAATAGATCCAAATTTACTAGATCTAAAACATCAAGAATTAGACTCCTCTTACGCATATTACAAACTAAAAGAAGAAGAAAAACAAGCGTTGATAGAGCAAAGGGAAATAGAAGCAGAAAACAAAAAAGCACAAAAAGAATTAGAGAAAAAACAAGATAAGCTAGATAAAGAAATAGAGGCTTTAAATATAGCAAGAGCTAAAGTAACCGAAAAGATCAATTCAGCAAAAGATGATGAAATAGAAGCTTTAAAAGCCGAATTAGCAAAACTACAAAATGAAATTACAAATTTACAAGATGAAAAAACTGATATAGATTATAGAGTCGAAAATACAGGTGCTGGCTATGTATATATAATTTCTAATATAGGTTCATTTGGTGAAGAAGTATACAAAATAGGCGTAACTAGAAGACTAGACCCATACCAAAGAATAATGGAATTATCATCAGCCTCAGTACCTTTTAAATTTGATGTTCATGCAATGATTTTCTCATACCAAGCTTACCAATTAGAAGCCGAGCTACACAAATACTTTGAAGATCAAAGAGTTAATAAAGCAAACTATCGTAAAGAATTCTTTAATATAAGTCTAGAAGATATTAAGAAAGTACTAGACCTACACAAAGAATTGACATTTGATTTTAATCCAGAACCTGAAGCAGTTGAACTTAGAGAAACATTAGAAATTGAAGGAAAAGACCCATCAAATATAGAAAAAGGCTCTTTAAAGTTTGTAAAACCGATACCTATATATAAGCAAGATAAGTTATCAAACGATAATATAGAAGAATAAAATAATACATCAAAAAAGCACGGGCGACTAAACCCGTGCTATAAAAAACCTGTAGAAAGACATTAATTGACTTCTTATATACATTTAGTGCCTCTCGAAATTAGTATACCATAAGGAGGATAAAATGGCAAAAAGAAGAAAACTACCAAATGGGACTGGTAGCATAGAGAGAGTAAAAAAGACACCCCAAGGCAAAACACGACTAAACCAATACAGGGCAAGATTGCCAGCTAAAAAGGGTCGTAAGGATATAGGATTTTATAAAACCTATAATGAGGCTATGGAGGCCTTGCTAAACTATCAAGAGCCAGCCCCAGAAGTGACCTTTAAGGCACTATATAATAAATACAAAAATACAAATGAGTTTAAAAAGCTATCAGATAAAACTCAAAGAAGATATGAAGTAGCTTTTGATAAGTATAAAGATATCCACGATGAAAATATACACGATATTAAATTTTCACAGTTACAAGAAGTTATAGATAATATGGAAAATAATGGATATCAAGTGCAAGGTAAAAATGGATCATACAAACAAAAATACTATAGTAAATCATCTATAGAAAGATTAAAGCATCTAGTAAGTAAGATATATAAAACAGCTATAAAAGAAAACCTACTTACCTATAACTTAGCTACAAATCTAGAAGTAGGTGGGTTAAAGATACAAAGAAAGAAACAAATATTTACTAATAAAGAAATAAGCTCACTATTTAACTCTCTAAGCACAAATTACTATGCAAGGCATATATTAATACTAATCTTTACAGGAATGCGTACAGGAGAGTATTTAGGACTAAAGAAAGACAATGTAAACCTAAAAGATAATACTATAATAAACTTTGGAGAAAAGACAGAAGCTGGTAGGGATAGAAAAATGTTTATACACCCAAAAATAAAACCAATCCTAGCAGAGTTAATGCTACACTCTCAAACAGGATATATAGTAGAGTATAAGCAACCTAACAGAAAAATAATCAATCCTAGTATAAATACATTTAATAAAAGAATGTACTACCCTGCCCTAGAAAAAGCAGGAGTAGAAAAGAAAATACCTTATACTTGCAGATATACCTTTGCTACCATAGCACATAATAGCGGGGTAACTGATAAAGCTTTACAAAAATTAATGGGTCATACAAACTTTAATATAACCGCTAACTCATACATCCAAGATTTAGATGAGTACATCTATAGTGAGTTACAAAAAATCCAATAAAAGGAGTTTTAAAATGCTAGTTACCCACATATTACCCACAATAAAAAAAGCAAACGCTGATATTTCAACGCTTGCTTTAAATCTTTGGTGCGGGATAAAGGAGTTGAACCTTCACGAGAAATTCTCACTAGATCCTAAGTCTAGCGCGTCTGCCAATTCCGCCAATCCCGCATGGGGTGAGTAGTGAGATTCGAACTCACGGCCTCCTGGGCCACAACCAGGTGTCTTAACCAACTGGACCATACCCACCAGGTCACTACCCTATCTAGTATACACTATATAAAATATATGTCAAGTTTTTTTAAAATAATTTTTACATTAACTTAATATACATTTAATATAAGATGCCCAATGGCCTCATGCATTCTCAACTGCAAGATCTATTATAATACTATTCGCCTACCTTTGTCAAGATTTTTTTTTACTTTTATTAAAATGTTTTTTTTTATTTTACTAGTAAAATATTTATGAGGTGAACTATGAAAAATAAAAAAACAATTTTAAAAATTTTTGCTATAGTAATAGCAATAGCAATGGTAGCTCCTATTATATATAATGCATATATATCTATTGCTGGTCTATGATTGTTAAAAAAATTAATTATTCAGATAGTTTTAATTTAGTAATATTAACTATTGAGGGGGAAAATTTTTTTATATCTTATGACCTTTATAATGAATTAAACATACAAATAGATGATGAAATCAGCTTTGATACTTACAAAATAATTTTAGCAGATGATCAATTTAATAGGGCAAAAAATTTTGCCTTATCAAAAATATTATATGCCCAAAAAACTAGTTTTGAGATTGAGAAGTTACTAAAATCTAATGACTTTAATAACAGTACTATAGAAAAAACTATAGCATTTCTAAAAGATTACGGATTAATTGATGATGAATCCTATGTAAAATCATATATATCTGATAAACATAGTATATCTAGGTGGTCAAAAAATAAAATTAGATACTCTCTAAAATCAAAAAAGATAGCAGATTATCTAATTGAAGCTTATTTAGATGATATTACTTATGAAGAAGAATATGAAAAAGCTTATAATTTTGCTAATAAAAAAGCCCAAGGAGATTTTTCTTTAGAAAATAAGCAAAAAGTTTATAGATACCTTGCCTCCAAGGGATTTGAATTTGATATAATCAATAAAGTTTTAGGAGATATGTTTTAATGACTTATGGTTACGTATATATTTTAAGATGTAAAGATAACTCTCTTTATACTGGCTGGTGCAAAGACCTTGATAAGCGAATAGACTTACATAATAGTGGAAAAGGTGCAAAATATACTAGATCTCATCGTCCATGTAAACTCGTGTATTTCGAAGAAATATCGGATAAATCAGAAGCATTAAAAAGAGAAATTGCTATAAAAAATTTATCAAAGCAAAAAAAAGAGGACTTAGTCAAAAGCTTTAAGCTTTGCTAAGTCCTAATTTTTATTTTCTGAATCCAGATCTTAATCTTTCAAAGAATCCTATTTTAGCAACTTCTACTTCATTTTCATTTTTTAGATTTTCAATAATTTCTTTAAAATATCCGCCTTCTTTTACTGTTCCAAGAAATTTTGAGCTTTTACTATCAATTTGATCCTTATATTTTCTAACATCATAATCATCAGAAACTCTATTTATAAAAAATGCATCACTATCGCTCACATAAGATAGGTCATTTTCACCTACTATGTCAATTACATATTTATCCGATAATAGATTTTTATCTATCCCATTTATAATTACATAGTCATAGGAAACATCTGATAAAAGTTTTTTTATATCTTCACTTTTTATTTCATATTTATCTTCAAGTAAAGGACTAATTATAAAATCCAAATTATCATATTGATTGATAACAACCATTGAAAGAGGAGCAAGTTCTGTAAAATAATCAGCTATATCATAGGTAATCATTCCATCTTTTTTAAAATAATCTTCTATATTAGATGCAGCCTTCCTTTTTCCTTGAATTAGTAAGACTTTATTGGAATTTTTTAAGTTTTCAGCAAGATTAACTGAAAAGTCAATCTTCCCTATTCCATCTGGTCCATTTATAACATATATTTGCATATTCACCTCTAATTACTAGTTGTATCTTTTGTCTTATTTTGTGATTGATTATCATTTCTTATAGGGTCATCATCATCTAGATTTAACTCGTCTGGATTAATGTTTGGTTCATCGCCATTTGTAACAGAATCTCCTAATTCAGTTATATCTGCATCAAGTTTTGTATCACCTGAATTTGATATAAATACATCTAAGTCAAAGTATTTAGATACTAAGTCTCGCATAATAGGAGAAGCATTATAGGATGTATCTCCTTGAGTTAATACTATACTAATCGCAATCTCTGGATCATCATAAGGAGCAAATCCTACCATCCAAGCATAAGAATCATAATCTGTCCCATCTGGATTTTTACCTTCTACTTCTGCAGTACCTGTCTTAATTCCTATATCTACTGGCATTTGATTTAAAATTTTATTATTTTGAGATACTAAAAGTGTACCGTATTTAATATCTTCTAGATATTTTTTATCTTTTAAATCTATTCTAGTTCTTTGTGGAACATTATTAAATAAAACATCCCCTGAATCATGATTGGTTATCTTATCTACTAGTGTTAATTTATTTAAGTATCCTCCATTTGTAAGACCTGCTATAGCTCTATTCATTTGTATCGGTGTATAAGAGTTTTGACCTTGACCTATTACAATATTAAGCATATCTGTAATATCCCATTCAGCTTGGTTTAAATATGTGAATTTTATAGTATCTGCAAGTCCTGCTCTATCTTCTCCTAAAGATTGTTCTGCATTATATCCTTTTTCATCTAAGAAATCTATAATTTTACTACGAGTCCACTTGCTAGGACTAGATGTCATATTTACAATTTCTAGAACATCATTTTCAAATTCACTTTTTGATTTTTTTACGCCATCTTTTAAGTAAACTGGTAACCTATCTTCAAGATAGTTTTGTAGCATAGTTTTAGTTATTTCTACTTTCTTGCCTATTGATGGGATATTGCCAGTTGTTTCTTTCGGTATATTTACTTCAATACCAGTTGGCTGATCAAGTCCTAATTTTTCTGCTGCTACTCTTATGTCATTTAATTCTAATTTTGTCCCAATGGACTTACCATCATGTGGATTTTCTCCTAGAGCTAATACATAGAAATAATAGTTATTTGAATCTCTAATTGCTCCGTATAAGTTTTCCTCACCTTGGGTAATACCATACTCTGTCCAAGCTAAGTTATTAAAGGTTTGATCTCCTACTTCTACATATCCATAATCTGTAATAACTGCTTGAGGATCAAGACCATTTTCTAGAGCAGCTAGAGATGTTACAAGCTTAAATGTTGACCCTGGCATAACCGCAGTTTGTGTTGCAATATTTAGCATAGGTCTTGGCACCAAAGGACCACTATCTTCCTCTACTTGTAAACTTTCCCAATCTGATTGTGATATACCTGTTGAGAAAAGATTTGGATCATATTCCGGATAAGACGCCATAGCTAGAACTTCACCAGTTTTTACATTTGAAACTACTACTGCTCCACTATTTGCATGGGGAGCTTGACGTAATGGCATAAATGAACCATACTCTGATTTATACATTTCTCCTTTTCTCAAGGATTCCAATACTCCCTCTAAAGACTTTTCAGCTTGTCTTTGTAAATCTAAATCAACTGAAAGATATAAATCGTCTCCTGGTTCTGATGGAGTTTGCGATATAGTTTGACGTCTATTTCCTGAGGAATCTACTGTTACTAGACTCTTTCCATTTTTACCTTTTAAGTTATCTTGATAAGATTCTTCTATACCTGTTTTACCAATGATTTCATCTCTTAGATAATCCCTTTGATTCACATACTTATCTACTTCTTCAGTAGTAGCTATAGGTCCCATATATCCTAAAATATGACTTGCAAGATATCTATTAGGATAGGATCTTATAGGTATAGTATCAACTTGTATACCAGAAGTAGAGTCAATATTTTCTTCTATCTTTAAAACAGTAGATTCATCAATATTATAGACTAGATTAATTGGCCTATATCCAAAGTTACCTTGTCTCATTACTTGATTATCTATAGTTAAAATTCCAACTACTTCTGGGTCACTATAATCCTCTAAACCATTAATTTTTTTTAGATATTCTAAAATAGCTTTTGCATCATCTTCATTTTCTAATACCTCCACAACCTTATCTCTAGGGTTAACTTTATCCTTATTAGCATAATAAGTATAAAAATTATTTTTTTCTATATTGAAAGTATAATCCCATTTTTCAGGATCTTCTTCAGATATATCTATAGATGGATATATATTATTTTTAGTATTTGCATTTTGAGCAAGATACTTAACATCTTCTGATAAGATAAGTGGTTTTAATAGATCATTTTCATCTGCTATCCTTGCAAGCTCATCAACTGGAGAACCTGCTTGAGCATTTTTAAAGTTTATCTTAACAGTATAAAGATTTTTATCATCTTCATTTTCTGTTATAACTTCTGTTTCAAAATTAGCATATATACCTTTATTTTCTAATTGTTGTATTAGAGTATCTGCTGGAATAACGTATTTGCCATCTTCATTTACAGTAGCTTGAGTTAATACATCAGCAACTGTAGAACTTTTAACTATCTCATAAAAATCATTAGCTGGTGTACTTTTTAGTGTTACTCCTGGATAAGCTTTCGATAATTTAGCTTTTTTTTCTATTAAATCTTCATCTGCTTTAACTACATATGGTTTTAGAGTAATATTTCCCAGCAAATCATTATTTTCAAGGATATTATAGGCAAGTAGTCTAGCATTTGAATTTTGTAATATAGATAATAATACAGACCTATCATTTCCAACAGAATTAATTACTACATCTACTGGATTGTCTTCTTTTGTGTAACCAATAGCACGTAATTTATTTTCTGAGTGATCTTTAAATTTTACATTTAAAACTCCATCTTTTTGACTTACGTGAGCAGGTATATCAATACCACGTTTTTTTAATGCAAGAAGTGCAGTGCTCATAGTCTCGTACTTAACATTGTCATCTTTATAAACAGATGTTAAAAACTCATTTACAAGTCCATTGTCAATCAGAGTCGAAACTACAACTTCACTTGGCATTTGTCCTAAAATAAAATAATCTTCATCTCTTTTGTAAGTGAACGAATTTAGTTTAATAGCAAAATCATCAGTATAATTAACACCATCCGCTTCTAATATTGTTACTAACTTATCTAGATTTTTAATTTTCTTTTCATCTTTTTGATCTAATAGCTGATCTTTATAAATTTGTACAGCAAAAGATGGAACACTTGTTGCGAGTATTTTACCATTTCTATCATAGATATTTCCTCTACTTGCAATCTCATCTACTTCTTTAACTTTTCTATTATCTGATAAATCCCTATAATAATCGCCCTGACTTATCATTACAGAAAATAATCTGCCAACAATTATTAGCATTAGTACTATTACAAGTATCTCAATGAATATTAGTCTTCTTTCTTTTTGTTTTCTCACCTAACAATCACCCCTTATATACTATAGGTTGGTATATACATAATTTTTTTTACAATCGCCTTGTAAAGTAAATATATTAGTGCATTTAAAATTGCCTCTATAAGCAGAGGTATAGGTAAATAGTTAGCAAAACTTGTTTGTTGTCTAATTAAATAATATAAAGCAGAAAGGATTAGAAAGTTTAAAATTGTCATTAAAAATGTAAGTACAATTCCACTAGTTTTATCCTTTGAGAATTTAAATCTTTCATTTGCTACTATTGAGCCAATTAAAAAATAAGATAAGGCTCTGACTCCTATTAAATTAGTAAACAAAAAATCTTCAATAAGTCCTACAATTAATCCACCATAAGATCCTATCTTTTTACCGAGTACTTGACTTAGTACAACTGTGGCAGGAATTAATAAATTGATATTAGCACCAAAAATATCAATTTTTGAAAAAATCGTAGTTTGGAGAATAAAACTAATAAATAATACTAAAAAAGTTTTGAATTTATTCATTAACAATCTCCTCCTTATTTTCTAAATTTTCTTTCTCATCTATAGAATAATCAGTATTTCCTTTTAAAATTAAAACCCTATATATATGTGAAAAATCCACTGGTGAATCTACTGTTATATTTTTCCTAAGCGAGTCTTGGCTCATTGAAACATTACTTATAGTTCCAATGTAGATTCCATAAGGATAAACTCCACCAAGTCCACTTGTCATCAATACATCTGAGTTTTTGGCTTCACTTTCTACATCTAACATATAACCTTGTATCGTTCTTGATGTAAATTTATCAATCACTCCATAATCTCCACTTCTTGTATTTATAAATGAGACATCATTGGCCTGATTATTTATAGTTTCCACTCTTGATGTTGTATCAAATACTTCTGTTACCTTTCCTACTAATCCTGTATAGTACTTACTATCACCTACAGCTTGTAAGATTATATCATTTACCGCAACTCCATCTTTCTTACCCTTATCGATAGTAAATGAACTAGTTAATGAGTTAATATCTGTATTTACAACACTTGCTTTCATATATTTATTTTGTGTATCGTTAATTGCCTCTGCTTCATTTTTTAAAAACTCTTCTTTATTAATTACAGATGCTAGTCTTGCATTTTCCATAACTAATGATCTATTTTCCGCTTCTAATCTTTCAACTTCACTACGTGTTTCTTTAGACCCAACAGTTCTTTCTATTTGTTCCATTACTTCAGAAGATACTGAATATGTGAACTTTTCAACTGGTCTTAGTATTGAATTTGCAAGATTAGATCCTGTATCTGATACAACATTTGTCTGTGAAGATATAATTATTGTAATAATCAGGATTAGAATTGTTATTATAAATGATTTGTTTGATTTTTTTCTTCTTATATATGCCATTTTTACCTACTTACGATACTTATAAAACCTATCTGGATCTTCTAAAATCTTACCTGCTCCCAGTATTGCATCAGTAGCTGGATCTTCTGACATAAATGAAGATAATCCTAACTTATTTTCTATGTATTCGCGAAGCCCACTAGCTTTAGAAAATGCTCCTGTTAAAGCAAATCCATCTCTTTTTATATCAGCAGTTAGCTCTGGTGGCACTTTTTCTAAAACTTCATAAATCATAGAAACTACATCATCTGCAAAAGGCAATATACAGTCTACCAAATCTTTACTAGATACATTTACTGTTTTTGGAGCAGCAGTTAATAAATCTCTTCCATCAACATCAATTGCTTTTTCTGCATCTTTAACTTTTAAACTTAGTAGATCAACCTTTATATTTTCAGCCGTATTTTTACCTATATCAAGTTTTTTGTTTTCCCTTATTAGGTCTATTATTGCTTCATCTATGTAGTCTCCACCTTTGTTTAATGTTTTACTTGTAACAATTCCATTAAGTGAAATTACAGCTACCTCTGTAGTACCTGCCCCTAAATTTATTAATAACAATCCCTTAGGATCTTCTGGAGTAAGCCCCATTCCAAAAGCGGCAGCTAAAGACTCATCTACAAGTATGATATCCCTACTTCCAGCATGAAGTGCAGCATCTATTATTGCTCTTGATTCTATATCGGTTATTCCACTAGGTACACAGATTACTACTTTGGGTTGAAGAAATGCCATACCTGGATTTACTTCATTATAAAAGTGGCTTAGTAAAGCCTCAGTTAAATTAAAATCAGTTATAACCCCATTTACAATTGGTTTTACTACGTGAATATTACTCGGAGTCTTCCCTATCATTTCTTTAGCTTCATTACCTATTGCCAAAACTTTTGTATTATTCTCATCTAAAACTATGAGTGAAGGTTCATTTAAAATAATACCTTCATTTTTTTTATAAACTAAAATATTGCTAGTACCTAGATCTATGGCAAAATCTGTAGCAACCATTCTTAAACTCATCTATTTTGCTCCTAAATTAAATCTTCTTTTTTAAAGCTATAATAATCATTATCACCAATTATTATATGATCTAAAACTTTTATATCTAAAATATTTCCTGCATCTACTAAATTTCTTGTTGTCAAAAAGTCATGTTTAGAAGGATTCACATCTCCACTAGGATGGTTATGAACAAAGATTATACTTTTAGCCGATTTTTTAATAGCTGCCTTAAATGCTTCTCTAGGGTGTACTAAAGATGCATCAAGTGTTCCTTTACTTATTACTTCTTTAGATATTATAACATTTTTAGTATCTAAAAGGATAGCATAAAAGTATTCGTTCTTTTTATTAGCCAGTTCATTTTTCAAATAATTATAAATATCTTCACTTTTTTCTATTTTTATAATTTCTCTTTCCATAACTTTTTGAGCGATTCTTTTTCCTAGCCTTAAAGATGCCACAATAGAACAGGCTTTTGCATTCTTTATTCCATTAATATGTGTTAGCTCAGCCACTTCAATATCTGCAAGATCTTCGTAAGAGAAAGTATCTAATATTTCTTTTGATAATTCTATGACGTTTTTTTCTTTATTACCCGTAGCAATAATTATTGCAAGTAATTCCTCATCTGTAAGAAGATCTGCCCCATATTTTATTAATTTTTCTCTAGGTCTATCATCTTGATCCAAATCTTTAATTGTTTTTTTCATTTGAATTAACTCCAAATTTTATTTTATCCATATGTTTTGTTATATAGTTAACACTTAGACCTACAAAAAAACTAGTAAATACACCCATAATTACTAAAGCCGGAAAGTAGATATACATTTTTATATTTCCCATCACAATTGATGCAACAAAAATTTGTCCAAAGTTATGAAAAAAAGCTCCGATTTCACTTATACCTATAAAGCTAAAAAATTTATTACAATATTTTAAAGCAAATCCCATAGAAATACTTGCAAGTATTGCACCAGCAAATGAATAGAAAAATGCTGTTACAGAACCTGTAATAAGCATAAGTAAAAAAGATTTTAATATTCCTACTAAAAAAGCCACCTTAAATCCATATATATATAAGGCTAATAATAAAATCATATTAGAGAATCCAAGCTTAGCTCCTGGTATCGGAACAGGAACTGGTATAGAGTATTCTATAATTGAAATAGCTAAAGCCATTGCTGTAAGCAAAGCTATATTTGTTACTGTTTTTGTATCTTTCATTATTATCTAACAACCTTATCTATATCATTATTTGTGTCACTATTAGGATCTATTATTTCAAGAAAAACTTGATTTGGTAAGCAAATTATTGTTTCACCCATTTCTTTTATAGGATGCATATGAACACAAATCTGATCTCTACAATTTGCTTCTTTCATATATACTTTACCATCCTTTATTATAATCTTATTATATTTGTTGTTATCCTGTAAAACTATTTCACGATCTTCATCTAAGGGTAATTCATATAGAAGCTTAGAATTTTTCTCAACCCTTAGTAGCTTACTTGTGTTGTTGCTAATTTTTTCTATATTCTTATTTGATATAGTAAATGCCATTAAAATACTTATTACAAGCAAGGAAATGGATATTATAATATCACCCTTTTTGATTTTCATAAAATACCTCTTTAATATGATTAATAAAATGCCTCATTATATGAGTTTACATTTATTAGTTTTTAATGTCAATTAAGCATAAAATAAGTATTTTTTTGTAAAAAAATAAACCGGATAACCGGTTTATCTTATTTTTATTAATTAAATACTTCTATACAAGAATTTGGACACTTATCTGCAGCTTGTTGTAATAATTCAGGATCTAAGTCGTTATTAATAACTTCTTCTGATAAATTTTTCTTCATCTCAAATCCTTCCGGATAAGTTTTTGCACAAAGTGTACATGCTATGCAAGCTTTATCACATTTTTTACGTGCATCCTTACCTTTTTCTTGATTTGAACATAATACTACTGCTTTTTGTGAGTATGGTACTAGGCTTATAATATCTTTTGGACAAGCTGCAACACATTTTCCACATGCAACACATTTATTACGATCAACTTTAGCAACTCCATTATGTACATGTATAGCATCAAATGGGCATGTATTTTCACATGTTCCACAACCTAAGCATCCATAATTACATTCTTTTTTCCCTCCAAATAAAGCAATTTGAGCTCTACAATCCGTTAATCCTGAATATTCAAACATATCTTTGGCGGAATCACAGTCACCATTACATTTTACAACTGCAACTTGTCTATTATCATTTGCCACAGCTTCAACTCCCATAGCTTTAGCTACGTTTGCAGTTGTTGATGGACCACCTATTACACAGGCATCCACAGGTGCTTCACCTTTAGCTATGGCTGCTGCACATCCATCACAACCTGGATATCCACATGCACCACAGTTTGCACCTGGAAGAGCATTTCTTACTTCTTCTTCTGTAACTGAAGTTTCAACTTTGAATTTTGAACTAATTAGTCCAAGGAGCGTAGCAAATAAAAATCCTAGAACACCAAGAACTACAACTGGTAATAATATTTCATTCATAAATGACTCCTATAATCCTGCAAAGCCCATAAATGCTATTGACATAAGACCAAGAGTAATTAGACTCATTGGCGCACCTTTAAAGGCTTCTGGAGTATCACTTCCTGCAATTCTTTCTCTTAGGTAAGCTAGTATCATCATTGCTAGCATAAATCCAACTGATGAAGAAAGAGCGTATACAATTGTTTCAAGCAAATTGTAAGAGTTTGTAATTGTTTTTATAGCTACACCAAGTACTACACAGTTTGTAGTAATAAGTGGTAAAAATACACCTAAGGCTCCATATAAGCTTGGCATATTTTTTTTCATAACTGTTTCAACTGCTTGTACTAATGATGCAATTACTAAGATAAATACAACTGTTTGTAAATATTCTATATGTAATGGCTCAAGTAAGTAGTATTGAATAAACCAGGTTACTATTGATGATAAAGTAATTACAAATATAACTGCGAAACTCATACCACGAGCTGTATCAACTTTGCTTGTTACACCTAAAGTAGGGCAAATTCCCAAGAATTGTCCTAAAACATAGTTGGATACAAATATTGATCCAATAATTATTGCTAATAAGTCTGACATATTCCCTCCCTATTTAGTTGTTCTTGCTTTTTTATTATTATGAGCTGCATAAGCTGCAAATAATATTCCTAAGACTATAAATGATGAAGCTGGTTGTTGTAAAAATCCAATTGTATAATCTGCTGGGATTATTGTTTTACCAAATACTGTTCCTGCTCCTAATAATTCTCTTACAAAAGCTAAAACAGAAATAGCTATAGTATAGCCAAGTCCTTGTCCAAGTCCATCAATAATTGAAGCTAAAGGACCATTTTTTGAAGCAAACCCTTCTGCACGAGCAAGTATTACACAGTTTACTACTATAAGAGGGATAAATATACCAAGTGATTTATACAATGATGGTACATAAGCTCTTAAGAATAATTGAACTATAGTTACAAAACCTGCGATAATTACGATAAAAGCTGGAATTCTGATTTCATCTTTAATGAAGTTTCTAAGTAGGGAAACTACTAAGTTACTCATCACTAATACAAATATAACTGATAATCCCATACCAATAGCATTTTGCATAGATGATGAAACCCCTAGGACTGAACACATTCCTACTAATTGTACAAAGACTGGATTATTTTTAAATATACCATCGGAAAATACCTTACCTAGGCTTACTTTCTGTTTTCTTTTACTATCTACCTTTGTATTTTCGTCTACAAGAGGTCTGTCTAATTGTTGTTCCATAATAACTCCTAATTTAGATTAGCTAGTACTTCTCTAGCATCATTTATACCATTTACAATAGTTTGAGTTGAATATGTTGCTCCAGAAATACCTACTATTTCATTTTCGCCACCAGCTTCTGAATAGCCAACTTCATTATCCATATTTACTCCAACCATTCCCTCTTTAAAGAAATCTTGTTCCATTTCAGCACCAAATCCTGGTGACTCTGAGTGATTTAATGGAGCAAATCCAACAATGTTATGGTCTTTGTCAACACCTATTAGGTATTCAATATCTCCACCATATCCACCTGGAGAATTGATTTGGAATACATACCCTTCTCCATCACTTGTAATTGCTTTATAAACATTTTCTATTGTATCTGGTTTTTTGACATCTATTTCTTCATAAGAATCTGCAGGATAAACTACAGATAAAGATTCTTTTAATTCTTTTGCTTGATTTTCTGCAACTACTGGAGCTGTTAGACTATTTGTAAAAGCAAGTGCTAAAGCTACTACTGCTGTAATGGCAAATAATCTTAAACCTAATTTAAAATTATTCATTTTCCACTCCTTTTTGTTTGCTATAATCTACACCAAATACTTTTGGTCTAGTATATTTTTCTATAATTGGTACAACTAGATTTGCAAGTAAGATAGAATAACTTACACCTTCTGGATATCCACCAAAAGATCTAATAATCGCTGTTAGTAAACCTGCAAGTACTGCATATATTATTTGTCCTTTTGGTGTAACTGGGCTTGTTGTATAATCTGTTAGCATAAAGAAAGCTCCAAGTAATAAACCACCAGAAAGTATATATCCTAATATATTATCAAATCCTTGGAATAAACCACCCAGTACAGTAGCTGTTAATATGTATATTAAAGGCATTTTAATATTAATAACTTTTCTAATTAATAGATAGATAAATCCAATTAATAATGCCAAAGCTGAAACTTCACCTAAAGATCCAGGAATATTACCTAAGAATAAATCCATTATTTTATAACTTGCTGGATCAGATAATGGTGTAGCACTAGATACAGCTGATACATCACCAACTGTACTTAATAAATCTACTCTTTGAGGTGATACAAATTCTGACATATTGCTTGACCAACTTGCTAATAAAAATGCACGTGCTGCAAGAGCAGGGTTTACAATATTTTGTCCCAAACCGCCAAAAGGCATTTTTACAACAGCTATAGCAAAAATCGCTCCAATAACTATTTGCCAAACCGGTAAAGTGCAAGGTACGTTATAGGCTAATAACAAACCAGTTACAACCGCTGATAAATCTCTTATTGTATTATCTCTTTTTGTTGCTTTATTAAATATTGTTTCAGTCAAAACACATGTCAAAACTGAAGCAAGCATTAAAATTAACGCTCTATAGCCAAAAAAGTAAACAGCTGCAATTCCTGCAGGAACTAAGGCTATTATTACATCAAGCATCTCCTTATGTACTGTACGTTTACTTCTAACATGAGGAGAGGATGTTACTAATAATTTTTGTGTATTTTCCATATTTACTTACCTGCCTGTCTAATTTGTCTCTTACCAAATCTAATAGCTTCAACTAAAGGTCTTTTTGATGGACAAATATATGAACATGATCCACATTCAATACAATCCATAATTCTATAATTTTCCGCTTTATCCAGTTTCTCATTTAAAGAAAACTTATGGATATAAAGTGGCATTAAGTTAACTGGGCATACGTCTACACAACGTGCACATCTAATGCATGGATTTATATCTTCTGGTTTAGCTTCTTCTTTAGTTTGAACTAAAATACAGTTTGTAGCTTTTTCTACTGGGTTATTTGCATTTGGTTGAGCAATACCCATCATTGGTCCACCGTTAATAAGTTTACCAATTTCTCCTTTTGTTCCACCAACTGCATCAATAGCGTATTCAAATGGTGTACCAATCTTAACTACAACATTTTTTGGAGTATTGATATTATGTCCTGTAACAGTCATTATTCTTTCTATAAGTGGTTTATCGTAATAAATTGCTTCGAAAACTGCATTTACAGTAGAAATATTAGAAACGATAACACCAGCATCCATAGGAAGACCACCTGATGGTACAGTTCTAGAAAGTGTAGCATCAATCAATCTTTTCTCATCACCTTGAGGATATTTTGTTGCAAGTTTTACTGCCTTTATGTTAGGTTTATTGCTAGCTTTTGATGGATTATTAGCTATGTATGAGTTTATTTTTTCAAACGCTTCAGGTTTATTATCTTCAATGGCGATAATCCCTTGGCTTGCTCCACTAGCTACCACTAATAATTCTAAACCTCTAACAATGTTTTCAGGCTTATGTTTCATCAAAAAGTCATCACATGTTACATATGGTTCACATTCTGCACCATTAACAAGCACTGTATCTACAGGTTTATTTGGTGAATACTTAATGTGTGTAGGGAATGCTGCTCCACCCATTCCTACTATTCCAGCCTCTTTGATTTTTTCTACTATCTCTTCTTTATGTAAATCAACATTTTCATTTAATATGTACTCTCTAGTTTGATCATATCCTTCAGTATCTATTACTACTGCTTGGGAATTTTTCCCTGATGCTGTTTGAATATCGATGATATCCTTTACAACTCCAGCTACAGAAGAGTGGATATTCGCTGAAAAATTACCAACAGCTTGGCCGATCAAATCTCCAATGTTAACTTCATCTTTCTTTTTTACAAGACATTTGCTTGGTGCACCTATATGTTGAGTAAGTGGAATGATAACTTCACTTGGCGTATCTAATACTAGTAAATCACTATTCTCAGATAGCTCTTTGAACTCATCGATGTGGACACCCTTTTTAAATGTCATAACATCTGCTGCCATATACATCTCCTTAATAATTATTCTCTGTTCTATTATAAATGAATTTTACACATTCATCAACTCAAACTACATTAAATAGTATTTGGTTGACAAATTTCATAAAATTATTATAACTTAATTGTTCTAAATTTGTTAAAGTATTATTATCTGGTAAGCTATCTTTATAAAAAGTTTTATAAACATCATAAGTTGCTTCTACCTTAGTAACATATTGTCTAGTTTCATCAAAAGGAATCTTTGAAATATCTGGATTGTTCTTATCTATAATTCCTTGTTTTATCCATTTATCAACATTTCCAACACCACCATTATAAGCGGCAAGAGCTAATTTTCTATTATTGTAGTAATTATATAAGTAATTATAGTAACCTACTCCTAAATTTAAATTATAATCAATATCATTAAGTTTTTCTGGATAATAATCTATTCCAACAACCTCTGCAGAATGTCTAGCTGTTTCATCTAATAGTTGCATCAGACCTTGGGCTCCTTGATGACTTTTTGCATCATTGTCAAAATCAGATTCTACTTTTACAATGGATGCAGTTAAGATCGGATCTACATTATACTTTTCAGAATACTCTGTTATTTCATCTTGATAATCTATTTGAGTTCTTGAAGTTTGATAGGCAATTATACCATAAGTTGCTAGTATCAAGGTTATGATAGCAAGTATAATAAAGCCCAATACTTTTCCTATAATCTTTAAAACTTTCATAATAAGTCCTTATCTTCCAAAACTTGTTTTAACTGTTCCTTGAGTTCTTCAATTGATGAACTATTATCAAATACTACATCGCTGTTAGCTTTCATTCTTATTAAATCTTGTTGAGTTTGTATTTTAGCCTTTGCATAAACTAAATCTATATTATCTCTCTGCATCAATCTTTCAAGTTGGGTTTGATAATCAGCTACAACTAGCCATACCTGATCATTATCAAATCTTTCCTTTAATTGAAAATATAAAGGAATTTCGATAAATACAACTTTTTCTTTGGAATATTTTACCAAATAATCTATTCTATTCAATATATTTTTATGGGTTAGTTTATTTAGAATCTCTAGTTTTTCTTTGTCCGAAAATATAATTTTAGCTAACTTCTTCTTATCCAACTTATCTTCTATGAAAGCTTCATCAAACAAATTAGAGTCTTTAATAGCTTGATAATTTGCCTCACCTTTTTCTAAAAGTTCTCTATTTATATCATCTGATGATAAAACTTTATAACCTAATTCTTTTAAAAGTTTTGATAAAGTTGACTTGCCTGAAGCGATAGTTCCAGTAATTACTATTTTACTTGGATTCATACATGCTATCTCCTGTATCAATTTCTACCAATAATGGAACTTTCAATTTTGCAGCAGATTCCATAGATTCTTTTAAAATTTCCATAGCCGTATCCTTATCTTCATGTGAAGCTTCCAAGATGATCTCATCGTGAATTTGAAGAATGATTTTTGCATCAATTCCTGCTTTTTTTAAATTTGCATCTACATTTATCATGGCAATTTTAATAATATCTGCTGCTGTTCCTTGAATAGGGGTATTAAGAGCAACCCTTTCTCCAAAACTTCTAACATTGAAATTTTTAGAGCTAATTTCTGGAACATATCTACGTCTATTAAATAAAGTATCAACATAGCCTTGTTCTTTTGCAGTCTCTTTAACACCATCCATATATTCTTTAATTTTTGGATAGCCTGCAAAAAAGCTTTCTATATACTCTTTTGCAAGAGGTCTTGGTATATCAAGATTTTGAGAAAGTCCATAATCACTTATTCCATAAATAATCCCAAAATTTACAGCTTTAGCATTATACCTTTGAACTTTACTTACTTTTTCAATTGGTGTATTAAAAACTTTTGAGGCAGTTTTTGTATGAATATCCACTCCATTGACAAAAGCATCTATCATGTTTTTATCTTCAGAAAGTGAAGCTAAAATTCTAAGCTCTATTTGTGAATAATCCGCATCTATTAAAATCTTACCTGGACTAGCCTTGAAGGCTTTTCTGATCTTTCTTCCTTCTTCTGTTCTAATTGGTATATTTTGTAGGTTTGGTTCAGTAGATGATAATCTTCCTGTAGTAGCTATATTTTGTCTAAAGGTTGATCTAATTCTTCCATCATTATCTATGGAACTTTCCAATCCCTCTATATATGTTGAGCGCAATTTATACATCTCGCGATATTTTTCAATTTTTGGTATTATTTGATGTTCATCTCTTAGTTTTTCTAAAACTTTCGCATTCGTTGAAAACCCTGTTTTAGTCTTTTTTATAACTGGTAAAGAGAGATCTTTAAATAATACTTCTCCTAATTGTTTTGGAGAATTTATATTAAATTCGCTACCAGCAAGATCATAAATATCTCTAGTAAGTCCATCCAAAACTTTATCGATTTCAGCTTTTAAATCTTCTAAAACTTCTTTATCTGTGACAAAACCGGTGATTTCCATCTTTGCAAGAACTTTTGATAGTTTGATCTCTATATCTTTATACAGATCATACATACTATAAGTATTTAACTCTTCAATTAGTTTATCTTTAGATTTTTCTATAGTATAAAGATAAGAAGCAAAATATGAATTCATTTCTTCTTTATTTACTTCAGAATATTTTTTAGTCTTTGCCCCTTTTCCTATTAAATCCACTTCATTTATAACTTCATAATCAGAATAAACTTGACTTAAAGTCTTAATATCATAAGAAGATCTTGACGGATCAATCAAATAGTGCATGAGCATTAAATCATCATAATCTAAGTTTAAGTCTATAGAGAGCTTAGCTAATAATACTGCATCTTCTTTTATATCAAATGAATTTTTTACTATAGTTGGATCTTCAAAAACTTCCTTAAATGAATTAATAAATTTTTCATCTGGAGATATTATGTAAGTATCTGTTTTATGAGTTTTTATTGCTATTTTATAAATACTTGAATGAATATAATTCTCACCATCAAAAATAGACTTAAAGCTAAATTCCTTATTTCTCTTTATAATTTCTAAAAGTTTGTCATAATCATCAGTTTCTTTATAAGGAAATTCTCTATCTTTATTAGCTTGATCTGTTTTTCCTTCGATTTTTTCTAAAAATTTATTAAAATTATATTTAGAAAATTTCTCTTTAAGAGCTGGATAATCAGGCTCGCTAAGAATTAAATCGTCAAGATCTATATCTACAGGAGCATTTTTTACTATAGTTCCAATTTTTTTGCTCATGTAAGCGATAGATTCACTATCAATGAGAGTTTGCTTAGTCTTCTTACCAGTTACTTCATCAATATGTTCATATAGCCCTTCTATAGAGCCATATTTTTGAATAAAATCTCTAGCCTTTTTAGGACCTATACCATCTACACCTGGAATGTTATCTGACTTGTCTCCTTCAAGGCCTTTCACATCTATAAGTTGCTTTGGTGTTAAGCCATATTCATACTTTATTTTATCAATGGTATATTCTGTCATATCAGATATACCTTTTTTAGTAAGATATACAGTTATATGTTCATCAACTAATTGTAAATAATCACGATCCCCTGTAATTATTACAACTTCATAACCTTCTTCTTGACCCATTTGTGCATAGGTACCAACTATGTCATCAGCTTCAAAACCATCTAAATCTGTATATGAAACTTTCATAGAATCGAGTATATCTTTTAAAATTCCAAACTGATAGCCTAGTTCTGAGGGCATCTTATCACGAGTAGCCTTATAATCTTTAAATTCTTCATGACGAAAAGTTTTGGAAGATCTATCAAAGGCAACCAAAACTGAATCAGGATTATATTTATCAAAGGCGTTTTGATACATGGTCAAAAATCCATAGACTCCATTAGTCATAACCCCATCATTATTAGTAAGGTTAGGTAAAGCAAAAAACGCTCTAAATATTAAGCTTGATCCATCTATTAACATAAGTGTTTTACTCATTTGTAACTCCTTACTTATAGTATAACGTATCTAAATCATATTTAAAAGTTTTTACTAGAAAGGGACTGTTGCAGAATGAATAAATCATCCTAAAATCATTAGAAGAATCTCTACGGAAATTTTGCCTCGACAAGCCGACAAGCTATGTAAAAAATTTCCTAAAAGAACCTTATAATGATGAGACGATAATTATTCATAGTTTTGCAACAGCCCCTTAGTAAATATGTATTAAATTTTCTAAGTTTTTAAAGACATGTCTGTGATTTAATAACAAAATTCATTCTAACTTAGCCAGACAAGTCATCTAACTTTAATTTCATACCTTTTGAATATAACTATTCAAGGATCTTGTAAATACTTTTTGGTGCTGGTGGTGGGACTTGAACCCACACGCCCTAATGGACAACAGAGTTTGAGTCTGTCTCGTCTGCCAATTCCAACACACCAGCTTAATAGTTACTAGATGATTATAGCATAATTTATTCTCTTTGTAAATTAAATTTATCAAAAATTTGATTAATATATCCTTTAAAATATGCTCTCATTGAAAAGGTACCTATCAATATACCAACTACTGCTCCAACGATTACATCTGATGGAAAATGAACAAATAAGTATAAGCGACTAAATGCTATCAATATTGCTAATATAGCTATAAATATTTTAAGCATCTTGCCTCTAGCCATAAAAGCTAATATAGTTGCAAAGGTGAATGCATACGAAGCATGTCCAGATGGGAAAGAACCATCTGATAAAGCTGGAACTAGGAGTTTTATATTGTTAACATAATTATAGGGTCTAACTCTCCCTACTATATTTTTTAATAAAATATTCACTAAAAGTAGATTTAAAATAAAAGCAATAATCATTACCTTGCCCATTTTTTTATATTCTTTAGTAGATAAACAAAATAAAATAAAAGCTATCCAAAATATTGATCCATTACCCAAGGCACTTATACTCACAAAAAATGAGTCTAGAGTAGGATTTGATATATATTGGATTGCCTTTAATATATTAAGTTCAAAACTTATCCACGTTGTCATTACTCACCTTCCATTGAATGAAGTATTTTATTAGTATCATCATAAGCTTGTTGAATCCTATTTCTTTGATTTTCATCTACCTTATCATAGTACTTACCGCCTTCTAAGAAATCTTCACACCTATACGTACTAACACTTCTTCCATATTCATTATAAGTCATACCAACCCAAAGAGGATATTCATCTATTTGGTCAATACTTGTAGAATCATCAGATAAATTTTTAGATAATTTAAACTCATAAGCTACTGATTGTTCTGTTCTAATATCATTTACAGTTTCAAGATTTTGTATGCTTATAAAGTTACCACAAGCATAGGCAATAAATCCTTTATTTCCATTTTCTGATTCATATAATTCATAGGGTTCTACTACGTGTGGGTGATTACCAATAACTAAATCTGCTCCCCAGTCAATCATCTTATGACCTAGGTCTATTTGACTTTGATCAACATCTGACCTTAGTTCTATGCCCCAATGTGGATAAACTACTACAAAATCCGCTCCATGCTCTTTCGCATCTCTTATATCCTTTTTAATTAAATCTTCATGTATATAGTTTACTTGATCAACTTCATCTCTTACTACAAATAAATCTTCAATGCCATTACATCCGTAGGTATATGATAAGAAAGCTATATTTATATCACCGACTTTTTTTATAATATATCTTTCATTTCCGCTTTTTCTTGTCCCAACATGGTCAAGTCCTGCTTCTTCTATAGCATCTATAGTTGTTCCTATCCCTTCCATTTCAGAGTCTAAGGAGTGATTATTGGCAGTAGTTACTATATCAAAACCAGCATCAGCAATAGCCTTTAAATATTCTGTAGGTGCATTAAACCTTGGGTGACCTGCATAAGCTTTATTTGGATCTGTAGTTGTCTCATAATTAGCAATTGCTATATCTGCATCACTTATAAAATCTGATATATACTTAAAGGAATCTTTAAAATCATACGATCCATTCCCTTTGTTATAGGCATACTCAATTTGACCCATATTTGCCATTATATCTCCAACTGCCTTTAGAGTTATGGTTTCTATTCTATCTTCTCTACTTATAGTTTCTTCACTTGTTTCATCTTTTCTAGGATCCTTATCTTCACTTACTTGCTTATTAGAAGTTTTCTGTTCTGTTTTATTTAAATTCCCTTTTCTTAGCATATTATCTAATGAATCTGCAGTTCTTATAGGCTCCTTAACTCCTTCTTGTTTTTCATTTCCACACGCACTAAAAATAAAAATAAATATTAATATCAGTAATATCTTCCTAAAATCTTTCATCAAAACTCTCCTATCTTTTGCACGCACATATATATTTTAACCCATATTGTAAATAAAATATACATAATTTATTAGAATGATTGGTATAATTAATAAATAGAAGGAGAAATAAATGACATTTAACGAATTTTTAGATCCAGAATATCATATAATGAACAGTGAAGTTGTAGAATTAAGAATACCCTACAAAGATGTATATATAAATGAATTAGGTAGTGTTCATGGAGCTATAATCATGGCTATAGGGGACTTAGCCACTGGGTTAGTAGCAATTGACAAAAAATATTTGGCTCCAACTCAAAGCTCCTATACAAATTTCCTAAAACCTATAATTAAAACGGAGTATATTTACGCAAGAGCAGAACTTGTAAAAAGAGGTAAAAGAACAGTAACAGTTGATTGTAAAATATGGTCCGACGATACAGATCTTGCAGCTATCAATAGAACTGAATGTACAGTAATTAGTAATGAATTAGATATACAAAAGTCAAAAATGATGGAAAATTTAATAAATGAAAATTATAAGAAATATTAAAAATTGGGCTGATTAAGCAGCCCTTTCTTATCCCAAAATTTTATAAGCATCTTTTTTACCTTTACTATATGTTATCATAAATAATGCTACACCCAAAAATAAAAGTAAAATACTATACAAATATTTAGCTGTTTTATTAGCCATATAATTTGCATTATTAGTAACTAGAAAATATATAAACGGAATTAGTATCATAAGCAATATCCCAATAACCAAATCTTTTCTAAAAATTTTATTATAAGACTTTCTTTGTAAATCTATGTATTCAAAAGCTGCCACAGTATACTTTCCATCGACATTTTCTTGAATCTTTCCCATCCTTATTTTACCAGTAACAATTAAAATTACTCCAACTGCAAGAATTATAAGAGAAGGTAATATTTTATTAGTTATATTCTCATTTTTTATAAAAAAATAAGGAATTATAGCAACTATGATTATAAAAATTCCAAGAGCAAATAAAAGAGCATTAATATTATATCTGCTTACTAACTTCTTTACAGATTCTGTATCTTTAAATTCAGATTTATTTATTTCATTCATGTCAATCTCCTTAAAGAGATTATACCCATTATACTATATTAATTTGCACAGATTTCATAGCTTCTAAGGCTAATCTATGATTAGCATCGCTTGTCCCCTTGCACATTGAACTTATAACATTAATAGGTGTATTTGGCAAAGCATTCCTCACTAAAATTGCATTTGAAATTACACAAATATCAGTACATATACCTACAAAACTTATCTTTTCAATTTTTTCTCTTTCATCTAAATTTTTTAGATAACTAACTAAATCATAAGATCCAAAAGTGTTCTTATCAAAAATTTTATAGCCTTTTGTATCAATTCTTATTTGCCAACCGTAAGTGTCCTTTATACAATGGGTTACTGGTAAATTTTTACCTTCTAATGTATTTAGATAATCTTCATTATGGGTATCCCTTGTAAATATTACTTCACCATCAAAATCTTCAATTAAGTTTTCTATAGGCTCTATTATCTGATCATTACCAGTATTTCCCAATGTTCCATCTATAAAATCATTTTGCAAATCTATTATTACCAAAACTTCCATAATTTCTCCTTTTCTTTATTATAACAAATGTATATACAGTGAGCAACCATTATTCTAACTACTTGTAAAGCCATTCATTGCAAAAAACATAATATCTATTAAGATAACTTATAATCGAACAGTTGTAAAAATAGCTTATTCATTTTATATATTTTTATCACACCAATTAGACTCTCTTTTAAAAATATAATCTAGAAATTCATTAAAAATAATGGAGACATAGTTATAAATCTCCAAAATAGTGAATCAATATATTTTAATTACATAACTGGATTAATATATCCAATATCCATAGCCTTATTATAGGCTTCTACAATATTTTTAGCTCCTAATTTATCATATATATTAGCTATGTGATTGTATAATGTTCTTTCACTTATAAAAGTTTTTTAGCTATATTTTTTTATTATCCCCCCCTTATTAGTTCATTAAGTACTTCAAGCTCACGCTTTGTTAGTAGATCAGTATTTACCTTATATATGTTTTTATACCTACCTTCATAAACATCTTTAATTCTTTTAAACAAGTCTTCTATTTCTATAGATTTATTTATAAAGTCTTTTGCTCCTAATTTTAAAGCAGTGTTTCTGTAGTTGTCTAGGTCACAGGAGGTCAAAATAATTATTTTTTGATTTTGATACTTATTTAAAATTTTTTCAATTAATTCAAGGCCAGTTATCTTATGCTTTAAATTTATATCAATTAAAAGAATATCGTATTTTTCCACTTTTAATCTTCTGAAAAGCTTATCTATACTAGATATGTAATCGCATAATTCTATATCATCTTGTTCTTTTAACAATTGTTTTAAAGATTGGCCAAATATTTTATGATCATCCAATAAAAGAATTTTCATTATAATCTACCTCCAAAACTACCCTAGTAGAAAGTACATTATCGTTTAATTTGTACTCTATATTTCCTGAATTAGAATCAATTAAAAGATTTAGTAACAAAACACCTCTCCTAGACTCTTTAATGTTTTTAAAATCCTCTATGTTAGCTCCATCACTATTTATCTCTATTATTACAGAGTCTCCTTCTTTAAACAACATATATATTAAATAAGTTGCATCTGAATGTTTATAAACATTGTTTACTAATTCTTTTGTTATCACTGAAATCAATTTCATACTTCTATTATTTTTTTCATTTAACAGTTGTTTATCTATAATCTGTTCAGTTTTAATATCCTTATTAGGATATAAAGATGATAAATTTTCAAATATTGCTGATATCGAAGTATTAATATTAGATTTTTCAAATAGATTAGATTGATAGAATTTCATTATATTTCTCGATTTTTTTTCAAGATCTCTTAAAATATTTTTGGCATAAACTATATCAGGATCTTTTAAGGATAAATAATACAATTTATAAGTTTTTTCATAGGTGTTTTCTTTTTCTTTAAGGAATATAACAAAGCAGCTTTCTAATAAAAGAAATATTAAATTATAAAATATATTTACCATGAAAGGATCTATGTCAAATAAAGGAATCTCTTACAATCATTTTATTTCTAGGATAAAAAATCATAATTATATAATGAAGTGGATATTCGGTATAATTGCTACGGTTATTAGTGCAGTTATTGGAGCTATTATAATTTCAAAATTAGGTTTTTAGATATAAAATTAAATATACGCTTAACGCTTATAACTTTAATAGCAAGCACAGTAAGTGTACAGACACTTACGAAAAATTAATGGAGCAGATCTTACGGAATGCTCCATTTTTTTAATTTTTACCTTGTTAGGGAGAACCCTAAGACCCCGAAATATATTTTATAAAGGAGAATAAAATGGCAAATAGATTTAGAGATGAAAGAATAGAAATAAAACTAACTAAAGAAGAAAAGGAAGTTTTTGAAAAGAAAATGAAACTTGCAAATTGCAAAACAATGTCCCACTTTCTTAGAAAATGTGTATTAAAAAAAGAAATTTATGTAGTAGATTTAGAACCATTTAGAAACCTACAATGGCTGCTTTCAAATATAACAAATAATATAAACCAGATTGCAAAAGCTACTAATACAACTGGTGTTATTTACAAAAATGAAATTGAATCAATGAATAAGCAGATAGAAAACTTATCAAAAGAAATATGGCAGATCCATTCCCTTCTCCTTAATAAATCAAAAGAAAGTTCTTGTGATTAGTACGGCAATTACGAAAATACATAGTATTGATACAATATAGAATAATGAAAAAATGCAATAATATAAAGCTATACAGTAAAGCAATGTAAGGTAAAGAAAATAAAGTCAGTCCGAAGACTTCCAATATTTGTCTCACATTACATTTACTATGCTCTTCCTTGTTTGACATTTACAGGGAATGACGTACGATATTTTATATTCAATTTGAATAGAAGAGAAAAAAATAAAGGAGAGTGGGAAAATGAAAACACTTAAGTTATTGCTTTTAGGTATTTCTATGTTTTTTACTGGCATTATTAGCTTTGCGATTCTTGTTGGTGCTGCAGTGGTGAGTCCTCTTACTATGGATAGTTCAAATTATTTTATAGATATTTGGAAATTACATGGAGTAACACCGATAGCTATTGTTTTTTTTCTTTTAGGAGTCTTTGGTCTAATAATTGCATTTATAGGATTTTTACAAAAAGTTAAATAAATAAAAGGCTGCTTCATATTTAAATTTTTAAATTATGAAGCAGCCTTTTTGTCATTTAGTCAGTTGTTATAGTTACAAATTAGCGTTTAATAAGCTCTAGTCCAAAATATCCGTTACGAGGTGCTCCTTGAGCAGAGCAAGCATTATATTCGTAAGTTTTTAATGGTGGGGTAGTATTTTGCCATACATAAGTAGTTTTATTGGTAAATTTGTATGTAGTACAGTCGTAATAATATACTATACGTCCTTTATATCCTTTAGGAACCTTTGCTGTATAGGTTTCACTTGAACCACGAGTATAAGAGCCACCAATACTAGCACCTATGGAAGCTTCTGCGGTCTTCTTACTAATACCACCGTTTAAGTTTAAAGAAGCATTGATTACTACCGATTTGTTGTATTCTTTTGAGATTTCAAAACCTTGATCTGCATAAGAAGTAACTGGCTTCTTCCATTTTCCACTTGATTTTTTAAGATTTATTACTTCATGTGTATGAGGAGTGAGGCTGAAATGATATAGCTGAGGAGCATCGTTATCTATTACATTGTCGGGTATAACATGACCATCATGAACATAACCCTCGATGTCTTCATCTTGATTATCATTTTGCGATTCGATATATTCACCATTAGTCGATGGCCCCATTGGAATAATAATAACTTCATTCCCAAACTCATCAGTAGAAGAAATACCATATTTATCAATAACTTCTTGGTTAATTTCATCATCGGCCGGAACAAAATCAGGAAGTTCATTATCTAGATAAGATACATTGGCAGCAAATACTGGAACAGCCATATATGAAACTATAAAAAATGATAAGATTGCACTAAAAATTTTTTTCACTTTAATACTCCTTTCTAAAATTAATTAAGTACATATAGAAGATAGTTATTTTCTAATAATTAATACGTATCTATTATTAATTTATAGTAGTATACCACGTGTATACAAAAAAAGCAATAGTTTTTTAATATTCTGAATTACAAGTTAAACTTAAATTCATTTTGCACAATATAGATTTTCATTTAAGCTACAAATTACTTGGAGTTTTTTGCACTATATTCTTCCAGTATTTTTCCTAAGATAATCACTTAAAAATTATTCCAACTTCCTAATCTACTTTCATGGATTTGCCTGAGCTAGGTATTCTTTAGCACAATCTAGAGAAAAAACCATTCAGACTATCGTTGAATCATATCTTCAATTAGTACATTGTGCAGTATTGCCAATAGCCTTTTTTATTTCAGTATATTTTATAAGTTGCCAAGAGATTTTATTTCCTAAGAAAAATAATTTACTTTTTCAGTTTATTATTCATTTGTAAATAAAATATCACTTTCATTCAAAACTACCGTAATCTAATTGTATACACAGAGACTATTAGGGTAAAAACCGTCACGCCCCTATTGGGCTCCGAGTATTCTCCATATGCAGCACTATACTAGCTACTTCTTAAGCAGTTATTTATTTGCTCTTTGGTGCTGACTCACCCATAAACAGGTCATAGTATTCTTTCAAGCTAATTTGATCCCCATGGTAATCTTCTTTTAATTGGATTTTATATATTCTTTTATTATTTTTCATTGTGGCTTACGGTATCTTCATAATATCATCTACAGCAAAAGTGTCTTTTTCCGTATTTATATTTTAAATTATCATGTCGATTAAGTATTATTAATGAGATTTTCTCTTTTAATTATCCTATTATTTCTGATATGTGTATTTGGGTGCAAATACTACATGATAATTACAGTGCCATTTTGTGTGTAATAAACTATTCTTGTTCTTTAAATTCTCCTTTTTAATTGTGCATATGGTTATCACAATTATATATTAAATAAGAATTTTGGCTTGAAGCTGAAGCTAATTTTTTCCACCTGCATAGCATATGGTTTATTATTTCGCTCACATTCATTCGTTCAAATCACTTAAATGGGCAGAGAAAAACCTTAAAGCCATAAAGCCTTAAGGTTTGTATTTACTAATATAGTTTAGCACCAGCTGGTATTCTATTTGATACTTCTACTACATTTAGTACTTCTTCGCCATTTTGATTGTGAACTGCTGATAGAAGCATACCTTGAGATTCTTCTCCCATCATTGCTCTTGGTGGTAGATTTACTATCGCTACCAAGTTTTTGCCTATAAGCTCTTCTGGAGTGTAGTATTTTTTGATTCCTGAAAGAATAGTTCTTGGACTATCACTTCCATCATCTAAGGTAAATTTAAGTAATTTCTTAGACTTTAGAACTTCTTCACAATTTTTCACTTTTACAACTCTAAAATCAGATTTACTAAAAGTATCAAAGTCCACATCTTCATAGAAATTTTCAACTTCAACACCTGTAAAGTCAATAATTTCATCACTTTTTTCTATATGTTTGTTAGTAGATGCTTTAGCCTCATTTGATCCTGAAGCTTCTAAGCCTATTGGCTTCATTGTTGGGAATAATAGCACATCACGGATAGAATGTTGACCTGTTAGAAGCATAATCACTCTATCAATACCAATTCCAAGACCGCCTGTTGGTGGAAGTCCTACTTCTAAGGCATTTACAAAATCATAGTCCATCATTTGAGCTTCGTCATCACCATTTTCACGTTTTGCTACTTGAGCTTCAAATCTTTCTCTTTGATCTGCTGCATCATTTAGCTCTGAGAAAGCATTTCCAACCTCTGATCCGTTGATAAAAGCTTCAAATCTATATGTTAAAGACTTATCATCTTTCTTTCTTTTTGCAAGTGGAGAGATCTCTACTGGATAGTCATAGATAAATGTTGGTTGGATTAGGGTATCTTCTACAAATTCTTCAAAGAATTCATTGATGATTTCTCCTCTTGTTTCCTTAACTTCTACACCTTTTTCCTTAGCAATAGCTACAGCATCTTCATAAGTAGTGATTTTGTTAAAATCAACTCCTGTTTCGTTTTTAATAGAATCAATCATCGTGACTCTTTTCCAAGGAGCTTTTAGTTCTATTTCATTTCCATCATATTCTATTACAGTGTTACCTAAAACATTAGTTGCAACTGTTTCTATCATGGATTCCACAATTTCCATCATATCTTCATAGTCAGCATAGGCTTGGTATAATTCCATTGCAGTGTATTCTGGGTTATGAGTTGCATCCATTCCTTCATTTCTGAACATTCTACCCATTTCATAAACTCTATCAAAACCACCTACAATTAATCTTTTTAGATATAATTCATTAGCGATTCTAAGATACATATCTATATCTAGAGTATTGTGGTGAGTTATAAATGGACGGGCTGTTGCTCCACCAGCAATAGTATTAAGAATTGGTGTTTCTACTTCTAAGAATCCTCTACTATCTAAAAATTTTCTAATTTCAGAAATGATTCTACTTCTTAAAACAAAGACTTCTTTTACTTCTGGGTTCACTATAAGATCTAGGTACCTTTGTCTATATCTTAAATCTGGATCCTTTAGGCCATGCCATTTTTCTGGTAGCATTTGTAAAGATTTAGTAAGAAGTTGTGGTATTTTTGTTTCGATTGATATCTCACCTTGTTTAGTTTTAAATACTTCTCCTTCAATACCAACTATATCACCAATATCATATTTTTTTACTTGTTTAAACTCATCACCGATAACATTTTTTCGATTTACTATTTGAATAGTTCCTGACTCATCTTGAATATCCATAAAGCTCATGTTACCATGGCCGCGTTTTGCTATTATACGTCCTGCTATTCTTATAGATTTACCTTCATAATTATCATATTTATCCTTAATAGTTGCCGCAGGTGTACGATCTTTAAAGTTTACTATTTCATGTGGATCTTTACCTTCTTGCTTAAGTTCTTCTAGTTTATCTCTTTTAATCTTAAGCATTTCATTTAAATCTTTATTGTTATCAGTCATTTTCTCTCCTTATTTGATGTTCTTAATAGTGAAATACATTTTTCCATTAGGTGTATTTACTTCTACTCTATCATCTTTCTTCTTACCTAAAAGAGCAGCTCCTACTGGTGATTCATTAGATATAAAGCCTTTTACTGGGTCACTTTCAGCAGTACCTACGATTTTATAGTCCAATGTTTCATCAAATTCTTCATCATACACTGTTACTGTATTGCCAACCCCAACTTCATCAGAATTTACATCAACTTCGATAGTCTTAGCATTTCTAATCATATCTTCAACTTTTGCTATACGGCTTTCAATTTCGCCTTGCTCATTTTTTGCTTCATCATAATCAGCATTTTCTGAAAGATCACCAAAACTTCTAGCAATTTTGATTTTTTCTGCTATTTCTGGTCTTCTTTTAGTTTTTAAATATTCTAATTCATCTTCTAATTTTTCTAAATACTCTTTTGATAATATTACTTCTTTACTTTCTGCCATTTTATCCCTCTAAATCATTTTTATATTCTTCAAGTAGAGAAAAAATCTCTTCTTTACTTTTTAATTTATTTACTTTCTCTCTTATATTACTTGCACCAGGAAGACCTTTTATATACCAACCAACGTGTTTTCTCATCTGATTAACTACTAGTTTTTCATTCTTATATTTAAGTGATAAATCATATTGCTCTCTTATCTGATCTATAATTTGATCCGATGTAACTTTGGTGTAAGATCCTTTTTCTAAGTAATCTTTAATGTATTTAAATAAAAATGGATTACCCATAGCACCCCTAGCAAGCATGACTCCATCAGCATTTGTTACTTTTATTATATTTATAAAATCTTCAACTGTAAAAACATCCCCATTAGCTATAACAGGAATTGATAAAGCTTCTTTTAGCTTTCTTATATCATCCCAATTAGCTTTACCTTGATAATGTTGATCACGAGTTCTACCATGGAGGATTACATAATCTATACCATTATCCTGACAAATTTTCCCAATCTCAATATAATTTTTATTTGAATCATCAACACCTGTTCTAAATTTTACATTAACTTTTTTATTAGTGGATTTAACTAAAAGTTTTGTAATTTTGTTTACAAGATCAGGTTCTTTCATCAAGGCCGATCCTTCTCCGTTTTTAAAAATTTTTGGAGCTGGACAACCCATATTAAAGCTAATCTCACTAACAGAATCAATAGGATTTATTTTTTCCTTTATAGCTTTCTCAATTTTTTCTAAGTCGCGACCAAAAATTTGTATATTTGCTTTCTTTTCTAAATCAGAAATATACATTATCTCTTCTGTTTGCTCATTATCAAATGCGAGTGCATTTACACTTACCATTTCGGTAAAAGTCTTATCTGCTCCATATTTCTCGCAGATAATTCTAAAAGCAACATCTGTAACACCCGCAAGAGGTGCTAGCATAAGTTCTTTATTCTTTAATTCTGTCATAGATTATTCTAAGTCCATCTAACATCAGATCTGGTTCAATGATATCAATATATTTTGATTCGTTAGAAATAAGCTCTGAAAATCCACCAGTTGCGATTACATTTATTTCTTCCACAACTCCATGTTTTTCATGAAGTTCCTTTTCAATCTGACTAATAAGACCATCTATCAGTCCTATATAGCCATATACTATACCAGCATTAATACTTTCTGGTGTGGTTTTTGCTATTGCCGTATCTGGTACTCTTAGCTCAATTTTGGGAAGCTGAGCTGTCATTCCAAAAAGACCTTCTTGTCCGATTTTGATACCTGGAGCTATTGATCCTCCTAAATACCTACCATCTGATGTTATTACATCAAAAGTGATAGCCGTACCCATATCAACAATTATGGCAGGACCACCATATTTATTATATACAGCAACAGCATCTACAATTCTATCAGCACCAACTTGGCTTGGAGTCCCATAATCTATAGTAATACCTGTATCTGTCTTATAGTCAATAATTATGGGCTCTTTACCAAATAACTTTCTGTTGCATGATTGCCATGAATACATTATATCTGGTACAACTGACGAGATTATAGTATCATCAATTTCATCAGTATCAACATTATGTATAGTAAACATATTAAAAAGGGTAGCTACCAATTCATCGCTAGTACGCTTTAAATTTGTAGCCACTCTATAACGGAACTCTAATTTTTTATCATTGAAAACACCTAAAACAGTGTTGGTATTTCCAATATCTACAACTAGTAGCATCATCTCTCCTTTTGGCTAAGTAACTAAATAAATTTAACTCTTATATAATACGATAAATTCTATCGAATTCAAGCTATTTATTTAGCTTATACCTTCTTATTAGAGTATTGATTTCTTCTGTGTCTTCAGCTTTTACTTTTGTCATTTCATTTGAAGTTTGTCTATCTTTTTTAACTTGTAAGACAAGATCATTACCTTCTTTATCGAATCCCCATTTTTTAAGCTCTTTATAATTATAAAAATTTGAATTAATTAAAATTCCATTTTCAGCTATATACAGTTTGCTTCTTTGAGCAAGCCCAAATACAATTGCAAGTACTACCATTATAATAGCCATTATTATAGAATCTTGGTTATTTTGTTTATATCCTGCCACAAAATTTACAATTCCTGTAGCGAGAAGTATGCCCATTAATAACCACTCTAAAGGACTTGATTTCTTGCTAAATCCCGCGATTTCTCCTGTCAGCTTCTTTTTATTTCTAAATGATTTATACAATCTATATATAAAAAATATTATAATAGCTGCATATAAAATCAAAATAAAGCTGTTCATATTATTTCCCATATTTCCTCCTTAAAAAATAAAATAGGCCTTTATTGACCTACTTATTATCACTTTCATAAACTGAACTTTTCAAAACTCCTATAAATGGTAAGTTTCTATACTTCTGACTATAGTCTAGACCAAAACCTACAACAAATTCATTAGGTATCTTAAATCCATACCAGTCTGGCTTAATTTCAGTCACTCTTCTTTCAGGCTTGTCTAGCAATGTTATTATTCTAACTTCTTTAGGATCTCTTTTTTCTAAATTTGATTTAAGTTTATTTAGTGTGTAACCTGTATCAATTATATCCTCTACTAATAATACATTTTTATCTTTAATATCAACGTCTAAATCCTTTAGAATTTTTACATTTCCAGTCGACTCAGTACCATCATAAGAAGAAACAGCCATGAATTCAAGATTACAATCAATTTTTACATGCTTAGCAAGCTCTGACATAAAAATTACAGATCCTTTTAAAATACCCACCATTATAAGTGTATCTTCATCTTTATAGTAGTCATTAATATATGATGCCAGTTTTCTTATTCTAAGATTAAGAGTATCTTCATCTATTAAAACTTTTTCAATTAGTTGGTTAATATCACTTATCATTTTCTACCTCAATTTTTAAAATATTATTTGTCGTTTTATCTAGTTTAAAATCATTGGATACCCTATGACCTACTATCCATATGATTTCATCATTAGATATAATTAATGGAATCTTATCACGTAAATTTCTATCTACTTTTTCATCAATGAAAAAGTCCTTTAACTTTTTATTATTATTCATACCATAGGGTTTAAATTTATCTCCATTTTTTCTATATCTTATTGTAAGTGGAAAATCAACTTTGTCATAATCAAAATAAGCCGTATATTTATCCGTTTTTGTGACCTTATCAACCAAAGTAACATTAAATATAAGTCCATTAAAATATGTTTTTTTATCAGGACTTAATAACTCTATAGTTTTATTTAAATTATTACTTTGATCTATATATAGATCATAAGTTTTATAATTTTTGATAAAAATCAAGCTATCTTTTACACTTTTCTTGCCATTGCCCAGACTAGTTATGCTTATAAATTGCTCAATATTTTCTTTAGAAATATCTTTTAAGTCACCTTTAAGTTTAAGAATAGCTCTCCTCAAAACTCTAGACTTTAGAGAATCTTCTAGAGCTTCAAAGCCATTTTTGTCAAAACTGATATTGTATTTTCCTACACTTTTTATAACATTATCACAGGCATTATCAACTCTAGATTCAATGATATCCAAATCTTTTTTCAAAAGCTCAGATAAATTATATAAATTATCCACAACTTGAGGATTAATATTTTCCATTTTAGGAATTATTTCATTCCTTATATAATTTCTTGTATAATCATTTTCCCCATTGGTCTTATCATAAGCATAACTTATATTATTTCGATCAAGATAATTTATAATATCTCTTTTTTCCATAAATAAAATAGGTCTTATAATGTTAGAAGATTTGTAATTCATGGCACAAAGGCCATCTATACCTGTGCCTCTAATCATCCTCATAATCATAGTTTCTGCTTGATCATTTTTATTATGAGCTATGGCAATTTTAGCTCCAGGATATTTTCTAGCTATTTCATTAAAAAAAGCATATCTAAGCCTTCTACCTGCATCTTCTGCTGAAATTTTATTTTTTCTTGCATATTCATCCATGCTAGCTATTTTTACTTGAAATTCTATATCAAGTTCTTTAGCAGTTGCTTTTACCAAATTTTCATCTTTACTAGCTTCTTTTCTATGCAAATGATTAAGATGTGCTAATATCAAGTTAAGATTATACTCAGCTTTTATTTCATTTAACATATAAGTTAAAAACTGACTATCTGGTCCTCCACTTGAGCCAATTATTATTGTATCATTCTTTTCTATTAAATTATAATTTTCAATGATTTCTTTAAATTTTTTAATCATTTGTATTTATTTTTTCTTTGTTGTTAGCTTTTATTTTTTCTATATTATCTTTTTCTTCATCATCTTTTTTGTCAGTAGCTTGCTTTGAACCCTTAACCATTCCAAGCCTTTCCTTAGCTATTTTTTCTTTAAATTTATCAGTATTTCTTATATCATAATCTTTTTTAAGGCTATTAATTTCTGCATTAGTAGCATCTAACTTTTTTTGAGTAGATACTATTTCTTTATTTATGCTATTTATTTCATTATTCATCGCAGCATTAGATACATAATAAGCTATCGAGCTAATGATTAGTAATGCTATTAGAGTAAATAAAAAGCTTATATTTTTCTTTTTACGTCTTTTACTATAAGAATTTGCTTTATTCATCTACAACCTCATACATTTCTGTTGCGGAAGATTTTTTTGCTCCTTCAATCAAATTAGTTACTTTAACCTTTAAGTTACTTTTCCCAAAGGCAATTTCAATTATATCACCCTCTTTTACAATACTACCTGCCTTTGCAATTGTTCCATTTAAAGTAACTCTTCCATTTTCACAAGCTTCTTTTGCCACTTGTCTTCTTTTAATTATTCTTGAATTTTTTAAAAATTTATCTATTCTCATAGGATGACTTTACTGTTAATGGCTCATTTTAGCTAGCTAAAATAAAAAAAGCCTAGGTTAAAACCTAGACTTTTGTAATTTTGAATTTAATTAGATAAGTTTTTCGTCGTCATCAACTTCTTTAACGTCGCCTTCTTCAACAACATCAAGTTTTTCTTTTCTAACTTCATCAGAAACTTTTTGATTTTCTGTTACATTTTCTTTATTGATTTCAACTTCCTCTGTAACTACAGCATCTTTATCAACTGTAACTCTTTCTTCGTGAATTGGAATTTTTATTTCTTGATCTGACTCATTAAATTTATATCCATCTTCAGCGGCATCACCGTCTACAGCGTGTCTTTCGATTGTTACTCTTTCTTTTTCAACAGGAACTTCAACTTCTTGAGTTTCAGTTACAACGTGTTTTTTAAGTCCAATTTCACCAGATTGTACTCTTTCTTTATTAACTCTTAGTCTTTCTTCATGAAGTCTAATTTTATCTTGTTTAGAAAGGTCATCTCTATCAAGTATATCTTTATCAATATAGTCTTTTCTTTGTTCATAAGCATTATCTACATATTCTGGATCTTCTAGATAGTTATCTCTTTCGATAGCTAATACATAGTTACCATTTTCAACAGCACCAAGAGCTTCATCAGATACTGATCTATCAAAACCAAAATCTCCAAAGTATGCTGGATCTAAATCTTCACCTGTGTAGTATGCATAGATACCATTGTATTCTGGATCTAATGTTTCTCTGTTTGCTCTATCAGAAATTCCATAATATCTAAGATTATCATTCTTAAACTCTTTAGCGGAAATCACTTCTAATTCGTCATCAGAAAAACCTTGTGCTCTTAATTGATCAATTCTTGCTAGTAATTCATCTTCTGTTCTAAATGTTTCAAAATTTGCCATTATATATATCTCCTTTATTTTTCTAGACTCATGTCTAACATGTTCTAGTAGGTATATACCCCCTAAATTTTTTTATTAAACATAAATCTCCAATTTTTTTTATCAGCTTTTAACATTTTAAATTTATTTATCAATATCATCGTAGCTGATCTTAGAATCATCCACTGTTACGATTTCCTTTTTAACTGGAATTCTAATTTTTTCCATCTCAATATACTTTTCACGACGTATAATAATTTCTTCTACTACTCTTCTTTCTTTTCTTACTTTAATACGTTCTTCGTGAAGAGGAATAACTACTGTTTCACCTTTTGATAATTTATCTAAATATTCTTTTTTAATATCATCCATATAAGCTATATCCTTTCCAACTTTTATTTATTTATACCCAAGTTTTAAAAAGTATAGTAATAATGGTGATAATATGAATAATATTTTACATATAGATTGTGATGCGTTTTATGCGTCTTGTGAGGAGATTAGAAACCCTAAATTAAAATCATTTCCAGTAGCAGTAGGTGGATTAAGTAATAAATCAATCATTACAACGGCTAACTATAAAGCTCGTGAATTTGGCTTACATTCCGCTATGCCTGTCTTTATGGCAAAAGAATTATGTCCTAATTTAATTCTAATAGCTGTAGATCATCCCTATTATAGAGAGAAATCCATGGAAGTTTTTGATATAATAAAAAAATATGCTAAAGATTTTGAGCAAGTATCTATTGATGAGGCTTATCTTTTGATAGATTCTCCCGATCCCAAAGATTTGGCCATAGAAATACAAAAAGAAGTATTACTAAAAACTAAAATTAACGTTTCAATTGGAATTTCTTATAATAAGTTTTTAGCAAAACTTGCAAGTGACTGGAATAAACCTCATGGTATTAAGGAAATCAGTAGAAAGGATATTCCAGAAATCTTATTAGATTTAAAAATATCAAAAGTTCATGGTCTAGGCTCTCATGGTGTAGATAAGCTTCATAATATAGGTATTTATACCATCGATGATCTTATGAAATTAAATGAAGAATTCTTAATAGATCTTTTTGGAAAGCACGGTTCATACATTTACAATGTAATACGAGGCGTGGATAATAGAGAAGTAAATCCTACTAGAGAAAGAAAATCGCTTGGCCGTGAAAGGACTTTTAAAGAAAATACTAATAACATTAATATATTAAATCAGTATTTAAAGGAAATATCAGAAAAAATAGAGAATGATTTGGCTAAGAAAGATTTACAGGGGAAAACTGTCAATATCAAACTTAAAAATTCTAACTTTAAAACTATAACTCGCGCAGTAACTTTACAAGAACCTATTTACAAAAAAGAAGATATCTATGAAATTTCCAAAGACTTACTTAAAGATGTATACAAAAAAGGAGAATATATTAGGCTAATAGGTATTTTTTTATCTAAATTATCCTCCAGAAATAGTAACCAACTTACATTTTTATGACTTTATAACAAAAAGGAACTATTGCAGAATGAATAAATCGTCCCAAAATCATTAGAAGAACCTATGCAAAAATTTTGCCTACACAATCCGTAGGCTATGTAAAAATTTCTTAAGAAACCCTTCTAATTATGGGACGATAATTATTCATAGTTTTGCAACAGCGCATTGTATTTATTCTATATCAAGACTTTCTTGGGTATCTTTGCCGTCTTCAACTGGATCAGAATTTTCTTCTGTTAAAGTTGATCTAATCTTCCCTTCAATTTCATTCATAATATCTTTATTTTCTTCTAGATACGTTTTTACATTTTCGCGTCCTTGACCAAGTTTATCTCCATTATATGAAAACCATGATCCTGCTTTTTCTACAATATCCATATCTACAGCTGTATCTAGTATGACACCAGATTTTGAAATTCCTGTTCCATACATTATATCAAACTCTACTACCTTAAATGGTGGAGCCACTTTGTTTTTAACAATCTTGACCCTAGTGCGAGAGCCTATAGAATTGTCTCCTTCAGTTATTGTTTTTATTCTTCTTATATCAAGTCTAACTGATGAATAAAACTTAAGAGCACGTCCACCTGTTGTGGTTTCTGGTGACCCAAACATTACGCCAACCTTTTCTCTTAATTGGTTAATAAATACTACTGTAGTGTTTGATTTTGAAATAACGCCTGTAAGTCTTCTTAGTGCTTGACTCATAAGTCTAGCCTGAAGACCAACATGACTATCCCCCATTTCTCCTTCAATCTCAGCACGAGGTACAAGAGCTGCTACTGAATCTATAATAATTAAGTCTACTGCTCCAGATCTAACTAGAGATTCCGCTATATCTAGTCCTTGTTCTCCTGTATCTGGTTGAGATAAAATTAGATTATCTATATCTACTCCCAAATTTCTAGCATACTCTGCATCCATGGCATGCTCTGCATCTATAAATGCGCACATATTGCCTTCTTTTTGATCTTCTGCGATCATGTGAAGAGCAAGGGTTGTTTTACCAGAAGATTCTGGGCCAAATACTTCTATAACCCTACCTCTAGGAATGCCGCCGATTCCAAGAGCTATATCTAAATTTATAGCACCTGTTGGTATAGCAGAAACTGATACTCTTGGAGCTTCACCCATTTTCATTATAGAGCCTTTGCCGTATTTTTTTTCAATATTCTTAAAGGCTTGGTCTAAAGCCTTTTGTTTATTATTATCCATTTATTTTCTCCTATATATTTTATATAAACTATAGTCCCTTATTAGTTTTATTATATCATTTCTCTACTTTTATTAAAGTAAGATATAAGTCTGATATAAGGCAAAACTTTTAATTTTGCTTGTAATTTTTTTAACTAGTAGTTATTAACTTCTCGAACAAATGGCTTTGATTTTTCTTATAAATGACTCCTTAGCCATTCATAATTATTGTTTTATTTAGTTAGCTATTAGTATAAGATATTTCATAAAATAAATCGCCCTAAATCGTTGGAGCTTGTATACTTATCTCCAATGATAAGGCGATTATTTATTAGTTACACTAAGATTTTTGCTTAGAGATTTATCTTTCTTTGACACACACTTGCTGTATACTTATCATGAGTTACAACTAATACAGTTTTTCCAGATTTATTTAAGTCTTTTAAGACATCCATTACATATTCCTTATTTTTTTCATCCAAGGAACCCGTTGGTTCATCTGCTAGTATCAAGCTAGATGGTTTTAAGATCGCTCTAGCTAAAGCAACTCTTTGCTGCTCTCCTCCAGACAAACTTGCTACTATTTTATCTATATGATCCTTCATATTTACTTTTTCAAGTGCTTCAAGAATCATATTTTCCTCTTCATCTTTTGATTTGTTGACATATTTAAGAGCAAGCTTTAAGTTATCTCTCACCGACTCATCTTCTATAAGAGCAAATGACTGAAATATGTATGAGATTTCTTCTCTGATTAGTTTTGAGCTCTTCGAACTATTTACTCTTACATTTTTATTATCTTTAAAATAATAATCTCCGTCATAATCACCTTCTATAAGGCCAATTATATTAAGAAGAGTAGATTTTCCAGAACCTGATTTACCAAGTATAGCTACCATCTCGCCTTCTTTGATGTCTAAATTTATATTATCTAAGATCATATGATCATCAAATGATTTGGATAAATTTTTTATTTTTATCATTTTATACTCCTTTAAGCTTAGCCACAAGATTTTTGTTATCCTTAACCTTTATAAAAGTTATAATTAGAAGAATATCTATAAGGATAAAAATAGAGAAAATAGCTAAGATAAGTCGATTTTTAGTTAAAATACTTAATACTATAAGAGCGGCAAGATCTAATATACCTATCAATATAAAAAGAATCCTAAACCTATCTATTAACCTATGACCTAAAATTTTAGTCACATTAAGATATCTATTCTCTGTTAGGAAATATCCTTGTATGATAAAGAAAGATACAAATATGGATAGGATTATCAGACTTATCAGCGCAATGGATACTTTAATTATAAGAGATTTATATTCATCTAACCTATCTTTAAAAATAGATGATATAGGAGAAAACTTCATATAATATTCTCCATTATATTTTTTATAAATCTTATCAATTATTTCTCTATTTTTCTTAGTATTTTCTATCTTTATAGGATTGTTAATGCCCGTATTAGATAATGCTTGCATCTCACCTAAATTCATATTCATATCATCTACGAGGCTTATAATAGGATTTTTAACCAAAGGCTTATCCTCGTCATATGTGATAGCTTCAATATCTTTATCATAATAATATATATCAATATCAATATCTTTTAATTTATCTTCTTCTATTTCTTTAATATTATTAGTTTGATAAAAGTAATAAGCAAACATTTCCTCTATGTTGACATCTTTCATGGTTGATGGAACATATAGTACATTTTCACCAATGTTAGGATTAAAACCAAGTTTTTTAATATAATTATCATTTACATTTAAAACATCAAAGCTTTTGCCTTTTTCATAACTATTATTACTCCAATAAGGTTCGAATTTTCGATAATCAATATAACATACATCATCAATATTTTTTACCATATTTTTATAGGCATCATATGGTATTTTGGAATATTCTTTACTTTTCATAAACAATCGTTCGTTTGATTCGTTTATGTATTCTCCTGTTAAGTAGTTAGGACTTTTCCTAGTATAAAAATCCGCTTTTTTTAAACTATCGAAAGTAAAATCAAAACTCATTGATAGCATATATAATGATCCCACAACAAAAATTGATACTATTATTTTAAGAGCAAAATTTATAAAATGTACCCACTTCATAGATACGAAACCCTTGATCATATTACTTATTGTAATATGATTAATTACTTTATTTAATAAAAGTCCTATTATCATATATACTAAAAGTATAGATAGCTGCATAATAATAAGGCTTGTGTAAAAATTATCTGGTATATAGGAATTTATAATGTATATTCCAATATCTATTATAATACTTGTTATAACAATAGTGAGAATACTCCCTAACATATAAGATTTTAGAATATCTATTTCTTTTGTTCCTAATAATTTTTGAATTCCAATTTTATCCATATTTACTAGCGGAGAATATACCGACACCAATAACAAAGCTAATAAAAATACTAAAATTGCAACAATCGAAAATATAGATGTATTATTTATATAAGAATAGCTACTTCCCTGACTTTTTTTGGTCAATTCTTCTGGACTTGTTGATAGAAAATCTGATAATTCTTTAACTAATGAACCTCTATCATAAGGCTCATTTGATATAATAGTATATTCTCCATTTATAGAATCTCCTGTTTCCCTATAGTAGTTATTCATATCCGTTATAATAAGAGAGCCTATATTCATAAATACAGGGAGATTTTGGGGAAGATCACCTTTATTAAAGTCACCTCCAAAGCTCTCATATGGAAAAGTCTCTTCATTTATCATTAATAATTTATAATAGTCATTATTATTACTTGCGGTTTTTACAAAAGAAACCTTATACTTATCCGACAATTCACTCAATTCATTTAATAATTTATCAGTTTCTAATGTCTCTTCTTTTAAATATATACAATCCTGACTTATTTCTTTTTCTAAATGTCTTAACCTTTGGTATTCATTTACTATGTATATATTTATACATAATATACTCATGCATACTATTATTAAAAATACAATTAACTTATTAATCTTTTTCATACTTACCACCTAAAAATATTAGGATTCTGCGATCACAGAACCCTAATATACTTAAATCAATCAAAACCATAATAATATGCTAATCCAGTTGGTGGTATTTTAAAGTATCTTGCCTTTGACCATTCTCCTGCTTTTCCAGAACCTCTAGCACTATTATTTTTTTAGGATTAACGACGGTTGAATGATGTAAATAAGAGGAATTGAAATAGTTTGAATATCCAAATCCTCTTTTACTTGCACCATATTCCCATAATCCATTAGATGCATATTCTTCCACAGCAAGTGCAAGAGTGTTTGCAAATAGCATGAACATAATATACTTAGAACTGGGATCTTTCTCGCTTTCTTCATTTAATACTTCTTCTAATACTTCTTCCAAAATTCATTTACTTATTTAAAGCAAGTTCCGTTTACAATTTTTTTATACTAACATAGAATAATTTCATTTGCAAACTTTTTCCAGTATATATAAAAAAACTGACCTCCTTAAGTTAGCTTTTAGGTCTAACTTTTTGGGGTCAGTTCAAATTTTAAGAGGTCAGTTTAAATGCGTAGTTTTTATATATTTTCTAAGTCTAAAACTTTTTTATTTTTAATTATATAATCAGCACCTGATATAATCGTTAGTATTACTGCTAAATAAAATACATATATACCAAGATTATTTAAAGTATTGTTATTAAATAAAAGCATCACTAAAGCTAGCATTTGACTTGTAGTCTTTGCTTTGCCCCATTTACTAGCTGCAATAACTATACCTTGGTCTGCTGCAATAGTCCTAAAGGCTGTTATAGCTAGCTCACGGGATAAGATAATTATTACAGCCCAAGCTGGCAAAATATTACCGCCTACTAGGACAATAAAAGCTGCCATAGTTAAAAGTTTATCTGCCAAAGGATCTACAAACTTCCCAAAAGTAGTTACTAGATTTCTACTACGCGCTAGATGTCCATCAAGGGCATCTGTTAATGATGCTAATATAAATATTATCGCTGCTAAATTATTGCTTCTTCCATATATATAATACAAAATAATAAAAACAGGTATCAATACTAACCTTAATGTTGTGACTTTGTTAGCTATGTTCATCTTACTCTCCTTCTAAATAAGTTCTATCGACTAATACTTTGCGTGGTTTGCTACCTTCATAGGGGCCTACTATTCCCTTAGATTCCAATTGGTCTATAATCCTTCCTGCTCTAGCGTATCCTACTCTTAATTTTCTTTGAAGTAGAGAAACTGATGCTGTATTTTCTTCTATTATTATCTGAGTTGCCTGGTCTAATAATTCATCCTCATCATCTACCTCTTTTACTTGAGAATTTTCCTCAACAGTTTCTATAGCGCTTTGATCGTAATCAACCTTAGTTTCTTGTTTTATATAATCAACTACACTTAAAACTTCCTTATCAGATACAAAAGCTCCTTGTATCCTGAGTGGTTTCATAGAATCACTAGGAGCATAAAGCATATCTCCTTTTCCAAGTAATTTCTCTGCCCCTGCAGTATCAAGTATTGTCCTTGAATCTGTCTGACTAGTTACAGCGAAAGATATCCTAGATGGGATATTTGCTTTTATAGTACCTGTAATAACATCTACAGTAGGTCTTTGAGTTGCAATAACAAGGTGAATGCCACAAGCTCTTGATTTTTGGGCAAGACGCATTATATAATCTTCCACTTCACTAGCAGCTGTCATCATAAGATCTGCAAGTTCGTCAATTATTACCACTATGTAGGGAAGATTTTCCATAGATTCATCAGTTTGGGCTGCTTTTTTATATCCTTCTATATCTCTTACGTGGTACTTTTGAAAAGCTTTATATCTTTTTTCCATTTCAGAAATAGCCCAAAATAAAGAAGAACTTGCTTTTTTAGGGTCAGTTATAACAGGCATTATCAAATGTGGTATGCCATTATATACTGATAGCTCCACAACTTTTGGATCAATCATCAAAAGTTTTACATCATCTGGAGAATGCTTATATAAAATACTCATTATAATGGTATTGATACAAACTGACTTACCAGATCCAGTAGCCCCAGAAACAAGTAAGTGAGGCATTTTTTCAATTCCTGATACAACTGGATCTCCTGCAATAGATTTTCCCATAGCAAACGGAATCTTGCTTTTTGAATTAGCAAAGTTTTTTGTAGAAATTATTTCCTTAAATCCCACAATCTCTTTACTATCGTTAGGAACTTCAATTCCTACGTGACTTTTACCTGGTATAGGAGCTAGAATCCTTATACCACTTGTAGCAAGTGATAAGGCTAAATCATCAGATAGGTTTAATATCTTACTAACCTTTACCCCTCTTTGTGGTTTTAATTCATAACAAGTAACGGTTGGGCCAACATCTATTTGAACTACCTTTGCTTCTATTCCAAAACTATCTAAAGTTTCCTCAATTGATACAGCCTTTTCTTTTATTTCGCCTTCGTCAATTGCTCCTGACTCAGATCTATCTTCTAAAAGATCTATAGACGGATAATTGTAATTGTCAAAATCTTTTTTTATATTTTCATTTAAATCTTTCATTTCAATTTGTTTTGACTTATATGATCTTACTTCTACTTCATCTTCCTTAGCAAAATCATAGGCTCTTATAGGTTTTCTTGAAGCTGATTCTTTAATTGCCTGATCTTTAATATCCTTTTTTATAGATTCTTTTTCTACAATTGGGCTTTCCTTATTAGTCTTTTCAGCAGTTTTACTTACAGGCTTTTGTTCAATCTTTTCCAATTTTTCTTCATTTTTAACTATTTTTTTTTCGTTTCTTTTATCATTTATGCTAGAAAATAAGTCTATTAGTTTATTTTTTATTAAAATCAAAAAATTTCTAACTTTTTGCAAAAATTCTCTATAAGTTAATGGACTAATTCCAACTACAAATAAAAATATTGATATCACAAATAAAATATTTAAGCCTAAGCTACCTATAAAGCTAATTATGTAATAGGATAAAAAGCCTCCTACTAATCCACCACTTGTAGCCGATCTTTGTACACTATTTTCTATAGTCCAATCCAAATCATTTCTATAGAAATTTTTTGACATAAAGGCCAAACTCACTAGAAATAACAAATATAAAAGTAGAAAATCTTTTATATTTTCCTTATACTTATCTCTATAAGCAAAAAAGAAACTAATAAATATTATAATCGGTAATGCCATTCCAAGCTTTCCAAATGTATTTTCAAAGCTTTTTGTAATAACATTGCCTAATTTACCAGTATTGGATGATATTATAAAAATAAACATAAAAATTGATAATACCATCATTACTACAGAAAAAATATTAGGATTAAAATTCCATTCTCTTTTTTTATTTTTAAACTTTTTATTTTTATAAGCTTTGCTCGTAGATTTTTTTCTAATTCTATCATCGTTTTTACTATTTACCATATTTACCTCACTATAAATTATATATGATATGGGTAAAAAAATAAACCTTGAAAATTAGGCTAAAAGACAACTACATAGTATAATTGCCTTTATTTTAGTTATTGAGAATCAGTATCTATACTTTTTGTTTTAGATGTAATAGTTATAATTATAAAAGCTATGGAAAAGCCTATTAAAATAATAGTATTTGTATTTATTAGTGAAAAATTATCTTGAGTCATTATATAATTAATATTTTTCACGTAATAAAAAGAAGGAAATACCTTTCCAAGTTTTATTGCAAACTTACCAAGTAATTCTTGAGGAACAAATATTCCTGTTAAGAATGATGATCCTAAGGAGAAGACATTCATAATACCAGTGACCGTATTTTGTTTTTTTGCAAGCTTTGAAATCATTACAGCAAAACTTCCTATAGTTGCAGTAAATAAAAGTGCATTTACCATCATTTGAATAGTTTGTTTTGAAAAATGTATATCTTTAAAAAATAAGCAATAAAATATCATGTATATTAACCATACTATTAGGCCTGATACAATATGTCCTAAGATTAATTGTAAGTTTTGACTTGATTTTTTTATCGGAGAGATAAAATTTCTCTTACTAATTGCTTGCTTATTGTAAGTAAGACTAATAGTTCCAACTATCATTATAATTTGACTCATAATAACATAGCCAAGCATTTTAAAAAAGTAAGGCACATTTTCCTTTTGATTTTTCACTGGTGATTTAACACTAACTTTTATATTTTTACTAAAATTCTTTTTAGATTTTGCAATAGCTTGACTAGTTGAAAAACCCGATTTTTCAAATGTTCCTATTTGATTTAAAAATGAATTAATTTCATTTTTAGCAAAAATCGTATAAGAATCATCATAAACTTCTTTAAAATCAACCGTTCGTGTTTTCTCAAAGTCTTCTGGTATACTTATTGCACAAACTATATCTTCATAAAAAAGCTTATCATCAATCTTATCTTCTTCTACGTCTACCAATACATGACTCTTATCTATAAAATCTATAAGAGCTTTTGAGACATCTGTATCAGATTTATCATTAATATATATAGGTAGCTTTAAACTAGTGTACTTATCAATAGGATCCCCAGATTTTGCAAATATAAATATTAATACTAAAAATATTATTGAATAGATCGATAAAGACTTTATATGACTCTTTAATATTTTAAAATAATTTTTAAATACTATCATATTGCTTACCTCTTGTAAATATATATGTTAGGATCATAAATAGCAGAGTAACACCAAAAAGACAACTGATATCGTTATGGTACCTATCAAGTGAATCATAGTAATATAAGGAGTAAATTCCATCACTTATCAATGCTACAGGATTTAATTTATTTATGATAGGAATTTTTTCTGCAATAAATGTTTTTACATAGGAAACCATCATCCCAGCTAAAAATGACATAAGTAAAGACAAGCCTAGACCTATTCCAGCTTTTACTTCAATATTTGCTTTATTACTAGATCCTATGAGCATACCAAAAGATACTCCCGCAAAAGCGCCTATAATTATAATCAAGAATAATTGAGGAGTTTTTTGAGAAAAATCTACTCCTAATATCTTGTTGAATATTAACATCGTAAATAAAGCTATAATAAGATTAAGAATGAATCCCACACACAAAGAAGCTAATAGACTCACTTTTTTATTTACTGGAGAAATTGCATTTCTTTTTGCAATTGTAGATAAATTTGCCTCATATTGGTGTATTATCTCAAGTCCCCAAGAATAACCATATATGAGCTGAAAACCTATTAGTGCAAAGAAAAAAGTCATAACTGGATCAAAGTCCTTGTTAAATTTTTTGACATTTATATGATCTTTATCTTCTATAAGGACTGTAAAGTCTGCACTTGGATTTTTTTGTATAATATCTTTAACCATAGACTCATTCGTATTAAAATATTTTAATAAGCTTACTAAGATACTTTCAAAAATACCATTCCTTTTAACAACTACCTTATCTTTTTGATCAATATAAGCTGTTATATCTTCTTTATCTAAAACTTTCTCACTAGTAGAAGGATTTATTTCCAAAAAATCCTCATCGACCATCTTATCTATAAAGTCTTTAAAATTATCATCATTTAATAAATCTTCATTTATAGCTACCTTGATTGGATTAAAATCGTTGGAGCCAACAATATTTCCAAGACCTAATTTAAAGAATACTCCTAAAATTAAGGGAAATATCAAAGCCCAAAACAATAAAGATTTTTGTCGTAAAAATACTTTGAAAGTCTTTTTAAATTCGTGCAAAAACATACTAATCCCTCAATCCTTTGCCTGTAAGCGATAAGAATACATCATTCAAAGACGGAGATTGGCTTGTTAGGCTATCATAATTTATTGAATTCTCATTTAGTATATTTATAAGTTTGATTAAATTATCTTTACCATTGGCAAAACTTAGATGATAAGTATCATTTCTAAAATCCATTTCTAAAAGCGAATCAATTGATTTTATTTTTTCAATTATTTCATTATCTAAGTTTTCACTCCTAAATGATATTTTTTCCTTTGTATCTATCATAGCTTTCAAGCTATCAGAACTACCTTCTGCAATGACTTTTCCTCTATCTATAATAACTATATAATCGCATAGCTCTTCCACTTCATCCATATAATGGGATGTGTATATAATTGTGGCACCATTTTTATTTAGTTTCTTTATGCCTTCCAAAATATTATTCCTAGATTGAGGATCTACAGCTACTGTTGGCTCATCAAATATTATTATATCTGGATCATGAGCTATTCCACAAGCTATATTAAGTCTTCTTAAAAGTCCACCAGATAATTCTTTCGGCTTAAATTTCAAAAATTCGTTAAGTCCAACTAAGTCTATAGTCTCTTCAATAAGTTGCTTTCTTTTGTTCTTATCCTTTATGTATAGTCCACAAAAATAGTCAATATTTTCATATACGTTTAGCTCCTCATAGACACCGACATCTTGAAAGACTACTCCAATTTTTTTCTTTATATCGTATGATTCTGGAGTCATTTCTTTTCCGTATATCTTTATGCTACCACTATCTTTTTTAATTAATGCTAACAAACAATTAATAGTTGTGGACTTTCCCGATCCATTAGGACCTAACAATCCTAATATGCTACCTTTTTTTACATCTAGGTCTAAATTATCAACAGCTTTTATTTTCTTATATGTTTTTACTAATCCTCTAATTTCAATTACATTTTCCATAGGATCCTCCTACGAAAATTATATCATTAATTTTATATAAAATATATATATTATATAAATTTTACAATTTATGATCTCATTAAAATAAAAAGTCCACTAAAAAAAATCGGCATCAAATTTTAACTCAATTACCGATTTTTTTCATTAACTATTTATTTCTTGGATCTTCATCACTTGGCCATGCTTCTTTTTTGTGATTAGCATCCCTTTTATTTTCTTCTTTTTCGGATTTTTCTAAGAGGGCTTTTCTTGAAAGATTGATTCTTCCTTGCCTATCTATCTCTGTAATCTTAACTCTGACTTCATCACCTACAGCTAAAACATCTTCCACTTTATCAGTTCTAGCATGATCTATTTGGGAAATGTGAAGTAATCCTTCCTTACCTATTGCTATTTCCACAAAAGCTCCAAAGTTCATGATCTTAGTAACTTTGCCTGTATAGATATCCCCAACTTTTGGATCAGTTACAATAGCTCTAATCATTTCTATAGCTTTTTTACCACTAGTTCCATCATTCGCAGCTACAGTGATATGTCCGTCATCCTCAGTTTCTATACTCACGCCTGTTTCATCTATAATCTTATTTATAGTTTTTCCACCTGATCCTATTACATCGCGGACTTTTTCTGGATCTATATCTATTGTGAAAAGTCTTGGTGCATAGTCTGATATATCTTCACGAGGACTATTGATAGTAGATTCTATCAAATCTAAGATTTGCATCCTAGCTTGCTTAGCATTTTGTAATGATTCTTCTAAAATTTCTCTACTGATACCAGATATTTTCATATCCATTTGTAAAGCTGTGATTCCATCACGAGTACCAGCAACTTTAAAGTCCATATCTCCTAAGTGATCTTCTAGACCTTGTATATCTGTAAGAATTGAGATTGATTCTTCTTCTTTTATAAGTCCCATAGCAATACCAGCAACTGGCTTTTTAATTGGTACTCCTGCATCCATTAGTGATAAAGTTGAGCCACAAATTGATGCTTGAGAACTTGATCCATTAGAACTTAATACTTCTGATACAACTCGAATAGTATATGGGAAATCACTTTGTTCAGGTAATACTGGAACTAATGCTCTTTCTGCAAGATGACCATGACCTATTTCACGACGACCTGGCGCTCTAAGTGGTTTTACATCTCCTACACTAAATGGTGGAAAATTGTATTGATGCATATAGCGCTTATGAATTTCTTCTCGATTGAGTCCATCAATTATTTGAACATCTGCTGGTGAACCTAGAGTTGTTATTGATAATACTTGAGTTTGTCCTCTCTTAAACAGCCCTGAACCATGTACTCTTGGTATAAGTCCTGCTTCAGCTGAGAGTGGCCTTATCTCCTTAAGATCACGACCATCTGGTCTAATCTTATCTATGGAAATCATACGACGAACTTCCTTTTTCATTATATTATCTATTACTCTGTGAATCTCATCTTCAGATTCTGGATATTCTTCTAAGTATTTTTCCTTAGCAGCTTCTTCTATATTAAATATAGCTTCTCCGCGTTCCATCTTATCAGTTGTTCTTATAGATGACTTAATATCATCTGAATATTCTTCTATTATTTTTTCTTCAAGTTCTGATGTAAGCTCAACTTCTACAAGATTCTTTTCTTTGCCAATTTCATCAATAATTGATTGAGTAAACTTACAAATTTGTCCTATTTCTTCATGTGCTAAAAGCATAGCTTCAAGCATTTCTTCTTCTGTAAGTTCATTTGCCCCAGCTTCAACCATATTTATAGCATCAGCGGTTCCTGCTACTGTTAAGTCAAGTTTAGAATTTTTTCTTTCTTCTTCATTTGGGTTTACTATAAGTTTACCATCAACATATCCTACTGACACAGCTGCTACAGGACCTGCAAATGGTATATCAGATATACCAAGGGCAATACTTGCTCCAATAGTGGATAAACAATCTGGCTTATGATCTTCATCCATTGAAAAAACTGTAGCTATAACCTGAACATCATTGTAGTAGTTTTCAGGAAAAAGTGGACGTAATGGTCTATCCATTTGACGAGATATTAAAGTTCCCTCGTCTGAAGCTTTCCCTTCTCTTTTTAAAAATCCTCCTGGAATTTTTCCTACTGCATATAATTTTTCTTGGAAATCACAGATTAATGGAAAAAAATCTATTCCCTCTCTTGGCTTTTCACTAGCAACTGCTGTTACAAGTAGGGATGTTTCCCCATTTTTTATGTAGCATTCTCCATTAGCTTGTTCTGCAAATTTTCCTATTGTAACCTCAAGTTCATATCCATGATTTGAAGTATACTTGTAATTTTTTTCCATTGTAACTCCTAAAAAATAAGGCGGGAAATCCCCGCCATTAATTAACCTCTTATTCCTACTCTTTCAACAATGCTTCTATATCTATCGATATCATTATCTTTTAAGTAGTTTAATAATCCTTTTCTACGTCTAATCATCTTGAAAAGTCCTCTTCTTGAAGAGTGATCTTTTGGATTAGCTTTTAAGTGTTCTGTTAAGTCTTTGATTCTATAGCTTAAAATAGCTATTTGTACTTCTGGAGAACCTGTATCTCCTTCTTCTAATTGATATTCTTTAATTAGTTCTGTCTTTTTTTCTGGTGTTAACATAAATTCCTCCTATAAAATTATTATTTGCCTATAGCCTAGTAATAGTCGAGGTAGCGATTACGAAGCCAAGGTACCTTATCTATTATACCAAGAAAAAAGCATTTGTAAAGATTACAAATACTTCTTTTCTAAGCTTTCATATGCCCTTTTTTTATCACTTTCCATTTGTTCTATAAGTTCTTCTTTTGAATTAAATTTAATATCTGATCTAAAAAACTCTAGAAATTCTATAGATATATTTTCTTCATATATATCTTTATCAAAATTAAGTATATAAGTTTCTATGTTTCTAATATCATTTTCAAAGGTAGGGTTTGATCCAATATTTGATAGTGCATAATGATACTCGTCTAAAACTTTTACCCTAGTAAGGTAGACTCCATCAGCTGGAATAGTGTAAGAAAAATTTGTTTTAAGATTTGCAGTTGGAAAATTTAATGTTCGCCCTCTTTTATGACCATGAACAACTTCTCCTCTTATTTTATAATATCTGTTAAGATATTTATTAGCTTTTTCTACTTGACCTTTTTTTATTAATTCTCTTATTGTCCTAGATGAAATTTTTTCTCCATCATCTAGCTCAAAATCAACGACTTCAGTTTTATAAGAATATTCATCCTCATACTTTTTTAGTATTTCTTTATCACCTAAAGCATCCTTGCCAAACCTATAATCTTCGCCTATAATTACATATTTAGTATTTAATTTATCATATAAAATCTTTGTTATAAAGTCCTTTGGACTAAGAGACCTAAATTCTTCATTAAAATCTAAAATACAAAAGGTGTCAATCCCTAGATCACTTAAAATTTCAATTTTATCATCTATAGAAGTTAAATATTCTTTTTCATCTATTAGTGTTTTTTTGCTATTTTCTTTAAAAAGCAAAACAGAAGGTACTAAATTTTGACTTCTTGAAACTTCTACATTTCTTTTCATTAATTTTTGATGCCCTTTATGGATACCATCAAAATTTCCTAAAGATACAGCTTTAGGTTCAAAATCTGTCATACCCATATCAAGGTCATAAACTTTTATATTATTTTTCATAAAATACTTTATCCATCTTCAAAAAATTTCTATCATTACCTATACTAGATTTAGCAAGTCCTATAAATTCATCACCTATATACACTCTTACAAGCTCATCTCCATAATAATTTTCTACTAACATAGTCATACCATTTATAGCTTGTTTATAGTATGTATTTGGTAAAGCAACTTTTTTATAGCTACTTAGGGCAAAATCAACAGGCTTTAATTTACTAAGTAATTGATCCTTATCCATAGAGAGTAAATCCTGAGATTTTACAGAATTTTCTATAAAAAAATCTCCAACTTTGCTTCTGCATAAGCTATCTACATAAGCAAAAGATCCAAGCTTATCTCCTAAATCATCTATTAAAGTTCTAATATAGGTACCCTTAGAACAAGTTATTTTAAACTTAGCCTTTGGAAATTCATACTCTAATAATTCAAATTCATAGATATTGACTTTTCTAACTTTTCTTTCTATCTCTACTCCATTACGAGCAAGATCGTATAATTTTTGGCCATTTACTTTTATTGCAGAATACATTGGAGGAATCTGGGTTATTTCACCTTTAAATCCTTCCATTACTTCTAATAACTGATCTTTATCAAATACTATATCACTAGTATCTAATACTTCTCCTGAATAATCTAGTGTATCAGTTCTTTTACCAAACACAGCCTCTGTTATATACTCTTTTTTATCATCCATCAAATAGTCTGAAACTCTAGTTGCCTTACCAATAACTATAGGTAAAACTCCATAAGCTTCTAAATCTAAAGTTCCTGTATGACCTACTTTTCTAGTATTTAGAGCTTTTTTAACAAGGCTAACACATTTATTTGAAGATATTCCCACTTCTTTATTTACATTTAAAATTCCACTAATCATTGTATATTTTTTAAGATTTCTCTTGCTTTTTCTGCCGCTTGCTCTAAGGAATTATCGAATATGCTAAATCCACTTGCATTTATATGACCACCTCCACCGTTTTCTCTGGCAGTTTTAGATATATCTACATTCTTAGATCTAAGCGATACCTTGTATTCTCCATTGCCATATTCTTTTAATAACATGGATATTTCTATACCTTCTAAGTCCCTTAATACACTTGCAACATGTTCACAATCTCCCATTTGAACATCAAATTTGGAAACTGCATCTGCACTTGATACCGCAAATACTCTATCTGTCATAAATTCTGCTTTAGATATTAGATAATTTTCAAATTGTAAAACTTTAATTGGTTTGTTTTGATAAAGGTTAGTATATATATATTCCTTATCAGCTCCAAGCTCTAATAAATGACCAGCAATTTCTAAGGTATCTTTACTAGTATTAGAATATAAAAATCTACCCGTATCTGTGACTATTCCAGTATAGAGCAATGTAGCTGATGTTTTATCTATAGGTAATTCTAGCCTACTAGCTATTTCATATATAAGCTCGCAAGTAGCTGGTGAATCTGGGTGAATGATGTTTAAATCAGATTCAATCTTACCACCTAAATGATGATCTATTACCGCAGTCATTTTTGATTTTTTTGCAACTGGAATAGCATCACCTATTCTATCCATTTCTGATGCGTCCAAAATCAATAACAAATCATAAGAATCTTTATAATCTTTTGTATAATATTTTAAATCTGGGAGAAATTTCAAATAATCGTCAATTTCATCATGACCAATTACTTGAGTTTTCTTACCATGATTTCTTAAAATTCTAGCAAGACCTAAAGATGAGCCTAGATTATCGCCATCAGGATTAACATGAGAAACTACACCAATAGTAGCAGCAGCATCAATTAAAGATTTTAATTTTTCTAAATTCTCGCCACTAATTTTCATCTTCTTGATGAGTCCTTTCATCTTTTTCTATTGTTTCTTTTATAAGTTTATCCATATAAACTCCATACTCTATAGATTCATCTAACTTAAATCTAAATTCTGGCATCGATCTAAGTCTCATTCTATCTCCAATAAGCATCTTGATATAACCTTTTGCCTGGTTTAGAGCATCTAGGACATCTTCTTTTTTGGATGTATCACCTAAAACTGATATATAGCAATCAGCAAAAGAAAGGTCATTTGTGACCCTCACTTCTATTACTGAAACTGCTGCTGTATCTGATAGTCTTGGATCATTTAGATCATCCCTAATTATCTTGGATAATTCTTTTTGGATCTCCGCCCCAATTCTTTCAGTTCTAATTTTTTTCATCTTAGTCTCTTTCTTTTTCGACTACCTCGTAAGCTTCCATGACATCTCCAACTTTGATATCATTGAATCTATTTAGACCTATACCACCTTCATAGCCATTAGCAAGTTCTTTGGCATCATCTTTAAATCTCTTCATAGATGTGATTTCTCCATCAAAAATCACTACATTATCACGTAGTAGTCTGATATTTGCACGTCTTGGAACTGATCCGCTTGTAACCATTACTCCTGCTATAGTTCCTACAGATGGCACTTTGAATGTTTCACGAACTTCTGCACGACCACATACTTCCTCTACAAATTCTGGATCAAGCATACCTTTTATAGCACTTTCTACTTCTTCTATAGCTTCATAGATTATGCTATAAGTTCTTATTTCTATATTATTATCTTTGGCTCTTTCCATAGCTCCCTGGGTAGGGCGTACATTAAATCCTATGATAATAGCGTTGGATGCTTGGGCTAAAAGTACATCTGATTCTGTAATACCACCAACTGCACCTGCCACTACAGACACTTTAACTTCATCATTTGAAAGTTTGATAAGTGATTGGCTTACTGCATCAACTGTTCCTTTAACATCAGTTTTTACAATTATATTAAGTTCTTTTAGCTCACCTTCTGCTGCTGATCCTGAAATATCTTCAAGGCTTGCTCCCTTAGCCATAAGACGTTCTTCTCTTTTTTGGTCTTCAGCTTTTTGGGCATAACTTCTAGCAATTTTCTCATCTTCAACAGCAAATAATTTATCTCCTGCTTCTGGAACTTCTGACAATCCTAAGATTTGAACTGGAACTGATGGACCAGCTTCTTTTATAGCTTCACCTAAAGAATTGAACATAGCACGGATCCTACCAGAGGTTGAACCTGTTAGAACATTATCTCCTTCATGTAAGGTACCTTTTTGTACTAAAACTGTGGCAACAGATCCACGAGCCTTATCTAATTGAGCTTCTATTATTAGACCTACTGCATCCCTATTAGGATTTGCTTTAAGCTCTCTCATTTCTGCGACAAGTAAAACCATCTCTAAAAGTTCATCTATGCCAGCACCTGTTTTTGCGGAAACCTCAACTGTTATTGTATCTCCACCCCAGTCTTCTGCAACAAGACCATGTTCCATAAGTTCTTGCTTTACTATTGTTGGATTTGCTTCTTCTTTATCAATTTTATTTACAGCTACTATTATTGGAATATCCGCTGCCTTAGCATGGTTAATAGCCTCAACTGTTTGTGGCATTACACCATCATCTGCAGCAACAACTAGGATTGCAATGTCTGTTGATTGAGCCCCTCTCATTCTCATTTCGGTGAATGCTTCGTGTCCTGGTGTATCCAAAAATGTAATTGATCCACCTTCTAAATTTACTGAATAAGCACCTATGTGTTGTGTAATTCCACCTGCTTCTCCAGTTGTTACATGAGTATCTCTAATGGAATCTAAGATACTTGTTTTACCATGGTCTACGTGCCCCATTACTGATACTACTGGAGCTCTTGTTATAAGATCTTCTTTATCATCCTCATAATCAAGGTCTAATTCTTGCTCTTCTATAGCTGAGTATTCCTGCTCAAGAGTAATTTCTTTACCAAAATCCATTGCTATGAGTTCTGCTTGTTCAAACTCAATTGGATCGTTCAATCCTGCCATCACTCCAAGTTGGATAAGTTTACCTATAACCGCATTAGAATTTTCACCAATCTTCTCTGCAAAAGCACCTACATTTATAACTTCTGGAATCTCAATCTTATTATTCTCTTCTTTATTTGCTTTAGCAGCTTGATTATTAGATTTGTTTGATTTATTTTTTCTATTTTTTTTCTTACGGTTCTTTCTATTTTTATTCTCATAGAAATCATCATCTTCTTTATCGAAATTTTTAGATTTCTTAGATTTATTTGATTTGTTAAACTTTTGTTTTGATTTATAATGATCATCATAATCATCTAATTCATCATAATCATCTCTACCTGAATGTTTTTTGTTATTATTTTTTTTCATATCAGTTTTATTATCTTTATTTTCTTTAGATTTTTGATCTTGTTGAGTATCTGCTTTCTTATTCTCTTCTTTAAAATATTCACTAATAAGTTCTAAGTCATCACCACTTACATTTGACATATGAGACTTTATACCTAGTCCAAATTCTTTATTTAATAACTCAACCATCTCTTTTGCTGGCATGCCTTGTTCTTTTGCTAGTTCGTAAACTCTTTTTTTATCAGCCATCTATTTCACCTCATTTTACTTCATAAGCTTCTAACTCCTCGTAAATTTTTTTATCTACTTTTTGTTTAAATACACGATTAAGCTTATTATTCTTCTTAACTTCTTCTATGCATTCTTTATTTTTACAAATATATGCACCTCGTCCATTAAGCTTGCCACTTTCATCAATTACAATTCCCATCTCTTTGTTATTTACAATTCGAAGGAGATCATTTTTATTATAAAGATTCCCGCAATTTATACATTTTCTTTGAGGGATCTTTTTTTCTTTTTTCATATTTCAGAATCCTCTTCTGATTTATCTTCTTGCCCATGTAGTATTAAATCAGATTCTGCTTCATACACTCCATCAAGATCAATTTCTTTTAAATCATCTTGACTTGATAATAAATCTTTACCATTATAGGCATCTTCTAAAGTATAATTTTCTATATCATCTGCTTTTTTATCAGATAACTTTCCACTTGCATTATCTATAGTTTCTTGATTCTCACTACGATCTTCAACGCCAATTAAATCAATATCTTCTTTAGTTTTTTCTAAAGTATTTTCTTCTTGGTTTAAACCTAGAATTTGATCAATCTCTTCTTCGCTCATATTATCAAAATCAGTTTTTGATTTTATATCTATCTTCCAGCCAGTAAGCCTTGCTGCAAGTCTAGCATTTTGACCTTCTTTACCTATGGCTAATGAAAGTTGGTAATCATTTACTACTACCAATGATTGTTTGTTCTTCTCATTTATGAGAACTTCAACAATATCTGCTGGTGATAAGGCATTTGATATAAATTCCTCTATAGACTTATCATAGTTTATTATATCAATCTTCTCATTTTGAAGTTCTTCTACTATAGAGTTTACACGAGCTCCTTTATATCCTATACAAGCTCCAACTGGATCTATAGCTTCGTCATTAGAAAATACAGCTATCTTAGTACGAGAACCCGCTTCGCGAGCTATAGAATATATTTCTATAACTCCTTCGGTAATCTCAGGAACCTCTAATTCAAATAATCTAGTTACGAGAATCTCACTAGAACGTGATAAAACTATTTGTGGTTCTTTAGATGAACTTTTCACATCTTTTATTAAAAACTTCATCCTTTCATTAGGGATGTATTTTTCACTTACAACTTGTTCCTTAAGAGGTACTACCCCTTCGATTTTGTCTAAATTCACATAAAGATTATAGCTATCTTCTCTTTGAATAGTCCCAGTAATCATTTCATTTTCACGATCAAGATATTCACCATAAACTGAATCTCTTTGCGCATCTCTTATCTTCTGTATAACAATATTTCTTGCAGTTTGAGCTGCTACACGTCCAAAGTTTTTAGGAGCTATTTTTATCCTAGCTACATCTCCGATATCGAGATTTTTATCTATTTCTTTTGCTTCTTTTAAGGAAATTTGATTAATATTATCATTAACATCATCTACAACTTCCCTTAATGCAAAAACCTCAATGTCACCAGTTTGTTTATCAACTATAACATCAACGTTTTCTGCATTGTCATAGTTTTTTTGATAGCTTTTGATTAGAGCTTTTTCTAGTGCTTCAAGGATAACTTCCTTGTCTATATTCTTATCCTTTTCTAGCTCATCTAAGGCTAGTATAAAATCTTCATTCATAAGATCTCCTTAAAATACAATCTCTATTTTAATTTGTTTTATATCTTCTCTATTTACTTCTATCTCTTCTTGCTCATTAAGAGAAAAAACTAAACTATCATCTTTAATTTCATCTATATAGCCTAGAAAAAATTCTCCATTCTTTAGCGTAACTTTCAAAAGCTCATTACTACTTATCTCTAAGTCTCTATCTGTTTTAAGAGGTCTTGAAAGATCAGGAGAAGATACCTCCAAGTAATACTGCCCTTTCACTAAATCAAGATCATCTAATTTTTGATCTAGAAAGTTACTTACTCTCTCACAATCATCTATAGTTATCCCTTGTTCGCTATATATATAAAATGTAAGTACTTTACCATCTTTACCAGTTCTAAGTTCAATATCTATTAATTCATATCCTAGATTTTTTATATCATCATCAAAGGTTTCTCTAAGTGTTGTGATTAAATCCATCTTACCATCCTTTGCCTATACATATTAAAAGAGCGGATATCACGCCCACTCTTATATGGATAAATTATACCTTTTTATAGCTTTTATTCAATTGCTAAATTATTGTTAAATATTTAATTTTTCAATTTATCATAGTACTGCTTCGACATAATAAATAAAATATAAATCATGTTGACAATGTGAACATAATTTGTTTATAATGAAACAAATACAATATTTATGGAGGTATTTTATGACTTTATTTTTAATGGGTCTAGTCGTACTCCTAGTTGGTGGATATTTCTACTCAAAATATGTAGAAAGCCAATTAGATTTAGATGATAGACCAACACCAGCTGTCGCTAAGGCAGATGGAATAGATTTTGTAGCCATGCCTAAATGGAAAAACTGGCTAATAAATCTACTTAATATAGCTGGTACTGGACCAATTCTTGGACCTATACAAGGTATACTATTTGGTAAAGTAGCATTTATTGCAATTCCAATAGGCTGTGTTATAGCTGGAGCAACACATGACTTTTTAGTTGGAACAATGTCAATGAGAAATGGTGGAGCTCAAGTACCAAAGCTTGTAGGTAAGTACTTAGGTAATGGAGTTAGAAAAGTCTACAACGTTGTTATTGGTATTCTTTTACTTCTAACAGGAACAGTATTTGTTTATACTCCTGGAGACTTGCTCGCAAATGATGTTATGGGTTTAGCTGAAGGATCAAAGGGAATCTGGATTATATACGCTATAATATTCTTATATTACATACTATCAACAGTTCTTCCAATCGATCAGCTTATAGGTAGAATTTATCCATTATTTGGAGCGTTTTTAATTGTATCAGCAGTTGGAGTTCTTATAGGCATATTTACAAAAGGATCAGCTCACCTAGAATTTGCAGGAGCAGGCTATATTAGCGAGCATCCACTTGGACAAAAATTTATACCTGCATTCTTTATAACTGTAGCTTGTGGTATACTTTCAGGTTTCCACGGTTCTCAAGTAACGCTTGTTTCTAGAACTGTCGCTTCAGAAAAAGAAAATAGAGCAACATTCTATTCAACAATGATTGCTGAAGGTGTTATTGCTATGATTTGGGCTGCTGGAGCAATGGTAATATTCTCTCAAGGAATAGTACCACTAGATACTAGAGCAACTTTAATGGTTGGTGAAATTTCTAAATACTTTATGGGCAATATCGGCGGACTCATTGCTATAATAGGCGTTATAGTTCTTCCAATCACATCTGGTGATACAGCATTTAGATCACTAAGACTAATCGTAGCTGAAGAACTTAATATAGATCAAAAAGTTCCAGTTAAAAGAATTGGTGTAGCTGCAGTATTATTTATTCCAGCTATATTAATATTAGCATGGGCTAAAAACGATCCAAATGGATTCAACCTATTATGGAGATACTTCGGATTTACTAATCAATTAGTTGCCTTATTTGCTCTAGCAACTGGAACTAGCTACTTATTAAATAACGGCAAAAATTATTGGATATCACTTATTCCTGAACTTTTCTATACATTTATAGTATTCTCATTTATTATAAGTGATAAGGGAGTAGGGTTTGGTGCAGACTTTAAGGTAGCATATATTATTGGTGCAATTATCAGCATTGTAATAGCAATTCTTACAGTTAAAAAAGCAAAGAAAAATAAAGACCGTATTGCAGCTATTGTATTAAATTAATTAGATACTTGTCTTTGGGAGAGTTTGCTCTCCCTTTTTCAAAGGAAAATTTATGAAATTTATATATACTGACAAAGCTAAGGATTATATAAGAAAAAATAATATAGATAAAATTTTTATCAGAGAAGATGTAGAAAGAGGGATGGGTTGCTGTGATCTTGGATCTATAAATCTTAGAATAAGTCCAAAAGGAAAAAACGAAGATATGTTAAAAAAAGAAACTTCCAAACTAGTCACAACATACTACGATCCTAGGTTAGAATCCTTACTAATGAATTATCCAGAAGTTGAAATTTCAGTGTTTGGATTCGGAAAAAAGAAAAAATTTTATACAGCAACTGAATTCTCACCACTTAATTCTTAAAGAGGATAGTGCATAATTAATAAATCGTCTAAAAATCATTAGAAGGAACCTCTATGGAAATTTTGTATACACTAACCGTCAGGCTATGTAAAAAGTTTCCTAATAGAAGCTTCTAATGATGGGACGATAATTATTCGTAGTTTGCAACAACCCCTTTTGTATAATTAATTTATTTTGATAACCCTATCACTTTTACTAGCTAGTCCATATCGTGAGTAACAATAATAATTGTTTATTAAATTCATCTTTTAGTGATAAAATAATTTTAAAAACTTCTTCACTCATAATTGGATCCAAAGATCCTGTTGGTTCATCTTTTAAGTCTGCATATTCCATACAAATCAAAAGACTTCCTCTAACAATTTTTTCATTTATTAAAACATTCGTTTGGAAAAAATAGTTTATTTCATTTCTCCGAAGCAGAGTAGCTTCTTTGCTATCTATATCAGGGAGTTTTCGCCTTTGAATAAAATCTCTCCATTATCATAAGTTTCTAAAAGACCATTCATGTTTAAAATTGTAGACTTACCAGAACCGCTTTTACCAACTATGGCTACAATTTCTTTTTCGTCAACAGAAAATTTTAGATCATCTATTCCATTTCTATTTCCAAATAACTTTGATATATTCTTTGTTTCATAATTTTCTCCCCTATTTTAAAAACTCTACCATCACTTTAAATTGATTTTTATTTGTAAACATTCTTAGTAAAGCTATTTCTATCAAGCCAATTATTAGAGAAATTATAAATCCAAAAATTGATCTCTTAATTATTGCAATTAATAAATTTATAAAAGCCGCAATTAAAATCACTGCCAAAATAGGACTACATATTTTTTATTATCATAACCTAGAATTTTTTTGATGTTTACTTCTTCTAGATAAACTTCCCTATATACGTTATTAAATTATATAAGATTATTCTAAAAATTACTGTAAATAGTACAGCTACTAATACAAACGTTAATATAGATTGACCTAAACTTTGAATCCTACCGCCTATCAAATCTTTTATTTTTACAAACTCTGTCATATTATCTTCTAAATGAAATTTTTTATAATAATCTTTATTTACATATTTATCATAAGCTTTTTGATTAAATTTGATAAAAGATCTTCTTTCACCACCTGCTAATAAACTAGAAGTTTCAAACCATGACATATTATCTTTGCACAATAAATTAATAACAGGTTCTATGGCTTTTAAAGGGAACTTCTCTTAATACCAACATAGTTAACTAAAGTTTTAAAACTTTTATCTTTAGCATATTGTTTTTCCCCAGAATTTAGGGTTTAACTTATATTTATTAACTTTACAATCACTAGCCATCCAGTAAATATGAACTATTTTTACACCAGTAAAGTCAAGGCTTTCAACTTCTTTTAGCAAAACAGCATTTTTTACCTAAAAATTTTGAAATATAATTTCCCACTTCATTGCTTTTACTAGTATCAATATTATTTAAGAAACTTCCTTATAATCACTTGAAATATTTTTAAAATTTTCATTATATTTCTTATCTAAAAATATGCTTACTAGTATTGCAAATACAATAGATTGGATAATCAGTAAAATAATTATTACTTTTTTATTTATACTATCTTCATAAACACCTCTATAATGTTGTGCAATATATTTATAACCAATTCAATAATATAGGATAATTACATTAAAAAAACACTATTTTAAAATATTCCATCAAATAAGCTCATTTGATTTTTCTCGCCTAGACCATCTATAATTCCAAAATTCTTAAGACTTTCTAGAGCATTTTTATTTACAGCTGTTCTTTTGTTTAAATCTTCTATAGAAATGAATTCGCCTTTATCTCTTTCGTTTACTATATCAACAGCCATAGCCTCAGATACATTATCAACAGATGAAAGTGGTGGAAGTATATATCCTTCCTTTTCACTTAGAATAAACTTAGAAGCATGAGATTTATATAGATCGGCCCTATCTATTTTTATATCTCTAGCATACATCTCTTCAGCTACTTCTAAAACTTTTCTAATGCCCTCATCACGAGCTGTAAGATCAAATCTTTGAGCATATGATTTAAGAGCCACTTGAATCGACTCTAATCCGTTAATTATAATAGAATAAACAAAATCTGAAAGCTTTGTATTAAAGTAAGTTGCATAAAAAGCAGCAGGATAATAAACTTTATAATAAGCTATACGATAACTCATAAGACAATATGCAACTGCATGGGCTTTTGGGAATAGATATTTAATCTTTAGACAAGATTCTATATACCATTCTGGCACTTCATTTTCTCTCATATACTCCAGTTGTTCTTCTGATAGGGATCTTCCTTTCCTTACAATCTCCATAATTTGAAAAGACTTCTTCTTATCTAGACCCTTTTGTATAAGAGAGTTCATAATATCATCACGAGTTGATATTATTTCATCAAAATTCGCAGTTTTATCTGAAATTAAATCTCTAGCATTATTATTCCACACATCTGTGCCGTGAGAAAGTCCTGAAATTCTTGTCATCTCTGAAAACTTAGTAGGATATGCTTCCTTTAACATTCCTCTAACAAAATTTGTACCAAATTCTGGTATACCCAGCGTTCCTATCTCATTATTCGAGAAATCGTGCTTAATATCTAAAGGTTCAGTAGTTGAAAATATCTTCATAACTTTAGGGTCGCCCATTCTTATCTTAAGAGGATCTGTTCCTGTCAAATCTTGCAGAGCACGTATGATTGATGGCACATCATGACCTAAAAGATCCAGTTTTAATAAAGTCTCATGCATCATATTATAAGTAAAATGTGTTGTCTTTATATCACCATTAGGATCATCTGCAGGATATTGAATAGGTGTTATATCAAATATATCAATATCATTAGGTACTACTATTAAGCCACCTGGATGTTGACCTGTGGTTCTTTTTACATCCTTAAGTCCTCTTTGAAGTTTTCTAATCTGAGCATTTGTAAATTCTTCACCATATTCTTCACTATATTTTTTTATATAGCCAAAAGCAGTGTTATCTTGGATAGCACCAATAGTTCCAGCTCTAAATACCTTGCCTTTACCAAATAATTCTTCTGTATATTTATGGATTATAGGCTGATATTCTCCAGCAAAGTTTAAGTCTATATCTGGTTCTTTATCTCCTTCGAAACCTAAAAAAACTTCGAATGGTATATTGTGTCCATCTTTATTCATAGGAGTACCACACTTTGGACAATCTTTGTCAGGATAATCTATTCCAGCTCCCAGCCTATCCTCTTCAAAGAACTCACTATGCTTACACTTTGGGCAAACATAATGAGGTGATAGAGGATTAACTTCTGTTATATCTGCCATAGTAGCAGCAAACGACGAACCTACAGATCCACGAGAGCCTACCAAATAGCCATCTTCATTAGATTTTCCTACTAGCTCTTTTGCAATTATATAAAGAACTGCATATCCATTAGAGATTATAGAATTAAGTTCTTTTTCTAGACGATCTTCTACAATCTTAGGCAATGGCTCTCCATATATTGATTTCGCCTTATTATAACAGGTTTCTCTAAGTTTTTCATCAGATCCATCTATCTTCGGAGGAAAAGTTCCTGGAGGGATTGGTCTGATATCCTTAATCTCATCGGCTATTATTTTAGGATTAGTTATGACAAGTTCATGGGCAAGGTCCTTATCTAAATAAGAAAACCCTTCAAGCATTTCATTAGTTGTTCTTAAATAATATAAAGGCTCATTCTCATGATATCTAAAATATTGTCCTTTATGTAAGATATTTCTTAGCATATAATCATCTGGCATTAAATACCTTACTCCACCCGTTGCCACTACCAATTTATTATGCTTTCTCCCTAGATCTATGATTTTTTTATTAATCTCAATTACTTGATTGTAATCTCTAATTCGTCCATTTGTAATTTCATCTGCAAAAATCCCAAGTGGTTCTACCTGCAAAAAATCAAATAACTCTAATAATTCACTAATCTTTTCTTCTGGATAGTCGTTTAATAATGATCTAAAAAGTATACCGTCATGTCCACCACTACCTATTAAAATACCTTCTCTATACTCTTTTAAAATTGAAATAGGAGTTCTAGCTTCAGTATTAAAGTTCTCCATTCTAGATTTTGAAATTAACTTATATAAATTTTTGAGACCTGTTTCATCTTTAGCAAATACTATGGTTGAAAAATTCTCGAATTTAGACTTAGGGTACTCTGTATTCAATGTATTTATATTAGCTAAATTTAAGTCCTGATTCATTATCATATCATACATTTTTATAAAAATTTGGGCTGTAGCACGAGCATCATCACTTGCCCTATGGTGATTAAAGGCTGGTATATTTAATTTTCTCGCTATTTTATCAAGTGAAAACCTACCCATATCAGTAAACAAAGCTCTTGCCATAGGTAAAGTATCCATGTAAATTGGAGCAAAATCTAATCCTAATTGCTTAGAATTCTCTTTTACAAACCCTATATCAAAATCCGAATTCTGACCAACTAAGATTGTATCTCCTGCAAATTCTAAAAACTTTGGCAATATCTTATCTATCTTAGGCTTATCCATTACCATTTCATTAGTAATGCCTGTTAGTTCTACTACTTTTTCTGGTATTATCTGTTCAGGATTTACTAGCTCATTAAATTCTTCAGTAATTTCTCCATTTTTAACTCTAACAGCACCTATTTCTGTTATCTTATCTTTAAATCTTGAAAGTCCTGTAGTTTCTAAATCGAATACAACAAATTCTTGATCTTTAATATCACTAGTTTCAGGAATTTTTTTATCAGATAGATTTGTTAGGATCCTAAGCTCATCTTCTACAAGCAAAAGTTCAGCTCCTGGAAGCATTTTTTTACCTGTTTTACTTATAGCATCATAAAGATCTGGCAAAGCTTGAAGAGTTTCTGTATCAGTAATCCCTAGACCATCCCATTCCCAATCATCAAGAATACTAACTATGTCCTTATTATCTACAAAACCATCTAGGTTGGTCATTTTAGTATGTAACTCTAGCTCTATTCTCTTTTCATAAGCTGTATCTATCTTCTTACTAACGACAGCATCCTTTAATGAGTTGATTGTAAATACATCATCATGAGCGTAATCATCATAGTTTAGTACACCTTCTACTTGAACAGCTATACCATTAGCCAATAGATTTAAACAATCTTTTTTATTTTGAGAAACAAAAATCTTACAACTAATAGCATCTGTATTGTCTTCTAGGTCAAAGGTGTATATAAATGAGTGATTACGAGTTTCAAATACATCAAGACCATAAACCGTTCCTATTAAAGAAACGGTTATCCCCTTTTTATCATAAATATCATCTATATCAATCGGATCATTCTTAATTTTTCTTCCATAATCTAATCCATCGACTGGAACATCTATTTTTTTCTCTTCCTTAGTATGACTCATAGCGTGACTTATCCTAGCTTGTAAGTCCTTTTCTTTTCGTTCAATTAAATTAGAGCAAGGATTATTTACATTCTTACAATTATCTTTGCTATTATTTAAAGCTTCTCTTGGCTTAATATTTAAATCTATATCATCAATAATTTCCACTTCGTTTATCTCTGGATTTTCATCTTCGCAAATTTCATCATTTGTATCAGGTTCTAACATGACAAACTCTATAGTAAGATTCACATAAGATAAATAATCATCTAGATCCGCTCTCACCTTATCCTCTAAGTAATTTAGATTTGATTCTACAGTAAGTTTGAGCTCATTTTTCTCTCTGTAATAAACAGCGTTGGTAATTGTATATTCATTTTCCTTAATATCTACAAATTTGCTTAAATCAATTTTCATTTAAATGACTTTCTTTTAATACTTTTAAGAGAGTATCTACTATTTCATCTTCCTTAACTTTCTTTATGGTTTCACCATTCTTAAAAAGAAATCCCATACCATTTGCAGCGGAAATGCCATAGTCTGCTTCCTTGCTTTCTCCAGGTCCATTTACAGGGCATCCCATAATAGCTATCTTTGCATCTACACCTAAGCCCGCCGCTTTTTCTTCAACTTCTGCTACTATTTCTTCTAAATTAACCGTAGTTCTTGAACAAGTTGGGCATGATACAATATCAAGACCATCATGGCTAAGATTTAAAGATTTTAGTATAGTTTTTGCTGCTTTTACTTCTTCTACAGGATCTCCTGTAATTGATACACGAATAGTGTCCCCTATGCCGTCTTTTAGAAGAGATCCAATTCCAATAGATGATTTCACAAGGGCTTGATACAATGGGCCTGCTTCTGTAACTCCTAAATGGAGTGGATAATCTACTAAACTACTTAGCTTCCTATAGGCATCTATCATTGTATTTACATCAGAAGATTTTACAGATATTTTCATATCATAAAAATCCGTATCTTCTAAAATCCCAATCTCTTCCATGGCACTTTCTACTAAAGAAGTTGCATTGACCCCACCAAACTTATCTAATATTTCTCTAGAAATAGAACCTGAGTTTACCCCAATTCTAATAGGTATATTACGCTTTTTGCAGGCTTCTACTATTTCTCTCACCTTATCTTCGCTACCTATATTCCCTGGATTGTATCTTAAACAATCACAACCATTTTCTACAGCCGCTAGAGCTAATTTGTAGTCAAATTGAATATCTGCTACAAATGGTAGATTGGTTCTTCTTTTTATTTCGGAAATTGCTTTGGCATCATCCATATCATTAACAGCTGAACGTGAAATATCACATCCTGCATCTTCTAACGCATTTATTTGACTAACTACAGTTTCTATATCACTGGTCTTTGCTGTAGTCATTGATTGGATAGAAATAGGAGAGTTGCCTCCAATTGCAACATCTCCTACATAAATTTGTCTAGTTTCTTTTCTCATTACATCTCCTTAAAAAAGTGTAAATATATCTTTAATTGTGATAATTAGTATTAAGCTTATTAATATTACAAATCCCACAACAGTAACTTTTTCTTCAATTTTTTTATTAACCCTTTTTTTAGTAATCATCTCATAAAGGTTAGTAAATAACTTAGACCCATCAAGGGCAGGAAATGGTATCAAGTTAAATACTGCAAGGTTTACGCTAATATATGATAAAAAGTATAGGACACTCATAGCTCCATTTTGAGCTTGATTCCCTATCTCCTTTACCACTCCTACTGGTCCGCTTAAAGCTCCAAAGGAAAGTTTTCCCGTAAATAGCATGCCTAAAATGCTAAAAATCATCTTTATATTGCGCCAGGTTTCCTTAAAGCCAAGTCCAATTGATTCAAAAAATCCTACGTTTCTCATTTTTGAAGTAATTCCTAAAAGCGGAATATCATTTTTAAAAACCGGTTTAATCTCATATGATTTAATATTACCATAAGATGACTTAGCAACAACTTCTATTGGCTCTTTACTATCATTTTTTGAATAATAATCAGATAAAATCTTAGAAATGTCAGTAAATTCATTTACATTCTTATCATCTATTTTTACTATCTGATCACCAATATTTATACCTGCTTCCTTAGCAGAAGAATCTTTTGCAAAACCTCCTACATAAGTTGTGCTAGTGCCTGTATTGAAGACTACTATTGTAAAAATAATAATAGCTAAAATAAGATTCATCATAGGGCCTGCAAGAATAGTTAAAAATCTTTTACCTGCCGGTGCATTATCATAGCTACGAGGATCATTTGACTCTTCATCTTCTCCTTCCATAGCACAATATCCACCTATAGGTAAAGCTCTAAGAGAGTATTTTGTTTCTCCTTTTTGAGATGATTTTATAGAAGGACCCATCCCTACTGCAAATTCATTTACTTTTATACCTGATAACTTTGCCACTATAAAATGTCCAAACTCATGAATAGTTACTAGAGCTAAAAACATTATAAGGGCAATAATAATTGTTCCCATTGATTCTCCTTACAAAACAGATAATAAATAAAATATAGGAGCTATGAATACCATAGAATCAAACCTATCCATGATACCTCCATGACCTGGAATAAGATTCCCAAAATCCTTTATACCTGTTTTTCGTTTTATATATGAAGCTACCAAATCACCTAATTGAGATAAGATAGCCCCTATTATAGAAAATATAATAACATATGTTAAGTTAATGTTAAGAGGAGCATATTTTACATAGATAATATTTAATATAAGAGCACCTATAATTCCACCAATAGATCCTTCCAAAGTCTTATTAGGACTAATGTGAGCTATAGACTTTATCTTGTTTTTACCAATTAATGAACCAGTCAAGTAGGCAAAGGTATCCGATCCCCAAGCAGTTATATAAAGTGACCATACATAGCTTATATCAGCAATTTTAATAATACTTCCCATAAGAGTTGGCACATACATTATTATAAAAATACTAGCAAATATATCATTTAACGTTCTATTTTTGTTAAATAACATATATATTAATATAGCTATAACAGAAAATATAATAGCTAAATTAAAAGCATCTGGATTACTATTAATAGTTAAAACCATTATTAATAAATCACATACATATAATAGCATCTTTGGTACTTTTACATCAATATTTTCAAAAGCTTTAGTTATTTCCTTAATAGCAATTAAGGAAAAGATTGTAAAACCAACAGCTAAGCTTATATGTCCAAAATATGTTATAGCTAACAATATTAAAAGGATTAATGCTCCTCCCAAAGTTCTCACTAATAGATTCATTTAATATCTCCATATCGTCTATTGCGATTAGAATATGCTAATAAAGCTCTATCAAATTCTTCCTCATTAAAGTCTGGCCATAATACATCAGAAAAATATAATTCTGAATAGGCTATTTGATAAATCAAAAAATTTGAAATACGAATCTCCCCACCTGGTCTTATTAATAAATCAGGATCAGGTATATCTTTAGTATATAAATGCTTAGATATAAGATCCTCATTTATATCATCCTTATTAAATCCTTCATCTATTATATCTTTTAAAGCATGAACTACATCATCTCTGCCACCATAGTTTACAGCAATGTTTACAAATAATGACTTATTATTTTTAGTTTTATTAATTCCCCTTACTATAGCATCTCTAGTAGTTTTGGGAAGAATCGATAAGTTTCCTAAAAAATTTAGTTTACAATCTTCCTCCATTAACTGATCTATCTTATCATTAATAAACTTGATCATAAGTTTCATTAGATAGTCCACTTCCTTTGCTGGTCTTTTCCAGTTCTCTGTAGAAAAGGCATAAACTGTTAAATATTTAATTCCTCTTTTTTTTGCATGAATTGCAATATCTACGACATTATCAGCCCCATTTTTATGGCCAAAAGTCCTAGGCTTATTTCTCTTTGTCGCCCAACGACCATTTCCGTCTAATATTATCGCAACATGATTTGGTATGTTTATATCTTCCATAATAACCTCTTTATAAAGTCTAATGGTATTATACCATTTTTAATTGTGTTTATTTTTGTAAAATAGCTTAAAAAATAAGTTATTTATATATCCATATGCTTTACCAAAAGTAAATTTGTGATATAATTTATGTGGATAATACAATATAAGTGATATTGCAGGATACTTTAATAGATCCAAGCTTTTAATCAAATCACTTTTTTGTAAATATAATAATTAGTTAAGCATCTTTTAGTGCAAAGAACGGTATCAAATAGAACCGTATCAGGAGGAAAAATGAAAAACACAAAACTAGATAACAAGAAGCTAGTAACAGCTTCAGTACTTGGTGCAATTACAATTGTACTTGGATTAACACCACTTGGACTAATACCACTTGGGATAATAAATGCTACAACCATGCATATACCTGTAATTATTGCAGCCATAGTAGAAGGACCTTTAGTAGGGGCTTTAGTTGGGCTTATTTTTGGTATATCATCACTAGCAAACGCATTTTTAAGACCAGGTCCAATTTCTTTTGTATTCTATAACCCACTTATATCAATACTTCCTAGAATATTAATCGGTATAACTTCTTATTACGCCTATAATGGAGTAAAAAAAGCAAGTACTAAAAATTCTAAAACCATAGCCAGAGTTATTTGGATACTTATATCTTTAGCTTTAGTATATGTCCTATATAAAGATATTAAAACAGGTGCTTCTCCATTAAATATAACTATAGTAGTTATATTACTTTTGATAAGCATAGCTTTGTTTATCTATTCAAGAAAATCTTCATCCCTAGATTTTCCAGTGGCAATAGGAGCTTTTGTAGGATCTATGACCAATACAATTTTAGTATTAGGTGGTATATATTTAATTTATGCACAAAAGTATGTAGAAGCGCTAAATATACCTTTAGAAAATGCAAAATCTGCAATACTTGGAGTTTCAGTTACATCTGGTATTCCAGAGGCTATTTTCTCAGTTATAATAACAACTGCAGTTGTTAAAGCTGTAAAAAGATCAAGGAGGTAAGGTGTTACTTGCAATTGATATAGATAATAAATTTACTAAATTTGGAATATTTAATTTTGATCAAATGCTCGATAGCTTTTCAATAGTAACAGATAAAAATAGATCTATTGAAGAAACCAAACTTACGATAAAGTTAATATTATTAGATAAAAAAATAAATTTAAGCGATATTGATGATATAATAATCTCTTCAGTAGTTCCAGAGCTGTCAATTCGCTATGAAGAAATTTCCCAAAAGATTACCAATAAAAAACCGATATTAATATCTTCGGGGGTTAAGACTGGTCTTAATATAAAATGTGAGAGTCCAAAAGAGGTTGGTTCAGATAGGATTATAAGGGCTGTTGCAGCTAGTAAAACTTATGATGGTGATATTATAGTAATATCAGCTTCAAGTATTACTACAGTTGATTATATTAATTCAAAAAAAGAGTTCTTGGGAGGATTAATCTTACCAGGTATAGATTTATTTGAAGATTCACTTCACAGACAAAGTGCAAAATTACCTCAAGTGGAGATAAAAAAGTCTGATAAATTTTTAGGAAATAATACTATTAGCTCAATCCAAAGCGGTATATATTATGGATATCAAAATGCGGTTTTGGGAATTGTCAATAATATTGTAGATCAATATGAATTAAAAAAATCTAACACCGTAATATTGACCACTGGTGTACATTCCGATTTATTAATTAATAGTAAGTTTGATATAAAAAAAGATACAACTTTAGGACTTAATGGTCTAAAATACATTTATGAATTAAATAAAAATAATTTGAAATAGCGAAAAAGCTGCTTGGTATACAAATAACTAAAAATTAGTAAATCGTATCCCTAGCAGCTTTTTTATCCTTCAATTTCTTTTATCTTTGTAATTGTAAATTTTGTAATAGGATAAAAAACTATCTCATAAAGCGTTTCTAGAACCGTCATTGATAAGGACATGCTAACTATTTGTCCATATGGCATAGTTCCAGCAAAAGCAAGAGTTGTAAAAATTATATTATCTGCAAATTGTCCTACAATTGTAGAAGTTATAGCTCTGAAAAATAAACTATTATCGTTACTTTTTCTGAGATTATCCATGATCTTAGAATTTAAAGTACCGCCTACAAGATATGCGGTTAAGCTTGCTACAAAAAGCCTAGGCATATTGCCAAGTATAACTTCAAATGACGATTGTATAGTAGGTCCACTTGCATTTGGAAGTAAAATAGCAAGCTGGCCTGCTAAGGCTACTATGAGGTTTAAAACAAAGCCTAATATTATCATTACTTTAGCAGACTTGTATCCTTTTGTTTCTGTTTCAACATCCTGGGCTATGAAACTTATCGGTTCAAAAATATAACCAGTTGGGGCTTGCATATATCCAATTCTAAAAGTCTTAGTTGCAAAAATATTTTTCATCACTATAGAAACTGAATAAAAACTCCATAGATAAAGTCTATATTTTAAAGACTTGTCTATAGTATTATCTTTATTTTTTTCCATAAACTTATCTATTATCCACCTTTTCTGGATATAGGTCATGGTTTGCTAGTCTATTAAAGGCTATTTCTTCCCACTTAGTACCTTTTTTCCCATAGTTACAATATGGGTCTATAGAAATACCCCCTCTTGGAGTAAACTTACCCCATACTTCTATGTATTTTGGGGCCATTAATTTTATCAAATCTTTCATAATTATATTCATACAATCTTCGTGGAAATCTCCGTGATTTCTAAAACTAAATAAATATAATTTTAAAGACTTGCTCTCAACCATTTTTTCACTTGGTACATATGATATGTATATAGTTGCAAAATCTGGTTGGCCTGTTATAGGACATAGTGAAGTAAACTCAGGACAGTTGAATTTTACAAAGTAATCATTATCAGGATGCTTATTATCAAATACTTCAAGTACTTCTGGAGCATAGTCATCTGGGTATTTATTATCTTGATTACCCAAAAGAGTTATATCTTTCATATCATCTTCTTTTCTCATAATTCCTCCTTAAAAATCGCATTAAAAAAGAGATGCTTTAACATCTCTAGGAAAAACTATAAATGGACATACCTATCCTTTTAGATTCCCTAGTTTTGTTTATAGACAGGATGGTTTCGAACTGTCTAGCTGATATTATATAAAAACTATTGAAGTTTTGCAAGAGAAAAATTATAAATCATATTTGATCATACATTACATTGATAAGTTCATCAAAGCTAGTAGTACCATCAAAAACTTTTTTTAATCCATTATAAAACATGGATTCAAAGTTATTTTTCTTAGCATACTCACTCACACTAACTAAATCTATCTTATCGTTTCTAATCATATCTCTAAATTCATCTGTAAGCGTAAATACTTCTTCAACTGCTTCTCTATTCCTATATCCTTCATTACACTTATCACAGCCATTTGCCCTATAAACTACTTGATTTCTATCAACGTCCATATATTTACTAGCTATCGCATATTCCACATCTGTCATATGATAACTTTTTTTGCAATCGCAAAGTTTTCTAACCAATCTTTGACTAGCTACTGTGTTTATAGCTGATGATAAAAGATAATCTTCTATTCCTAAATCCTTTAACCTAATTATTGAAGATAGAGCATTATTAGTATGTAGTGTTGTAAGGACCAAGTGGCCTGTAATAGCTGCTCTTATAGCTATCTGTGCTGTTTCATAATCTCTTATTTCTCCAACCAATATTATATCAGGGTCTTGTCTTAATATAGATCTTAACGCTTTAGAAAAAGTAAAATCTATTTTTTCATTTACATTAATTTGATTTATGCCTTCAATATTGTATTCTACAGGGTCCTCTATCGTTATTATATTTTCATATTCATTTTTTAAGCTATCTAAAAGTGAATAAAGACTTGTAGACTTACCCTATTGTGTCAAGTTATTGCTTATAATTATATCACATTATTTATAGACAATTTCTATGTTTTTTGAGGCGTCTACTATAATCTCTTTTATGTTATCTTCAACGATTTCATTAGTTAATTTTAAGTCTATATTACACATAGTAATATTTTCTAATTTATCTTTAGTTTCAGACTCCTCTTTTAAACTACTTAATTGTTCATTTATATTATTCTTAATTTCTAGAAATTCTTCTCGTGTAAGTTTAGAATCTAAATATAACTCGTAGTTCTTTTGTATTTCAAATTTTAGTGCATTCACTTTTCCTTGATCTATTTTTTTACTTTTAATAGTCTTTCTTTCTTCTAATTTTACACCTCTTCTTTTTAAACTCTCCAACACATAACTTTCGACTGTCTTTGAACTAATGGAATTTGACTTTGAATTTAAACTACATATTCTACATCTAAATCTACAGTCATATTTTTTTCCATTTTTACCAACAACTGCTCTGTAATCAAACTTCATTTTATGCCCACATACACCACATATTACTTTTGACCTAAGAGGGCTATCCACATCTCTTGCATCATTATGAGCCGGAAACGATCTTTGATTTAATATATTTTGAACTTTATTAAATTCCTCTTTGGAAATAATTGGTTCAAAAGCATTTTGTATTCTACCCCATTCTTCTTTAGGTCTTGGTATACTTTTTCTTATTGGAGTTTTGTACGTTTTATTATATAAAAATACTCCTGTGTAAGATTCATTTCTTAGAATTCTACTTATCTGTCCTGTGGTCCACAAAATCTTTTTATAATTTTCTAGACTTTCTCCTCTTAATACTCTCTTTCTTTCAGATCCTGTAAGATATTTTTCCTTATTAAAATTTTTAGCTATACTTCCCTGAGAATGTCCTTCTAATATCATATCAAAAGCTTTTCTTACTACTTTAGCAGATATGTCATCTTTTATGATTTTGTATTTATTTTTTGGATCTTTAACATAACCAAAAGGTGCTTCGTTAATTATCTTTCCCTTTGTCTTTAGTGAATTCAAAGTAAGCTTTATTTTTTCTGAAAGTTCTTTACTATAATAATCGTAAAGTAATGATTTAAATTGAGTGTCAATTTCAATGGTTCCGTTACAATTATCTTTACTATCAAATCCATCATTGATAGAGATAAATCTTACCCCTAAAAAGGGAAAAATATTTTCTAAATAGTTTCCTGTTTCAATATAGTCTCTTGAAAATCTAGATAAATCTTTTACAATAATACAATTGGTATTTAGATCTCTTATATCTTCCATTAATCGTTCAAAAGCAGGTCTATTTGTATTCATACCTGAATAACCGTCATCTATATATTCAATCTTATTATCTACACAAAAATCAGAAAAATTTTTATCAATATATGATAAGATTAATTGTCTTTGATTCTTTATGCTATTACTTTCCTCATTTTTTTCATAATCTTCTTTAGATAATCTCATGTAAATTCCTATTTTATACATCTTGATTTCCTCTGACTTTTAAAGTGTGAAAGTAAAGTATACGTCTAATTTTTTATCTTTATGAACAATAATCTTATCAATTAAGCTCCTATAATATCCAGATTGCTCCCTGTCAAGTTGATATAAGTTCTTTGAAAACTCAATTCCTTTTAAATACTTATTCTTTAATTTGGTTAGTTGAGTATCAACTATTCGTCTTTCTCTTTCAATTGTGTTCTTTTGATTATTTTTAACTTCTCTGATTTTTTTATAGTAATCAATTTTAACTTGTCCTTGACAATATTTTTCATATGTTTTTAATATTTCATATTCAAGATCTTTTATTTTCTTGTCCATAGATTCTAAGGACTTCATCTTATTTTGCTTTAAACTTTCATATTTTGATTTAAGAGTTTCTTCAACCCATTCAAAGCTAATGTTTTCTTCCATTAATTTTTTTATTTCTTCATTTAATATGCTTTTTAACTGTATCTCTGAGATAACCACATGGTTATTACTCCTATCCTCTTCTAGATTTCTACAACCATAGTAGTAATATCTTCTGCCACAAGAAACAGAGTAGTATCTATATAACTTATTTCCACACATGCCACAAAATAGCAATCCGTAAAAGCAATCTTCTCTTCCTTCATATTTTGGTATCAAGTATTTTCCAAAACTCTTATCATATTTATCTCTTAATTGTTTTTGAACATTTTGAAATACTTTTTTGTCTATAATTGCTTCATGTCTATCTTCAACTCTTATCCATTCTTTTTCTGATCTTATTTTATTCCTACTACCATCCTCTATCATATTTGTGTATCTACCTTGGACTAAATTTCCAATATACGCTTCATTTTTTAAAATTCTTTGAATAGACCAATTTCTCCATCCAGGATTCGTTTCTTTGTCTTTATATACTTCTCCTGTTTTGTAATAAATGTTTGGCGGATTATATCTTTTTTTATTTAATTCTCTAGCTATTGTTACCATACTTGCTCCATTATTAGCTAATTCAAAGATATAAACTATTTCATCTCTTACTTTTTCATCAACTTTAAATACACTTCCACCTTCTGTTTTTACTGATATATATCCAAAAGGTGGCTTCCCACCAATATGGTAGCCTTTCTTCATTAATTCTTTTTTAGAACTTCTAACTTTTTTTGATATGTCTTTTGAATACATATCATTCATGATATTTTTAATTGTTACTTCAAAGCTTTTCTTATCATCAAGCCCATTTAAAGAATCTACTTTATCTATAACAGATATGAATCTAACTTTTAAAAATGGGAATATATTTTCTATATAGTTACCTATTTCTAAGTATTCTCTTCCAAATCTTGAAAGATCTCTTACTATAATACAATTAATTTCTTTTGACTTAATATCTTCCATCATCTCTATAAATCCTGGACGCTTAAAGTTTGTGCCTGTGAATTCATAATCTTCGTAAATTTTTACTACTTGTATATCATTTTCTTCTGCATACTTTCTTCCTATTTCTATTTGGCTATCAATAGATTCACTTTTATTCCTATACTTTTCTTTTCTATCTTGAGATAATCGTGTATATATTCCTGCTCTATATTTAGTTTCTTTTTTAGATAATAGAGCTACTTTGTTATCTTTATTTAAATATCTTTTACTAGTTCTAGCCATTTAGCTTATCCTCCTAGCTGAAGAAATGTTTTTTAAAGAATCTAGCTCCTTATCATTTGCTATCATTTTATTGAGTATTTTAAACTCTTCTGCATGATTAAATACTACTTGGATTTCTTTATTCTCTCCAATAACGATCTTATTTACCAACATAACTAATGATAATCTGTCGATTTTATTTAGTTGTTTATTTCTCTTAATTTCATTGATCCATTTTTTGTTTTCTTCTAGAAGTTTATACACATTAGATTTTATATTTTCTCTATTTTGTATTTCTTTATCAATTTCTTTAATTTTACTTTTATAAGCTTCTCTAAACCTATTAAATTCATTTTTTGTCAATATTTTATCTTCTAAATCGCTATATAGACAAGATAGTATAGCTTCGTACTTTTCTTTTTGTCTTATTAACTCACGTCCTTCATAATCAATAGCAGATAATTTTATTTCTTTATTTTTAATTTTCTTATATAGCAACTCTTGAAAAGATATATATTGAGTAAATATCTCTTTAATTACTTCTAAAAGTTCTTCTTTTTTTACAGCATGTCTAGTGCAAGAACCATTTTTGTTATAATTTGAGCATATATACTGAACTATCTTTTTGTCTCCACTTTTTATTTCTCTTCTTATTAGTGGTGATCCGCAATCTTTACAGAACATTAAACCAGCAAAAATATCTGGATTTTTATTTCTAGCTTGCCATACATCTCTATCTAATAAATTATTTGCTATATTAAATATCTCTTTTGATACAATTTTTTCATGGCAATTTTTAACTATGACCCAATCATTAGGATTTACACAAATTTCTTTTTCGCTTTTGTAGTTTAATTTAATCCTTTTTCCTTGTTCCATATAACCGATGTATACTCTATTTCTGATAATCCTATTTATAGAGTTAACTGACCACTTTCCGCCTTTAATCGGTCTAAATCCCCCATTAAAATTTAATCCTGATTTTTCCTTATAAATTAATGGAGAATCGATTCCAAGATCATTTAAATGGTATGCTATAGAATTAGAAGAATATCCTAACAATTTCATTCCAAATATTCTTTTTACTACTTCAGCAGCTTTTTCATCGATTTCTAGTTTATTCTTATTTTCTTTGCTCTTCTTATATCCATATGGAGCAAAAGCACCTATATAATCTCCTTTTTCCCTCTTAACTTTTTGAGCACTTCTTACTTTATTTGATATATCTCTACAATAGCTATCGTTTATGAAATTTTTTATTGGTAATATAAGGTGTGTATCATTCATATCTGCATTTTGGCTATCATAATTATCTGTTATGGATATAAATCGAACCTGCATATCTGGAAATATTTTTTGAATATATCGTCCTGCTCCTATATAATCTCTTCCAAATCTTGATAAATCCTTTACTATTAAAGTGTCGAATTCTTTATTTTCAAGACTTCTTATCATTTCATTAAATTGTGGACGATTATAGGTAGCTCCTGAATAACCATCATCAACAAATTCTTTTAAAATTTCTATTCCTTGCTTATTTGCATAGTTATGAATTAATTCTCTTTGATTTGATATTGAGTTGCTTTCTTCTACATCTCCATCTTCTCTTGATAATCTTAAATAAATACAAGCTTTACTTTTGCACATAAAAAAGCCCTCCTTCATTTTATTCTTTAGATACAAAATTAAATGAAGGTTAGGCTTCCACAATCAAAGTATAACGCTCCTTATTTTTTATTTCAATACTCTTTATTAAAAAATAAATAGTTTTTCTTCTATATATGATTCTACTATGTCGCTTAATGTTAGACCTGTATCTTTAAATGTAAATAGTACTTTGTAGCCATCTATGTTGTAAGTTTTATCACTTGTGTTTTCTTCTTTTTTCAAGCTTTCATTTTGTATACCTTCTTTTATTTTTTGTTCATCTAAATTTAAGTTATTCATACTTCTAAGCTCCTTAAATAAACAGTTAAGTTTTATGACTTTGGTAGGTGTCTTGGCAGACAGCATAGGAATTTCACCTCCGCCTCTTTTTAGATGAGCCGGCATCAACTTTAGAAGTATCATTATCCCCAAGTATTTCATAGCACAGAAAGCCATTTCTGATTTACAGGTACTATTTGTCGCTCTCTTTCTTTTATCCTTCAATTCTTTTTTGAGTATCCATTTAAACCTAATCTTTTAAGCAGAAAGATCTTGGCGTAGTTTGTATCGCTCCATACTTGGTTAACGTCCTATCGTGGTCTATGCAGTTGTCAAGGTTCAATTCTTTCATCTGTATAAATCGAGTGATAAAAATATCCCTCTATATATAAACCTTAATTTTTAGGCCTCTTGTTTCCATTTTTTTAGAATTTTTTTAATTTTTTCACAAAAAATAGAGAGCAAAGACTGCTCCCCGTTGATATCTTCTTATTATTCTCTTTCAATTATTTTCTTTAGTTTTTGTAATATTTTATTTCTAAGGCTGAATATTTTCTTAGGAGATACTTTTTCTTGTTTCGCTAAATCTCTAATAGTTCTCTCTTCAAAATATAGGGCAATAATTATTCTTCTCTCATATTCGTTTAATTTATCGAGTGCTTTATATAGATCTTCTAACCTTAGTTTAGTTTCTATTATTTTTTCAATATCTACTTTTTTGTCTTCTATGTTTTCTATGGAATCGTTTACTCCTCGAAAATTATAATCTATATATTTCCCATCTATTCTTTGTAGATATTCTTCATGATTTTTAAGTTTTTTATATTCTTGATATATTTCATCACTTACATATATTTTCTTTCCGTTTACATAAATATATTTTTCTTTGTCTGACATCCTTTGATCCTCCTTTTTTTACTCATTTTTCCGATTTTTGAGCATAAAAAAGGAGGATCTCGGCATTTTGACATGCGAAATCCTCTTAAACACAAGTAGATGAAAGCACTTTGACTTTCCTTATATTCAGTTTTTACTACTTTAAAAAGGGCAATAGATAGTAATTGACCCAACTTCAGAAACACTCAAAATATACTTATGGTATTTTCTTGTTGATAAAAATATCCTACCCATATACATCTCTACCTATTTCTGCTTTACTTTTGATAAAACTGGAATAGCTATAATACACCCCTTAATTATGAAATAAAATACCTCCTATCATTTATCATAAAGTTGAAAATTATAAAGAGAGATAAATCATACATAGTTATACATATCCTAGCAATATACTGACATAAATATAGTAAAAGTACATACTTAGAAAGTTCTCCTAATTAATGTTATTTTCCTGCTAATATTAGAGTAGTTTCTTATTGACAAAGACACTTTAATCATTTTAATCTTCCCCTTCTTCAATATTTTATACAAACCCCTTCGTTCACTATATCAATGATAAAAAAGAACTTATAGTTTATTCCATAAACATATCAAACAACTGAAGATTATGATACAATTTTTCCATCAACAAACTCTATAACTTTATCAGCATACTTAATAAAGTCTAGATTATGAGTAACCATCAAAATTGTAACTCCAAAATTATGAATACAATCAAGAAATATTTTCATAACATCCGCAGATGTTTTTGTATCTAAATTTCCTGTTGGCTCATCAGCCAATAGTATCGAGTTTTTAGCACATAGTGCACGTGCTATTGCTACTCTTTGCTTTTGACCTCCAGATAATTTAGATGGAAATTGATTAAGTTTTTCAGATATTCCTAACTTGCTAGCAATATCATCAACTGTCTGTTCATCCACATACATTCCCTTTAATGATGCCGTTAAAATAATATTTTCATAAACTGTAAGACTTTGAATTAAGTTAAAATCTTGGTAGATAAAACCTATTTTTTCTCGTCTAAAATTAAATTTTTCTTTTTCATCATTCAACTCATTGATATTTATATCATCAATAATAATCTCTCCATCGGTCATGTCTTCTAATAACCCTACAATATTTAAAAAAGTGGTTTTTCCACAACCAGACGGACCTATAATTAAAGTTAACTCACCAGTTTTAATGCTACATGATATACCATCAAGTGCTTTAAATTTTTCTTCGCCATTGCTATAAATCTTAGTTAAATTTTTTATCTCAATCATTTCGCATCTCCTCTAATTTATAAATGTACTCTTTCAATTATATTCTCTTTATTTTGCCTACTTATCTCATAACATGATATCACAACAACAATAGCTGATATCAAGACAATTACCAGCAATAAACTTATTAAAGAGTAGTTGTATTTTAAGAATGATAACTTTGCAAATTTATTTAAAGAAAATACAAAGATATATGATAGTGCAATACTCAGCAAAGGTACAATAAGTATAATTTTTTTTATATATCCAAAACCTTCATATAAGACACTTTTTAGAATATCATCCTTATGCATTCCATTTATTTGTAATAGTGCAAATTCTTTTTTTCTTTGTAACAAGTTAACTCTTTCTATATTTATAAAACTAGCAACCGAAATAAGGAGTAAAATAATAAGAATTCCACTTAAACTCAAGTACACACTTCTAAATGTGTCATTTAGATTATTTAACTGAACATAATAATCTCTTATTTGCAAGCTAGGATAGTCACTTAATAGTATTTCCAAATTATTTTTTATTTCATTGTGTTTGTAATTATTTTCACATAGAATAGATATAGAATAGATATAGTTTTTTTCTCTAACTAGGCTTGATATGATGTCATCTGTTATATAAATTTCTTCCCTTGAATTAGAATTATTAACAACAGCAACTACTGGTATTTCTATCTTTTTACCTTCCTTTTCAACCAGTGTTAAAACATCTCCTATGTTACAAGATATCCCCTCTTTTGACAGCTTATCTCCATTTAAAATTATACCACTATTATTCAAATCCCCTTCTATCAAATTTTTTTCCATTTCATGCTTTTTCTCACTATTTATAATTTCAAATATTTCTTTGTATGATTCTCCAGCAGAATTTTTTATTTCAGCAAATATTCTTTTGTTATAGATTATTTTCTTTACACCATTTATGCTGTTCAATCTATCAATAAAATTTTCATTAAATGGATTTTTATCCTGGAATTGATCTATTTGGTTATATTGATTATTCATTTCTGGATATATTATAAAGCTTTCATCATACTGAAATACCTGCCTTAATCTATCAGGTAAATTTATAGAATTAAATGCAGTTCCAATCATAATAAAAAATATCATTACAATACTCATACTTTTCAATATGGCCTTATATCTCTTCTTGTAAACTAAATGATTCCTCTTCGCCAATGACTTTGCATTAATGTTTAAAATTTTTTTATTAATTCTCAAATTTGATAAATCATATCCACATGAATACTTGCTATTTTCTTTTGCATAATTTGTTTTGTTACTAAATATCACCCTCAAAGCAAAAAACATAGCACTGAAAACATAGATACTGACGTAACCGAATATCATTTTTGAATATGGTATTTCAAAAAACTTAAACAATATTGTTGTTATAATAAACAAAAAAAATAATGTTATACCTGTCACTCTTATTAAATATAAAAACCTTTTTTTTATTAATTTATTAAATTGGTCAGAACTAAGACCTAATACTTTTAGCTTATAAAAATATTCCTTATCCTCTTCAATAAAAATAGTATAGATAGCAGAAATCAGAGATTTACAAAGAAAAATAATTCCCACTCCAAACATGCATAGAACCAATAATTGAGTTTTATTGCCCAATAACCCGTATAAATAATATGTGTTTACATGTATATTTTTAGTCTCAATGCCTATTTTTCCCATCTGTTTTTTTACCGCATCTATTTCCTCTTGCTTCGTACTATCTAACAAAACATATGCTTCTAAATCAACATCTCCAATATTATTTTGACTTGCAAATGTATCAGAAACTATAACTATATCATTATTTCGTTCTGAAACTAGATGATTTTTTGCAATACCAACAATTTCAAACTCTTGAGATTGCAGTTTTCCATCTCTAGCAATCCATTGAACATTTATTTTCTCTCCCAAATTTTTTTTAATATTTGTAGAGATAACTTCATCAAACTTGCTTGGAAGCTTTCCTTCCTTCAATATAATGTTATTAAGTTTCATAGCAGTCTTATCATAATATTCAATGCTAGAATTAATATTTTTTGCCATAAACAAATTGCTTCTAATCCCAACTTCTGCAATATTATCCATTTTTTTCATTTTGCTTACCATTTGTTTGGATGCATTTTCTACTTGCATATGGTAAGGAATAGAATTATTAAAGTTGTTTATATCATTTAACGGAAGAAAAATCAAAAGTGACATTAATGCAGTAAGTATAACAACTAAAGCAGTTAATATTTGCCAATTGCTTTTATAGTATTGTCTCTCTCTCTTAAAAAGAACATCAATAAAATTATGCATAAAAACCTCCTATATTTTCATAAAATCTAGGAGGTTAGTGGGAGAACTCAAAATATTTAATTATTCATATAACTATATTTCTTTTATTTTACAATCTTTTTAATTTTGCACTTCTACTCAACATCAGATGCTACTGAATTGTGCAAGAACCAACAATCATTTAAACACTTTTGCTTATGGGATGAACAATATTCATATCCTTGTACATCAAGGTTTTCTAAAACTTCCTCAACATTAACATTTTCGACTCTGTTATCATTGTTCTTAAGTTTATCATCCATCAGTATACCCTCCCTGCAACTTATGCATTCTACAAATTAAATAAAAGTTCTTCCACCTCTCCTATCAATCAGTATTATATCACAATACCATCCATTTTTCTATTTTAATTTATTTCCATATTTATTGCCAAAATTATTCTTACCTACTAGTTTATCTTTCCATATATGATGCGTATTTTAATCTCTTCAACTTCTGTATAATGTAATAAGATATAAATATTGCTGTCTATATACTGAATATCAATTCATTATGTTCCAATTTCATATATCTTATCAAAATATTTACTTTCATCATTATTGTGCGTGATAATAATGATGATTTTCTCTTTTTTTATTTCATTTATAGTTCTATAAAAATATTCTTTCCTTTTATCATCTAAAAAACTTGTTGCTTCATCACATATTATAATATTCTTGTCTCGTATTAAGATCCTTAATAAATCCAATCTTTTCTTCTGCCCACCTGATAAATTGGAATTTTCATAATTAATCTTAGTGTCTAATTTTTCGTCCATATTATTTAATTCTTGAAAAATATCAATTTTTTTACTTTCTTTAATTATTAAGTCCTTATCTATTTCACTATCAAAACATAAATTATTGTAAATGGTATCTTCAAAAAAACTAGATTCTTGTGGCAAGTATCCAAAGTCCTCTCTTACTTGAATTGGAGTTAGCATTTCTCCATCTTTACTAACAGTTATTTCCCCAGAGTTTGGTGCATACAACCCTATCAATAGCTTTATAAGAGTGGATTTTCCGCACCCACTTTTACCAATCAGTCCATAAATATTTCCCTTATTAAATTCTAAATTCAGATTGCTAATAACATTTCTGTCTTTAGAATATCCAAAAGATACATTATTTACAAGCACTTTAGAAATATTACCTTTGCTATAGACTATTTTTTGCAATTCATTTTTTTCATCATTTTGATTTAGAAATGAATTTATTCTCTCTATTGCCACCAAAGACTCCCTGTAACTTCCAATGAACTGTGGTATAAAATTCATCGGAGACATAAGCATATTTAAATAGTCTATAATTGCTATAAGTCCACCTATTGTTAATGCACCCTTCATTATATCATTAACACCAATCACCCACGCTACAAATGTAAGAAAAAATATCCAAAATCCACTAACATTTATATTGACAGAATTAATAATTTCTAATTTTATTTTTGAGCAAAACTGAGAGTTATATTTTTCGTTGAATCTTTTAATTGCAAACTTATAGCCATTATACAATTTAATTAATGGGATATTTCTATAATTATCGCTTATTACAGAAAGTGAACTATTGTTTTTTTCAAAAAAAACTTCAGCTCTCTTAGAAACCTTTTTGCCAAAATGTACACTTGTTTTCAAAAAAACCACAAAAACAAATGCGAATGCAATTAAATATTTACCACTTAGATATACAATCATGTAGGCAGTCATAGAGATTGATATCAACGAACTAATGAGTCTAATAAGCATATATCCCAAATCAGTTATCAATGTATTTACCTCTTTATCATATTTTGATAAGAAGTTACTTATATTGTTATTATCAAAATATCCGTAAGGAAGAAAAATAACTTTTTTCATTAAATCAATCCTGATATTCTTACCTATATTTTCAGAGAACAATGCAGATTCATAATCTTTAAGTATATTTAAGATTAGTTTACCTATATTCATTATTAAAATAATGCCTAAAAACATTATCGTAAAATCAATATCTTTATTTGGTAAATATACATCAATTATCTTTTTATAAAGAATGGGTATTACTAAAGCGGGGATATTTTGTGTAATAAGAATGCAAATGATAATGAATATGTTCAATTTGCTAGTTAGAGCATATTTTTTCACGAATGATAAATACTTTTTCATAATAATTATCCTATTATCTTCCTTTTTTCACTTTCTATTAAGTTCCTTAACTTGTTTAAATTGAATATATAATCTTTAGTGTTGTCATAGTAAAATAAATTAAATTTAATCAATATTTTCTTGATTGTGCATTTAGGATCATAGTTAATTTTCCCCGCAGAATTTTCTCCTGCACATACTCCTACACAAAAATACTTATATTCACAATCTGTGCAATAATCTATTCTTTCAACATCTAACACATTTAAAATATCTCTACAATTCAATAGCCTTTTCAAATCTTCTCTAATAACTGTCTTTTCTGTTTCTAGAATATGTCCAAATTTAAATTCAGGCTCTCTTAAATTAGGGCATATTGTTAAATAACCGTCATGCAATATAGTAAGTGTTTTTCCGTTAGCACCACAACTTTTTCCTACTTTTAAATCAAAAATGAGATCTGAAATTATTTCTGGTTCATTAAGTTTATTTTTAACAATGAAATCAATTATAACTAAGTACATATCTAATATTTTTACTTCTGCTATTTTATTATTGACTTCTAAACTGTACAAACCTATTTCCGATGCAATTCTAAACGAAACTTTTGCATTGTATCTTAATCCAAATTTTAAAACTCTCTCTATATCATTTTCCTTATTAATGTCGAAAACATAAGAAAAATACAACTTAACCTTTGAGTTTGAAATATCAAGCAATAAATCATCATCCACCACAAAACCATCATTCAATAAATGTTCTACGCTTATTTCAATTCCTGATATATGCTGTTCTATATCTTTCCAAATTTTATGACTTAACAGTAGCCCATTAGTTTGTAGCAATATAAATACATTCGGCAATTTACATCTAATTTCTCTAACTATATCAACTAAATCATTTCTAGTTAATGGCTCTCCACCACTTATAACTATTTTTTTAGGATTAAGATATTTAAGTTTATCCACTACTCTATCTCTAAAATCTTCCACCTTAAGGTTATCGTAAGTATTAATATTTTTCCCTGATGCCATAGAACAAAATGAACAGTTCATATTACATAGTCTTGTTACAATATAGTAAATGCTTTTTATGTCAATATCTTGGTGCAAACTTGTTTCTCGTGCGAATAAAGAATTATTTTGGATAAGTTTTTCTCTAAAATCAAAATCTTGTTCAATCCGACTTTTTAATGCAAAGAATTCCGTAGCAGTAATTTTTGCCCATTTTAAATTCTTTTTATTAATTAGAACTATATTATCTTTTTCTTTGATTAAATGTATATGTTCCATTGAAGAAATCATTTTTTCCCCTTTCTCTTACTTCTTAGATATTTATTTTATATCGTTTGCTCAAATTATAGTAAAATTTTTCTAACTTGCACAAGAATTTACATGGAATATTAATGTCATTATTTTCCAATATATTCCCCATCGCACAACCTTTAACTGAACAGTAATCATAAATTTTGCAATTTTGACATATGTCATTTTTTACTTCATCAAAATTGTACAGAAATAATATCTTATTTTCATCTATTCCTGAATAGACATCACCTAAGCAAACATTCTTATTCAAATTAGTTGGACAACAAAATATTGTACCATTAGTTCTTATATATATACTTATAATCCCCGCTCCACAAGTATAACATTTACATACTTTTTTCGATTTTGATGCTATATTTCCTATATCAGTAAAATAAAAACTTTTACTTGTTAAGCATTCAATTAAAAGCCTCTCTATTCCTGATTCAATAATCATAATTTCATTTTCATTCCAATCAGCAGTATAATCTATAGCTACATCAATAAATTTAAACCCTAAAACTTTTACCAAGTGAATAGCTGAATCAAAATAGTTCTCATAATTATTCTTAGTAATAACATTAGTAACTTGAATCCTTTTTTTGGTCAACTTTTCATATTCTTTAAAATATATCATACTGTCCATAATTCTATTATATACACTCTCTTTTGAATTTATAAAAATTCTATTTTTATCATTAGTAGCTTTGTTTCCATCAATACTTAATTTTATATCAAAGTTATACTTCACAAGAAAATCTATTATCTGTCTACTCATAATAGTCCCATTCGTGGTAATTGAAAATAATAATTTGAAATTGTATTTATAATTTATATTTACGATATTATTAACCAATCTCTCTATAAACAAAAAACTTAATAAGGGTTCTCCCCCTATAAAATCAAACTGAATTTCATTAAACTTCAATTTCTTTGCTCTATTGAAGCTCATATCTATTGACCTTTCTGCTATATCATAACTCATAAATGTATTATTTTATCACCTAAATAGCAGTATTTACATTTTAGGTTACACACTTGATTAACTTCTAATGTGACTGAAAAATTCATATTCTATCTCCCAATATTTTACCCGCATCTTCTGAAAAATTTACCCCTAAACTTTTTCCTATGTTAATGTATTCTTCTAATTTTGAGTTTTTATTTTTATTTAATTTTTTTATTATATCATAAATTAATTCATAAATTATCTTTTGTATGCTACAAACCGAACCACTCGGAAAGTTTAATTTGCCTGTGCCAACAAAATTTCCAAAACCACACTTTTTAGCATTACAAAAATATGCTATTTTACATTTTGCACATTTTTCTATATATGGATTGTCTTTATTATTTAAAATCAAACTTTTATTTAATGAGTCGATAAATGATTTCTTATTTATACCATTATCAACAGTTCCGATTTTCCATAAATCCATATTTGACACAAAAGAACATGGATATATATTGCCAGAACTATTTATTATAAAATGTGATTTTGTCCCTGCATTACAATATATAGCTTTTCTTTTTTCTAAAAATGAGCCTATTTTATTATCAAACAAGTAAAAGTTTTTTTCTTCTTTATCAAAAATATTGTTAATATAGTATTCCGAAAAATCATTCAGCTGACTCCTGAACTCTCTAAGTTCCCATTCACTCCATACATGAAAATTATCAATACCTAAATTGACTTTTTTTACACCCATATTAAAAAAATATCTTATATTTTCATGAAGCCATTCAACATTATTTCCTGTTACAGTCATCCTAACTATGAAATCCACATCTTCATAAATCATAATATTGATATACTCCATAATTTTTTTATAATAACTTTCACCATTTTTGCTTAATCTATTCTTATTATGTGTTTCTTCATTTCCATCTATGCTTATTGAAAGTAAAAAATTATTATTTTTAAAGAACACAATATCATCTTCACTCATTAAAGATGCATTCGTTGTGATTTTAAAAATAATATTATTTTTAAAACTGGAATAATATTTATTAATATAATCAACTGAATAATGAAGTACCTTTTTATTTAGTAAAGGCTCGCCTCCCAAAAAAGTTATAATCACTGGTTCGTTTTTGTCTGCAACTGAAAATATATAATCTATACTTTTTTTAGCAGCACACTCATTCATAAAACTTTTATGTTTTCTGTTCGATTCATAGCAATAACTACAAGAGAAATTGCACTCATCGGTTAAATATATTGCACATTCCATTTTCTTTTCCTCCATTCACTTCATGATAATAATTATATAGAATAAGATATATATCTAACACCTCTGCTACAAATGTAATTAAATTCCCAAATTTGAAAAACCGGAAATATTGTTACTACACGTTTTAATTCTTTGTGATCCATAATCAGTCTCTTTAAATTGTCAATTACGCCATCAGATGTATAACCTATATACAATTGACTAATATGTACATCCCTATTAATATTATGAACATCTTCTCCATCTAGGACAACAACATCTTTCCCAATACTTCTAAAAAATTCTAATATAACCACATCATCATTAAATTTTAAATCGCCAAAAAAATAAATTTTCTTTTCAATGAAAAAATGCTCAATACCACTATCTCGATACATAAAAAAATTATTTTTATGTATACTACAATTTGCCTTTAAATTTTCCATATAGGTATTGATACCACAATTATTTTTTTCTTTACACAAAATCAAATATGAAAGAAATATCGGACTAATATAGCTATTACCACGCAAAAATTTCTTGTTTTTTATATCTGCTACTAAGTAACCATTCATTTCAATGTTTTTATTCATCACATTGACCTTAATTCCATATTCTTCGCCTGTGAAAATTCCAATTACATTTTCGAATTTTGCGGGATATGATTCTTGTCCAAAACTATTACTAGATGCCGCTACTATATAACATCCATTCTCATAAGCCGATTCAAAAATTTCCCGTAATCTATCCATTTTATTTTTCTCTTCCCCGCTATATCCTAGACTGATATTTATATATTTTATATTTTTTGTTATACAAAATAATATTGCTTTGTATAGATCTATCATTTTCCCTTTATTTGCATCATCTAAAATTTTTATAGATACCAATTCAATATTTTTATTTGATAATTTACTTGATAGTATATTAGCTACATTTGTGCCATGCTGATTTGAACACTTTATTCGTTTAGATTGAATAAATTTCCCATCACAAATAACATATTCTATCACTCTCCATCCCTTTTGCAAAAAAGACTGATCAACCCCAGAATCAATAATAGCTATTTTCATAATATATGCCACCTCCCCTTCAATCATTAAAACATACAAAATTTTCTTCTAAAAATATTTATTATATCACATTTTCTTCCATCTGGAATTCCGGATAATTGTAGACCAACTAAGGAAAGTCAATAGTTATTTTTAAAAAATTGTTAAAATATTTTTCAGTCACAAAACTTAAAAATGTACATAGCAAACAAGTCTCATATACTTTCATTTTTTGAGGCAACACTATTAATAATTTATGCGACTAACTTACTTTTTTCTCGAATTAGTTTTTGATGTTCTTCGGGTGTTCTTAATTCAAATGATTTTTGGCTTCTGAGAACAGCAAAAATAATTTGAACCATCTTTCACATAATTGCACACATTACAACTTTGTATGGTTTTTCAGCTATTTTCTTTTCAAAATAAGCTCGCATAACAGGATTTAAATACTCTCTGTTGCGATTTGGATACACATTAGATTTTGCCAGCATATGGAGAATTGAGCGAACATGAGGTGATCCTCTTTTGAATATTTTATTGTTTTTCCTATTGTATGTTCCGCTTTGGGATACTCCTGGATCCAATCCAAAGAAGGCAACTAATTCTTTTGGTTTCGAGAAATTGGATATATCTCCAAACTCTGATAAAACGACACATGCTGTATACTCTCCAACGCCTGGAATACTTTGTAAAAGCACTATTTCTTTATGAAACTTTTCATCTAAAAGAGATAGTCTTTTGATTTCATCATCGATTGCTTTCAAAGCTTCCTGTAAACTGAAAATAACCTTTACAGTTGTTTGAATAAGTACTGCTGAACTAAGGTTTACTATACAAACTTCAATAGACTTTTTAGCAGCTTTCAATAGTTTTTCATATTTTGCTTTGGCATAGGAGTTGCTTTTATGTGAATTTTCTTTTATCAGTTGAATAATACTTTGCTTATTTTCAGGAGATAATACTTCCTGTATAGTAGGATATTTTTCAAGCAAAGACAAAGGTGTTTTCCCTTGCAAATCCGTAAATGCTTTCTTGAAATCTGGAAAGGAAATATCTAAAAAAGCGATTAATCGGTTGATGCGTTCCACAATTTCATCCGTCAATTCTTTATGCTGTCTGCAAAGCTTTTTGATACTGTTAACGGATCTGAGTGTGTAATTGTTTCGTTGTAATTCTTAATACGATATAGTAACGCTATATTATATGCATCTGTTTTATCTGATTTAATTTTTCGGATATTGATATTTTTCAATGCTCCACTTTGAATCGGATTAATTACAATGACTTCATAATTATGCTTACGGAAAAAATTAGCTAAAATTTGATGATAGTGTGCAGTAGCTTCCATGATAATCACTGCTTTATCTTCATACTCATCTTCTACCTTTTCAAGTACATAGATGAGCGACTTCATACCAGTAATATCATTAGAAATTTTAAGTCTTTTGATGATTTCATTATTAGGTGATAGAATACAGATATCACTGAAAACCTTACTCACATCAATTCCTACAACAATTTTTTCTGACATAATACACCTCCTATAATTTGGGATGCCCTGTTAATCCAAAACCACAACAGGCTCACGAGTTATACAGGTAATCAATAAATGAACCTAACCAACCGAAAAGATGAAAGGCAATGGAATGAGGGTGGAGTCTATAAAATGAGTAATTCCTAAATTGGAAACCCAGCAAGCACATAAAACAATCCCATTTCATCCCTAATATCTATAATTTTATCATAGATGATTAGGTTTATTTTTAAGAACTATGCTTAAAGCTGTTCTTATATTATTAGTATATGAGCAAGCACATAAAACAATCCCATTTCATCCCTAATATCTATAATTTTATCATAGATGATTAGGTTTATTTTTAAGAACTATGCTTAAAGCTGTTCTTATATTATTAGTATATGAGCAAGCACAGTAAGTGCATATGCACTTACGAAAAAATAGATTAAACCAACTATAAAGCTACTGTTTGTTTTAATCTATTTTGCTTGTTGGAGAATATCCCCAAACCCCTAATTTTTTTTAACTTGCATTAGCTATCCTTATAAAAAATATTTACATTCTCTCATATACGAAATTTGATTATTCTTTTTAAAGGTGATAAAATATAAGATAATTAGAAGCAAAACTCAGGAGTTTTCTTAAAGAATATATAATAAATTAAACCTGTAAAACAAGTTGCTATACTTGCTTTTACAGGTTTTTCTTTTTTTACTTAACTATTTAAAGGAGGTAACCTATGGCAAATAGAACTAGAAATAACGGAATATATCTAATGCTATCTGATGAAGAATTAGAATTACTGAACAAAAAATATAAAGCATCTAAATGCAAATCTCTTAGACAATTTATTATAAAATGTATTTTAGAAAAAGATATCTTTATTCTAGATATGGATGTTTTTCGTGAAATGTCAACAAATATAAGTCGTACTTCAAGTAGTATAAATCAAATTGCAAAAAGAGTAAACTCAACATCCCTTATATATAAAAATGATGTAGATGATTTGAAAAAATCATTAGAAAAACAAGCAAAAGATATTTTATCCATGCGTAAAAAGATATACTCTCTTACTTATTCCAATAATTTTAATACGGAGAAAAAATAATGGCTGTTACTAAGATTCATCCTATTAAATCTACCTTAAAAGCTGCCCTTGATTATATTATGGATAGCAATAAAACAGACGAAAAAATTCTAATCTCATCTCTAAATTGTAACCCTATAACTGCTCATTTAGAGTTTGAACAAACAAAAATAGAATGTAATTCTAAGGTAAAAGTTTTAGCTAGACATTTAATTCAAGCTTTCGCACCTGGAGAAACTACACCTGAAGAGGCTCACAAAATTGGAATTGAATTATGCGAGAAGATACTGCAAGGAAAATATGAATACGTAATAACTACCCATGTTGATAAGGAGCATATTCATAACCATATTCTATTTAATAATGTTTCTTTTCATACAGGTAAAGCCTATCAAAGCAATAAAAAATCTTACCATCAAATTAGAAATTATAGTGATGACTTGTGTAGAAAATATAAGTTGTCTGTTATAGATGAAGACTATATGAAGTTTAAAAATAAATATAAAACTAATGGAAAATCATATAAAGAATATATAGAATTTAAAAAAGGGACATCTTGGAAATATAGACTTCAAATATCTATTGATCATGCTATTCAAAAGTCTAATAGCTATGATAATTTTTTAAAAACTATGGAAGAATATGGATACGAAATCAAATTAGGCAAGTACCTATCTTTTCGTCATAAAGAGCAAGGAGAAAAAGGACGATTTATTCGTGCTAAAGAAACTACTCTTGGAAAAGATTATACCAATGAAAAGATCAAGGAAAGAATCGAGAATAATATGAATAAAAAGTTCGTAAAAATTGATTTTGATTCTTCTACGAAAGCATACAAAAAAGTTGACAATCTAATAGACTTAAAAAATAATAAAAAGATACAATCTTCTAAAGCTTATGAAATATGGGCAAAGAAGCACAATATGAATACTATGGCTGACACTTTAAATCAACTCAGAAAGTATGGGCTGACATCTAATATAGATCTAGAAAATAAAATTCAAAAAGAAGCCATTAGCAGACAAAAAACTTTAGATAAAATTAAGGATATAGAAAAAGATTTGAACGAAATCTATACTGCAATTGAGGCTTTAAACACTTTAAAAATAAATAAATCTATTTATGAAGTCTATAAATCAAACTCTAAAGATAAAGAATTTTATACAGAATATAAAACTCAAATTATCACTTACGAAAAGTCAATAACTACTTTAGACAAAAACAAGTATAAAAATTTAAACATACAAGAATTATCAAATATTTACGATGAATATAAAAGTAAAAAAGATGTCCTTATGGTAGAATATTTCAACAAGAACAACTTGATATATAACTTGGCCCAATTAAGGGAAAATACTGATAAATATATTGATAATGAATTGAATTATTAGGGGTAAAGTTTTCTATCTGCGTCCATAAAGAATTTTCATCATTTTGCAACAACACCTTTTACTTCAAGTCCTGTCTTCTAAATATGATTTTTGATAATAATAAGAAAAAAAATAATAGCATTATACCACTCACAAAAGATATAATTTCATTAAATCCATTCATATCAGCATATAGAATATCCCTTATTTGTTGAATTGGAATATAGTTTAATATAAAAATCTTATCAAATAATCCCATAGGCTTTCCATATGCTATTAATAATGCAAATGAAAAAATATATACTATAGATAATGATAATGATCTTGCGATATCTTTAAAAACAAATATAAAGAATACGCAAACTGAATACATTGCACTATTTAATATTATTGAAAAGAATGCTATTTTAACAATATGTTCAATATTCAAGTATAAATTTAAATCATATCCAAGACTTAACCCCATTCTAATACATCCAGCTATAGGATATATCAATATCATTAGGTTATAAGCAAACATATAAACAATTATTTTGCTCCAGAAAATACTACTTCTGGAGTTTCCTATATAAACATCATTATTAACCGTTCTATTTTTAAATTCTGCTCCCATAATTGATGTAATAATTATTGTAACTAAAATTACAATTACAGTTGAATCATAAACCATTGCATCAAAAATTCCTATAGCATCTTTTCTTGAATTTAAATCCACTAAATACCCAGAAGAGCCAAAAATACCTAGCAATAAAATAGCCACGAAAGATATTAGTAAGAATCTATTATGTTTTATCTGATAAAAATCTTTTTTCATAATATTTTTCATATTTACCTCCATTATCATTTTAAATCACATTTTTTAAAATACTTTATTGTTCCTATTAAAAAAACAAAAAAATATACGTTAGCTAAAACTATTGCTTCCATCAAATTAATACTGTTTTCTATCAGCAATCTACCTTGTCCCATTGGAATAAAATGAGCCAATTGAACTGCGTTATTAGAATTCAATAAAAAAATCACAATGAAATAAATCCCAACAGATGAAGCTAAGGTCTTCCCTATATCTTTAAACAAAAAGGCTAAAAATACAGTGATGACTAAAAAAGATGTATTTAATAATAATGTAACCAGAAATATTTCTAAAATGTTTATATTATCTGCTCCATTACCATTTTTTATCATACTAATTATGGTGACTATTGTTGGTTGTAACATCAAAATTAAATTAGAAAATACAATCACAACAAATGTCTTGACTATAACAATATTAGTTCTATTATGTCCACTTACAATGTATCTATTAATTCTTCTATCTAAAAAATTACCCCCTATGTAAAGAGATATAAAAACATTAACAACAATAAATAACAATGGCATATTATAGAAACTATGGTATATCATTTCTGATGTGTTTTTTATATTCTTGTCAAGCAATAAAACAGATTGTAATATAATTGATATAATAAGTAGAATTAGATATTTTTTATCTCGTATAAATTCATATAATTCGGACTTTAGTATATTCTTCATATTACATTCTTCCTATTTTTTCAAATACATAATCTTCTAAAGATTCTCTTTCTTTCTTCATTTCTCTAATTTGAATTTTGTTGTCTGCCAATAAGGAAGACAATAAATCTATATTATCATTAAAATTTCTTATACATACAAATTCATTTTCTTTATTAATCTCTATATTAGGAAATTTTCTCTTAAATATATTTATAGTTTTTTCATTATCGCTTGTTTTAATATAAATATATTCTGTTTTATGCTTTGATAATTCTTTTTTTGTAATAGTTTCAATTATTTTCCCATTGTCTATTAAGATAAAATCGGTAACTGTATTTTCAAGTTCTTCTAATATATGACTTGAAATTAAAATTGTTTTATTTAGATCTTTATTAAGATGATTAATCAATTCTCTAATTTGCTTAATTCCCTCTGGATCAAGTCCATTTATAGGCTCATCCCAAATTAAAAGATCTGGATTTCCAACTAAAGAAAGCCCTATTCCTAATCTTTGTTTCATACCCAAAGAAAAATTACGAGTCTTTTTCTTACCAGTATTTTCAAGATTTACAAGTTTTAAAATCTCTTCAATTTCATTTTCATCATTTATACCTTTTTGAATTTGCTGACTCCTCAAATTTTCTTTTGCAGTCATAAATGGATAAAGCGTTGGTCCTTCCACTAAAGCTCCAATCTTCTTTCTTGAATTTTGTAAATTTTTCTCTCCTTTGTTTCCAAATATAGATATCTCTCCACTAGTTGGAAAAGCTAAACCAGTAATCATTCTAATTAATGTAGTTTTTCCTGCTCCATTTTTTCCAATAAATCCATATACTTTTCCTTTTAATATTCTTAAATCAACATTATCTAATGCAGTATTATTTTTATATTTTTTTGTTAAGTTTTTTATTTCTAGAAGAATTTCATCTTTCATATTAACCTCCAGCATTATTTTTGTTTTCTATCAATAATTCGTGAAAAAACCATTAAAACTGCCAATATAAGATACATCCAAATTTCATTCAAGCCTTCAAATATATTATTATTTCTTAAATAAGCTAAATAAAAATTATATATAACTTGAACTATTGGTACTACGATAATATAACATAATATAACTATCGAAATAAAGTTGTATACTATATAAATGACCCTCTTTTTAAAAGTTTCTTCCTTAAATATTTTTTTTAGTCCCCCAAATGATTTTTTTCTTAAATTTGTTAATTGAAACAAAGTGGTTAGTATATAATATCCGTCTAGTGGCAAAAATGGTATAAAATTTGTTACTACTAATCCTAAATTAGTGTATGCTAACAATAAAAAAACTTTACTAACTGTGCCTGTAGTATAATTTTGGATGATTACTGAAATAAAAAATATAATTAAATTTGATAATATTCCAACACTCCAGACAATTATTCTTTTTCGCTTAGAAAGCGTATAAATCCCATTAGTTTTTATATATGCAATTGGATTTAAATATAAGTATAATACTATTTCCATTTTATTTGGATTTAATCCATATTTTTTAGAAAAAATAGCATGTGAAAATTCATGTACAAGTACACTTGCTGTTGTTAAAAACAAAGATAAAATCAAGCTCAAAACTGAAGAGTCTAATGTTTTATAAATGTTAAAATACAACAATCTTGATAACATTTTTGGTATCAAGGGGAATGAAAAAAAAGCAGCAAATATCAATACTATTAAATATAATCTAGAATACTTTGAAAAAAAATAAAATAAATTTGATAGCTTATCTAATGGTATAGATGCTATCTTAAGACCATATCTTTCAAATTCATTTTTATTTAAATCAACTTGTTCATTTTCAAGTAATCCTGCTTCCAATAATAAGTTATACAACTTATTAATATTTAAATCTATATTTTCTATTTTCTTAAGCTTTTCATTAATTTCCCCTATATCGTTAGTCCCATCAAAATACTTAATAGATTTCATTATAGCATTCTTTTGTTCTTCTTTAACTTCTATATATCTGTCTTTCTCAATACTACCTATACAATATATATCTTCTTTATTTTTGTTCTCAAATAAAATATATTCATTAATATCATTTACTGCTTTAGGTCTATTGTTCTTCATATATTAACTTTCCAAAACAGAGATAATAACCTCTTCTGTCAATTTTCTCATAAATTCACATTCTTCTTCTGCCGATTCAAATATATTTCCAGTTGTATACTGGTTTATTCCCATACATCCATGACATATTGTACGGTTAAAACATTCATTACACTTATCATATTTAAACCTATCATACTTATAATATTTACTCATTGGTCCTTCTTGTATATCCCAAAATTCATCAGTTAATGAATATACATTTCCCAATTTATATTCTTCACAATCATTTAACATAAAACATGGATAAATATCTCCTTTAGCTGAAACTGAAAATACGGTCGCGCCTGCACCACATATTTTATTTGAAATTTTTTTGTTAAATAAACTATCTAATATTTGATTTACAAGCATATATTTTACTTTTTTATTTTTAAAAGAAGATGATACCGCATCAAGAAAAGTTTCTCTGTTTTTTAACCTATAAGATGCATGTTCTTTTGTACTAACAGGGACTACATGAATCGCCTTAAATTTAAATTTATCATACAAATAATCAACAGTATCCTGAACACTGATACCTTTATTTATGTGCCATTGTGTAAAAGTTACTTCTGCTGCGATCGGTTGATTTGTCTTATTTCTCAACTTTACTATATTATTTTCTATAACATCTGCCGTCTTATATCCCTGTCTATTTAGTCTTGTTTCGTTAGTTATATCCTTATTGCCATCTAAACTAACTGTTACATCAATATTATATTTATTAATCAAATCAATAAAATAATCTGTTGCGCATGTTCCATTAGTGGTAATCGTATAGTTCGGAATTTTACTTATTCTATTTGATTCGTATAAACGTTTAACATATTCACATACAAACTCAATAGCGCCTAAATTTAATGTGGGTTCTCCTCCAAAAAATTGAATACACTCAATACAATCAAATCTATTATAAAATGTATCAATTGTTTGCTTGAGCGTTTTATTAGAAATAACACTACTGGTAGAATTGTAAGTTCCTCCATTGGCATAACAATATATACAATTAAGATTACATCCATTTACTATATGTAACGCTAATTTTGATATTTTCTTAACTTTGTCTATATTTTTTGGTACTTCGATAATTTCTTGATTTATAAGCTCAAGAATTTTCTCGTATTTTTCAAAATCAATATTATATTTATCGACAATTATCTTTTTATCAATCCCTTTTTCAATATCTAAAACTATATTTTTTACAGATTTACTAATTTTAAAAAATCTACATGTATTTGGCAAAAATAATATAAATTCTCCATTTTTATTTTGTATTATGTGTGTTTTCATTTTATAATCCTACTCTAATAAAAAATCAATAATCACTAATCAAAATTTCCCCTTTTCTAGCACCAGAAAAGGGGAAATTTTGATTCAATTATTAATGACAATAAGCGCCAAACCATCCATGTGGACATGAGAATCCAAAACTAGGAGTTGTAGCTTCTTCTAATACTTCACAATCATCTAAATCAATTTTTTCACTATTGAGTTTTTCTTCAATTTGTTCATTAAAGTCAATTTCTTCAATCTTAAAATCTTTCATATAATGTCTCCTTATAAAATTTAAATTATTTCTCTTTTTTAGTTACAATTCAATCTAAGTATATTTAATATAATTGCTCTATATCACATAATGAAATCCCCTCCCATTTTAAACTATTTATATACTATAAAACAGTATTTAAAACTGTAATAGTATTCTAATATAAAAAACTATTAAACTTATTATTGAATTACTTGTTCATTACTTCTGTGATTTAATTTTATATAATTTCACCAATAAAATCAGCTAACTTTTGTGAATACTTTCCGTTTTAACCTATCAATTTTACTTTTAATAAAATTTTTGAATGTCCTCAAATTCTATAAGTCTTATTTTATTCTCTTTAATCTCCAATATACATGGTATGCTATTGATACCATAGTAATCTAAGTTCCTATTAAGCTCAGTATTGTTAAAATATTCACCTATGTCTAAATCTACGACATTCTTAGATAAATCATGTTCCTCACTTTCTTTTTTTACTAGCTCTATTCCATTGCTTATATAATGTAAACAATAAGGACAATCTTTTGATGTTAATAGATATATACCATCTTTTTTGCCTATATCTTCCCATTCTATTTGATTCAGCTGCCTTCTCTTTATTTCATAATTAGATAGTTCATAAAATTGTTCGTAATTACTAATCTTTAAATTAAACAATTTAAATATTGCAAAAATAAGAACTAGAAGATATATTCCTTTGATTATGTTTTTACTTTTCACTTTCTATACCAACTACTTAAAAAGTATATTTCCAATGAACATAGTAATTGGGAAAGATAATAGCAATAACAAATTCAAAAAAGCAAATAATATAGATTTTCTTTTTATGGAAAATATCAAGCCAATTATCCCAAGTATAGGGCATATAAAAATCGTGCTTATACCTAAAGGTTTCAATTCTGTAAATTTATTTAACAAATCTACAGGAAGAATATATGAAATAACAAATATTATTATGCCGAGTACAAATGTGTATTTTTCTATATTTTTTAGCATCCTACTTGCCCTACAGTATTAAAATACGTTCTGATTGCCCATGCTACTTTAGCCATTGTTCCTGACATTTCACTTTTATGTTCATCGATATAATCTATCAAGTCTTTATTACACTTACAATTTTTTCTTAATGTTAATGACCATTTGTAGCATTGATCATGTCTTTTACATCCTTCATCTAGTATATCAGTAGCTGGTTTATTGGAATCTTTCCCTCCATAACCTGGTCCACAATAATTTCCCCATATTGGTAAACCTATTGAGCGAGTACTATAACCTTCTGTATTAAATTCTGCATAATTTGAACTAACTGATTCTAACAATAAGCCTTGTTCTATAACTTCTGGACTTTCGTTATTATTTTGTGCATTTTGATAATCAAAATATAGTCTATCATCATCTACAATGATGTATTTCTTAACTTCATCTCCTATTTTTTCAATATCACTATAGCTCAGATTTTCTCCATTGGATGCAACTACATTATTATTAGGTAAGATAAGTACACAAATAGCCAATACAAAAATTAACCCAAAAAATATTTTTTTTAATTTTTCTTTCATTACATATCTCCTTTACGCTACTAACACTTTTACTGCCTTATTTCTAATTTAACTCTATAGTATTTAGAAATTTATTTCAGCTAACTTTTGTGCATATTTTAAAAACAGCCTAGTAAAAAACACTCTTTCTAAAGCACGTTAAATAAATTTAGATTTAATAACAAACTTATCGCATAAGTTTTAATTCCAATAACATCACCTGAAAATTAAAATTAAAAGGTTCTTGTTGATAACTAAAAAATATACATGCTCTCTAAAAGAAAATGAAAATAGAATAAAATAATTATGATAATATATAGGAAACATACATTTCTAAAATATCTATAATTATAAATAGCAAAAATAACCTAAGATTTGCAATCTTACTAATATAATACTATATAATGAATCCAGAAAATATTAAGAAAATTAGATGCTTATACATTTATAACTTCTATTTAATTGCACGATTTAGCGCTAGAAAAAAATTTAAAAACTCAGACGAAAGCAATATTTAAGATCTACTTTAATCAAAAGGCAATAGGAGGCATGATTTAATTTGAATATTTTGAGACACATATCGTTGCATAACCAATAGTAGAAACTAAAATATCAGTCATAATTCAAAATTGCTTTACACAAACGGTAGATAAATACAAAGCTCTACGTTTAAACCTTCGCAAAACTCCAATAAAATATCGCCCAGAAGATCTAAAAATACGTCACACAAAAATTGCTTATATATTGATTTTGTTTAATTTAATAATCACTTGTATTATAATGTGACCTATTTTAAAAAATAATACAAGTTACTTTATATCTATAAAAAATAATTAACACTTTTTTCAAAATTAATAAATCTAATATTCTCTCCTGTTCCTTTTGATATTATCTCAGTATGTCTACTTTTTATTAGAGACTTAATATCTTTTGGAGTTAATTTATGATTCAATTTTATTAACAATGAAGCTAAAGCTGTAACAAAGGCTGTAGCACCGGATGTACCACTCGCCTTTAGCATAATCGAACCATTTTGAATTAGTCCACAAATGTCCTCTCCGGGAGCGAAAATATCAACAGTCTTGCCATAATTAGATGTTTTATAAAGTGAGCCTTCTTTATCTACTGCTCCAACAACAATTATATTATCTAAATTATAGCAAGCTGGATATTTTGGAATAACATCAATATTTGTAGAATTATTTCCAGCAGATACAACAAATAAAACATCTCGTGCATTCTTAATTGCATTATATTCAGACTCTAAATATTCCCAACCGCCAAAACTGCAATTCAGGACTCTAACGTTATTTCTTCTAGCCTCACTAATAGCATCTATAAAATAATCACTGGTTTTCTTTCGATATTGGTCATCATCAAATTTAAATATTGGATACAAATTTAATCTTCCTAATTTCAATAAGCTATAAAATCCTTTTAATGGATACTTTCCTATAATTATACTGCTTATATATTCACCATGATTTTTCAAACTTAAAATATCTGATTCATTTGTATTCCTCTCCTCATTATTAGCATCAATAAAAGCGTCTATTATTCCTAATCTAGTATCTACTTTATTACACAAGTCTATTACTGGTAAAATATTTATATCTATACCCGTTACATAATTTTTTATATACCATTGATATTTGCTGACATACATTTTGTCTATATATGCATTTTTAAATATGATATTATAACTACATTGATTCTGAAAACTTCCTTGTATTGATAATATATATTCTCTTCTAGAGATCACATTAATGTGAAATTTATAATAATCTTTATGAATTTCATGAGTATCTATATAATTAATTGATTTAATTTTTATTTCACAGCTACCATTTAATTTGCAAACAACTTCATAAATACCATCGTTGGAAAAACTTAGTGGATATTCAACATTTTCTCCAGGATTTATCACTCCAATATACGCCAATTTATCCATATTATTTACCATAAAATTTACTACTATATCTTTTAAGAGACATCTTAAAAACTAAGAAGGTTAATAAAACCCAAACTATTCTTGATAATAATAGTTTTATACAATCATTATGTAATAAACTTAAAGCTTTTATAGTCATCGGAAATGTAATATAGCCACTATTAACCACTAAAAGTATCATTAATAAAATGTAATAGTTTATATAAGTAAACAAGTCCTTTTTTAATAGTAATAAAATAGATAGAACTATATAGCTTCCAGATAGAATTTCTAAAATTGTTAATATATTAAACTTAAAACTCATTAAATACACTTTACCTGTTATAAAATAATTAATTCCTTGAAAAAAAAATTGTCCCAAAATATAAAATAGTAATTCAGTACCCAAAACAATATTAAATATCTTTCTTATATTCTTTTTCTCGTTAATTGAATATATTACCATATAGTCTTTCTGTATACATAGGAACTTTTCATTTATTACACTTAATACAAAAATAGGAACCAAGAATATTAAAAATACTTGATGATTTAAAAGACGAAATATCATGTCATCTTGCATATAAATCACACCAAAAGTTTTTGTATCAATGAAACATAACATAAAGTAAGTTATAAAATATAGAATCATAAGTTTCCTATTTTTTAATACAATCTTTAAATAACTCATCTCATTACTCCTCAATAATACTTTCTAAAAAATTATGAATGTAAGAATCCTCATAAATTTCTGGAAATTTTTCTTGTAATAATTCTACAAACTGCTTATCCGTTTTTATACTAACCTTATCTAGATCTTCAACTAATTGTATTAACTGATTTTCATATTTATCTGCTGTTAATAAACCTACTCTTTTAACATAATTAAATTTCGTTATTGGAGCATCGTATATGGAATATATGTCTTTTTCTGTTTGCTTAGAAACCGCACTATTTTCTCCGAACGTTTCATATATGACTTTTCTTTTTATTACCTCACTAGCTCCATCTAAAATATGTTTGAAATATCTGTTATCTCTATTATATTTATCGATAGATGTCATCCACAAAAGTATAAAATCATCGCAATTATTTATGACAACACTAGGTTCATAAAAATTCAACGCTGACAAACTATATATATTTACTCTTAAACAATTCTTATCTAAAATTATTGGCTCTTCTTGATCGACAAATTTCCAGCCAAATGAAGATAGAAATATTTTGTTTATTTCATATTTTTCTACTCTACTTCCCCCAAAAGGTATGAAAGATTTTTGTAACTTTGTTAAAATTTCTACACCTTTTACATAATCGTCAGGATTTATGTTTTTAAATGTTACTTTGTGTCCCTCAATCAATTTAAATTGTGGTTCTCTACTTGATTCAAGTCTAGCATATGCAAATAGAGAACTCTCTATAATTATAAAGCCTGCAATTAAAAGAGGTAACAATATATACTTTCTTGTATTTAAATATATATTATTTCTTCTCATTGATACAGAAAATATACCTAAGAATATAGCAGCTAACATTTTGCAAAAACTAATAACATTTATTTTATCTAAATTAAAAATGTATTCATTTATCGCAAATATAAATGAATATTCCGTTTGTCTATAAGCATTAACAAAAAAGAAGTTATACGCAAATATAAACATCAAAATTATCAATCCAGTCTTTTTAGAAACTGTATTTCCTAAAAATAAGCCCAGCATAATTGAAAATGCATAGGATAAAATTGCCCACAATAAAACTATAAGTATATTTTGTTTCATAACATATAATTCTACTAATATACTCAAAAATATAGGAAGATTAATAATACATTGCAATAACGTCAATCTAACATATTTTGTAACTAGAGAAATTTTACTAAGTACAAATAGACTTTCTCTTTCATTCTCTATAAAAACTTTAACGCCAAGAAGTGTTATTAAACTTACCCATATCATGAGAATCAAATTTGCAGTCACTTTCATACTAAAGTCTTGCATATATAGAATACTTGAGAACAAAATAATTATTCCATACATCAATATAAACAATTTTTTAGTTCTAAATATCTCTTGAACTTCAATTTCAAATATATAATTAAGTTCTTTTTTCATATATTTAACTCCGACTCTTTTATCTTAAAAAAATATGCATCTTCTAAATCAGGAATAACTTGACTTTCTGCATTCGAATTATCTATAAATTTAATATATATCTTATCTTCAAAACGTTTTATTGATATTACTTTATTCATTATTTCCTCTGGTATATCTTCATATTGGTTAATTGTCATTGTAGAAATTTTTCCTTCCGCTTGTTCAATAAATTTTTCAATCGAACCAGAATATAATATGTTCCCACCAACCATAACTCCAATTTTATCACAAAGAGCAGATACATCCGATATTATATGGGTTGAAATTATTATAATTTTATCATTTTTAATTTCATTAATAATATTTTTAAATCGTAATCTTTCTATAGGATCCAATCCTATCGTAGGTTCGTCCAGAATTAAAATTTTGGGATCACCTATCAAAGCTTGAATAATTGCTACCCTTTGCTTCATACCTCCCGAAAGGGACTTCATTTTTTCACCTTTTTTATCTTCAAGGTTAAACTTCCTAATCCAATATTCGATTGATTCATTTATATCATTATCAGACATTTTTTTATTCAACCCAATATAGTATAAAAATTCATACAATGAAAGCATTTCAAAAAACTCAAACCTTTGTGGAACATATCCGATTTGTGATCTTATTTTACTTAAATCTTCTTTAACATCCAATCCATTTATTTCTAACTTTCCCTTGCTAAATGGAATAAGTGTAGCAATAATCTTTAATAATGTTGTTTTCCCTGCTCCATTTGCACCAACTAAACCATATACACCAGAATTTATTTCCAAAGATATATCATTAATTATATTCTTTGTGTTTTTCTTATATTTGAAGGTCAAGTTTTTAATTTCAATCATTTTTCTCATCTCCTGTTTTTGAATTCTCGTAAAAATCCTTGAACTTTGTGTTCTTTAATAATAACTTTTCTGAATTATCATCTTCACATATCCTGCCATCTTCTATATATATAATTCTATAGCCTTGTAAATCTATTAATTGTAATCTATGTGTAACAATAACTTTAGTAACACCATCTAGTTGCTCGTCCAAAATATCATATATCCTTTTTTCTGAAAGAACATCTAATCCTGAGTTTGGTTCATCTAACACTAATAAATTCATATTTTTTCTCATAAGAGTTCTACAAAATACTAGTTGTTGCCACTCTCCACCAGATAAATCAACTCCCAAATCAAATCTATTGCCAAGTTGTAAGCTTTCTATATCTCTTCCAGATAAAAATTTAAGAAGATTTTTTGATTCAAAAATATCAAGAACTCTTAAAACTTCATCTTTAGAAATATCTAAATTTGAAAGTTTTAGAAATTCTAATATTCTCAATTCGTACTTAGTAAAATTCTGAAATATTACGCCAGTTCTTTGATAAAAAGAAGGCATATATATCTCTCTTATTGAAATTCCATTGACTAATATTTCCCCTTCAAATTTTTTATATATTCCTAATAAAAGCTTTAATATTGTACTTTTACCACTGCCGTTTTCTCCAACTAAGATTATCTTTTCTCCTCTTTTTATTTTAAAGCTGATGTCTTTTAATACATAATTTAAATTATCTTTGTATTTAAAACTAACATTTTTAAATTCTATTGTATCTATTGCTCTAACATTTCTATAAGCATATTCCAAATCTTCTTTTTGTGACCCATAACTATTTTCAATAAAATCATTTAAATTTTCTAAATAATTTCTCTTTGTATATATTTTTGCTATATTTATACTTATTTGTTCAGAATATCTAGTTACATTCCATACGCAAGATATTAAAGTATTAGCAGTTCCAAATAAAACCATCCCTAAAATTACTGAATTGATAATTCTATATATTATTATAAACGCCACTAGTATTGATAAAAACTGAAATAATATCCCATTTTCAAATTGAAACCTAAGTATTTCTTTATCTTTCTTTATAAAATCTTCATATTCCCTAATAAATATCTTCTTAAAGAAATTCTCTACTCCTAATATTTTATTTTCCTTACTTGATACATCATTAACCAACAAACTCCTTATATAAGTAATTTTTCTAACTATTGGCACTCTTTCTTGAAGGTTTTTAAATTCATGCTTACCAATTTTAATAGTAAAATAAAAAGAAATTAATGGAGCAATACCCAAAAAAATCAGGCTAAATCTGTCCCAACTTGCCAATATAAAGCAGCTAATTAACAACCCTAATAATCCTTCTATAAATGCAACAATCAAATTAAATACTTCAAAAGGAGTATTGATATCTCTTAAAGACTCATGAATTTTATTATATGTTTCAGAATTCTCAAAATCACTTAAATCTAAATTTATAATTTTATCAATTAATTTTATATTTAAACAATTAGTCATCTCTAAGTCCATTTCATTTAATATATACTTAAATTCTTCATTAATAAATTTATCCAAACCCATAAGCATTAAGTAGCCTAGTAAAATTAAAATAATATTATCTATAGTTTTATTTTGAATGTCATTCAATATAAGTTGAAAAATTTTTAAATTTATAAACGGAAGCATTACTTTAAGCGGAAAAATCAAGATGAGTATAATTAATTTTTTTCTACAATTTTCTTGTATTAATTTTATTGTGCTGAACATATTGTACCTCTACAATTTGCCCCAAGAATAAAGGCGGAGTTAAAAATATAAAACTCCACCTCTATTCTAATATACTATCCTATGTGAGTACATTCTGTGCCAAAGTCGCATTTCTTACAATCGTTATTTTTAAAATCAGTCGCATCACATGAATCACATCTGTCTTTAGCATCGCAAAATACACACCAATCTAAGTCTTTATCTAAGTTACCTTTGTTTACTAAATCTCGCAATTTATTGCTGTTAATTTGTTTCACAATACCCTCCTTTAAATACAATTAAACTTTTCTCAATTTTCAAATATCAGAGTTTTTTTTGCTTCATCATCTAATGAGATATATGATTCTAATATTCTTTCGTGCACTTTTCTTATATATTTACAATTAGTTTCTGAATGTTTCCTAATGCTACCAGTTGAATAGTAGTTTTGATTTACACAACCTCCTCCACATGAATTTCTTGCTATACAAGTTAAACACTCAGAAAAATTAGCAAGATCCCAGTCAGTTAAATAATTTTTTTTATCATATTGATTATTATTAACATCACCTATAACAAAATCTGCAAGTCCTACAAATCTATGGCAAGGATATAACTTCCCATCAATATCTACTGCAACCATATTATCACCAGCTCCACATCCTTTAGTTCTAATCCCATCACTAGAAAATTTTCGTAATACATTTAAATACATATAATATTTCCTTACATCAACATATTTGTGTTTTTTTATTAATGATTCAATATAATCTATCAGTTCTAAATAACTGTTCGTTATTTTTTCATAATCAGAATCATTAAGAAGATTATCTGCCTCAGCCCATGCAACATTAGGAAAATCAAGTGTATTTGTTAAATGCCTTATGCTATTTTTAATATCTAAGTTATTTGGGCCTATGGTTGCTCTCACTAATACTTTTTTATTTAATTTATTAATATTTTTTACAACTATATCATAAATTCCATTTCCATCTTTAAAGTATCTATTCGAATCATTTGAAATTTTATCTCCATCCAAACTAACTGTTAATGAAATATCTTTATCATTTATAAATCTCTTAATATTCTCATTAAGCAACGTTAAATTTGTAGTCATAGAATAGTGAATTTCCCTTCCAAAATTAGAATTGTGTTCCATGTATTCAATAAAATCTTTAATCAAGTCATAATTCATTAAAGGTTCTCCACCGAAAAAACATATATATAGATCTTTTCTCTTAGTAATGTTTAACATAAAATTCAATGCCTTAATTGCAGTATCTAAAGTCATTTCACCTCTATTTTGATATTCACCACCTTCTCCGTAACAATATCTACACCTAAGATTGCACTTTTGAGATATCATCAATGTCATCCCACTTAGATCACTTTTGATTTTTTTCTCAAATGACTTACTATAGATCTCCTTGATATGTTTTATATTATCATCAGTTTTTAAAATAAAATTATCTTCACAAAATTCTTTTAGTTTAGGATATTTTTCAATATCTTCATGTTTGATAAAAACACTTTCTCCGTCAAAATCTAGTTGAAAAATTGCATTCGTAATAATTGTATATAAATAATTAATTCCATTAACATTTTTAACTATAAATGGAAAAAACTTACTATCTGTATCTAAGCTTAACATCGCCAAATCCTCCTCCCTCATAATATATGGGTATATAAAATGAATACACTTGTTAATTATTTTTACATATCTTATACTCTCGATTAAATTATATATTAAACATGTCTACAAATCTGCTAACCTTTGTGAATATATTTTCTATATTATTTTTTAGCATCCAACTTGCCCCACAGTATTAAAATACGTTCTAATTGCCCATGCTACTTTAGCCATTGTTCCTGACATTTCACTTTTATGTTCATCGATATAATCTACCAAGTCTTTATTACACTTACAATTTTTTCTTAATGTTAATGACCATTTGTAGCATTGATCATGTCTTTTACATCCTTCATCTAGTATATCAGTAGCTGGTTTATTGGAATCTTTCCCTCCATAACCTGGTCCACAATAATTTCCCCATATTGGTAAACCTATTGAGCGAGTACTATAACCTTCTGTATTAAATTCTGCATAATTTGAACTAACTGATTCTAACAATAAGCCTTGTTCTATAACTTCTGGACTTTCGTTATTATTTTGTGCATTTTGATAATCAAAATATAGTCTATCATCATCTACAATGATGTATTTCTTAACTTCATCTCCTATTTTTTCAATATCACTATAGCTCAGATTTTCTCCATTGGATGCAACTACATTATTATTAGGTAAGATAAGTACACAAATAGCCAATACAAAAATTAACCCAAAAAATATTTTTTTTAATTTTTCTTTCATTACATATCTCCTTTACGCTACTAACACTTTTACTGCCTTATTTCTAATTTAACTCTATAGTATTTAGAAATTTATTTCAGCTAACTTTTGTGCATATTTTATTTGTTATCTTTATATAATTTTTAGACATTGAGAATACTCCATCACATGTTTCTTGTATTTCATTTTCATGAGAGATTATTATTACTATGCTATTTTTACTTTTTTCTTTTATTTTAGAGATTGTCTTTTTCTTCATTTCTTGGTCCAATCCAGATAATACTTCGTCCAATAAAATCAAAGAATGTTGCCCAATCATCATCTTAGTCAGCTGAACTTTTTGTTGTTCTCCTTTTGATAAAGTATCTTCTAAGTTTTTAGTCTTATGCGTTTTTATTTTCTCTAATTCTAAAAATCTAATTATTTTATCTAAAAATAATTCATCAATTTCATTTTTTCCAAATAATGTAATATTGGAATTTAGATTTTCACGTAATATAAATGGTTTGCTTTCTATAAATAAGACTTCATCTCTTAAATCTTCATCTTTAATATCACTTATTTCGATGTCATTTATTAAGATTTCACCTTCATAATCGGTATAAAGTTTACTAATTAGGTTAAAAATTGTTGTTTTACCAGATCCATTCTCTCCAACTATTCCATATAAACCAGGCTTCGATATTTCAAATGAAAAATCTTTCAATATGTATTCATCATCATATTTAAATGAAACATTTTTAAATTTAAGGCTAGTTACTTTTGATAATTTCTTTCCATCAATTTTCTTTTCATTGTCATGATACATAATTTTCCTATATCGTTCTAAATCTACAATAACTTCATTAAAAGATAAGTTTAAATCACCAATTTTTTTAATTGACGAATGTAACTTTTCCATATAACTACTAAAGGCAACTATATTTCCCAATGTCAAATTTCCTAATATTATTAACCTCGCCGAAGTAAATAAAATTAGAGAACTTAAAATAATAGTTATCAAATCTTGTAAACTCCTTACAGTCATATTTATCTTCAAATTAGACATAGATACATTTTTTAAATCCTGAAGCTTTTTTTCATAATTTTCTTTAAATATTTTTTCTAAATTATTTAGTTTTATTCCAGTTAAATTTGAAATCGTATCTATTAGATAATCTGAATATGCATCTAAATTTGCAATATAGTCTCTTTGTTTACTAATAATAGTACTTTTGAATATATAGTTAATTCCGTAAGTCAATGGAAGTAATATAATCGCAATTACAAATAATTTTAATGATATCCTAATCATAATATAGGCAGATATAATGATGCTAAACATAATCATAACTATGCTTGAAAATAAATCTATATAGAAACTGACTATTTTATCGCCTGTATTTTCTATTCTGCTTACAAGTTCTCCTTCACCATACGAATTTAAAAATTCATATCTCGTATCTAATATTTTAGAAAACATCGCTTCTTTTATACTGTTTGAACAATCCACTGATAATATATTGCCAAGCCATTCCTCTAAAATACTGCTTAAACTTTGAAATATATTTAAAAATAGACTTATAAGAATAAACTTTGATACTAATTGCAAATCTTTTATTACTATCATATCAATAATTTTCCCAAATACATAAGGAATCACCAGACTCGCAATTATTCCTAATAGTATGACTATTATTAAATATATAATTTTCTTTTTCTGTGGTAATATAAATTTATCAATTACTTTTTTGTGTTCACTCCAATCAAACATATTATTCATCTACTAAATATACTTTCCTAGATTTAAAATCAATTGACCAAAAAGAATTGTCAGTACTTTCCCAAATATATTTATCGGATGTATCTCTCCACCATTTCTCGTATTCTTCTACTATGTTTTTATAATCTCTATCTACTTTTTCATAAACTTCTTGACTTTCCGATAAGATTTTCAACAAGTTTTCTAAGGCTATTTTCTTTTCAAGAAGCTCTTCTAAATTTCTACTTTCTTCCTGTGTTAATGTCCCAACTTCTTTCAACTTATTTAGCCTCCAAATATTTTCTATCTAAGATTCCATTCACAGAATTTCTTTCTAAAACATCAACAAATGGATCTAAATAATTTAATGGCTTTATATGTCTATCAAACTCCATTAATTCTGATAATTTTTTCTGTAATTCATAAGATACTCCATATTCAATACTATATTTTACACATGAACTTTTAGACGGTATATTAACTTCATTTGTATTTATATAATTTTCAAAGCTACAAGAATTACAATGACAAACGCTGCATTTATCGCAAAGTGGTGAATATTCTTCAGAGTATAAATGCCTATTATATTTCTCTTTTAATCCGTCTTCTAAGCTTCCGATATAATCCAAAGGAAACTTAAAATAAAATTCTGGACAAACATAAAACTTTTCGTTGCTAGCAAGGGTATAAGAATTCAATCCACTATCACATAATTCTTTTTCTTCCATAAACATTTCATCAGTTATTACATTCAGTTCTTTAATTATTCCTTTATTCACATATTCGTAATAAATATAATCAGAGATTTTCTTCAATTGTTTTTCATATAGGATATAATTAAATTGTTTATCAATGTCTAATATATTTAGATTAATCCTGTTAGTCTTATTGAATAATTTTGTTATAAAATTCTTCATATCACTTAAATAATCAGACGATATATTTAGTATTATATTTTCTTCTAGTTTCATATTTCTTACAAACTCTTCATCATCAGGATATTCAATTGTAAGGATATAGTTATTAGTTATTTTTCTTATACTATCTTGATTTCTTATTGAGCAATAGTGAAAAATATTATGTCCTTTTAAGTCTATCTCTTTGAAATTTAAATTTAGACCATAATTACTATGTATGAATACTGGTCTTAGAAAATTATTTTTAGCATATTCTAATCCTTCTATTATTGTTTCATTAGACATAATAGAAGGATCACTTCTATCTTCACTACTAGCACAAGTTCTTACAGCTGAATTAGATAACAAAAAATAAAGTTTATCTCTTCCTCCGTTATTAATTTCTTTTTCTATTCCATACCTATTATATAGCTCAGCAAAATAGTAGTTATTCGCTCTGACTCTTGCTTTATGCATTTTACAAATATATTTAGCTTTTTGGAAATTTGTATTACTATCTGCAGAATCATAATTATGACCAAAACATGAAGTGCATCCGCTTGCAATCCTGCAGTTAATACACTCCTCATCAGATTGAAGTTTCGTATTTAATAGATAATAAGGTCTTATTTTATCAAAATCTATACCATTCTCTACATTACCAATTACAACTTCTTTTTTATTGTTAAGTGAATAATCTTTATATCTCATACATGGATACAATGATCCATCAGGACCAACTGCTATCATCTTTCCAGCACCACATGAAGCTATTTCTAATATTTCTTTACTATTTGAAAAACCTATAGATTCATCAAATAAAGTACAAGAATATTTATCAAATAGTCTATTTTTCAGGATATAGTCTGCCAATTCAATTAACTGGTCTTCAAAAATTTTTTCATCTCCATCTTGCCAAACATCTTCAAATACTACATTTGCTGCTACATCAGATATTCCTAATTCCCATAAATGGATTATGCTATCCTTTAAATATTTTAAATCTTTACTTGAAAAAGTAACTTTGGTAGATGCTTGAAATTGATTTTTATAAAGTTCTATGTTTTTTATTATTTCATCATAAGTACCTTTTCCATTGGGGAAAATTCTGTGCATATCATGTTTTTCTTTTATCCCATCTAATGTAATTGCTATTTCAAGTTTTCCTTGATTTTTCTTTATAAAATCTTGTACCTCTTTACTGCCATAATTAATCCCATTTGTCGTTATATTAATCCTATAATCCCAATACCATTCATCATTTAATAGATATGTTTTTAATTTAAAATAATCGCATATTTGATCGATTAGTTTTATTTCAAGTAGTGGCTCTCCACCTATAAAATCTAATATAACTCCATTTGGTCTAACTATTTTATCTGAAAGTACATAATCAATAAATTTCTTAGCTACATCAAATGACATTTTCTTATTTGAAGATTTATGTGTAATATAACAATAATTGCATCTTAAATTACAATCCTCAGTCACAATAAATGTTAATGTTTGAGCAGTACCTTCTTTCCAAATATCAATCTCTTTTCCAAGTTTGTAAGTTGTATTATTTTTTATCATCTTTATTTAAATTATTATTAAATGTACTATGTGAATATTTTGGGTGTTTAGCAGCATTCTTTGCTGTACAACTATACCTACAAGTATTAGTACACGATAATTTACACACATTAAAAGGAGTAATTTCTCTTCCTAGCATATTGTTTTTTAGTTTACTTGAATAATTCATCACTTTATCACCTCTAAATATTATTAATTCTATACTTTTTCTTTAATTTTATATTATTTTAATTTAAGTTTCAGCTAACTTTTGTGAATAAAAAAAGCATTAGAATTTTTAAATCCTAATGCTCATCTATCAAAATGAATCTACATAACCTAGTTCTCTTACCTTGTCTATCATTTCTTGATAATTTCTAACATTTAATTTTTGATATATTCTAGATAAAGATACCGCTAAACTTCTAACATTTATATTAAGTTCTTTAGCTAGTTCTTTCCTAGACATACCATTTGAATACAATCTCACTATTTTTAATTCATATTTTGTCAACGATTCTAACATATAATTTTCTTCAGGAAATATTATTTTATCTTCTTCTACAATACTTTTAATATATTGTATTAACTTTTTAGTATCCTCTTCTTTAGAAATAAATCCTCTACATCCTATTTCTTTAGCTCGTTTTATATAGAATTCTAATTTATATGCAGTTAGAATAACAATTTTTATATCTCTATAATCTTCTATCAATCTTTCAGCTAGATCTAATCCATTTACTGTTCCTTCAATACCCGTTAAGTTAATATCTATAAGTAATAAGTCGTAACTAAGAATTGATTTATCTGTATTAAGTTTTTCAATACGGTCTATTATATCTACAGAAATAGATTGTTCTGTTTCTAAACTCATTTTTAAAGAAGTAGCTACCATTTTATGATCTTCTATTAACAAAATTTTCATTTACAACTCTCCTATCTAATGGAATTTTTATTTTAAATTGCACATACGATTCTTCTAATTCTTCATTATTTTTAAATATTTCATATTCAAATACCCCTCTGTATTGTTTTAAATTCAATCTTAGAATATTTAATCCTATATTGCCTTCTTTAATTTTATCTTTATCTTTTATATAATCTCCAACATTTGTAACTGTTAAATAAATTATATTTTTTTCTACTTTCAGACTAATATTAGTGTTGTAACCTTTAGAATGCTTAAATGCATTTATTAACAACTCATTAATACACTTATATACTAGCTCATCATAAGGTGATGAAAGTTCAATATCTTTTTTACATTCAAATTCAATAAGCATCTGTTTACTTAAATACATATCTTCTAGATCTGATATAAGTTTATTATATGCATCATACAAAGAACTGTACTCTTTAATCTTAGGATTAAATGAATCAATTTCATGTCGAATTAAATCATTCAATTTATCTAAATTCTGTAATATATATTTTTTATCTGAACCTGACAAATTATCTTCAATCCATCTACGTATAGCTATTATAATTTGAAGTATATCATCATGTAAGAATGTCTGAATTTTTAAAGTATTAAGTCTTTCAATTTCTCTGTTTCTATATATTTCAACATAATAACTATCTAGTAATTCATCAAAAGTAACACTTTGATGTTTCTTATACTCCTTATAACTTCTAAATTCTGCTAAATATATAAAAAAGTAAAAAGATAATAAAGTAATATCTACTACAGAAATACCAACTAAATATAGCATTACAAATAAAACAATATAACCTAAAAATAGGTTCCTCATGGCTTTGATAAATAATGCTAATCCTTTTCTTACATCCGTTATCATAATTTTATATAATAATACCGACTCCATTGATATAATTGATAATAGTAGGTACTCACTAATTGAAACATTCTCAATACTATTGATTTTCTTATAAATACAAAAAGAAATAATAAAACATATTTGTAAATATAAAATTACCCTTCTATTATTATGTCTTATTTTTCTATCTAATATATAAGAAATACTAGGACTCATTAATAAAAGAATAACTACATATTTATATATAAAATTGGATAATGAATAATTATAATTTATTGTTAAAGCTGACATAAAAATAATAATAGTTATAATTAGTTTTTTAATACTTAACTTATACGCTGAATATATCAAGGCTAAATTTTCTAACAATAATAAGCTATATATGACTAATTCTATGTGTTTTCCTGTTTGTAAATTAATTAGTATTGTATCTTCTATACACATAAATATTATAAATAGGATAATTAGAATACTATGCTTTAAAATGAATTTTTTATCAGAATTTAATATTGTAATAACATACGAAACAAAATTTACAATACTCAGCAAGATTATTATTATAATTCCTATATCTTTTTGTTGATAATACTTTATAAAAGGAATTATAGGTATGAACAAAACAATTTGTAATATAATATGAGCAATCAAAATTAAATCTTTTCTTTTCATAATTTTTCCTTATAAATGTTGATAAACACAAATAATCGTAACTCTATAATATAGACAATGCGTGATTTTATATCAATATTCTTCTAATATTATTATATACTATATCTCAGTATAAATTAGTTATTTTAGTATCTGTTATTCTACCTACTGCTTTCTAGTTATTTTTTACTCTTTTATTTATTGTAACCTTATCAATAATAAATCTCAGCTAACTTTTGTGTATTAAGCATATATTTGTAAAATATTCAACTAATACTTAAATAATCATTATTTATTCAACAAAAAAATAAAGCGATCCGAAGACCGCCAATTTTTATCTCTCAGTACCTTTGCTATGCTCAATTTTATGAGTCTTTTTATTATCATTACTTTTAAATCTATTTATTTGCCCAAATATAGACTTTTTATCTTTATTTTGAGTTTTTATTTGTTCTTTTGCTTTTAACAACTTGGCAGAATATATCTTTATACTCCTATATTCTTTTCCATCCTTTCCTTTGTTGGTTTTTCCCTTACCAAATAAGTGTACAAAGTCACCTTTCTTCATATTACCTACTTGACTAATTTTATCATCATATGCGTAACAATCAGTAAATTTTACGTTTCCTTCCTTGTCATTTTCTGCTATAGAAAAGGAAGCAACTTTAAAGCTTCTTCCATCTTTTGCTTTTAAATCTTTGATCTCTATATCACTAGCTAAATTTCCATCTATGTTTAATATATCCTTGCTTTCTTTATCTACTTGTTCTCGATTAATTTCTAAATTTTCTTCTAATCTTTGCTCATCTATATAATCCATAAACTTTTCATCAATAAGTCCCATTACTGAATCACTCATATAATTATCATAGGTAGCATTAAGAACCTCTTCATTTAACACTCCTGTTTCAAGGGATACGATCCCTTTTACAAATTCTTTATGATTATATTCAGCTAGAAAGTCTATTGTATTTTTCATACTTTTAAAATCAGTGTTTTGCATATTTGCTATAGTTTTTATATCGCTGGCATACCTTACTGATTCCCATTCATAATTTCCACTTTTCTTATTTAACTTAATTCCTGTAGCTAAAATAAATTGATTACCATCAAATAGTGTAGCTTGATTATCTTTAATATCAAGTACAATTGTTTCTCCAAATTCTGTATTAATTACATTTCCTTTTCGTACATCCATTAATATTCCTCCTATTAATTCTTCTTTTTCTTCATTAATTACAAATTGTTTTATTTCTTCAACTGTCGGATCATTAATTATAGTTTGAATAAAGTCTACTAATTTATCCTCTGAATCTCCTAAATTTTTGATTCCATACTCCACTAAGTTATTAATTATTCTTTGAGTTGCTCCATCAAAAGAAAACTCATCTTGTATAAATTCATTAAATCCATCTTTATCAAATTTCATATTCTCTTCCTCTAGCAATATTACTTAAATATTTATCTACCATAAGGCTCACAGTTGTTTATTTCTTTTATGTTATTGTCTTCTTTTATGTTATTGTCTTCTTCTAAGTTATTCTTATATTCCTGTAACTTATCTATAATAGATTCCTTTTCTTCTTTAGCATGAAAATTATCTTCAACATCATAAGTAGATTCAAAATAATCAGAATCTTTAAAGTCATTATCATATCTATCAGGAATCCCATCATTATCCAAGTCTAAATTTAATGGATCATAAAAATTACCTTCATCATCTATTTCAAGTCCAAGAATTTCCTTTAACTTTTTTTCATCAACTGCTACAAGCTCACTAAAATCCCAAAAGCCAATATCCGTCTTTATTTGTATTAACTCTTCCAAATCACTTGCGTCCAAAGGATCATAGGTGTACTGAAAGCTGTCAATTAAAGTATTGTCTACATAGGTATTCATTTTATAATTTTCCAAATCTAAACTAATTTGTATCTCATGTTTTTCATCTGGTGTAGTTGTATAAGCTATTCTTATTTCATTTAAATCAGGAAATAGGTTATCAAAATCTTCTACTTTGTTATCTTCTTCATATTCTCTATTCAAGAAATTAATTAATTCTTCCTTTACTTCTTCAAGCAATGGATTGTCTTGTTGTATATCTTCACTATCTCCCATATCCAAAAGATTATTTACTTCTGAAAGCCTTAGAGACTTATCTTTCAAAAGCTCAGCTTGTGGAAATGTCTTTTGTACTTCTAGTTTTGCTATTTGGAATTGTTCTTCTGTATCTTTTAGTTTAGATATATTATCTTCTAGTCTTTCTGGTAATTTATCTAGTATATTATCCATTCTTGTAATATTGCCTAGTCCATCTGTTCCAAACTCTCCCGTATAATCTTCTTTTCCTTTCAAAATAAAGTTATACTTATTGAAAAAAGAATCATATTTTATAGATAGATCAAAGTTTCTATACTTCCCTACTTTTATTCCTTCTTTATCCATTTCTCCATTAATTTTCAGTCCCTTAATTTTATTCAACAAAAACTCCCCTGCAATTTTCTTATCCGTATACTTCTTTTCATCAATGGTTAGGGAGGTAAATTTATTTTCTTCTTTTGTATTTTTACTTACTTCCCTATAAGGTTCAGTATTCTTAATATCTTCTCTTATGTCCTCTATTTTTCCCTTTAATCTATCTATTTCTTTTGGATAAAACTTTACTACCTTATCTTCCATCTTATAAAGATTAGATTTAAAGTTTGATTCTAACATTTTAAGTTTAGAAACCTCTACATCAAGGTCCATCTTTTCTTTGATTAGAGGATTACTCGTTGCAAGCGCCTTAATCTCTGCATAATTTAAAGTCGCCTCATCTACATCTTCTGCTACTCTTACTGGCGTTTTTGAAGTCATAATTTGAGAAATATATTTTTGTTTGTTTTCTAAAGTTTGAAAAAGATAAGCATCGAAAGTGTTTTCTGTTATATATCTAAAAATATAAACTTTTTTATTTTCATTTCCTTGTCTTACGATTCTACCTGCCCTTTGAGAAAGGTCGGCAGGTCTCCATGGTATATCAAGATCATGGATAGCGATTAATTTATCTTGAGCATTAGTACCTGCTCCCATCTTTTGAGTAGAGCCAAGTAATATTCGTATTTCTCCTTTTCTCACTTTATCAAATATTGCATCTTTTTCCCTATTATTTTTTGCATTATGGATAAATTCTATCTCTTTTTCAGGCACTCCTAAATTCATAAGTTTTTGTTTAATGTCATCATAAATGTTAAACTCATTACTTGGAGTAGACATATCACAAAAGATTAGTTGTGCCGATTTTTTATCCTCATATTTTTCCCAAATACTAAATACATTTTTGATGCAAGTATTTACCTTACTGTTTGGATCATCTGGAAGTAGAGCATTTATTAATCTTTGATCTAAAGCCATTTTCTTTCCATCATTTGTAATTAGTAACATATTATCTACACTAGAATCAACTTGTTTATTACGAACTTTATCTGCTCTTTCTGAAAAAGTTTCAAGTATTTTCTTCTGTTCTTCTGTAGGCTTTGTCTTTATAGTTTCATAGCAGGCTTCAGGAGTCGGTAAGTTTAATACATCTGCTGTCTTAATATCCATAAATCCTTTTATTGTATTCATAAGTTCCGGTAGATTATAAAACTTAGCAAATCTCGTTTTACTTCGATAGCCATTTCCTTCTGGATTAAGTTCAATAGCTGTTATAGTTTCTCCAAAAGTAGAAGCCCAAGAATCAAAATGTTGTAACTTCATCTTTTTTAATTCATCATATTGTAAATATCTCTGCATAGTATAAAGTTCAGCCATGCTATTACTTACAGGTGTTCCAGTAGCAAATACTAGACCTTTGTTATTAGTTATTTCATCCATATAGCGACATTTCATAAGCATATCGCTTGACTTTTGTGAATCTGTAGAAGTAATACCTGCTACATTTCTCATTTTAGAATAAAGATATAGGTTCTTATAAGCGTGAGCTTCATCTACAAATAACTTATCAATTCCCAATTCTTCGAAAGTTACTACATCGTCTTTTTTATAGTCGGCACTTAGTTTTTCTAACTTTGTCTCTAACTTTTTCTTTGTCTTTTCTAATTGCTTTACAGTAAATCTTTGATCTCTTTCCCTTTTATACTCATCTATATAGTCAATAATTTCATCAATTTGACTTTGTAATTCATATCCTTGTCTTTCTTTTGATATTGAAATTTTTTCAAACTGAGAATGCCCTATAATAACTGCATCATAATCTCCTGTTGCAATACGACTGCAAAATCTTTTTCTCCTATCTGGTGTAAAATCTTTTTCTGTTGCACATAATACATTAGCTCCTGGATAAAGTTCATTAAATTCTCTTCCAAACTGCTCTACTATATGGTTGGGAACAACAAACATCGACTTATTGCTCATACCAAGTCTTTTTGACTCCATGGCTATACCTATCATTTCAAAGGTCTTTCCTGCTCCTACTTCGTGGGCAAGTAAAGTATTTCCACCAAATAAACCTCTTGCTATGGCATCTTTTTGATGAACTCTAAGTTCAATTTCAGGATTCATTCCTTCAAAAGTAAGATTAGAGCCATCATACTCCCTTAATCTTATGGAATTAAATCTTTCGTTATAGTCTTTTACCAACCTATTTCTTCTTTCTACATCATCAAATATCCAGTTCTTAAATTCTTCTTTTATTATTTCTTGCTTACTTCTTGCAAGCATTGTTTCTTTTTGATTTAAAACAGATTTTTTCTTTCCGTCACCATCTTCTATTTGATCAAATACTTTTGTATCCCTCAGGTTTAAAATATCTTCTATTAATTTATAGGCGTTTACTCTATTTGTGCCATAGGTATAGATGGCAAGAGCATTGTCCCTATCACTGCTTTTACCTTCAACTCTAAATTCTCCCGTAAAGTCAGAATATTTAATATCAATATCCCATCTTGCAGAGCCTGGCGTTTTTAATAAGTCAAACATAAATTTTTTGTAATCTTCTTCTGGTATCCATGTTGCACCCATTCGAACTGTAATTTCACTTGCATCAAGTTCTTTAGGCACAACTTCCATTAGCTTTGTTTTTTGAAAGTGTAACTCTTTTAATTCCTTTTCTAATAACTCTCTATCTGCTAAATTTTCTTTCTTTTCTAGCTCTTTTTCAATATTTTTAATATAGGAATCTAGCACTTCTATTTTTTCTCTTATATTTCCTGATAAATATTCATCAGCACTTACATAAGATCTTGAAAAATCTCCTAAATCCTTAGCGGACTTAAATGGATTTATATCACTAGGTTCAAATGAATCTAGATTTAAAAATATTTCTCCCTTTAACTCTTCTATTAATTTATCTCTCGATTTGCCTGTTAATTCTTCCATATAATCAAAGTTAACTTTTCCTTTTTGACTAATAGATAGTACAAGAGCATCTATCGACTTATCCGTATGATCTATAACTACAGCTTTTTTTATGGTTCTTTTTGTGAATATATCAGATTTCCCTATAAAGTTTCCTTCTTTATCTAATTTTTCCAAGGTTGAAATCAAGGAAAAATTGGCATCTTCTCTAAATAACTTTTTACTATCTTTTGAATTTAATCTCCCATATTTCTTTGAAAATTCATCATATAGGCTATTTAGTTTTTCTTGTTCTTTTTTTATCTCTTCATCTAAGTAATCTTCCTTTTGAAAAGTGATTACATTTCTCAGACTTGCATTTAATTTTAAATACTCTTCCACCTTGCCCTTATCCTTTTCATTTAAGGATACTTTTTGCATAATAGAATTTTCTCTAAAATATATTTCATCATCTACCATGGCAAATGAATAATTTTTAACCCTATCATCGGCAGGTACTAGTTTCTCTCCCAGGTCTTCATCCATTTGAACCTCTTCATATTTTCCTTTAATATTCTTTATTGCTAATTTTAATCCTTCTTCTAAGGAAATATCTTCTCTTTCTATACAGGAAAGACTTGTTCCAAATCTTGATGATATTTCTTCCATAGTCCCTATTACCATGTCTGGATTATCAACAAAGTATTTATTGTAACTTAATCCTTTTTCATCTTTATCTAACTTAACCCAATCTTCATCTATCTTTAGAAGTCTATCTCTCTTTTTTAAGAAAATTATATCCGAGGTTACTTCTGTACCTGCTTGTCTTTTAAAAGTAGTATTTGGTAATCTTATAGCTCCTAAAAATTCTGCTCTTTCAGATATATATCTTCTAACGTCTTCACTCTTTTTATCCATTGTTCCCGATGATGTAATAAATGCGATAATCCCTCCATCACGAACTTTATCTAATGATTTAGCAAAAAAATAATCGTGAATAAGAAAGTTATTTCTTTCATACTCACGATCTGCTACTTTAAATTCTCCAAAAGGAATATTTCCTATGGCAACATCAAATAAATTATTGGAAAAATTTGTATCTTCAAAGCCTTTAACTTGTATATTAGCATTAGGATATAAGTGTTTAGCAATTTTACCACTAATACTATCTAACTCTACTCCATAAAATTTTGACTCATTCATTTCTTCAGGTAGATTTCCTATAAATCTTCCTGTCCCAGCACTTGGTTCTAAGATGTTACCTTTTCTAAATCCAAAATTAGAAAGAGTTTCATATATAGAGTCTATAACTACTTTCGGCGTATAAAAAGCTGTTAAGGTAGATTCTCTTGCTCTATTATATTCTTCACCAGTTAAATTTTCTTTTAAGAAATTTCTCGCATCAAGCCACTGACCTTCCTTTTCTTCATCAAATACATCAGAAAGTCCTCCCCAGCCTACATACCTTTCTAAAATTTCCTGTTCTACCTTTTTTGCAAATCTATTTTCTCTTTCTAGATTCTTTAAAAGTTTAATAGCTTCTATATTATTCTTTAGCCTTTGAGAAGGCGCTAAGTTTTCTTCTTCATTTAAGATTTTATAGTTTTCTAGGGAAACTTCCTCTATCTCTTTTTCTTGAATAGATTGTTGTTCTTCCAACTTATATTTGCTTTTAAGTTTCTTATCGGCTTTTTCTTCTTTAAGATCTCTCGCAAAGTCTCCAAAGCTAATTTGCTTTACTGATTCTATATTTTCTACTTCTTTATTTCCTATAACTTCTAAATCAAGGTCATTATAATCATTAAAAAGAATTGTTTCATTTCCTGTAATAAAACCATTCATTAGTCCTGTATTATCTTCTAATTCTATAGTTTTAGGATTTGTCTTATCATTAATGTTAGATATGGTATATTCTCTACCTTGGTATCTAACATTAATGCCTTCTGTAAAAGACTTTTCTTCTTTTTCCTTTTCTAATTGCTGATTTAAATATCCCTCTAGAAGTACCTCCCTGTGTCTATCATCCAATAAATAAGGGACACTATTTAATAAGTCCTTATAGCTTTTATATTTTATAGCTGAATTAGTATTCAAAATATATCCATTGTATCGCAGATTTTGTTTAAGGGATTTTTTCTTTGTATCTAAAACTAACTCAACCTCAAAGCCTTCTTTTCCCTTTATGGTGTCTTTAATACTATCTGGAATTTTTAATAATCCATCTTCTACTTTCTTTGATAAAAGTAAATATTCTTCATTTTGAGGATCAAAGTAGTACTCATTTTTTTCTTTAGTATCCTTTTCTATTAGCTTAGATATGACTTCCTTTTTATTTCTTATTTCTTCAATTTGTGTTTTTTCTTCTTGAGATAGATCCACATTAAAAGTAATTTCATTTTCTCTATTTATATAGGCAAGATTCTGATAAGCCCCATTAATTTCAAGATTTTTATTTAGTACATATATATCATCATAGTAATCTGGAAATTGCTGACCAAAACTTTTTATATCTATGTCATAACCTTCTTTAAATTTTGTTACTTCATCATCAGATATTTCAAATAAGCCTTCCCTTTCCAATGTAAAGACATCATTTAAATTTCTAAGATTTACATCTTTCATTTTGATAGCCATTTCATCAAATAAGCTATCTACTTTTCTGCTTTCTTCAAAGGATTTACCCTTATATAAGGTATATACCTTCCCTTGAGGATTGTCCTCTCTTGGATAAACTCTACTTCCTGTTTCTTCTAATTCTATATCCTTTGTTTTCTCTCTATCTACTAGAGCATAATAGTAACCTACTTTTACTGCTATTTTATCTTCTAAAATCTCTTTTGCTAATTCTTCTTCTGGACTATCTCTTAGTATTTCTACTACTTTTAAATTACTTTCTTTAAAAGAATGTGAAAATAGTTTTAAGTCCTTATCAAAATAGGCATCATAGGAATAATAAGTGATTGGATTGCCATTCTCATCATATCCATTAGAAAGATTTTTTATTTTTAAATACTTATTATCTTCTGTTTTAACTATGTCCCCTATTTTTATAGAGTCCATATTCTTATCAGCTTCTACATAATTCTTAAATAAATTATCTAAATATTCTCTATATCTATTTTGGGTTCTAATACTTAATTTTTTAACGCTTTCTATAGACTTCATATCATCTGGAAGATTGTCCTGTTTATGGGAAACTTCTCTCATTATTTTTGCATATTCTCTTTGAAATACAGAATTAAAACTTGCTAGGGTATCATTCCCTAAATTTTCTCTTGCTTTTATAATTTCTTTTTCTAAATCTTTATCCTTAACTAATACATTAAAAAGTCTATCTTCAATTTGATTTATAGAAAGTATTTTTTCATCTATCTTACTTTCTTCACTAGCCTGATTAAGTTCTTTCTGATTTTTTCCTATTTGTTCATAAAGAAAATCGAAGCCCCTTTGATTAGCCTCATTTCCATCACCTATGTCTATCCTATAATAATCAACCTTTTTCCCATCTACTATATGATTGAAATAGAATTTGGAATATCCTACCCATTCATCACTCATCTGTGGATATTTATCTTCTTCAAATGTCTTATTTTGAAGTCTTATCTTTTCATCTACTTCCTTTATTTCATCTAATAGTTCCTTAGTTAGTCTTTGACCTTCATAATTTTTTTCTATCAGACTTGAACTTTCATTAAATTCAACTATCCAATAATCTTCTTCATTATCTATAAGATTATCTTGATTAAAGTCTATTTTATCTTTACTAATGTAAAATTCCCTAAACTCTTCAAAACCATTTACTATATCATCGTCTATAATTTCCCTATCGGAATTTACTATGATATTTGGAATGTCATCATATTGACTTTGACTTTCTAAAAGATAATATTCTTTTCCTTCTATCTCTTCCTTATCTTTAATATAAAATGTGTCCTCTATTCCCTCAAGAACAATTCCATCTTCTAAATGGTCTAAGTATGAATCTAATTGTTTTTCATAAGCTAATGAGTATAAGTCCTCTTTTAAAGAGTTTGGCATAAAGTCATCATAAATTACAAGTCTTCCATTTTCTCCAATACTTGCTACAGATTGCCCTTTATAGTAGTAGGTGGAAATATTATTTATCTTTTCTGTATAAACCTCACTATCTGTAGGAGGTAGATCATCTTGATAATCTATAGACTCTTGACTTTCTTCTTTTATATCTTTTATATCTTTTACATAATTTATATCATGATCAACTTTTTTCTCCCTATCCTCTTCAATACTTTCTTCTATATACTTATTTTCTTTAATAAGGTCATTAATTCTTTTTGCAACATCAGACCAAGATAACTTAACTTCTTCAGCATTTCCCTTACTATATTTTATTCCCTTTGCATCGTGCCATTCTCCACTTTCCATTGCTCCTGATAGGGCATGAGAAGAACCACCTATTCCATATTCATTTTTTAGAAAATCTGCCTTTTCTTTTAAAGTATGTTCTTCCCTAAAAAAGTCATATATTCGTTTTTTCCCATCGGAAAATCCACTACCTTTTCGTAAATTCTCATCTATTTCATCTTTTGTAATAAAACTATAGATAGATTCAATATCGGTCAAACTTGACTGGTATACTTTTCTTTCTATTTCTAAGTCTCTAAGATTCTGATAAATTCTATCTACTTTATGGTGATTAAATCGTAAAATATTAGGATTACTCTTGTATTCTTCCAAAAATATTTCATATTCTTTTCTTAATTCACTTCTAAAATTCTTATCTTTTAGTTTTCTACATAAATTTTCTGTTTTTTCTTGGAAGTTTTTTTCTTTTATTTCACTTAGACTTTTAAGATAACTATCTTTTATTTCATCAGAAAAATCTTCTTTTAAATACCATAGTTTTTCTGCTATTTTTTCTATTTCATAAGACGAACTTTCTATTAATTCTACATTAGTAGCAAATTCTCCTCTGTCTAATAAATCATTAATATTACTAGCTAAATCCTCCCAAGAAACTATTTGACCTTCCCTATCTCTTGCTCCATCTCCCTCTTTAAAAATTGCTCCTTTTTCTCCAAACCAAGCTGAAATTTTTCTTCCATCTATTTCAAAACCATTAGCTCCTATATATGTTTCTTTTAAGAAGTTTACTTGTTCTCTCAAGGACTTCTCCTTAGAAAATTCTGCTATTACTGGCAATCTACCATCTTGATTATTCCCTCCATAGATTAAAAATGTATCTATTTCTCTTTGGCTTATTGGACTTGTAATAAAGGTCTGCTCTTTCTGATTATTGGCAGAAAAAAAGGAAGTAGACTCTACTTCCCCTATATCTTTAATTTCATGTTCATTTTTTAAACTAGGATAATCTCCCTTTCTCCCATCTCTTGTAGGAGCATATCCATATTCTTCTTCAGTCCTATATATTTCAGATAGTCCTTTTCCTTCAATTCTTCTGTCAGTCCCCAAGCTTCCATCATCTTGACTTCTTCTCGACTGATAAATTCCTCTATCTCTTCTTCCTTGGATAGTAGATGACTCATTAATGTCCCCTGTAGATACATTATCTGATAGTCTTCTTCCTTGCTTTCCTTGAGAAAGTTCAACCTCATCCTTCCCCAATAATTGAGCTTTCCTATATCCACTTCTTTCGGCATCTCCATATTTGGTACTAATACTTCTACTTCTTGATTCATCAGTTCCATCTTGTAAGTCCCTCCATGTATCTCGAAGGGATTCTCCTTGATTACTGGTGTGTAAATTCCTTCCTCTACTAGATATTCCTTGTCTGCTAATACTACTTTCTCTTTCATCTTCTAAGCCTCCTTCTTCTATATCTTTATTTATATTAGCCGTTAATTCATTATAACGCTCCTTTACATCTTTTGTCTGCTCCCAATTTCTTCTTTCTTGAACTTTCTCTGAAATTTCTAATTTATTTATTTCTCTTCCTAAATCAATTAAAATATTTTTACTTATATTAGATGTAAAATTTAAAGCTTTATCTATGTCCACACTTGATATTTTAGATAATATAGACAAATCTTCTTCCTTTAGTTCATAGGAAACTCCCATTCTCTCACTTACGGAAACTTTTACAGATTCTTTCAGTAAATTAAAAAGATCTATCTTTTGAATAGCCTTCAGGCTTTCATCGGATAGACCTTCTAATATTTCATCAAATTTTCTTCGAACATAACTTCCTGCTAAGGCATCTATTTTATCTTCTTGACTCAATAAAAGCTGGCTGTCTTTTTCTTTAAACTTATCTATTAGTTCATCTAATAAATTAAAATGTTTTTTGCCATCATATTCCCATAATTTTACCTCAGAAATGTTGTGATCAACGCTTACCGTTTGCCTTATATCAAAGATATATTTTATTTTTCCATTTTCTATATCTAAAAGCGGTATTCCTTTTTCTCCTCTTTTGACACTCCTGCCTATGCTTTTCCAGTAATCAAATTCCGCACAAGCTGTAGCCTTGGTATCCATATTGTAAATAGATATTTGGTGTATATATGGATACTTATAGTTGTTACCTACTACCTTTAAATACTCTTCATATTTTTTTATATCTTTCTTAAATTCTTCTTTTACAAGATATATTGATCTACTTAAATCTACTGTATCATATCTTGGCATTCTACCCCTCCTTGTTTTAGTAATAAAAAAAGAAGATATATTTTCTATACCTCCTTATCCATTAAGCTTTATTGTCCCTTATTTTTTCATTTAAACTCTCTTCATATTTTTTTAGTTCGCTAATTATCTTTTCAAATGGTATTTTTTCTCCAAATATCATATTTTTCATACTATCATAATCTTTGGAAAAAATCTCCACTCCTTCTTTTGATGGAATTAACTTTATTCTTCCTTCCATTATCTCATCATATTTCGCCCAATTACTGGCATAAAACTTTTTCTTAAATTGAATAACAGAATTTAATAATTCTAATTGAGAAAAACTTTCTTCTTTTATGTCAGTAAGTAGCATTTTATATACATCATAAAAATGTCTTGAATACCTTGTAGGATAATTTCCATTTATTCTGTTAGCCTCTCTGTGTAGTATAGTTATTTTTTCATAAAAAGTCCTTAAACTATTTACAGATACAACTTCTATATTTTCATTAAATATCTCTGGATAAGTTTCCTCTATATAGGTTTTTATCTTTTTCCTACTTGCTGGAATCGGTTCTGTTAAACTTCCTATTTCTAATCTTATGACTTGAAGTATGGAGTTATCTTCATAATTTTTAGGATAATCAAAGGCAATAGTTTGTCCATCTATTTCATCAATATAAAAATTATATTTCTTGTTCTTTAATAATTTTTTAAAATCTTTTTGCAGGGTTGGCAAAAATTCTTCTTGTATAAACTTTTTTGTATCTTCATTTAGTTTATCATTAAATTTTAATTGCTTTGTTTTACTCCTCTCTTCATAAGGCTCTAACTTTTCATAGCCCAAGAGTTGCCAATTAAGAGCAAAATCTATATCCTCTGAAAATCTTTCTATTAATTTATATACTTTAGATAAACTTGTACCCCCTTTAAAGACAATATAATCCCTATATTTAAAATCACTAAATAGATATTTCAAAATAATACAGACCCATAAGTCCTTCTCCACAATTGCCTTTGACAAATTCAATTTATCTGATGTATTTTGTATAACTAATTCAAGTTCTTCATTTGATATTTCTAATAGCTTTTTCATTATTAATCTCCTGTATTTTCTCTAATATTTCCTGTACCCAAAATGGTAGCTTTAAGGTATCACGCTTTAAGTCTTCTTTAATATTTTGGGCAAATACGGCTAACTTCTTGAGTTCTTCTTCCCCTATTCCATCTTTTCCCAAAGCTCTAATTGCTTGAACTAAAATTGATAGTTCTTTTGAATAAGACGTAATGTTTCTATTACTTGTGTGTTTAAATAGTATTTTCTTATTTCTGTAATCATATTGCCTATATGGTCCATCAGAAATATATATATATTCGTTTGGAACTTGTGTAGATAATCCAGTATAATTTAAAGCTGTATCTCCTGTTGGAGATATGGTCCAAGAAAATTTATCGGCTATCTTTTCTGCCAAGGCGTTTGCATCTGGATAAGAATATTCTTTAAGGATTTCGCTATACTTAGGCTTTGTATATAATCCATCTATAAGTCTTGTGATTTTATCTTCTTCATTTAATCGGTATAAAACGGATTTGATTGTATTCTTTGTCCCCAGTCCATAGAAGTCATTAATAGAAAAAATTTTTCCTGTATTGCTTGTCATTATATCTTCTATTTTCTTGTTTATTGATTCCATTTCTAATACCTCCTGCACCTAAAATTATATACTTTTGGGTGCAAAAAATCAATTGGGTGACATTTAATTTTTGCACTTTTCTTTAAATTCTTCTTTTGCAAGATATATTGATCTACTTAAATCTACTGTATCATATCTTGGCATTCTACCCCTCCTTGTTTTAGTAATAAAAAAAGAAGATATATTTTCTATACCTCCTTATCCATTAAGCTTTATTGTTTTTTGTATCATTTATAAAACTTCCTGCACCTAAAATTATATATTTTGGGGTGCACGAAATGCATTTTATTAGTAACTACTTTTCTCATGGTAAACTACTTCATAAATCAGAAAATGCTCATCAAAGACATTCTTCTATCTTTTGTATTTTTCCTTTGCAGAAGAAATTGAAATAAAATAATTATAATCCTCTATCCCAACGATAACTTCAAAAAATGGTTTGATACTGTTTCCATATGATGGATTGTAATAAACTTATGAATCTATTTGATTTAGATATTCAAGTTAATCTGGGCTTACAGTGTAAAATCCATATTTAATCCTTTCTGCCATTTCTTTCTCCTAAAAAAACAGAGAGGTTTTATCCTCTCCGTTACTTTAATATTTCACCTTTGGGATATAGGTAGCGAGACACCTTCTTTATTTATTAAAAGTATAGCAAATATTCTTAATAATATCAAATCAATAAATTTCCCAAACGCTAATCCTATTATTTACACAATACTGTAATTCTTCAAAAAATCACTTCCTTTCTTCCTATTTACATCTACCAATGGTGTTTTTGATTTCTTCTTCAATTTCTTTTAAAAATATCTCCTTATCTTCTTTCCCATTTGCAATCTCACTTAATCTCATTTCCCATTCTGCTGTTGTTTTTGGTGATTTAAATTCATCTATTACTATTGATACTAAATTTAAGCCCTTTCTTGTTGAAATAAGATTTCTCTTATCTCTTTTTATATAACCTTTATAAATTAGACTTTCTATTATTCCTGCACGAGTGGCTGGAGTCCCTATACCCCTTCTTTCTACTTCAATACCTTTTTCTAAAGCGTCATTTCCTGCTATTTCCATAGCTTTAAGTAAACTATCTTCAGTAAAATGTTTTGGAGGTGTAGTATACCTTTCTTTAATATTTTTTTCCTTTATTTCAAGTTCATCTCCAATATTCACATTAGGAAATATCGTATCTTCACTCTTTTTCGATGTATATTCTTTTAAATACTTTGTAAAGCCCTCATCTTTAATTACTTTGCCAGTGTTTGTAAATTCAAAGCTATCAAATATAGCTACAATTTTTGTTGTATTTTCAACGAGTGGATATCCAACACTTGCGTTTAGTTTATTTAATATTAGTCTATACACCTTAGCTTCACTTTCTGGAAGATAAGATATATCTTTACTCAACGAACTTACTGTAGGTATAATTGCATGGTGATCACTAACTTTTTTTGAATTAAATACAATTTTAATACGCTCTGTATCAAAATCATTTTTCCCCAAAATATTATTTATTGTGCTTACAATCATATCTTCTGTTAAATACCTACTGTCTGTTCTTGGATAGGTTATATATTTCTTCTCATAAAGGCTTTGAGCATAATCTAAAGTCTGTTTTGCACTATATCCAAAATATTTGTTACACTCTCTTTGTAGTGTTGTTAAATCAAAAGGTAAATCTGGTTTCGTTATTTTTTCTTTTTTTACTAAATCTGTAATTTTTATTGTATTGCCTATTAAATTTATCAGCTGTTCAGCTATCACCCTATTATCTATTCTATTAGTGGATAGCATAAACTTATCAAGTTCTATTTCTACTGTATAATATTTTTCTTTTTTAAAATTTTCTATTTCAAAATCTCTATCTACTATCATTGCCAATGTTGGTGTTTGAACTCTCCCTATACTATAATTCTCGTCATATAAGCAAGAGTAAAGTCTACTCATATTCATTCCAACAATCCAGTCGGCTATAGCTCTTACCTTTGCTGAGTCAAAAAGATTATCATAGTATTTTCCATCTTTTAAATTGTTGAATCCTTCTTTTATCGCAGAATCTTCCATAGATGAAATCCAAAGACGCTCTATTTTCTTTTTACAATTTGCTTTCATATACACAAGTCTAAATATAGCTTCTCCTTCTCTTCCTGCATCACAAGCATTAATTATCGTATCCACTTCTTTGCTATTCATCAGCTTTTTAAGAATATTAAATTGTTTCTTTGTGGACTTTACAATTTCGTACTTGTATTCTTTTGGAATAATAGGTAAATCTTCAATTCTCCACTTTTTGTATTTTTCATCATAACTATCAGGATTTGCCATCTGAACTAGATGACCTACACACCAAGATACTCTATAATCATTTCCCTCATAATATCCATCTTTTTTATTCTTTGCTCCTATAACCTTTGCTATTGACATTGCAACGCTTGGTTTTTCTGCTATAACTAATTTCATTTTTTCCTCCTTAATTTTTTATAAAAAAAGAGCGAAAGATTTCTCCTTCGCTCGCAATTTATCATAGCCTTTACTACATCACTTATTTATTTTTTATTAACAAACTATTATCTTCTCTTAGTTTCACAAATTATTTTAGATTTTAATATAAATTTTAAGAACCGTATACTTTTCTATCGTAGATTCTTCTTGTTATACGATAGTTGAGTTTCATATCTGAATGTTTCTATATTTTTATAATTTTTATTCCATTATTTAACACTTCTTCAAATGTTATATCCTTCGCATATATGTTTTTCTCGAATAAACTTCCCATCTTTTCAAAAAATTCTCATTATTAAAAATCATCTTCTTCTGGAATAATTTCTGTATCTTCTATACTTTCTTTTTCATCATTTTCTTTATCATATTCATAATCATCTTCTAATTCGTCATAATCTTCATCATCTTCAATAGTATCCTCTTCTCTTTTTTTGTAAACTTTAAAATAATATCCTGCACCTATTCCCACTAGCATTATAAGAACTATAAAAATATATAATCCTACGCCTGACTTCTTTTCTTTCTCTTTTTCTTTTTGAGGTTCTTCCTTTTTTATAGGCTCTTCTTTTCTAACTACTTTTTCTTCTTTTGATTTAGTATCTCCTTCGATCATATTTAAAAGGTCTTGCTCACCTACTTCTGTTAATAATTGAACATTTTCTTGGTTTTGTGAATGATCTATAATAAGGTGCATTGTCTTGCCTGATTTAGTCTGAAAGGTCAAAAATTGTCTAACGTCTACAAGATTTTCTTCGCCTTCTTTTCTTACTTCATTATCTCCAACTTTAGGAGTTAGATCTTCTCCACTTTCATCTACATTTTCCAATACTGTTCCTCTTGCTTTATTCTCCTTTGTTGCTAAAGAATTAATCGCTTTTGTATTCCCTCCTTTTACAGGCGTTACTGGTTGACACAAATTAATAGAGCTTTCTTTTTGTTCACTTTTTACATTTTTACTATCTGGTATTTTAGGTACTTCTTGATAGGGTATTTTTTGTTTTTCATCAGAAGGATTATACACATCTTCATCAAATAAATTTTCTAATTCTTTATTATTTTCTGGAGTATATATATTATTTAGTTGACTCGTTATTTCACTTTCATTACTTTTTGCTATGGATATACTTGGTATTATTGTAAACATAAAGAGTAACACTAGGGCTACTTTTATTCCGCTTTTCTTCATCTTTAGCTCCTTTTTTATTTTATATTTTTAAATACATATACTGCTTTTTTGTTATTATCCCATTCAATGCTTTGATCTTTTCCGTCTTTTATATCTCCACAAGTTGCATTAAAAGCTTTTGCAATATTTGAAATAGAAGCATGAACTCTTCCATTTATAATTACTGGCTTAGTATCAGAATGATAAATATTTCCGTCACTATCTTTCATGACTCCTGTGTCTATATTTAATCTCAATGTTTTCTTTGGAAGAACGATATTTTCTTTATTGGAAAATATAGCTTCTCTTTTGTTGTCATCATATTCAACGTTAAATCCTAAAGTATAGGCTGTATATCTTATAGGTAACATAATATGATCATCTTGAATGTATGCCTTAACATCCATATACACAGTAGTTTTCTTTCCATCTTTTATGACATTATAGTAATCTTTTCCTACTTGAAACACGCTAAATTCATCACTCTTACTACATGGCTTTATATTATCCTCTCTTTTACTAATAACTTCTTTAGTATCTACTACTTCTTTGTTAGTAATCTTTTCTTCTACATCTTTATCATGTTTTGTTTCTATTTCTGCTTGTTTCTTCTTAAGATTATCCAGAGTTTTTTCAAGCTTTTCCTTATCATTTATAGCTTTTTCTTTTTCCCCTGTTTTGTTTTTCTTTAGGTATTTCTCTAGTTCACTGATTCTTTTATTACATTCTTCTATTTTTTTGTCTAAGTCATTTTGGAGATTTTCAAACTCTTTTGTTTGTTGTTCTATTTTATCTTCCAAGCTTTTTATCTGTTCTTGTAATTCTTTTTTATCTTTTTCTGCTTTAGATCTTAATTCAGTTAATTCTTCTTCAAGAGATTTTACTTTCTCGCAAGAATTTTCTTTATCTTCTTTTGCCTTATCTACTTGGTCTTTTAATTTTTCTAATCTTTCTTCTTTTGCCTTTAAAGTATCTTCTATTTTCTTTATTTTCTCCTCTTTTAATTCTATATTTTGATCCTTTTCTTTAATCTCTTTTTCTAATTGACCAATCTTTTCTCTTGTTTCTTTAAAACTTTCTTCATTAACTTCTGCCTTTTCACCTTTTGCTTCTAATTCCCATTTTTCAGAAGATAATTCTTCTTTTAATTTTTCACTTTCTTCTTGAAGTTTCTTTACTTCATCTCTTAGCTGTTCTAGCTCAGCTATTTGCTTTTTGTCTTTACTTTCTAGAGCACATATTTTTTCTTCTAGACCTTTAATTACTCTTTCTTTTTCTAATAATTGATCTTCTAGGCATTTCTTATCTTCTAAAAAATTATCTTCCTTATTTTTATATGAATCTAATTTCTCTTGAAGCTTTTTTATTTGATCTTTATTTATCTCTTTATCTTTATTTAAGTTTTTAATTTTCTCTTGTAAGTCTGTAATTTCTTTTTCTAAATTTTCTACATTGCTACATATCATTTCAGCTTCAATTTTATTTGTGTTTTGTAAACTTTTTTCTGAACTAGCATATATATGACTCATAGGCGTTATATTTATAATACTTGCTAGTATTATTCCAAACGCTAAAACTCTATTTCCTATTCTTTTCATTACTTTTCTTCTCCTTCATTAATTTGACTTATACTTTTTTCTTTTCTTTCTTCTTCCTTATTTTTTCTTACTATATATAAAAATTCATCAAGGGATATTTTTTTGCTACGAAACTCTTTGATAACTTCCATATTCTCTAATTCTTCTTGTTCTTCTTCTAAGATTTGAAGTTCCAACTCAATATCTTCTTTTTTCTTTACTAACTTTTTTTGTTTTTCTATATTTTTGATTAGTTTTTTATTCATTTTTTATCACCTTTTCTATCTTGTTCTGCCAAAGGCATAAAAGTGTTCTTTCCAATATCTTGTATTAATATTTGCATATTGAATAGGATCTCCTGCATGAATCATCATTCCATTGCCTGCATATATTCCTACGTGAGATATTGGTGTTCCAGAATTATATGTTCCTTTGAAGAAAATTATATCTCCAGGCTTTGCTTGACTAGGCGATACAGGATTACAATAATCAGTATATATTCTCCAAGCTGTTGTTCTTGGCATATTCTTTACTCCTGATTTTGTAAATGACCAACATACAAATCCTGAACAGTCAAAATTCCTTGGTCCACTAGCTCCAAAAACATATCTTTTTCCTATATGTTTTTCAGCTTCTCCAAATAATCTCCTTACTGCTACATCATCAAACTCTATACCGGGATTTCCAAAATTTGGATTATCTACTATATCCCCTAAATCTCCATAACCAGAGCCAAAATAATCTCCCATATTTCCTTGATTTTCTAATAATGATAAGTAGTGAGCCATATTAGTTTCATAATTTGCAAACTCTTCTTTTGCAATTTTATCAATACTTTTCTTGGTAATGGTAAGAGTCAATATTTTATAGGTGTATGGATTTCCATCTTTATCATATTTAGTAATAGTTTTTGATGTATACTCTTTTTTGTACATCTGATTAAAGAGTTTTTTTAGCTCCTTTTTTATTTCATCAGTCGACTTAATTTCTCCATATCTTGCTGTTAAATAACTAAATAGCTCGTGAACATCATGACCTACTGGATCTCCTTTTATATGATATTCATCGTAGTTTGGATAATTTTCTTCAATGCTATCTATCTCATCTTGCAAAGCATATTCATAACTTGAAAATTCATTATTTACATCACTTAGCACTTCTTTTTTTGATAAGTAACTTGTGGCCATAACATTACTTGTAATACCTGAAGTAATACTTCCAATATTACTTATTTCTTTAAACAGCATGAAAAAAAGTCCTAAAATGCAAAGGACAATAAAAATATTTTTATATCCCTTATTTTTTAGAACTTCTGTTGTCTTTTTACTCATATTTGTAATAGACTTTTTTATTCTATTTTTTAAGCTTACTTCTTGTTTTTTTCTGAAATCTTTCTGAAATTTTTTCTTCATAAAAAATCGATTCAATTTATTGGTATTTTGATAGGCTCTAGATTTTTTTAATTCTTCAAAATCTTTTTCAAATAATAATCTACTTTCTTTCTTATGAATTTTATTATCTAATTTCTCTAATTTTCTTTTAGTTCTTAAAGCTTTTTTTCTACGATTACGTCTAATATTTTTTCCAATAAGCTCTGTACTTCTGCTTACTTTATATGATGCATCTATTCCTGCATTATCTTCTTTTCCGCTATAAAGATAGTTTGATGCCATTGCACTTGCAAGAATTAAAGGATTTTCTAATCCCCCTTTTTTTACTTTTTTATTATCTTTAACTAGGTCTTTTTCTTTTTTTGCTTTTTTCGAGTGTAATTTTGAGATCTTTTCTTCATCTTTTTGAAGCTTATATTTTACCTTCAATTTATCTTCTATAAACTTACTTTGTCCTTCTTTTACATTCGAACTTTCCTTTTTTGTTCTTGTATATTTTTCATTTAGATTAAAATTAGCTCTTTTACCTTCTTTTTTGTTATTATCTATAATTTTATTTTTATTATTTAGATCTACAGAGCATTTTTCCTTTAAGTTCTTACCAGTCTTTAGTTTCTGATAATTCTTATTATCCATTTTACTTTCTGTTAAGTATAAACTTTTTGCCCTAAACTTCTTACCTTTATAACCCCTTACATTAGATCTTTCTATTTTTGTTGAAATGGACTTATTTTGAAACGAACTTTCTTGTTTGTCGCTTTGATACTGCTCTTTATTTTTTCTAAAGTCATTTAGAAATTTTTTATTTCTATACTTTGGAAAATACTTTTCATCATCACTAGTATCTCTATAAGAAATATTACTATCTCTAAAGTCCATATCATAACGGTCTATTACTCCATCATTATCTAAATCTTTAGACAATGGGTCATAAACTTCTAACTTATCTTTATTCTTTATTCCATTCTTAGATATATGATTAGAACTCTTCTTGAAATTACTTATCCTATTTTCATATACTCTATCATTTTCTTTCTTGATTCTTTCTTCTCTAATTTTATCTTCTACTTCATTATCTTGTTTCAAGTTATCAAGTATTTTATATTTTTCTCTATATACTTTCTCCTGTCTTTTTCTTTGTATTTTTCCCTTATCTGATTTTTCATTAACATTAGGTATATATTTATTATCTAGTTCTTGAAAGTAGCTAGAAGTTTTCTTTATATTATCATAATTCTCAACTTCAGAAACTTGTCTATAACTATTTTTTTCATTCATAAAAGAGCTATTTTCTCTTTCAGGATTTTTGTTTAATAGAATGGGTGAATCTTTTTTATTTTTTATAGTGTTGTTACTTATATTTTTCTTTTCTAATATAAGTTTACTTTTTGGTACATCTCTAGGATTTATTTTGCCCTTTTCTTTTTTCATAAACGCCTCCTATTTCATATTTTCTTCAATCCTTTCTTTAGCCATCTTGCAATAGTCCTCATTTAATTCTATTCCTATATATTCTCTATTCATTTTAGTAGCAACCATTCCAACTGTGCCTGATCCCATAAATGGATCTAATATTAACCCATTATTAGGACAAGCTGCTTTTATACAAATTTCTACTAATTTTGGTGGAAATACTGCATAGTGTTTTCCTTTAAAGGCATTAGTATTTATTGTCCAAATATCTCTACTATTTCTAAACTGAGGAACATTATCTCCTATATATTCTCCATATTCTCTTGCTTCATTTATTCTCTGTCTTTTAGCACCTGTATTTTCTTTTAAGTACTTATTGTCTTTTCCCCTTGCCCTTATATATCTTTTTTTACTTATTTCTTTCATGGGTTCTTTCATTGCTTCATAGTTATAAAAATATTTTTTTGATTTAGAGAGTAAAAAAATATGCTCGTATGATCTTGATGGTCTATCTTTACATGATTCTGGCATAGCATTTTCTTTATGCCATATAATATCACTTCTTAAATACCAACCGTCTTCTCTTAGTTTTAATGCAAGTTGCCAAGGAATTCCAATCAAATCTTTTGTCTTATATCCTCTTAATTTTTTCGTGACAGAAACTTTTTGACCTGTTCTTCCACTTTTATCTTTTGGGCCTTTGTATTCTTTCTTGCTTCCAGTACCAACGTAAGAATCTCCTATTACAATCCATAAAGTTCCATCTTTTTTTAATACTCTTTTTACTTGGTCAAATACTTCTACTAACTTATTTAAATACTCTTCAGGACTTTTTTCTCTTCCAATTTGACCTTTAACTTTATAATCTCTTAATCCATAATAAGGAGGAGAAGTAATACAGCAATCAAATATCTCATTAGGTAGTTCTTTTAAGGCTACTAATGCATCTAAATTAATAATATAGTTACTTTTTATCTTATTCTTCATAACTTTCTTTTAACTCCTCTGGCTTTGTTGTCATTAGTCTATATAGCTTAGTATCTTTAGGGAATCTATCCACGAATGGAACAATGGTATTCCCATAAAACAAAAGCCCTTCTCCTTCATTAGAGTTGGTTACATATGATAATTGGTAAAGTGATATATTTAGTTTATCTGCTAATATTTCCCTATCCCCAGAGGCTTGATTTAGCATCAATATAAAGTCTGTATTATCAAATATATTTTCTATTTCAGGACTAGCTAAAAGATCCTTGACATTCTGAGTTAACCCTGTTGGTATTCCTCCCCATTTACGAAATCTTTTCCAAATTTCTATTGAATAACTTGCTGTTTGTTCTTCTCTTAACAATAAATGGAATTCATCGCAATAATACCTAGTTTCTTTCTTATTCCTATTAATTGTAACTCTATTCCAAACTTGATCTTGAACAATAAGCATTCCAATTTTTCTTAATTGCTTTCCCAATTCTTTGATGTCATAACAAAGTATTCTATTTTTAGTATCTACATTAGTTCTATGATTAAAAACATTTAAGCTTCCTTTAACATATATTTCCATTTCTACCGCAAGTTTTTTCCCTACTTTTTCCTCTTGTTCCAAAAGTAAGTTATATAAATCTTCTAAAATTGGCATATTAGAAGGTATAGGATTATCAAAGTAGTTTTTATATAAGATTGGAAGACATCTATCTATAACAGAAGTTTCTTCTGCACTCAGTCCTTCTTTTCCCACTACTAATTCAAATAATGATAGTATAAAGTCAGACTTTAATGACAATGGATTATCTTCATCTGCATAATCTAAGTTTATATCTAATGGATTAATATAGTCTCTACTAGTAGGTGATATCCTTATAACTTCTCCTCCTAATGCTCTAGTTAAATTCCCATATTCGGATTCAGGATCACATATTATAATGTCATCTTGTGTAATTAAAAAGGCATTGGTAATTTCTCTTTTAGCCGAGAAAGATTTTCCCGACCCTGGTGTTCCAAGTATTAAACCATTAGGATTTTTTAACAGCTTTCTATCTGTCATTATGATATTTCGACTTAATGCATTTAAACCATAATATAAGCTTTCTCCTTCTAAACATAATTCTTCTGTAGTAAATGGAATAAAGATCGCTGTAGAACTTGTAGTGAGTCCCCTTTTCACCTCAATGTCATTCTTTCCAATGGGCAATGAGGACATAAGAGCTTGTTCTTGCCTATAATTAAGATTCTTTAATACACAATTATGTCTACCTGCTATAGAGTTTAATTGAAAAATTACATTGTTCAATTTCTTTCTGCTTTTTTCTATATTTGTAAATAAAATGGTAATTACAAACATTCTCTCGTTATGATTTTGAAGCTCTAATAAAAGTCTTTTAGCATCATTTCCATAAGTGATCAAGTCTGAAGGTAATATATCCATGTCATATCCCGATCTTATAGCTTTTTTATTTTCTTCAATTTTCATCTTATCTAGATCTGTAATTTTTCTTTTTATCATTTTAATTGCGTTTGTTTGATCGATAGAGTTTATATGAAAGGTTACAATCATATTTTCTTCAACTTCTAAAAATTCAGATAATAGTCTATCAGATAATTCTGGTGCAAGAATCTGTAAAAAATTTACTTCTCCAAAGTATTCTCCTACTCTAAACTGATTTATAGATGAAAAATTAAAAGAAGTCGGAGAAATATAATCTTTTGTAGATAGACCACTATGCTTTAAATCATCATATGAAAAAGTAAATTTTTTATCTTTATTTAAAATATCATGAATTACCTTTAATCTTTCGTATCCATCTAGCACATAAGCCTTAACTCCCATTTTCTTAAAATTATTTAGTATGTCCATTTCCATTCTTTCAAGTCTAATTGTAGCTTCTTTTATATCCTGTGCTTCTAAGCTAAAAGTGATATACATATATTTACTTAATCCATTGTTCCCTTTTTCACTTTGATTTTTTAACATCTCTCTATATTCTTTTCTTATCTCATTAAAAGAATCATCTCTATATGGGATATTAATATTTTTTTCTATTTCTTCATTTTCCCCTATTCTATTAATATATGAGAGTTCAATATCTACACTTGGATCAAAGTAATTTAAAAAGTTAGAAAATTCATTAAAAATACTTTCTTTATCTTCTTCTGTCGAAAGCTGATAATTAATATCTAAAAATCTTATCATTTTATTAAATTTATTCTTTTCTATTTGACAAATTCCATTTCTAAGCATTCTTAAATAAGGAATTGTATCTTGAACACTTTTTTTCTTTTGTTTTCTTCCTTTAAAAAAAGAAAGCTCTTTCTTTTGCTTTCTTTGTCCTTTGTACTTCTTTGAATTTTCTATTTTCTTTTGACTTTTACCTATGCTTTTTAAATCTTCTTTCTGCTTTTTTAAATTCTCTTTTTCTACGTTTAATTTTTTTTGCTGTCTTTTTTGTATTTGATTCATTTTCTCCTTTCCTTCCTTTTACTTATTTTTCTTTCTATATCATAAATACAATCTGTTCTATATAGTCGAATACTGGGTTGAGTCTTTTTTTCTATCATGTACTTAAGATACTTCTCAAAATACAGACCATCCTTTTCATAAAGTGTTGTGAAAATAATAGGAAATGCTACTCCTATCATAATAAGCATAGATATATCATTTGGTAGATTTTTTCTTGATAATATATAAATAGGAAAGCCTATTACTCCTGCTATTGTAAATCCAATTAATTGTCTTTTTGTTAAATTTAATGCTACTTTTGTTTTTACTTTAGTTAAATCTTTTGGAACATTTACATATGCCATTATTCTATTTCCTCTATTCTATAAATCATCATCTCATCTTCCCTTTCTTTTTTTCTTATTTTATTTGTTATATATGATCCAATTATAATTATTGGTAATCCTATTATTCCAAACCTTTTAATTTTAAGTTCATTCTTTCTTTTATTTATTCCTTTAAACATTTCTCCTCCCTTTAATGTGCATTTAATATTGATTTTGCAATACTTCCAGATTTCATCATCGTAATTCCAAGTATTAGTGTGTAGCCAAGTAGTTCAAAAATACTCTTGTGTATATCTGTTATACTTAAAGTCTTTACAAGAACTGCGTAAATACCTACACATATAAGCAAAAATAACCCTTGTAGTCCAAGAGCAAAAAGTCCTCTAATATAATTAGTTCCTATGCTCCCCCATTCTTTGTTTCCCATAGTGGCAAAAGGTATAGCACAAACAGAGGTATAGATATATATTTCTATCATTCTTCCATAAAGTATTACCGTTATTAATACCGATATTCCTTGAATTATCATTTTTACTATAGAGGTTTCTATTACTACTGTCATAAGTTTTCCTATTGATTCATTCTTCAATGTTTCTGTCATAGCCGCTATATCCCCTGGTGAAACTTTTGAACTCACATTAGCTACTCCTGCTGCTTTTCCTATTAAACTTTGAGCTACATCAAATACTGCCATAGAGAATTCAAAAGCATGAGATACCAACCATACAGCTATCCACATTTTTATAATATATTTAAAGAAATCAAATGTATCTGTATCGTTCATATTATTCTTATTCATTACCATTTGAATTAACTCAATACATAAAACTGCAGTTATGATAAGACCTGCTATAGGAAGTATTACATTTTCACTTATTGACTTTATAAAGTGGAAAACTTCCGAGTTCCATCCACTCGGAGTTTTTCCAACTTCTGTTGCTATCGTAGATACTTTATCATTTATATCAAGAAGCATTCCACTTAAATTTTCCTTGATCATGTCTATAAGCATCTCCGAAAAAAACTCTTTGATCTTATCTACTATATTAAACATCTTATTTTAGTACATTTGCTAAAAGTGGAATTAATTTAAGTCCAATAAGTACAATTCCTCCACCTGCCATAAGTTGCTTAATACCTTGAGATTTAGCTCCAGATTGCGATAGGTAAGCCTACAGTTTCAGTGTTTCCAGCTTTTCCCCCGCTTAGCACCGTGCATGCGACTTTCACCGCACACGGCGCCCCATCGCAAGAAAGATTTTCACGTTTTAATTAAGATTTACACACTTCTCAACAACTAGTTATTTCTTTTAAATGGTTGGCAATCCTATCATTTTTCTGAGTTCATTACATTTCTCAATTTGCTTACCTGTTAAGGCAAGTTCTTTTACATATTTTAGAATTGTATCTTCTTTTGTTGCATGGATTAGTATATGCACTTTTTCTGTTACAAGAATTAGATTGCTGTACTTGTCTGTACCACCTTTTTCAAGTGGTAGTTTATGGTGGCAATGTATATCACTTGGTGTTAATTTATTCCCTGTTACAAAACATCTTCCATATTGAGCTGCAAAGAGAGAAATCCTATTATCTGCATACTCTATACTCTTATCAAGTACAGGGTGTTTCATTAACCAAACAAGAGTGTCTATATCAATTTGTAGATTTTTATGAATTAAAGATCTACCCTCTACAGTGTACTTGTTTATATCTTTTTTCTTGTGTTTTGCGTCCTTAGTTTGGATATACCCCACTGGAATTAATGGGCGTCCGTTAAGGAAGCGAAGTTGTTTACTTTTTCCATACTTATCTTTGATAAATCCTTTATTTAATGTCCCATTGGTCTTTAAGTCAAGCCTGTTGTTCATTTGCTTTTTAATATGAAAGGCTATTTTAGCAAAGTCTAAACTCACATTTGTTGCTATTTGATAATAATTATGCAAGCCTGAAACAGTGGCATTATACCTAGCTATTGCTTTGTACTGCTCTTTTTCATTTGCAGGTCTCTTTATATCCGCAACACATTTAGAAATATTTTCTTTTGCATTTTTCAGTGCCTTATCACTTATATGCGACTGTACAACAAGCTTTTTACCTTTTGGTTTAACCTTCAGCTTGAAGCCTAAAAACTCTGAATACCTTTGTTTTAGGTTCGTGATCGTTGATTTTTCTTCATTTATTGTTAATTTAAGCCTATCTTCAAGCCACTGTTTCACTGCTTGATATGTCCTTTTTGCATCATAGTAATTACTGCAAAATATTTTAAAATCATCAGCATATCTTACAATGTAAATTTCCTTGAGCTTACTTGACCTTAAAGCTCTATAGGTATGGCTTTTTATTTCCGTTCCTTTGCTATTAGTCTTTTGTTTATATGAATAATGCGTTGGCATTGTTGCCCATTGAGATGAAACCCACCAGTCCAACTCATTTAGTACTATATTAGATAGCAATGGGGATAAAATACCTCCTTGAGGTGTACCCTTTGTAGGTATAATTGTTTCACCATTTGGCATTACAATATTAGCCTTTAACATTTCCTTGATAATGCAAATTAGCTTTTTATCTCTTATTCCTAAGTGCCATATTTGTTTTATGAGTTTTGAATGACATACATTGTCGAAAAATCCTTGTATATCAATATCAACTACATAGTGTAAATGCTGTCTTTGCATTAGCCTTGCACATTCTGCAATAGCGTGTTCTGTATTCCTATTAGGTCTAAACCCATAAGAACTGTCGTGAAATTTCGCTTCACATATTGGCTCTAAAATTTGTAAAATACATTGTTGTACAATTCTATCAACAATCGTTGGTATTCCAAGCGGTCTTGTTTTTCCATTAGGTTTTGGTATTTCCACTCTTTTTACAGGGCGGGACTTATACCAATGAAACTGTTTTTGTATTAGAGAAATGTATTCTTCCTCATTTAGTTTTGATAGATGGTTTATTGTTCTTCCATCTACTCCTGCTGTGTGACTGCCTTTATTTCCTTTTATACTTCGATAGGCTAGTTTTATATTTTCTCTTGAAGTTATTAACCCCATTAAATTTGAAAATACTTTATCCTCACTGCTATCTTTATATAGATTATCAAGGACCTCTTGCAAGTCATAATATTCCGTATAACGGATTTTATTTTGTTTTAATCTTGGTTTCGAAGTGGACACAGGCACCATCTCCTTTCGGATTTGATTTTCTTTGTCATACTCGAAGCTGTGTTTATCTTAATTTCAGTTCTTGTTCTTTCTTATGACTAGTGGCTATCCCTCCACGAGCTTATTATTCTCGCTTCATAGGTACTATGCCACCACTTTCACCAAGATAAAAAATAGTTATATGATTTTTTTTTTCTTATCATTTTCCCATTTAACACTTCATTAGCATTAGTCTGCCTCCATGTTCTTGGTTTACCACGTTCCAACAATCCTATCATTGAATACGTTTAGGTTCTTCCTCTAAGCCTGTGTTTAGCTCTCGCCTTATCGCCTGTAACGATATATGGACTTTCATAACAACCATTCTTACTAATCCACAAACACACCATCTTTGATGGTAATTGCCGTTAGACAAATTCAAACGTCTAGACTTGTACATTCAGAAGTGCGTCAGTGTTTTGGTATACACATTCTCACCATGCGTATTCGACACCCGGCATATAGGTAGCACCATTTACCTCTAAACAGGTTTCGTATAACTATATAGCTATTTACGGCTACTCTCTGCCGACTTCACCGAGCTTTTGACAATAAATTAGTCTAATATTTATTGCCAATCGGAGTATCAGTGTAGGCATTTCAGGGCGTTACTCCATCATTCTACCTATTAGATTGTTAGTTCTCCTAAGTTTCGAACTTTATGTCCTTAAACTTAGTGCATAAGCTTTTCACTTATGAACGTGTCGCACGGTTATCATTACCATAACCTTCCATTAGATTAATTACTCCCCAAGAACCAAGTCCAGCTCCAATCGCTGTTACTAATACCTTTAATACATTTACTGCTTGTGTGAAAAACTCCATTTTTTATTCCTCCTCTTTTTCTTCTTTATTTATTCTATTAATATGTTTTACAATAAAATTTTTGAATATTTTCTCCTCTTTTTTTACCTCTTTAAAATATCCGAATATATGAACATACTCACCGCTTTCGAAATCCTCTACTGTCTCTACTTTTTCTCCGTATAGATTGCAATAAATATATTCTTTTTTTGTTTTTCCATCTTCTTTAAATTTATTTACTACAGTAAAATTTGCTACTTCCCTTTTTCCTTCATTTGTATCTATTGTTGTTGTTTTTATTTCTCCAACTAAGTTTCCATTTATGTTTATCATTTCTCTTTCCATATCTTATTTTCTCCTTGATTTTTTTATGTTTTTTTCAAAAAAAGAACATCTATTTTTATTAGATGTCCTGATACTATAGCTATTTAATTTTTAAAGGAGAATCTCTTTCATTGTATATCTTCATGCAATCCTCCCATTTAGTATAAAAAAATACACCTAAAGTTTTTTATATTCTTTAGGTGTTTATATATTCCATGTTTTTTTATTTAAAATGTTGCTATTAACTCTTTCTGAGAATTTGTTAAAATTGAGTTTTTTAGCCATATTGGCTCTTTACTAATTATAGAATTAGCTTTGTTAATTATATTTTCATCTACTATGGGATATGAATATTTATTTAAGTTTATTGTTCCGTCTTTATTAATTTTTACTTCTAGAAACCTATAGCTATTTATTCCTGAAACTAAAGCAGTGTCGATTAAAACCTTATATTCAGATGAAGGAAGTAGCTTTATATTTTTTAAGCAAGTAGAAATTTTTTCTTTATAATCTAATAATGTTATTATCTTTTTATATCCTGATATATTTAAATCATTAATTAAATATTTTTCCATAAAACTTCCTCCTTTCCAAAGTTCCTCTATTAATTAAATACTTGATAAAACTCATTAATTAATTTTAAATTTGTAATAATTAATTCTCTTGCTGTTTTTAAATCTTCAATAACTTTAGTATCTATTGAATCCTGACTCCAATGTGAATAAGGATGCCTAATTCTATTATACGCATTATACAGTCTATTTAAATAATCTATCTGTATATCATTTAAGTTTACATGCCCTGAATTATAATAATATTCTTTAGTTGTATCATTTGTGCTGAAGAAATGAAAATTATTTTTTCCTTTTTCATTCTCTGTATCTTTCTTTAGATAATCGTGTAAAATTTTATGCAGATAATATTCCATTGTCCTAAAAATAGGTGTTACTAAAAATGTAAAATCTGGTAAATCGGCTACTATCTTTGTACTAAATACAGCTGTTAACAAAGTATTTCTAACTTTTACGTCCTCTTCATTATCAGGAAAATCCGGCATTAACTGTGAAAAAGTATTTTCCAAGTCTGCCTTTTCTATATTAACCGCATGATAGGTATTTAAAACTTCTACTACAGCATTCTCTGTTGGCAATAATTCTATAGCATAAGATATCAATTTTTGAAATAAAGAACTTTGCTTGCCTTGAACGTATGATTTCTTTCCTTTATAGCAATTTATAACAAGTTTTTCGTTTTTTCTTTGAACTCTAATCTTATTTAAATAATTATTTACTCTATCTGACTTATACGATATATTTTCATTTTCGTCTTCAAAATCATACTGTATTTCTTCAATTATGCGAATCCAATCTCTTTCATCCAGTCCAATAAAATAAACTGAACCATCACTATAAGCCTTATATCCTTGTGCTAACAACGCATTTTTCGCCAAAGTATCAGCTTTTTCATTATAAGAAATTCCACTATGTGCTGGAACTTTACAAAATTCAATGTCAATTAGTAATTTTTTCTCTTCTATAAACTTTACATAATTTTTTGTTAAATCATTATTCGCTTTCCATTCAGAAGTTGCCCACTTCTCAATGCCTTCATAATCGTAGTAAATTGTAATTTTTTTCTTGTTATGACCTATTGCCCAAAGAATAACTTCTTTAACCCCACTTAATTCTCCTACAACATTTCTATACTTCAAATTATCTATATCAACATAGGCCTTATATAAGTTGTTCTCTGTTTGATCTGATAGAATAACCGCTCCGAAAGAATATTTTTCTTTTCCACCAGCATTTTCTGAATAGCTTCCATCCACAAATGCAATTACTGAATCGTTTTCTAAATTTTCAATTTCTTTGGCTATTTGACTATTTAAATCTTTGATACTTTCTGATTCTATATCTGTTGTTGTATCAATCTCTTCAATGAATTTTATGGCTTCATCTTCCGTTAAAAATGATTTATACACCGCACCAGAAAATCCCTCAACTTGTTCTTTGGTTTGTTCCCATGTTCGATATATTCCTGGGTTTTTCCCTACTTTAACTGCGTAGTAAGTTTTCTTAGCCATATATTTTATACCCTCCTTTCCTATTTCAAAGTTATTTCTTAATATTCTATCTAAACTCAAATGACCCGACTTGGTCCGCATTGTTAAGAGGCGCGTCGGGTTCTGTTACCATCATAATATATGATATGGTATGTTTTGTCAAGAACTTTATTTATACCTTAGACAATATTCAATTTTAATTTTATGCCTCTAAAACTTCAACTTCCATATCACTTTTTAATCTAATTCCATCCTTCTTCTTAAAATATTGTTCTATATCAAACACATTTTTCTTATCATAATCTTCAAGTAATTTATAATTTTTATGCTTAGTTATATCAAATTTATCAGAAAGAAATGGTCTCACTCCTCTTAGTTGATAAATACATTTACCTCCATCCATTACGGTTATCTCATCTTGACTCATTAATTCTTTTCCAGTTTTTTGATAATTTAAGCCAAAACTTTTTTGATTTGATCTAGTTTCCGACGTATTATATAAGTCTATTGTTTCTTTGCCTAAACTTTCAGATAGTTCTTTTAAGGTTGTCCTTTCTTTACCACCTAAAAATAATGTGGAATCACAATTTCCTACTATGGTGTCCGCATTATCTTTATAAATTGCTTTTAGTTGAGACTGAGCTTGCAAAATAATGCAAGCTGATATTTCTCTGCTTCTAATTGTGGCAATTAGCTTTTCAAACTTTGGAATCTGACCTATATTACTAAACTCATCAAGTAGACATCTTACATGAACTGGCAATCTTCCACCATACACATCATCTGCCTTATCACATAGTAGATTAAATAACTGAGAATACATTATTGATACTACAAAGTTAAATGTATCATCTGTATCTGATATTATTACGAATAAAGCAGTTTTTCTATCTCCAATTTTATCGAGTTCTAATTCATCTTCGCTCATTAAGTCCCTTAATTCTTCGATATCAAATGGTGCAAGTCTTGCTCCACAAGAGATAAGAATAGATTTAGCAGTCTTGCCCGCAGCAAGTTTGTATTTTTTGTATTGTTTTACTGCAAAATGATCTGGCTTTTCTTTTTCTAAAGCTTCAAACATATAATCAACAGCATTTTTAAAGTTTTCATCTTCTTCTCTAACTTCTGATGCATCTATCATAGCTAACAAGGTTGAAAAATTTTGTTCTTCTTTTGGTGCTTCATAGTAAATATAACCGATGAGGGCAGTATAATAGAGCTTTTCTGCCTTAATCCAAAAATCTTCAGTTGACTTTTCACCTTCACCTTTTGTATTTGCAATGATTGTTTGTACTAATTTGAGTATATCTTTTTCACTTCTAATGTAAGCGAATGGATTGTACTTCATAGACTTTTTAAAGTTAATGGTATTTAAAATTTTTATCTCGTATCCATTTTTTTCTAGCATTTTCCCACATTCTAATACTAATGTTCCTTTAGGATCAGTAACTACATAAGACGAATGCATTTGCATGAGATTAGGCTTTACGAAAAATCTTGTCTTTCCTGAACCAGAACCACCAATGACAAGAACATTTTTATTTCTTGCATATTTAGGATTCTGAGGGCGATTATTCATTGTAAGTCTCTCTGTTTGAGTTAGTAGAATGTTATTTTCAAACTTTTTATCAATATATGGCTCTATATCTTTTTCATTTCCCCATCTTGCAGATCCATACTCTTTACCTTCTCTAAATTTTTTTGCTTTTTTCTTCTTTTGTATTAAAACCAATTTAATAATTAATGCTAGTATTAACCCTGCTAATATATTTCTTATTTTAAATGAAAGAAAATAATTTAAACTATCAATCTGACTAAAGGCTACCATAATTCTATCTAATATATCTCCTCCTTCATAGGAGTTTATATGACTAGCTAGTATATTTCCTATATAAAAAAATACGAGATATGGAAGATTTTCTAAAATAAATCTTTTCTTATCTCGTATGTGAAATACATTCTTTATATCTTTCATTACTTCATTAAGTATTTTCGTCTTGTTCACTCCCTTTCTAAAAAATTAATAACTCTCTTATCAGTTTTGTTTATTTTTTATACCTTATTACTGGAACTTTTTTTACCTTTTTACCTATTCTTTTTCTTTCCAAAGCAAAAATCATATCTTCACTTCTTTCAAAATATCCTAAATCTTTATGATAACTCATTCCACATTTACAATGTAATAAACCTATAAACTGTTGCTTCATTTCCCTTTTACATCTAGGACAAACATTTTTCTTCATTTCATACACTTATATACTTATATTTTACTTTCAAAGGTAACTTTCAATTTCTTTCCTAATGCATCTGCAAGTCTATCCAAGGTTTTAATAGAAGGATTAGCATTACCATTTTCTATTTTACTAATATCCCCTTGGGCAATACCTGTCATATCTGAGAGTTCTCTTTGAGTAAGGTGATTCTCATTTCTTCCATCTATCATAGCCTTTATTATTTGAAATTCCACCTCTAAATTATCCCATTCTTTTTTAAATTCGGGGTTTTCCATTTCTTCCTTTAAGGTATCTCTAAAATTTTTACTCATTTTTATAACTCCTTCTCTGATAATCTTCCCTATATTGCTTGGCTAATTTAATTTCTGACCTTGGTGTTTTTTGTGTTTTCTTTATAAATCCATTAGTCAATATCACTTTGTTTCCTATGACAAAAAAATATAGAACTCTTGTTATGTTTTTTCCTAGTTTCACTCTTAACTCAAATATTCCATCTTCTAAATGTTTTGAATATGGCTCTCTAAGTTGATTCCCCTTTATTTCTAAGAGTTCTAAGTTTCTAAATACTTTAGCCCTCATTTTTATATCCAAAGATAAGAGGAATTCTTCTACTGGATAGCTTCCATCTTCCTTTTCATAATATTCAACTATAAATTGATTCATCCCATCTCTTCACTTTCATTTTATAGGATATATCCTATATTGTCAATCTTTTCCCTTATAAACTTTGCTCTTGATGTTTATGCTTAACCTTATCCTTATCCGTTGTAGCTTTTACTTTCTCTTTGAAGTTAGCCAATTTTTCTATAACAGATTCTTTTTTCATGGACTTTTCTCGAGTAAATTTATATACAGTTTTCTTAAAGGCTTGTTCCATTATCTTTTCATCTTTTGCTTGAAAAAATATAATATTATTTCCGCTTTCTAAATCTTTTTTTATTGAAAATTTAACTCCATATCTTTTTAATTCTCTTTTTAAAGTCTTTAAATCTATATCATTAAGCTCTAAGGTTTCTACTTTTCCTTTTTTTACCAGATCTTTTACTTTAACTTTCTTAAATTTGCTAATTGCCCCTGTCTTTTCTAAGCTTGCTTTTTGCTTATTTATTTCTAATATTTTTTTCATTAAGTTTATAACTTGCTTAGCAGTTACTACTCCAGCTTTTTTCATTATGGCAATTGTTCTACTATTTATATCGTCATTTTGCATTTACTCACCTACTTTCATTTATTTTTTAATATTCCATAGGCTAATTTCGACTTTTCTTTCATTTTTTCTATTCTTCTGTTTTCTCCCGTAAATATAATTGGGCTACATATTTCAAGTATTCTTGAGTAAATTCTTTTATCTTTTATTGTTTGAGGGTTTGTTAAGGCTGATATACTTAAATTCGTAGTTATAATCAAAGGTTTACCTACTCTATATCTACTATCGATGATATTAAAGATGTGTTCTGCTGCAAAAGCTGTGTCTCTTTCCATTCCAAAGTCATCTATAATAAGTAGTTGCTTATTATTTAGCTTTTCAATATATTTACTTTTGTCAATTTCAAAGTTTGTCATATCATTTAAAATTACTGAAAAGTTTGTCATCTTAACTTTTATTTCTTTTTCTAAAAGACTATTAGCTATGGAACTTGCAAGATAAGTTTTTCCACATCCTACATCTCCTGTTAAAATTAAACCTATATTATTTATATATATATCATCAAATTTTTCTACATAATTTCTTGCTACTTCTTCATGTTCGCTGTCTTTATCCATGTTAGCAAAGTTCCAATTTAAAAGTATAGGATCATCAAAGCATTCTTTTTTTAATCTATCAATCTTTAAAAGATGATTAATCTTCTGCCTTTCTTCTTCCTGCTGTTTTTGTTTTTCTTGTTTACACTTACATAAAATAGGTACTTTTTTTCTTTTTCCTAAAAAGTCAATTTCTTTTTCCATTGGACTTTTACAATGTGAGCAATATTTTAGTCCTGTTTTTTGATCTATATAACTTTCATTATTGTCTTTTTTTGAAGAATATATTTTTTCTAATGGTTCTATATTGTTTTCTAAAATATCTTTAATTGATTCCATAGAAATTTCACCTCCTATTTCATATTTAAAATTTCTTGCCAGATATCTTCATCCCTACTATAGTCATATTTTTTATTGTTATTATTACTGCCTTTTATAATTTCCATATTTTTAATATTTTCATCTGCATTATATAAGAGTGTAAGCAAGTAAGCGTTTATGTTTCTTATATCCTTGGGTGCGTTTTCTTTTAAATATGTCAATACATAATCTATATGTTTATAGTTTAGATTTAGAATCTTTTCTTTTAACTTTTTATGATCTATCTTCAGCCCACCTATGTGAATGCTTTTAGAATTATTTAATGCTCTTACCAGAACATTTATAATTACATCTACTTGTTTCTTATCTTCTATCCTTGATTTCTCAAATATTTCATAAGATATATTATTTTTAATCTTTTCTTTTAATTTTGCCTCCTCCAAAATTGTTCTATCTAAATTTTCTTCTTCATCTTTTAAGAATGCTATGGAGGTGGGATTATTAAAATCAGTATTACTAATATCAGTATTATTAATATTAGTATTATTAGAGTCCTCTTTTAAAACTTCTTGAGATTTATTATTGAAACTTCTTGAAGTTTGATTTTTAAACTTCTGCAAGTTTACTTTTGAAACTTCTGTTGGTTTATTGTTTTCTGTGTATATAAAGTTCTTTACATAAAGTAGATTTGGCTTGCCAAGTCCCTGTCTCTTTTTTTCTAATAGTCCTATTTCTTCAATTTCTTTCATTATCTTAACGGACTTATTTCTACCCCAATTTAACACTCCCATAATTTCTTCTATGGTGTAGATGATATATACTTTATTTGCCTCATCTAACCATTTGTTTTTTAGTGACAAACTCATTCTATCTAATAAAATTCCATATAAGACTTTAGCTTCTACTGACATACTATTAAAATATTGATTAGTAAATAAAGATTTTGGAATTCTAAAAAACGAATATTGTTCTGCTTCATTACCATAGTAATATTCAAATTCTACTATTTCTTTCATCTTACACCCCCTTTCTTAGTACAGAAAAAGAGACAGCATATCTTAATTTGCTATCTCTTCTTGAATTAATTTTTATGTTTTGTTTTTATATTAATTTTATTTTTTCATTCACCTCTTCTATTAATTCTACTACAACATATCCTAACGCTGGAATTCCATAAGGACTAAAAAGAAATGCTAATATAATGGCTTCAACTGCAAGATTTTTTTCTCCGTTAATAACAGATCCTAAAAAACCCATTATTGCAATAAAAGATATTAATTTAAAAAATACCGTACTAAGTCCCAATATAAAAGTTAAAAACATAGCAATAATACTTAGTGCTATACTAATAGGAAAAAGTATGATTTTAAAAATCACTCTAACTATTATCATATCCTCTTCAATCCTTTTTACCTAAATTAAATTTATTTTGTGAATTCAACAAAAAGATGACAGACTCAAAGTAAAATCATCTTGTTTAAAAATTTTGTGGAAGCCTTTAAACCTTGATTTAACTTAATTATTGTATCTGTCACTATTATACTATTCTCCCCTGAACCTGTTGGTCCTGAAAATATAAGCATTCCACTTCTCTTTTTTAGAGCATTTCTTAAACTTACTTTAGATTTTTCATTAAATCCTAAGAGATTGGCATTATTCTTATGATTTTCTAAAGAAAGTATTCGTATAACTAATTTTTCTCCGTTGATAGTTCCTATAGAAGATACCCTAAAGTCTATATTCTGATAAACATCTAACTTGAGACTACTATCTTGAGGTCTCCTATGCTCACTTATATCCATATTAGATAATAATTTTAACTTTGATATAAGTTTTCCATAATTATCCTTATTTACATGTAATATCTCATTGAGTCTACCATCAATCCTTACTCTAACTCTGGCATAAGTTTCCTCTGGCTCTATATGAATATCACTCGCCTTATTATTAAGAGCAAAATCAAATAGGTTGTAAATAAATTTGTCAATATCTATATTTATATCACGTTGATCTAGCACACTTCACCCCAATATTTACATTACAAAAGATAATATATTTAAACTTACTTCTAATTTTCAAAAATAGGAAGTTTTTCTAAATATATTATATCTTCTCTATCCGCTGCGTGTCCTTCTGCAAGAATTGCCAATTTTTGAACGACTTTTCCGCCTGCTTTTTCTACCAAAGCTTCTAATGCACTCATAGATTCTCCAGTTGATATTACATCGTCTACTAAAGCTATCCTCTTTCCTTTTATTTTCTCAGCATCTTTAGAATCCAAAAATAGTTTTTGAGTATTTTTAGTTGTTATAGAATTTACTTCTACATTTATTGGATCATTCATATAGGACTTTTCAGATTTTCTTGCTACTATAAAATCTTCTTCTCCTAAATTTCTTGCTATCTCGTGAGCAAGTTCTATGCCTTTTGCCTCTGCTGTAAGGATTATGTCACAATCAATCTTTTTACTTAATTCATATCCTGCCTTTGTGGAAAGTTCTGTATCTCCTAGCAAAACAAATGATGCAATCTTCAAGTTATCAGATATTTGTATAATTGGTAAATTTCTTTCTAGTCCACATACATTTAATTTATAATAATTCATAACATCTCCTATAAAATTATCAATTTAAGTATAACACCTACCGCAAGACCTACAAATGGATCACTGGCAGCAGTGGTAGCCATAGCTATTCCTGCAACTAACATTGTATCACCGCCTGCTGCAAAGGCAAGATTGGCATTTGTTGGAACAGTAACTAAGGCACCTAATACAAATAAAAATCAATGAATTGATTCTCCTGGAACATACTTTCCAAGCTTTGGCAAAAATCCCATAAACATTATTATTCCAAGAATAGCCATCATCAAAATCCCTGAATTAACTGGATTATCACTTGCCCCTGTTGCAGAAATTATTGCTTCTACTGGCGCTCCACCGAAAAGTGAAGAAATTGAATCAGCAAGTCCTGAATAAATTGTTAATTGATCAATGTTTGCAGTTAAATTTCAATCCCCAAGAGATACAGTAATATTTCCAAAAGCTATATTCGCTCCTATTGTCAAGCAAGCTAAAGAAAGAGCTCCTCTTATTACTTTTTTACTTAAAACTGGCTTTTTACTGATAGTTTTCTCTCTTCTTTTTTTATATCTTTCCCTATTTCCATTTTCATTACATTTGCATAACTCGAAGAAACTATTACAGAAATTATTATTGTATAAACAAGATTTCTTCCAGAAATAAAATAAGTAGTTAATGCTGATATTATGGAAATTAAGCTAACCATTTTTGTATCAAGTTTTAAGCCATCAATTGCAATTTTTGCAAGTATTAAACCTACTCCTGCCATCATCCCATTTAATACATAATCTCCTGCTAAGTCTACAATAAAATTTAGACTTCCAGTAATACCAAGTATTGTCATTATAATACCTGACCAAAATACTACTGATAATTTCTCTCTAATATTATCTCCATAAGAACCAGCTAGAGCAATTGTTTCTGCCTGCATAGAAATTGGAATTGGAGATTGTAAAATCATACAGGATATTACTCCAACAGCAAAACCAAGTGAAGTTGGAAAAGCAGAAAAACCTACAGAAAGAGCTAGAAGTGCCTGAGGAATACTATTAATTACTACACTTAAAGCTGCTATAATATCATTTAAAGTCATAGTCTCTCCTAATAAATGAATTTATATATTCTATTAATTTAGTTACTCCAATATTTATCATCTAATGATCTATATCTAACTGCTTCTAGTAGGTGCTTTTGTTCAATTTCAGAATTTCCTTCTAAATCTGCTATAGTTCTTGTCATTTTTATGATTTTATTAAAACTTCTTACTGAAAAGTTATATTTATCAAAGGCAAGTTTTGCTGTTTTTTCTACTTCTGGACTAAGTTTTATATACTTTTTCATTTGATTTGTAGATAATTGAGAGTTAGATGTAACATTTTCATTTCTGTATCTAGCTTGTTGAATCATACGAGCTCTTGTTACTTCTTCTTTTAGCTCTTTAGAGGATTTGGATGGTGCATTTCCTCTTAAGTCCTCGTATTTTACAGGTGATATCTCTATATGTATGTCAATCCTATCTAATATAGGTGCTGATATTTTATTTAAGTACCTTCTAATCTCATTTTGCGAGCAAGTGCACTCTTTTAATGGGTTACCATAATTTCCACAAGGACAAGGATTCATGGCAGCTATTAGTATAAAATCTGATGGATACTTTAGACTTGCTTGAGCACGAGAAATATTTATTTCACGGTTTTCTAATGGCTCCCTAAGTGCTTCTATTGTTTTTTTATTAAATTCCGGAAATTCATCTAAAAATAGGACTCCACGATGAGCAAGAGATATTTCCCCAGGTTTAGGTATAGAATGGCCTCCTCCTATTAGAGCAACTTCGCTTGCAGAATGATGTGGGCTTCTAAAAGGCCTTTCGTTAACTAAACTCCCTTTATCCAAAAGTCCCATGATTGAGTAAATTTTTGTTACTTCTACCTTTTCATCAAAGCTCATATCTGGAAGAATTGTAGGTAAATGTTTTGCTGAAAAAGTCTTCCCACTTCCTGGTGGCCCTATCATTAACACATTATGATTGCCTGCTGCTGCTATTTGTAAAGCTCTTTTTAAACTCTCTTGACCTTTTATATCTGCAAAATCAACGTCATAATAAACTTCATTGTTTACCTTAGATAAATCAAGTTCATATGACTTTACTTCTTTTTCTTTATTTAAAAAAGCTACTAAATCATTTAAGTTTTTAAATGGCAATATGTCTATATCTTTTATGATTGCACATTCATCCTTATTATCGTCTGCCACTATAAATTTCTTAAAACCAATCTCACGCATAGAAATAACCATGGCTAGTGCACCTCTTACTGGAACAATTCTTCCGTCTAGAGATAATTCCCCTAAAAATACATAGTCATCGTAAGGATAAGTGATAACTCCCATAGAACTTAGAAGGGAAACTGCTATGGGTAAGTCTAGTTGTGTTCCTTCTTTCTTAAGGTCAGCTGGCGATAAGTTTACAGTTATTCTTCCAGGAGGAAAGGAATAGCCAGAATTATTTATAGCTACTCTTACCCTTTCTTTTGATTCTGAAATTGTGGAATCTGGCAAGCCTACTATCAAAAATTTAGGCAAACCATTTGTTATATCACTTTCTACCTCTACTAAATGACCAGATAGTCCTAATAGTGAACAAGTGTTAGTTTTTGAATACATTTTATTCTCCAAGTCCTAAGACATTTTGATATTTAAGAAAAGTTTGATGGGGTCTTGCAGAAAAGTTTACATATTCCCCATTCTGATCAGTAAATCCTAAATAAGTGCAATGAAGTAATTGATGGTCTAAATTAAATTTATTTTTTACATTCCCATAAACAGGATCCCCCACTAGAGGATGGTTAAGATATGTCATATGAACCCTAATTTGATGGGTGCGACCAGTTATTATGTGCACCTTTACTAATGAGTATCCTGCTACTTCCTTTATTACCTCATACTCAGAAATAGCCTTACGTCCACTAGGTTTTACTGCCATCTTCCTACGATCTTTACTATCTCTGTCCATAAAAGTTTCTATCCTACCTTTTTTATTTTCAAAATTTCCATGAACAATAGCTAAATACTCCTTATCGACAAGTCTTTTTTCAAAAAGAGATTTAAGATATTTATAAGATTCATTATTTTTTGCTATAACCATAAGTCCTGTAGTATCTTTGTCAAGCCTATGGACAATACCTGGCCTATCATCACCTCCTATATGGGAAAGTCCGTCGTAACCATACTTATATAACAATCCGTTTACTAATGTTCCTCTTATAATAGAACCTGCTGGATGAACGATTACATTGCTATCTTTATCTATGATTGCATAATTATCATTTTCATATACAATATTAAGATTCATATCCTCAGCCTCTATAGCTGGAATGTCAAAAATCTCATCATCTATATATATTTCATCATCTAACTCTAATCTATAGCTAGGCTTTTTATTTTTCATATTAACTTTTATTTTCTTATCCTTGATAAATTTTTTTATCTTTTCACGAGGAATTTCTTCAAACTCATCAGATATATATTTATCAAGTCTAATATTTTCATATGCTGTAAGTTTCATAAGATTATTATAGCATAGAAAGAAGAACAAAATAAATGCAGGTAGTTATTCTACCTGCATTTTAACTATAATATTCTATTTTTCACTTTTTTTAAGTAAACCACCAGCAACAGCAATTACTCCTAAAAGAGGAGCAACTGATTCTATGCCTGTCCTAGGATTTCCAAAACCTACTTTCTTATCATTATTTTTTTTAGCCTTATCTTCTATTTTTTTAGCTTCTATAGTTTTAGGTTCTTTTTTATCCCCTACTTTTTCTTCTACTGGCTTATCTTTCTTTTCTTTATCAATATTTTTATTATCTGTTTTTTTATTCTCTTCTTGTCTTCTTGCTTTTAAAGTTTCTATTGCTTTATTAAGATTATCTTTTGCATTATCAATAGCCTCTTTGCTAGCTGAAGAATCTTCATTTACCTTAACAGCTTCATCATAAGCTTGTTTAAATATATCTATATCCTCACTAGTGTAATCCTTATCTTTTAAATTAATTTTTTCGGCTTCAGCTATAGCTTTCTTAAGCTCATCTTTATTTGTTTCAGCTTCGTTATTGATTTTTTCTACATCAAATATTTCTCCAAATTGAGCTGGATAAGATTTCATAGAAATTCCATTCCAGTGAATTTTATATTTATCACCAACTTCTGGATTTTTATCTTTTAGTTCTTTAAAACTTATAGTATAAATATTATCTTTATTTCCTACCTCAGCAACAGTAGCAACTCCATCATTTATTTCAGTAACTTCAAATTCTAGAGTTTTGTCCATTTTTTTATCATTATCTTCAGCTTTAGGATTTTTTTGTTCTTGTTTTTCTACCCTGTAGATTTTCCCAAATTGAGCTGGATAAGACTCCAAAACTACACCATCAGAATATATTTTATATTGATCTCCAACTTTAACTTCTTCATCTCTTAAATCATCGTAGGATAACGTATAAAGGTTATCTGGATTATCTACTTCAAATACAGTCGCTGTTTGTGAATCTTCATCACCTAAATCTTTTACTTCAAAGATAGCTTCTTTACTATCTTTAGGTAACTTATCTACATCCATATTTACCGATTTCTCATATTTAGTGACAAGCTTAATATCTTCTTTTTTGATATTATCTTTCGTCAAATCTTTTAAGTCTTTACTGCTCTTAATTTGGTAAATATCTTTTTTTTCGATATTATCTTCAAACATGCTTTTATCAAGTATTAGCGATTTTTCACTTTCTAAATCTATTTCAGTAGCATCTTTAGTAGATTCACCTGTATAATTAAGTTTAACTTCTTTATCATTTACTTCACTTACTTTGAAAAGATAATTATGGATTTCATTAGTTTCTTGACTTTCTACCGGAGACTCTTTTGACATATTTGTTTCACTTGCATCAGCATTAGTATATATTCCTAATACTAGGCAAGCGCATAAGCCAGCACTTAAAACTTTCTTATTCATATATTCCTCCTTATATTTTCTTAATCATAACATCTAGCTTGTTAAATCGATGTAAAGAAATCTTGAATTTACTAGTACATCCTCTATAATATTACATATACCCAAAACTTAAAAAAGGAGATTAATTTGAAATTTATTTCATGGAATATAGACTCACTAAATGCTGCTTTAACAAGTGATTCAAACAGGGCAGTTATGACACGTGAGGTTTTCAAAACTATAAAAAAAGAAGATCCTGACGTGATAGCATTACAAGAAACCAAGCTTCCGCGAACTGGACTTAGTAAAAAACATAAAGAAAGACTAGCAGAATTTTTTCCAGATTATTCATATGTTAATGTAAATTCTCAAGAAGGTGCCAGAAAATCATATGCTGGATGTATGACTCTTTATAAAAAAGATCTAGATGTAAATACTGATTTCCCATTTATAAATGCTCCAGAACCAATGGACCTTGAAGGTAGGATTGTAAGTTTGGAGTTTGAAGATTATTATTTCATTCAAGTTTATACACCAAATGCCGGGAATGAATTAGTAAGACTTCCTCTAAGACAAGAATGGGATAAAAAATTTGCAGAATATATATCCAATCTAGATGAAGAAAAGCCAGTAATAGCTACAGGTGATTTTAATGTAGCTCATAAAGAAATAGACCTAGCTCATCCAGAAAACAACCATATGTCAGCGGGATTTACTGATGAAGAAAGAGAAGGATTTACAAATCTATTAAAAAAAGGATTTACTGATACATTTAGATATATCAACGGTGATATAGAAGGCAAATATACTTGGTGGGCACAAAGGGTTAAGACAAGTAAAATTAATAACTCAGGTTGGAGGATTGACTACTTTTTAGTTAGCGATAGAATCAAAGACAAAGTTAAAAGAAGTGACATGATTGACTCTGGAGACAGACAAGACCATACTCCAATAGTTATGGAGATTGATTAATAAATCAATAACTGTTTATTTTAGGTTAAAATATAATTTAAGTCTATAATACAAAAAAAGCTCTAGTGTGTAGAGCCTTTTTTGTATATTTAATTGGAAATTATTCAGCTTCTTCAAAAACTGGTTGTTCAACTGTTTCAGCTTCTTCAACAGGAACTTCTTCGTTCTCTTCTTCAGCACTTGCTTCATCTTCAGCTGCTGCTTCTGAGGTTTCTTCCTCTGAAGTTTCCTCAGTATTTTCTTCTTCAGGAGTTACTACTTCTTCTGTTGAAGTTTCTTCTTCAACAGCTGGTTTCTCTGGAGTTTCTTCTTTCGCTGGAATAGCTTCTAATTTAGATTGTGCTTTTTCTATAGCTGCTAAAATAGCTTCATCAGCTGCAGCAACTTCATTTAATGTTGATCTGCTATTGTTTAAAACTCTATTAGCATTTGAAATTTCTCTATTTAATTCTGCAATAACTACAGATTCTACTTTTCCTTTTAATCTAAAATCACGTAGATTTTTTGCAGTTTGGATATCTTTTTGAAGACCTGCTTTTGAAGATTTATTTGCAGTTCTTTCACCTTCAGGAATTGCTTTGTAAGCTTCGTCAATTTTGTTATTAAGTTCTTCTGTCATTGCTTTTACTTCGCCAACAGTAGCAACTCTATTTCTTCTAACATCTTGAGCTTTTCTTATTACCATATCAACTTCTGAAAGTTCAGTTGGATCTAATTTATTACGTAATTCTTTGTTTCTGATTTCTTTTGCTTTTGCTATAGCTCTATCTAGTTTTTCTAGAGTATAGTGAGTTCTTTTAGAATCATCTGTTAGTTTTGGAACTTCACGAGCTTTATCTAATGATGCTGATAAGTTTTCAGAAGCTTTATTTAAACCTTCAGCACCTTCAAATAAATCTGTTGCTTTTAACAAAGCACGTGTTACAGAAAATCCTATAATTACGTGAGCTTGTTGTTCACTGTCAGCTAATTCTGTAGCATCTGCAGTAATTGTTTCTGCCACATTTATTAGTAGGTCCACTCTTGGGATAATTTTATTTCTTAGTTCAGCTGCACTACCTATACCTTTATTTACAATTTTACCTAAAAATTCAGCTGCATGTTTTAATTCCTTTAACCAGCTTAATTGATTTCCAGCTAGTCCACCAGAAATATTTTCTAAGCTACTTATAATTTCTTGTAAATAATTTATTTTTTCTTCAGCTTCTTTTTGTGGAGTTTCTTCTTCTGCAGCATATGCTACACTTGATAATGGTGTATTTATATTATCCACAAGTTTAGTTGCTGGTAATATTGCGTTTGTTAAAAGTGTTATTGATAGAGCGCTTGCTAAAACTTTAGTTTTTTTCATAATTTTCTCCTTACATATTTACTTAATCAGTTTTTTATAATATAATAAGAAAGTAAACAAGTGAATCTTAGGATTTACGATTATAAGGGTAAAATTTTGTTTGAAATATTGGCGTATTTGAGCAAATTTTTACCCGATTTTAGTTTTTAGGGATTTTTTTCTAATTCTAAAGTGATTTTCGGAATAATCTTAAAGTTTCTTAATTAACAATCAGTTATTACAAAATATTGATTTATAATCATATCTTCATGTTCAACAGCTACTTGCTTATTATTTTGATTTAAACTAAGACCTGCACCTATTGTTAACAATAAAGCTATTATGATACCTTTTTTAAAATTCATTTGTCTACCTCCTTGTTGATTACATAATACCATTATAAGCAAAATTTTTAAACACACAAATATGTGTATGCTTATAAAACATATTATTTATATCCCGACATTGCTTTTTCTACTTGAACAGATAAACTTTTTGCCAGCTTATCTTCTGAGAAAATATTGGTTAGGGCAAGGCAGTAATTAAAACTTTCCCTAGCTTCTTTTATTTGTTCCAAATTTAAATGATTAATTCCTTTGATATAATAAATCATATTCAAATAATAAGTTTCTTTTACTTTTTTTGCATTACATATTGCTATATCACAAACTTTTAAAGACTCTTGATGTTTGCCTGCACGAAAATAAAATATTGCGACATTGTAGCATAGAATAAAATAATTCTCTAATTCAGGATCTAAGTATTTACTTATTTCCATCATAATATCCCTATATAAATCCATATTCCCTTTTTTATATTCACTGATGGATAGAGCTAGAAGAATTCTTAAAGAAAATTCATCATATTTATAATCTTTAAATTTATTTACTTTAAATTTTGAGTTAATATCAGAGAGTGCTACTTCAAGTTCTTCTGATGGATTATTTTTCTTTTGTCCATCTTCTAAGCTTAGTATTCCATTAAAATAATGTTTAGTAGCATATAATTCTTTTTCAAAATTAATGTTTGATTTCGCATCAATTGAATCAAGCTTGTTTATTAAATCTTTTGCCTTTTCCACTGATGAATTATTTAATAAATAATTGATTTCTTTTCTAAGTGATAATAAATTATTGTATTCATTAACCTCGTGGTTTATGATGTCCTTTAGATCTAGCCCTATATAATTACAAATGGGCACTAGGGTAGAAATCCTAGGGTCATTATCTCCTTTTTCTATTCTCCTTATAGTCTCTTCTGAAATAAACATTTTTTCTGCTATTTCTTTACGAGTGATGCCCTTTGATTCTCTAATTTTTCTTATATCAGATCCAATAAAGCTATAATCATTCTGTATTATCATAACATCAAATCTTTCCCTATTTAAAATTAAACTTTTAGCTTCTTATCTCCATTATAAACTTCATCGATAATAGCTGAACCTATGCAAATCTCATCCAAATAAAAAACTGCTGCTTGACCAGGAGTAACTGCCTTAGTATCATCATATACCACTTCTACATGATTTTCATCTAAAACTTTGACATGTGCATTAATATCTTTTTGACGATATCTAAATTTTGCTGTGCAGTCAAATTCTTTTGGTATTTTTTTATCTGTAAATGTAGAAAATTCTGAAGCATATAATCTATTTGAAAAAAGCAGCGGATTATCAGAACCCTGGCAAACTATTAGTTCATTTTTATCTAAATCTTTCCCACAAACAAACCAAGCTGCACCATCTCCACCAATGCCAAGACCTCTTCTTTGTCCTATTGTATGATACATCAATCCTTCGTGTTGTCCAAGAATATTTCCATCAGTGTCTACAATATTACCTGGTTGAGCTGGCAAATAATTACTCAAGAAATCATTAAAATCTCTTTCTCCTATAAAGCAAATACCAGTAGAATCTTTTTTATCTGCAGTTGCAAGATTATGTTCTCTTGCTATTTCTCTAACTTCAGATTTTTGAAGTTCACCTACTGGAAATAATACATCTTTTATTTGATCTTGGGATAATTGACTTAAAAAATACGTTTGATCTTTATTATTGTCTAGACCTCTTAGCATAACCGTTTCATCACCAGAGCGATCCACTCGAGCATAGTGTCCTGTTGCAACGTAATCTGCTCCTAAATTTTTTGCGTAATCCAAAAAAGCTTTGAACTTAATTTCTTTATTGCACATTATATCTGGATTTGGAGTTCTTCCTTTTTTGTATTCATCTAAAAAATATGTAAATACTCTATCATAGTATTCTTTTTCAAAATTTATAGAATAATATGGGATACCTATCTGATTGGCAATAGCAACTGCATCTTCAAAGTCTTCTTCAGCTGTGCATACACCATTTTCATCCGTATCATCCCAGTTTTTCATAAATATACCAACTACATCATAACCCTCTTCTTTTAAAAGTAGAGCTGCAACAGATGAATCAACTCCACCACTAATACCAACTACTACCTTTGTATCTTTCTTATCTTTCATCTACTAACCTTTCCAACACCGCAATAGTTTCATCAACTTCTTTTCGAGTATTCTGATATCCAAAAGAAAATCTTATTGAATGTTCTGCCCTATACTTATCATACATATTGCTTATAACATGACTAGGTAAGATGCTTCCTGCTCTACAAGCTGACCCAGCTGAAGCACAAATACCATTGATATCAAGATAGGTTAAAAGAAAATCAGATTTATAATCTTTAAAATAAATATTTAATATATGATCAGAAGATAGTTCTAAATTTCCATTTAATTCATAATCTACCTTAGCTTTATCCAAACTTTCTATAAAGTAATTTTTAATTTCTTTTATCTGACTACGTTCCTTTAACACTTTAGGATAACTTTCTGCCATTGAATATGCACCAGCTACAAAAGAAGTCCCAGCTCTGCGATCTTTCTCTTGCTCTCCACCTTTGATAAAAGGAGCTATATTCTCTCTTAGATATAAAATACCGAATCCATTTAGACCACCTATTTTATGCCCTGATAAAGTTAAGGAATCGCAATTAATATCATCTACATCGATATCTATATGACCATAAGCTTGAACGCTATCTACATGAAACCAAATATTCTTATCCCTTAAGTAATCGCCAATTTCCTTTACTGGTTGTATTGCTCCTGTTTCGTTATTGACATACATTATAGCAACAAGTTTAGTTTCTTCAGTAATTACATCTTTCAATTTATCTAGGTCAATAATCCCGTCTTTATTGGCATTTAATAAAACAGTGTTATCTTTATTTACTGTATTTAGTATTGAGTCATGCTCTATAGAGCTTGTTATAATTTCTGAATCTCTAAAAGCATTTATAATTGTATTATTTCCTTCAGTAGCTCCAGATGTGAATATAATATTTTTAGGATTTGCTCCAATTGACTTTGCTATTTCCTTTCTGGAATCTTCTAGAATCTTTTTAGCTTCTCTTCCTTTAGTATGTAAGCTATCAGGATTTCCGTCAAAAGCTTGCTTGTTTTTCAAAATATTTTTTAAAATTTCTTCTCGTTTTATTGCAGTTGCTGCATTGTCAAAATAAATCATCTAATCACCTAGTATTATAGTACCATATAAGCCCTATTTTTAAAGATTTAGGACATAAAAAAGGTGATGTTGCAGAATAGATAAATCTATTCTGCTCATCACCTTTTTTAGTGTATATTGGTATCAAGCCATTAAATTCTGTATCTTTCTTTAATATGAAAATGAATTTATCCACATTTTTCATAAAAATAGGCTCAATTAATACAGCTAAGATTTTTAATATTTTTTTCTTAAGAAGCTTTGTATTTTATGAGTTCTAAATTCTTGTTTTCTATTTTGGATGCCAGTTTATTTAGGTTTAGTGCCATTGATAAGAGGCATATTTCACTTATTATATTTGATTTTCCTCTATGGTGGAATCTGTTGTAGTTTAGTCCTGATTTTATTTTGGAAAATGCACCTTCAGCTTGGATTGATCTATTTATTCTTTCTTCTATTCCTTGGTCTGAGCTTATATTTTCTAAGGATTCTTTCCTATATTTTTGAAAGATTTCTGCTATGTAGATTCCTTTGGTTTTCTGACCATCTTTGTTCCAGTTAAAGCATCTGTATACTTTGCTGGTTGTTGTGTATCCGCTTTTTCTTTTTCTGTATCTATCAGTGCACCTTATGAATTCTTTGCCTTCTTTTGATATGTATTTGTCTGATGTTTTATCATATCTTAGACTATTTCTGAATTCTTCTTCTTTTTTATACTTTCTAGTTTTTAATTGTTCGTAGTTGGATGGTTTTATGTATGATAAGAGCTTGTTTTCTGCAAGAAAAACATAGTTTTCTTCGCTTTCATATCCTGAATCTGCTACTATTTTGTTTAGTTTGTCGGGGTGGTTTTTGAGTAATTTATTTAGAAATGGTTTTAAGGTGTACATATCGGATGGATGGTGGGATACATTTTCTCCTATGATGAAGCCTGAGGAACTTGCTAGTTGGATGTTGTAGGCTGGTTTTAATTGACCATTTTTCATATGATCTTCTTTCATTCTCATGAAGCTTGCATCATGGTCTGTTTTTGAGTAGGAGTTTCTGTGCTCTCCCATTATTTCTAGATGTTTCCTGTAGCTTTCTAGTTTGTTCTTCCAATCTTTGAGCTTTTCATAGTCTCGTTGGAGTTGATGTTTTCTTTTTCCTTGTCCATGTACAAAGTTTATTTTATTTTCTGTACATTCTGTACTTATCTGATTGAATGCTATTCTTACTACTGCTAATACCTGTGATGGTGTTAGTTCTCTATTTAAATTAAAGTGCTTTATTATTTTTACTCTTAGTTTCTCTTGCCATTTTTCAATGCTTCCTCGCCACACGAAACTATATCTATTGGCGTAGGCTTCTATTTTTGTTCCATCTATGTATATGCTTGATAAGTCTATTTGATTTTCTTCTATTAGTATTTGAATCATTTGATTTAACAAGTTTGGTGCTAGTTCTACGATTTTTTGTCTAAATCTGTTTATTGTACTATGATCTGGTGGATTTTCTCCATCTAAAAGGTATTTTATCCTCAAATCATATTTGCATGATTTTTCTATATTTCTTGATGAGAATATTCCTTCAGAGTAGCAAAATATTATTATTTGTAGCATTGTTACTGGGTTTACTGTAGGTTTTCTTCCAAATGATGAGTAGACTTTTTTTAATTCTGATAGATCCATCCTTTCAATTATATTTTTTACAAGCCTTAACTTAACATCATCTCTGACATATATTTCAGTGTCAAAATTCATTTTTAATTGAATAGTATCATTAACTAGTGTAAAATTAGTTAATGATGATGTATTTTTAACGGTTTTCATAAATACATTGTATCAGAAAAAGACGAGGATTTCAGTTTCCTCGTCTTTTTTCTATATTAGGACTTTTGCAACAGCCCCTTAGATATTTTATTCACTAAATTCATCAGCTAGAACATTAAATAATACTTCCGCTTCTTCATTTGTAAGGGTAATTCCCTTTCTCATTCTAGTGTGATCTTCATTCCAATCACGTATATCATATTTAGCTTCTCTATCATTCCAACTTACAAGATTAAGCTCTTTTGTCCAACCCTTACCATTATCTGAAAGCACTCCTATATTTTCAACTATATCATATTTAATTTCTGCCATTATATATCTCCTTTTCTAAGCATTTTTAAGTCTTAAATTGACCGCCTTTTGTATTATATTATAATTATACCCAGCATAAGTTAGTCTTTTTTGTCTATCTAGTCCAGTACCCCATTTACCAGCAATAATTTCATCTACTAGTTGATTAATATTTTTATTAGATTTTCCATTTATTATATAAGGATAATCTTTGTATACTTTACTTATATCAATATCTCCACCATATCCGTTTATCTTTCCCCTAGAAGTATATTGCCATGAGTCAAAGTCAGAAGTATTATACGAAGTAAAATCTTTTGACCTGTAGTCTGCTATCCAAAAATCATACTTATTCCTCACATCACGAGTTAAGTAAGTATTAGCAAACCATGGATAAGAATACACACCAGATACATAACCATTTCTATTCATAGCTAGTATAAAAGCTTCAGCAGCTTCCGATATTTTACCAGAACTTGCCTTTACTTGTCTATTATGGTCTTCAATATCTATATAGACAGGTAAGGATACTTTTTTATTTTTAAGTACCTTTGATACATAGTTTGCTTCTCGCCTTGCCTCATCAGCATTTATTGCACGCGAGTAATGGTAAAATCCAAGTGGAACTCCTCGAGTATTTAGCTCTTTATAGTGCCTTTCTAAGGCATAGTCAGTCCTAATATTTAAAGTTTTAGAATCCGTTATAGAAGTTCTAAGAATCGCTCCATCTACATCTTTAGAAAACTTATCATAATTGATCTTATTTGGATCTTGATGTTCTGATATATCCACTACTTTATTATAAACAGGCGTTTTAGAATAAACAGGTGCTGGATTAACATCTTCAATAGTAGTTTCAGTAGTAGTAGTTATTTCTAGATCTCCATTTTCATTTTTTTCAATATCTTCACTTTCTGTTACATCAGTAACCTCATAATCAGGTGCAAGATAATTGTTATTAGATTCAAATTCAGCTTTTCGCTTTTCTACCGCTTCTTTATCATAGTCAATACCATTGTCTATAAAAACTTGATCCAGATCTTTATCATTATACATAACTACCTCTGATGCATAAGCAGTATTAGGTAATAAAAAACCACAAGCTAGGGATAGGGTAAACACTTTATATCTTAGTTTTTTCATAGAAAATTCCTCTCTTTTGATAGATATATTATAGGTTATATAGAGATTTTAAGCAAACATTAATCTATACATTAGTTGTTATTAAGTTTAAATATGTAGTTAATATTTTCCTCAATTTATTAGATATATATGTGTACTAAAAAAGGACTTAATTATATCATACATTCTAGTAACTGCCATCAGTTTAATGAGTTTTAGCTACTACAATCATCCCCCGGGTATGTTTTAACAGCCGCACAGGATAGTTTTCTTTATACGGTAATGCCTTGATTTGGTTCCTAAAAAATCAGAGAAGTTATATAGAACTTATTTTCACAGAGTAGATAAAAGCTTTAGCAATAATCTAATTTTCGTGACAGGTGTATATTTACACTAATAAAGACTCAGTCAAATGACTAAGTCTCGCTTCGCTTGCCATCCATGGAGTCCCCAGTATATAGGCAATACTTTTCTCCACAAGCCGTACAAGCTTATTTTCTATATTAGATATAGTTAAATATCCGTTTAAAGATTGTAAAAACCTCTTTTACAATCCACCTACTTTGTATGTAGGCCCCAAGCACTTTTGCTTATTGGAGATAAGATTCAAGACAAAATCCTTTTAAACATATTTTTTTAATAAGCGACTCTTAAATAATGAATTTATACACTCCTCAAAAACTAGGTCTCCTTTATTTATATATTCCTGGACTTTGAATTCGAATGTATCCTTCTTCCTATCTATTTTTCGTAATATTTTGCAAGTTGAAATAGCAATCAATGGTAATTTTCTGCTAATTTATTATCCTAAGTATCTTTTCGAAATTCGGGCAAAGCTAAAATAATCAGCCTCATAGTTTTTTCTCATTATAAATAAGGTCCTTATAAACAATAAAAAGGAAGAGATGATTTTCAAAGTACTTACATCTCTTCCTTTCCTGTAAAACTATTGTATTTTCATACTTTAAGGGGTTTCAATTATTCTATATATTAACCGTCGTTTTATTTTGTGTCTAATCTTAATAAAATAGCATTAATTGCGACTAAGACTGTTGACACAGACATTAGAATTGCTCCTACTGCAGGGCTTAATGTGATACCAATAGGGGCCAAAATTCCTGCCGCTAGAGGGATAGCTATAAAATTATATCCGGCTCCCCAAAAGAGGTTTTGTTTCATTTTACGAGTTGTTTTGTGTGCTAATTCAATGAATGATTCAATATCTCCTGGATCGGATTGAGTCAATATGACATCTGCTGAATCCAATGCAACTTGAGTTCCAGCTCCAACAGCTATACCAACGTCTGCCAAGGCAAGAGAAGGGGCATCATTGACACCGTCACCTACCATGATAACTTTTTTTCCACGATCTTTAAGTGTTTTTACTAACTCATACTTATCTTGTGGAGATTGATTTGATCTATATTCAATCCCTAAATCTTCTGATACACCTAAAGCCGCTTTTTCATTATCACCTGTTGCCATAATTGGCTCTATATTGTTCTTTTTAAGAGCTCTTATTAACTCTTTGCTGGTTGGTTTTAATTCGTCCCCTAAAGCTACAGCACCAATGGCATCATCGTTTTCTGTTAATATACTGAGAGTTGCTCCTTTTGGAATATCCATACCCAAATTACGTCCGTATGCTTTTTGGCTGATTAATTGGTAACTATGGCCCTTGGCTTTACCTTCTACACCAGCACCGGAAATCACATCAATTGAATCAAATGATACTGGACTTATACCTTGCTGCTTAGCGAAACTAATAATTGATTGAGCAATTGGGTGGCTAGATCCTCCTTCAATACCTGCCAACAAGGCAGTGATTTCCTCTTTTGTATATTTGTCATTAAGAAGTTTTACATCTAATACTTTAAACTCACCAGTTGTTAAAGTACCCGTTTTATCTAAAATCATCACATCCGCATCTTGAGCTATTTCTAAGGATTGGCGGTCTTTTACTAGTAAGCCACGGCTAGCTCCTAAGCTTGTGCTACGGGCGGTTACCAATGGAATAGCCAGACCCAATGCGTGCGGACAAGCTATAACTAATGTTGTGATAGCAAATTTTACTGCCGTTGGAATATCCGCTATAAGCATCCATACTACAAAAGCTATTAGTGCGGCAGTTACCGCAATATAGAAGAGCCACCCCGCAACTTTTTGAGCAATATTTTCTGCACGAGAAGGTTGACTTTGAGCTTGACTGATTAAATCCTGTACTTGAGAGATAAAGGACTTATCACCTGTCTCAAATACTTTAATATAAAGAACCCCTTCCCCATTTGTTGAGCCCCCGATCACTTCATCGCCAGGTCCTTTTTTAATTGACTTAGATTCCCCAGTCAAAAGAGCTTCATTTAGACGTGATTCTCCGCGCTCGATAGTTCCATCTGCCGGCACATTTTCTCCAGCTTGAACTCGAATTAAATCACCTACCTTTAAGTCAGCAACTGGTCGTGTTTCTATTGAATCGTCATCTAATACTACATGAGCATCTTTTGGTACTAGCTTAGCCAGTTCTTCTTGTGCATCTCCTGCTTCTCTAATAGCTTTCATCTCAATCCAGTGACCTAATAACATGATTAATAGTAATGAAGCAAATTCAAAGAAAAAATCCATAATTTGTTCACCTGTTACGTAGGTTGCTATTACAGTATAAATACTATATAAATATGAAACACTTAAACCTAAAGAAACGAGAGCCATCATTCCAGGTTCTTTTTGTTTAAATTCGTCAACTGCTCCTTGATAGAATGGACGTCCACCATAAATAATTAATATAGTAGATAAAATAGCTACTACAATATCAGAATATGGAAAAGTAAACTGGAATGGTAGGTCAAACCCAGCCATAGGGGATAAGAGCATAATAATGATTCCTAGTGGCAATGACTTTAAGAAAAGTTCCTTAAAGTTTCCATGATGATGATGCTCATGCCCACTGTGCCCACCGTGGTCATGGCCAGCATGATGGTCGTGATGTTGATCCTTATTATGGTCTCTATGTTCTTCCGTGCTTACATGCTCATGTTTTGAGTGATTCATGTCGCCATGATTATGGTGACTGTGGGATGAATGTTTGTTGTTATTCTTCATTTTTAATTCCTCCTTATGCTTAATGATGATGTAAATGACATTCGCATTGTCCTTCTGGACAATTGCAATCCACTTCTTCTACTGCGAAAGATTTTTTCATCTCTAATATTTTTTCTAGTCGATCTATATCATCGAAGCTTAAGACATGATCTTCAATGATGTTTCCTATTACATTCCCGACTTTTTTTCGGCAAATACGGTTAAAAATATCCTCTGTATAATCCCTTACGGCTTCTTTCTCTTCAATATTGGCAGTGTAAATAAACTTTCTACCTTCCTGCTCTGTATTTAGTACACCTTTTTCAACTAGTCGACCTAAGATCGTTTTGATAGTGGATTGTGTCCAGTCCATTTTTTCTTTCAATACGGAGATAACTTTTTTACTAGTTACTCGATCATTTGCCCAAACTACACGCATGACTTCCCATTCAGAATCTGTGATATGAGTATTATATACTATTGCATCCATTTTCTTTCCCTTCTTTCCGTTTACAATTGTAGACTTAATACTTAAAATAAGTTTACTCTTGTAAACCAATCTTGTCAAGTATTTTTATAATATGTAAACAGCTATTATTGCCTTTATTTTATATTTTTACTCAAACTAATATAAGTTTACATTGATTTACTTATAGTAATTTAGAATTATAAATAATTAAGAAAAAAGATAGAAAAAAATATCAAGTGGTGATATAAAGACAGGATAATAACAAAATTAAGCGGAGTGACACTCTTGATTACAGATTACATTCCAGTTTAAAAACTATTAAGTTATTCCGTGTTTACGAGTTCAGCTCACTTAGACTATCTCTAGCTTATTGGCGATTTCTACCAAAACTCATTGCTTTGCTAATTTCCTGAAACTACCGTGGCTTATTTGCCCTGGAAAGTAGCACAGTTAAAAGCCCATTGATTTTGGGGTCCAGGATGACGGACACATTATTTAACCCGAAAAACTAGTGCGATAGCACGGAGAGGTTCGGTAGAACTGATTTTCGTAGAGCGCGGAAGAGTCTGCGAAGCAGACGGGTTTTAGCGGATCGCCCTAAAGGAGGCGGACGGCCTTCACATCCCAGTGAACCACTCCGTGGGCCTCATTATGCGGAGGCTTTATTTGTCCTCCCACTAGCCGGACAGGCTTTCTGTCGAGTACCATCGCCGTTGCTAGGCTTTCGGCTTCGCCGACCATTCCATGGGTCTCATAATTTGGAGACACACATTGTGCTCTAAGAGCCGCACGGGCTAGTTTTCTATGTTCGGTATACATAAATATGCCTTGATGTGAGTCCAGGAGTTCGGACACAATTATTTATGCCGAAAACTTAGCCCGGTAGGGCGGAAGAGCTTTTGAAAAAAGCGGGTTTTCGGTCCTCTAGCAGGCGGACGGGCTTTCTTCTTCAGACGGTCTCCAAGGCACATCTAAATCGTGTGAGGCTATTAATTTATTTTCTACATCTGTACCTTCTTCCATTTTAAGTAGATCCCAATAGTACTCTTAGCTTTTCATATATATTGATAGTTTATTTACCATTATTTCTGTGTGAGTTTAATTAATCTTCAAGGTTTTTATATCCTTCTTTGCTTAACTTTTAACTAGGGATATGATAAAGTTTCTTGCAAGTTGGGCATTAGAGTTTTTCTCAAATAGTTCTACCGAGTTCCACAAGGTTTTTCGGTCTTTATATTCTTCTGGTGCGTGATCTGGTAAAAATATTTCTTTGCTAATTACTCCTTGTTTTCTTGTATAGTCATGGGTTACTCCATCCCATTCATTTTTTATTTTTTCTCCACTTATATATGCTGCACTTGCTACTGCACTTTTTCCTTTTCCTCTTGATATTATGTTTACTGAAAAATGAAAACTGTCTGCCATTCTTATCACTTCCTTTCTTTCTTTGTTGTTTTAGGTGGAGGCTTAAAAGATTTTCTATATCCACTTTGTGAATGAGCGTTTTGAAATACCCTTTGCCTAATCATTCAATCCACTCGCAAGCTCGTGGTGAATGATTGGCAGGGGCAGACCCTGATAGATTAGAAAAAGCCGACTACTGAATTAATTTTTATTGTTTCACCCTTACGGGTACAGGCAGTTAGTCGGCTTAATTGTTTATTTCATTTCAAATTTTAAAAGTCAAGTGCGAGCCTTAGCGAGTTTATTTACCCTTGACTTTTAATACCCTCGCCTAATTATCTCTACAACTCAAATAAATTTTCGTTGGAGATAATTGGCTGGGGCAGACCCAAAGCGAATGGTTGTTGGTCTCTGCAATTTTTTGGCTTTAAAGGCACGCAAGCACCCTTTAGGGTGTATAATTGCGCCCTTAGAAAATCTAAGGGAGATTTGGTTATTTTATTTTTCCTAATTTTCTCTCATTATTCTTAGTGTTTCTTTAAATTCTTTTGTATTTGTTGCTTCTTCTAGTAGAATATTTATTTCTTCATCCGTTAATTCTTCTGCATTTTCTATAAGACTTTCTAAGATTGCTCCTCTTGTTATGAGCATATGAGTTCTTTCTTTTCTTCTTTTTACTATGTCTTGTTTTAATATCTTTTGTTCTTGATTTTTTAGTTGCCTTAATTTTTCTTCTGTATCGTTTATTTTATCTTTTATTTCTTTTGACTCTTGTCTTATTTGATCTAAATCTTTCATATATAACTCCTTTCGTTAAAATAAAAAAGAGATAACATTTCTGCTATCTCTTTAAAAGTTTCATTATTAAATTTCTTGTCATCTAACAACGCATTAAAATAAATCTTCCAGCCTTTTCCAGTTTTCATTATTCATTTCTTTTGTGTAGTTTGTATTGTTAATATAAAGTCTTGTATCTTTATCTCTAGCAAACCCCCAATTTATTTTACGCCTATCTGCATAATCTTTAAAAGCATAGAATTTATTTTCGATTTGCTTATCAATATTTTCCAGCTGACCTTTCTTTACCATATCCTTAAGTTTCCTTGAATTAGTTTTTCTTTTTTCACTAATATAATCTGCAAGTTGTTGGGTTTTTTCATCGGCATCTTCTATAATCTTTTTCATAGCTTTTAAAATAGCCTTTGCTGGATACTGAGCCACTTTTATCTCAATATTCATAGCCTTATTATTAACTTCATCATTTACCATATAGGTGACCTCCTTTCCGGGGAAAATAAAAAAGCGGCCCAGACTTTTACATCTGAACCATTAAAATTTTAATTCTATAGTTTTTTATTATTTTTAATTTTATTACTGTTGTGACGTACTTTATAAATTATGTGTCGCAAACTATTCTTTGCTATTTAATGCTTTATTGATGGTTTCTTGAATAAAAGGACTACAGCATTTACCCAAAGGATTGTTAATTTCGCACTTTCCATTTTTCATTGCCCCTGTAAGTCTAATAATATCTTTAATATTCTTTGCACCATCATCTAAAACAGCGTTTATAATTTGTTGCTCTGTAACTTGGTTGCAATAGCATATATACTTGGGATTTGCATTCTTTTTTAACCATATAGGAACTTTTACTTCTTCCTTATAAAAAACTCTTTCATTGTTTAAGTTATAATACACGACATCACAATCTTCATTCATACATAAATAGTAAGTTTCTTCATCTACAACCTTTCCCATAAGGTTTTCTGATACCATATTCTTTACAGTTATATTTTTAACCTTTTCTCCTATTTCGTAACATTTGGGGCAATTTTCTTTTTCTTTCACTGTACCAATGTTTTTTTGTATTGAACCTCTGCAAGATTGATTTATCTTATTTTCTTGACTCACTTTATTTCCTCCTGTCTAAATAAATATTATTTCTATAGTTAATCAGGATATTTAATACCTCTTTCAATGTATCTACAATATATCCTCCCTGTCGGTATCTCCTTTTCTCTACTATAACTCGAACTTGGTCCTTAGATTCAACCACATCTATTATTCTTTTAGGATATTGAACCCATTTCCCTATCTCCTGATATTCTTGATTCATAATAATAAATGTTGGTGTAATAACTTTTTCATTAGGCATAAACTTACTGTAACTATCTGTATCTATTACTTTAAGTTTTAAATTTTCATTATTTTTTTCTAAACAATGAACTACAGGAATATTAATTATAGAATCAATACACCAGTTTTCTCCAACAGCAAGTATATTAAATTTGCTTGTTATACTACTAACCTTTTCTAAATCTCTCTCTAAATTTAAATAATTTCTTATCGCATTATTAGCATAATTCTTATATCTATCCTGAGCAGTATCGTAAAATTGTTGAAAAGTAACTCCAGAGTTAAATATTTGCTTGTATTTCAAATTGTCACTTCCTCCTAAAAAAGTAAGTTACTCCATATAATTTACTTACTATTTATCTAATTAAATTTTACCCTTTTCTCTACTAAGATATTCAACATGAACATAATTATACTGATGCGTAACTAACTATCACCTTAAATATGCCTTAACTGGGCCCTAATGCAGCGGGCGGCTTATTCTTAAAGGCTAAAACTTAGTGCAGTTAAAAGCCCATTGATTTTGGGGTTCAGGATGACGGACACATTATTTAACCCGAAAAACTAGTGCGATAGCACGGAGAGGTTCGATAGAACTGATTTTCGTAGAGCGCGGAAGAGTCTGTTGAGCAGACGGGCTTTTATCGGATCAGTCCTAAAGGAAGCGGACGGCCTACACATTCGTGAACCACTCCGTGGTGGGTCCTCTCTTGGCCGGACAGGCCTGCTATCGAGTACCATCAGCGTAATGAGGCTTTCACCTTCGGTGAACCACTACGTGGGTCTCATGATGTGGAGACTCACTTGATCCTCCTTGAGCCGGATGGACTTGTTTTCTGTGTTCGGTATAGGTAAACACCCGTTGATTTCGGATCCAGGATGACGGACACACTTGTTTACCCCGGAAACTTAGTGCAGTTGCACGGGAGGGTTTGCGAAGCAAACGGGTTTTTGTGAACAGGTGTATATTTTTATACTAAAAAAGACTCAGTCAAATGACTAAGTCTCTCGCTACGCTCGACCATTACATGTAGGGTCCTCCATGAGCCGGACGGGCTTTTTTTTATTCAGCAGCTTCCACCAAAATTCATTAGCTTTGCTAATTCACCGCCACTCCCGTGGCTCATTTTGGGGTTAAATGTGCCAAATCAAGGCACAACATTTAACACTCACCGGGAGGTCAGTTCTAAAGGAGGCGGACGGCCAGTTCCGAGTACCATCGGCGTTAGTAAGCTTAACTTCTGTGTTTGGCATAGGCAAATATGCCAAGTCAAGGCATATTTGCCCCGGAAAGTAGCGTGGGAACGCGGATAAGCCTTCGTAGAAGGCGACTTTCCGTGACAGGTGTATCTTTATACTAAAAAAGACTCAGTCAATTGACTAAGTCTTAGTTATTTAGCAACTTCCTACTCTACCGGGAGGTCACCCTCCGAGTACCATCGGCGTAGTTGGGCTTAACTTCTATGTTCGGTATGGATATAGGTGTATCCCCAACGCTATCGTTACTATATATTAATTTTTGAACCTATAAATAGCAGACAATATTTCCAGTCAAGATTTAAAGTTTAGTATCCATTAGCTTAATACATTACTGCACTTACACCTTGGACCTATCAAACGTATTTTCTTTACGTACTTTTAGAAATCTTATCTTGAGGGTTGCTTCGTACTTAGATGCTTTCAGTACTTATCAGTGCCATACTTAGCTACCCAGCTATGCTCCTGGCGGAACAACTGGTACACCAGTGGTATGTCCATCCCGGTCCTCTCGTACTAAGGACAGGTCCTCTCAAATTTCTTACGCCCACGCTGGATAGGGACCGAACTGTCTCACGACGTTCTGAACCCAGCTCGCGTGCCTCTTTAATGGGCGAACAGCCCAACCCTTGGGACCTACTTCAGCCCCAGGATGAGACGAGCCGACATCGAGGTGCCAAACCTCCCCGTCGATGTGGACTCTTGGGGGAGATAAGCCTGTTATCCCCGGGGTAGCTTTTATCCGTTGAGCGATGGCCCTTCCATGCGGTGCCACCGGATCACTAAGTCCGTATTTCTACTCTGCTTGAGATGTATCTCTCGCAGTTAAGCTCGCTTTTGCCTTTGTACTCTTCGAATGGTTTCCGTCCATTCTGAGCGAACCTTTGAACGCCTCCGTTACTTTTTGGGAGGCGACCGCCCCAGTCAAACTGCCCGACTGACAATGTCCTTTGCCCCGATTAGGGGTCAATGTTAGAATTTTGATATTAGAGGGTTGGTATCCCAAGGTTGACTCAACCTACACTGGCGTGCAAGTTTCTTTGTCTCCCAACTATCCTGTACGTCTAATCTCAAAATCCAATATCAGCCTACAGTAAAGCTCCACGGGGTCTTTCCGTCCTAGCGTGGGTAAGTCGCATCTTCACGACTACTACAATTTCACCGGATCCTTTGTTGAGACAGTGCCCAAATCGTTACACCTTTCGTGCGGGTCGGAACTTACCCGACAAGGAATTTCGCTACCTTAGGACCGTTATAGTTACGGCCGCCGTTTACTGGGGCTTAAGTTCTAGCCTTCGCTTATGCTAAGCCTTCCCCTTAACCTTCCAGCACCGGGCAGGTGTCAGCTCCTATACTTCATCTTTCGATTTTGCAGAAACTTGTGTTTTTGGTAAACAGTCGCTTGGGCCTGGTTTCTGTGGCCAGATCGCTCTGGCTCCCCTTCTCCCGAAGTTACGGGGACATTTTGCCGAGTTCCTTAACAAAGGTTCTTCCGCGCGTCTTGGTATTCTCTACCTCCCTACCTGTGTCGGTTTTGGTACGGGCGCTTTTGTCTTGATAGTGACTTTTCTTGGCAATTTGAAATCGACTACTTCTCTACTCATGTTTTCGATACCTATCACACATCAGCTTTATGATTAGCGGATTTGCCTACTAATCGGCCTTTGTGCTTAGACTGCCTTCCATCGGGCAGATAGTTTATCCTCTTGCGTCATCACGTCTCTTATTGCGACTTTAAGCGGTACAGGAATATAAACCTGTTATCCATCGGCTACGCCTTTAGGCCTTGCCTTAGGTCCCGACTTTCCCTGAGGGGACGAGCCTTGCTCAGGAGTCCTTAGGGTTTCGACGGGAGTGATTCTCACACTCCTTATCGCTACTCATGCCAGCATTCTCTCTTGTATTAAGTCCACACTTGCTTTCGCTTAGGCTTCTTCCCTAATACAATGCTCCTCTACCACTGATAGAGTATTTAAATGCTTGGGTAAATACTTTGACGATATTTTAACCAGTTGTCATCTTAAACTTTTTGTTTTATGACTGTTCATTCGGTGATATCGTAGTTATATACAACTTACCATTTACTTGTGATATTTGCGTAAATAATTTTCGTTTATAACTCGTTTATCTTGATTGTATTGTTCAATATTTCCGTCTAAGTTTTACCTTTGTTTGCGCGTAGCTTTCTTGCCAATCGAGCTTTGCTCTCTTGGGAAAGCCTGCGGCTGACCTACTTTTGATTTATTTCATAAATCAAGTTAGGTCAAGCATTTAAATCCTCTATCAATCCGAAGCTTCGGTACTGAATTTTAGCCCCGTTTATTTTCGGCGCAAACCCACTTGACCAGTGAGCTATTACGCATTCTTTAAATGTATGGCTGCTTCTAAGCCAACGTCCTGGTTGTCTTAGTAGGTTCACATCCTTTTCCACTTAATCCAGATTTTGGGACCTTAGCTGTCGGTCTGGGCTCTTTCCCTTTCGACTTAGGAGCTTATCCCTCTAAGTCTGACTCCATGATCTGATTTTTTGGCATTCGGAGTTTGATAGGCTTTGGTACGGTTAGCCGCCCTAGGCCAGTCAGTGCTCTACCTCCTTAAATCTTTAATCATAGGCTAGCCCTAAAGCTATTTCGAGGAGAACCAGCTATCTCCGGGTTCGTTTGGTTTTTCGCCCCTATCCACAGTTCATCCGATGCGTTTTAAACCGCACCCGGTTCGAGCCTCCAGTGAATTTTACTTCACCTTCACTCTGACCATGGATAGATCACCCGGTTTCGGGTCTATCATATCTAACTTTCGCCCTATTAAGACTCGCTTTCGCTTTGGCTTCATCTCTTAAAGATTTAACCTTGCTATATATGATAACTCGCTGGCCCATTCTACAAAAGGTACGACATCAGGCTTTTGCCCTCTGTCTGCTTGTAGGCTTAAGGTTTCAGGTTCTGTTTCACTCCCCTTTCGGGGTTCTTTTCACCTTTCCCTCACGGTACTTGTTCGCTATCGGTCACATGTTAGTATTTAGCCTTAGGGGATGGTCCCCCTATCTTCACAGCAAATTTCTCGTGTTCACTGCTACTTGCCCCCACAATATATTTTCTTTTGTTTACAAGACTTTCACTTTCTTTGGTTCATTTTCCCAAATGATTCTACTAGAATATATATTTCTTACTGGGTTGGGCTGTTTTCTTTTCGCTCGCCGCTACTTGGAAAATCGAGTTTTCTTTCTTTTCCTCCTGCTACTTAGATGTTTCAGTTCGCAGGGTCTTACTTCATAAAGCTATGTATTCACTTTATGATGTCTGTGTCTTCCACAGACGGGTTTCCCCATTCGGATACCTAGGGGTCGATGCTTTTTGTGAGCTCTCCCTAGTTTTCGTTCACTTACGTCCTTCTTAGTCTTCATGTGCCAAGGCATTCACCTTAAGCCCTTTTCTTCTTGACTGGAAATATTGTTTGCTATTTAGTTTTTATGGTTCGGTTTAATGACTGTATCTTAAGCCAAACTCGTCGGCTTGCTGACAAATCAAAGATTTGAAACGCCGCGACGTCTGACCTTCATTCCATTTGCTTTGCAAATGGTGATAGGTCATTATGGTGGAGATAAAGAGATTCGAACTCTTGACCCCCTGCGTGCAAGGCAGGTGCTCTCCCAACTGAGCTATATCCCCATATTGAAATTTAATTTATATCAATGATTATGTCTGTGTTTCTAATATAACGAGAATGATATATCATTCTCATTTGAGTGACGACGTGTCGTCACTCAAATCCTTAGAAAGGAGGTGATCCAGCCGCACCTTCCGATACGGCTACCTTGTTACGACTTCACCCCAGTTACTGACCCTACCTTCGACTGCTGCGCCCCAAAGGGTTCGCTCACAGGCTTCGGGTATTGCCAACTTCCATGGTGTGACGGGCGGTGTGTACAAGACCCGGGAACGCATTCACCGCAGCATTCTGATCTGCGATTACTAGCAACTCCAACTTCATGCACTCGAGTTGCAGAGTGCAATCCGAACTGGGACAGGCTTTTTGAGTTTTGCTTAACTTCACAGTCTTGCTTCCCTGTGTACCTGCCATTGTAGCACGTGTGTAGCCCAAGTCATAAAGGGCATGATGATTTGACGTCATCCCCACCTTCCTCCGGTTTGTCACCGGCAGTATTACTAGAGTCCCCAACTTAATGATGGTAACTAGCAATAGGGGTTGCGCTCGTTATGGGACTTAACCCAACATCTCACGACACGAGCTGACGACAACCATGCACCACCTGTATTTTAGTTATCCGAAGATATAGGCAATTATCTCTAATTGCTTCTAAAATATGTCAAGACTTGGTAAGGTTCTTCGCGTTGCGTCGAATTAAACCACATGCTCCGCTGCTTGTGCGGGTCCCCGTCAATTCCTTTGAGTTTCACACTTGCGTGCGTACTCCCCAGGCGGAGTGTTTAATGCGTTTGCTGCGGCACCCAGATTTGACTCCAGACACCTAACACTCATCGTTTACGGCGTGGACTACCAGGGTATCTAATCCTGTTTGCTACCCACGCTTTCGTACCTCAGCGTCAGAAAATGGCCAGAAAGTCGCCTTCGCCACCGGTATTCCTCCTAATATCTGCGCATTCCACCGCTACACTAGGAATTCCACTTTCCCTTCCATCTCTCAAGCTAAATAGTTTTAGAAGCTTACTATAGTTGAGCTATAGCCTTTGACTTCTAACTTTTCTAGCCGCCTACGTACCCTTTACGCCCAATGATTCCGGACAACGCTCGGTCCTTACGTATTACCGCGGCTGCTGGCACGTAATTAGCCGGACCTTATTCGTATAGTACTGTCATTTTCTTCCTATACAAAAGATTTTTACAACCCGAAGGCCTTCTAAATCACGCGGCGTCGCTGCATCAGGGTTTCCCCCATTGTGCAAAATTCCCCACTGCTGCCTCCCGTAGGAGTCTGGGCCGTGTCTCAGTCCCAATGTGGCCGTACACTCTCTCAAGCCGGCTACTGATCGTTGCCTTGGTGGGCTTTTATCTCACCAACTAGCTAATCAGACGCAAGTCCATCTTACACCGCTATCACTTTGACCATAATTGCATGTGCTTTTATGGTTTTATAGGGTATTATTCTTCGTTTCCAAAGGCTATCCCCTTGTGTAAGGCAGGTTACTCACGCGTTACTCACCCGTTCGCCACTAATCCGCTTTAATTCTCCCCGAAGGGTTCATTAAAGTTTCATCGTTCGACTTGCATGTGTTATGCACGCCGCCAGCGTTAATCCTGAGCCAGGATCAAACTCTCATGAAAAATATTTTATCTACTTAACGTAGTTTTATTTTTTTATTCATAAAAGCTTTTTTGATTCAAGCTCTTCATTTACACTGATTTTTTCAATCAATGCGTGATTTATATAATCATCCTTTTTAAAGAAATCAACTTGGTTAAAGTTGTCAATAACTTTATTGTTATTTTTTGTTGTCAATAACTTTATTGTTATTTTTTATTGATAGGTTGATTATGTTTTGTGTTTACATAATCATTGATATTAAATTTCATTTAGATGTATAATACATCTGGTTCATTGCCGTTTATTTGTAACGACTTTATTAGTCTACCACTTAATTTTTGCTTTGTCAACTTTTTTTAAAATATTTTTACAAAAAGTTTACTCGGCTTTACAAATTAACTGTTTCGACTTTACTTAGTCTATCACCTTTTTGATATTGTGTCAAGTGTTTTTTTGTTTTTCTTTTAAAACCTCTTGGCATCTTTGCGGTGTCGACTTTTACTATTATACAGACTTTATTTTTTTTGTCAAATCTTTTTTTACTTTTTTCTTTCTAATATCTTCTCTGCTGTTTTTATACCATCAACAGCAGAAGATACTATCCCTCCAGAGTATCCACTTCCTTCTCCTACCACATATAAATTATCTATGTGAACAGCCTTATTTTCTTTATCTCTTAACATCCTTATAGGAGAAGATGAACGTGTTTCTGCAGCTGAGAGTATTGCATCTTCATCATCAAATCCATTTATTTTATTTCCCATATAATCTATTGCTTTTATAAGTGTACTTTCAATTTCTTTTGGATATAAACCTCTTAAATTTGCTAATTCATAGGATGATTCTAATGATGGCTTTATACTTCCATAGCTTTCGCTTGTTCTATTATTTTTATAATCTATAAATCTTTGGACTGGAACACTTCCTTTACCTAACTGATAGGCTTTCTTTTCAACTTCTCTTTGAAATCTCATCCCATCTAAAAGCTCACGCCCATAAATTTCTTCACCAACTGTTGCTATTATTGCTGAATTTGAGTTTTCTCCATTACGTGCGTGATAACTCATACCATTTACACAGGTCATTTCTTCTTCGCTTGATGCATTTACTACGTATCCCCCTGGACACATACAAAAGGTATATGCTGATAAACCGTTTTTTTTATCATTATAAGAAAGATTATAAGAAGCTGCTGGTAATATACTACCTTCTATGTCTGTATTTTTCCCATTATATTGAGCATTGTTTATAGTTTCTCTTTTGTGCTCTATTCTAAATCCTACTGCAAAGTTTTTATTTTCCATGGATATCTTATCACTAAGCATTTCAAAGCTATCACGAGCTGAATGTCCTAATGCTAATACATAGGCCCCACTTTTATATCTATTACTGTTAATAACTACTTCTTCCACTTTTCCATCTTTGATTTTTAGATCTTCCATCTTATGAGAAAAATAAAATTCTCCACCTAATTCTTCTATCTCTTCTCTCATATTTATAATAACTTCACGCAATAAATCAGTTCCTATATGTGGCTTTGCATCTATCATGATATCATCAGGTGCGCCATATTTATGAAAAGTTTCTAAAACTAATCTTACTCTAGGATCTTTGCTTCTTGCTGTAAGTTTACCATCAGAATATGTTCCTGCTCCACCTTCTCCAAACTGGATATTACTTTCCGGATTAAGTATTCCACTATTTTTAAATTTTTCGATAGTGTTTATTCTATCTTCTATAGCTTCACCTCTCTCATAGATTTTTACCTTGACACCATTTTTAGCTAAAACATAAGCCGTAAACAATCCTGATGGCCCTGATCCTACTATACTGACTTCATCTGGTGGATTATTTACCTTAACATTTGATTTCTTAAACTCAAATCTATCTGCATCCTTTATTTTTTTTAATTCTTTATCTGTAGGATCAATATCAACAAGTACTTGATATGAAAACTTGATTCCCTTTCTAGAATCGATTGATTTTCTATAGATTTCAAAGTCAAAATTATCTTTCCTTATTAATTTTGCAATCTTTGCTCTTAGTTTATTTTCATTATCACTTTCAAGAATTATATTTCTAATTATTATCATTATTCCTCTTTTTTTATAAGTAAAAAGACCTCGAAAGGTCTTATATTTTAAACTGATTTTTAATTGTCATTAAATTTGCTCTAATCTCATCACTCAAATCGTCAAAAGTAAGTAATTCTTCTATATCCTCTTTTGCTCTTGATAAATTTCCCAAGGTTAAATTTATTTGAATTTTATTATAAGCAAGCCTAGGGTCAGATGGGTACTTTAAAAGACCCTCATCTATTAAATCTAAAGCTTCTATTTCTTTTCCACTAACATATAAGGAAATTGCATAATCATTATATAGTTCTCTAAATTCAGCACCAGAGTCTAATGAATTTTCAAAAGCCATTATAGAATTCTCGTATTGTTCTATATTTTGATAAGCAACTCCTAAATAATAGTATGCATCTGCTCGTTTTTTATTAGACAACAATCCCGTAAGCTTTATAATGGCTTCATTATAATTACCCTTACCAATAAAATAAAGAGCTTCTTCTATCTCGGCATTATCATTTATTTCACTTAGTCTATCCCTAATTTCATTACAAGCTTCATCAGTGTCAGTCTTTCGCAAAGCATTATTATAATAATTACGTGATTTTACATATTCGCCTAAATTTGCATATATATTACCTAATTCATAATAAGCTATAGCAAAGTTGTTATCTTTATTTAGTATACTTTGTAAAATTTCTAAAGATTCTCTTATAAAGTCATCTTTGAATTTATCCTCTACCTCATAAGCTCTTGGCCAAAGCAATCTTGCATAAAGATAAGCATTATAATTATCTAATGGATTTAGCAAGTAACCTGCTCTTAATAAAAGTAAGGCTTTATCTATATCTTCATCAGCAATATTTAAAGAAATTGAAGCAGTATATTTACTTACATCTGGAATATAGTGAGCAATTATACTCTTATACTCTTCATTGTGTATAAATTCTGGATCCGCTCCAATATTTATTAGCATTCCTTGCAAGAAATTTTCTACATCAATTTTATCAGCCATCTGGCCTGTCAGTATTCCACTTTGCATATCACTTACATATATAGGTAATGGTAAATCGTTTAATAATTCATAATCAGCAGATTCCTTTAAATCAAGATAGGCTAAATTATTTGTAAATTTTATAAAATAATTATCTAATCTCATCTAATATCCTCTCATGAATTTTCTTTGTCTATAGGAATGATGGTTTAAAAGTTTAAACAAGTGACCCCTTACTACATAAAAAAATGTTTCAATAAATCCTAATAATAAAACATATAAAAATCTACTATTTTCAACTTGATAACTATAAGCTAAATTGTAGTTAATATAAAACTTTATTAATATAAATATAATTGTAAATAGTCCATAAGTTAAGATATTGTCACATACAAATTTAGCAGATTGTTTGAGTGACTCAAATCCACTTTTCCCATTAATATAAATTTCTTCTGGTAAAGCAGATGTTGCAAATTCAAATACTAATAACAATATCATATATATATTTGATGGTAATCCTGTCCCTATAAAGCTAATAAGTATTTCTATTAAATAAACAAAAAATAATGAGCTTAACACTGGTTGCCAAAAATTAGATAAGGAATTAGCAATAGATTTTTTTCCGGAGTTGCCATAAACCACATAGGATTTTAAAGCTTGAATAACAAAACTAAGTAAAGCTGCATCCAAAAAATAGTTTATAAGCCCACCTATCCTATTTCCTCCAAACATTCCTATAAACCTATAATTTTCAAAAAATGCTCTAATTAAAATAACTATAAAGGCAACATAAACTTTATTAATCTTAGAAAAGCTTTCTTTAAATGCCTGACTGTAAATTTCACCGAAATCTTTTAACCTATCATTCATTACATCTTCTCCACTGTTTTAATGCCGAGTAAACTTAATCCTGACTTTATAACAAGAGCTGTAGCATAAGTTAGGGCAAGTCTTTCATTTTTAATATTTTCATCTTCTACCATAATTTGAGATGAATTATAAAATTTATTAAAAGATTTTGCAATCTCTGTTATATGCCTTGTAAGTAAAGATGGCTCATATTTTTCACACGCTCTACTTACTACTTGTTCAAATCCTGCAAGATTTTTTACTAAATTAAACTCTTCATCTGTAGTTAGATTACTAAATTCAGTTACGCTGAAAGTCTCTATACCTGCTTTTCTTAAAACAGACTTAGCACGAGCATATGTGTACTGAACGTATGGACCCGTTTCACCATCAAAGTTTAATACTTCATCCCAATCGAATACATAGTCTTTTATTCTATTATTGTATAATTCTTGGAACTTCACAGCTCCTATACCTATTATCTTAGAAGTCTTATCTATATCTTCTACGTCACTATTTCTTTCTTCCATGATGGATTTTGTTTTATCTATAGCTTTGTTTAAAACATCTTCTAAAAATACTACTTGTCCCTTTCGAGTAGACATTGTTTGATCTTTAAGACTTACCATACCAAAAGCTACATGTATATCATCATCCCACCATTCATATCCCATAAGTTCTAAGATTTTTCTAAGCTGTTGATAATGTAAATTTTGTTGAGTAGCTACTACATAAATATTTTTTGTGAAGTCATAATTTTCCTTACGATTAATAGCTGTACCGATATCACGCGTAATATATGAACTAGATCCATTACTCTTTATTATAATAGCTGGAGTCAAATCATATGGACTTAGATCAACTATTTGTGCTCCATCACTTTCTACCAAAAGATTTTTTTCTTTTAATAATTCTAAAGTTTCTGGAATATATTGTGAGTTATAACTTTCACCATTGTAATTATCAAATTCTATATCTAAAAGCTCGTAAACTCTCTCAAACTCTTTTAAGGAAATATCCTTAAACCATTGCCAAAGTTTAGTAGCTTCTTCTTCTCCATCTTCAAGATTTTTAAACTCTTTACGTGCAGCGTCCATCATCAGTGGATTTTCGCTAGCTTCTGTATTATATCTTACATATAATTTTAAGAGCTCATTGATAGGATCAGAATTAATAGCTTGCCTATCACCCCAAAGCTTAAAAGCTGCAATCATAGTCCCAAATTGAGTACCATAATCACCTAAATAATTAGTAGCTACAACTTCATATCCTAAAAATTCATGAATGTTTCGTATAGCATCTCCAATTACTGTTGATCTAATATGACCTATATGAAAGGGTTTAGCAATATTTACTGAAGAAAAATCTATTACTACAGTCTTACCCTCACCTTCATTTGTCTTCCCAAATTCCTCTTTTTTTTCTAAAATCTCATTTAAGATTTCATTTTGATAGTAATTTCTATCTACAAAAAAATTTAAGTAAGCATTTAGACTTTCAATTTTTAAAAAATTTTCTATTTTTATATCCTTACTTAAATCACTTGCTATTATAGCCGGATTTTTTCTTAAAGTTTTAGCTAAGCTAAAGCAAGGAAAGGAATAATCACCCATATCATCTCGTGGTGGGATCTCTATTAAATTATAAATCTCATCATAAGATAATCCTAACTCTTTTTCTTCTAATTTTTTTGCAATTAATTCTTTAAAATCTTTCATTAATCCTCCTGCCTTGCTAATCTTATTCAAAAGTAACTATAGTAACTCCATAGCCACCTTCCTTATCATCACCTAATCTATAATCAGCAATTCTCTTGTCATTTTTTAAATTTTCTGTAACTCCATTTATTAAAGCACCAGTACCCTTGCCGTGTATAATTTTTGCCTTAGATAAACCTGCAAGCATAGCATCATCAAGATATTTATCCAGATTCCTCATAGCATCATCATATCTTTGCCCACGCAAATCTAGTGTAGGGGAAATATTCATTGCTTTTTTAGCATTATACACTTTATTGATATTCTTTTCCGTTTTATCTTGGCTTTGTATCTTGGTAACATTTTTTATATTAGAGTCCATTTTTAAAATTCCCATTTGAAGTTTAATATTTCCCCTATCATCTGGTTCGGAGATAACTTCAGCTTTTTCATTTATTCCTTCAATTATTACCATATCTCCTAATTTTAATTCTTCTGGTATATCATTGGATTTTCCAATTTTAAGACCTTTGCCCCTACGTTCAATCTTATTGTCTTTGTATCTATTTCTAATATTATTAAGGCTTCTATCTATATCAGATGTATTGGCATTTCTACTTTTCTTAGCTTCCTTAAGCATAGCTTGAGATTCATTATTAGCTTTTTCTAATATAACATTAGCCTTATCTTCAGCCTCTCTTATAATAGCAGCTTGTTTCTTATCTACTTCTTTTGATTTTTCTTCAAGTTCTTTTTTTATCTTTTGAATTTCTCTTTTGTATTTATCTATTTCTTGATTCTTTAACTCCAATTCATCTCTATCTTCTTCTATCTTTTCTAAAATCTTATTTACATTTTTAGTATCTTCACCTAGTAAATTGTAAGCATTTTTAAGAATATCTTCATCAAGTCCAAGTCTTTTAGATATTTCAAAAGCATTAGATTTCCCTGGAGTTCCTATTTCTAATTTATAAGTAGGAGATAGAGTGTTTACATCGAATTCTACAGATGCATTCATAACACCTGGAGTTTCTACAGCATAATATTTTAGTTCACTATAGTGAGTTGTAGCAAAAGTCATTATGTCTTTTTTTCTAAGATAATCTAATATAGAGATAGCAAGGGCTGCACCTTCAACTGGATCAGTTCCAGATCCTACTTCATCTAATAATACTAAGGAACGTTCACTTGCCTTATTAGTAATATCCACTATTTTTGTAAGAGAAGCCGAAAAAGTAGATAGACTCATCTCTATTGATTGAGTATCCCCTATATCTACAAAAATATCATCAAAAATATTTACCAAGCTATTTTCTTCAGCAGGTATATAAAGACCTGTCTGAGCCATAAGAGTTATAAGTCCAACTGTCTTTAAAGACACTGTTTTACCACCGGTATTTGGGCCTGTAATTATTAAAGTTTTATAATCTCCACCTATAATTACATCTATTGGTACTACTTTGCCTTTTAATAGTGGATGTCGAGCTTGGTTTAATCTAATAATTTTATCAGCATTTATTTTTGGTCTAGTATATTCATTGTTTATTGCAAATTTTGCTTTAGCTGCCAAGAAATCAATCCTTGAAATGAGCTTTTGATTTTCTAGAATCTCAACATCAAATTCTTCTACAAATCTTGAAAGTCTATCAAGTATTCTTCTTATTTCATCATCTTCTTTAAGATCTAAGTCCTTTAGCTGATTATTTAGCTCCACAATTGCCGATGGCTCTACAAATATGGTATTTCCACTAGAGCTTTTATCGTGAATAATACCCCCAATTGAAGACTTTTTGTTTGTCTTAACTGGTATTACATATCGACCATCTCTTATTGAAACCACCTTATCTTGCAAAGCATCATCATACCTTGGATTAGTAATATAGGAGTTCATTTTAGCTTTGATGTCGCTTTCCTTTCGCTCCTTTTGCCTGCGTATATTTCTAAGCTCTCTTGATGCATTATCAGCTATTTCATCTTGGCTGATAATAGAACGCTCGATTTCATTTCTTATAAAATCATTTGTACTAATTCTATTAAACAAATCTTTTATATAAGGCTCTTCTATATCTTTTCCATAATCTTTTAGATAGTATGAAACTCTTAATAGATCATTTACTTTTAAAAGTTCATAAGGCTCAAGGACTCCATTTTTTCTCACATAAGTAATCATATCTGTAAAATCAAATAGACCAAAAAGATCTATATTACCAAATCTACTTATAACGCCTACCATCTGAGCTGTATTATCTAACTCTTCGCTAATTTGATCATAATCGTTAAGAGGTAATAAATTTAATATTTGTTTTTTTACTAGCTTAGAGCGAGCTTCTTTCGCTAATCTTTCTAAAATTTTTTTGTACTCTAAAACTTCTAAAGTTCTTTCTTGCATTAGATCACCCCTCTAGTATAAGAATTACGATTTTTTACCCTATTTATATCAAGCAAATCTTCATCACTCATTACAGAATATAGAATTGATATATTTTCATTAAATTGATACTTATCAAAAATTGTAGCTTGATCTGGATAAATTTTTGAATAGTTATCATAACGAATTATTTTCATCATGGCACCCTCTTTTGATTTAAGCTTGCCTTCATTAAACTTACAAGTAGAACAACCTTTAAGCTCACATTTTTTTATAGTAGAAAATGGACAATGACGCATATTCATAAGTTCCACTCTGCCATATGATAGAACTTCTAAAGGATAATTTCCGTCATTTTTATTAATAAAATCAAGGTCAGCTTCACTACTAATACAAATCATTTCAGAAAAATCACTATAAAAATCTAAAGTATAAGAATTAAATACATTAAGATATCTACCTATCCTTATTGAAAATCCATTTTTCCTAAAATCTTCAATAAAGTTTAAATCACGATAATTATTAAAAATAACACCTTTAAAATTGTACCTTTTTAAGTAGTCTATTAGCTCATCTATATCATATTCGTCATGAGAGTCTAAGTTTAAATATAAATTAAAGTTCTTATACTCTTTATCGTAAGATCTTAGATAAATATTATCAAAGTCTTCCAACAAATCTTTTGAAATATTATTTGTTAGTAATTCTATATTTTTTTCAAATTTATTTTTTTTATTATTTCTAAGTTTAGGAATATGAATATCAATACTATCTCTGTGATAATCTTCTAATATAGTATTTTTCAACAGATCTATAGACTTTCTACGACACTCGTTTATATCTTTTTTTCTAAGGAATATATTATCTTGGATATTAATATTTATTTTGCTAGGCATAAATATTTCATCATTAAATTTATCTAAATTTTCTCTTATGCTATCTTCCGTTAAAGAAATATTTTTAGCTTTTTCGCAAATTACATCATGAACATAACTTACTTTCTTATCTTTATAACTTATAGTAAGCTTAGGATATTCTCCTACACTCGCAATAAAATCTATTTTTACTGGTAGAGATTTATATGAATTTAGACCTTCTTTTAAGGAATCTTTAAGTCTTGTAGAATTTAAAAGTAAAACATCTGAATTAACCAAGGCATCTTTATATTTTTCTAGAAATATTTTATCTCCCTTTTTATAAGATTTTGTGGTAGTAAAAGGAAGTTTTTTCCCTCTTTTAGTTGTAATTTCCAAATTATCACCCAACGATAAATTAGAATCACTTATAAAATATTTACCTAAATTAGAATATTTTACTTTGCCAATACTACGATGATTTGGATCATCTTTTAATAGTACATAATTAATATTTTGATCAAATATAAATCCTCTAGTGTAACCTCTATTTGAAGAATCTAATATGTCATCTTTATTGTAAATATTTTTATCAATTTTACTTTTATAATTTTTTACCGTCGTATAAACATACTCCGGAGTTTTCATTCGACCTTCAATTTTTAGACAGTCAATTCCTATAGGCAAAAGTTCATCTAGTTTATCAATTACATTTAAGTCTTTCATATTTAAATAATAATCTTTACCTAGATTCTTATCATTTGAAATCAATTCATATTTTTGTCTACATGGTCCTGCACATCTGCCCCTATTTGCAGAACGGCCTCCAAAATATGAACTCATTAAACATTCACCAGAATAAGATACGCATAAAGATCCGTGAACAAATACTTCTGTTTCCACTTCAAGACTAGCAATCTTTTTAATCTCTTCAATAGGAGTTTCGCGGGCTATAACTATTCTATCAAACCCTAATTTTTTTAAGTAACTTGCTCCGTTATATTCTCTTACAGCCATCTGTGTAGATGCATGTAAACTCATTCCAGGAACTTTATCTTTTATAATAGAGAAAAATCCCAAATCCTGAATAATTAGACCATCTACTCCGTATTCATATAATTTTTCAACATATTCTACAGCTTTTGATATTTCAGAATCTTTTATAAGGATATTCATAGTTATAAAGACTTTTTTGTCAAATAAATGAATATACTCTACTACATTTTTTATACTATCGAGAGTGAAATTTTTAGCATAAGCTCTAGCTCCAAAATCATCTAAAGCTAGATAAAAGCAGCTAGCACCTGCGGCTATTCCTGCTTCAAGCATAGAATAGTTACCTACTGGTGCTAGTATTTCGGTTTTACCCATTAAAGTTTGCCTTTCAATTGTTCGTTTTCTGCCTTTAAACTTGCAGCTTCTTGTTGGAGTCTCTTAGCTTCATTTCTAAGCTTTTCTATAAGTTTATCACTTTCTTCATTTGATTTAATTTGTTTTTCTAAATCATTTTTTTTATTTTCTAAAGATTCATTTTGTTGACTTAGTTGATTTACTCTTTCAATTAATTGATCATTATGATCAATTGCTTTTTTGTAATTTTCGACTAAAGAAGGGAATTTTTCAACCGCCTCAGCTGAATCTTCTTTTAATCTTTTATATTTATTTCCTACATTAAAGAGGTCATTTGCTATATTAAGGCTTGTTAATACTAGCTCTTTATCATAGCTTAAATTATCGGCTTTTGCTTCATTTATTTTTTTGCCAACATATGATGCTATTTCCCTAATATGTTCTTCACTTTCATCAGTTATAAGGGTGTAGCTTATACCATTAATTTCAACCTGAACTTTTTTCTCAGTCACTATTACTCCTAACTACGTAATACAATATTTGCATCGTTTAAGTCATTAATGATTTTTTCTTCTATATCTTTTATATCTTCTTCTTTTAAAGTTTTATCATTAGTTCTATATTCTACTTTGTAAGATATAGATTTTTTATCTTCTTCTATTTGATCACCTGTATAAATATCAAATAATTCAATAGTTTTTACTAATCCTTTACCATTATTAATAATTGTATCTTCTATAAATTTAGATTCAATATCTTTATCTGTTACAAAAGAATAATCTCGTGTTATTGCTGGATATTTGGGAATTTCCGTATATTTCCTATTTTTTATTCTTTTATCTTTTATTTTTGATAAATCTACTTCTAAAATTAAACATCCTTTGCTAATATCATATTCATTGCGAACTTGATAGGAAATTTCTCCTATAGTACCTATACTTATATCATCGTAGTATATATCTGCACATCTACCCGCATGAAATATTGGATTAGTTTCATTTGTCTTATAGTTAAAGTTTTTAAATCCAACTTTTTTCATTACTTCATTAAAAATATCTTTTAAATCATAGAAGTTATATGAACCATAAAGTCCTATAGTCAAGGTGTCATTTTCATTTGGTAGATCTTTTCTTGCTTTTTTAAAAGTTTTACCAAGTTCAAATAGTTTTAGGTCTTTTGCACCACGATTTATATTTTTTGCAATTACATCTAACATATTTGAGATTTGAGTAGTTCTCATTACAGAAAAGTCTTCCCCAAGAGCATTTACTAGACTTATATAATTTCTAAGTTCGGATTTTTCATCAAGCCCCATCCTATCAAACACTCTAGGTGAAATAAATGAATAGGTAGCTATTTCCGAGAACTTCTGTCCAGCTAATTCTTTTTTAAGCTCATCTCTTAAAAGTCTAGATTCACTTCTGATCCCTCTTTGTAAAGTTGATCTTAAAGGCTTAGATTCAATATTTCCCATACCATAAAGTCTAACCACTTCTTCAATAAGGTCTGCTTCTAAATCAATATCCATTCTAAAGAACGGTACTTTTACAACAAGAGTATCACTACCTTTCTCTTCTACTCCAAATTCTAGAAGTTCTAAATTTCGAATAGCTTCTTCTCTACTAAAGTCTACTCCTGTCAAAGCATTTAACCTTGATATTCTAAGATCTATAATTTTATCTTTAGGACTCTTTTCTCCTTCATCGATTATACCATCTATTATTTCACCTATTTCTAAATCTGAAATAAGTTTCATAGCACGTTTTGACGCTATATCAGCCATTTCAACTGGAAGTCCCTTTTCAAATCTTGTTGAAGCCTCACTTCTAAGACCCAATTTTTTAGATGTTTCTCTAACGCTAGCCCTATCGAAATTAGCTACTTCTAGTAGGATATTTTTCGTTTCACTTGTAACTTCAGTATCAAAACCACCCATAACTCCTGCAAGACTTATAGGCCTGTTACCATCTGAAATAACTAGCATTGAAGGATCTAATTTTCTTTCTTTACCGTCTATAGTTGTGAGAACTTCACCTTCTTTTGCATCTCTTGCTATGATTTTTTTATCTTTTAGCTTATCTAAATCATAAGCATGGAGTGGTTGACCAGTTTCAAGCATTACAAAGTTAGTAATATCAACTATATTATTTATTGGACGCATTCCAGCTAAGATTAAATAATTTTGTAGCCATTGAGGGGATTTGCCAACTTTAATATTTTTTGCGACTCTAGCTGTAAATCTATTGCATTTATCACTTTCTATTGTAACAGTATCTACGTAATCAAAAATATTTCCATCAACTGTTGGATATTCTAAGTCTGGCAATATTATTTTTTCACCAAAGCTTGCAGCTGTCTCTCTTGCCATTCCTATAATTGATAGGCAGTCAGCTCTATTTGGAGTAATTTCATATTCTATTACAGGAGTATTCGAATTTAAAACTTCACTTACTGGTGTACCTGGTTTTACTTCTTCTGGTAGAATTATAACTCCATCTTTAAATTCTTTTGGTATAACATTATCAGAATAACCAAGCTCTGCATATGAAGTTAGCATACCTTCCGAATTGATTCCAAAAAATTCATGATCTTCTATGTAATCTCCATTATCTAGCTTAGTTCCACTTTTAATTACAAATAGATAATCCCCTTCTTTTGTATTTGGAGCAGCTGTTATTATTGTACTATGTCTATCTTCTCCTATATCAATTGTCAAAACTTTTAATCTATCTGCATCTGGATGTTTTTCTTGCTTTAATACATGACCTACTACTACAGATTTTAGATCACTTGTGATTGTATTTACTTCTTCTACATGTGATCCTGTCTCTGATAGTCTATCAGTTATTGTTTTTAAATCTTTATCAATATTTATATAATCTTTTTGCCAAATTAAAGGTACTAACATCTTATCTCCTAAAATTGTTCCAAGAATCTTTTGTCGTTATCATATAGTAATCTAATATCATCTAAGCCATATTTAACCATAGCTATCCTATCAACTCCAAGTCCAAAAGCAAATCCTGTGTATTTCTCGCTATCTATACCACATGCCTCAAGAACTTTTGGATGAACCATGCCTCCGCCTAAAAGTTCCATTGACCAACCAGTATTTCCACATGCTGGACACCCTTCTCCTCTACAAACTGGACAAGTTGCATCTACTTCTAAAGATGGCTCAGTAAATGGAAAATGATGTGGTCTATATCTTAATTTTATGTCATCTCCAAACATTTCTTTTATAAATGTTTCAAGTGTTGCCTTTAAATTTGCCATAGAAACACCCTCATCTACTACTAAACACTCTAATTGATGAAACATTGGTGAATGAGTAGCATCTACTTCATCATTTCTAAAAACTCTACCTGCTGAAACCATCTTTATAGGAAGTTTACCTTTATTCATAACTCTTATTTGCATAGATGATGTATGTGGTCTTAGTAGTATATCATCAGTTATATAGAAAGTATCAGATGTAGATCGTGCTGGATGATCAGCTGGGGAATTTAAATCATCAAAAACATTTTTAACAGTATCTATTTCTGGCCCTTCTACAACATCAAATCCCATATTTTGGAAGATTGACTCGAGTTCTTCTAATGTTTGGTTAATTAGCGCTAAATGTCCACTTTCATTTTTATCAAAATGAGCTGTTACATCTATCTTTTCTTTCTTAATTTTTGCATCTAGTATTTCTTTATTTACAGCATCAATCTTTTTAGACAGAGATTTTTCTATCTTTTTACTAGTTTCATTTATTAGCTTGCCTGCCATTGGTTTTTCTTCATTTGGCAAATTTGAAATATTTTTCTTAAGATCAGTCATCTTACCTTTTTTACCAAGATAAGTAACTCTAACTTTTTCTAAATCATCAAGATTTAAAGCAGAATCTATTTCATGTTCTGCTTTGGCCAAAATATCCTTTAAATTTTTTTCCATTTATTTCTCCTAAATTTGTATAAAAAAATTCCGTCCTATAAAAGGACAGAATCTTAATAAATCTGCGGTACCACCTTAATTGGTTATATAAACCCACCTCTAAAGCTTTAACGCAGCTTTTACGTATCAACTACTTATTTCATATCAAACTTCATCGGTGAATATCAAGCTTATAATGAAAGGCTCTCATCATCCCCTTCTTGCTGGTAAGTAAAGCTATTTTGCCGAATCATTAGCCAAGTTTATTCATTAAAATGCTAGCTGCTATAGCAGCATTTAGTGATTCTATTTTGCCTTGCATAGGAATTTTTACAAAAATATCTGTAAGATTTCTTATATCTTCACTAAGACCATTTGCCTCATTGCCTATAGCAAGAATTAGATTATCATCTATCTTACACTTGTTTATATCATACCCGCTCATATCAGCGGCTACAATTTTATATGTATTTTTTAACTTATGGAGCTCGTCTATATTACATTCTTTTATATTTAATCTAAAAATTGAGCCCATTGAGGCTCTTAGTGTTTTTTCATTATATATATCAACAGTACCAGGTGTAATTATTATATCGCTAAATCCAAATGCTTCAGCACTCCTTACAATAGTTCCCATATTACCAGGATCATTTAAATGATCTAATAGTAAAACTTTAGAATTTGTAATCTTATCTGAGGATTTCTTTTTTACAACAGCTCCAAAACCATCCGGATTTTTAAAGGAACTTAATTTATTAAATAGGCTTTCTGATAATACTAATTTTTGATAGTTAGTACTATAAGAAGCATTATTTTCTGATAAAAAAATAAAATCAATATCAGCAGAAGAGATAGCCTCTTCTACTAATTTTCTTGATTCCACTATAAAGGAGCTTTCAGCGTCCCTGTATTTTTTATTTTTTAATTTTGATATATACTTATAATTTTTATTAGAAGTAGATTCTATTACCATTAGGCATTTTGATTAGCAAGTTCTACTAGTTTGCTAAATTCAGCTGGATTTTCTACAGCAATTTCAGCAAGCATTTTTCTGTTAATATCAATGTTTGCTTTTTTAAGATTACCCATCAATTGTGAATAAGTTGTACCATTTTGTCTTGCTGCAGCGTTGATTCTTGCAATCCATAATTTTCTAAAATCTCTTTTTCTGTGTTTACGTCCTATATAAGCATAGTTTAATGATTTCATCACAGCTTGATTAGCTGTTCTATATAAAACGCTCTTTGAACCGTAGTATCCCTTAGCTTGTTTTAATACTTTTTTATGCTTTTTCTTTGCGTTTGTAGCTCTTTTTACTCTTGCCATTTCTCTTACCCTCCTAGATTACATTCCTAATAATTGTTTTACATTTCTTTCATCAGCTTTAGAAACTACAGTACCTTTTCTAAGCTTTCTTTTTCTAGCTGGTGATTTTTTAGCTGTCAAGTGTCCTTTATAAGCTTTTCTTCTAGTTACTTTTCCACTGCCTGTAACTTTAAATCTTTTAGCAGCAGATCTTCTTGTTTTATTTTTATTAGCCATATTACTCTCCCTTTTCTGTATTTGGTTCTAGGAACATTACTAAGGATCTACCTTCCATCTTAGGTTTTTTATCAACTATAGCAGAATCTCCTAGCATATCTTTGAATTTATCCATTAATTCATAGCCTGGTTCTTTACGACCTAGCTCACGTCCTCTAAATCTTATAGAAACTTTTACTTTATCCCCGTTATTTAAGAATTTAATAGCTTGATTTGCCTTAGTGTGCAAATCATTATCTTCGATATTCAAAGAAAATCTTGTTTCTTTAAGTTGAGCATTTTTTTGCTTTTTCTTATTTTCTTTTTCTTTCTTTTCTTGATCGTATTTGAACTTACCGTAATCCATTATCCTAGTAACAGGTGGTTTTGCATGTGGACTCATTAGAACTAAGTCTAGTCTTTTCTCATCAGCACGATCTTGTGCATCTCTTAAAGTTGTTACACCTACTTGGTTACCATTTTCATCAATTAATCTTACCTTGTCAGCTCTAATTTCGTTGTTTATTCTTAAATCTTTTATAGTTATACCTCCAATGTATAATTACATAAAAAAAGCGGGCACAAAGTACCCGTTTAAATTTTTAAAATTTATCTTTAAAAATTATTAACCTACAAATATTAATCTATCAATCGGTAGGTGAGTATTGGGTACTTCTTCGTTGTCTATGAACTATATATTACTACTATTCTCTCATTTTGTCAAATAATAATTATAATTTATTAGTCTAATTTAAATAAGCCAAAGCCATACAAGCCTGGTCCAGTATTAGCTCCTAAGGTTGGGGAAATTTGTATTTTAAGATAATCCTTTGCATTAGCTATTATATCTGATAGTTTATTCTCTAACTTATCCATACCTTCTTCATATCCCCCATGGCATAGAAATATATAGTAATCTTTTACATTATCTATCTCTTTTTCTGCTAGATGTCTTAGCTCTTTTAATAATTTCTTTTCTCCTCTAGCCATTTTATAAAGCTTAAAAACACCTTCTATTGGATTTACTGTTATTATAGGTTTAATTGACAAAGCATCTCCGATTTTACCAAAGCTTCTTGGAACTCTTCCACCTTCCACAATGTATTTGAATGAATCAATTGTAAAAAACACCTTGGAGTCATTCTTTTTTTCTTCTAATTTATTTATTATTTCATTAAATGAATAGCCTTCATCAATTAACTTTTGTGCATAAATAGCAAAAAATCCTTCTGCCATAGATAGATTAGCAGAATCAAATACGTAGCTTTCTAATCCATCTATCTTGGCCATATTCATTAAATTATAGGTACTTGAAAATTTTGAGCTTAAGCTTATAGCAATTACTTTATTGTAGCCATCAGCTTTAATTTCTTCATATTTTTTTATTGCATCTGCTGGAGATGCTGTACTCGTCTTAGGCAAACTATTATGTTTTCTAATCCAATCATAAAATTGATCCGGACTAATTTCCTCTCTATCTTTAAAATACTCGCTATCTAAGTTTACATATAGCGGTAAAAAATATACATTTAATTTCTTGGCTAAATCCAAATCTATATCAGATGCTGAATCTATCAGAATCGCAATTTTTTCCATCAAAGCTCCTATTAAATTAATTTTGTTAAGTCACATTATAATATTTATACCATAATTAATCTTTCATATCTATTATTACTTGTTGATTTTGCTCATATATTGCTCTTACTTCTGTTTTAGGGTAAGTGTGATTTTCTTTAAAAGTGAGAGATATTTCTTCATTTGATCCAAAATGCATAGGAAAGAATACTTGAGGCTTGACTTCCTTGATAAAAATATCTGCCCCCTTATAATAATTTTCTTCTAATCTATAATCTACTGGAAAGAAAGCTATATCTATATTTTCTTTTTTTATCTTATCAATCTCTTCCATGAAATCATCGTATTCTTTTTTCATAGTAACATCATCATTATCTTTCCAAGCCCAATAATTTAAATCACCAGCATGAAATATTTCTATATTATCTAAATATAATAATATAGAAACACCCTTATCTGTAGATCCAAATGTCTTAATTTTAAGCTTAAACCCATTGTTAAGTTTTATTTTATAGGTTTGATTCTTATTTATAAAATGTACATTCTTAGAAGAATAAAGACTTTTTAACTGATCCATTGAAAGTTTATTATTTTTTATATAGATAATATTTTCATTCTTCTCCAAACTGCCAATATCAGAACTTAAAATATATGTTTTATCTTCCATACCAGGAACTTTTAAAATTTCCGAAGTATAATGATCGTCATGTCCATGACTTGCAACAAATATAACTTCTTTATCTTCTGGTATATTAAGTACACCTTTATAGTAATCAAATATTATAAATAGATCTTCTGTTTCTACTGTATAACAACTATGGTATATATAGGTAATAATAATTTCGTTTTTCATATCCACTCCAATTCTCCTTTGCTTTATACCCATTAATTATTCTAATAAGTAGTATAATAATTTGATAGGAAGTGATTTTATGAAAAAAGAAATAAAAACTAATGCAATGAGAGTTTTAGATAAGCTTAATATAAACTATGAACATATAGACTACGGACTTGAAGGGGACTTTGTATCCTCAGTAGATTTATCAGAAAAAACTCATCAAGACATAGACTATATTTACAAAACACTAGCAACTATATCAAACACAAATGATATTTATATTTTTGTTATACCAGGAGCAGCTAGTATTGACTTTAAAAAAGCAGCAAGATGTGTTGGAGTCAAAAGTTTAGAAATGCTTGCTCTTAAAGAATTAAAACCAAAGGTAGGTTATGAAAGAGGTGCCACTACTTCTCTTGCTATGAAAAAAGATTTTCCAGTTATAATAGATAAAAGTGCTAACGATATGGAGTTCATAAAAGTATCTGCAGGTAAGATTGGTCATAGTTTAAAAATAAATCCCAAAGATTTATCAAAAGCTAATGATGCTAAGTTTTTTGATGTTATCCAATGAATGTAGCAATAGAAAAGTCTTATGATTCAATAAAACTAATTTTCCCAAATGATATTGAATCAAAAAGGTTAAAATTATTAGTAATACTTTCACCTATTTTTATTGCATCCTTTGATAACGGCACTTATGAACTGGAATTTTTAAAAAATACAATAAAAAAATCTAAATACCCATATGGTCTATATCCTAATTTTTTTAATGATTTCAATATAAAAAAATACAGAGACTCATACGATAGTTATAAGGTTAAAGAGGATATATTTCTTAATTCAAATAATGAAATAGAATTTGTTGTAAATCCTATGAATGATATTTATATAAAAGCTCTATCAAGCCTAATAGAAGCTATTATAATAGATGATAAGTCCAATGAATACTTCACTAATTATTTTGCAAAAATCAGGGATGATATAGTAATAAATGGCAGAAGGTCTATTATAGCAAATGGTATACAAGGATTTTACTTATCTAAATATATAGTGGTTTGGATGATAAATCTGTGTGATTATATCAAAAAAAATAATCAAAAAATCTATGAAGATACAATTCCTATATATGAACTTAGTAACAATCTAAAATCTATTAGAACAAATATAAGTAAACAATAAGAAATGGGGCTATTACAAAATAGATAGATCGTTCCAAAATCATTCGAAAACCCTATCAAAAAGTATATCTGTAAGCCGACAGGTTTATGCTTCCATAAACCTGCTGGCTAAATCTCAAACTTTCTTATAGAATCAAATGATGGAACGATAGATATCTATGAATCTGAAACAACCCCATTTTAATTTTATTAAGCTTTTTTAATTTCTTCTATAAGAGCTGGTACAACTTCGTGAAAATCTCCCACTATACCATAATCACAATTCTTAAAGAATGGTGCACTTTCGTTATTATTGATTGCAACTATTGTCTTAACATCTGTGATTCCTTGTAAGTGTTGTAAAGCCCCTGAAATACCTACTGCAATGTATAGATCACCTTTAAATTTTTGTCCTGATAAACCTATATATCTATCCAGTGGTAAATATCTCTTAACTTCTGCAACTGGACGTGATCCTCCTATTGCTGCTCCTGTTTCTTTAGCTAATTCTTTGATGATTTCTTTGTTTTGCTCTTCACCTATACCCATACCAAAAGATACTACTCTATCAGAATCTTCAAATGCATAGTCTGGATCCATATCTTTTTTATCAAATGTATAGCCATCAGCTTTTAGAGCTTCTACTAACTTCTTAGCTGATTCTTTTGGGTCACCCTTAAATATTTCTTTCTTTCTATCTCCTACTATAGAAGTTTTCGGTTTTCTTCTTCTCTTTTCACCAGTTTCTTTATTTTCACCTTTTTCAGATTTTTCTGGTCTTGGTAATAGATAACTTGCAATTACTACTCTCATGATTTGATTAGTACCTTCATAGATTTGAGTAATCTTAGCATCTCTATAATGTCTTTCAACATCTACACCCTTGATAAATCCAGATCCACCGTAAAGTTGTAGGGCATCTGATGTAACTTTATCAGCTAAATCCGAAGCAAATAATTTTGCCATAGCCGCATCTTTGCCATAACCTTTTTCATGGTTTTCTTTTTTATCTGCTGCATCATATACTAAAAGTCTAGCTGCTTTTATTTGAGTAGCCATATCAGCTAGCATAAATTGTGTATTTTGGAATTGTGCAATTGATCTACCAAATTGTTCTCGTTGTATAGTATATTCCTTAGCTGATTCATAAGCTCCTTGTGAAATACCTAGAGCTTGAGCAGCTATACCTATTCTACCACCGTCTAGAATCATCATTGCTTGTTTGAATCCCTTGCCTAGTTCTCCAAGCAAGTTTTCTTTTGGAACTTTTACATTATCAAAATGAAGTTCAGCAGTAACTGATGATCTAATACCTAATTTATCGTATGGTTCTGAGAATGTAAATCCTTCAAAATCTTTATCAACAATAAACATTGAGATACCATGATTACCCTTGCCTGGTTCTGTAACTGCTGTTACTAGGTATGTTTGAGCTTCAGGTGCATTTGTAATGTAAATTTTCTTACCATTTAGTAGGTAATACTCTCCCTTATCTTCTGCTGTTGTTTCTGTTCCAGCTGAATCAGAACCTGCATTATCTTCTGTAAGACCAAAACCACCAATAGATCTACCATCACAAAGTGGTTTTAAATATTTTTCCTTTTGTTCGTCAGTACCAAATTCATTGATACCCCATGTACCAAGAGACGTATGAGCTGATAAAATAACACCAACACCACCATCTACTCTAGAAAGCTCTTCTACAGCTATTGCATAATGCTTTTGGCTAAGTCCAGCTCCACCCCATTTTTCTGGAAAAGGAATACCAAATAAACCAAGTTCTCCCATCCCTTTAACTATTTCTTTTGGGAATTCTTTTGTTTGATCTAGTTGAAAAGCAATTGGTTTTACTTTCTTTTCAGCAAAATCCCTAACGTATTGTCTAAATTCTTCTATATCTTTTGGTAAATTATATGACATATTATCTCCTATTGTTTAAAATCATTAATCTTTTACAAACATTGAAATTGTTTGCCTAATATTAATATACCCAAATCAAATTAAAAGCCCTCATTAATGTAAAGTCTTTTATAAAGGTATAGTATTATGTGTATTAAGTATGAAATTTTAATCTATACAAAAGTAATAAAGAGGTAATTGTGAATTTTAGTGATATATTAAATATTGAGTATTTAGAATGTAATAACGAATTTGTTAAAGCAAGGATTAAGTTAAAAAAAGAATTTGCTAATAATATAAATAGTCTCCATGGAGGTATTACTGCAAGTATAGCAGATTCAGTTAGTGGTTATCTGGCTAGTAGTATAAAAATAATGACCCCTACAAATAATATGAGTATCTATTATTTAAATCCAATAAGAGTTAAAGAGGGAGATTATGTTTACGCTGAAGCAAAAACTATTAAAAGAGGTAAAAAAATAATAGTAATAAACTGTCAAATTTTTGATAATAACTATAACTTATCTGCAGAAGCTACCACATCGTTTAGTCCTATGGAAAGGAAAATTTCTAAAGATAAATAATAATATTATTATAGCTTACATTAAATCTAATATTAGGACTAAACAAAAAGGATGCTCATTAGCATCCCCTTCTTTTTTATTTATTAGAATTTCTCCAAATTCCTAACTCATCAGCTTCTTTTATTAATTCATCTCTATTATCTGGATGAGCTAAATTTATTAAAGCTTCAGTTGCTTGCCATGTTGATAATCCTTTAAAGTTTTTAATACCTTGTTCTGTAGCTATATAGTGAGTATTGCTTCTGACTGCAGTTGCTTGAGTGCCTGGCTTAAATGTAGGTACAATATTTGATACTCTGTTACCTTCTTTATCAACTCTAGAAGATTTAAGAGCAACTATTGAGCGACCACCTTTAGATCTATATGCACCTAAAATGAAATCTAGTGCTCCACCTGCTCCAGAAATATGTCTAGTTCCAACTGTTTCGGAAGAAATTTGTCCCCATAAATCCACTTGCATAGCTGTATTAATAGATACAAAGTTATCCAAAGATGCAATAACATCTACATCATTCGCATATCCTACTGGAACTGCCATTAATTCTTCGTTATGATCTATATAATCATAAAGTTCTTGACTGCCTGCAGCAAATGCATACGTTTGACGACCTACATCACGATTTTTCTTCATACCAGAAATTCTACCAGCTTTAGCCATTTCAACAAAAGCATCTACGTACATTTCCGTATGAACACCTAGATCTTTAAGATCTGATTTAGCAATTTCTGATCCTATAGCATTAGGAAGTCCACCTATACCTATTTGTAGACAATCTCCATCTCTTAATAATCCCACTACATTTTCAGCAACTTTAAGCTCTTCTTCACCAAAGTTAGCTTTGCCTAAAGTTAACATATCATAATTTGCTTCATATACATAATCTACATCTTTGATATTAATATAGTTTAAGTATCCGCCGTAAGCTACTGGTACATTTTCATTTACTTCTAAAACTACCTTTTCAGCATTATTAAATATTTCCCAAGCATGACTTGCAGATAAACCAAAGTTAAAGTTACCGTGTTTATCCATCGGAGATACTTGCATAACAGCTAGGCTAGCCTTTTCAGCATTTTCATTAATGTATCTACCTATTTCACTGTATTTAATAGGAATAAAATACGCACTGTGATCACGTTTATTTATAAGAGCTCTTTCAGTACCAGAAGAGTGCCAAGAATGATAAATAAAGTGTTCTCCAGTTTGATCGGCCTCTCCTATTGCTAATTGATATGGAACTACTCCACCTCTAATTTTCACATCATGAAGTTCATCTACTCTTTTAGCTAAAGCTTCATCAAAAGCCTTTGGAGTTAATGCACACCACGCTATATCAATCCAATCACCATCTTTAACTAGACCAGCAGCCTCTTCTACACTTATAAGCTTTTTTTCATATTCTTGCTTAAAATCCATAAATACCCCTCTAAATTTATTTTAAAATCGTTTTCTTTATATAAAACCATTATAGCATCATTGATAATAAATATCTAGAATAAATATATTTTTAACGTATTCTACACTCCTACCAATAAGCTAGTGTATAAAAATGATCTCCCAAATCTTAATATCTGGGAGATCATTTTTTATTTTACTTTAAATATTATCTTTCAACGACAATAGCTGTACCCATTCCACCACCTATACAAAGTGTTGCAAGACCTTTTTTAACATCTCTTTTTTGCATTTCATATAATAAAGTTGTGAAAATTCTAGCTCCTGATGCTCCGATAGGGTGACCAATTGCTATTGCTCCACCATTAACATTTACTATATCAGTATTTAATCCTAATTCTTTAATAACTGATAAAGCTTGAGCAGCGAAAGCTTCATTAGCTTCTATAAGTTCAATATCTTCAAGATTTAAGTCAGCTTTTTCTAATGCTTTTCTAACTGTAGGGATTGGGCCTGTTCCCATAATTGCTGGATCAACACCTTCTGTAGCATAAGAAACAACAGTTGCAAGTGGAGTTACACCTAATTCTTTAGCTTTTTCTTCACTCATTACTACTAATGCTGCTGAACCATCATTAAGACCAGATGCGTTTGCAGCTGTTACAGAACCGCCATCTCTTTTAAATGCAGGTTTAAGACCTGAAATACCTTCAGCTGTAACGCCTTCTCTTATGTGTTCATCTGTATCTACAGTTGTAACATTTCCTTTTCTATCTTTAACTTCTACTGGTACGATTTCATCTTTGAATCTACCTTCAGCTCTAGCTTTTTCAGCTCTATTTTGACTCATAGCCGCAAGTTCATCTTGTTCTTCACGAGTTAGATTATACTTTTCAGCTATATTTTCAGCTGTCATTCCCATGTGATAGTCATTAAATGCATCCCAAAGACCATCTTTAATCATTTCATCGACAACTTTTTTGTCTCCCATTCTAGCTCCCCATCTCTCTTCATTTAGTAAGAATGGAGCGTTAGACATAGATTCTGTACCACCAGCTACAACAATATCAGCATCTCCAGCTTTAATCATTTGAGCTGCTAATGATACTGATCTAAGGCCAGATCCACAAACAATGTTAACAGTCATTGCTGGCTTCTCTTTAGGAATACCTGATCCTAGAGAAATTTGTCTTGCTATATTTTGTCCAAGACCAGCTTGAAGTACACAACCAAATACTGTTTCATCTACATCTTCTGGTTTTATTCCAGCTCTATTGATAGCTTCCTTTACTGCTGTAATACCTAAATCTTTAGCAGATACTGATTTTAATGATCCGCCATATGAACCTACTGGTGTTCTTGCTGCACTTGCTATTACTACTTTTCTAGTCATTTTATATCCTTTCTATATTAATTATTATATGGTTATCCGTTGATATCTTATTTACTATAATCGTAGAATCCTTTACCAGATTTTCTACCTAATTCACCTGCTGCCACTTTTTGTCTAAGAAGAACTGGAGCTGCATATTTATCAGAACCGATTGTATCTTTTAAGTAGTCCATAATATTTAATACAATATCAAGACCAATTAAGTCAGCTAATTCTAGTGGTCCCATTGGATGGTTTGCACCAAGTTTCATAGCTGTATCGATTCCTTCTGGAGTTGCTAAGCCTTCTTGAAGAACATATATTCCTTCAGAAACCATTGGTATAAGAATTCTATTTACAACAAAACCAGGAGCTTCTTTAACTTCAACAGGAGTTTTACCAATTGCTTCAGTTATTTCTTTAACTTTAGCAACTGTTTCATCACTTGTTGTAAGACCTTTTATAAGTTCAACAAGTTTCATTACTGTTGCTGGATTAAAGAAGTGCATACCAATTACTCTATCAGCTCTGCCTGTAGCTGCTGCAATTTCTGTTATAGAGATTGATGATGTATTTGAAGCAAGTATTGTTTTTTCATCACAAAGTTCACAAAGCTCTTTAAAAATAGATTTTTTGATTTCTGGATTTTCACTTGCCGCTTCTATGATAAGATCACAATCTTTAAGTTCATTTACATCTGTTGTAAAATTTAATCTACCTAAATATTCATCTTTTTGTTCAGCTGTAATTCTTTCTTTTGCAACTGCTTTCTCAAAAGATTTTGTAATAGTATTTCTTCCTCTTTCAACAAATTCTTCACTGATATCTCTTACAACAACATCATAATGTTTACTCATTACTTCTGCTATACCAGCACCCATTGTACCTGCACCAATTACACCAATTTTCATATTACTCTCCTTATTTATTTTGAAATTCAGCTTTTTCTTTATTTATAAAAGCCTTAGTTCCAGTTTTCATATCTTCTGTTGAGAAGGTTAATCCAAAGTTATTTTCTTCAATTCTTAAACCAGAATCTATATCTACTTGACCACCAGTATTGATAGCCTCTTTGGATAATTTTACAGCTATTGGAGCTTTGCTAGCTATACTATTAGCTAGTTGATTAACTCTTTGTTCTAGTTGATCAACTTCTACAACTTCTTGTACCAATCCAATTTCCAATGCTTTATCAGCTTTAATATTTTCTGCAGAGTAGATTAAGTATTTTGCCCAACCTTGTCCTACAAGTCTTTGAAGTCTTTGACTACCACCAAAACCAGGCATAATTCCAAGACCAACTTCTGGTTGACCAAATAATGCTTTGTCGCTAGCAATTCTAATATCACAAGCCATAGCTAACTCACAACCACCGCCTAAAGCAAACCCATTAACTTGGGCTATAACAGGAATAGGTAATGTTTCTATTTTTCTAAATACAGATATACCTTTTTTACCAAAGTCACGTGCCTGGATCGGATTTAATTCAGACATTTCTTTTATATCAGCACCCGCAACAAATGATCTACCCTCTCCAGTAATAATTAATACCCTTAAATCACTATTATCTTTCACTTCTTCTATAGCTTTATCTAGATCATTTAAAACATCAGAATTAAGTGCGTTTAAAGCATCCGGTCTATTGATTGTTATTTTTGCAATTGATTCATTTATTTCATATTTTATGGTCTCGTAGGTCATAAGTTCCTCCTAATGTTTAAAAACCAAATTAAAATTTATAGAATTAAAGCTACCCATATATTTACTTATGAAATTTCAAATATCTAGGTAGCTCAAATCACATCATTATTATTTATTGTTTATAAAATTATATTAATTGCCTTTTTTCTCTTTAATTTTTTCTGTTAATACTGGTAATATTTCAAATAGATCTCCAACTATTCCATAATCAGCTACAGAGAATATAGGTGCATCTGGATCTTTGTTGATAGCAATGATAGTATCACTAGCACCAATACCAGCTAAGTGTTGAATAGCTCCTGAGATGCCTACAGCTATATAAACTTTAGGTCCTACAGTTGTACCAGATTGGCCTACTTGGTGAGAGTGTGTAACCCATCCTGCATCTACTAAAGGACGAGATGATCCTGCAGAACCTCCAAGAGCATCAGCCAAATCTTCGATAAGTTTATAGTTAGAAGGATCTCCTAGACCACGTCCACCTGAAACTATATATTCAGCTGCTGTCAAGTCTACATCGTCTCCTTCATCTCTTGGGATAAAGTCAAGGATTCTTGTTCTAACTTCATCTGTATACTCAATTGTTTCTGAGATTTCTTCAATATTTTCCTTAGCTTCAACTTCTTCTTTAGAGAATACGCCAGGTCTAACCGTACCCATTTGTGGTCTAGAATCTGGAGATAAGATTTGTGCCATTAAGTTACCACCAAATGCTGGTCTAGTCCATTTTACATCTCCTGTTTCAAAGTCTACATCTAACTCTGTACAGTCTGCTGTAAGTCCTGTTCCAAGTCTTGATGAAACTCTTGGTCCTAAATCACGACCATTCATTGTAGCACCAATTAAGATTACATTTGGACTATGTTTTTCAACTAATTTACATAAAGCATTTGTATAAATATCTGTATTGTAATCTTTGTAATCTTCGCCTTCTACAGTGATTATGCTATCTACGCCATATTTTTTAACTTCTTGACGAGCTTTTTCTACATTTTCACCGATAATTACAGCTACTAATTGCTCTTGAAGTACATCGGCCATTTTCCTACCAGGGTTCATTAATTCAAGACCAACATTCATAGCTGATCCGTCTTCTTTTGTCTCTACAAATACCCAAAGATTTTTATTTTCTGACATGTTTCCTCCTTAAATAAGCTTTTTATCAGCTAATGATTCCATTAACTTATTTACTGCTTCTTCAGGTGCTAGATCTTCATAGATTTCTCCTACTTTTTGGATATCAGGAGCATAAGATTTAGCCACTCTAGTTGGTGAACCTTTTAATCCAATTCTTGATGGATCGATGACATCAGACATATCTTCAAAGGTTACTTGGCTAATTTCAGCTTTTTTAGCTTTTAATTTATCTTTTATCTTTGGATATCTTAATTCGATGTCTGCATATTTAGTGAAAGTAACTAAAGCAGGGATAACAGATTGAACATTTCTAGCTCCACCATCTGCTTCTTGTAATACTTTGATACCCTCATCATTAAGTTCAGCCTTAAATCCACGTGTAACTTGAGGTAATCCTAGTAACTCTGCAATTTCTGGACCTACTTGAGCAGTATCACCATCTATAGCCTGCATACCACAGAATATTAAATCAGGTTCACCTTCTTCTTTTGCAATTGTTTTGATTGCATTAGATAAAATATAGCTCGTAGCTAATGTATCAGATCCACCGAATTTTCTATCTGTTACAAGGTAAGCTTTATCAGCGCCTACAGCTAGACAATCTCTAAGCATATCTTCAGCTTGTCCTGGTCCCATAGATATAACAACGATCTTTGTTTCAGGATCATTATCTTTAATTCTTAAAGCTTGCTCTAAAGCAAATGAATCATAAGTATTTAAAATACTTGGAACACCTTTTCTCACTAAAGTGTTTGTAACTGGATCAATTTTTATTTCATTTGTATCCGGTACTTGTTTTGCACATACAAAAATGTTCATTTTTACTCCTTTTTTATTACTATTTCAATAAATCTCCGGCAACAACCATAAGCATAACTTCTGATGTACCTTCATAAATTTCAGTTATCTTAGCATCTCTCATCATTCTTTCAACTTCGTATTCCTTAATGTAACCATACCCACCAAGAATTTGTACAGCTTTAGTTGTTACATCCATTGCTACTCTTGCTGCTTTTAATTTTGCAGTAGCTGCTGCTACAGTGTAGCTTTCGCCTTCATCTTTAAGCGTAGCTGCTTTGTATACTAAGTGTCTAGCAGATTCAATATCTATAGCCATTTCTGCTAATTTAAATTGTGTATTTTGGAATTTAGCAAGTGGTCTACCAAATTGTTCTCTTTCTTTAACATATTTAGTAGCTTTTGCTAAAGCGCCTTCAGCAATACCAAGAGCTTGAGCAGCAATACCGATTCTACCACCATCAAGTGTTTGCATTGCTATTTTAAATCCTTTACCTTCTTCAAGTAATAGATTTTCTTTAGGAACTTTACAATCTGTAAATATTAATTCTCTTGTAGAAGATCCCTTAATACCCATTTTATCTTCAATAGTACCTGTTTTAAATCCTTCGAAGTCTTTTTCAACTATAAATGCTGAAATCCCTCTTGTACCTTGAGATTTATCAGTCATTGCAAATACTACATAAGTATCAGCATAACCAGCATTAGTTATAAATATTTTAGAACCATTAAGTACATAATGATCCCCATCAAGTACAGCAACAGTTTTTTGTCCTGCAGCATCTGTACCAGCATCTGGTTCAGTAAGAGCAAAAGCTCCGATAGACTCACCTGAAGCTAATGGTGTAAGATATTTTTCTTTTTGTTCGTCAGTACCAAATTTATTGATACAATCAGCACATAAAGATGTATGAGCTGAAAGAATAACGCCTGTTGTACCACAAGCTTTAGATAATTCTTCTACAGCTAATATGTATGTAAGTGTGTCAAGTCCAATGCCACCGTATTCTTCATCAAAAGGAATTCCGAAGAATCCTAGTTCTTGCATCTTCTTAACGTTTTCTTCTGGAAATTTATGTTCTTCATCTACTTCAATAGCCTTTGGAGCTACTTCTTTTTCAGCAAAATCTCTGAACATTTGTTGCATTTCAAGTTGATCTTCAGTTAATTTATACATAATTTCTCCTTTTCTTTCATATACATACCCAATTGGCTTGCATATTCATATATTATTAACTTCTTGTTACAAATATAACAATAATTTTAGCATTTGTCAACTCTTTTTGACGAATTTAATTTTGAAAATGTTTTTTAAGTTAAGATACTACCATAAATACTATTTATGTTAGTTATTTATTTATCCTTTATGCACCAATTGTCATCATTCAATATATTAATTAATATACCAATGCTAATTTCACCATACTTTCTATTACAAATAAGTAAAATAAGCAATTTAATTACGCAATTCCTTTAAAAAGTTATAATAATAAAATAATTAGTCTATCATTTATAAAACATTTTAGTTTATCTTGTAAAAAATTTAAGATAAAATTTTTGCAAACTAAAATAATTATGTTATAATGAAAACGAAATCATAACAATTTCAAATATTTGAAAATATCTTAGGAGGAATTATGACAGATTATAACAAAATCACTGAAGACATCATCTTTGATATAGAAGATGCTGTTTCTGGTAATGTATACGTTGGCGAAGAAATCAACGAAGATTTTTTCCACGATGAAATGCCTATTTATGGATCAGGAACACCTGATGTACTAGTAGATATACACTCAGCAGAAGAAGTAGCAGCTGTACTTAAGATTTGTAATGAAAATAAAATCCCTGTATTAGCAAGAGGAGCTGGATCAGGCTTAACTGGTGCTGGTGTAGCTATTAAACAAGGTGTTATGCTTAACATGCAACCAATGAATCAAATCCTCGAATATGATGAAGACAATATGGTTGTTCGCGTTCAACCTGGTGTTTTCTTAAATGACTTGGCTATGGATGCCCTATCAAAAGGTTACTTATATCCACCTGATCCAGGTGAAAAATTTGCAACTCTAGGCGGAAATGTATCTACTAATGCTGGTGGTATGCGTGCTGTAAAATACGGAACTACAAGAGATTATGTAAGAAGTATGCAAGTTGTCTTACCAACTGGTGAAATCACAAATTTTGGTGCAGTAGTAAGCAAATCTTCTACAGGATACGACTTAAAAGATTTAATGATTGGTAGTGAAGGTACACTAGGTATAATAACAGAATTAACACTTAAAATAGTGCCCGCTCCAAAAGCTACAATTTCTTTAATAGTGCCATTTGAAAATCTAGACGACTGTATATCCACAGTTCCTAAATTATTCAAAAATAATTTAAATCCACAAGCTATTGAATTTATGGAAAGAAAAATAGTTCTAGCTTCTGAAAAATACATAGGTAGAGAAACATTCCCTAAAAAAATAGATGGAGTTGATGCTAACGCATACCTACTTATCACTTTTGACGGCGATAATGAAGATGAATTGTATGATGTTCTCGAAAGAGCCGCAGAAATATTAGTAGAAAATGGCGCTATTGATTGCTTAGTAGCTGATACACCAAATGCTATCAAAGATGCTTGGGCAGCAAGAAGCTCATTCCTAGAAGCTATTGATTCACAATATGAATTATTAGATGAATGTGACGTAGTAGTTCCAATTACAAAAATAGCTGAATACGTTAACTTCGTAAATGAAGAAGCTAAGAACTATATGTTTGACGTTCAAAGTTTTGGACACGCAGGCGATGGTAACCTACACATATATACACTATCAAACGAAGTAGATAAACACGATGAATTCGTTGAAGAAGTTGATAAATTCATGGACGTAATTTATAAAGAAGCCTATGCTCTTGGAGGAAAAATTTCGGGAGAACACGGCATAGGACATGGTAAATTAAAATATCTAAAAGGATTCGAAGGTGACCTTAATACTGATCTTATGAAAGGAATCAAAAAAGTATTCGATCCAAATCAAATACTTAATCCAGATAAAGTTATCGGTCTATAAGCTTAAAGGAATCTATTATGAATTATTTAAAAGAATTTGTAATTCTTTGTGCATGTTTACTACTAGGTTCTTTGACAAGAAAAGCAATTAATTTTCCAATTCCAGAAGCAGTATATGGTATGATTTACCTATTTATTGCTTTAAGACTTAATATACTTAAACCAGAAGAAATAGAAAAAACTTCAAATGGTATCTTAGCTAACTTAGCATTTTTATTTGTACCAGTAGGAGTTGGTATCATGGCTAACTATGAAGTTATTCAAGGCAGAATATTAAAACTAGTTATAATTGTTTTAGTAGGTACCGCAGTAACTATGGGAGTAACAGGAATAATTGTCCAAAGTCTTCAAAGGAGAAAAAAATGAATTTGATATTTGATAATACCTACTTTGGTATAATCCTATCCTTTCTTGCCTTTGAAATCGGAAAATGGATTAATAGCAAAGTTAAAAATCCTATTGCTAACCCGTTGTTAATAGCTATTCTTCTAATTGTAGGTTTTCTAAAGATAACAGGCATACCTTATGAACACTATAAAATGGGTGGAGATTTTATAGCTTTCTTCATAGCACCAGCAACGGTTGCTATGATTCTAGATCTTTATTTAAATTTAGATTCACTAAGAAAAAACATAATTCCAATATTGGTAGGAGTTATTGTAGGATCAATTGTCGCTATGATTTTAGCTATTTTTGTTTCCAAAGGACTAGGACTTGATCAGGATCTAGTAGTTTCCTTAGTACCACAATCAATAACCACAGCAATAGCAATATCACTTACGGCTGAATATAATGGTATAGTTGCCTTGACAGCTATCATGGTTGTATTAAGAGGAGTTATAGGTGCAGCGATTGCTCCACTAATATTAAAAGTATTTAAAATTACTGATCCAATTGCTCAAGGTGTAGCTATTGGCACATCTGCCCATGCAGTAGGAACTAGCGAAGCTAGAAAAATGGGTCAAATCCAAGGAGCTATGTCTGGACTATCTATAGCAATTGCAGGTATTGTAACAGTTGTTCTAATGCCACTAGCAATGCTAATTGTAGATTCAGTATTCTAAGTAGAAAAGCCGTAAAATAATTATTTTATGGCTTTTTTTACAAAACAAATTGTAGCTAACTAGTAAAATATAGTTAATAAAATTTAAAAAATTATTTTAAGATTTAAGAAAGAAGGATTTTATGAAAATTGAATTGCCTTATGGAAAAGGTTTCCAAGAGACAGAAATATCAAACGAAAGAATTAATGGAGTACTTGAAGCAAGTATTGAAGAATACCAACCAGAAGACGATCAACTTACAATCGTAAAAAAAGCAATGAAAAATCCTATAGATTCTAAAAAACTTAAAGAATTAGCAGTCGGTAAAGATAAGGTTGTAATCCTAATTTCAGATCACACTAGGCCTGTACCTAGCAAATACATACTCCCACTAATGCTTAAAGAAATTAGAGAAGGAAACCCTGATGCCGATATAACTCTTTTAGTTGCTACAGGATGTCATAGAGGAACTACTAAGGAAGAATTAATTGGTAAGATTGGAGAAAATATATATAAAAATGAGAAAATATATATCCATGATTGTGATGATGAATCAATGCTAGTAACATTAGATGAAAAATTACCTTCTGGTGGCAATATAATAGTAAATAAATTAGCAGCTGAGGCTGATTTATTAGTAGCAGAAGGATTTATAGAACCACACTTTTTTGCTGGTTACTCTGGTGGTAGAAAGAGCGTATTCCCAGGTTGCTGTAGTCGTAAAGCAGTAATGTATAACCACAACGCAGAATTTATCGACAGTGAATATGCTAGAACAGGTAATCTAGAAAATAACCCTATTCACAAAGATATGATAGCTGCAGCTAAAGCACTTGGTCTTGTGTATATAGTAAATGTAGTAATAAATTCAGATAAAGAAGTAATCCATGCAGTAGCGGGAGATCTTGAAAAAGCTCATGAAGCCGGCACAGAGTGGCTTAAAGGAAAGGCTGGAGTAGATAAGAGATTAGCTGATATCGCAATAACATCTAATGGCGGATATCCACTAGATCAAAATATTTATCAAGCAGTAAAATCAATGACTGCTGCAGAAGCTACAGTTAAAGATGGTGGTGTAATTATAGTAAGTGCTGAATCTAGCGATGGTACAGGTGGAGATGCCTTCTATAACGCTTTTGTAAATGAGCCAGATACAGAAAAACTATATCAATCTTTCCTTGATACACCAAAAGAAGAAACCATACCTGATCAATGGGAATCTCAAATTCTATGCAGAGTTTTACTTAAAACAAAAGCGATTATCTATATATCTGATGTAGATGATGAAATAGTTAAAACTTTCCATATGATTCCAGTAAAAACACTTAATGAAGCTATGGAAAAAGCAAATGAACTCATGGGTAATGATAGTAGTGTAACAGTAATACCTAATGGTATATCTGTATTTATAAAATAAAATATAAAAATTTTAAATGGCTGTTGCAGAATGAATAAATAATCTCAAAATCATTAGAAAAACCTATAAGGAAATTTTGCTTCCACGATCCGGCAGACTATGTAAAAATTTTTCTAAAAGAACCTTCTGATAATTGGATGATAGTTATTCATAGTTTTGCAACAGCCCATTTTTCTATAATTTATACTCTATAGAATCATTAGCATTAAAGTAAAATAAAAGTTCACTATTATAATCTATTATCTTTGCATCAAGCTCATAAACTTCTTTAAACATTTTTTTTGTAAAAATCGTATTCTTATCACCCATATTATAAAGTTTTTTTTGATTAATCAGTATAATATTGTCTGCAAATTTTTCAATCAATTCTATTTGATGTAATATTATAAGCGTAGTTAAATTTAACTTTTTAGTTAAGTCTTTAATAATAGTCAAAATTTCATATTGATTTTTTAAATCAAGTGCGCTTGCCGGTTCATCTAAGAGTAAAACTTTTGGATTAGATATAAGGGCTTGTGCAATTAATATCTTTTGTACCTCTCCTCCGCTTAATCTATTTATCTTTTTCTCTCTAAAGGAACTAATATTTAATAAATCCATAATATCATTTGCATCTTTTATATCCTGCTGGCCTAACCTAAAATTAAGGCTATTCACCTTCCCAAGAATAATTGTTTCAAAAGCAGTAAAATTAGCATCTGTATTTACATTTTGATTTAAATAAGAGATCTTACCCTTAGTTATAATTTCTCCTTTATAAGGAATCAGTCCACTTATCGCATTTAAAATAGATGATTTTCCTGCTCCATTTCTTCCCATAAGCACATTTACTTGACCAGCATTTAGCTTAAAACTTAAGTCCTCTACTACTTTCTTATCATATGATATATTTAAATTTTTAACTTCTAGCATCTCTATCTCCAAAAATTGTAATAAAAATTAATGGTAAGCCCACCAAAGCAGATATAATACCTATAGGTATTATTACACCCGACTTAATTAGTTTTGATAACATTGAAGATATAACAAGAAGCATAGCACCTATAAGAGATGATAGACTTAAATAGTACCTTTGGTCTTCCCCTACCAGTTTTCTAGCAAAGTGAGGAGATATTATACCTATAAAACCTATTATTCCCACAAAAGAAACACTTATAGCAGCTAAGATTGACACCATTATAAACGATTTAATCTTTAATTTTGAAGTATCTATACCCATAGCCTCAGCTCTTGTTTCTCCAAATCTCATAGTCATTAGCTTCCAAGAGTCTCTTAAAGATAAAAATAAAACTATACAAAATACAATAGCTATTATAAGTATTTGCTTATAACTTGTTTTATTTACATTTCCAAATAGCCAAAATACAATAGACGATAGGGTCTCCTCGCTAGCCAAGTATTGTAAAAGTGAAGTCAAAGAATCGAAGAAGAGCTTTACAGCAATACCCGCAAGTATCATATCTTCTGTATTCATTTCTTTTTTCCTAGAAATACGATATACAAATACCATAGATAGCAAAGAAAATCCTATAGAACCAAAAGCTATATATGATAAAGATAAGCCTAAACTTAAAAATAAGCTTGCACCAAATCCTGCAGCAGATGATACTCCCAGTGTAAAGGGATCAGCTAAGGGATTATTTAATATAGTCTGCATAATAGATCCTCCAAGACCTAGGGACAAACCTACTACTAAAGAAGTTAGCACTTCCGGTAATCTAATATCAAATAAAATAGTTTTCTCAGTTTTACTTAAACTAAATAGATTAAGTAATCTAATATTGCTCTCCCCTATTAGTAAATCTACAAAGGCAAGTAAAATAACTGTGATAGCAAAGCTAATAATTTTTTTATTTTTCTCCATATTTATATGACCAGGTTCCTTCTAGATCAGTTGGCATAAACTTATCATAAAATTCTTCCAAATCCTTATCAGGGTCTAAGTTCCTATACACCTCAGGATGAAGAGATTTCGCTATAAATTCATAAGAATAAAAGTCACTCATATCCCTAACTAATTGTTGGCTAATTACATATAACTCACGGTCTTTGATTGCCTTTAGATCACTCCAACCTGGACGATTATTATATAAGTTGATTTTTTCTTCAACATCTTCTTTGCTAGTATCGTAACCCATCTTCATTGAGTGTGGCTTTTCAATCCATTGTGACCCTGTAAGAATAATTTTATCAGGATTTCTTGATAATACATATTCGCTAGATAATGGTAGGGCCTCATCTGATTTTAACGCATCCGAACCTATATTATGACCACCGCAATCTTCTATAATCTTGCCCCACATCTTGTTTGACCCATAGGAATTTCCATATTCTTTCTCACCCTCATAGCCGTGTTCTATATAAACACTAGGTCTCTCACTTTCATCAAATTTATTCTCTAAAATAGGATTTACTTTTGAACTGTAAAAATCTATTAGTTCTTTCAAATTTTTATTTAGTCCAGTAATCTCAGCAATAAGTTTAGTTGAAGCTATATGTTTATCAAAATCTTGTGAATGATAATCAATATAAAAGACCGGAATATCTATCTTTTCTTGGATAGCTTCTATTTGGCTCTTATAGCTAATTGGAGCTATTATTCCATCAGCATCAAGATTTAATATAGATTCATATGAAAAATCATTATCTATAAAATCAGCAACTCTAGGAACCTTCTCTACTTCTGGCATAACTTTTACTAAACGTGTATAAAAATCATTTCTGTCTTTTTTTACACTATCATCCATAGCTGCTATTTTTGATAAAAAGTTATCCTTATCCAAGTACATCATTGTCATAAAAGGACCCCCGGAGCTTGAACCTTGGATAATTACCTTATCAAGAGGTTTTTCAAGACTTATTTCATTACCGTCTAAGTCTGTAACTACTATATTGGGATTTTCTTTATCATCTTTCTTCTTTTCATCATTACTCTTCTTATCTGTAGTAACTTCTTTATTTTGCTCCGTAACTGTTTTTTTAGCATTTTCTTTACTAATATTTTCATTATTTGAGCATCCAGTAAATATTAGTACTAAAGACAAAATCAGTATTTTAAAATATTTCATAAATTCTCTCTTTCATAATATAATTTTTTTAATAAATCAAAGGAAGTTTTAAGTCCTATATTCATAACCTTTGAGAGTTCTTTTGCAGATTCAAACTCAGGATATACATATCTTTCACCTTTATCATCTACAATCTTATATTTGTAATCGACTCCATCATATGTAAGTATCTTTACCTTGCGATCCAATATGTCTCTTTTTATAGGAATCTTTCTTATACCTATACTTGTAGAGTGCTTAAATATTATATCTTCAATATTTTTTTCACTATCTAAATCACAAATTACTGATAGCTTATAAGCCGGCCTATTTTTTTTCATAAATATTGGAGTATAGAATACATCCAAGGCATAATTCATACACTCATCCATCAAAAATCCTAAAATTTCCCCCGTGCTATCGTCTATATTAGTTTCAAGCAATTCTAATGTTTTTTTTTACCAGATTCTATCTCCATAATTCTTAAAATATTAGTATATTTGTCAAAATCTCTATTACCAGCACCTAACCCTATTCTTTTAATTTTAAAGCTATCAAGATTTTCTCCTTTGTCAAAATACCTTACTATAGCTGCTCCAGTTGGTGTTACATGCTCACCCTCTTCATCTAATAATTTTATATTTATACCAGATCCAGCTAATATATTCACAACTGCTGGTACAGGTATTGGCATTTGTCCATGGGCACAATTTTGATAGCCATAACCCTCACTCAGATTAGAAAAATAAATATTTTCTACATCTAAATCATCTAAAAGAACTGCTGTACCAATTATATCAATTATAGAATCCACCGCTCCAACCTCATGAAAGTGAACATCATTTTTATCAATACCATGAGCCTTTGCTTCAGCATCTGCTATAATATCAAAAATCCCTAATGCATTTTCCTTAGCATTATCAGTTATCTCTGCTTTATTGATTAATTCCTCAATATCCTTAAGGTGTCTATGTTCATGACTATGTGAGTGATGGTGATTACTTTCTTTATCATGACTTTCTTTTTTATGTACATGTTTATGGTCGCAATTTTTTAATATAACATCAAAATTATACGCATCTATACCATTCTTAATCTTTCTATTAAATACTAATTCATATCCACCAATACCTAATGAATCAATGGATTTAACTAATTTCTCTTTACTAGCTCCTAAATCAAGTAAAGCTGCTATTGTCATATCTCCTGCTATTCCTGAATTCATCTCAAAATATAAATCCATTTATCTCTCCTCTATCAATCTATTTATTTGGCAAGCATTATATGCTGCACTATAACCATTATCTATATTGACAACGTTTACACCTTCAGCACAAGTATTTAGCATAGTAAGTAATGCTGAAAGACCATTAAAGCTAGCTCCATACCCTACAGATGTAGGTACGGCTATAATCGGTTTATTTACTAACCCACCTATAACAGTTGGCAAGGCCCCTTCCATACCCGCAATAGCTATTATAACATTAGCTTTTGAGATTTCATCTATTTTCGATGTAAGTCTGTGAAGGCCAGATACGCCCACATCATAATATTTACTTACCTTAGCTCCAAAAAATTCTGCTGTAATTCTAGCTTCCTCTGCTACTCTAAGATCTGCTGTTCCTCCAGTACATATTGCAATGTTTCCTATTTTTTCGTTTTGATCATATATTAAAGAAATAATTCTAGATGTCTTATTATAACTTGCTTCAGGAACCAAAGAGACTACTTTTTCAAACTGGCTAAGACTTGCCCTAGTTCCTATAACTGATTCTTTTCTTTCAGAAAAAGCCTTAAATATTTCAGCAAGGGCAAAGTCTTCTTTACCTTCACAAAATATAGTTTCTCCAAATCCCCTACGTTCCTTTCTCTGAAAGTCTAATTTAGCAAAATCTAAATCCTTGTAGTTAAACTCCTTTAAATATAATAGGCCATCATTTATAGATATCTCTTCATTTTTTATCTTTTCTAAAAATTCTTTATTGTTCATATCATAACCACGGATTTACTTCTCTTTTTATATCACTATTTAAAACTTCATCCATAGAACCTGACCTATAACCTTCTAGATCAATATTTATATATTTAAATCCTAAATCTTTAAATTTTTGTACAATTTCTTCTGATCTAGCAAATATTTCTCCGAGACTGTTTCTATCAACTTCTATTCTTGTATTGTCACCATAAATCCTTACTCTATTATCAATAAATCCTAAACTTTCTAGATAATTCTCCGCATTTTCTATCATATCTAATTTATTAAGATCAATTCTAGTATTGTAAGGAAATCTAGTTGCCATGCATGGCTTGGAAGGCTTCTTATGAGTTTCTACACCGAGTTCTTTAGAATATAAACGAACTTCAGACTTACTTAATCCAGCCTCATATAAGGGTGATCTAGTACCCAAATCTTTGAGAGCCTTTATTCCTGGCCTAAATACCTTATAATCATCTAAATTTGTACCGTCTACTACATAGGAAAAGCCTAATTCATCTTTTAATTTAAAACACTTTTCAAATAATCCATTTTTGCAATAATAGCATCTGTACTCTACATTATTTAGTAGTTTTTCATTATCCAAAATACTAATTTTCGTAGCATACAAATCAACATCAAACTTTTTTGCTAAGTGCTTGCATTCTTCAAGCTCATCTTTAGGAGAAAACTCTGTTACAAAAGTCATTGCTACAACGTCATCTCTATTTTTTCTAAGATCAGATGCAAGCTTTAATATAAGAGTACTATCAACTCCTCCGGAAAATGCAAGAACCATTTTCTCCTTTAATAATTCCTTTATTATATTGTTTAGTTTATCTTTTTTAGTTTTATCTAAAGTATTAATCTCATCTATCATAGAAAACCTTTCACCATATTATCCATAAATAAAAAATTATATCTTTTAATTACTATAATTTTAACATAGTTTTATAAAAAATTATAGTTTACCCAAATACAAATAAATGTATTTTAAAACAAAAAAACAGACACAAAATTTAATTTGTGCCTGTTAATAATAAAATATTAGTTTAATTCTTTAGAATTTTCCCATAAACCATGGATATTACAATAGCTTAGTGCATAGAATGTACCTTTTTTATCTGTTTTTAAGATACCTGTTGCACTTGGTACTGATAATAAATCTTCTTCTCCATGAGCATTGAATTCATATGATGTGATTTCTGTTGGGAATTTTGCGCCTTCAGCTTGGAAGAAAACTTTAATCCATGCAATATGGTGTTCTAATGTATTTGGATGTTCAATCTCAGATCCTACTTCTGCAGTAACTTTGATTCTACCATCTTCTAATTTTTCAAATTCTATTTCTGGAACGTGTTTTTCACTATTCCAATCACCAGTTTGTACAGTTTCTGTTAATTTTGTCATATTTGCCTCCAAATTTTGTTAATTAAATATGTACAATATTCTATCTATATACAGTATAACAGGAATTAACTATGAAATCAATTACCAAAGTCTAAATTATCTATAGATTTATTAAATTGTTCACCAGTCTCCATGTTTTTAATAGAAACTTCGTTCTTAGAAACTTCATCTTCTCCAATAATCACTACATAATTAGCATTTATTTTATCTGCATAATTTAACTTCTTTTTAAACTTACCTTTTTCTAAATAGATATCCGCCTGTTTTCCTTCTTCCTTTAATCTTTTCAGAACATCTATAGCATAAAAATTAAACTTGCTATCCATAGGCAATATAAAAATATCAACTTCGCTTTTCTTTTTATCTTCTATTAGACCTAGTTCTTTAAGTTGATAGAAAAGTCTAGTTAAACCTATAGACATTCCCACACCTGGCAATTTTTGCTTAGTAAAATTACTTGCTAAGTTTTCATATCTACCACCTGAGCAAACAGATCCTATAGATTCATATCCATCTATAAAAGTTTCATAAACTGTAGAAGTATAATAATCTAAACCACGAGTGATACTTAAATCAATCTTTATATTCTTATCGCTAACACCAAATTTTACCATATAATCGTATACAGTTTTAAGTTCTTCTAGACCTTTATTATATGAATCTGTATTAGCTAAACCATCCAAGTTTTCTAAAGTTTCACTATTAGATAGATCAGCATTAATAAATTCTATAGTTTTTGAAGACTTTTCTTCTCCTATAATATCATTTAATAAGCTTTTAGTCTTGTCTAAACCAATCTTATCTTTTTTATCAATCGTTCTTAAAACTTCTGTACTATCTTCTATTTCTAAGGATTTAAAAAAACCATTAAGGAGCTTCCTATTATTTATATGAAAGGTAACATTTGGAAAGTCAATTTTTTTGAATGCTTCAAATATTACACGAGCTAATAAAGCATCATTATAAATTGAAAGTTCATTATGACCAATAATATCAATATCCGCTTGATAAAACTCTTTATATCTTCCCTTTTGGTTGCGCTCTCCTCTATAAACTTTACCTACTTGATAGCGTTTGAAAGGAAAATTTAATTCAGAAAAGTGTTCTGAAACATAACGAGCTAGTGGCACTGTCAAATCAAATCTAAGGCTCATATCCTTAGAATCACTAGCTATTTCAAATATTTGTTTTTCTGTCTCTCCTCCACCTTTAGCAAAGAGAACTTCATTTTTTTCTATAACTGGGGTATCAATTGAAGAAAAACCATAGTCTTTAAAAGTTTCTTCAATTGTAGTTTTCATTTCATCTAAAACCTTTTGTTCATCTGGAAGTAATTCCATAACACCAGCAATAGTTGATGGTTTTATAATTTCCATTATTATCTCCTAGATTTCTTATTTTTGTAACATATATATATTTTATGCTAAAGCATAGACTTTTTCATCTTTTCTAGCAAATAATAAACCCATAGCAAGTATTATTATAAACGGAATTAGCCAAGGAAATCCTAATCTATACATTGGTACCCAAGATATTACTTTTGAAATTTCATCAGCCAGTTCTGGCTTTACCATAGATACATATGAAATCATAGATTGACATAAAGAAATAATAGCCACTAAATAAAAACTTATAATTCTAAACTTATTTGTAAAATTAATTTCAAAAATATTATATATTATCATAACCAATACAACTGGATATGCAAAAGTAAGAAGTGGAGATGTAAATTCAATTATTCTATCTACTCCTACCAAAGATAATATAACCGAAATTATTGTTATAAATACAGCTATTAACTTATAAGAAATTTTTCTATCAAAAGTTTTATATAGCATATCAGCTATTGAACTAGTCAATCCCACAGATGTTGTAAAGCAAGCTAAAACTATTATAGCTGCCAATATATATTTGCCAAAACTACCTAAAATAGCATTTGAAATAGCTATTAACAAAGCAACTCTAGATGTCATATAATTAAATCTAATTGAACTAGTGGATCCAAGATAAGTTAAAGATATATAAACTAAAATAAGTCCACAAGCTGCAATTAAAGTAACAGCTATAGTCTTTTTTATTAAATTTTCTTCATATCCCTTATCTAACAATGATTTTATAATTATAGGAGCAAAAGCTATTGCAGCTAGAGCATCCATAGTATTGTATCCTTCAATCAAAGACTTATTAAAGACTTCCCCTTGTGTAATATTAATAGTATTAATCTCACCAATAGGATTAATTATCCCTGCTATAATCATCACTGCTAATACGATCAAAAGAGCAGGAGTTAAATATTTTCCAATAATATCTATAATTTTACTATCTGTTAATATCAAAATAAGGGTGACAGCAAAAAAAGCAATTATAAAAAATATGTAAGGTATAGGTAGGCCTGCTTCTATCATCACTTCAGCACTAGTTGCACCTGTCCTAGGTATACCTCCCAAAGGCCCTAAAGTCATAGCTATTAAAATAATGGTTAAGCTTCCAAGCTTATTACCCGCAAGATTTGTAAACTCCTTTACATTTCCCTTCCTCTTAGCCATGCTTATAACTGAAATACAGGCAAGTCCTGCACCAGTTAAAATAAAGCCAAAACTTGCAACTAACCAAGTCGATCCATATATCTTCCCTAAAAATGGTGGGAAAATCAGATTGCCCGCTCCAAAAAATAGGGAAAATAGAGCAAATCCAACAATTATAATATCCATAGTTTTCTCCTTACAATTAAATATTTATAATTATACTTTAATTTTTATAATTATCTATTAATTGCAAAATAAAATAGAACCTGTATCTACTAGGCTGCATGATGGGTATAATAATCTTATATTAGATTTCTTAGCCTCATTTTTTATAATTTCATAGCTATTAAGTCTTTCGATATTTCCATTAAATAAAAGTGTATTCTCAAAAAATCCACAACATCCTCCTAAAAATCCATTATAGAAACCATCAAGAGGAATACTTTCTTTCTTAAGCAAAACTACTTCTATCTTATTTTTTAATCTCTTATAAATCCCATAATCGCTAGTAAGAATCTTATCACCCATTGGAACAATAGAACATCTAGTATAACCTTGTTTAATATATAGATATTTATAATTATTGTTTTTCATATATGTTTCTATATGGCTTTCCGTATGATCATTATGAATATAATAATCTGAACCTTTATAAATATTATATATGGCATCTTTGGGATAAATATTTCCAACTTCTTGTCCACTTATAATATCTTGATTTTTTATTAATTCTTTATAAAAATCTACCATATTTTTATCTACGACTAAAGATCTATTATCTAACTTAAATATCGTAAGATCTGGATGATCTGCTATTCTAGTATCTAGATTAGGATTATCAATTGTTTCAATCCAAGAAAAATTATTTTTATTTAAAAAGTCTTTGAATTCCAAAGTAGACTTGTGACTTATAATCAGCATAAAAAAGCTCCTAATAAAAAAAGCTCTCATAAAGAGAGCGTATTTTGGAGGCGCCACCCAGATTTGAACTGGGGGTAAAGGTGTTGCAGACCTCTGCCTTACCACTTGGCTATGGCGCCATATATAAATTAATTATTAAAATAACAAATCATTTTCTAATATTATTAAAAAAATCACCTATTAAACAATTATAAAAACTTAATAAGATGATTTACTAGCAAACTAATACTATTATATACTAAAATATATCATAAAAATTATAAATACTGTATATTAATTGGAGCGGATGACGAGATTCGAACTCGCGACCCTCGCCTTGGCAAGGCGATGCTCTACCACTGAGCCACATCCGCACATGTTTTACGGTACTTTTATAGTATACTATATTATTTTTACTTTTTCAAGTTTTTTATAATTAATTTAACTATTATGGTGCCCAGAGGCGGAATCGAACCACCGACACGAGGATTTTCAGTCCTCTGCTCTACCGACTGAGCTATCTGGGCATATTTTACAATTACTTTACCTATTCTAAACCTAAATTTAAAATTTGTCAACATAATATTTTTAAAAGTGACATAATAAATTTAATTAATATATTTTCCTCAAAATATGTTAAAATAGTAAGTAATTATATTGCATACATATAAAATTTAATAATCATATTTTAAAGGAGTTTTATGTTTGAATTTCATGATATGAAATACAAGGACATCCTTTCTATTGATGGGCTAAATATTAATAGAGGGGAAGTAACTTGTATAATAGGTCCAAGTGGTTCTGGTAAGTCTACTTTACTTAGACTTATAAATAAAATGATATCCCCTAGCTCAGGATATATTAGTTTTGATGGTAAAGATATTGCCAATATAGATTCTATTTCTTATAGAAGAAAGATTCCTATGCTTTCTCAAAGTCCTATTATATATTCAGGATCTATAAGAGAAAACCTATTAATTGGTAGAAAATTTCAAAATAAATCAAAGCTAGATGATGATAAATTAGTATCTGCCTTATCTAAAGTAAAACTTAATGTAGATTTATCTGAGTCTATAGATAATTTATCTGGAGGCGAACAGCAGAGGGTTTCTATAGCTCGTCTTATGCTTCTAGATTCTGAAGCCTTTTTATTAGATGAACCATCTTCTGCTTTAGATGATTTAACTGAAGATTTTGTAATAAAAACTATGGTAGATATGGCAAAGGAGAATAAGAAAACAATTATATACGTTACCCACTCTAATTCCATGGCTGATAAGTACTCTGATAGATTAATCAAAATAGTTGATGGGAGGATTTCTAATGACTGATTCTGTTATTAATATAGATAATAAACAACTTTTATTAAGCTATATTTTTGCTATTATTGCTATGATACTAACAAGTGTTAATGGCATTAATCGCAACAAAGATATAATTATTGGAACTATAAGAATGACTGTGCAACTATTTATAGCTGGTTATGTTTTAGTTTATATCTTTGATAGTTCCTCTTTTATTCTTACAATTTTAATACTTGCTGTTATGGAATTTTTTGCTATATTTAATATAATTTCCTCAAAAAAAAGCAAATTTAACAAAAAACTCATAGGATCTATAGCTATTTCTCAAATAATAGGTTCTATATTTTCATTAGCCTTTTTCTTACTAATAGTAATTAGACCACAACCTATTTATAATCCTCAATATCTAGTTCCTCTAGGTGGTATGGTTATTGGTAATTCTATGACTGGCATAAACCTCGCCTTAAATAGTCTAGAATCGTCAATAGAGGATAAGAGAATAAATATAGAGGGTTCTCTAATGCTTGGAGCCACACCTAGGATGGCTATGAATAAGATTATCCAAAGTTCTTTTGATACTGCTATAACACCTACCCTTAACAATATCAAAAATATGGGGATCATATCATTACCTGGTATGATGACAGGTCAAATTTTAGGTGGTGTATCTCCTCTTATTGCGATAAGATATCAAATAACTATTATGACTGCTATAATGAGTTCTGTAACTATATGTGTATTCATATTTTTACGACTAGCCTATAAGAAATTCTTTAATGAGCAAGATCAATTAATTTAATATCTATTTATTAAGTAATTAAAAAGAAACGAGGGTTAATATTGACCTTCGTTTCTTTTATGTAAGTCATAGGGTTGCGAAATTTCTTGTCCTTACATTATTTATATATCCCAATTATAATAAGCTAAGTAAAATTATAGTAAAGTTTTTATAAGTATTATGTAAAAACCACCCAATAGGTGGTTTATCTAATCTAACTCTAATTCTCCTGTGTATAATTGGTAATAAGTTCCATGTTTTTTCATAAGTTGATCATGGTTACCACGTTCTATAATCCTTCCTGACTCCATTACCATAATAACATCTGCGTTTTGAATAGTTGAAAGTCTGTGGGCAATTACTATAGATGTTGATCCTCTCATTAGTTTATCCATAGCTTCAGTAACTTTTATTTCTGTTGCAGTATCTATAGAACTTGTAGCTTCATCTAGTATAAGCATAGGTGGATTAGCTACTGCTGCTCTTGATATTGAAATAAGCTGGTTTTGTCCATCAGATAAGGATGAACCATCTCCGTTTATCTGTGTATCATAAGCTTCAGGCAGTCTATGGATAAATGAATCAGCACCAGAAAGTTTTGAAGCATTTTTTATTTCTTGATCGCTTGCATCAAGTTTACCATATCTAATATTATCTTCTACACTTTCAGTAAATAGGTTTACTTCTTGTAAAACCATACCAAAAGCTTTTCTCAAATGATCCTTTTTAATATCTTTAGTATCTATTCCATCTATTTTAATAGAACCCTTGTCTATTTCATAAAATCTAGTTATTACATTAGTAATAGTAGTTTTTCCAGCACCAGTTGAACCTACAAGTGCTATTTTTTCTCCTGGATTAGCATAGAAAGTTACATCTTTTAAGATTTTATCTTTACCATTATAAGAAAAGTCTACATTCTCAAAGTCAATTCTACCTTCTAACTGTTTATAAAAATCTTTGCCATCTTTTGTCCACTTCCAAGCATAACATCTATCATCTGTGCATTTAATAGGATTGCCATTTTCATCTATCTTAGCATTTATAAGTTCGATGTATCCACTGTCCTTTTCTATTGGCATATCAATAATTTCAAAGATACGGCTTGCACCAGCCATAGCTGAAAATACTGCATTTGCTTGTTGAGAAATATTTGCTATAGGGTTTTGCAATTGTCTAGCATTTGTTAGAAAAGTTGCAAGTACACCTATTGTAAGGTTGCCTTTAATTGCTAGATAGACTCCTATGACTGCAATTATAGCATACATTATATTAATAGAGTTAACTAAAAAAGGCATCATACGTCCTGCATTTACCATAGCTTCTGCCATAGTTGATCTAAGATTTTCACTTTTCTCATCAAATTCTTTTATTATGTCATCTTCTTTATTAAATACCTTGATTACTTTTTGACCTGAGAGCATTTCTTCATCAAAGCCATGCAAAATTGATACGTTTTTTTGTGCTTGTTTAAATAGCTTCCCTGTTTTGGTTACTATATTTTTTAAAACTAAAATCATTGCACCAAGCCCTACTAACATAACTATAGTTAATTTCCATGATAAAGAAAACATTACAATTAATGTCCCAACAAGCATTAGCAATGATCTAACAAGAGTTGGTAACGTGGATGATAATGATTGAGATAAGGTGTCTGTATCATTGGTAAATCTGCTCATAATTTGACCATGTTGGTTATTATCAAAAAAGTTTATAGGCATTTGTTGAATTTTTACAAAAAGATCTTTCCTTATGTTCCTAATGGACCTTTCACCTATTCTTATCATTAATCTAGTGTAAATAAATGTGGTTACAGTTGAAAGTAAATATACAAATCCCATTTTTATAACAGCACTTTTAAGACCAGCAATGTCAGATTTTAGGATATAATTATCAATTATTGGTTGAAGCATTGATAAGCCCAATACTTGGGTAAGAGCTGATACTATAACACAAACAAATACAACTATAACTTGCCATTTTTGCTTAAAAAGATAGGAAAAAAGTTCTTTTAAAGCATGAGTATCAAAGTCTTTACTTTGTTTTTTATCTGAAATTATTATATCTTCAGTTTTTATATCATCTTTTTTATTAGTCATTTTTCCCTCCTTTTTCTTGAATATCGTAAGTTGTTCTATAGATTTCATTTCTTTGATATAGATCTTCTGGTGTTCCTATATCTGATATTTTTCCATCATCTAAAATTATAATCCTATCTGCATGTTCAAATGATGACAGTCTTTGAGAGATAATAATTTGTGTCATCTCACCATCTAAATTATTAAATCCCTCTAATAATTTAGCTTCCGTTTTAGTATCTACAGCACTTGTTGAATTATCTAAGATAAGTATTTTTGGTTTTTTTAATAGAGATCTTGCTATAGTTAGTCTTTGTTTTTGACCCCCAGATACTCCTGACCCTCCTTGACCTAACTTAGATTCATAAGTATCGGTTCTTTCATTTATAAATTCATCAGCTTGAGCTATTTTAGCCATAGCTATAACTTCATCATAAGATGCTTCCTTGTCACCCCATTTTAAGTTTTCTAAAATAGTTCCACTAAATAAAGTATTCTTTTGTAAAACTATAGATACATTGTCTCTTATGGTTTCTAAGTCATATTCTTTGACATCGTGCCCACCAACTCTAAGGCTTCCTTCTGTGATATCATAAAGCCTTGGTATCAATTGAACTAATGTAGACTTAGAGGAACCAGTTGGTCCTAGTATACCAATAACTTCCCCAGATCTTATATGAAGGTCTATATTGGATAATTGATAGGCTTCACTATCTTCCTCATATTTAAAACTGACATTATCAAAGTCAATAGACCCATCTTCTGGTTCTAATCCTTCTACCTTTTGATCATTAGTCATTGATATTTTTCTGGTTAAAACTTCCTTAACCCTTGTAACAGAGGGAGATGAAGCCATAAGCATAGTTACTACCATTGATAGACCTATAAGACTTCCTAAAAGCATCATGGCATACATATTAAAGCTTACAAGATCCCCTACCCCCATATTTCCTTTTATTATTTCTAATCCCCCAAACCAAGCTATAGCAATAAATGTTGCATATAAAATGGCATTAGCTGTGGGAAAAACATAGCTTACAGTTCCTTGGGAACTATCTGATAACTTAAACATCTGTTCATTAGAGTTACTAAACTTATCTATCTCATATTTTTTTCTAACAAAAGCTTTAACTACTCTCATATTATTGAGATTTTCTTCAATAATTAAGTTTAACTTATCATATTGCTTACGAGTTTGCCTAAATTTAGGAATAGCTCTTGAAGTTATTGCAAGTAATACAATAACTAAAATCGGCATTAATATTAGAAATATAATTGATAGCTTAGCACTAGTTCTAAACGCTAATATAAATGCTACTATAGCCATTACAACTGTCTTTATTATAAATCTAGTTGTAAAAAAAGTTGACTGAGCTAAAGCTTGCATATCGCTTGTTAGCCTAGTAAGTAAAGATGGTACACCAAAATATTCAAAATCTTCAAAAGAATAATCTTGTATTTTTCTAAATTGTCTTTTTCTTACATTATCGGTTAGACCTGTAGAGGTTATACCAGCATTTTTGGAGGCTTGAATACCTGTCAGCATTGATAACAAAGATAGCACTATAATTATCAATCCATATTTTAATGCCAGTTCTCCATCTTTTTGATAAATTATTTCATTTAAGATTACTCCCATTATAGCTGGGATTAATAGTTCAAAAACAGTTTCTAAAACTGTCATTACCATAGAAATAATTCTATTTCTCTTATACTGATTTAGATATTGCTTTAAGTATGAAAATGCATGATTAAATTCTTTTAAGCTTTCCATAATTCCTCCTTTTCTAATACATCTATAAAATCATCCATGTCTTTCTTAATAGATTTTATCTTATCTTCTCCTAATTGATCATATATTTTTTTATTAGATATACAGAGAGCTTCAGTAATATTTTCAACCTCTTTTTTCCCGTTATCTGTTAATACTAAGGTCTTAACTCGCTTATCCTTTGTAGATGCTTGCATATAAATCAAATCATTATCCTTAAGATTCATTATTATGCTATTTACAGTTTGCTTAGGCATATTAAGTTTATTAACCAAATCTTTTTGAGTCAAATTTTCGATTCTATCTATATGAAATAAAATAATCGTTTCAATGTTGTTTAGTCCAAAGCTTTCAACCCTCTGCTTATTAAGCCCACTAAGTTTTCTTAAAGAACTAAAAAGATTAAAAAGTTCGCATGATTTTTCGTCCAATTTCAGACCTCCTTGAATAATGACTATATTAATATAGTCTATTATTGGACTTTGTCAAGTTTAAAAAAAGCTTTTTAGTTGTATAATATTAGGGCTAAAGGAGTAATAATGATCGAATATTTAGAAAAACAAAATGTGGATAAAGACCTAATAAATCAACTTGAAATATATAGAAAAGAAAATGGACTTTTTGATAACCAACGAGTTATAGAACCCGAATTTAAATATTATGGTAAGGAGGTTTTGGAAGAGGCAATATCTGCTATCTTAGCTGGTAAAAATATCTTACTGACAGGAGCTAAGGCTACAGGAAAAAACGTCCTCTCATCAAACCTATCCTACCTATTTGCTAGACCTTCTTGGAATGTATCTTTCCACGTTAATACAGATTTTAATTCTTTAATAGGAGCAGATACATTTAAAAATGGAGAAGTTGTCTTTAGGAAAGGCCCTATATATCAAGCAGCTACCAATGGAGGCTTTGCTATTTTAGATGAGATAAATATGGCAAAAAATGAAGCTATCTCTGTTTTACATGCAACTCTTGATCATAGAAGAATAATAGATCTACCAGGATATGAAAAAATCAAGCTAGATCCAAATACCAGATTCATTGCAACTATGAACTACGGTTACGTAGGTACTCGTGAAGTCAATGAAGCACTTGCTTCTAGATTCATGATTATAAGCATGCCAAATATAAGTCGTGAAAATTTAGATAAACTACTTAAAGATACTTATCCTAAACTTAAAGAAAAATATAGAAAAGCTTTTATTGATATGTTTATATCACTTCAATCAAAAAGTGAAAACAATGAAATCTCTACCAAATCTGTGGATTTACGTGGTCTTATGTCTGCAATTGATACTATGCAAATAGGTCTTAATCCATTTGATGCAATTATGATGGGCATAGCAAATAAGTCATTTGATGAATTTGAACGTCAAATAGTAATAGATACAATCAATACAAAAATTCCTGCAAATATTGAAGAGAGTATATTTAATGACTGAACCTTTAAATAAAATCCGAGAATATAATATCATTTGGGATTTTGCAGATAACTATAAATTTACACCCAAAAATACTTATCCTATGGATGAAATTTATAAAAATATTACAACAGGTTTTATAATCAAAACTTTTGATACAAAAATGTTGGATTCTTTTTTTGCTTATCTAAAAGATGAGAATCCATTTTACGAAGATTTTAAATTTATAACTAATTTACTAATTGAAGATATCTCTTATAGAGAGCTTATTAAAGATAATTTAGTCATAAGCAATTTAAGAAAAATTTATGCTAAAAAAATATATAGCAAGTATACTCATAGAGATCCAGATAGTTTAAGCACTCAAATAGAAAAAGCTTACTATGGAAAAGTTTTAGAAAAACCCATAATAGAGGGACCTTTATTTAAATCTATATATAATGAAATTTTTGCTATAAATACTACTGATACTAATACTTTAATTGATAAACTAAATAAAGTTTTTAAATCATATTTTAGATTTGATAGAAAGAAAAAAGATGAAGAACTCTTTGATGAGATGGTCAAAGAAAATAAACCAAAAGATTTCAAATCTGAAGAAGAAATGCCTAGTGAATATAGTGATGAAAATATAGATGAGCAATTTAATATAGGATCAGCAGAATTTACTGGTTCCAATATTTATTTTGAAGATAAAAAAGAAGACACTGGCAAAAATCTCATGTTTTTAAACTCATCTAAAGATGACTATCATTCTTCTAATGAATTTATAGAAGATTTTTTTGGTATGCCTATTATGCCTTTTAAAAAGGTAGAATCTTTAGAAAGAAAATTAGCGAAAGGTATACACACAAATAAACAATTATATTTCACTAGAGGAGAATATAGCAATAAAGCAAATGCTAGATACTATAAAAAAAATCGTAATGAACAATACGAAAAAAATAAATCCTATATAGAGAGTAACTTCTCTATAAATCATAGAAATATAAATGAATTAAGTCTAGCCATTAAAAATTCACTAGCAAACTATGAGGATTATGCTGAAGTCACAAAAAACTACGGAATAATAGATTCAAGTAAGATTTGGAGAGCACCTGTTATTAATGATTACAATGTATTTATCAAAGAAGAAACAGATCATATTAATAAATTCAAGGTAGATTTAATATTAGATGCATCAGCAAGCCAAATAGGTAGACAACACATAGTAGCTAATCAAGCTTATATAATAGCAAAAGCTATGGACGAAGTTAATATTCCTATTAGAATATTAGGCTTTTCCACTTTAAGAGATCATACAATCTTTACATTGTATAGAGACTATACAGAAAAAAACAAAAATTTTGAATTATATAATTTTTTTGCCGCTGGTTCAAATAGAGATGGATTTGCCTTTAAGACTCTACACGAAATTATTGATATAGACGATAACACCCGTCACATAGTTATAGTCTTATCAGATGGAAAACCAAATGATGAGCGAGCTAATATAAATACTGTAAAACTTTTAGATAAAGACCAATATACTGGAAAAACTGCTATAGATGATACAGCATTTGAAATTAGAAATTTAAGGAATGATAATATTTCCGTGTTGGGAGTTTTTACTGGGGAAGATGAAGATGTAGAAAATGCTAAACTGATTTATAATAGAGACTTTGTGAGGATAACAAATCTAGAAAATTTCTCAAAAGTTGTTTCAGTTTTTATGAAAAATCAAATACTTATGTAAAAAGCAGGCTTTTTAACTATAGCCTGCTTCTATTATTTTTATTTTGTTTTTGTCTATTTATCTGATCAATAGTTTTAACATTCTTATTTCCAGCATTAAGATGCTTTTGAGCCTTTCTCTTTCTTAGTCTTTTGTGGTAGAAAGTATTTACAAGTTCCATAACTTCTGGAATCCTAGCAATAAGTATTAAAAATCCATAAACTATTGCTGCTAAAAAAATTGCTATTAAAACTGCAAGTAAATGAGCAAGCTTATCTTCTAACAACTTATACATTCCATTTGCAACTAATCCCATAATAGCAGTTACAATACTTATTTTTATTATCGAAAAGAGAGCAGTTTTAAACTTAAATGAGCCAAAATTATCTCTAAACTTATAAATCATAAGGGCTGATCCCACAATAGTAGATACTACTGTAGCCATAGCCAACCCGTTAATTCCAAAAAATCTAATTAATATAATATTGAATATTACATTAAAAGCCTGTTGAATAACTACTATAACTACTGGAGTTTTAGAATCTCCTACAGCATAAAATCCTCTATCTATAACATCTGATATTGATTGGAATATTACAAATGGTGCATAGGAAATAAGTAGACTAGAAACAGCTATTGTGTCCTCTGCTGTAAAAGCATTTCTTTCAAATACAAGCTCTATAATTGGATGAGCCAAAACTGCCATACCTATTGTAGCTGGAACAACTAATAAAAGAGTAGTAACTACAGAAGAACTTATAGACTTTTTCATAGCATTTATCTTTCCCGATTGCCCTAGTTCTGCAATTTTGGGAAAAAGCGCTGTAGTTACTGAAACTGTAATTACACCAGTTATCAAAGTAAGCATGGTTTTAGCATAAAATAATTTTGAAATAGATGCTTTTCCAAAATATGCTGATGCCATAGAGTTATCTACTATTATAGAAATTTCACCAGCTGCAGATGATATTACTACTGGTATAGCAATAATCATCAATTGTCTTACATATTTATTAGAAAAATCTATTACCTTATTATGATGATATCCTTTATCATGAGCAGCTTTTGGAAATAATATATATTGTAAAATATTTCCTAGCAAAGCTCCTATTATGAGTAAATAAGCATTACCAGTCTTTCCTGTTAGGATTGTAAAGACTATAATAATAACATTCATTATAATTCCAGTTACAGCTGGGTTAAAAAAATCCCCTTTTATATTAAGGTATCCTCTAAAAACTGATGAATATAAATAAGCGTAAACCGCAAACATCATTATTCTTGTATAATTTGCAGCTAAGTTTAAAGTTTCTCCATCTAGATCTGGTGAAAGAATTTTAGAAAATGGTTTAGCAAATATAAGTCCTATAATTATAGCAATTGTTGCAAAAACCATAAGTATATTAAAAATATTAGATGTGAATTTCTCTGCAGACTCTAGTCCTTCTTCGTTTTTTGCTCTATTATATATTGGTATAAATCCGGAAATAATACCTACAGCAACAAAATTTGCTACAACTACTGGTAGAGTATTAGCTGTTGTGTATATAGATTTTAAATCACCTGCCCCAATATATGATGCCATAACAGCTTCTCTAATAAATCCAAAAATCTTAGAAATAACCGTTATAAACATGAGCATTAATGTAGTTTGACCCATAATAACCTCTCTTATTGATATCGTCATTATATTATATCTATAAATTTTATTAAATACAAGTCTAATTTTTAATAAAAAATAGAGAAGCTAAAAGCTTCCCTAAATTTATTAATTATTATTCACTTACCTTAAGTTTTTCATCATCTGGTTTATCTTTATCTGGAATATTAGTATTATCAGCTGGTGACTTGAATACCGATTCTTTAGCAAATGCCTTAACAGCCTTACCAGTCTTATTTCTTGCTACGACTGTACCTGGTCCACCTACGCATCCACCTTCACAAGCCATACCTTCGATAAGCTTACCATCCATTTTACCTAGTTTTGCAAGTTGAGCTAATTTTACGCAATTAGCAAGTCCTTCTGCATTTTCAACATCTACTTTAATACCTGGTCTTATTTCTTGAGCACGTTTTACTACTGCTTGAGCAACGCCACCACTTACTGCATAAGTCCTGCCTGTTTCAGACGCATCCATCATCTGATCTTCTACCTCAATTTCTGATGGCTCTATCCCTTTTGCAAGGAACATTCCTAAAAGTTCTTCAAAAGTTATTACAAAATCAATAACTTCTGCAACATCAGGCTCTAACGCTTCTAACTTCTTAGAAATGCATGGACCTATAAAAGTAATTTTACTATTAGGATCTTTTTTCTTAAGTTGAAGCCCGGTATAAATCATCGGCGTAGATGACTCTGAAATATAATCGTTTATTTCAGGGAATTGCTTTCTAACCATCATCTTCCATGAGAAGCAACAGCTTGTACCCATGAAAGGAATCTTACCTGAAGGAACTTCTTCTAAGTATTCATGAGCTTCATTCATTGTCGTTAAATCTGCACCAAGTCCTACTTCTATAACTTCATCAAATCCTAATTGCTTAATAGCCTCCCTTATTTGTTCAGCTGATACATTTGGTCCAAATTGTCCAGCAAATGAAGGAGCTATAATGGCGTATGTATGATTTTCTGATTGAATAGACTTAATTAATTGATAAATTTCTGATTTATCAGAAATAGCCCCAAAAGGACATGCACTTATACATTTACCACAAGCTACACATTTATCAGAATCAATTTGTGCCCTTCCCAATTCATCTGAATGAATCGCTTTTACACCACAAATAGCTGCACAAGGTCTTTTTTGGTGGTTGATTGCATGATATGGACAAGCTTCTACACACTTACCGCATTTAATACACTTTTCTTGATCGATAATTGCACCATTTGAAGTATAAGTTACTGCATTCTTAGGGCAAACATTTACACAAGGATGTCCTATACATGCCTTACACTGGTCTGTAACAGTAACCTTATTTTCTGGACAAGCTTCACATGCTATCTTCATTACGCTAACTAATGGAGGATTATAAATCCTTCTATTAACGTCCATTTTATCAAGACCTTCAGTAACAGCATCTGTTTTATCAGCTGTTCTTGCATCAAGACCAATACCCATTCTTAGTCTCTCACCCATTACAGCTCTTTCACGAAAAATATTTTCTCTATATCTTGCTTCCTCTCCTGGAATAATCTCATAAACTTCAGTAGCTATATCAGTTATCGGTCTATTTTCGTAGGCAATTTTCGCAATATGCTCAAATGCCATCCTTCTAATATTTATTATATCTATGTACGTATCCTTCATTACAATGCCTCATCTTCTGGAATGAACCCGTTAATTATGTGCTCCATTAAAACCTCTGGTGTGGCTTTTTTATAGTATGTATCATCTATTTTTGCTAATGGAGCAGACTTTTCGGCATCATCCACTTCATTCATTATGTTATCATATTCTATTTCTATTTTAGGAGCTTCGCCTAAATTTTCTAACTTATAAGCGATCTCTAGATCTTTTTTTACGACTTTAGCTGAGTCATATAGGAACTCATTACCTGCAGCAGTACATCTTGCACATGAACAAATTGTAACTTTCATATAATCCTCCTATGGTTTATACTTAAATTGTATCAAATAAATAACTTATAATCAATGATAATTCTTTATCATTGCTTATAAGTCTTTAAAATTTTACCTATCTAGTTCCAGAGGGATCTCTATGATAAATCTTGTTCCCTCATTTAATTTAGATTCTACTTTTATAGAATATCCTAAGTAATTAGCAATATGCTTTACTATAGATAGACCCAATCCAGTAGATTTTTGATTTCTCTTTCTAGATTTATCTACAACATAAAATCTCTCAAAAATTCTTTCGCTATCGGCCTTGGATATACCTATACCTGTATCACTTATTATAAGATAATAATTATTATCTCTTAAATCAAAATCAACATCTATAGATCCATGCGTTTTATTATATTTTATAGCATTTTCATAAATGTTAGATACTAAGTCATAAAATAAAGACTTACTAGTCTTTATTCTATACGATTTAATATTATTAGTAACATTTATAGATTTTTTACTAGCAATTCTCTTATATTTTTCTATAGTAAATCTAACTACTTCATAAATATCAACATCTACAAAATCTTTTTCAAAATTTTTTTCATCTAAGCTTGATATTTTAAGTATATCATCTATTATTTCTAATAGTCTATTACCTTCTTCACATATTATTTCTGCAAATCTATTAACATCATCTTCTTTTGCAATTCCTGTAGCAATTAATTCTGCATAACCATTTATTGAAGTTAGAGGACTTTTTAATTCATGAGTAACATTAGCAGAAAATTCTCTACGCATTTTTTCAGCTTTTCTTTCCTCTGTATTGTCTATAATTATCATAGCGTATGCTTTCTTAGAACTAGTGCTTAAAGGATCAATAAATATTCTTAAATCATATCCATTTATATTTAAATCAATTTTCTTGCTTCTTTTAAGAATGGATGCTTCTCTTAACGCTAGACTATACTCCCTACTTTCTATCAAATTACTAATATTAGCTTCATGATTTATATCAAGAAATCTTTTTGCAGAATTATTAAGAAGTTCGATACTACCTTCACCGTCAAATAAAATAAAACCTTCTTTCATATTTGCTGTTATAGAAGTTATTTCAGATAATCTTGCTTTAAGAGAATCTACCTCCTCGCTTGATTCATTTAGCTTTTTTTCATAACTAGCTAATATAGGAAACAATTCCTCATAGTCTATATTATCTTTTATTTCCTTTAAACTAGAATAGTATAAACCTTTGATATAATAATCTAACTTATCATTAGTTATCCTATCTAATACGAGTTTACTAGTTATAGTCAATAATAAAAAAATCAAAAAAAGAACCCAATTAATCATTGGTATGTATCCATTAACAATAATTAGCGTATCATCATTTTTTATTCTATAACTTTTTCCTAAAGTAAAAAAACTTTTAAAATTAGTTGATTCACTGTATAAACTAGTATCGGAATCAGTAATATATATGTCTTTTTCAGCTTTATGATGATCGTTTATCTTTTTTTCGTCTTTATCGACACTTACAATCTTTAATTGATCATTATTTTCATTCATATCCTCTATAAAATCATCATCTATATCTTGATATAAAAGAAAGCTCAAAGTATTTTTTGCTAAATCACTTTGAGCTTTTTTATTTATTTGATAAGAAATTAAGTTGCTGACTATAAAAGCTATAGCCAATAACATATAGATTACTTTTTCTATATAGGATTTTATAAATTTTCTCATATTTCACCAAATTTATACCCTAAATTTCTCACAGTTTTTATATGTCTTCCCCCACTTAAAAGTTTATTTCTGAGCGAAGCTATATGAACATCTACTGTACGTGTTTCACCTTCATAATCATAACCCCAAATTTTAAGTAGAAAGTCTTCTCTTGTTATTACATTGCCTATATTATTCATAAATAATAGTAGCATTTCGAATTCTTTATAAGTTAAATCTACTAGCTTTCCATCTACCTTTACAGTTCTTTTTCTAGTATTAATAGAAATATTACCATAATTTATATGATCACTATCTTTTTTTACAGATCTTCTTAAGACTGCTTTTACTCTAGAAATTAGCTCAAGGATAGAAAATGGTTTGGTGATATAATCATCTGCTCCCGATTCAAGACCTAATACCTTGTCATACTCTTCAGTCCTAGCTGTAAGTAAAATTATAGGTATATCTGAAAATTCTCTAATTTCTTCCAGTATCTCAAGTCCATCTTTTTCAGGAAGCATAATATCAAGAATTAACAGCTGACCACCTTTTTCTTTTATAATGTCAGTTATATCAAGACCATCTTCAAATGTTTCTACCTCATATCCTTTTTCAGTTAAAGCATAGTCTACTAAATTTCTTATAGACTTATCATCTTCAACTACATAAATCATCCTATAACCTCGTAGCTAAATCGCCTACACGAGCTAGACGATCACCAAGTCTCTCGAAATATTTATATAATAAAACCTTCTCAGATAATTCCATAGCGCTTATCTCGTTCATCTTATTTTGATCTGCTATATATGTTATAGCTTCTTCAAATAATTTATTATTTATCTCGTCATCTTCGATAGTTTTTAATCCTAGATCGTTATCGTTATTAACAAAGCTATGGATACTATCTTCAGCCATTTGTTTTTCATTATCTATAAATCTTTTTACAAAATCTACTTCTTTATCTGTTAGGCTATATTCTATCATTATCATTGAAGCTTGAGCTAAATGACTTGATATCCTCTTATAGGTACTAGCGAGCTTTATACTCATTTGAAGAAATCTTAAATCCCTAGCTACTGGTTGTTGTAGAGCTAATAGCTCAAAGCAAAATCTTTCAACATCAGCGGCGTTTCTTCTAATATCATCATTAAGCTCAATTATCTCTTCTAAATTTTTTTTATTATGATTTTCTAAATATAAATCAATCTTATCATAACATAAGATAACAAGTTCCATAAGCTCATTGCTCATTTCCCTAACAGAATCCAAATCATGTCTATATCTAGTTCTCATTTTATTAACCGAACCTTCCTGTGATATAATCCTCTGTTCTCTTATCCTTTGGATCTTCAAAAATCATCTTAGTATCATCCATTTCAATAACTTCTCCTGTAAGGAAAAAAGCTGTTTGATCAGATATACGAGCAGCCTGCTGCATATTGTGTGTAACAATTACTATTGTATATTGTTCCTTTAAGTCTTCCATTAGCTCTTCTATAGATGCTGTTGATATAGGGTCAAGGGCAGAAGTAGGCTCATCCATTAGAATAATATCAGGCTTAACCGATAAAGTCCTTGCTATGCAAATTCTTTGCTGTTGTCCACCTGAAAATGATAAGGCATTTTGATAAAGTTTATCCTTAACTTCGTCCCAAATAGCAGCTTGCTTTAAAGAAGTTTCTACTATTTCATCAAGGCTGTCTTTATCCTTTATACCATCAATTTTTGGTCCATATGTTAGGTTATCATACACAGACTTAGAAAATGGATTAGGTGTTTGAAATACCATACCGACATTACGACGTAAATTAACTACGTTTACGTCTGGCTGATAGATATCTTGACCATTAATCTTTATAAGTCCTTCTATCTTACAAGAATCAACTAAATCGTTCATTCTATTAAAGCACTTCAATGTTGTAGATTTACCGCAACCAGATGGACCTATAAATGCTGTTACTTGACCTTTTTTTATATCCATATTAACACGTTTTAATGCTTGGAAATCTCCATAATATAAATCAAGATCCTTTACAAGTATAGCTGTTTCTAAATCAGAAAACCTATTCTTATCATCTAATGTGTGAACTGATTTATTTTCATCCCTATCTTCATAGGAAAGACTATATGTGCTTTCCATATGTTCCTTTAGATTACTGTTTTCTATAGAAGAATCAGCTTCTTCGCTTGCACTTTTTATCTTTTCTTCATTTTTAGTTTTATTATTTACATTTGACTGACTATCATTGCCAGCCTCAAATGTCTTTTTATCCATTTATTTCTCCTCTTAATTTACTAACTGCTTAGTAATCTTAGCTGAAATCCAGTTGATTAAAATTACAAATACTAATAGTAAAACTGCAGTTGCATACGCTTCATTAACATGGAAACCTTCTGATGATAGCATATACATGTGAACAGCAAGAGTTCTTGCTGAATTTGATAAACCCTTAGGAATAGAAGGTTGTGTACCCATAGTATAAATTAATGCTGCAGACTCTCCTACTATTCTACCTGTTGCTAGAAATATTCCACCTAAAATACCATCCATAGCTTCTGGAATCACCACTTTAAATATAGTTTGAATTTTGGTAGCACCTAAAGCTAGAGAAGCATGAGCTTAAAGTGGATTTACTGTAAGAATAGCTTCTTCGGTTGTTCTTATTATAGTAGGCAAAATCATTATAGATACAGTCAAACATCCTGCTATTAGAGAATACCCCATACCAAGTCCATGATCTGCTTTAGTTACAAAAAATAAGTAACCGAATAGACCATAAACAATTGATGGAATTGATGATAAAATTTCAGTAGCAAATCTTACTGCTTTAATAAACGCTTTATTCTTTGCATAATTAGATAAGTAGATAGCAGTAAATATACCTATAGGTAGAGTGATTAATAATGTCAACAATATAGTAAAAAATGTTGTAATTAAAGCTGGCATTATAGAAACATTAGTTGAGGTATAATTCCATTCAAATAGTGAAGAACTTATATTTGGAATACCTCTTACTAAAACATAGGCAATTATAATACCACTAGCTGCATAAGCTAAAAATGTAAAAAACATTACGAAAAATTTATATGGTTTAGTCATTTTTACTCCTTAGCTTACATTAATACTTATCTTGGTTCTTATCTCTTATAATATTAAATATTATGTTTATTAATAATATAAAGAAGAATAGTACCATACCAGTTGCGATTAGCGATTGTCTATGCATACCAGATGCATAACCCATTTCAAGAACGATATTTGTTGTTAGAGTACGAGCCCCTTGTAAAATAGACTTTGGCATTCTAGGTTGGTTACCAACAACTAGATATACAGCCATTGTTTCACCTATTGCACGTCCTATAGCAAGGATTATTGAAGAAAAAATACCGCTTTTAGCGTAAGGAATCATAACTTTATGAATAGTTTCTTCCTTAGTAGCACCAAGTGCTAAAGATCCTGTATAGAATGTTTTTGGAACTTGACGAAGTGAATTTTCAGAAATATTTACCATTGTAGGTAAAATCATAATACTTAGTAGTATAGATGCTGTAAGCATGTTATATTGGCGAGTATGGAATACTTTTCCAACAATTGGTGCCAATTTAACCATAGCAAAGAAACCATATACTACTGAGGGAATTGCCGCCATTAAGTTGATTAGTGATTTGAGAAAGCCATAACTTTTATCAGCGTAATAAGCCATAAATACGGATACTGCTAAACCAAAAGGTAAAGCTATTAATGTTGATACAAGGGTCACTATAACAGAACCAACAATCATTGGTAAAATACCAAAGCTTGCTGGTTTTGCTTTAGGTGCCCATTTCGTTCCCGTTATAAACGGAACAAGTCCGTATTTACTTACGAAATCTATTCCAGATCTAAAGATAAAGAATATGATTAATAATATAAGTACTACGGACATTGCTGCTGATATAAGGAATAAGATTTCTCCAAATCTTTCCTTAGTATTTTTCATTTCTAGTTAAGGTCTCCTGTATTTGTGATTTCACCAGAGAAGATTTGTTTTAATTGATCTATTGTTAGATCTTCAACTTTACTGTCTTTATTTACTATAACAGCAATACCATCTGTTGCGATAACTTCTGGTTTAAGAGTTTCTTTTTCTTCATCTTCAAGCTCTCTTGAAGCCATAGCTATATCTGCTGCATCATCTGTTACAGCTTCAATACCTGCAGAAGATCCTGTTGATTGGATTTCAATTTTAACATCTGGATTAAGAGATTGGTAAGCTTCAGCAAATTTTTCCATTAATGGAGTAACTGATGTAGAACCTGCAACTGTAAGATTACCGCTAAGTCCATCTGCTTTTTCATAAGCTTTTGTATCACTTAATGGAACATATCCTTCAGCTTTAACGATATCTTGAGCTTCTGTTGATAGACAATAATTTAAGAAGTCTTTTCCTAAATCATTAAGTTTATCTTCTTTGTAAGCAAGGTTAAATGGTCTAGATATTTTATAATCACCAGAAACTATATTTTCCTCTGTTGCTTCTACTCCTTCAACCTTTACAGCTTTAACAGTATCATTTAAAGAACCTAAAGAAATATATCCAATTGCATCTGGATCAGAAGATACTGTTGTCATTACACCGTTTGTAGAATTTTGAACTTCTGCATCTACTGTTGTGTGGTCTTCTTTTGTTCCATCATCATTTTTTTCTTCAAGGCCAACTAATTCAATGAATGCTCCCCTTGTACCAGAACCTTCTTCTCTTGAAACTACTACAAAATCGTAGTCTTCGGCATCTGCTGTACTATCTTTATCTTTGTCCTCATCTTTTTTATCGTCAGCTTTATCATCAGTTGTTGCATCATCTTTTTTTGAATCGTCTTTGTCTGCATCATCTGTTGTAGCTTGATTATCTGTAGTTTCTGTAGCAGCTTTATCATCTGCTTTGTTGTCTTTTGCGTTGTCATTACCACAAGCAGTTAATACTAACCCTAGTGAAAGTGCTGCTGCAATAATCTTTGAATTTTTAAGTGTCATGAAAAATCTCCTTATAATTTTCATATATTTGTTTTCTTTAAGTATATTACACTTACTTTATTTAGTTCATTTTAAACTTATGTAAAGTTTATGTAAAATATACCCCCTACTACATTATCTATATACCCGCTAGATCAATTATAAACACATTTTAATTTTTTATTTATTTATCTTCTTCTTTTTCAGGTATTAATATGTTCATAAAAAATGCAAATAAAGTTGTAAGCACTACTGGAGATGAGCCTATTGCTACTTCTAAAGATTCTGGCATAAATGTAACTCCTGCATTATGAGCTCCTGATACTACTTGAGTAAATCCAAAACCAATAGCAATAGAAACGCCTACTATATAAGTATTTCTCATAGAAAGTGGCTGGCTAGTTATCATCCTAATACCATTCATTGTTATAGCAGCAAAGACAGATAAAGTTGCTCCTCCAATTACAGGATATGGAATGGTTAATAATAATGATGAAAATTTAGGTACAAGCCCTGCAATTAATATCATAATAGATGCAGTGGTAAATACCTTTTTATTAATTACCTTATTTATAGAAACAATTCCAGCATTTTGTGAAAATGTTGCTGTTGGTAAAGTTCCAATGAATGCTCCAATAATATTAGCTAAAGAAAATCCAATTATACCACCACGAAGCTCATCACTTGTAGCAGGTCTGTCCATACCCCCTATAGTAGTAGAATTCATATCACCAATTCCCTCAATACAGCTGACAATGAATATTATAATAAATGCTGCTATAGCTGATGGTTCAAATTTAATTCCAAAATACATTGGTCTAACTACAGAAAACCATGAAGCTTCACTTACTGGTGTTAAATTAACGTAACCCATAAAATAAGCAAGTATGTAACCTACTATCATAGATAATAAAACTGAGGCAAGGGAAACCATACCTTTACCGAAATGAGTAAATATTATATTAGCTAATAAAGTTACACCTGCAATAAACCAATATTGCCATGCTCCCCAACCAGGCATACTTAAATCTCCTCCACCGCCCATATAATTAAGAGCAACAGGATATAGGGATAAACCTATTGATAAAACGACAGTACCTGCAACTAAAGGTGGAAAATATGGTAATACATATTTTAGAGCATAGCCAAAAATCATAGAAACAACAGCTGCAATTAATTGAGCTCCAAGTACTATTGCTACAATATTTTTAGCTCCCAAAGATTCAAATTGACCAGCAAGAGCTATCATAGTTGGAACATAAGAAAAGCTTACACCATAAATCATTGGCAGCTTATTTCCTATAAGTCTTGCAGGACCAAAAAGAATTAATAAAGTTGTAAGAGCAGATCCTATAAGTGACATCTGAACCAAAAGAATAGAATCAGCATTATCAAGACCTGCAGCACCAGCGAAAATTAATGTAGGTGCTATACACCCGGCAATCATAGCTATTAAGTGTTCAAAAGCAAGAGGTAGAGATTGTTTTAAGCTAACATCTCCATTCACATTGAATAAATTAGAATAATTATTTTCCATACTCTCTCCTTAATAATATTCTCTAAATATTTAGTAACAATTTAACTAAATAACTTCCGTAAGAAATTATGTTTTTATTGTAATACAAGATTACAAATTATTTTTTATAAAACTTGGGGTTTTAAAAAATTAAGATAAATATATATTGGCAGGGAACGTTATCCTTGACATAAATTATGAAAAAATTATAATTTATAAGAATACTTAGAAAACGAGGCATAAATGTATAATATTAAATCACCAGAAGGTTATAAATCTAGCACAGATTTATATACTACACAATTATTAATAAAAGAAATAAAAGATTATTTTCAAATCAACTTGGCTAATAACTTAAACTTAAAAAGAGTTAGTGCGCCATTATTTGTATCAATAGAATCTGGACTCAACGATAATTTAAACGGATACGAAGGTCCTGTTACATTTGATGTTCCAAATGCAGGAGGAGAAAATTTAGAGATTGTACACTCCCTTGCTAAATGGAAAAGATACGCACTTAAAAATTATGACTTCAAAGTTCATGAAGGGCTATACACAGATATGAACGCTATAAGACGTTGTGAAAATCCTGATAATACACATTCATTTTATGTTGACCAATGGGATTGGGAACTCATTATAAGCGAAGAAGATCGCAATGAAGAATATCTTAAAAGAGTTGTAGATATAATTTATAGGACATTAAAATCTCTTGATGAATATCTATGTACTTTGATACCTCAAAGACATAAGTTGTTAAAAGATCAAATTACTTTTATCACAAGTCAAGAACTTTTGGACAAATATCCGCATATTAAGGATAGTACAGAAAGAGAAAGACTTGCCGTTAAAGAATACGGTGCAATATTTTTAATGCAGATTGGTAATAGACTATCTAATGGGGAAAAACATGATAACAGAGCTCCAGATTATGATGACTGGCTACTTAATGGGGATATTATAGTTTATAACCCAATCTTAGATGATCAATTAGAACTATCGTCAATGGGAATTAGGGTAAATCCTGAAAGATTAAACGAACAATTAAAGCAATCTGATAACCTAGATAGATTAAAATACGACTATCACAGAATGCTAATAGACGGTGATCTTCCTTTAACTGTCGGTGGTGGTATAGGACAATCTAGAATATGTATGTTCTTCTTACAAAAAGCTCATATAGGAGAAGTTCAAGTTTCCTATTGGCCAGATGATTATAGAAGAGCTTTAGAAAATAAGGGAATCAATCTTTTATAAATAATAAAATAAAAAGTCTAATCCTTGCGTTAATATGCAAGATTAGACTTTTTGATTTTAATATTTTCTATTATTAATTATAAATTCAGATATTTCAGCTATAAAAATATCTCCATATTGCATGAGTTTTTTATCCCCTACACCTTTAATCTTTAAAAAATCTTCTTCAGATCTAGGCTTATAAATTGCCATATCTTTTAATGATGCATCTGAAAATATAATAAAGGGAGGTATATTTCTCTTTTTAGATAATTCAAGTCTTACTTTCTTTAAATGATTGAACAGTTCTTCATCATAATCTTCACTATCTACTATATAAGGAATTTTTTCTTTAAGATCTTCTTTCTCCCTTATAGTATAATTTACATATACTTTTGATTCTTCAAACAAAACTTCTTTTGCTTTTTCAGTTAATCTTAATATAGGATATGTACTACCACTTACTCTTATATATCCATCAGCTATTAGTGTACCTATAAGATTTCTTATATAATTTTCACTATTAGTTTTCATAATACCATAAGTCGATATATCTTTTAGATTTTTCTCACGTGAATTCTTATTATTAGCTCCCTTTAAACAATCAATTACGGTTCTTGATCCATATCTTTGGTCCAATCTATATATGCAGGATAGAACTTTCTGGCTATCGATAGTTGCATCTGTTTTTTCTACTTCATTTAGACAATTAGAGCAATTATTACAGGTATCCATTGCTTCCTGTCCAAAATATTCCAGGATAAAAGCTCTTAGACATTTGCTAGTATTTACATAATTAATTATAGTCTGTAGCTTTTCTAATTGATATCTTTTATAAGAATGATTATCCGTTTGATTTATAAAAAATTTATTTATAATTATATCATGAGCATTATATAATAATATACAATCACTAGCTTCTCCATCTCTGCCAGCACGTCCTGCCTCTTGATAGTATGATTCCATATCTTTTGGCATATTGTAATGAATTACATAGCGAACATTACTTTTATCAATTCCCATACCAAAAGCATTAGTTGCAACTATAATCTTTTTTCTATCGTATATAAAATCATCTTGATCTTTTACTCTAGTATCCTCACTTAATCCAGCATGGTATTTACTAACATCAAGTCCTAATTTTTTTATAGACTTGTATAATTCATCTACCTTTTTTCGAGTCGAAGCATATATAATACCTGAATCATTTTCATGATCCTTTAAATATCTCTTTACAAATTTCATCTTATCTGATGGCTTTTCTACCTTAAAGGTTAGATTTTCTCTATCAAAGCCTGTCACTTTAACATAAGGCTCTTTAAGTTTAAGATTAGCTATTATATCTTCTCGAACTTCTTGAGTGGCAGTAGCAGTAAAGGCTGCTACTGGAACATTTCCAAGAATTTCATATATGCTAGGTATTAATTTATATGAAGGTCTAAAATCATGACCCCATTGACTTATACAATGAGCCTCATCTATGGCTATAAATGATACTTTTAATTCTTTTAGAAAATCTAAGAAAAATTTATTTTCAAGTCTTTCAGGAGATATATATAGAAGTTTTATATTCCCCGATCTAATTTTTCTTATACTATCAATATAATCATCATATGCTAAGCTAGAATTAATAAAGCTTGCACTTATACCGTCTTCTACTAGGGAATCTACTTGATCTTTCATCAAAGAAATTAAAGGCGATATTACTAAGGTAATGCCTTCCTTAATTAAAGCTGGTAATTGATAGCAGATTGACTTACCTCCGCCTGTAGGTAAAACTCCTAATACATCCTCACCTTTTAATATATTTGTAATTATTTCTTCTTGTCCATTTCTAAATGTATCATATCCAAAATATTTTTTTAAATTTTCATAAAGTAATTTATCATCTATCATATTTTTATAAAAAAATAATTAAGTTCTTAAGAACTTAATTATTTGTCTTTTCTTCCTTATTATTTATAGAATAGTCAGCTTGACCTGATTCTTCTAATTCTTCTTCAATATCTTCATTGAGCGTTTTTTCAGCTTCGGATTGAATTTTTTGCTCCACTTCTTGCTGAGATTCTTCTTCATTTTCATGCTTACTATCAGAATCATCTCTTTTGCTCTTATTAGTTATATATTCTTCTTCTTCTAGAATAGCTCCTTCACCTTTATTAAAAATAATATCCCCTACTTTAGTCTCTAGGCTAACGTCTTTCTTAGCTTTATTATCTTTGCTAAATCCATCTTTGATGTTTCTATAAGATATATTTCCTAAGATAAAGTTTCCTACTTCAAGTCTGGCATCTATATTAAAGTTATCTATCTTATCTTTTGAATTTACTACAATATTACCTGTAGAAGTTGAAAAATCAGATTTTTGACCCAGTTTACTATCGCTTATAACTATGTCTCCTGAATTAGTTGTAAGTTTAGAATTGAGAAGCTCTGAGTTATCTAATATTATATCTCCTGCTTCATTGCTAACGCTACCGCCAAAAAATGAATTGTCAAAAGTTACATGGCCACTTTTAACATTAAGGTCCAAATCTTTAACTTCAAGGTCAGTTATCTTCACATTTCCTGCTCCAATATTAGCTTTTATTTCATCCAAAGGCTCATCTTTTGGCAAGAAAATTCTAACTATTTGAACTTTATTCTTCATATTAAGTTCTTTACCTTGTATATTTGATTTTAAATTTAGCTCACCATTTTCATAAGAGACATCCACTGTATAAATATCATCTTCTCCTTTGTAAAGATGAGTATACTCTATATATGGATTTGTATTTGATCTTTGAATTCTAACATCAGCTGTTTTTAAATCAATATTGATCTTCTTAACTTGATTTAAATCCACTCTCATTATATTGGACCCATTATAAGAATCCTCATCTACAACCTGAGAAGTTTTAGATTCTCCTACATTAGAATTTTTATTTTTATTTAAAAAATATAACAAAGCAGCTAAAGCAACAACTATAATAATTCCAATAATAATTTTTATTTTTTTATCATATTTAGGAAGCTTTAATTTTCTTCTACTTTTATTATTTGTTTCACTTAATATCTCTTCAATTTCTTCATCATATTCTTCTACATTATCATTTACTTCATTATTTCTATTATCTTCCATAGTTCTCTCCACTAAACCCTAGCTTTGATGATTGTATTATTAGTAAAAATAAAGTATAAATAAATATCCATACTATATATTCTATTTTATAAACTCCATCATTAATAAATGGATGTAAAAATATCTCATAAATTTTTACTTCATCAATACCGCTTATAAAATATTGTACCATAAATAATAAACTTATTACATTATAGAAGGCTAGTATTATATTTAAGATGTGTTTAGAAAACTTTAAATTATTACTCTCTATAAAGATAATTGCTAGATAAAATACAATAGAAGTAATTATAGCAAAAGCTAAAAAATTTGCCTTTTTAACAAATAGAAATCCTAAAATAGATAAAAGAATTATTATTAAAACTTTAGCTTCATTATAAAAAAATTTTTTATTATCACTCATAATCAATACTCCATAAATAAAGTCCACAAGGACTTAAGGCTGGGTTAGCTCTATTTTCATTATCTGGTTTAAAGTAACTTTTAAAATCATTTATAGTTAGTTTCCCTCGGGATAATTCAATAAGACTTCCTACCATTATTCTTACTTGGTTATGTAAAAAGCTATTAGCCTTAAAATAAATTAAAAGCTTGTTATCTTCTTGCTGATAATAACAATTATCGATTTTCCTAACTGTATTTATATCTAAATTTTTATCAGCTCTCATAAAGGACTTAAAATCATGCTCACCCTTTAAAACTCTAAGGCCTTCTTCTAATTTATCCAAGTCTAAAGAATAAGTAATTTGTTCCATATAATTTCTGTATATAGGATGCATAACTTTATCTCTATTTATCACATACTTATAAGTTTTAGTCTTTGCTGAAAATCTAGCATGAAAAGATAAATCTACTTCTTTTGTTTCTAAAGCTATGATATCATTTGGTAAAAATGGATCTAGATGATATTTAAATGCCTTTGGATTTATATTACTAGCCGTTAAGAAATTTATGTACTGAGCATAGGCATGCACGCCAGCATCAGTTCTGCCAGCTGCTATAATCCTATTATCTTCACTTGTAACCTTATTTATTGCTTTTTTTACTTCGCTTTCCACACTTCTAAAATTTTCTTGGTATTGATAGCCATGAAAATTTGTACCATCATAGGCAATCTTTAATAAAATATTTTTCACCATAGATAATGTTTTGTGATTACTAAAACACAAAATCCGATGAATATAAAAAGTGTTAAGTAATCTTTTTTCCCCATAAATATTTCGTTTAGCTTAGTACGCTCTTCACCAATCCTATATAAACGAGCTTCCATAGCAGTTGCCAATTCATCTGATCTTTTAAATGAATTTATAAATAAAGGTACTAATAAAGGGACCATAGCAACAGCTCTATTAAAAATATTTCCTGATTCAAAGTCAGCTCCTCTTGCCATTTGTGCCATTTTTATTTTATTAGCTTCATCAAATAAGGTTGGTATAAATCTAAGGGAGATACTTATCATCATAGCTAATTCTCCAGCAGGAAAGCCAAACTTTTTTAGAGGAGAAAATATTTTTTCCAATCCATCAGTCAGCTCCATTGGACTAGTTGTATAGGTCAAAACAGATGTTGATACTATAATCAAAACTAGTCTTAACACTGTAAATAGAGTCTTATAAAGTCCCTCATCAGAAATACTTAGAGATCCTATACTTAAAATAGTATTGCCAGGTGTAGTAAATAAATTTATAATTGCAGTAATAATTATTATAAATAATAAAGGTCTTAATGACTTAAAAACACTTTTAATTGGAATTTTTGCAACATATAACATTACAAACACCAGAAGTGCAAATGGAATAAATGTTATAAAGTCATCTACAAAAAATATTGTAATAATATAAGCAAAAATTCCTATTATTTTTACCCTTGGATCAAGCCTATGGATAAATGTATTGAATGGTAAGTATTGGCCTATTGATATCTTATTCATCACTAACTCCTAGATAGCTTGATAATTCTTTTACTGCTGATTCTATAGTATATATATCATCCGCTACTTCATTACCTATTTTTTTATAAGCTCTCATAAATTTTGCAATTTGAGGTATATCTAATCCTATACCTTCTAGGTCTACTTTATTAAAGGTGTCATATGTCGTAGCATCACTAAACACTTCCCCTTTATTCATAACAATGACCCTATCAACGTATTCTGCAACATCTTCCATAGAATGACTTACCAATACTATGCTCAATTCTGGATCATTATTGTAAATACTTATTATCTCAGAAAATATTTCTTCTCTACCAGCTGGGTCAAGTCCAGCTGTAAGCTCGTCTAAAACTAAAACCTTTGGATTCATAGATATAATTCCTGCAACAGCAACCCTTCTTTGTTGCCCCCCTGATATCTCAAAGGGTGATATATCTTTATATGTTTCATAGTCAAGTCCCACCTTATCCATAGCTTCCTTAACTCTTATATCAACATCTTTATCGGATAGTTTCATATTTTTAGGCCCAAAAGCTATATCCTTAGCTATAGTTTCCTCAAATAACTGATGTTCTGGATATTGAAAAACTAAACCCACTTTAAATCTGATATCTCGGCGTTTTTGTTTATCTTTGGTGCTTACCCCGTCGACAATAACTTCCCCATTACTAGGAAGCAATAATCCATTTAGCAACTGAACAAGAGTTGATTTACCTGAACCTGTTTGTCCAATAAGTCCTATAATTTCATGACTACCTATTTTTAAATTAATATCTTTAAGGGCATATACTTCACTTGGTAATCCTTCGTTGTATATATAGTCTACGTTTTTTAATTCTATATTCATATGCTCTCCAAGAATTCATCTATACTTAAAGGGAGCTTATCAAACTTTACTCCTTTTTGTTCTAGTTCATAGGCAACTTCTGTAACTTGTGGAACAGTAAGTCCTAATTTCTTCATATCACTAACTTTGGAAAATACTTCTCTTGCACTTCCTTCAAGAGCCTTTTTACCTTTATCTAAAACCACTATTTTATCAGCAATAATTGCCTCTTCCATATAATGAGTAACGTATATTATAGTTTTATTATGATTCTTATTTAGCTCTTCAACTAGCTTTATAACATCCTTACGACCTTTAGGATCAAGCATGGCTGTTGGCTCGTCAAAGATTATATACTCACTCATCATAGCAACTACGCCTGCTATAGATACTCTTTGCTTTTGACCACCTGATAAGTTCGCTGGATTTCGCTTTTTAAAATCACTCATACCTACAAGCTCTATAGCACTATTTACTCTTTGTCTTAATTCAGGATTAGGAACTCTAAGATTTTCCACACCAAAGGCAACCTCTTCTTCTACTGTAGTGGCAACCATTTGGTTATCAGGATTTTGAAACACCATAGAGCATTTTGCACGATAATCCCAAATATTTCCTTCATCTTTGCTGTTTAAGTCATCTAACCATATATCACCTGCACTAGGAAAAATTTGAGCATTTATCAACTTGCCTAGAGTTGATTTTCCAGAACCATTATGACCAAGAATCGCTACAAAATCTCCTTTATTTATTGCAAGGTTAAGACCATCTATTGCAAGATGGCCTTCATTTCCTTCTTCTGATGGATATCTATAACTTAAATTTTCTATCTTTATCATAATTTTCCCTAGTATACCATAGCTGGTGAATTATTTGTACTTGATTCGTAAACTACAACTGGTGTAAGAGGATCTACATTCTCAAATAAAGCTCTTGCAGAAGATGGAGGTAGGTTAAAGCATCCATGTGATCCTTTAGTAAGATAAATACTTCCGCCAAAGCTAGATCTCCATGGAGCATCATGGAAGCCTTCGCCATCCCATCCTATTGGCATCCAATAGGCAACTGGTGTTTCATAAGATGTAACTCCATCAAAATTAGTTCCTCTGAGCTTGGTATTTTGAGCTTTGCTTAAAATTTGTCCAACACCTACATTGCTTGCCCAGTTATTTGTAGGTCTTCCTGATACAAAGTCAGATTCTAAAACAACATTTCCATTCTTGTATAGCCACAAGTGTTGACGAGATATATCTACTTCTACGTAAGTATCTCCTATATCTTCTCCTGTATCAGTTCTTACATAGGCAATATTAGCATAAACTGGTTCAATTGTTCCGCTTTTTCTAGAATTTACTTGCTCATAAATCTTATCAATCATTCCTTCATGATCTAATTTAAATCCATAAACTCCAGGGCCCACAACTATTTCTCCTATACCTGTTGCATTAAATTTACGATTTTTCCCATAGGTATCTGTTTCACTTGCAAGCATATTTACATATTCACTTACTTTATCATAATTTAATTCAAATCCATCTTCCCCTAAATCAATAAGATCCATGAGTGAATCACCCTCAAGCTTAAAATCAAAACCATTAAAATTGAATTTAATAGACATGTCTTCTAATTTATGAGAATCAGCAAGTATATCCTTAATTTTTTGAGAATCTTTCCTAACTTCAGGACTTATATAATAACTGTCATCTAATTTTAATTCTTTTTCTTTTGTGTTTATGCTATCTATAATTGATTCTTTTAACTTATTTTTATCTACCTTATTACCTTCAACTTCATCTTTTATAACATACTTACCGTTTTCAGATACTACCTTGGCATTTTCTGGCTCTGTTATGCCGTTTACTAATTCAGAATCATTTACTAACTTATCAAGTTTTTCTTTGTTGTATTCAACTTTTGGTTCAAAATTATATTCTTTTTTCGAATTAGATATCAAAGCCTTAGGCCAAGTAAAAGGATTTTGATCTATAGTTGCATCTTTTGGTAGTTCTGAATAATAATCTATATCAGCTGGACTTATAGTAAGATTTCTACCATCACGCCCCTTAACAGATAATCCAAAATCATCAGGTACACTTGCTAAAGCGGCAGATTTTGACGCATAAGAAATATCCTTTCCATTAAGAATAGTTCCAGGAAGCGCTACATATGAAAAAATTACAGTCCCTATTAAATAGATAGCAATTATTACTGAAACAATTATAATACCAGTGTGTTTTTCTGTGTTATTCTCTTTTGAATCCAATACTTTCCTCCGTATCTAGTTTTTGCTTGGTTTCTTACCATAATATTGATAAAAATCTACTTTTTGTCCACCATTATAAAGCTTACGCTTCTTAGAAAGTTTTTTTCTAAATCTTCTATCAAAACTTTCATCACTTGTTATAAAGTATAAAGACCAAGTTTCTTTACTCTTAAATATGTGATTTATCTTTTCATAAATCTTATTTGTATCAAAGTCTGATAATCTTTGTCCATAAGGCGGATTTGTTATAAGTATGCCATAATCATCTTTTAATGCAACTGATGAAATATCTCGTGTTATAAAAGAAATATCTTCTTCTACTCCAGCGTTCATGGCATTATTTTTAGCAAGACTTATAGCTCTACCCGAAACATCCGAACCTAGAATATTTAGCTTTTTATCATAATCTATAGCTTCCATAGCTTCCTTTTTTGCCATCTTATGATAATTATCATCTATAAAAATAAATTCTTGATAGTCAAAATATCTATCAATTCCTGGAGCTATATTTCTAGCCTTTCTTGCAGCTTCTATTAATATAGTTCCAGATCCACAAAATCCATCAAATAAAAACCTATCAGGATTATAAAAAGATAAATCTACCAAAGCAGCTGCAAGATTTTCTCTCAAAGGTGCTTTTACACTATCTTCTCTATAGCCTCTTTTATGCAGGCCTTCTCCAGATGTATCGACAGTAACTTTTGTCGTGTCTTTATTTAGCATTATCTCTACCACGACTTTTTCAGCTGATTTAGTAAAATAATTTACCTTATACTTTTTTTGCATAGATTCTATGATAGCTTTCTCACTAATAGACTGAATAGTCCTAAGTGAATAAAGTTTTGACTTATAAGATCTTGCATTTACTATAAAATTAGCATCTTTCGATAGAAAATCAGGCCAATTTATAGCTTTTATTCCTTCAAAAAGTTGATCAAAATCTTTAGACTCAAAAGAACCTATTTCTAAATATACTCTGTCAGCTTCTCTAAGATTTATATTAAGTTTTGCTATATCCGATAGATTTGCCCTAAGCTCTATCATTCCATCACTAACTTTGAAGTCATCGTATCCCATATCTTGTAATTGTCTTTTTACAAGTGCTTCAAGACCAAAGCTAGTGGTAATCAATAATTTAACCATAATTTTATTATAACTTTAAATATATAAATTTCATCTTAACTTTAATAATATTTTTTAAAAAACAAATAATTTAAAAGCCACTTAAAAGTGGCTTATTTCTAATTTTCTTCTAAGAATTTATACATCTTATCAAACATTATCATCCTATGGTCATAGTTTTTAAACGAATGATCAGCTCCCTCTATTTGTTCATATATAGAATGTGGATAAGATTCATTTAGTTTGACATTTGCATCATTAAATACTAATTCATCATCAGTTCCTCTAATTATAAGAACATTGCCCTGGTATTTACTAGCTTGACCGTAAATATCTTTTTTTATAAAGTCTATTAGAAAATTTTTACTTAATTTGGCTCCACCTATATCTACATCATCCATTTCATGAACTTTTTTTATTACAGTTAATAGATCTGTGTCTTCACTTGTTTGACTATTATCAAAATATGACTTTGCAGCTACTTTTATATAATCAAGATTATTCATATCACTAGCTGGAGCTAATAATACCATAGCTTTTGGCTTAACCTTATCTGCAATAAGAGTAGATATTACACCACCCAAGGAATGACCTACTAGGTAAATTCTATTTCTATCTACGTACTCTCTTAACCTTGTAAAATCATAAATCATTACAGCTTCTTCTACTTCACGACTTACAGTCATATCATAAAAATCACCATCTGACTCATTAGTTCCTGAAAAGTCAAATCTAACTACTACATATCCTCTATCTGTAAGGTATCTAGCATTTTGACTTCTCATCCATGTAGAACCATTTCTATCGCCACCAAAACCATGATACATAATAACAGTTGGATATTTTTTAAGAGCATCAAAATTGTCCGGAGTATTGACAACTCCTCTTAAGGTAATTCCATCTTTTTTTGTTATTTGCTCATAAATATAATTCATTAATTATTTTCTCCATTAATAATCCTAGCCATTTCGACTCCTGACGCGGATGCTTGTGATAGGGAATGGGTTACTCCTGAACCATCTCCTAGACAATATAATCTTTTTTGAGAGGTTTCGAATCTCTCATTAACATCTACTACTGAATTATAAAATTTCACTTCTATACCATATAAAAGTGTATCATCATTTGCCATACCTGGGGCGATTTTATCTAGTTGATATATCATTTCTATAATATCATCAAGTTGTCTTTTAGGCATGACTAGAGATAGATCTCCTGCAGTAGCATTTAATGTCGGGGTAGTAAATGATTTTGCCATACGTCTTTCGGATGAACGTCTACCTTTTACAAGATCTCCAAATCTTTGCATTAATACACCACCACCTAGCATATTAGAAAGTCTTGCTATTGACTCTCCATATTCATTAGAATCTTCAAATGGTTCTGTAAATCTATTTGTAACTAGTAGAGCAAAATTTGTGTTATTAGTTTGTAAAGCTGGATCTGTATACGAATGACCATTTACTGTTAAAATACCATTTGTATTTTCTGTTACAACATGACCATAAGGATTCATACAAAATGTTCTAATAATATCATTGTATTGCTTAGTTTGATACATGATCTTTGCTTCATATACATCATCTGTTATATGCTTAAATACTTCTGCAGGAACTTCTACACGAACACCTATATCTACACGATTTTTCTTTGTATTTATATTAAATTTATCACAAATCTTTGATATCCATTTAGATCCCGAACGACCTGCAGCTAAGACTAAATCCTTACAAGAAAAAACTTCCCCATCATCAGTTTTCACTGCATATTCATCACTTGAATAATCTACATCTACAACTTTTGACATAAATTTAAAGTCAATAATATCTTTTACATAGTCATAAATTCTTTGAAGAATAACTTTGTTGCGTTCTGTTCCAAAATGACGTACTCTAGCATCTAACAAATGAAGATCATGTTGTAAACATTTTGTTTTAAGGTCATTCCTATCTGTAGAATAAAGCTCTAAATCATTACCACCATCAAATTCCATCAAAACTGAATCTACATATTCCATAAGTTCCATCGCTTTTTTCTCACCTATGTATTGATGTAAGTCCCCTCCAAAATTGTTGGTAATGTTATACTTGCCATCTGATAGGGTACCAGCTCCACCAAATCCATACATAATGTTACATGGCTCACACCCTATACAATTATCCACTTTACCTTCTGTTATAGGACAAATTCTGCCTGCTACTTTTCTTCCCGCATCTATAACTAAAACTTTTTTATCAGTATTAAGCTTTTTAAATTCATAAGCCATAAAGGCCCCAGCTGCTCCAGAACCAACAACTATTACATCATAATTTTTCATATATACCTCTTAATTTCTATTTTTAGCCTTGAGTATTATACAGTAAAGTGTTTATAATACAAGAAGTCACTCATATACAGCACGCTGTCCACCTATTAATTTAGGACGTGATTTAAGAGCTGTGACGCGAGCTTTTCCAATATATTTTTCTTTAAGCCTTAGGGGAACTTGAACAAATCTTACATGCATGCCAATTTCAGTATCTCCAATATCTATTCCTGCATCAGCTACAATATGTTCAATCATAACGGGATTTTCCATCTTATTAAAGGCTGCAACACTCATTGCTCCGCCAGCATGGAGAGCTGGCACTACTGAAACTATTTCAAAGCTACGCTTCATCGCTAGTTCTTTTTCCACTACCAAAGCTCTATTTATATGTTCACATCCCTGTACTGCTAAATATATTTTCTTATCATTTAAAATACTTAGAAATTCTTCAATTACAGCATTTCCTATTTCTTGTGATGAATCTTTACCTATATTATCACCATTTATTTCACTTGAAGAGCCTCCTAAAACTAGTATATCTCCTTCTCTTAGATTAGCCTCTTCTATTACCTCATTTATAATATTTTTACTTGCTTTTTTTATTTCATCTAAGTTTATCATTTTAATCACTCCTTTACTATTATTATACGATTTAAGCAAAAAAATGATGCCTAAGTTTAGCAATATACTAACATAAGCACCAATATTAAAATTTATTTTCCTATTTTCTCTTCTCTACCATAATAAAATAGATACTGCTGAGCATAGCCAGCTAGATTTCCAAATATCTCTCTTGCATAATCATCCACTTGTTTTTTAGGAACCTCATGACCTATAAACAAAGTCTCCATTACTCTTTTTATCCATACATCTACAGGGAATGTTTCTCTTCTATGGTAAGTAAATAAAAGTATGCAATCACTAACCTTTGGTCCTACTCCTGGAAGTTCCATAAGTTTTTCTTTAAGATCAGCTGTTTCTAATAGTTGATCGCTTTCATAATTTAGAAATCCATCTCTTATCATTTTGCTAGCTTCTACTATCCTTACATCTCTGAATCCTACTCTTGCATATTCTCTAAGTTCTATTGGATCCACATCAGCTAAAACTTCTGGCCTAGGAAAAGAATAGTATTTATTGCCCCTATACTCTCCTATGTAATCTCCATATCTTTCACTTATAATTCTAATAGAGTTTTTAATTCTTGTTATACCGTTATTCGCAGATATTATAAAGGAAATTACTGTTTCAAATAGCTCTTGATTTAATATCCTAATTCCATAACCATATTCACTAGCTAATTTTAAAGTTTCATTACTTGATAATTCGTTCTTTATTAAATCATAATCTGTTCCAAGGTCAAAGTAGTCATAGAATATTTCATAGAATTCATCAATACTAATATTTTTTATTAAAACATCTTCGTCTCTTTGTAAAACATTTATAATTTTCCCTAAAAAAACCGCAGTATACGAACCATCTTCTTCAACTATAAAGTTAAAACATTGTCCACATTCAAATATATGGGTCGGATTAAAGGAAGGAGTTTTTAGAACTAATCCATCATCAGTTTCTTTAATATCTATGTCTTTTTTATTATCAAATTGATATCTCATTATCTCACCCTTACTGCATGTATGGCAAGTCTTTGGTCTGCATAATCATATTGACAAGTTGATAAGGTAATTATTTGATCATCTTCCTTAAAATCTTCTTTTGGAAGTACTACCTCAGAATTGCTCATAAGTTGATTAAAATATGGAATCACATCATCTCTATTCGTAAAATACAAGGTTCTATAAGCATAGTCAGCAGGTATACCATAGGCTGAGAATATCCTATACTCACGTAGTTCATCCCTTGTACAAAGATAGATAGTGGTATGCTTTTCTGCAAATTCCTGTTTTCTATATTGGTCAAGAGGAGTAAACATTGAGTTTATTTCCAAATGGTGGCCATATATAACTGTATTGTCATCATTAAAATCAGGCTTATTATTCATATCTATGAATAAAGAACCAGCAATGTCATATTCCTTACTTATACTCTTATGTAAATAAAAATCATTATCTGGACCTTGTAAAATTGGATAAGATACTCCAACGTCAGGTATATCTATAAAACCTACTATATCATCATTATTATATTTTTTCTCTAGAGCATCTATAACTTTGAAATAGTGTTTTTCTTTTTGTTTAAAAGGATCAAGAGTATTTGCTTGATTATCCTTATTATCAGAAGAACTACCCATTTCTTCGTCTTCTACTTTTTTTACTATATTTGCAATTTCTTTATTATTTTGTGAATTTGTCCTGTAATCAAGCAGTCTTTTTCCTAATATTGCTATAGATCCCAAGATTATTAGTATAAGAAAAAATCTGATGACACTCATCACTTTTGATTTCATTTTTCCACCTTTAAAATTATTATTACTATTAGTATAATATACCATAATAAAGTAAATATGAAAAATATTTTAAGGAGAAAATAAATGAATGATTATAAATTATTTGTAGGTACAATCTGTCCATATTGCGCTAAAGTTGAAAACTTTGTGGAAGAAGAAAATATAAATATAGACATAGTTAATATCGAAGAAGACAGAGAAGCTATGAGAAAATTAATAGAAGAGGGTGGCAAAAGACAAGTTCCTTGTTTATATCATGATGGAGAATATCTATATGAATCTGACGATATTATAGATTTCTTAAGAGATAACAATTAATTGTCATATTCTTTGCTCAATTGGGAATAAATTTTGTAAGGAGCAAATATGGTTAAATTAATAGCATCGGATATAGATGAGACCCTAGTAGATGAACTAAAAAATGTACCCCAGAGAAATAGAGAAGCTATAGCTAAAGCTGAGCAAATGGGAGTCAAAGTTATACTTGCCACTGGACGCGGTCCTTATGAACTAAATGATATACCAGATCAAGCTGGAGTTATACGTGAAGATAGATTTATAATATGCTGTAATGGAGCTATAATATTAAGAGCAATAGATCGTGAAATTGTAGATTCGTTACCTCTAGACTTTAAATATGTAAAAAAAATCTTTAATTACGCCTATGAAAATAGTTTACAATTTTTTATATATACTCTGGATAAGAAATACGCTATAAACTTAGATTCTTTAGAAAGATCCGATCAATATACAAATGATACAAATGTAGAAATAATTGATGGAGATAGTATAGAATTTCTTAAAGATAAGCTTATTTTAAAAGCTCTAATCAAAGATCTTGATATTGACTACTTACATTCATTAGAGGTGGATATAGCTGATATCACTAATTACGATTTGGAAATAGCTTATTCTTCAGACATGTTTATGGAAATAAATGCCAAGGGTGTTGATAAAGGCTTAGCTCTCCAAAAAGTATGTAATCATTACAATATAGATGTAACTGATACTCTAGCTATAGGAGATAACTACAATGATGTAGCCATGCTAGAAGATGCAGGTATAGGAGCAGCTGTTGCCAATGCTCATCTACAAGTAAAAGAAGTTTCTGACTATGTAAGTTATGCAACAAATATAGAAGGAGCTGTAGGTGAAGTTATAGAAAAATATGTATTGTATAAATAAAAAATAACTGACTAAGAGCATAATTCCTAGTCAGTTATTTTTAATTATACCAATATTTATCAGCAAAAAATTTTTTATACACTAAATATATTAGACCTCCACCTATTATAAGTGGTAAAAGTTTAATAATTAGACCAACACCTAGACCTAATATTACAATGGGTAGGAATATGATGCCAGCTATTAATAAAAATGGTAATGCCAAAGTTAATCCTAATAATTTAAATATTAATTTAAGTCCACCAAATATTAACTTAAAAATTAATGAAAAAGCAAAAGCTCCAACTATAAATGTTAAAATTGTAGTTAACATATCCTAACCCTTTCTTTATATGTATTAATTATTTTAATTCTATTATACCATATTTTAAATAATTGCAAGCATATTTTTTAAAAAAATAAAGCTCCGATTAAGAAGCTTCATAAAGTTACTTTAATATTGATACTTTGTTCGAATTTCTTACCTGGTTTTAGTCTATAAGCTCCTCCATTGTCATCTTTAAAAGCTATAGATTTATAAGTTGGTTCTACACATAAATAATCTCCCTTAAAATCTGACCAAAATACAAATTCATTTATATTTTTTAAACCTTCTATAAATATTTTATTACCATTAGTAACAAAACTCTCTTTAAAAGAATTATCTATTATACTATTAGGGAGTTGATTCTTATCTATCTTCTTATTATTAATAAAAATGGCTTTATGTTCAGCATAGAAATATGGATGAAAGCCTGGAGCAAGAAGTACTTGTTTGTTTGAATTATTTTCTATAAGTAGCTTTGCAAATAAATTTGTATGGCTAAGTTTATAATCTATTATAAATTTAATGCCTTCATATAAGCCTATACCATCTAAACTTAACTTGGCAAAATCCTCACCATAATCTATAAATTGCCAATTAAGATCTCTAGCAAAACCATGGTTTTCTAAGCTATATAAAATCTTATCCTCTCCAAAATTAGGGGCGCATAAATGCATACCGCCCCTTACTTTTAATTGATCTTCAATTTTTACCATTACTTTTGGAAAGAAAATTGATTTACCCTTAACTTCAAAAGTATCTATATATGCTCCACTGGAATTTATTTCCACATGTGATATAGAATTTTCTAAAGTTATTTTCATAAATTATTGAATCTGAGGCTCTTGAGCTGGTGCTCTTTGACCTAATTCTTGATCTAGCATATAGATTGAATGCCAATCATCTCCAACTCTTTCCATTCTTGTAATTAGTTTTGTGAAGTTTTCTTCTTCTTCAACTTGTTCATCTATATACCATTGAATGAATGAAAATACTCTTGCATCTTCTTTTCTAGCTACATCTGATATATGAGTTATTCTCTCTGTAACTTCTTTTTCATGGTCTAAAGCTGTTTTAAGAACCTCAAGTATTGAACCATAGTCATATTTTGGCTCATCAATTGCTGTATAATGTGGTCTATATCCTACAGATTGTAAGAATTTTCTCATGCCTTCACCATGCATAATTTCTTCTTCTACTTGGATATCTAACCAAGTTGTAAATCCATCAAGATCAAGATCATCTGTATAAGCGCTCATTGCCTTATAAATATATGCTGATTCAAACTCAAAGTTCATTTGTTCATTTAATAAATCTAATAATTGTTCACTCATTTTTATCTCCTTCTTTCATTTCTAAATATTTATCATATAAGACATAGACACCATAAAAATCTATTTTATTTTCCAGTAAAATTGAAGTTATTTTTGGTATAGTGTCTAAAGTGACGGGAATTGTAAAGGAATCTTCGCTTATACTTATACCATCATAAGCAAGCAAATGCTTATCCGTAATCAAATTAAAAATACTTTTAATATCTTCCCTATCAAAATAATCACCTATATCAAAAGTGACAGGAAATATCTGATTTTTTTCTTTATTTTCTATTTTTTTAATTAAAGATATTTTTTCCATAACAATTCCTCATTTTCTACTATAAGATTACCCATTATAAGAAAAAAAACACAGTTTTAATTATCTGTGCCTTCTTGATTAATATTTTTTTTATGTTCTTGCATTTCCTTGTATGAAAAAATACATCCACAATAAGATTGCCTATAAAGATCATATTGTTTTGATAAATCTATAGATATCTTATAGCCATTTCTCTTCTTAAAATCGGAATATAAATATTTAACTCCATAATTTTCTTCTAAAGCTTTTCCTATTTGATTAATCCACTTAGAATTTTTGTAAGGAGAAATGGAAAGAGTTGTGCAAAAATAATCATAGCCATTTTCACCGGCATATTTAGCAGCTTCTTCTAATCTAAGCTTATAGCAATCATAACAAGCTTTTCCACCTTCAGGGAGTTCCCTTCTCTTCTTAGCTATATTAGCAAAATCTGTAATATTATTTTCTGGAACAATAATTTTTCCATCAAGTCCCATACGGCTCGCTAAAATCTCCACTTGTTTTGTTCTTTTATCTAACTCACTTCTAGGATAAATCATGGGATTATAATAAAACATATCAATATCAAAATCATCTTTTATCCTATACATAACAGCTGTAGAACATGGAGCACAACATACTTGCATTAAAAGCTTTGGCTTCAATCCTTCTTTTTTATTTTTTTCTATAATTTTTTCCATCTCTACATTGTAGTTTATATTATTCATAAGCTATATTATACCTTTTTGCTAATTAAAAAAGCACATACAAATGTATGCGCTTTGTAATTTTCTGATATTATCTCTTTGAGAATTGTGAAGATTTTCTTGCCTTTTTTTGACCTGGTTTATATCTTTCCTTTTTACGTGGATCACGTGTAAGAAATCCTGCTCTTTTAAGAGCTTGTCTATAATCAGGGTTTACTTCAAGTAAAGCTCTAGCTATAGCGTGTCTAATAGCTCCAGCTTGTCCATTGTATCCACCACCATTAACATTAACTTTAATATCAAAACTATGTTCATTTTCTGTAAGTGTTAGTGGTGATTTTGCAACAACTCTTAATGTCTCAAAGTCAAAGTATTCTTCTAAACTTTTACCATTTACTAGGATATTTCCGCTACCTGGTTTCATTGTAACTCTGGCAACAGAAGTTTTTCTACGTCCTGTTGATTGAATAATTGTATCTGCCATTTAAGTCTCCTTACTTTAATTCCAATTTTTCAGGCATTTGTGCTTCGTGATTATGATCAGGTCCTACTACAACTCTAAGTTTCTTAGCCATTTGACGACCTAACTTGTTGTGTGGAAGCATACCAACAACTGCATGTTCAACGATTCTTTCTGGATGTTTATCCATCATATCTTTGTAAGATGTGATTTTAAGTCCTCCAGCATATCCTGAATATCTCTTGTATTCTTTTTGATTTTCTTTGTTTCCAGTAAGTTTAACTTTATCAGCGTTAACAACAATTACATAATCTCCCATATCCATATTTGGAGTAAATGTAGCTTTGTGTTTTCCTCTTAAAATTGCTGCGACTTCGCTAGCAAGACGTCCTAAAACAGCTCCTTCTGCATCAACGACATACCATTTTCTTTCGATGTCGTTTGCACTTGGAGTATAAGTTTTTTGATATTTCATCAATATTCCTCCTATAAAAATTTTCGCCTATCACATTTGGACACCGCTTCTGATAGGTGGCGGCTGTACTCGTCCTGACATTTATTTTTAAAATCGCTTACAGGAAGCGCGATTTAATCGAAAAGTTTCATAAAAGAAACTTAATAATCGACTGCTCCATATTACTATAAATCATACTATTTGTCAAATTATTATGATAAAAAATTAGTCTTTGGTTCTTCTTTCTCAAATATAATCTTTCTATTTTTCAAAAGTAGAAAAATAAATACAATTACAAATATTATTGCAGAAAGTGCATTAATAGCTGGATTAATCCCACGCCTTGCCATACCATATATAGTCATAGATAGATTTGATACACCATTGCCTGTTGTAAAATATGAAATCGCAAAGTCGTCTATAGAAAGGGTAAATGAAATCAAAGCACCTGCTAGTATCCCGTTTTTAATATTTGGAATCAATACATTTCTTACTGCATAAGAGGGAGTTGCACCTAAGTCTAGAGCTGCTTCAATTATATTTTTATCCATTGATTCAACTGCAGGCAAGACTGTCAGTACCACATATGGTATGCAAAACATTATATGAGATAAAATCATGGTTATATATCCTAATTGTAATTTTAAAAAACCATATAATCCCATAAGAGAAATTGCTGTTATTATATCTGGATTTAAAACTGGCAAATAGTTAATATTCAAAACCATATCTTTTTTTCTACCACGTAATTCTGAAATACCTATAGCTGAAAGTGTCCCTATAAAGCTTGCAACTATAGTAGCAACTATTGCAACTATTAGAGTTGTTCTGACGGCAGAAATTATTTCAGGATTTTCAAAAAGTTCAACGTACCATTTAGTAGTAAATCCAGCCCACTTTCCACGTAATTTACTATCATTAAATGAAAATACTATCATTACAACTATTGGCGCATAAAGAAAGACAAATACAAGTATAGTATAAATCCTATCAATTATTTTTCTCATACTATATCTCCCTCTAAATCTCTACCAAATCTTCTTTGAATAGCTAGTGCTAGAATTAAGATTATCATAAGAATTATAGCTGTAGCTGAACCAAACCCCCAGTCGCCAGTAAAGGTAAATTGTTGGTCAATAAGATTACCTATCATGTATACTTTCTGTCCTCCAAGCAAATTGGAAACTACAAAAGTAGAAATAGCTGGAATAAATACCATTATAATCCCAGTATAAACACCTGGTAAAGAAAGTGGAAAAATTACTTTTCTAAATATAGTTTTCCTATCTGCTCCTAAGTCTAATCCAGCATCAATTAGATTAGGATCAACTTTCTTAAGAGCATTATAAATTTGAATTACCATGAAAGGTAAGAATTCATAAATCATACCCAAAATTACTGCCGTTGGAGTATACATAACACCAAGTGACTTCCCTCCAAGAATAGCTATAAATCTATTAAGAATCCCATTCCTACCTAAAAGTGTTATCCAACCATAGGTCCTAAGTAAAAGATTAATCCACATAGGCATTATAAATACAAAAATAAGGGAAGAAGCTATTCTCTCATCCATTTTTGATATTATATATGCAACAGGATAACCTATTAAAAGACAACCTAGAGTTGATAAGAACGCTATAAGTAATGTCACAGATAACATTTTTAAGTATAAGGGTTCAAAGAACTTCCTATAATTTATAAAACTAAATTTAAAATGGTCAAAATCTATAGATTCGGAGCCATTAAATGAATAAAAAAGTATTAGTAATATTGGTAATATTATAAAAACTCCTGCCCAAACAAGGTATATATTCAAATATTTTTTCATGACTTCTCCCTCTTAGAATAAATATCAAAGTCTTTACTAACTTCCTCCATAACGTGTATAGCATCAGGGTCGATTGCAACACATACTTCTGCTCCAATAGGAATATTTTCTGGATTGTGGACATTTATAGAAAAATCTTTACCTGTAATTTTCAAATCATAGTAAGTTCCCTTAAACATCGAATTTTCTACTTTGCCTCTTAGATTAGCTTCATTACTTAAATATAAGTATTCAGGACGAAGCATTACACTTACACTTTTTCCAGGCTCCACCTTGTCTACGCAAGGATAATCATAACCTAAGAAATTTACTTTTGATCTATCTACCATCTTTCCTTTAAAGATATTAGAATCCCCTAAAAAGTTTGCAACAAAAGCATTTACTGGCTCTTCATAAATGTATTGTGGAGTCCCATATTGTTCTATAATTCCACTATTCATAACAGCAATTTTATCAGACATAGATAGGGCTTCTTCTTGATCGTGAGTTACATAGATAAATGTAATTCCTACTTCCTTTTGAATGTTTTTTAACTCAACCTGCATCCTTTTTCTAAGTTTTAAATCTAAAGCTCCAAGTGGCTCATCAAAAAGTATAATTTCTGGTTCATTTACAATAGCCCTTGCTATGGCTACCCTTTGCTTTTGTCCACCTGATAATCTAGATATAGCACGATTGCCATAACCGCTTAGATCAACTAAATCTAAAGCTCTACTGACCTTAATTTTAATATCCTTTTCTTCTATCTTTTTTATTCTTAAACCAAAGGCTACGTTATCGAAAACGTTAAGATGTGGAAATAGGGCGTAATTTTGAAAAACCGTATTTATATTCCTATAATTTGGTGAAATATTGGAAATATCTTTTCCCTCAAATATAACTTCTCCCTCATCTGGATGTTCAAAGCCAGCTATTATTCTAAGAGTTGTTGTCTTTCCACATCCAGATGGGCCTATAAGAGTTAAAAACTCTCCTCTTTCCACTGATAAACTTATATTATCTATTATCTTCTTGCCATCGAAATATTTGTTAATATTTTTAAGTTGTAAAACTAGACTCATCTTCTTCTCCTCAATATGCAGCTAATACATCTACCCAGACGTCATTATAAACCTGCATATAATCTTCTAAATCTTTAAACATTTCAATCTCTGGTAATTTTTCAAAATCTGGATAAGCTATCTTAGAATTTGCTATATAAGCTGGAAGATTTTCTCTAACTCCTTTTACAGCCGAGGTAAATCCCTCCATCCATTTAGCATTGATACTTGCTACTTTAGGATCTGTAAAATAATTTATAAAAGCTTCGGCATTCTCTTTATTCTTAGCACCTTTTGGTATAGCCATAGAATCCACTTGAAGATTCATACCTTCCTTTGGTATTACATACTTTAGATGAGGATTTTGCTTTTGCATCATCAAGGCATCTCCTGAATACATCACAGTTATAGCCGCATCTCCTTGAACTACCAAATCACGGGCCTCATCTGTAAGATAAGCATAAACCAGAGGCTTTTGTTTAATTAATTCTTCTTTTGCTTCATTTATCTGATCCATATCTCTCGTATTTATGGAATAGCCTAGCTTTTGTAAAGCTACTGATAGGCTAAGTCTAGGCAAATCATACATTATGATTTCTCCCTTATATTTAGGATTCCATAAATCAGCCCATTTTGTTATAGGTTCTTTTATAATATCTGTATTATAAACTATACCAAAATGTGATGTAAAATAAGGAACTGTATATTCATTACTAGGATCAAAATCTAATCCCTTATATTCATCATCTATGTATTTAAAATTAGGGATATTAGAAAAATCAATTTTTTCCAACATATCATTCTTCTTTAGACGTTCTACCATGTAGTCTGAAGGAAATATTACATCATAATTATTTGAAGATTGAGATAACTTTATAAACATTTCTTCATCGGAAGTGAATGTTTCATAAATAACATCAATACCTGTTTTTTTCTCAAATTCTGGTATAAGATCTAAGTCTAAGTATTCTCCTGCATTAAATACTACTACTTGCTTCTTATTATCTGACTTACATGATGTTAAAAATAGTAAAATCAAAACTAATAAAAAACTTTTCTTTCTCATATTCCCTCCTAACTTTTTTAATTTTAGACAAAAAAAGTCCTTGAACATTATATTGAACAAGGATTTTATAATCATATCTATTTACTCATTATTTAAACCCTATAGATATGAAATTTATTACAAGGTTTGGCAATTTTGCCCCCTATGGTTGTGAGTTTTAGCTATATAAATGAGTCTAAAGTATAGCTAAATGTGAGCTTGCCCACCAATTCTTACCCCATAGATGTTCTTAATGTATTTTCTTTTTTTATTATATTGTTGAGACAATTATAAATTTAAATATTTCAATTGTCAAATTATTTTTCGCCAAAAACTTTATTTAAAATAATAGTGATAATCATTGTAATTATAATCACTAATAGAGTAGGTCCTAAAATAAATTCTTCATTCAAGATAAGTCTATATATTATAAATCCCAATATCCAACTTGTTGTATTTAATATATTATAGTCTCCCACATATGCTTCGTTTTTTAGTATAAAATAGTCAGAAATTTGGATAGCAATCATAGGAGCAAATACTGATCCAATAAAGTATAGAAAGTCTGTGATATCATCCATAGGAAAAATCATTGCACTGATAGTACCTATTATACTAACAATTACACCTACTTTTTTCTCATTAGCATCAAGCTTTATAGATTTAAAAGTAAGCCCTGAAGAATACGCATCCATAAAAGTTGTATTTACTGTTGATAAAATAATTATAACTACAGCAAATACTCCAAGCTTTGTTATAGAGAATATAGAAGCAAGAGATGTCTTACCTGTTATTAATGATCCACCCATGCCTATTACATACATCCATATAGAAATCAGACTATATACTATAGCTGAAACAAATGTAGATTCTCTACCTTTTTCTGCATTAGATGTATAATCACTGATTAAAGGAAGCCAAGATATTGGCATTGCTACTGCAAGCTCAACTGCTGCTCCAAAGCTCATACTCTCTTTTGCCGGTCCAATAGATAATATATCATCTTTGAAAATATATCGTGAAAGGATTATTGTCAATATAAATAAAAGTGTCATAGAAACTGTATTTACTTTTCCAAGATCACTGATACCTATCATAAGCCAAACTATAATTAAAGCTCCTGTTAAAAACGCCCATAAGTTGTGGCCGAAAGAAAATATTTCACTTGAAGAAATAGCTGCATCATAAATCATAATCGCAGTCCAGCCTAACAATTGTAAAAAATTTAAAAAGGAAAATATCTTTCCCCCCTTGCTACCAAAAGTAAGCTTTGTAGTTTCCATGGCACTTCTTTTGGATAAGGCTCCTATAAGACCCGCTAGGTATAAAAATATAAATCCTATCAAGTGCCCAATTAATATTGCTAAAAATCCATTTTTAAACCCCATTGGAGCATAATAAGTACCCGTAAGAATTTCAGCTATAGAAACTGCCGCACCAAACCAGATCAATCCATTTTCAAATACACTTGTTTTTTTCATAACTAATTCCTATACTTTTCTTTTATATCAAAAGCATGATTCATAGGACCACTTCCTTTGCCTAAATCAAGTCCATCCCTTAAAGCTCCTTCCAAGTACTTTTTAGCAACTCTAACAGATTCTTCTATAGATTCACCCTTAGCGAGATTAGCTGCTATAGACGAAGATAAGGTGCAACCAGTTCCATGAGTATTTTCATTGTCAATGCGTTGTCCATTAATCCATGTTCTTTTAAGACAATCAATCTCAAATAATACGTCATTGGAATCATTTATAGAGTGTCCTCCCTTTAAAAGTACATTTACACCAAGTTCATTGGCCACTTTTTCTGCAGCAGTTTCCATATCTTTATAACATTTTATTTCTAAACCTGATAATATCTCTGCCTCTGGAATATTAGGCGTTATAAGATCTGCTAATGGTAATAATTTTTCCTTAAGGGTATCTATAGCATCTTCTTTTAATAATCTTGCTCCACTTGTTGCAACCATTACTGGATCGATAACTATATTTTTTGCATTATATTCAACTAATTTATCAGCTATAATAATTATTAACTCTTTATCAGAAACCATGCCTATTTTAACTGCATCAGGATATATATCAGTAAAAACTGCATCCATTTGGGCTTCTAAGAAATTAGGCTTTACATCCATTATATCTGTAACCCCTGTAGTATTCTGTGCAGTAAGAGCCGTAATTGCACTCATAGCAAACACCCCATTTAAAGTCATAGCTTTAATATCAGCTTGTATACCTGCTCCTCCAGAACTATCAGAGCCTGCAATTGTAAGAGCTGTTTTCATTATTCCCTCCTTTTTTTTCATAAAAAAAGAACACCACTAGAGGTATTCCAATTCTATCTTAGCTTTCCTACGTTGGCATTATCCAAATCAGGTAAGGTCGATGGTCTACCATCCTCTCAGTTCTTTGTATAGAACTCCCTGTTCAATCTTATTTTCTTTATATTTTCATTTTATAAAACATAAAAATATTTGTCAAACTATTTATTATTTAGATTCTTATAAGTAATTGGTGAAAATAATAATATCATAGGATATAATTCCAATCTTCCAAATAGCATAGCTAATGTTAGAGTAAATTTTGAAAGATACCCCATATTTGCAAAACTTTCAATAGGTCCAAATTCACCAAGTCCTGGCCCTACATTATTGAAAGTTGTAGCTACAGCAGTAAAGGAAGTTTCCAGATCATTTGTATCCAAAGTTACTATTAGCATAAAAATCACAAATAATAAAATATAAACTACCAAGTATTTATTCACAGATTTCTCGACTTCTTCATCAATTCTTTTACCATCCAGGGTATTTACTGTAACTCTCTTGGGATTTATAGTTTGTTTTACTTGATTTACAGCTGATTTACAAAGCATAGTAATTCTTGAAACCTTAAGTCCTCCAGCAGTTGATCCAGCTGAGCCTCCTATAAACATTAATAAGATTATTATATTTCTAGAAAACATTGGCCATTTACCATAATGGGCTGAAACATAACCTGTGGTTGTAATTACTGATATGACTGTAAAAAATACATTAACTCCCGAATAAAATTTATCTGCATATAGTGCTGAAATGTTAATAAATATTAATATTGATGCGGTTAAGACAATTATTGCATACCATTTAAGCTCTTCAGATTTAAATGATTCTCTCACAGATTTAATAATTGCATAATAATATAAGTTAAAATTTATACCAAATAAAAACATTGCAATAGCTAGTACTATTTCTATGTATCTTGAATCATAGTAACCCACAGAAATTCCACGATTGGCAAATCCACCTGTTCCTGCAGCACCAAAAGCAAAAATAATACTATCAAATAAATTCATTCCGCCGAATAATAAGAATATTGTAGTTATAGCAGTCATTATTAAATAAATAATATATAAAGCTCTTGCAGTATGTGATAGCTTTGGTGTAATCTTTCCAAAAGTAGGTCCAGGGACTTCAGCTTGCATAAGGTTTGTGGATTCTTTGTTGGCTTTTGGTAAAATTGCAAGGGTAAAAACCAATATTCCCATACCACCAATCAAATGTGAGAATGATCTCCAAAATATTATGGAGTGAGGTAATATTTCAACATCTGTAGCTACAGATGCACCACAAGTTGTAAAACCACTTGCCATTTCAAAAAATGCATCTAAAAATGTAGGATAATTTGTCGGAGTTAAAAATAATGGTATTGCTCCAATTATTGAATAAAGAATCCAACAAGAGGCTGTTGTAAACATAGCTTCTTTAGTATAGATATGTCCCTTTTCACTACTAAATTTAAAAAGTAAGGTTCCTATTGTTGCTGATAGTAAAATTGGTATGACAAAATATAATTTATCACTTAGACTTTCCTTGTAAATAAATGAAACAATTAAAGGAAAAATCATTAAAATTGCTAATACTTGAAGTAACCTTCCTAAGGCGTTTTTAACTACTTTTAAATTCATATCTACTCCAAAATGTCATCTATTTGAGTGATGTTTTTATTTTTTGTAATCAATAATACTCTATCACCCATATCAATTACCGACTCTCCACTTGCCACTTCAATATCTCCATTGTATTCAGAATGTTCGATAATAGCTACAAGTGTTCCTGATTTTATTGGCAGATCTTTTAATTTTTTATTAAATACTCTAGAATTTTCACTAACTTCAAATTCTAAAACTTCTACTTGATCATCTTCAAGCTTGTATAGATTACTTAAAGTTGAAACTCCTCTAGCATCTTCTTTTGATCTGATAAGTCTATTTATATAATTACTAGCTGCTGTTTTTGGAGTGAACGTAGCATCCAAATCCAAAACGCCAGTTATTTTTAATAGATTGGTTCTATTTACTTTTGCAATTATCTTATCAATCCCGTATCTTTCTGCCATTAGAGCAATCAAAATATTTTCTTCATCTATGCCTGTAAGAGAAACTACTGCATCAAAATTTTCAACCCTAGTTTCTTCTAATATATCAGGATCCGATCCATCTGAATTTATTACTATGGCCTCTTTATATTCTTCTTGAATAGATATTGCTTTTTCTCTATCAATTTCTATAATTGTAACATTAAAATTACGTTCTAATAACAAGCCTGTTAGATGTCTAGTAATCGAACTTGCCCCAATTATTAAAACATTCTTTATTCTTATACTCTCAGGTATTTCTGATTTATAAAATTTATCTATACCTGATTTTGTTCCCATTATATAAAGTTTATCTCCACTTTCTAATATAAAATCACCATTTGGTATATATATTTCACCATTAACATTAACGATTCCTATGATTATATCGAATGTTCTAAGATAAGAATTCGCTTCCATCAAGCTATGTCCAGCAAGCTTAGAATTCTTACCAAGCTGTATTTCAATCATTAGAGCCCTATCTTTAAGGAAGCTTTGCACATTTCTTGCATGAGAATATTTGATTGATCTCTGTATGGATTTGGCTGCCAAAAATTCTGGATTTATTATTTCATTTGAGTTAGTAATATCTTTTATACGATCATAATGATTTACATATTTTGGATCTCTAAGCCTTATTATGATATTTTTAGCTCCCAAGGATTTAGCTAAAGAAGATGCTATTACATTTACATCATCACTCATAGTTAAAGCTATAAAAAGATCACATTTTCCTACATCTGCTTCTTCTAAAACATCAATATCACGACCATCCCCAACTATAGCCATAACATCATTTTGTTCAAGTAATCTATTTAAAACCTCTTTATCCTTATCAATAACTAAAATATCATGATCTTGTAAGGATAATTCATTAGTCAAGTGGGAGCCTACTTTTCCTGCACCCAAGATTATAATGTTCATTTCTTCCTCCTCAGCCTAATAAGTATAGCATTTTTATTTACAAATTCAACTATAAACTATAAATAATCTAGTATTTAGATCTTTATAGTTATTACCCTATATTCTCTTATAAGTAGAAGGCGTAAATAATAATAGTAAAGGATATATCTCAAGCCTACCTAAAAGCATAGCAATAGATAGAACAAATTTAGAAGCCTCCCTTAATTCATAAAAACTTTGAGCTTCACCAAATTGCCCTAAGCCATTATAAGTAGTAGCTACTGCTGTAAAAGCCTCTAAAAAGTTATTTATATCAATAGCAACTATAGCAAGTAGTATAAAAAATATTAGTATGTGAATTATAAAATAACTCATCACTGATTGCTGCAACTTATCATCCACTGTCTTATGTTCAAACTCAACTACTGTTATTCTATTGGGGTTAATCATCATCCTGAATTGATTCACTGAAGATTTTACCAACAAAACAAGCCTAGACATCTTTAGCCCACCGGCAGTAGAACCAGCCATACCCCCAACATACATAAGTCCTACTAAAATTACTCTAGAAAATATAGGCCAAGTAGATGTATCACTCCCAACATATCCTGTTGTAGAAGATATGCTAGTTACAGCAAAGACTACATCGACCAATTGCCTTCCTAACTTCTCATACATGCTAAAAGTATTTATGAAAATTAATAATATAGAAGTAATAAGCATAACACTATACCATTTTAACTCTTCAGATTTATAGAAGTTTTTAGATCTTTTAAAAAAAGCCATATAATAAATATTAAAATTTATAGAAAACATAAACATTGCAATAGCAAGCACTATTTCTGTATAAGTTGAATTGTAATATCCTACAGATAAGTCTCTATTAGCAAAGCCCCCAGTTCCTGCTGCTCCTAAACCGTATATAATAGAATCAAATAGGTCTAAGTCCCCTAAAGATAATAAAATAATAGTTATAAGAGTCATAGATATATAAATAGTATATAAAACTTTAGATTGATCAGCCACTTTAGGTGTAATTTTACCAAAAGTTGGCCCTACAGACTCAGCTTTCATTATCATAGTTGATTTTTTGCTTTGTTTTGGAAGAATGGAGACTGTTAGAGATATTATTCCCAAACCACCTATAAATTGAGCAAAAGATCTCCAAAATATTATAGAATTTGGCAAGCTTTCGACATCTCTAGCAATAGTTGCTCCTGTAGTAGAAAATCCAGCTACCGATTCAAAAAAAGCATCAAAAAATGTATTGAAGTCTCCTGGATAAAGGTATAAAGGAATCGCTCCAAATATGGAATACACTAGCCAGCAAATTGCAACAAGTGTTAAGGCGTCTTTTGTATTGAAAGTTTTTTTAAACTCTATTTTTTCATAGAGTATATATCCACTTAAAAATATGATAAGTGCAGGTATAAGAAAATCTAGTAGATATCTTAGAGGTTCCTTATATATAATTCCTACCAAAAAAGGAAATAGCATCATCCCCGCAAACAGCATATTAAGTCTTGCCAAGGAGCTTAAAATAAATTCTTTTTTCATTTCCCCACCAATATATCATCTATCTCTTTGAATGCTTTCTTTTTTGAAACAACAATTACTTTATCATTCTGACTAATACTTGTATCTCCGTTTGGAATAATAACTTGATTTGTATCAAATTTTTGAATAAAAGCAACTATAGTATCTTCTTTTATATTTAATTTCTTTATAGGCACTCCTATTATAGTAGAACCTTCTAAAACCTTAAATTCAACTGCCTCTACTTCATTATCTTCTACCAGGTAAAGACTACTTATAGAAAATCCTGATTCATTTAGCTTACCTCTTATAATCCTTAATATATGATTAGCTGCTTCTTTAATAGGTGTAACTGTCACATCAATATCTAATACCCCTGTTACCCTGAGCAGATCTTTATTATCAACTCTAGTTACCACTTCTTTAACTTCAGCTTTTTCAGCCAAAAGTGCAATAAGTATGTTTCTTTCATCAATCCCAGTTAATGCTATAACTGAATCATAGTCCTCTAAGTTTTCCTCTGCTAAAAAAGTAGAATTTGCTCCATCACCATGTATTACGATAGCGTTAGGAACTTGACGATGAAAATCACGAGCCTTTTTCTCATCAATTTCAATAACTTTAACATCGAATCTCTTTTTAATAAGATCGCTTGCCAAATAATATGCAATTCTAGATGCTCCAATTAAAAGAGATGATTTAATATCTGTATTATTCCCAAATTCTCCTAAGTATAATTTTCTAAGATCACTAGGAGTCCCAATAACATGTATGCTGTCTAAAGCTTCGATTATAAAATCTCCATTTGGAATATGTATTTCTTCATCTCTATCTACAATAGTAATAAGTAAATTTTCCAGAAATCCATTTTGACTTAAATCCGATAAACTATTACCAACCATCTTAGAATTACTAGGAATGGTAAATTCTATCATTTGAACTCTACCTTCAAAAAAAGATTCTACCGAGCTTGCTATAGCATAGTCTAGTGTAAGTTCAACTTCTATTGCAGCAAGCATTTCTGGATTTAGAAAATAATCTATGCCCATAAATTTTTTCATAAATTCATAATTTTCTTGATATTTAGGACTTCTTGCTCTTGCTATAGTAAATCCAGCACCAAATACTTTTGCCATATTACCCGCAACAATGTTTACCTCGTCATCATCTGCAAGGCTTATAAAAAAATCTGAATCTCCCACCTCGGCTTCACGAAGCAAAGATGGATCTGTTCCATCGCCTAAGATGCCCATCACATCATTTTCTGCTAGGAGATAATTTAGTGCATCTTGATCCTTTTCTATAACTAAGACATCGTGACCTTCATCTGACAATACAGATACTATATAGGATCCTACAGAGCCTGCACCCATTACAACAATTCTCATGATTAATCCTTTCTCATTGTATTTATATTTTATAATAAAAATGACAAATAATAAACCACGCAAAAAAAGAGGCTTAAAGCCTCAATTTAATACTAGTATTATTGCTTGAGATCCTCTCCCTCATTTAAGAAAGTATAAGCATATTGAGCTAATACTAGTGCTCCATCTTTAAAGGCAGACTCATCAGGATTAAAGTTTTGAGCATGATTTGTTGGAAAAGTTGACTTATCATCTGGATTTCTTGCTCCAATGCACATATATGATCCTGGCATTCCTTTATAATCTTCAAATCCTGCAAGAAGTAATCCAAAGTCCTCAGAGCCAGCAACTCTAAGATCAGTTTTTACATGATCCTTACCGAATATTTCACTTGCAACTTTAACGGCAGTATCTGTCGATCTTTTTTCATTTATAACTGGACCTGCTCCTTGATTATAGGTAAATTTAGCACTGCCTCCATACATATCCGCTGAAATATCTGCTATTTTTTGAAGTTCTTTTAAAAATTCATCGGCTGAATCATTATCAAAAAATCTAAAACTTCCTGTTAATTTGGCATCACTTGCTACAGCATTTCCAACTGATCCTGCTGAAATGACTCCAAAATTTAACACTATAGGTGTATTTAAAGCATCTACTTTTCTTGAAACTGCTCCATTTGCTCCATTTATAAATGTATTTAACATCATAATAGCATCACTACCTAGATATGGTGTGGAACCATGAGCAGACTTACCTTTAAAGCTAACTTCAAAAAAATAGTTTCCAGCCATTACTTGGTTATATCCAGTAGCAGCATATCCTAAATCAAAATTTGTAAATATATGAATAGCAAATCCACTATCTACTCCCTTTGTAACGCCTTGTTTTACTACTGATTTTCCACCATCTCCTGTTTCTTCTCCTGGTTGGAATAGTAGTCTAACAGTTCCTGGTAGCTCATCTTTTACTTCTATTAAAGCACGAGTAGCTGCTAATAGCATAGCAACATGAGTATCGTGACCACAGGCATGGGATTTGCCTTCATTTTTAGATTTAAAGTCAAACTCGTTTGTTTCTTGAATTGGTAGGGCATCAAAGTCTGCACGAAGCAAAACTGTCTTTCCATCACTATCTGGATTTATATCAGCAATAAGACCTGTTGGTTCAAGTTGCTTAACCTCTAGTCCATATGATTCTAACTTTTCTTTTATATAATCATTTGTTTCATACTCCTGCATAGCAAGCTCTGGATTTTGATGAATTTCGCGTCTTTCTTTGATTATTTGATCTTCGTCATTATAAATTAACTCTTTTAATTTTTCTTTAGACATCTTATCTTCCTTTCTGTTACCAAGTTTATCCCCTAAACTTCGTAGGATATTTTCTCATCATTATCTATTTGTTCTTTATATTTATAGTCTAGATAATGATCTGATAATTCAACTAAGGCAAAAACTAAAGCTATAAATATATAGATAACAAATAATATTGACAAAACTAATGCAAGTGAGTTTCCTACAGTTGTTGGCTTCGATGATGCAACTACAATTATAAATATATACAATATTGATGGTAAAATAAGCCATTTTGAGTATGTCTTAAAGGTTTTAGAAAACAAATCACTCCCAATTTTAAAAACCTTTTTAAAAAGTTCGCCAAAAGATAAATCAGGATTATCTGCTGCTACAAAATGATTATATGCAGTAAAAAAAGTATATACTATAGATAATATTGTCAATAATATTAATAATCCCATCATAGATCCAAAACCAGCAAAGTTATTCCCAGATATCATTGCACTTGTAAGGCTTGATATTAACCCAATTCCAAAACCTACAATTAATAAATATGGTAATATAGAAATAATAAAACAAAGTCCAAACAGTTTAAGTGTAAGGTAGTTAAAGTTATCAAAGTACTCTCCTAAACTTCCCATCCTATTAAATACAAGTCCACGAGCTATAATGAATCCAAAAATTGTTTGTACTGCTGTAGTTAAGATCGTATTTAGTATACTAGATCCAGTATTAAAATCTGAATTAGCATATGCTCCTGTTAATGATACTATTAGTACTAAAATTAATGTTACGATGATCTGAATGATAATTACAGATGAAAATTTATAATCTCTTCTCACTATTCCTCCTTAATGTTTATATCATCAATACTTATAACTTATATATTTATTGAATCCATATCTCTTCACCTTTATTTATGGGTTCAATAATCTACTTGTTTATTAATTACCCAAATTTGGGTAGTTATATATTAAGAGGTGAAGAAAATGATTATTAGATTTAACCAAGAAGATCATGAAGCGCAAGCTTTTGATAGTGATAAGAATAAAATTGCTTATTGCCAATATGAAGAAAAAGCAGATACTACTTGGGCTATTACCCATACAGTTGTAGATAAAAACCACCAAGGTGAAGGACTTGCTGAAAAACTTCTAGATGAGGTTTGTAACAATGCTCGTAAAAAAAATGTAAAAATTATACCTATATGCTCTTACGCTGAGAAAAAATTTGATAGCCAAGCTGAAAAATATGGCGATTTAGATGCTAGGTAATAACTTTCTTGCTGGGATTTTCCCAGCTTTTTTTAATTGTTATTTTTTCTTTACCAAGTAGATGTTTTTTGCTATTATATTTCTTAGATTATTTTGTGAAATGAGGAATTAATTTGAAAAATGATTTAAGAAAAAAAGCCGCTATACTTTCTATAGCTTTATTTGTAGCAGGTAATAGTATAATTTCTGGTAGTCTTGTATTTATGCAAGAAACATTTGACATATCAATTACAAATGCTGGATTTTTAGTAACTCTCTCATCCATAGCTACAATTGTAACTATGATTTTAAGTGAAGTAATAACTAAAAAAATAGGTATGAAAAATTGTGTATTACTCGGATTATTTTTAGTAGCAATAAGTTCCATTTTTCCTATTATAAAAACTAGTTATTGGTCAGTTTTTAGTACCATAAATAGTGTAAGAAAGAAATTATTTCTATCTTGTACTATTTTTGTATAATTAAGAAGTAGTATGACGAGTCAGTTTTAGGGTTAAAATATCCGTCATAAAAACTGTCAACTACCTCTTCATTATTCAAATTCGGTTAAGCAGGTTGGGCAAAACGTCCGTGTCACGAGCTAAAATGAGTGTAATGGTGCAGGTAGGAACTATAAATTAAAGGAAAGAAGGTCATAATATGATATCTATAGGGATAGACATAGCAAAAGAAAAGTTTACAGCCTGTGCATTAGAACAAGGTAGCAAAATCGTTCGGAAGCCTTTTGATGTTCATCTTAACAAAACGAAAGTAGAAGAATTTTTTAAAAAACTAAATTCATTAAATGAAGAAGTCAAAATAGTCATGGAAGCAACAGGGAAATACCATCTTCCAATCCTCTATGAATTAAAAGATAAAGGATACTTTGTAAGTGTAGTAAACCCTTTGAAAATGAAACAGTTTTGTCGAGTACTTAACTTTAGAAAAGCAAAAAATGATAATATAGATGCCATACAAATAGCAGAATATGGCTTAATGTACTGGAAGGAATTACAAGAATATAAAGTGGATTCAGAAAATTTCAGAGTCCTAAAAAAATTAAACAGATCCTATCAGCACTATATGGACCTAAGAATCAATCAAATGAACTTCATAGACCAAACAATAAGCCAAACATTTCCAGGAATAAAAAAATTAATTCCACATGCTTCAGGAGACTTTTCAAAAGATAAACTATTGGATTTCTTAGAAATATGGTGGCATAAAAATTTAGTATTAGAAAAACCAGAAGAAAAATTCATAGAAGATTTTAAAAACTGGGCAAAAGAAAAGAGATACCATCCTAATGCAGATAAAGCTAAATCCATATACAAGCTCGCAGAGGAAAGTATCTCAACTCAACCTTCTAATAGCTCATATATAAAGACTAGCATACAAGAAGGAATAGAATTGATAAAACATATAAATCAAATTTTACACACTATTTTATCACAAATGATGGAAATTGCCGAGCCCTTAGAAGAATATCAAGAAGCAAAGAAATTCTCAGGAATATCAGATAAATTAGCAGTGCAAATTACAGCGGAATTTGGAGACTTATCAAAATTTAAAAACAAAAAAAGTTTAATATCATTTGTAGGAATAGATTCACCACCATATGAGTCAGGGAATTTTAAAGCCGATCAGAGAAAAATAACAAAAAGAGGCAATGCAATACTAAGAAAAGTAGGTTATCAAGCTATGAAATGCATGATGAGCGCAAAAGATACTGAAAACGATATATATCTGTATATGATAAAAAAAGAAAAAGATGGAAAGGCTAAGAAGATTTGTAAATTTGCAGGATTAAATAAATTCTTAAGAATATACTATGCAAAAGTTATGGCATCAAAACAAGAAAAGAAGGTATTAAAAGTAGCTTAGAATCAAGAATGCAATAGTTGAACAAGCCGATGTAACCGGCTTATTTGTTGTGCTCAAATTTAAACTCGAAATAACAAGGAGAAAAGTAAAATTAATTTGCTTTTCTCCTTGACTTTTGTTAGCAGGTTTATAAGTAGAATTATTATGGGAGCTGGAGTTGGCCTTTTTAATGGTCATAGTGCAAATTATATAAATATATTTTTTGAAGGTGATGAAGCTTCAAAACTACATGGTATAAGAAATTCTACTGAATTTATAGGACAAACAATTTTACTATTCATAGCTGGACTTTTAATTAAAATAAAATGGACTTTCTCATTTTTAACCTATTCTTTAGCTTTTATTGTTCTTTTTTATTTTAATAAAACTATTCCTGATATTAATATTGAAGAAAAAGAAAATTTAGGAAAATTTCATTTTAATAAGCAAATCTTTTTTATATATTCTTTGGCGCTGTTATGATTATGAACGTAAGTTCTCTAAGTATAAGATTCCCTACAGTAGCTACACTGGCTAAGGGTAAGGGTGCTGATATTAATATATACATGATAGCCCTACCTCTATCTGGTATGATTTCTGGGTTTCTTTTTGGATTTATAAATAAAAATTTACGTGAAAATACTATTCTTTTAGGATTAGCTATATACACAATATTTAATGCAATTATTGCTTTGTTAGGTGATAATATGTATGTATTTTTACTTTGCATGGTCCTAATAGCTTTCTCACAATCACTTTGCACACCGTATCTTTTTGCAGAAGTTTCAAGATTTGTAAGAGGTAGCCATGCAAGGATTGCAAACAACCTTATTTTTATAGGTTGCAATATGGGAGGATTTGTAGCTCCTTTTTTTCTAAATGTAATTAATAAAATTCTGCATACAAATTCAATAACACTTTCCTTTATATCATTTAGTCTTATATACTCTATTATGTTTCTAATAAACTTGCGCGAATTTGTAAAGACAAGAAAAATAAAGCTTTTGTCACAAAATATATGATTCCAATATTGTAGAGTATCTTCTAAAAATATTTGATGCTAATGAGCCTTATAAATTATCATCAAATGTACTAAGAAGTTACTCTAATAGCTAAATTGCAATTAGTAAGCCTATAATTTTGCTTATTTTATAAATATACTACTACCATTTTCTGATATAAAATATTAACCTAGTTTAATAGGAAATATACTAATTTATGTACTTTTCTAAAATTTAATAAAATGTTAAAATATGATAAAGGAGATTATTATGAGAATGGTTGAAATAATAACAAAAGAAAACTGGATTAAAGAATATGACTTCTTTAATAAATTTAAAGAATCTCCATATTTTGATGTCCTACTAGAAACATATGAAAACTTAAATACAGATATACTTTTTAAATCCAAAGTCCATGGCCAAGCTCACATAGAAAGGGTCATTTTTTATTCGTTAATCTTATCTTGGAAATATAGCTTAGATAAAAGAGATACCGATATTTTAAGATATGCAGCAAGCCTTCATGATACAAAAAGAGAGAATGATGGATGGGATGTAGAACATGGTAGACGAGCTGCCATAGACTCAATAGATTATGCCAAAATCAATCCAGATGATAAAAATATTTTGCAAGCAGTTATTACTGCACATTCTGCTAATGACAATGATATGAAAGATATTATCGAAGAATTTGAAGTAAAAAACTTTGATAGAGCAATTTTTTTAACAAAACTATTTAAAGATGCTGATGGGCTGGATAGAGTTAGGATAAATAGGCTTGATACATCCTATCTTAGAAATGAATTTTCAAAAGAAATTGTAGATTTCGCCTATGTATTATTTGAAAAATACTAATGAAATTGACATATTAAGCCATCTATACTAAAATTATATTATATTAAAAAACTAGGAGAAAAGATGTCAAAAAGTATCAAAAAACTATTTTTAACTTCATTGGTATTTTCTCAAATTTTTATAAATCCAAGCTTGTCCCATGCAGATTCCATAGTTCTAAACAAAAATATAACTGATGGGGTAAATATTAGAGTCAAAGAAGATGTAAATAGTGAAATATTAGGTGGGATCGAAGATTTTACTCCCTATGAAATAAAAGGAGAATCAGACGATTGGTATCAAATAGAATATGATGGTCAAAAAGCTTATGTTGCCAAAAGATGGTTCTATAAGTTAAACCATACTAGTATAATTTCTGAGACCAATCTTAAAGAAAAACCTGATAGCAATTCTAAAAATCTTACCGACTATAAACTTAAAAAAGATAGTAAAGTAACTATCCTTGCCTTTGAACCTGATAGCGAATTTGTAAAAGTTTCGTATGATGAAGATTTTAAAGACAATAAGAAAATAAATGTAAAGAATCTAGCAGAAACTGAAAATGATTCAAAAAATAAATCAAGTGATAATAAAAGCAATGTTAAAACTGTAACACTAGGTAGTTTAAGTAGCTCTCTTGAAATCCCTGAGGTTGTTACTTTATCTAGCGAAAATAAAGACAATGATAATCAGAAAGATGATAAAAATAATAGCAAAGGATTGAAAGAAGGATATGTAAAGCTATCCTCACTAGCTATTTCAACTAAAAGTGGTAAGGATCTTGATGATTTTAAATCTTTTTATAACGATGTAAATAATCATATAAAAACTCAGCTTAAAAGAGAAGAAGAGTTAAAAAATCAGATGAAGAATATTACGGAAGTTAGATATGTAACTACTACCACCTACGGAAATGATATTCAATCCAATAATCAAGAACAAACAAGTGTTGTGGATAATAGTCAGACTATAACAGTACCAGTCACAGTATCAGAAGCTGGTACTAAACTATATAATTGGGCAACCCAATTTGTAGGAAGACCCTACGTTTGGGGTGGTGTAGATCCTTGGAATGGTATAGATTGCTCTGGTTTTACTATGCAAATATATAGACAAATAGGCATAAGTCTACCACACTTTGCCCAAAGTCAACAAAGATATGGTGTAGAAATACCTTTAGGTAGCGAAGCAGCTGGAGATTTAGTATTTTTTGGAACAAGCCTTAATAATATAACCCATGTCGGTATGGCAGATGGTAATGGTAATATGATCCACGCTTCAAATCCAAATTCAGGCATAAAGATAAGTCCTATCAGAAATCCAATTTCTATAAGAAGAATTATTCAATAAAATAATATAATATGATTATCCCCTATATAATTAAAATTTAGGGGATATTTTTATTCTAATCTTTATATTAATTTAGTTAGAAAAAGAGATTTATCCACTACGCTTCGCCTCGGTCGAAATGGATGGGTAGCTTTGTTCTCTTTGTTTTAAAAAATAAGTACAAATATCTATATCGATTAAATGGAGGGTATAGAGAAATATCATAGGTATTTCCAGATTTCTAAACTTCGATTCGCTCCAGTCGAAATAGGTGGATGATTTTATGAACTTTATTTATAGAATAATGACAAATAACTATATTGGCTAAATAGAGTACACAAAAAACATCATAAGCAATTATAGATTTCTCCACTCTACTTTGCTTCAGACGAATAGATAGAAATTTTATGTACTTTGATTATAAAATAAGTACAAATAATATACCAACCCGACTAAAGTAGAGAGATCTCTTAAGTACATCGATATTTCTAAAATATCCTGGCTAGATCTAAATTTGTTTTGTTATTTTTTTCAAAGCATAAAAAACTAGCTGAGATAAGCTAATATCCTAACTAGTTTTATTTATCTAATCATTATTTCCAGAAAAAATATTTACAAACGAATTTGCTATTGACTTAAAGAAGTTAAGTAATGAATCAAGTAAGCCACTATCTTGAGCTTCTTTTGCTATATTATCAATTGATTCTTTATTATCGTTATAAAATTTATTTGCATTATCAGCAAGTTCATTGCCGAATTTCATAAGATTTTCTCTTACTTCTTCACTATCTATAGCAGAGGAATTTTGATATTTATCAAAGTAATTTATAAGTATGTTTATATTATTATCACTTAGAACGTTTTGGAGATTTACATCTTTTAATGCATCTTGTATATAGATACCGATTTGATTAGCATCAGCCGCTTGTCCTGTTTCTTCTTTATGATCAGCTAACTTTTGCTTAACTTCTATAACAACCTTATCTAGATCCTCAGGTTTGAAATTATCTTTTCCTTCATTTTCTTTAGATATTTCATTTACAGCTTCCAATTCATCTTGAGCAACTTTTGCGCGTTCTGGATCTACTTTTTCTCCACTTAAATCCATAGCAACATATACTCCAACTAATGCTGACTCTCCTGTAACCGGTTTTGGACTTGCTACATAGATTTCTGCATCACTAATACCTGCTGTTATGGCAGCATTTGTATATTGTCCTTGAGTGATAGATGTAATATTTGTTGGAGTTACAATATTAACTTTGATTCCAGATTTTTCTGGCAATTTTTTAATATATACTGATGAAATCATATTGCTATTATCAGTATAATATCCTAAATATTTTTGTAAGTCACTTCCCGAAGCCCTACTATAATTTATATTTGAATCATTCTTCTCTACACCAAAAGCATCATTCATTTGATTAATTTGTTCTTCACTTAAAGCCGCTCCATAAACTACATCGTTTTTATTTGAATCAGCACTTTTTGCAAAGGAAATCGATGGCAGTAAAATACTTAAGACACAAACTAGTGTCAACAATCTTTTTTTCATAAACCACTCCTATAAACTTTCAATTTTTTCTATGATTGGATTTAATTCTGCTGGATTAATATCTTCAATTAGACCACTATCAATTTTTGAAGATATTTCTGGATTTATTGGTAGTTTTGCTATGGTATCAATATTATGATTTTCTGCAACTTCATCAACGTGACTATCGCCAAATATCTTATGCTCGCTTCCACAATCTGGGCATTTAAAATATGACATATTCTCTACTATTCCTATTACTTTTTTACCCATCATACGAGCCATCTTAAGTGATTTTTCTACAACCATTCCAACTAAATCTTGTGGTGTTGCTACCGCCACTATTCCATCTATTGGTAAAGATTGGAATACTGTAAGTGGTATATCACTTGTTCCTGGAGGCATGTCTATGAGCATATAATCAATCTCTCCCCAATCTACATCCGAATAGAACTGCTTGATTACCCCAGTTACTATGGATGATCTCCACACTACTGGATCCGTCTTATTTGGTAGAATCATATTAACTGAAATAACTTCTATTCCATCACGAGATAGACCTGGGTACATAAGTCCTTCTTTAGTACCTCTTACACTTTCGTCTATACCAAAAGCTTGTGGTATAGATGGTCCTGTAATATCAGCATCAAATATAGCTACTTTGTAACCTTTTTTATTTAATTTATTAGCAATCATACTAGTTACAGATGACTTACCAACACCACCTTTACCACTCATAACTGCTATAACATGACCAACTCTAGAACCTTCATGAAGATTAACCTTAAATTGATCGAAATTTCTTTTTTTTTCTTCCATCATAAACTCCTTTATTTGAAAAGAAAAAAGCATTATTAAAAATGCTCTTCTTTTTATTAATTATATTCAACTTTCATTAAATTTCCATTAAAGTATTTACAGTAAATTATTAGTTATAATAAAAATATTAAAATTCGATCTTCATATCTCCATCTTTTATAAGGTCTTTTTTATACATTATCTTATAAATTATAAAAGATAAAATAGCTGGAAGGATTATTTGTAAGACTAGAATTTGTAATAAAACTGCACCTATTCCCCTACTTGACCCTAAAGTTTCTAGAGTAGAAATTTGTCCTACTAAACCGCTTGTTCCCATACCAGATCCTAAAGGTGAATTCTCCATCTTAAAACCTACTGTTGCAATTGGACCAATTATCGCTCCAGAAAGAGTTGCTGGTAACCATATCCATGGGTTTTTTATTATATTAGGTACTTGAAACATGCTAGTTCCAAGCCCTTGGGCAAGTAAACCTTCTATTCCATTATCCTTATAGGATACAACTGCAAAACCAACCATTTGTGCGCAACATCCTACTGTAGCTGCTCCTCCAGCAAGTCCCGATAAACCTAGCATCATGCAAATTGCAGCTGAAGATATTGGAAGAGTCAATGCCACTCCTACTAAAGTAGAAACTACAATACCCATTAAAAATGGCTGAAGTTCTGTAGCATGCATTATAACATTTCCAATCCAAGTCATAAAACTTGCCACGCCTGGACCTATAAAATCTCCTAGAAAAACTCCTATAAGAATTGTAACAGTTGGTGTAATTATTATATCAAGCTTTGTTCTCTTTGAAACTAACTTACCAAATTCCGTTGCAAAAATAGTAGCGATGTAAACTCCGACTGGCCCACCTAGCTCATAGGCACCAAGACCAACTATTGTTGATGCAAATAAAACTAAATTAGGAGCATTAAGTGCATAAGCTATAGAAACAGCAATAGCCGCACCTGTAGCCTTCCCAACTAGAGGCCAAATCCTTTCCGTAAAAAAGCTTATAGCAAAAATATTTCCTATAGAATTTAAAATAGTTCCTACTAGAAGAGAAGCAAATAGTCCAAAAGCCATTGCTCCTAGAGCATCTATAAAATATACCTTAGGAGAAAGACTAATACCTTGTTCATCTAAATATTTTCTCATAAAATCCCCTTACAATTTGATGAAACTAGTATACCACAAATATTTCCCGTTGTATACACAGACAAGTATTTAATTTACTAACTAATTCTATGCAATAAATTAATTAAAATATTAGCTATTTCTTATTTCAAATATCCCTTAGCTTTAAGAGCTTTTTCTATTTTTTCTATAACTTCTATACTTTCAGCACTTATGGTGTGAAAATGATTGTTTAAGGTTAGGTTTTTTAGCGGAGTAGATTCGTCCATACTTTTTACGAAATTATTTACGCCATTTCTGGAATGGATGTCTAGGTCTTTTTTTATAATTCCATATACTGGATGATTTATAAATACATCTATTATTACTCCCCCATTATCAACTATAGTATTTAACTCGTCTTTTATATCTTTATCTTCATGGCTTGACTCTATAATCCTAATTATATTTTTACTATCGCCAATTTTATATCCCTTATTTGTAGAGATTATATTTATACCAAAGGCTTTAAGTACTCCTATGTCTTTTACGATTATTTGTCTAGATACAAAAAAGTGTTTGCCTAAAGCTTCCCCACTTATAGGTTTTGACGCTTTTTGTAATAATTTAATAATTTCTTCTTGTCTATTACTTAATTTCATATTTTCCCTCTTTAAATAAGTATACCATCCTCTCTTGACTTTTATAAAAAAATCTTGTATTATATGAAAAATGACATTGATAAGAAGAGTAGCTTATAGGAAAAATAAAGAGAGTCCCTGTTTGGTGCGAAGGGATATTTGGAATATATGTGAAAAAAGCCTTTGAGTTTCTTTGGGGATAGTAATTGATCTAAAGACGGGTTTGCCCGTTATAGCAAACGAGTATGATGGTACTTATTGAGATGTGCTTTGTGAAAAGTGCATGAATTTGGGTGGTAACACGGCATTCGTCCCATAGCGGATTAGAAGCACGTGTATTTTTTTTGCTTAAAATAAACTAATCCAAATTTTATGAAAGGAATTATTATGAAAAGAATAAAAAGAACATTATTGAATCTGATCTTAATTTTATTTGCATTTTCAGGTGTCAGCTACGCAAGTAACCAAGATCCAGTATTAAGAGTTGGTATGGAAGTAAATTATGCTCCATTTAATTTTTCAGAAGTAGATGATAAAAATGGAGCTATCCCAATTGCTAATTCAAATGGTGAGTATGCCAATGGCTATGATGTAGCCATAGCAAAGGAACTTGCTGATAAACTCGGAATGAAGCTAGAGATTTATAAGATAGATTGGTATGGATTAATACCAGCTCTTACCAGCGGTAAAATCGATGCTATAGTAGCAGGTATGAGTCCTACCCCTGAACGTAAAGAACAAATAGATTTTACAAATAGTTATTACAATGCAGAAGTTGGAGTAGTTGTTAAAAAGGGGTCTTCATATGAAAAAGCAAAGAGTATACATGATTTTAAGGATGCAAAGATCACAGCCCAACTTGGAACATTCCACTATGATTTGATAGATCAAATGGATGGAGCGAAAAAGCAACAAGCTCTAGACTCTTTTCCAACTATGATTACTGCAACAAATGCAGGTACAATAGATGGTTATCTTTCTGAAGAATCTGGCGCAGCTAGCGCTGTTAAATCAAACCCTAATTTAGTATTTTTAAGTTTCAAAGATAAAGATGGGTTCACAATAGATAAAACCTACACTTCTGTAGCCGTAGGGGTAAAAAAAGGTTCAGAACTTACCGAAAAAATTAACAAAGCTTTAAATACTATCCCAGAATCAGAAAAAAAAGACATAATGGATAAAATGGTTGACTTAACAAGCGAAGTAGATAAAGATGAAAATCCTACTAGTGAGCAAAGCTTTGGAGCAGAGATGAAATCTATATGGCAAAGATATTCCTCACTATTTATTAAAGGTATATTAAATACATTATTTATAGCTATAGTTTCTACTACTTTAGGATTTTTGATTGGTCTATTGGTAGCAGTTATTAGAAAAATACAAGTTAACAAAATAAAAAATCCTATCGGTTATGTCCTTTATAAAATCATCAACTTTGTCCTAGGAGCTTACATAGAAATTTTTCGCGGCACACCTATGATGGTACAAGCTGTAATAATTTTTTATGGACTAAAGCAATACTTTAATATAGACCTATCAACTATGTTTGCAGCCATACTAATAGTTTCAATAAATACAGGCGCTTATCTATCAGAAGTAGTGCGTGGTGGAATCAATTCTATAGATAAAGGGCAATTTGAAGCCTGTAAGGCTTTGGGAATGACTCACTGGCAAACAATGAAAAATGTAATCATTCCTCAAGCTGTAAAAACTATCCTACCATCACTCGGTAATGAATTTGTAATAAATATCAAAGATACATCAGTACTTAATGTAATATCAGTTACAGAATTATTCTTTATGAGTAAGTCAGTTGCAGGATCTACCTATCAATTCTTCCCAACTTATCTCATAACAGCAATAATCTATTTTGTATTAACTTTTGTAATAACAAGAATACTATTATTAGTTGAACGCAATATGAATGGACGTGACTTTATCCATGAATCTAGTACAGGAGTAAAACATGCCAATAATTGAAGTTAAAAATCTAGAAAAAAACTTTGGAGATAATTTAGTACTTAAAGATATAAATTTTAGAGTAGAAAAGAACGAAGTAGTGTCAATAATTGGTTCATCGGGTTCTGGTAAATCTACCCTACTTCGTTGCCTAAATCTCTTAGAAACACCAACAAGCGGTCAGATCCTATATGATGAAAAAAACATTTTAGATAATAGTTTTGATGAAAGACATTATCGCTCAGAAGTGGGCATGGTTTTTCAAAACTTCAACCTTTTTGATAATAAAGATGTTTTAGAAAATTGTACCCTTGGACAAGAACTTGTTCTACACAAAAACAAGAAAGAAGCTAAAGACTTAGCTATGGAATATCTAACAGATGTTGGTATGGATAAATTCTTCCATGCAATGCCAGATCAATTATCAGGTGGTCAAAAGCAGAGAGTCGCTATAGCTCGCGCCCTTTGTATGAATCCCAAAGTTCTATTATTTGATGAGCCTACAAGTGCTCTAGACCCAGAAATGGTCGGAGAAGTCCTAGATGTTATGGCTAATCTTGCTAAAACAGGTATCACTATGATCGTAGTAACTCATGAAATGGACTTTGCTAGAGATGTATCAACTAGGGTATTATTCATGGACAAAGGTATAATCCTTGAAGATGGTTCTCCAGAAGAAATTTTTGAAAATCCACACCATAAAAGAACACGCGAATTTCTTTCACGTTTCTTAAATAAATAGGAGTTTAAATGAAAGATTTAGTAGAAATATATTCATCAGACAATGATTCATTTGCTGTAGGTTATGTAATCTATCAAAGTGATGATAGATTATTCACCCACCTTGTAGATGATCAAGGTAAATTTGATGGTTATTTATTGTTTGATAAAAATACAATTGACGGTATTGAAAAGAATAGCGAATATCTTAAAAAAATTGAAACCTATATGGGTTTTTGGGGCAATATCTCTATAGGTGATAGCGATAACGAGATATACTCTTCTAAACCTGACTTTATAGATCTAATAAAATATGCCAAAGATCATAAGAAAATCATAAGACTTGCGACAAGTTTTAATTATTATGATTCTATAACTGGTTTTGTAAAGGACTATAATGACGATATTGTCAATATAGATGCAATAAATACATCAAATGCCAAAATATTTGATACATTCGAAATACCAATAGAAAAACTTATAAGCCTAGAAATAGAATCAATAGATAATTTCTTGCTAGGCTACGCTTATAAAAAATCATGAATAATACACTTTTATTAATAATTTTAAATCTAATAGGTAAACTTTTTGCTTTTGGTAGAGAAATGATATTTTCTTATGTATATGGTACAGGCCCTATAACAGATGCCTTTAATACCTCAACTACAGCTGCTACCCTCATATTTTCAGTAATAACTTATGCACTAAGCAAAACCTATATACCAACTTACGAGGAAATAATAAAAAAAGAGGGGGAAAAATCTGGAGATAAATTTACAAATAACTTATTGAACTTTTCCCTTTTTTTGTCAACGTTAATAATGATTGTAGGGTTGATATTTGCTCCATCAATTGTTAAGCTCTTTGCAGCAGGCTATAGTGGAGAAAAATTAAAAATAGCAACTTTATTTATGCGTGCCATAATGATTACCATATATCCAAATATATACGCTGCTATTTTATCTGCTTATTTACAAGTTAAGGGAGACTTTCTTACACCAGCATTACCTTTTCTAATCCTAAATGTAATACTATCTATAACAATAGTTATATCTAAGTCCAATGTAAGTATTATAGCAATCGGTATATTTTTGGCCTACCTTGTCCAGTTTGTAGTATTTCCAAAAGCTATTAAAAAAGTAGGGTTTAAAAGAGGAAAAGTAAAATTCGTATATGATGAAAACATCAAAAAAATTGTTCTTTTATCCCTGCCTACTACATTTTCTATGGCAGCAGTCTATATATCAACTATTGTAGATCAATCATTTGCTTCTTTAGTTGCAAGCGATGGTGGAGTTTCTATACTAAATTATGCACTGAAGATTATAAGAATAATAAGTTCTACATTTATAGTGCCTTTCCAAGTTACTGCATATCCAATTATAGGCAAACTTGTAGCAGAAGGTGATATAAAGGGAATGAAGGAAGTTACAAGTAAAACAATGGTTAAAATACTTATACTATTTGTCCCATCAATTATAGGTATGATGGTCCTATCAAGGCCAATAATATCATTTGTATACTATCGAGGTGCTTTTTCATATCAGGATATGATTATGACAAGTGATGTATTATTTTACTACACACTTTATTTAATAGGTCCTGCTATAGTAGATGTACTTTACCTATCATTTTTTAGTCACCAAAATACAAAAGTACCAACTATAATATCATTTGTTCAGTTAGGTATAAATATAATCCTCGATTATACTCTTTCTAAAGCTTATGGATTGGTTGGGTTAGCCCTTGCTACAACAATTAGCCAAGTAGCTCCGATAGTGATAGCCTTTATAATCTATAATAAAAGCTATGGAAGCTTAAATATAGGATATATTTTTAAAAATTTAATGAAAATATTATTAGCTGGAGCTATAATCGGAGCATTTGCAAACTACTTCTACAAATTAAGACCATCTAATTTATGGTTATTAGTTACTATTGCCCTTACAGGACTGATTTATCTTCTTATCGTATATTTACTAAAAGTCGATGAGCTTGATGAAATAGCATCTGCCTTTAAGCTAAAAAAGAAAAAATCATAAGAACTTTATCCATTAAAAAATCCCCAAAATCTAAAGTACGATTTTGGGGTATTTCTATCTTAGGAAAAATTATAGGAAAGTCTATGCTCTCTCATCTGTAGCAATTACATTTACTCCTGTATCTAGGACGTTATCAATTACTACATCACCTATATGCACTGGGGTTTTAATCTCAGTATTATTGATTTCTTTCATACATTCAAATATTAATCCTTTTGGAATAGCAGTTTCTGTTTTTACTGGAACACTGTAAGCATTACTTCCAGAAATTTTAACTGTTGAACATACCATCCTCTTTGGATCCTTTACTTCATCTCTTACGTAATTTTCTCCACGTTTACAGTTATTTCCTGATATATCTGTTATCTCTTCCCCATCCATGGTTACTACTACTTGACAACCTAATGGGCAATTGATACATGTGAATTGTTTTTTCATACTTCCTCCAATTTAATAGTGATTTTTTTAGTTTCTGGATCTATATCTTCTTTTTTAAGTCTGAGTAGTTCCATTTCACCTGGAGCTAGAACTCTTTTTTTACGCTCAACTATGCATTTATCATCTGTATATACACAAATTTTTCTAGATGGGTATACGTTGTTCACTCTAAATTTAACTATTATTGATTCATCCATATTTTCATAATCTATAAATTGAGGAAGTGTGTATGATATGCCATTTCCTGCTTCTAGATCAATTGTATGCTCTGATGTTTCTTTGAATTCACCTTTTATATAGTTTGCTGCATTAACTGCTGCAAGTTCACTTTCTTCCGATACAAAGTCTACTAAATCATGAACGTGTAAAACATTTCCTGCTGCAAATATGCCATCTACATTTGTCATTAGCTTATCTGATACATAAGCTCCCTTTGTTCTTGGATCTAGTTTAATATTTGCCTCTTTAGTAAGTTCGTTTTCTGGTAGAAGGCCAACTGAAAGAAGAACTGTATCACATTCTACAAATTTTTCTGTTCCTTCAATTACTCTTAAGTTTTCATCTACTTTTGATAGATAAACTCCTTCTACTCTATCAGTTCCTTTAATGCCTGAAATTGTTGTTGAATAATAAAGTGGAATATCATAGTCGTGTAAGCATTGAACTATATTTCTCTTTAGACCACCTGAAAATGGCATAAGTTCTGCTACACATTCTACTTCTGCGCCTTCTAGAGTCATACGTCTTGCCATGATAAGTCCTATATCTCCAGATCCTAATATAACTACTTTCTTTCCTGGTAGATATCCTTCAAGATTTACTAATTTTTGAGCTGTACCTGCACTATAAACACCAGCTGGACGACTTCCTGGAGTATTTAGCGCTCCTCTTGGTCTTTCTCTACAACCCATAGCTAGAATTATTGCTTTTGGTTTTACTTCAAACATTCCACGTTCTTCATTCATTAATAAAACTGTTTTATCTTCGTGAAGATCCATTACGATGGTATTCATCATTATATCTATATCTCTTTTTTGAGCTTCATCAATAAATCTATGTGCGTATTCAGGACCTGTTAACTCCTCTTTGAATCTTTGTAACCCAAACCCGTTATGGATACATTGATTTAATATACCACCTAATCTATTATCACGTTCTACCACAAGGATATTTTTGATTCCTTCATCGTAGGCTTTTACTGCTGCTGAAAGTCCTGCTGGACCTCCACCAATTATTACTAAATCATAGTCTTTCATTTCTTCCCCCTACTTTGCTCTCTTTTCAATATAGAAAGAGTCTTTACCTTTTTTAGTTATCTCTTCTTCACTAACGCCAAGTTCTCTAGACAAGATCTCAATAATTGATGGTAAGCAGAAACCACCTTGGCATCTACCCGCTGTAGCTCGACAACGTCTCTTGATTCCATCTACTGTTCTTGCTCCAACAGGTGCATGGATGGCATCTACAATTTCGCCTTCGGTTACTTTTTCACATCTACAAATAATCTTGCCATATAATGGATTTTCTTTAATAAGCTCATTATGCTCTTCCCTTGTCATCTCACTTGTTTTTGGAATAGCTTTTCTACCTGGCTTAAAATCAGATTTTTCTTCTAATTCTAGGGAGTCTTTGATAAGATCTGCCATATACTTACCAATAGCAGGTGCTGATGTAAGTCCTGGAGATTCTATACCTACACAATCAAAAAATCCTTTTTTACTTTCCTCTAAGATAAAGTCTCCGTTTGATTCATGAGCTCTGTTTCCTGAAAAAGAGGTGATTACTTGACGAACAGGAACATTATCTACTGTATCATTTACTTTATCAATTACTTCTTCTATAGCCTCTCTAGTTGTTACTAAGTCTGCTTTATCATCAACAAAGTCTGATGTAGGTCCTATCAAAGTATTATCATCAATTGTAGGAGTTACAAGTATACCTTTACCTTTTTCTGTAGGTAGGTTAAATAAGACATGATTTACATATCCTTTTGTTGCTTTATCAAGGAGTAAATATTCTCCACGACGTGCTCTGATTTCAAACTTATTATCATCAAATACCATATCATGGATTTGATCAGAATATAAACCTGCTGCATTTACAACTGCCTTTGTTTCTATTTCTTCACCATCAGCAGTAATTAACACATAGTGATCTTCTTTTTCAACTATATCTTTAATTTCTGCATTTAATTTATATTCAACACCATTTATATTTGATCCTTCAGTATAAGCTATGTTCATTAAAAATGGATCTACTATACCAGCTTCTTCACAGTATAAAGCAGCATATACGTTTTCTTCAACATGAGGTTCTAATTCACGAATTTCTTCGTTATAAATTATTTTCATGCCACCAACACCATTTTCTATACCTTGATCATATAGTTTTTGTAAATTTGGGAAGTCTTTTTCATCATGGCATAAAACTAAGGTTCCTATTTGCTTGTATGGAAAAGATAGCTCATCTGCTAACTCTCTCATCATGTGGTTACCTTCAACATTCATTTTCGCTTTCATACTACCTGGCTCAGCATCATAGCCACCGTGGCAAATAGCAGAGTTTGCTTTTGATGTCTCTTCGCAAACATCAGCATGCTTTTCTACTACAAGGAAATCTCCCTTGTATTTTGATAAATTGTAAGCTACAGATGTGCCTGTTACACCTGCTCCTATTATTACAACATCTTTCATATTCTTCTCCTTATATGTACTAAAAAAGAGCCAGCATATGGCTCTTTTGGGCAAAAGAGTCCTAGAAAATCCTTAAACTCTTTCTCAATTACTATTCTACTTTAAATCCTTAGCCCAGTCTACTGATCTAGAAATCGCTTTTTGCCAATTATAATCTTTTTTATCTCTTTCTTCTTTAGAAATTTCTGGCTTAAATACTTTATCAATTTTACGATTTTCTTTGATTTCATCAAGACCCTTGAAATAACCTACTGCTAGACCTGCTAGATAAGCTGCTCCTAAAGCTGTAGTTTCAAGTGTAGCTGGTCTTTCTACTGTTGTCTGAATCATATCAGCTTGAAATTGCATTAGGAAATTATTTGCACTGGCTCCCCCGTCAACCTTAAGCTCTTTTAGATCATTACCCGAATCAATACTCATTGCTGCTAAAACATCATTTGTTAGATATGCAAGGGATTCAAGTGTAGCTCTTACTATATGATACTTGCTAGTTCCTCTAGTAATACCTACTATAGCTCCTCTAGCATATGGATCCCAATATGGAGCACCTAGCCCTGTAAATGCTGGCACCACATAGCATCCATCTGTATCATCAACTTTTGTAGCCATATATTCTGTATCATCAGAAGCATCTACTATTCTAAGTTCGTCTCTTAACCATTGTATCGCAGAACCTGCAACAAAGATTGAACCTTCAAGAGCGTAATTTACTTTGCCTTCTTCAAGTCCCCACGCAATCGTTGTAATTAGACCATTTTGTGATGAAACTGCTTCTTCGCCAGTATTCATAAGTAGGAAAGCACCTGTACCGTAGGTATTTTTAGCTTCACCTGGGTTAAAGCATGTTTGACCAAACAAAGCACATTGTTGGTCACCTGCCATACCTGCAATCTTAATTGGAGAACCAAATAATTTTTCATTTGTTTCACCGTATACACAAGATGATGGTTTTACTTCTGGAAGCATACATTTTGGAATATTAAGCATTTCACAAAGTTCATCATCCCATTCTAAAGTGTTTATATTATAAAGCATGGTTCTAGAAGCGTTTGTATAGTCTGTTACATGAACTTTACCACGAGTTAAATTGTATACTAACCATGTATCAACTGTACCAAATAATAATTCACCATTTTCAGCTCTTTGTTGACCATTTTCAATATTATCTAGAATCCATCTGATTTTTGTAGCTGAGAAATATGGGTCAACTACAAGACCAGTTTTTTCTTTTATCATTTTGCCATAACCATCTTCTACGAGCTTATCAGCCATATCAGCGGTACGGCGACATTGCCAAACGATTGCATTATATACAGGAGCACCTGTTTTTTTATCCCAAACTATAGTAGTTTCACGTTGGTTAGTAATACCAATTGCAGCAATATCACTTGCATCAATATTTTTCTTAGCTAAAGCTTCAGTACAAACTCCAAGTTGAGTTGACCAGATTTCTGTAGCATCATGTTCTACCCATCCAGCTTTTGGGAAATACTGGGTGAATTCTTTTTGTGCAACTGAAATAATTTGTCCTTCTTTGTCAAAAATGATTGCTCTGTTACTGGTTGTACCAGCATCTAAGGCCATGATGTATTTACTCATAATATCCTTCCTCCTACATAAGCCATACATTATAATTGGATGATGAGATTGCAATAGCTTCTGAATTTAAGGCATCCATAACTTCCTTCTTTGTAGAAATTAATCCGCCAGCAACTATTGGTATATTAGTTCTTTTTTTTATATCCTTAATTTGATTAGGTAATATTCCAGGAAGTATCTCGATTATATCACAGTTAACATCTTTTATAGTTTGTTTCATATTTTCAAAACTCATACTGTCAATAACAAAAAATCTTAAAACTGCGAAAAGTCCAAGTTTTCTTGCATAAACTACATTAGAAGCCTTAGTAGAAATAATCCCATCAGCTTCAGTATATTTTTTTATAAAACTTGCAGCAAACGAAGAGCTTGAAAGACCTTCTATAAGATCTTCATGGACTATAACAATCTTATCCCTATCCTTAAGTTTTTTTACTATAATTGGTATAGTTTCAATATTGCCATAAAGTACAAAGACAATTTTATTATCGCATTCCAAGCATTTTCTAAGATCTTTATTATTTTTTATTGCCATAATCACTGGATTACTATAAAGCTCCTCGAAAATACTTTCCCTAGTCATAAAACCTCCATTTAAAAGGACAAAACGAGCCCATTCATATTCAATTGGCTCGTTTCTCATCACTCATATTATTATATATACACTTTATCATAAATTTTATAGTTTTGCAAATCTTTTCCTAAATATTTTACTAGAAATTTTGCTTACCTTCTGTTACACCATCTCCACTTAAAACTTTTGGGATTGTTTTTAAAAATATTTTCAAATCATTTATAAAAGTTAATTGACTAGCATATAAACCATCTGTATAAGCCTTATCTTTTGGAGATAAATTATCTCTACCAGATATTTGTGAGAGTCCAGTAATACCTGGTTTTGCTGAGTAAGCATTATTAGCAGCTCTTAAATCTAACAATTCTTTTTCCTTTAAAATTACAGGTCTTGGCCCGACAAAACTCATATCACCTTTAAGAATATTAATTAACTGTGGGATTTCATCAAGACTTGTCTTTCTTAAAAACTTTCCTAAAGGAGTTATGTAAGCATCTGGATTATCTAGCTCCCATGTGGAAGCGTTTTTGGGAGCCGACATTTTCATAGATCTAAACTTATAGCATAAGAAAGGCTTGTTATACCTGCCTGCTCTTTCTTGTTTAAATAACACAGTTCCTTTCGGTTCATATATTTTTGATATAATAGCTATTATCAAAAATAATGGGCTAAGGATTACTATAAGTATTAAACTTAATAAAAAGTCTAATAATGGTTTTATTAAATTTTGATACATATAACCTCCTTGCCCTCATTTAGTCAATTCGTAAACAAAGCAAGTTCTTTTTCGTTTAATTCTCTATAATCGCCTTCATTTAGGAATGGATCCAGTCTAAGTTCCCCTATTGCGATTCTCTTAAGCTCTACTACTTCATTTCCTAAATTTGAAAAAAGTCTTTTTACTAAATGAAACTTTCCCTCAGTAACTTTTACTATGGCTTTTTTATCATCTATTATCTTAAGTTTAGCTGGACGAGCTTGATAATCATCTTCTGCTATGTAAACACCTTGTAAAAATTCTTCTACTAAAGACTCATCTATTAAATCCCTAGTCTCTACCTCATATGTCTTTTCAATATTTGAATTAGGACTTGTAATCTTATGTATAAAATTTCCATCTGTTGATAAAATTAATAATCCTCTAGTATCTTTATCTAGCCTGCCTGCTATAGATAAGTCAAGTGTTTTATAAAAATCATCCAAAATATCAACTACAGTGGGATCAACATCATAAGTTGAAGATATGTAACCTTGTGGTTTATTCATCATTATATAGATATTTTCAAAATATTCTACAAATTCCCCCATATAAAAAACTTCATCTACATTAGGATCAACTTGGGTTGATGTATCTTTGACAATATCCCCATTAATAACTAGAGCTCCTTTTTTTGCATTACGCTTGATATTTCTTCTTGTATCAAGGTTAGCATTTCCAATCATCTTATCTACTCTCATCTATTCCCCCTATCACTTTGTATACAGCTTGGTTAAGTTCCTTATAAGATTCATAGAAATCTTCTAGATACTTACTACCTTTAGCTGTTATATAGTAATACTTACGGCGTGGACCTATCTCCGACTTTTTATAGCCTCCCAATATATAACCTTTTTTTGTAAGTCTTTGCAAAATTGGATATACTGTACCCTCTGTCATAGTATAGAAGCCATTGTGCTTTAGCTCTTCTACTATTTCATAGCCGTAAGTTTCATTATTTTTTATAATATGGAGAATTACCCCATCTATTACCCCTTTTAGCATTTGAGATTCTATCATATTATCACCTTTCTATATTGTATAACATAGTAGACAATAATCAATACCTATCACAATAATATTTCATAGGGCAAAACTTACACTCACTTGTATCCGATGTTTTACCATATATATTCTCGTTTAAAATATTTTTTGCTATCCCATCAATAACACTTATATCAAAATTTAAATCTTCTACTTTAATTAACTCGTCTTTTTCTATAAAATAAAGATATAAATTATTAGTTTTTTCCTTATTAAGCTCCATAAGATACTTATAAGTTACCAGCTGATTTTTATATTTTTTTAAAGTTAAATCATCAAATGATCCTGTTTTTATATCCATAATAGAATTGTCTTCTAAGATAATGTCAATATTTCCTTGGAGTATATAAAAATCCCTATCTAACTTGTAATTTGACTCTGTGTCTATCACCTTGAAATCTTTCTTGATAAAATTTAAAATAACATTTTTATATTTTAAATTATTCTTTAAAAAAGGTTCTATATTAGAATCGCTAGGATATTTTGAAATATATTCACTTAGCTCATGAACTCTACTACCATAAATTAAGTTTTTAGTTTTAGGTAAACTATAGGACAACCTTCTTAAAAACTTATATTTAAGTGGACATGCATTATATATTTCTATATCTGTAGTATAAGCCAAAATTTGCTTATTTCTTTTTTCTTCATGCCTTTTAAAATCAATAGTTGAAAGAATTGAACTATCATTAAGCTTTTTCGAAAAATTTTCTAATCTATAATCTCTAGAATTATCCAATAAAACTAGCAAATTCTTAGCCCTAGTAAATGCAGTATAATATTTTCTATAAAAATCTTTAATCGGCCTTTTATTATCATTTTCTTTATAAGAGTAATACTCAAGTAGTCTAGGATGATCTCCCCTAGGATAATCATTAAGACCAGATACAAATACCACATCAAATTCTAACCCTTTAGAATTATGAATAGTCATAAAGTTTATAGCTTCATATGATTGATTCAAGGCTTCAAATTCTCTTATAGAATTTGTCTTGTAAAAATAAAATATATAACCATAAATAAATTCAAAATAATAATCAGAATCATTTTTATCAAAAATTTGCTCGTACTCACTTAATTTTCTTGAAAAAATTCCTATATTATTAAGAGCTCTATCATTTTCTATACTTCCCAGTTTTTTATCAAGAATTTCTTTTAAAATTTTTAAACTAAAGGACTTATACAAAATCTCAGTTAAACCAATATCTTTTTCGTTTCTAAAATAAGATACTAACTTATCCATTTCCTTAGATTTTATAGTTTGATCATCAAATAACGATGCTAAATACTGTCTATATTCCAACTTCTTTTTTTGCTCATAGCTTAGATAAGGATTATCCTCTAAATTACTAGGATAAGAAGTAAATACCCTTACAAAAATATACATAAGAATTCTTATTTCATATCTTTCAAAAAAATTACTTGATCCCATATTTAAGACAGCAAGCCCCTTTGATTCTAAAAATGCTTGCAAACTTTTAGGATAATAGCTATTAAGGGTAGGAAAAAGAAAACCTATCTGGTTTAAGTCAATATCTCTATTTAAAAGTTTTATAATTTTATATAGGTTTTCAAAATTATCAGCTCTGGCCCTAACAACCGAATTCTCATTCTTGTTATCTTTAAAAGAATTTAGCACCTTATTATCAAATTCCTCAACATCCATCCATGACTTTGCTATATCAATTATAGATTGATTAGAGCGATAATTTATATCTAAGCTATAAAAATTAGCATCTACTCCTAGTTTGTATTTACAAACTTTACCAAAATCCAAGAGATTTTTAGGATCTGCTCCCCTAAAGCTATATAAGGACTGATCATCATCTCCAAAAACCATAATATTTTTATCTTTTATCAGCTTAAAGGCTATCTCTTGTTGAATAAAGTTTGTATCCTGATATTCATCAATTATAACAAAATCAATAGAGTTTCTAATCTCTTCTCCAATTTGAGAATCGCTTAGTAAATCATAAAAGTTTTTTAAAATCAATTGAAAATTTATCAAATTATTTTCTCTTAATATCTCTAGATGATTTATATAAACTTCATATGCTAGCCTATCCTTTGGATTATTTGAAATTTTTAATGAATTGATGTCTATTAGATTATTAGTAATATCTTCAAAAACTTCTTGTATAAGGCGAACTCTATTGCCACTAAAGCTTTCCTTAAAACCATTTATTTGTTCAAAACGATATAAGTTTCTTTCCAATAAATATCCTTCTGTATAAGAATCGATTACCTCAGCCTTAAAGAAGTTATTATTAAGCTTCTTATATTGGTCTATATAAATATTTGCTAAAGAATGGAAATTTCCTATTTTCAGATCTTTTAGGTCCGTATTTATATTTTCTTTTGTAAATTCTGATAGTATTCGACTATTAAGTTCTGCAGCTGCTTTTTTAGTAAATGTGGTAATTAGGATTCTATTAGCTGGAATATACTCATTTTTTACCAAATCCACAACTTTTTTTACAATTGTAAAAGTCTTACCTGTTCCTGGTCCTGCGATAATTGCAGCTGGAGTTTTAGCATCTTCTATTACTTTCTTTTGGGCTTTATTAATCATAACAAGAGTTCATAGGCATATCTCGGCATAGGTCTACCATTATCATTTATATAGATAATTCCTATATATGAAAACCCAAGCTTTTTTATAAGCCCTCTCATCCTAAAATTATCCTTATGAGTATCAATCCTAAGTGAATCCTTACCATTCTTTATTGCAAAATCTTTTATTTGCTCAAAAAATAGGCTTCCTATTCCCTTTCTAGCTTTGTTTTTATCTACACAAAATGTATGGATTGTAATGGAATCATCGCCTTTCATAGCTTTTCGTACACTGGCATAAGTAGGATCGTAGTCAGGGCTAAGATAAGCATAGGCTAAAATTTCTCCATCTTTCTCATATACGTAAGAATTATTTCTTGAAACTTGTTGACCTAATAATGACAAATTAGGTGTACCATTTTGCCACTGATCAACGCCATCATTTTTTAATGATTTCTTAGCTTTTTCTAATATTTCTGATACTTTTTCTAAATCTTTAAAATTTGCTTTTCTCATAAAAGTATTATACCATTATTGTTTTTAAGTAATTTGTGAAAATTCGGGTAAAATTTAACATAGACGATAAATAATTAGAATTTAAAGAGGTGTTATATATGTACGATTATTTAATAATAGGAAATGGTATAGCTGGTCTTTCTGCTACAGAAGAGATTAGAAAAAAAGATGCTGACGCAAAAATACTTATAGTATCAGCTGAAAAACCAAGCACATATTGGAGAACAAGACTTTCTGATTTGATTTCTAAAGAATTCAATGACGATGATATATATGTAAAAAAAGAACCATGGTATAGCGAAAGACATATAGATGAAAGACTACAAACAGCTGTAGATAAATTAGACCTAGATAGAAATGTAGCTGTCCTATCAGATGGAGAAGAAATAGAATATGCAAAGGCACTACTTGCAACAGGAGCACATCCATTTGTACCACCAATAAAAAATATTAGCAGCGATGGGGTTTTTGCTATAAGAACTATTGATGACCTCATGAATTTTAAAGATTATGTAAACGGCAAGGATAAAGTTGTTGTTATAGGTGGAGGCATTTTAGGACTTGAAGCTGCTTATTCTGCAAAACTTCTAGGTAAAAAAGTTACAGTTATAGAAAGCTTTGACTATTTATTATCTCGTCAACTAGACCAAGATCTTTCTCAAAAACTTGAAAGTACATTAAATGATATGGGAATTTCAACTTATACAGGTAAAAACACTAGTGAAATTTTATCTAAAGATGGCAAAGTGATAGGAGTTAAACTTGATGATGGAAGTACTATAGATGCCGATGCAATCATGGTTCAAGCTGGCGTTCGTTCAAATGTAGAAGTTGCTAAAAATTCAGGACTTGAAGTAGATCGAGGAATTATAGTAGATGATACTTTACAAACTGAGAAAGAAAATGTATTTGCTGCAGGAGATTGCGCTCAAATAGGCAATTTTACAATTGGCTTATGGACTTCCAGCCAAGAAATGGGCAAAATTGCAGGACACAATATGACAGGTAGCAACGAATGCTACGAAAAGCCAAAGCCATTCTCAACTTTAATGATAGGCGATACAAAGATATTTTCGGCAGGAATTACTTCAGGTGAAGGTATAGAAGAAATATCTAGTGAGAAGGACGGAAATATCTACAAGCTATTTAAAATGAGCGATCAATACGTAGGTGGAATTCTTTGGGGAGATATAAAATATCAAAACGATGTTAAAAATATAGTATTTTACCACGAGGAATTAGAAAATACTAAATTATCCGAGATGTTTAAATAAATTTTATATTTGAAAATTTATTTACCTAAGAACAGGACAATAGTATGTCCTGTTTTTTTTGCTTAATATTAGAGATCTCTCCACTTCGGTCGAGATGGTTTGTGTTTCTCACAATTTTACTATGCAGGCTCCAACCATTTCTAACAGAGCAAAAGGAGTGGAGAAAGCTTAGTAATAATCAATACAAGGATCCCTCCGCTTCGGTCGAGATGGTATGTATTTCCCACAATTTTATTAAGCAGGCTCCAACCATTTCTACCTGAGCAAAAAGGAGTGGAGAAATCTATTGATTTGCTTTGTCTTAAAAATAAAATTATAAATTTAATGCTTTATAAAAAATCCCTCAGAATCATTAAAATATATCTGAAGGGACTGTTCTATTATTAACTTTTTAAAATCAATTATTAAATACTAAAATATTATTACAATTTCATAGAGTTTTGTCTACGTCTAAGTCTTGTTATAGTAGCTCTTTCATCGATTTCTACCATATTCATTTCTATCAATGTATCTTTTGGGATATCACAAGTTGCTACTGTTTTTGGTGTTATTAAACCTATAGGAAGTAAGTCTTCATTCATCGATCTTGTATGGCTTGTAAGTTTACCATATACTTTCTCACTTCCAATACCATCCAAGCTTTCTCCTGCTTTTATATCTCTTTTTGCTATTGTTATAGTATCTGCAACTTGACCTTGGATTGGAGCAATTGTTGGTTCATTTTCTACAACTGCATTATATATTGTAATAGGCGCCTCAAGACTTGTTAAGTGATATGGTCTATACATTAGATAATTTGGACCATCCCCAAATCCTAGAAATTTCATAAGATCTCTTACATCCTCTTTATCACTTGTAGCAATAATAAAAACTCCAGGAGCCATTCCTTTAGAAAATTCTACTATCTTATAATTATCTAAAATTCCACCTTCTCTTTTTAACTTAAAATCTTCAACAGCTGTTTCCGGACTAGTATCTATGCCATGGCAGCCAAATGTATCTGGTAAAAATCCTAAGGCATTACATACAGAGTTAAGCTCGAGCATAGTATTTGTGCCATCTACAAAGCTTGTTAACATTTTTGCAGATAAGTTTTTTCCTTTCGCCTCTTCTTTTAAGGTTTCTGGAGTTGCATACTCATCAAGTTTATTATTTTTACCTTTTGCAGCTACAAGAACATCTAAACCCATCCCAAAAGCTTGATCGCATAGATCTATAATTGCACCCGGTTCATCTCCTAATATTCCTGTATAAACAACTCCTGCTTTTTTTGCCATATCATGTAAAACAGGTCCTACAGTTGCTTCACACTCTACATTAAATGAAATCATATGTTTGTGATATTGTATTGTTTTGCGGGCTATCACAGCACCAAACGAAGGATTTCCTGTACAATCTATAACAGCGTTTATTTGTAAAAGCTTATAGCTAAGTCTATAGTTAGTAGACACACACACATAGCCTTTTTCCAATACTTCATATCCCTCGTTATAATCATCAGTGTATATTATTCTTTCTTCTGGAATACCCGCTTTTTTTAAGGCATCTATGGCTTTTTGTGGTGTTCTATCAATTACTAGTTTAACTTCCATAGCGTCAATATTTGATAATTGTGAGATAAGGCTAGCACCCATCTTTCCTGCTCCTATTATTGCAAGTTTAATGGATTCACCATTGTATTTCATTTCATTTAAGTTTCTACTTATTTTAAACATCTAAGCTCCTTATATAATCACTGGCTATCTTGGCAGTTGATGCTGCCCAGCTAATATTGTAGCCTCCACAAGCTCCCGCCACTTCTTGGCATTCTCCTATAAAGAATACATCTGGATAAATAGTAGAAGTCATAGTTTTAGGATCTATATATTTGATATCAACTCCACCAATAGTAACCTGTGCATTTTCTTTATCATGAATTTTTTTAACCGAGAAACTTAAGTTCTTTAGGCTTTTTGTTAAGTTATCAAAATCCTTATCACTTAAATTCCCGCTTATTTTTTTTAAACTAACATTTGATATATTTAGTATATCATCTATTAGTTTCTCATTTATTATACCTATTAATATATCCTTTATAGGTCTGTTTGGAAATTTTTTTGATAACTTGAATAAAAAATTTCTAAAGTCTTTTCTATTATATTCAGGGAAAAAATCTATTCTAATTTCACATTCTCTGTTTTTCATTAAGTGTAAAGACAAATCATTAGAAATATCTAAAATAGCTGTTCCTGTCAAGCCATAATCTTGGAATATAACGTCATCCACCGACTCTTTTACATATTTACCGTCTACAAATAAGCTTGCTCTTGCAGAAACCTTAGTTCCCTTAGCCTTTTTTGAAAGTTTCTCTTTTGTTTCATAGTTAGTTATTGCATAGGTCATTTTTGTAATAGGAATCTCATCTTCTATAAGCTCAAAAATTTTACCATCTGAGCCAGAGTTTTTAAGAGTAATACCTCCTGCAGCTATAACTAACTTATCGTATGAGTAATTATTTGTAGATGTCTTTACTTTTTTTCTCTTAAAATCAATGCCAGTAACTTTTTCATCAAACATAAATTCTATACTTTCTTTAGCTGATAAGTAAAGAATATCTCTTACAGTCTTACTAGACATAGTCTTTGGATAGCATCTTCCTGATGGAAGGTGCGTAGTTGCTATTCCAAGTTCATGAAAGTACTCTATAAGATCTATGTTTGTAAAATAATCTATTACATTTTTTACAAAATCATCATTTGATGAAGTAAAATTATCCACACCATAATTAAGATTAGTGAAATTACAACGACCGTTTCCAGTTGCAAGCAATTTTCTTCCCGCAAATTCATTCTTATCCAAAACTTTGACATCGGATTTTCCCATAAAGTTTGCAAAAAATAAGCCTGCTACTCCTGCACCAATTACTATAGTTTTCATTGAGCTGCTATCGCCTCAAGGACAGTTTCATATTCATTATAAGGAGTTTTTTCATTGCCATTTAGTTTTAAAAAATGCTCCTCACCTTTACCTAACATTAGGATATAATCTCCCTTATTAGCTTTACTTATTGCATAAATTATTGCTTCTTTGCGGTCTTTTATAGTTTTATATTCTCCATCATATTCTTTAATACCAAGGACAATTTCATCTCTAATTTTTTCATAGGTTTCAAACTTCGGATCATCAGTTGTTACTACTGCAAAGACATCATTTTTTGCACAAGCATTACCTATTAGTCTTCTAAATTCAGCATTTCTATCGCCATTTATGCCGAAAACTGCTATAGTTTTTACATCTTTTGGAATAGACTTAAAAATAGCTTCAAAGGCTCTTGGGGTATGAGCAAAATCTATTATTATATTTTTTCCTAAGTCATTTTCTACATATTGAAATCTTGATGGAATACCCTTAAATTCTTTTAATTTGCTAGATATCTCCTCTAAGCTAGCTCCCATGAGATTTAATGTAGCTATGGCTGCAAGTTTATTATAAATTTCATAATCAGCTATAGAATTTATAGTAAAATCTATCCCTTTTAATTTAAAATTAGTGATATCCTCAATCTTATTTATTCTAGTAGCTCTATAGTCTGCTTCTTCACTTAATCCAAAAGTCACGGCATCAGGAAATCTTTTTTTTGCTTTTTTTCCATAAGAATCATCTATATTTACAATTCTATTTTTAGAATTTTCTAGCAAAATCATCTTTGCATCAAAGTAATTATCCATAGTTTTATGATAATCTAAATGCTCTGTAGAAAGATTAGTAAATATCCCATAATCAAAATAAATACCCATAAGACGATTTTGATAAAGTCCATGGCTTGATGCCTCAAGCACCACCCTATCGATTCCGTTTTCTAAGCTCTCGTTAAAAATCTTATTTAATAGGTAGATATCTGGGGTAGTATTTGAATTATCAGTTCTCTTATCCCCTATAAAGGTGCCATCTGTACCAATATTTGTAGCAGAACCATAGATTTCTTTCATAAGATAATATATAGTAGTCGCTGTTGTAGTCTTACCATTAGTTCCAGTAACTCCTATTACCGTCATCTTTTCTGATGGATAGTCTTCTAGTATATTTGATATAACTGATAGAGTCTTTCTGCTGTCACTAACTTTGATATAGTTGATACCATCTTCAAAATCTATATTGTTTTGGTAGACAACGGTTTTTGCTCCATTTTCTATAGCATTAGCTATATATTTATGACCGTCGCTAAGATTTCCAGCTACGGCCACAAATATATCATTTTCTTTTATATTTTTTGAATTATTAGTAATATTTTGTAATTCTATATTATTTTGTTTCTTATATTCTACATACTCAATTTTTTCGAGTAGATTTTCAAAGATCAATGTACAATATATCCTTTCTTAGCCAAAACATCCCAAATTTTCTTAACATGTTCTGGCCCATTAGTTTCAAGGGTGATTTCTACATTAATGTTCTTAAATCTAGATGTTTCTTTTAAACTATCGTGATTTATAGAAATAACATTTGCTTTTGTATAAGCAATATTAGCAAGAAGTTCTTGTAATTTTCCTGGAATATTTGGCACCTCAACATTAACTATGGTTATTCTACCAGTTTCATATAGACCTCGATTTATTAATTGAGATATAAAGCTCATATCTATATTGCCACCACTTATAACTGAAACTACATTTTTATTATAAAAATTAAGTTTTTGAAGTGCAGCAAGACTTAAAGCTCCTGATGGCTCTGCTACTAACTTATGTTTTTCCATAAGATTTATAAAGGCCATTAGAACTTCTTCATCTGTTACAGTTATCCAGTCATCTACATAGTCTTTTGCTATATCATATGTATGTTTACCAACCTCAGCAACTGCTGTACCGTCAGCTATTGTATCTACACCCTCTAACTTAATTATTTTACTACTTTTGATAGATTCTTGCATTGAACGAGCTGAGTATGGCTCTACACCTATTACCTTAATAAGCGGGCTGATTTCCTTGATACATTTTGCAATACCAGCTATAAGTCCACCACCACCTACAGGTACTATTACATAGTCTACGTATTTTAACTCTTCTACTATCTCAAGACCTATAGTTCCTTGACCCTCTATAACATCAAAATCATCAAACGGTGGTATAAATGTATATCCTTTTTCTTCAGCTAGAGCTATAGCATGGTCTTTACATTCATCAAAACTTTTTCCATATAAATCTACCTTAGCCCCATATTTTAAGGTTCCATCCACCTTTATCATAGGTGTTTGTTCTGGCATGCAGATAACTGCATCAATGCCAAGTTTATTTGCAGAATAAGCCACTCCTTGAGCGTGATTTCCTGCACTTGCTGTAATGATCCCAACCTCTTTTGATTGATCATCAAGTTTTGAAAGCTTATTATAAGCTCCTCTTAATTTAAATGATCCAGTTTTTTGTAAATTCTCTGGTTTTATGTAAACGTTATTATTGCAGATTCCAGAAAAGTAGTCTGAATAAAATAAATGAGTAGGGCTGATAACTTCATCAACTCTTATTTTTGCTTCTTTAAAATTTAACATAATATACTTCCTTTCTCATTAAGATTATAACAATATTTTAAAATTTGTAAAAATTTTTTCTCATCATAAATCATTTGATAAAATATAGCTTAATAAAAATAATTTATGAAATTGTTTTTATACTCCTATACTATAGAATATGACTGTATTTCTTAAAACAATCAAGGGCTAAATATAAAAAAGGCATAGAAAAAGAGGGACAAACCCTCTTTCTTACAAACCTAATTTTGCTTCTATAGCTGGTTTATCAAAACCTACTATATCTTCTCCATCTATATTGATAACTGGAACTCCTCTGTATCCTTTTGATACTAGGTATTCAACAGCATCTGGATTTTCATCTATGTTCATTTCTGTAAACTCAATATCATTTTCATTGAAATATTGTTTAGCTGCTTTACAGAAAACACATGTGTTTGATGTGTAAATTTTAATGTCTGCCATTATTATCTCCTTAACTTTTATTCTTACCTACTAATTTATACCCAATTTTTTAGATATTTCAAGAATTAGTAATATTTTACAAGTTAAAGTTCTTCAAATTCCACCTTAAATTCCTTATTGTTTAAATTTCTTAGATTATTTATCTCATATTTACTATATCCGTCTTTAGAAAGTGAGTACTCCGTTTGTTTTTCATATTGTTTTAGAATTACTTTTTGTGACCTTATACTCATACTATCAGCATGTTTACCATCGTCTTTTGGCAATCTAGAATAAAGTTCTTCCATATTTTTTAGTCCTGCCCAATTCAATCTCCCTTCTCTAAACAGAACTATCTCAACAATTAAATTATACTAAAATTCTCCCGTTTAATTATCAATACTTACGTTTATTTTCTCTATTTTTTCTAGATTTCTTTCAACTACATGCTCAATAACATCTTAAAATACTTATTAAATCAGCTTTTTCCATCCATATACTCGCTTTATTTCATAATTGATTTTTAGACTTCATTTTTTTAGCAAAGAGAAAACAGCAAACTTTTTTATTTGCTGTTTTCTAATAAATATTTATTTAAAATTTTGCTTCTTAGTCCTAGTTTTAAACTTATTTCGCAAATATACTTACTAGATATTCTTTATCCATCTAATTATTTTTTTGAAATTCTTTATTAAAGCAATAACACCTAATACAAATATTATTGTCGCAAATATTACACCTAACATCTAAATTCTCTCCTTTAATACCAGTAAGTAACTAAATTCCTGCCTTCAATTCTCGCTTGAACTCCACCTGTCCAGCTTGGACCACCTACCCAAGGTATTGCCATACTAAAATTCATAAAATAAGTAGCCTTTTTAGATGAATCATGTGTTAGTGTTCCTGAAACATTTGATATCGCCATGAAATGCAAGGATCATATGCTGATGTTATTCTATAATTTCTAATGTCAACCGCAAAACCAGCATTTGCTGCAGCAGTAACAACATTTATCTTATATGTTCCATCAGTAACATTTTTTCTAGTATGCCAACGGCTCCATCCATATAAAACAGGACCTTCGATATCTTTTTTATCATTTGTAAAATCAGCAATTTTTTCAACGGTAATAACTCCAATTTCACCATTTGAAAGAACAACTTCGTGGCTTTGCTTTTCTCCTAATTGAAGTGTTGGAATTTCAAATTTATTACTTTGAATACTTTTATTATGGTTTACTGGAATATTATTTACATCATTTGTAGCTGCGTTCGCTATATCATTTTCGGTTTATAGACTCGGAATAGTTTTCCTTGTCTCTATTTTGTTTATGCTTGTCATTGACATACCCACTTTTTTTCAAGTCTATGTTGCGATAAAGCTAAAAGTTTACGATATTTCTCGGTTCTATTATTCATTATTTCACCTTTCTCTAGTTAACTACAACCTAACATAATTTTATTCGTATGTCAATACTTTTTTATATTTTTAATTACCTTTTCCTAGCATATTATTATATAATATCTATGCTAATATTTTTCCATTTTTCTTATTATTCTAAGTGTTTCTTTAAATTCTTTTATTTTTGTTGCTTCTACTAGTAGAATTTTTATTTCTTCATCTGTTAGTTCTTCTACTTTTTATAAGACTTTCTAATATTGCTCCTCTTGTTATTAGCATATAAGTTCTTACTTTTCCTTTTTTATTATATCTTGTTTTAATATCTTCTGTTTTTTATTTTTAGTTGTCTTAATCTTTTTTGTATCGTCAATTTTCTCTTTTATTTCTTTTAATTTTTGTTTAATTTATTCTAATTTTCCCAACTTAAGCTCCTTTCTTGCAATAAAAAACGACTAAATCTTTAGACTTATCCGTTAATATCTTTTATTAAATTCTGATCACATCTTACAAGCTCGATAACATCTTCAATTCTACAATCCAAAGCCAAGCAATTTTTTCTAAGGACTCAAAATCACACAAAAATTTTTACTAATTCTTGAAACTATGTTACTTGTTATGTTTGCAGCACTTTCGACCGATTTTGCAGATTCACCTAGGCTAAGCCTCCGCCATCTACTAGGTTTCTAAACTTATTAGTATACACATTGACTTCGTTTAGATATCCTCCTAGGAAATCTCACTTACGGGTTTACTTACCCCAAAGATTGTTTGTGGATTCTTCAAGCTTTTTGATGTCATTTTTGGTGTTAGTACTATCTTTTTCTCCAAATATATAATATGTTGGTATATCTGATTTTTTAGTTGATAGACCTAGGCCTAGATTTGTTGTATAGAGTTTTTAAAAAAATATCCCCTTGTTTGGGGATATTGATTTACAGGTTTATTTGATTGGCAAGCTTTATATAATCATCTATAGATAAATTTTCTGCTCTTAAGTTTGCTTTTAGACCTGTCTTTTCAAAGGCCACTTTTAAATCTTCTTTATCTACCACATCTGACATAGAATTTAGAATAGTCTTGCGACGTTTATTAAAGCCTGCCCTCACTAGCTTAAAGAGGGTTTCTTGGTCTACATTTTCATCATATATCCTAAGCTTTAAGTTAAGGATAGTAGAGTCTATCTTAGGCTGTGGCATGAATACAGATTTTGGTAGATTTACTAGAGTTTTAGCCTCTGTGTAAAACTTTATAAAAACTGAAAGGGAGCTATATTCCTTATCCACCTCACTTGCTACCATGCGCTGTCCAACTTCTTTTTGCACCATTATGGTCATATCTTTGCAAGGAATACCTGTTGTTATTAACTTTTCTATGATTGGAGTTGTTATATAGTAAGGAAGGTTTGATACTACTTTAAAGCTTTCTCCATCAAACTCTTCTTCTATTAACTTAACTAAATCTACTTTTAGTATATCTTCATTGATAATCTTTACATTATCAAATTCTTCTAGGTTTTGCTCAAGTATTGGGATAAGGCTTTTGTCTATCTCTATTACTACTACTTTCTTGGCAGTTTTTGCTATTTCATAAGTGATAGTTCCTATACCCGGACCAATCTCTAATACATTTTGATTTTCTATATCGGCTGACTCTACAATCTTATCTACGAAATTTTTATCTATAAGAAAATTTTGGCCTAGGGACTTTTTAAAAGAAAAATCATAGAAGTCAATTATCTCTTTTACAACCTTTGGTGAATATAGTTTTTTCATAGCTTCTCCACCGCCTTTTCAAACTCTTCCCTGCTGATTCCAAAAGAGTTTAATTTACTTAACAATTGTTTAGAGTTATAATAACCTATACCTAATATATTGCCAAGTTCTTCACGTTTTTTACTTGCTCCACTTCCTATAGAAAGTCCATTATTTAAAAGATCTGCCATTACAAATTCATTGCGACTTTCTGTTATTTCAGCCTTAGCATTATTTAGTGCATCTATTATAACTTCTGGGTCTGCATTTTCCACACCCAAATCTCCCTTTTTTATAGCTTTCTTACGATCTATGTAGGCGTGCTTAGCTGTTGGAATCTCTCTAGCTATTTTTTCTCGTATCTTCTTTCCAGCATGATCTGGATCTGTAAAAATTATTATTCCTGTACGTTCATTTATTACTTTTAATTTGTCTATTAAATCATTGCCAAAAGCTAAGCCATTGGTTGCTAACATCTCAGCATCTACTGCTCGTTTTACATTAGCAATATCATCTTTTCCTTCTACTACTATTGTTTCTTTAATCATAAATTAAAAAACTCCTTAGTGTTATTGTAAGTGCGTTTGGCAAGTTTATCTATTTTCATATCGCGTAAGTCTGCCACTTTCCTAGCAACTTCTACTACACGTCTTGGATCGTTTCTAAGTCCTCTATATGGTTCTGGGGTTAGATATGGACTATCTGTTTCTATCATAAGTCTATCTATAGGTACATTTCTAGCTGCAATTTGCTCGTTTTCTCCATTGTTAAATGTAACAACTCCACCAATTGATATAAAAAATCCCATATCCATATAGGTCTCCAAAGTCTTTAAATCGTCTGAAAAACAGTGAATTTGAATTCTAAGATCCGTATAATTCTTTAAGATTTCTATAACATCATCTTTTGAATCTCTAACGTGAATCACTGCTGGTAAAGAAAGCCTTCTTGCTAGTTCTAACTGTTTTATAAATATTTCTTTTTGCTTATCCTTATTATCATCTTTCCAATAATAATCAATCCCTATTTCACCTATTGCTACTACTTTCTCATCTTCTGCTAGCTTCTTTAGTTCTTCTAAATCAGAATCTTCAATATTCTCTATATTTTCTGGATGGATGCCTACCATAGGGTAAATATTATCATATTTTTTTGATAATTCTATCACTTTTTTTGAATCTTCTAAATTTGTAGCTGGATTTATAATAGCTTTTATAGCAAAATTAGACAGGTCATTTAAAATAAATAACCTGTCATTATCAAAAGCCTCATCCGTAAGATGACAATGTGAATCTATTAATTTCATTAACTAACCTTACTTCCTGGTTTCATATCTTTAAGAGTTGTTAACATTGATAATTCATCTTTATAATCTGCTGCAAGCATCATTCCTTCTGATTCTATACCGCGCATTTTTCTTGGAGCTAAGTTTTTAACTACTATTACATTTTTGCCAACTAAATCATCCATATCATACCATTTTTTGATGCCAGAAATTATTGTACGTGGCCTATCTTCTCCAATATCAACTTTGAAAACATAAAGCTTATCTGCATCCGGATGATCTTCACAGGATAGAACTTTCCCTACAACTAAATCTAGCTTAGCAAAATCTTCATAGCTAATCTCAGCTACTTGATCTTCTTTAATCTCATCATCATCTTTGGTATTTCCCAGTCTTTTTTTAATTAATTCATTGTTTTTATCATGAAGTTTGACTAGTTCTTCTTCAACATCTAATCTATCAAACAAGTTATTACCTTTTGTTACACTAGCACCTTCTTCTAGAAGTCCAAACTTTGATGCAGAAGCAAATCCTTTGTTATCTGTTCCAAGCTTAGCTAAGATTTCTTTAGTAGTATTTTTCATAACTGGTTCTATTAACTGAGCTACAATCCTAATAGATTCAGCAAGATTATATAAGACTGTATTTAATCTATCTTTTTTATTTTCATCTCGACCTAAGATCCATGGCTCAGTTTCATCTACATATTTATTAGCTCGACGTATAAAGGTCCATACAGTTTGCAAAGCTTCATTAAATTCAAATGAATCCATTTGTTCTGTATAATCATTATAAGTTTTAGCAGCCAAATCCTTAAGCTCATCATCAAAATGATCAGTCTTGCTGCCTTTTTTAACAATACCACCATTATACTTATCAATCATAGATGTGGTACGACTTACTAAATTTCCTAGGTCATTTACTAAATCAGAATTATATCTTTCCATATATTTCTTACTTGAAAAATTTCCATCAGATCCAAAGTTAAACTCACGAAGAACAAAATATTTTAGAGCATCCACACCATAAAGTTCTACAAGCGGTTCTGGATACATGATATTTCCCTTAGACTTACTCATCTTATCATTATCAAAAAGAATCCAACCATGAGCAAATACCTTTTCAGGAAGCGGAAGATCTAGAGCCATTAATAGTGCTGGCCAAATTATTGTATGAAATCTTACTATATCTTTTCCAATTAAGTGAACACTTGCCGGCCAATATTTTTCAAACCTTTTAGGATTGTCACCATAACCAATAGCTGTTAAATAACAAGATAGAGCATCTATCCAAACATAAACTACATGTTCATTGTCAAACGGAACATCTACTCCCCAATCAAAAGAATTACGGGTAACAGATAGATCAGAAAGTCCCTTATCTATAAAGTTATTGAGCATTTCCTTTTGCCTAAATTGTGGTTCAAGAAATTCCGGATTGTTTTTAAATAGTTCTTTGAGCCTGTCCTCATATTTTGAAAGACGGAAAAAATATGATTCTTCTTCTTGATATTCTACATCACGACCACAATCTGGGCATTTTCCATCAACTAATTGACTTTCTGTCCAAAAAGTTTCACAAGGTGTACAATAATATCCCTTATATTCACCCTTATAAATATCTCCTTGATCATAAAGTTTTTTAAAGATATTTTTTACATCTTCTTCATGTTGAGCTTCTGTTGACCTAATAAAAGTATCATAGTCAATTTCAAGTTTTTTCCAAAGTTCTTTAGTTTCATCAGCAATAATATCTACAAATTTTTGTGGACTAGTTCCATGAGCTATAGCACTTCTCATAATCTTTTGTCCATGCTCATCTGTACCAGTTACAAGATATGCGTCATACCCATTTAATTTTTTATATCTTTTTAAAACATCAGCAATAATTGATGTATAAGTGTTTCCAATATGTAGGTTACTATTAGGATAGTATATTGGAGTAGTTATATAATAAGGTTTTTTTTCTGTCATAAGCTATCCTTTCTCTAGAAATCATATAGTTATATCATACTTCAAATATATTAATACTCATAATCAAACTACTAATATAAATTTAATGTGCTTTTAATCAAATCAACAGATTAGTATCTAATTATATTATAATAGATAATTTACTTAATCAAAATATTTATACTTTAGAAGATTTAGATTTATGGTTGATGGAAAATTTTTGTTAATAAGCACATTAAGTCTTTCTAATATTTTCATATTCAAGATCTATCTTATTTAATTTCTTCTATTTTATAATGGATTTCCGTGTGATATTAATTATTTGAGATACATATAAGTCCAAGAGATTTCTCCGTTACATTCCGCTTCGCTTCATTACAGTCGAAATAAAGGGTTGTGTTTACCATCTCGACTAAGTGAATGAAATGAGTGCATGGAGAGATCTCAATTTATTTTAAATTTCATATCTTTATTTACTATAAAGAACCCAAGAGATTCCTCCACTTCATTACACTCCTGACGAAATGGGCTAAAGTTCACCATCTCTACTAAATGAGTGTAAGCGAATACAAAAAATTTATCATATATAAAAATCGTGCTAGTAAAAGATAGTATCTGTTACTAGCACGATATGATATATATTATTATATTATTTATTTAAACTATCAACAAAAGATTTAAGTTCTTTATCATTAATATCTTTTTTTAAAATTTGTCCTTCTTTAAAATGTGCTCCTTTTGCAGAAATCTTTAATCCTTCTGTAGAATCACCCATTTCACTAGAACCTGAAGTTGCAAATGTTATAATATGCTTTCCATCAAGGTCATACTTTTCCAAAAATGTATTTATAATTGTCGGAGCTACACCCCACCATATTGGATATCCTAGATATATAGTATCATAGCTATCCATATTATCCACTTGATCAGATATTTCTGGTCTATGTGACTTATCATTCATCTCCTTACTAGAGCGACTTTCTTTATCTTTCCAGTTTAAATCATCTGCAGTGTAAGCAACTTTTGGAACAATCTCGTGTAAACTTCCCTCAACTACTTTAGAAAGCTTGCTAGCTACTTGTTTAGTATTACCTGTTGCACTAAAATAAGCTACTAATGCCTTACCCATAATTACCTCCATTATTAGCCTTATATATGAAACAATATTATTATATATTTAATTGTAATACAAATATACCTCAAAATTAATTGCATTCAATAGCCGAAAAGGATTATTTGATATATTAATATCGATTTACTATGATAAAATAATTGATTGATTTCTAACCAGCATGCTATTGCAAAGATAATTATAAAAGGTACATTATTATTAACTAAATAAAACTTATAATGAAATCCAGTAAGGAACTTTTCCTGAATTACACTTTCATTTTGTTTAACACCGGCCTTGGGTGTGGCAAGGCACAGAGTATAAAAAGAGGTGGTACCGCAGATATCTTGCCCTCTTATGCTCTTTTTTTATACTTAATTTTAGGAGGAATTATGATATATACTTATGATAAAGAGTACAATGATGTTTTTACAGAGCTTGTTGAACGTGGATATTTTGAAGCTGCTACTGATGAGGCTGAGCTTAAAGAAAAGCTTAAAAATGAGAAACTTACTTTCTACTGTGGTTTTGACGCTACTGCTGATTCACTAACAGTAGGTCACCTTATACAAATTATGGTTATGATTAGGATGCAAAACTACGGCCATAGACCTATAGCTCTTCTAGGTGGTGGAACCACTATGATAGGTGACCCATCTGGCAGAAGCGATATGCGTATGGTTATGAGCGAAGAAACTATAAAGCACAATGCAGAAAGTTTTTATAAACAATTCCAAAGATTCTTAGAATTTGGAGAAGATGCAGCTATAATTGATAATAATAAGAATTGGTTACTTGACCTAAACTTCGTAGAATTTTTAAGAGATGTAGGAAGCGAATTTTTAGTAAATGAAATGATCAAAAAGGATGCTTACAAAAACCGTATGGCAGCAGGTGGACTAACTTTCTTTGAATTCTCCTATATGTTATTACAATCATATGACTTCTTAGAATTATATCGTCGCCATAATTGCGTGCTTGAAATCGGTGGGTCTGACCAATGGTCAAATATTATAGGTGGTGTAGATCTAGTTCGTAAAAAAGAAGATGCTAAAGCTTATGGTATGACTTTCTCACTTCTTACAACTGCTGATGGAGTAAAAATGGGCAAATCTCAAAAAGGTGCAGTATGGTTAGACGCAGAAAAAACAAGCCCTTACGAACTTTTCCAATATATGAGAAATGTTGACGATAGGGACGTAGAAAAATTCTTATTACAATTAACATTCTTACCAACAGCAGAATGTAAAAGACTAGGTGCTGCAAAAGATGCCTCTGAAATAAACCATGCCAAAGAAGTATTAGCCTTTGAGGTTACAAAGCTAATCCACGGTGAAGAAAAAGCCAAAGAAGCTTTAGATGCAGCTAAAGCACTTTTTGTTGGTAAGGGAAACGAAGATGCTATGCCTACCACAGAGATAGCAAAAGCTGATCTACCAATTGGACTACTACAACTTATGACAAATGTAGGACTTACTAAATCAAATGGTGAAGCAAGAAGACTTGTAAAGCAAGGTGGCGTGTCAGTTAACGATGAAAAGATTTCTGATGCAAGTTTTGAAATTACCGAAGATTTATTTGAAGATAATAAGATTATAATCAAAAAAGGAAAGAAGAATTTCCATAGAGTACTTTTAGTATAAGTAACTTTGACTATTAAACTGGGGATCTCTCCATGCGCTCATTCCATTCGATTAGTCGAGATGGATACCCATTTCGAATGAAATGTAGCGAAGCGGAATGAAATGGAGAAATCCCTTGATATTATAAGTAGATCAATTACTTAACATTAATCGGGGATCTTTCCATGCGCTCATTTCTTTCGCTTAGTCGAGATGATCTACTTCAACCATCCATTTCGACTGGAATGGAGCGTAGCGGAGTGAAACGAAGAAATCTCTTAGACTTTTATGTATCTCAAATAACTAATATCACAAGTAGATCTCTCTGCTCTCTTCGTTCGATCTAGACGGTAAATTCAATATTACATAAAAACACTTCCAAAGTAAATCTATAAAGATTTTACTTTAGAAGTGTTTTTTAATATTTATTATCTTTTTAAAACCCTAGCTGGTGCGCCTACTGCTGTTGAGTGGCTTTCAACGTCTTCTAGGACTACAGCGTTTGCACCTATTTTTACATGATCTCCTATATGTATATCACCTAAAATAACTGAGCCTGCTCCTAGCATTACGTCATTGCCTACTGTTGGATGTCTTTTTCCTATTTTATTTTCAACTGCGCCAAGGGTTACCCCATGATAGATTAGGCAATCATCTCCTACTTCGGCAGTTTCTCCTATAACAACACCCATTCCATGGTCTATATAACATCTTCTACCAATAGATGCTCCAGGATGAATTTCTATTCCTGTTTCCATTCTAGACTTAAATGCTAATTCATTAGCTTCATAGAGATTTCCATTAACCCAAAGTTCGTGAGCTCTATAATGTGAGAGAAGAGCTTTAACTCCTGGTGAATAGAGTATAGCTTCTTCCTCACTTCTTAGAGCAGGATCTTTTTTAAGAGCAGATTCCAAAAGTTCCTCTTTGTATTTATCATAACTAATCATTTACTGGGTATAACTCTGTAGATAAATATCTTTCACCAGTATCTGGTAATACTGTTACTACAGATTTTCCTTCCCCAAGTTTATCAGCAATTTCAATAGCCCCTACTACATTAGCGCCTGAGGATATACCTACTGCAAGGGCCTCATCTTTTGCTATTTGTCTACTCATTTTTATAGCATCATCACCCGCTACGCTTATTATTCCATCTACAACATCAAAGTCTAGATTTTTAGGAACAAAGTTACCTCCTATACCTTGGATTTTGTGGCTAGAAGCTTCTCCTCCAGATAATAATGGACTTTCTGCTGGTTGTATAGCATATACTTTGATATTACTATCTTTTTCTTTTAGTCTCTTACCAACACCAGTAACTGTTCCGCCTGTACCTACACCAGCTATAAAGGCATCTGGTGTGATCTCTGATAATATTTCAGGACCTGTTGTCTCATAGTGAGCTTTTACATTAGCAGGATTTGAGAATTGATCTGGCAAGAAATATCCTTCATTTTCTGCTAGTTCCTTTGCCTTATCTACAGCTCCTTGTAAGGCACCTTCTGTAGTTCTTATAACCTCTGCACCATAAGCTTTTGCTAATTGTTCGCGTTCTTTACTCATTGATGCAGGCATAGTTAGTATTAGCTCATAGCCTTTTGCTGCACATAAAGCAGCTAAGGCAACTCCTGTATTACCACTAGTCGGCTCTACAATTGTATCACCTGGTTTAATCTTTCCTTCATTTTCTGCTTCTTCTATCATATATAAAGCTATCCTATCTTTGATAGAACCAGCTAAGTTATTTTTTTCTACCTTGACATATATGTCAGCTCTTCCTTCTTTTTTTAAGGAATTAAGCTTAAGTAACGGAGTATCTCCTATTAATTCTTTTGCATTATCTTTAATTGTCATATCGACTCCTTTTATAAATATATTTTTCATAAAATATAAATAAATTTATTATGCAACACTTGTAGATATTATTATAACGAATTATTTTCATTAATCAAGTAAATAGATATATTTTACAATAGCAAAAAATAAGAGCTAACCCATTTTTGAGCTAACTCTTATACAAAATAATTGGTATGCTTACGTATTCTGCCATTAAGTTTATATTATCTTAGGAGTTTTACATGAACTTGACAGATAATTTAATCATCACTTTTACTTATCACCTACTTTCTTTAATTAATTTTAGTATGTCTATATGGCTTTCTTTAGCAGCTAAATATTTAAGTCTAGTTTGATTATATAAATTAAAAAGTTTACATTTTTCTTCTTTATTTTTATAGACTTTCCAATATCCACTGTAAAGATAATTTCTTCCTTCGTTTTCAATAAAACCTATAACATCTTCAAATGGATAGCCCAGTAACAAACCAATTTCATGTGGAAATTCATTTTGAGCCAATCTTTTTTTCAAGCAATGAATGCAAGTTTCGATGCTATCTGTTTCATATCCATAAGTATTTAAAAGGCATTTTGTATTATTAGATCTAATACAATCGCTTAACAAGTTTTTTCTATAGCATAAGATCGATGAAGAATTCTCTCTAATAGATATGATAGTAAAATAAATATCATATTTATTAAAATTATCATTCCATATTCTTACCATTTTATCTAAATTGCAATACTTATTGTAAATGGTAAATAAATTCGAAGGTTTGATATTTCCTAAAACCTGACTACAATAGAGAGCTAATAATTCTTCTCCCATCCTTATAATTTGCTGCTTAAACTATCAGCTAAATTATAGCAAGCTTTAATATCATCATCTTCTGGATTACCATAGGCAGCAAGGCCATCAGCTGCTAGATTTATATCATCATTCTTACATCTTTCTTGCCAATCAAGCATCCATTGTCCATCATTCCATTCATATGAACCAAAAATAACTACTGGCTTGTTATCTAGTTTGTTTTCAACTGACTCAAACATTGGTTCAAATTCAGCTTCCTCTAGTTCTTCACTTCCCATAGCTGGACATCCAAAGGCAAATCCATCATAATCTGCTAAAGTAGAAATATCAAAACCTCTTACTTCAAACAAATCTGCCTCTACATTTTTCTCTTTTAATCTAGAAAAAATAGCGTTTGCCATATTCTCTGTATTACCTGTTCCTGACCAATAAATTACTGCAACTTTTGACATATTAATTCTCCTTTGTATATTAAATATTATTTTAGTATCAGATAACGATACTCATTATCAACATCTATCAAAATTTTTTTGAAAGAAGTTATTATATATTAGTAAATTATAATCTTACCATAGGAGTGTTAGATTAATAATTCACTAATATATAACAATAACTTCTTTCAATTTTTAATTAAAATTTATTTTTATTGAACCCTTTTTGTGGATTATGCCCTGGGCAATCTTTGCACCCCCCTTCTGCATCATTTTTTATAAATCTAATATATACTATATATGAGCATAATAAGAGTATAAGTATCAATAGTATCCATGATTGTAAGTTCATATTTACCTCCTAATTACGAATTAGTTCTGTTCTGTAAGACTTATTTTCTTTTATAGATCTATCTGGTCTTAGTAGTAAGTAAAGTAATGCTATTAAGACTATAATTGCTATTATAGTTGCTGGTGTGAATATTTTATATGCTATAAGTCTTGCAAATTGGTAGAAAATGAATGTAATCGCATAAGCAAATCCCATTTGATATCCAACAGTTAACCAAGTCCATTTAGTATCACCCATTTCTGTTTTTATAGCTCCAACAGCTGCAAAGCATGGCATACATAACATATTAAATAATAAGAATGCATATCCTGCAATTGGTGAACCTATAGCAGTATTAAATGCTGCTAGTAAGGCATTACTATCTTCTGTAACTTCTCCTCCCAATCCTAGTAGTACACCCATGGTTGATACTATATTTTCTTTGGCAATAAAACCTGATATTGTAGCCACAACTGCTTTCCAAGTACCAAAACCAAGTGGAGCAAATATAAAAGCAATAAAAGAACCTATCACACCTAAGATTGAATTGCTTCCATCTTCTGCTGCTGAATCAAGTTTAAAGGTAAAGTTAGTTAAAAACCAGATTAACACTGCAGATAATAGAATAATAGTTCCAGCACGTTTAATATAAGACTTTGTCTTATTCCATACATCTCTTAAAACTGACTTTGCTCTTGGTGCATGGTAAAGAGGTAGCTCCATTATAAATGGTGATGGATCAGATTGAAATTTTTTAAATTTCTTTAAGATAACACCGCTCATTATTATAGCTGCTATACCTATGATATAAAAACTAAAGGTAACCAAAGCTCTATGTTCTGGGAAAAATGCTCCTGCTATAAGAGCAATTACAGGAAGTTTTGCTGAACAAGGCATAAATGAAGTTGTCATTATGGTTATTCTTCTATCTCTATCATTTTCAATAGTTCTAGAAGCTTGTATACCTGGAACAGCACAACCTGTAGAAATCATAGCTGGTATGAATGACTTTCCTGAAAGACCAAAGTTTCTAAAGAGTCTATCCATTATAAAAGCAACCCTTGACATATATCCTATATCTTCAAGTAAGGATAGTAAAGCAAATAGTACCATCATTTGTGGTAAAAAGCCCAAAACTGCACCTACACCAGCGAGCATACCATCAGTTACCAATCCTATTAGCATCTGATTTATATTAATTGACTCTAACAAACTAGCTGCTCCAGGTACCAAAGTATCTCCAAATAATCCATTGATAGCGTCAGTACCTATTGTTCCTGGTGAATACTTAAATACTGATAGAGAATATACCAAAAACATTGTTAGGGCAAAAATCGGTAGACCCCAGATCCTTGATGTAACTACATTATCAATCTTCTCAGTTTTTGATAATTTTGATTCATGTTTAGTAAGAACCCTATCGCTTAAAGCATCTAATCTTTGATATCTTTCATTAGTTATAATCGATTCAGCATCTTCATCAAAATATCGCTCACAGTCCTTACGAATCTCCGCTACTTTATCACTATCTTCTTTTGATAGCTTTATTTTATTGATCATAGCAGTATCATCCTCAAAAGCTTTTATAGTATAAAATCTTCTAAGGTCATCACTTACATAAGGATCTATTGTATTTCTTATATCAGCAAGCTTATTTTCAAGATCATAGGAATAATCCATAGGTATTGGATAATAATCATTATCCATAGTATGAACTACCTCTTTAATAAGGGTATCCACACCCTTTTCTTTACTAGCAATAACTTCTACTACAGGACATCCTAGTAAGTCTGATAGAGCTTTCTTATCAATTTCATCTCCCCTATCCCTTACTATATCCATCATATTTAAAACTATGATAGTAGGTATACCAAGTTCTATAAGCTGACTTGTAAGATATAAGTTTCTTATAAGATTTGATGCGTCAACAAGATTTACAATTACGTCTGGTCTATGCTCAATTAAGTATCCACGAGCTACTTTCTCCTCTAGAGTGTAAGGTGATAAAGAATAAATACCTGGTAAATCTTGGATTGTTATATCACTATGTCCTTTTAGATTTCCTTCTTTTTTATCAACTGTAACCCCTGGCCAGTTACCCACTCTTTGATTTGATCCTGTTAATGCATTAAAAAGTGTAGTTTTCCCAGAATTAGGGTTACCTGCTAGGGCTACTGTATAGCTCATGCTTCCTCCACTAAAATATTTTCTGCATCTTCTTTTCTTATTGTAAGCTCATAACCTCTAAGACTTACTTGTAAAGGATCACCCAGAGGAGCTACTTTTCTTACATAAAGCTCAGTTCCCCTAGTAAGACCCATATCTAATATTCTTCTCTTAAAAGGTCCATGACCGTTAACTTTTTCGATAGTTAAGGTTTCACCTATACTTGCTTCTTTTAATGATTTCGTCATTAATCCTCCTCACATGTAAAGTTTCTATAATGTACTTTTAATATTAGCTATATACAGAGTTATTATAGAACTTTTTATATATAAACCAAGATTTTTTATAAAATATTAAAATATAAATAAAGTTTTGCGGTTTTTATTGTATATAAAGTATACCACATAAAATAATGATAATCAATATCATATTTTATTTTTATTTTTCTTCTCAATGTCTAAATCTACACATTCAAATTAAACTTGCAAAAAATAAATAATTAATATACATGATTTTTATAAATTATTTATAAAGATCCCAATAATCTATAAAAATAATTTAGATTGATTCTAAATTTATAAATGCATTAAGAGTGGTTGTTGAAAAACTATGAATAGTTATAGTCCTATTATTAGAAGCTTCTCTTAGAAAATTTTTACATAACCTGCTAGCTCATTAAGGCAAAATTTCCATAGAGGTTCTTAATGACTTTGAGACGATTTATTAATTCTGCAACAGCCTCTTCGTAAATATACATTTAATCTCTATTTGCTTCAAAAAAGTCATACATCAATTCAAAGCTTTCTAATCTTTGGGAATAATCTGAGAATGTATGATCGGTTCCCTCAATTTCCTTATAAATTGCATTTTTGAAAGACTCGTTTAATTTTTCATTGGATTTTTTTGATATAATGTCATCCTCATCTCCTCTTAATATTTGTACTGGACCATCATACTTCTTAGCTTCTGCGTACAAGTCGTAAGAGGTGACATCAGCTATAAATTCATCACTTATTTTTAGTCCTCCTACATCATCTCCATCTTTTCTATTATAGGATGACCTAAAGGTCTTAAGCAGGGAATCCATTAATGAATTTTCTTCTGCACTAAAGTCAGCTGCTGGAGAAAACAGTGAAAGTGCCCTAGGTTTCTTATAACCTGCTATAGCAGTAGCAACTGCTCCACCCATAGAATGTCCCTTCCAAAACAAATTATTACTATCTACATAAGTTTGCTTTTCTACAAAATCATGTATCATTTTAGCTTCTTCAATTTCACGAGATAGGTCTATATCAAAAAAACTTCCATCAGATTCTCCGCAACCTGAAAAATCAAATCTAAATACTATATATCCATTCGCAGTAATATATTTTGAATTTTGAATATTCATAAATTGTAAACCATTTCTATCATCTGCAAATCCATGAAAATATATTACAGTAGGATACTTTTCATTCTCATCAAAATCATCTGGAGTATTTAAGACCCCTCTTAAAACAACATCGTTACTTTTTTCAATTTGTTTATATATATATTTCATAAAAAAACCTCTTCCTTTTGATATAATATACCCATAATGAAAATTGTGATATTTTAAGGAGGTGTCATGGATAATAAAAGATTTTTATCAAAGATGAGCATAGGTTTAGCTATTATTATGGTAATATCTTTATTTTATATAATATCTAGTAATTTTAAAAAAGAAGTTAAAGATTATAAACTAGGTGAAAACCTATATTACACAGGTACTATAAAGAAAAATAAATTCCAAGGTAGATCAAGCCTTAAAAGCTCTGACGGTACTTTTTCTGGAGCATTTAAGGATAGTAGATTTGATGGTCCTGGTCTATTCAAGGGAGATGATTATATGTATATAGCAAATTTTGATAAGAAAAAAGGCAATTCTAATATTACAGTCTTTTTAAAAAATGGCAATTCTTATAGAAAGATAGATGGTAAGTGGAAAGAAATGGATGATGACAATGAAAATTAAGGGATTAGATTTTATACGCGTCTTTGCTATACTATTAGTTTTATCCTATCACTTCTTTCCCGAGGTTTTACCCGCTGGATTTTTAGGAGTTAATATTCTATTTGTACTTTCAGGATTTCTCATAAGCTATCATTTGATAGATGAGATACATGAAACTAAGAGAATTGATATCAAAAACTTTTATTTTAAAAGATTTATAAGGATATTTCCTCCAGTACTGCTTATGCTGTTTCTTACGACACTTTTTGCTATAAGCATAAATAAAGATTATACAGTAAAGTATTTTGACCAATTTATATCAGCTTTCTCCTTTAATTACAACTATTTTGAAATTCTTAGAGGAGGCTCCTATGAAAGTCAATTTATAAGGCAACTTTTTATGCATACTTGGTCACTTGCCATAGAAGTACACTTTTATATAATCTGGCCTTTAATCTTACTTCTTATTTGTAAGAAAAATGAAAATAATAGAGCCTTTAAACGTAAATTTTCGTCTAATTTTATGGATATTTGTCTAATACTTTACTTAATATCATATATATTAACGTTTATACTAACTCTAAATAAAAACATAAATACAGGCTTTGTTTACTTCTTTGACCTTACACGCATGGGATCTTTTGTTATAGGTGGTTTATTAGCTTCATTTATAAAAAGATTTTCTATTAAAGAACTGCCTTACAACAAAATCACCCTCATTTGTACAGGACTTATAGCAATACTTGCTCTAACTTTATCTTATGATAGTAAGATTACTTATTGTGTAGGATTTCTTTTAACTGACCTTATAAGTTCTATCATGATAATTGTAGCTTATTCAAACAAAAATTTATATGAAGACAAGATTATGAAAAGATTTTCTGACTATACTTATGGATTATATATATTCCACTGGCCAAGTTTTGTTATAGTATCAAGCTTTGTACCAGATACTAAGGGCTTACTACTATCAATTCTTATAACGATATTGTTGGTATTATTTAACTACCATATCTTTGAGCCAATCTTTAACAACAAACAAGTTAGACCAATTATTAAAGATAGGAATACAAAAGAGATCAACTATGAGAAGTACAGAGTTGTATTTCAAATAAGCATAATTTTGATGATAACAGTAAGTTTTAGTCTAGCCCATACTATATCTAATGCATCTAGTGATATGGTAGGCCTAGAAAAAGAAATACTAAAAGAATCTATACTCCAAGATATAGAAAAAATTAAACTAGATAAGAGTCAAGTTGATATAATAGAAGAGGAGAATAACGGCTTTTCTTTAGATAAAAATGCTAATGGCCCTACTATAACATTACTTGGCGATAGTGTAATCTTAGGAAATAGAGAATTAATCCAAGAAAGTATTAATAAGCTTTATGTAAATGCGGAAGGAAGTCGCCCTCTAGAAAGCGGTTCAGTCTTAATGAAACAAATGAAAAACGAAGGAAACCTAGGACAAATAGTAATAATTGCCTTAGGTACCAATGCACAAGTAGAACCTTATGAGAGTCTTAAAAAAATTGTAGAAACTCTACCAAAAGGTAAAAGACTAATACTAATTACATGTTATGATAACCGCTACGACCAACCCCATAGAGTAAGCGTTGCTATGAAAAAAATAGCTAAAAAATATGATTTCATAACCCTCATGGAATGGGAAAAAGAAGGCATTGCCCATCCTGAATACTACCAAGGAACAGATGGGGTACATTTTTATGGAAAGCAGGATGCCTACCAAGCTTATCTAAAACTATTAGAAAAATCAATAAATGAATCACTTAAAAACCCAGCAAAAGGAGAATAAAATGTATTTTTTTGTAAATGATTATAATGATATTGGAAGAAAAGATATTCTTCAAGCTCTATTAAATGCACAAGATGAGTATAACTTAGGCTATGGTTTTGATAGCCATAGTGAAAATGCCAGAAATCTAATAAAAAAAGCTTTAAAAAACGATGATGTAGATATACACTTTATTCCTGGAGGCACCGGCGCAAATGTTTTAGGTCTTGCCTGTGGAATGAATCAACAAGACTCAATAATTTCAGTAAGCACTGGACATATAGAAGGCCATGAAGCTGGTTCTATTGAAGCAACAGGTCTAAAGATAGAAACTATAAATTCAGATAATGGTAAACTAAGCTTAGAACTCTTAGAGGAAAAATACTCTCACTTTAACAGTGAATATGTAACAGTTCCTAAAAAAGTCTATATATCAAATACAACAGAGCTTGGAGAAGTCTATATAAGAGATGAAATAGAAGAAATTTATGACTTTTGTAAATCACATGATATGTATCTATTTATGGATGGAGCAAGAATAGCCCACGCATTGGCAAGTGAAAAATGTGATTATACTTTATCTGATCTAAGCAACCTATGTGATATTTTTTATCTAGGAGGAACAAAAAATAGCTTACTATATGGAGAAGCCCTTGTCATAGTAAACAATGAATTAAAGAGAAACTTTATCAACCTACAAAAGCAAAAATCTTCACTTATGGCGAAAGGTTTTGTAAGTGGGATAATGTTTGAAACAGTATTTTCTAAAGAAAATGGATACCTAGAAGGAGCAACGCACGCCTATAAAATGGCCAAGAAACTAGCAGAAGGTTTTACATCTAACGGATATGAATTGGCTTACCCATTTGAATCTAATCAAGTTTTTGTAAAATTAAGTGATGAAAAAGTAGATAGCCTCAAAAAAATAGCAAAATTTGAACTTATGGGCAAAAGAGATAACAACAATATAGGTCGCTTTGTAAGCACTTATAGGACAAGTAATAGTGATATAGAAGGATTTTTAGAAGAAATATAAAATAAAAACAACTAAATGAGCTGAACCCCAAAATCAATAATAAGGATTGAAGGACTCAGCTCAAAATGTCTACTATATAATATTATTTTAATTTTTTAATATCTTTTTTAGCATCTTTAGCTTTATCAGCTACATCATCTGCTAGGTCCGCACCTTTATCTATTGCCTTATCTTTTGCTTTTTCTCCCTTTTCTTTAGCATCTTCTGCTATATCTTCGCCCTTTTCTTTAAGTTCTTCACCTTTTTCTTTGGCTTCTTGTGAAATATCTTGACCTTTTGCTTTAATATCCCTGTAAGCTTTTTTGCTCTTATCAGCTACATCATCGATTATTTCTTCTCCTCTATCAGTTTCAGCTGATAGTTTTTTTGTCTGACTTGTAGCTTCCTTTATAGCTGGTGCATTTTTATAAATCCAGTAAGCAGCTCCTGCTGCTGCCCCTGCTATAAGTATAGTTTTTCTTCTTTCTGCTCTCTCGTATTCTTCGTCTTCAAAGATCTCCCATTCTGGCATATGATCTTTTGGATCAAAATGTTTTACCTTATAAGCTGTTGTTGCAAGATTTACTACATCTCCTGCATCTAAAAGACCTAATTTGTGATTTAATTTAGCTAAATTTGTTAATGTTTTTAATTTTGACATAATACTCTCCTTTTGTTTATTAATATATACCCACTTTTTTGCCTAATATAATATTTGACAATCTTCGCACTCTTCGTCTTCTTCATAGTTATAAATAAATCCACTATCTATTTTTTCCCTATCTCTAAGACCACGTCCTTTAACCAATGTATCACCATAAAATAATTTTTGATCTGTCTGATCACTTTCATGTATGGAGCAAGAACTCAATCCCAAAAATATGACCACTATGAAGATTAACTTTTTCATATATCAGACCTCCCTAACTCCTACAGCATGAGGATTTTCCTTTAGGCAAATAAATAATTTCATATTACCTATTTTATCTTCTTTAATATCATATTGATAAAATTCTATATCTGGCCCTAAGCCATGAAAATATTTTTTATTTGGAAAATACTCTTTATAAACATAATCATAGGCTTCTTCCAAGTTTTCACCATCAACGCCTACTTCTAAGTATATGGACTCATCTAGTTCGTAAGTTCTAAATCTATTTTCCTTTATTAGGTTATCATCAGAAAGTTCAAATCCAACAGAATATATATATGATTTATCTATAGCATTATATTCTAATAAACCAAATGCTGATCCTAGCTCTTTTAATATATTCTTATATTTACTTAAAAATTCATCTCTAATAGGCTTTGCTTCATTCCTCTTACATATCTCAAAGCTTCTTACAGCTATTTTCAATGCTTGTTTCTTATCCACATTAACTTGCATAGTATCTCCTTATTAACTATATAAACCTTTATACCCTAAAATAACATATTTATATTAAATAGTTGAAAACGTTATAATTTATAATATAATTGAATATAGAAAGATAATTATCTAACAATATATATTATTGAAATGGAGGAGTATATTTGAAAAAAAGAGGTAATTTACTAGCTATTATGCTAGCAACATCTATGGTATTTGCAGGGTGCGCAAACGATAACAACAAAGAGGATGATAAAAATGAGCCAGCTGTAGAAGAAAGTAAAGATAAAGAAACAACTGAAACTACAGATGAAAAAGAAGATACAACCGATTCTAAAGAAACTACTGAAAATAAAAATTCGGAAAATAATGATGATGAAAATACAGAAAATGTTGACAAAGAAGATAAAAAAAACGATGAAAAAACAGCAGACGAATCTTCTACAGAAGAAGGAAATGTTGTTCTTCACAGAGCTTATCCAGCCACTGAAGGTAGATCTTTCCCAACTATAGTAGTAGCAACAAGTGGTGATAAAATTGTAGATGCCTTTATTGATGAATATCAGTTTTTTGACAAAAATTCTGAATACAAAGGTGTCCCAAACTCAGATAAAGAATTTGGTGAAGGTGTAAAAGAAGGTAGAATCCTAGCTTCAAAAATTGATAACGAAGAGCTCTACTCTGAAGAAATGAAAGAAGCTGGTGGGGAAGCTACACTAATGGATAACTACAATGCCATTATAGACTATGTGAAAGGTAAAACCATAGATGAGCTTGAAGATTTCATCTCTAATAATGAAGATGAAGAAATTATTGATGCTTTAACTGGAGCAACATTCAAATCTACACCTGAACTATTAAAATACGTTGTTGACACAGCAAAAGATGATATGTTCACTATAAGTGGTACAGCCGAAAATCCAGATGATATAACATTAAAATATGCTATAGGAGCTCCTCATGGAGAAAAAAGCTTTGGAAATGCTGTAGTTGCTCTTGAAGGAGATAAGATTATAGCAGCAAGTATTGATGAATACCAATATCTTGAAGCAGGCAAAACAAAATTAGATGTTAAAAGTGACTTTGCTAAAAGCTATGCAAAAGATAATATTGTTCTAGGAAGTAAACTAGAAAATGATGAAGCTTATTCCACTCTTATGAAAGATAAGGCTAAAGCTACAAAATCAATCAAAGAAAACTTTGAAGCAATCGAAAACTTTGTTGCAGGAAAAACTATAAATGAAGTCAAAGATGTAATAGCAGATGCCAAACCAGGTGAAGCTATAGAAGCAGTATCAGGTGCGACATTAGTTGATACAGCTGGTTACCTTCAATTAATAGTTGATGCAGCTGAAAAATAATAAATAAATTAACAAAATGGGCTGTTGCAGAATGAACAAATCGTCCCAAAACCATCAGAAGAACAAGCTCTATAGAAATTTTGTATCCACGAGCCTACAGGCTATATAAAAAATTTCCTAAGAGTGCCTTCTGATGATGGAACGATAAATATTCATAGTTTTGCACCAGCCCCATTTTATATTAAATTAGTTCTCAAAAGTAAAATTAGCATGACAAGCATAAGAATTATGCCAATCATGGTAAAAGCATCTATTCTTTTTTTTAATGCAAGTATAACTAATGATATGGATAATAGAAACATAAATAAAAATATCTGCAAAAATTTATATTCACTATTATTAACCATAAAATAAACCATAGCGATAATACCTATCATAGTGAAAGCTATAGCTATATACCTTTTCATTTTTTTTCTATCTAAAATATAGTCTAAGAAGCTAATAATAGCCACTGTCATAAGGGCTGGCCATATCATATTTTTTATAAGTAAAATTTCCATAACTTCCTTCTACTTGCTATAGCTATTAAAATAGAGAACGCTCCATTCACTCCGTTCGGACAAGATGGTAATCCATGGTTAATACCCCAACCCATTTCGACTGGAGCTAAGCGATAGTGGAGTGAAATGGAGAAATCTCTTGTATTCGTAATAGTAAGTAAATTTAAAACTCATAGCTAATTGAGATCTCTCCACTCTCTTCGTTCGGTCGAGATGGATAATTAAACTCCATTGATCTTTTCGACCAGAGTGGAAAAATCTAACCTCTAACCATTTCGACCAGAGTGGAGAAATCTCAGATTATTAATAATCAATATTTAATTTATTTAGCTACCAATAAATCGCTTCTAATATAGCCTGTCTGACCATCTATAGATATCCTTGACCAATCATCGGATTCTCCTAGCTTTAGTATCTCATCTCCTGCTTCTACTGTAGTCATGACATTTGAGCTTTCGCTTGGAGCTACTCTTACATTTACTACGTTTTCTACAGTATACATAACACCATCACCGCTATCACTCGAATCGCTGTCAGTCCCTTGAGTATTATCAGCATTTTCTTCTGTTTGAGTATTTACTGTGTCCGTATTCTCTTTGGAATCCACATTTGATTTTTTTTCTAAGGACTCATCTGTTACTTCTTGTTGAGCTTCACCTTTAGGATGTCTCACAGACACATAATTGTCATCAGAAGAACAAGCTGTTGTTGCTAAAATTAAACTTAAAATAGCTACTATCTTAAATTTATTATTCATCGTCCCCTCCAAATAATTCATCGATTTCATCTTCAGCATACATATAATCTGTTATTATGATTCCTAATATATTTGCATTTTCTTTTTCTAATTGCTTGATAGATTCAAATGTTTGTGGACTATTGCTTAAATCATAGCTTGAAAATACAACCACTCCGTCAGATTTAGCCGCAAACATATTTGCTTCTGGTATATCTCTATTTGCCGTAAGATTTATAAATACATAGTCATATCTATCATGTGCATTTGTATAAAATTCTTTTATCGCTTCGGAGTCTAGGTACTTATCCGCATGACTTGCAACATCTCCTGTATAAATATAGGATAAATCCTCATAGTTAGGATCAGTCACTACAGCATCATCTATAGAATAATCTCCAAGAATAATATCTATAAATCCCTTGTCCTTATTATTTTCGGTTACTTTTGCCAACTCATTATCACGTAAATTAGCATCTACCAATAGAACCCTATCCCCATCTTCTACCAAATGACGAGATAGAGTCACTAAACTTTCTATTTTTTGAGCTTTCTCACTTGATGCAGTAAATGCAACTGTTACAAGATCAGTCCCTAACTTTTCTGTAAGTCTATCTTCTAGATTATAAAAAGATTGCAAAAGTATTTCTCTGTTTTCATCTACTTTTTTTCTAAACATCTAAGTCTCCTTTTTCATAAGAAGGAATTCTACCTAAAACTTCATATTTGCTAGATGACACATTGTCCTCAGAAGCATTTTCTATTTCTTTTTTATCAATTACTTGAGTTGATCCACTTTCATAACTTACTGAATCATTAGAAGCTTCTTTGCTAATCTTCTTTCCTTGAGCTTTCTTTATTCTTTTAATAGGTTTGTCTTTAACTTCTCTTACTTCAGTAAGTTCTTCAGATGTTTTTTCTGTGTTTGCTCCTAATTTTTTGTTAGTATTATTTATATGAATCATATCAAAAATAGCCCAAAGTAAGAATCCTAAACCACCTGTAAATAAGGCGTATCTTAAAGTATTGTCTAGTTGGCTAGCAGATCCATATGAATACTCCATAACCTTGGCCCCAGAATTATATATATTATTTAAAACTCTTACAGTATAATCAGCATATTGATCAGCCAAATCCTCTGCTCTTAGTTTATTATTATCTGTAACAACAATGTCAATAATTGATGAATTTTCAACAGGTCTGATCTCTAGCTTATTGTCAAGCTTACTAGTAGGCCAGTCAATTTTAAGCGTTTCTAGTGTTTTTTGCTTAATCTTTTGACTATTGACTGTTGCAGCATAGGTTGCTGATGTTGCAGCTGCATCATTGATATTCTCTATATTAGTTGTAACTACCTTTGATTGGGCCTGATATTCTTTGTATCCACCAAAATTCAAACCAAAGTAGGTTACCATTCCAATTATTATCCCAAAAATAATAGCTGATGGGATTGCTGAAAATAAGGATCTTTTATTTTCCATTCTTTCCTCCAAATTCATTCGCACCCGCTAGCATGAACTTACGAGCCTCTTTAATGTTTATCTTTTCTGTAATTTCCTTATGTCGTCTCAAAAATTGTTCTATATATAGTTTATAAGTCTTAGGAAAAAGAGCACGAGATAGCATTCCTTTATCATAGAAAAACTTCTCATCATAACCTGTAAACCAGGTTGATTCATCATTGTAGACCTTTGCTATAAGTTTTGTACTTGTCCTAAGCTTAAGACCTACTTTAAGGCAATCTCTTATAAATAAGCTATCTTCTCCAGATCCATTGCCAGTTCCTGCACCAAAATACGTAGAAATTGAAATATTGTTTCGCCTTATACTTTCTTTTTTAAATACAAAATGCACTGATCCGTATCTTAGAGAATTATATATCGAAAGATCTTTCTCTTCTTTAACCTTTACAATTTCTTTGCCATCTTGATATATTATAGTTTTAAATATGAAAAAATCCACATTTGGATGAGCTAAGAATTCATCTTTAATCTTTTTAGAATAGCCACTTTCAAATACTTCATCATCATCTGCAAAAACTAAAATATCTGATCTTGAATTAAGTATAGCAAGATTTCTACTAATACCAAGTCCTCTAGTATCTGATGAAATCATCCTTACTTTATAATCACCAGTGTCGATTTCTTCATAGGCATTGTAGTCTGTCTGATTTATTATAAGAGCATCTGTTTCTAGGTTAAATCTCTTATAACAATCTATAGACTCCTCATTCATTGTCGATATTAGAATCTCTATATCCATATTAAACCCTCGTAGTCTCAGCCTTTTCCCAAGTAGCTTTGCTCTTGCCTGTGACCTGATTGTGGGCACCTTTAAGTTGCGCTGTCATCATCATCGTATAATAGTACGGGAAATATAAAACTTTATTTGAAGTTCCTGTAAGTTTTCCAATTATTGCGAGTATAAAGAAAATCACTTGTCCTATAAAAAATACCCTATAAAATATACCCGCATTTATCAAAGCTAAATTTGATATAAACAATACTATATGGTTAAAAGCTTGTAAAAACCTTAGAGTCTTGTGGTTAAAGTGAAAGAAAGAAAACCAACCATACTTAAAAATATTTAGTCTTTTTAGGTTGGTAAATATATTTGATAGAATCCTTCTTTGCATTCTAACTTTTCTCTTATACTCATCCTCGGCTGTCTGTCCTGCCTTTTCAACTGCTATAGCATCTGGATTGTACAGGGCTCTTTTTTTATTAAGACCTGCATATAAAGGCATTTCATAATCGTGGCTACTTACCAAGTCATAGTGTCTATAATCTTTCTTCCTTACAGCATAAATAGCCCCATTGCCTGCAGCAATAGTTCCTATTTTTGACTCAATTTCCCTCATACCAAGCTCAAAGTCCCAATAGGAATTTTCAGCCACTGCAGATGCTACATCATCATCCTTAGCATAGATTAATGATCCACATACATACTCTATAGAATCATCTGTAAAATAGCTTACAAGTTGATCAATAGCATCCTCTTTAAACATAGAATTAGCATCAGAGAAAACTATAATCTCTCCTTTTGCAACATCCACCGCTTCATCCTGAGCATTAGTCTTACCGAGATGATTTTTTACAGTATTAACCTTGATATCATACTGAGGATGAGTCGCTATAAACTCTTCTACTAAAGCAACTGTCCTATCACTTGACGCATCATTAGCAACTATCACTTCATAAGAAGGATATGTACTTTGTATAATATTTTCTAATTTTTTTTCTATAACTTTTTCCTCGTTATAAACTGAAATTATGATTGATACAAAAGGTTTATAAGTTAAATCCTTTTCATTATCTCTCTTTAATATCTTATCTAAAATGATAAGAGTTAAAGGATAACCAATCATAGCATAGAATATAGCAAACAGTGCTATAAAAAATATAATCTTCATCTTCTCTCCAATCACTCTTAATTATATAATATATACTACCTATTTCAAAGTTTTTCTTATATAATAGTTAATAGAAATTTTTAAAAAAGAGGTATATATGCAAATCGAACTAGATATTTTACAATCCCTAGGTGTAGCAATAATAGCCTTTATCCTAGGACAATCAATTAAAAATAAAGTAGAATTCTTCAAAAAATTCTTTATTCCTTCTCCTGTAATAGGGGGACTAATTATTAGTATTATAAACCTAATACTGAGCCAAAGTGGACTTTTGTTTGTAAAATTCGATGAAATTATTCAAGACTTTTTCATGAACATATTCTTTACCTGTATAGGTCTGTCATGCAGTTTTAAAGTTCTTAAGAAAAGTGGTTGGTTAGGTCTAAAACTTGCCATAGCAATTATTATACTTTTACCACTTCAAGATCTTATAGGAGTAGGACTTTCTTATGTTTTAGGCATTAATCCACTTCATGGCATAGCTATGGGTTCCACATCTATGACAGGAGGTATAGGCTCTGCAGTAAGCTTTGGGAAGATTATGGAAAGCTATGGAGCAACTAATAATACGACAATAGGAGTAGCAGCTGCAACCTTTGGACTTTTAATAGGCTCTTTGGTAGGAGGACCAACAGCAAAAAGACTAATCCGTAACCATAATCTAAAATCAAAGGGCATTTTATTAGAAAGAAATAAAGAAGAAGTCAAAAAAGAAATTAACCAGCAAAGTCTAATGCAAGCAATCATAATAATTGCTCTAGCATCATTTTTAGGAACATTTATCAATAAACTTTTAGGACATACAAGCATCAATTTCCCATACTATGTAGGCTGTCAATTTGGTGGACTTGTAGTAAGAAATATATATGACGGATTCAAAAAAGACGTAAAGATAGATAATGTTGAGATTTTAGGAAACATCTCTCTAAATCTTTTCCTAGCCTTAAGTCTTATAAATTTAGACATAAGTGCAATACTCGGTCTAGCCCTACCAATGTTTATAATCATGTTTGCTCAAGCAATATTTATATCAATATACACAAGCCTAGTTACCTTTAACATTACAGGTAGAGATTACGATGCAGCAGTAATGGTAGCTGGACATTGTGGAGTAGGACTAGGACAAACACCAAATGCCATTGCAAATATGGAAGCAATTATAGAAGAAGAAGGACCCGCAGACGTTGCAATGTTCGTCTTCCCAATAGTGCTAGCTATAGCAGTAAACTTCTTTAATCCTATTGTAATTACGTTTTTTATTAATGCTTTTAAATAAGAAAACTTTTAATACAAATGAAAATTAGTATACTCAATCTTCCCATTTCAACTGGAACGGAGAAACCTCTTTATTCCTAATAGTAAGTAAATTTTGAAACTTATAGCCTATTGAGATCTCTCCGCTCACTTCGTTCGGTCGAGATGGTAGTTCATGGTTAATACCCCAATCCATTTCGATTGCAACAAAGTGATAGCGGAGCGGAATGGAGAAATCTATTGTATTCCTAATAGTAAGTAATAATATGAAACTTAAAGCAACTGAGATCTCTCCGCTCACTTCGTTCGGTCGAGATGGGTAGTTCATGGTTAATACCTCAATCCATTTCGGCTGTAGCGGAATGGAGAAATCTCTTTATTTATATAAATCAGAAATATATAAATATAGGCTTGAGATATCCCCACTCACTTCGTTCGGTCGTGATGGTAGTTCATGGTTAATACCTCAATCCATTTCGGCTGTAGCGAAACGTAGTGGAGCGAAATGGAGAAATCTCTTGTATTCCTAATAGTAAGTAAATTTTAAAACTTATAGCCTATTGAGATCTCTCCGCTTACTTCGTTCGGTCGTGATGGTAGTTCATGGTTAATACCCCAATCCATTTCGACTGTAGCGAAACGTAGTGGAGCGAAATGGAGAAATCTATTATACTCGTATAAATCAAAAAGACGAGCAAAAGCTCGTCCCCTTTTTATAATAACTTCTATTAACTTAATTACAATTTAAAACCTAAAAGAACTATCATCATCTTCAGGCAATAAAATCAAGGCTATCCCAGCAACTGCTGCAACACCTATAGCAACTTTTTTTAGAGAAAGTCCTCTTCTATTTGCCTTTTTCTTTGCTTTGTAGTGTTTCTTTATTGATAAGGTATTGTAATTTTTATAAACTGACCCAGGCGTATTATATAAAGTATTTGGTCTAGAATCATTAGAATAATAAGTACTTTTCAATTGATAATCTGCTGGTACTTGCCCTTTGACATTAGATTCATTTACAGGGAAATCTAACACCTTATGATTACGGCGAGTATATCTATCATTATTTTCAATTAATGTGGAGTCCTTATTTACTCTATTATATACACTTTCTATGTGATTTTCTTTATAATTAATATCTCCGTTATCAGCCTTTATTACAACTTTAGTATCTTCTGGTATTTCCTTGTAATTCGCTGATTTTCTTTCTCTACTCAAGTTATTATAATTAGAATCTACCTTATCTTGATAATTTGCTCTTTCTTTATCTTGAACAATTTTATCTTTACTTGGAGCTTCAATGTCCTTTTTGATATTCCCATTAGTTTTAATTACAATTGTAGAATTATCTTTTTTGGATTCATTGTAATTATTTTTTATATCATCTTTATAAAAGACCTTATCTTCTGCTTCAGCAGATTTGTTTTTGTTATTTTGGCTTTTAATATTTTTACCGTCAGATTTTATCACAATTGTCGAATTATTAGTAGTATTTTTCTTACTAGAAGTACTTGGCTTAATATCTTCTCTTTCAATTGCTTTTACAGGCACAGCCTTAACATTATTATCTTTAACTATAGATTCGTCAGTAGACGCTTTATAAATTTCTTTTTCTACAATCTTACTATCTGTAGAATTATTAGCTACTTTATTTACAGCTATAGTATCAATTTTTTCTGTTTGCAAATCATCAGTAAGCTTATTATCATTATCCCTGCTATTATCAAAGCCAAAACCAGTATATATCTCTTCTCCACGATCTAGTTTTTTGTCAATATCTTTACTATGATTCTCAGAATTTTCTTTTTTCTCTATATCTTCACTATTATCAAGAACTTCATGGGCATTTTTACTTTGATCTACTTCACTAGGCCCAGTTTTTTCATCATATTTATCAGTCACAATATCCTCCTCGGGTAATCTGTTATAATATTAGTAAATATATACCCAGATTGAGAAAATTTTAAATACAAGGTATTTTAAAATTATCGTTTTGCAACGTAAAATTTGCGTTCCACTTTGCGTTTCATTTTTGGAACGATAAAGTGTTTTTCGTTGCATAATAATAACTTGCATTTGTATCTTAAGTAAATATTCCTTCTTATTTAATAAACCTCAAAAGATTCGTCCAAATACGTCCAAATACAAAGAAGGAAGATTCTTTTTCTCATATCTTAGCTCATAGTCATCTATAGATCTTATAATAGTTTGATATTTACAATCTTTAGAAAATACATATAGTTGACTTGCATGGAATAAATCAAAATCCATCAAAATAAGATCATGCGATGAAATAATTAGCTGTCCTTTCACATTTGACATTAAGAATTATATATACATTTACATCGACTAGATCTAAAATAATAATAGTAGTAAGAATTCAAATTAATAAATCAATCTAATATTTATATTAGAATCTTTAAAGACATTTATCTATGATTGAAAGAAAGAATTTGCTTGTTATGAAGAAGTTGAAAAAAAGAGGTATAAATTTTTACTTTGAAAATTCGTATTCAGCGTGACAAAGAGGAAGTAATGAAAATTCTAATGGTTTATTAAGAGAATATTATCCTAAGAAGACAGACTGTATCTGTTAATGAGCTAATAAAAAACTTAATGGAGCTTAATACTAGACCTAGAAAATGTCTAGGATATCAAACTCCATTTGATTTGTTTATGCACGAACTTAGTTTGATTTAAGTGTCGCAATATTATTTGCAATTTATTATATAATAATGATTATCCTCTTTATTTTTATATAAACTTGCATTTATTATTTTATAAGATTTAGTGATATCCTTTTTAGGGTAAAGCTCGAAAGAACTATTTACATCGACAAATTTTTTATCATCATTTTTTTTATCATCAAATTTTTCTATATTTCTTATAACATAACTGTTATCTGTCTCACCCAGAATAACATATTCAAATTTATTATTTTTCATTAATAACATGTAATCATTATTATTGAAACTAGTTATAAACAGTGTTGACATAACGACAAAATAAAAAAAACCTGCAGCTTTAAAAAGTTCTCTCTTAATTTTGTACTTATAATATAATTCTTTAGTTCTGAAGTGAGGGTTTCTAATAGGAAGATAAAAAGAAATATAAAAACCCCAACTGAAGAAAATATCTAGAATAATTAACACTATTTTCAACCGAAGAACTTTTGAAGTGTTAATATTTATGTATATTAATTTTGATGTAACAATTAAAGATAGCATGAAAATTATAGTTATCAAAATAGTACTAGCCCTATCGATATTATAAGGTCTGATAAATATAAAAGGAGTATAATAAACTAAGTATATCAATATAACCATAGCAATAGATATTATACTGTGCCAATAATTGAATGTTATAAATTCCTGGGGTATTTGCAATAAATGTGATTGTATATTAATAAAAACTCCTTGTATAAAGTTTGCTAGCAAAGGAACAATTAATCCCAGTAAAGGTATTAACTTTACTATATCATTTAATTCTATGTTAAATAGTTTATCTATACTAGTATTATAACTATTAAATAGATAATCTTGTTCAAATTCCTCTATAATGCTCCTGATTTTTTTAAAAAATATTCTATTATTCTTATGTAATTTAAAAGTCATTTTTCTGTTTAAACTCAAATTGTCATAATCTTTTCTAATAATAACTACGATTTTATCTGTTATGTTAATAATATCTTCCACAGTAAAGGGGTGAGTTGAATTATTTAATATTTCATAAATACTCTTCTTTATCTCATCATTATCTAAGTTCATATAAAGTTTATTAGGATTATTTTTTTTTAATTTTAGTATTATTTTTATAATCTCATCAATTATATATTTTTTTGATATATCTAAAATTCCAAAATTATTTAATCTATTCTGATCATTGTCATTTAAATCTCTGTTACAATCTATGTTCATAATTTATCCTTTTAAGTATTACTAAAAAAAGACCCAGAACTAAGTTCTGAGCCTTTCTCTTTTATTGCTTTTTCTTATTTTTCTCTTAGTTTAACTAAACCTTAAGCTTCTTCGTAAGAGTTTCTTCTTTTCATAGCGAATGCTATAGCCATGATAACTATACCTGCTACGATGAAGATTAGTGAACCAATGCCACCTGTTTGTGGAATTGTTACTTTTTTGTTTACTACTTGTTTAGCTGAATTGGCTTCATCTTTTGTATTGTACTTAATATTTACATCTTTTGTAGAGTATGAACCCTTTTCAACTTTGAAATCCACATCACTATTTAACTTAGCATAGTCTTTAGGAGGAGTTTTTTCTTCTAATTTGTAGTCATTGCCGTATGCTAGACCTGTAATCTCAAATTGACCTTGTTCATTTGATTTTAACAATACAACATTAGTATCGTCTTTTTTGCCCCAAGCATAACCTTCACCTGCACCAAGATTATCTTTAACTGCTTTATCATAAGCTTCTTGTGCTTTATCAAATTCTGCTTTAGCTTGTTGACCTTCTTCAGATTCTTGTTCCTCAGGACTTAATGCATCATATTTTGCTTTAGCATTATCTAATGCTTTTTTAGCATTTGTTACAGCAGTGTTATCTTTTTGAGCAGCTTTTACTAAATATTCACCTTTTGAATTTTTAACGTAAAATTCTGCTCCAAGAAGTCTTTCACTTCCGTCTTGATTTGTTTTTACGAATTTTTTACCGCCAGTAACTACCTTTGGTTCTGATGGATTTAATGTATTTGGATTTTTTGAATCTTTATTATCTTTGATTGTAACTACACCATTTTCAAATGAAACATATTCTGGTTCATATCCTGAAACTTGCTCTACAACTCTATATGTCTTATCATTATCAAGATCTTTGAAAGTATATTCAAAATGTTCTGCAGCTGTTACTTCGTGAGAATCAACATCTTTCCATGTTCCATCTTTTTGTTTTTCTTGAAGAGTGAATAGTGCTTTAGCTGTTTTATCAGCTTCTGTAATTTCTTTTCCATCAATAGCCCAGTCTTTTGTAACTTTAATTTCTTTATTTACAGGTTTTCCTTCTTTAGGTTCAGAATCTTTTCCTGGTTTGTTACTATAGTCTAATGCTACGTCGTTTTCATCTTCTACGTCTACTTTAGCATTTTTGTTAACAGTTGCTGTATATTTTAAAGTAATTGTTTGAGCAGCTTTTTCTGCAGCTTTTTCTACTTTTGTTAATCCAGCATCAGTTAATTTTAGTGTGAATCCTCTATCTGTATTAATTACTGTATAATCAGCAGCATCTAATTCTGTGTCACCAAGAGTAGCTTTTAGGTCCTTATTATATGTTAGACCTTCTGTCATTTGGTCAGTCCAAACTAATTTTTTGTATTTAGCATCTTGAGGAATTTCTGTAACTACTTTATAAGGAACTTTGTCGCCAATATTTTTAGTAACTAATCCTTTTTCTCTTCGATTGTCATCAGTTTTAATTTCAACATCTTTATTTTTATCTTCGTTGTTTATTAAATCATCTGTTGAAATACCTGCTGCATCTCCATTAGCTTCTTTATCGAAGTTTTTATCAATCTTTGGAGCTTCTTGTGTGTTTTTTGGATAAACGTGAGCCTTTTTTATAACACCATCGTTATTTACTAAAGGAAGAGTAACTATTGATGGAACAGCTTTTGCAGCTGCTAATTGTTCACCATTTTCACCCTTATAAGTAGATTTTGTTAAGTCTTCTACGATTCTATATTGACCCTTAAGATTACTTGTATTTATTGTAAGACCTTTTTCTTTTGTAAGACCTTCGTATTCTTCTCCTAGATCTTGCCAATCAGCATCCTTATTTACATCAGGGTTTTTTTTAGCTGGTTTTTGAAGTTTAAAATATACTCCAGAAATTTCTTGAGCATTTTCTTCAAAGAATTTTTTTATATCTTCAATTTCATTTCCATTATATCCTTCTTTGTTTACATTATGTTTACCCAATGCTTCTTTGCTCATTAAAATTTTGTGAATTGTCAAAGTTTCAGTTACATCACTTGTAGCAGATGGTGTTTCTGGTGCTGGATCAGCATCACCTTCAGCAGCATTAGCAGATGTGAATGGTGCTACTAGGATTCCTAGAACCATTGCAAAAGCTGATAAGAATGACAATATTCTATTTGTTGCTTTTTTCATATTTTGTTTTCTCCTTTTTATTAAATTTTTTGCGAAAAAGCAATTGTTGATAGAATAATCAATTCTAGAATGATCGCATAATTAATATAGATTATGTAAATTATTAATTATAAATTTAGAATGATTATAATATCAAACAGTGATCCTTAGCGAAAAACTCCGAAAATACTTAAAAGAATCAGTAGTATTTTTTCTAAGGCAAATGATGTCTTAGCATGGTTAGAGACGCTAACCCCAAATTTATTTTACCGAAGAATGTGACAACTGAATACAACTCATTGAATGAATCAATTACTTGAAACGTGCTTACTTTTTAAATATTAAATTAATAAGTTGTTCATATAATATTATACATATTAGCCACAAAATATACAATAGTCTTTATGTAGGAATAGGCTATTTTTAGCGAAATTTACCAACATAATTAAAATTTGTAAGTTTTGTGTGGATTTCCTTGATGAATTTGTATAATATATAATTCATACTTGTTTAATATACTTTGCTTTATATGAATTGCAAGCTATCTTTATGATATCTTAATCATCAATTTGTTATGATTAATTTTAATTCACGAATAATTTTTTAATTGTTTTGCTGGAAATTTCTCAAGCTTAGGTATATACTAAAGATTTCTCCATTTCATTCCACTTCGTTTCACTACAGTCGAAATGGGTGTGGTATTATTGCCATCTCGACTAAATGAGCGGTAGTGAGGGAATGGAGAGATCTCTAGTTTGTTTTTATCTATTATTCTTACGTATATTAGGGATTTCTCCACTCCGCTTCGCTTCGGTCGAAATGGATTGGGTATTTTCACTTATTAACTACATAATGGAATTTCTTCATTTTTCTCAACTTCATTTTAATTCAGGCGAAGTTTGTAATAGAGTTCTATTTCCATCTCGACTAAACGAGCGGTAGTGAGGGAATGGAGAGATCTCTAGTTTGTTTTTATCTATTTATTCTTACGTATATGTGGAATTTCTCCACTTCGATTTCACTTCGGTCGAAATGGATTGGGTATTTTCACTTATTAATTACATAATGGAATTTCTTCATTTTTCTCAACTTCATTTTAATTCAGGCGAAGTTTGGGATAGAGTTCTATTTCCATCTCGACTAAACGAGCGGTAGCGAGAGCATGGAGAGATCTTTAGTTTTTTGTTTTTATCCATTATTCTTACGTATATTAGGGATTTCTCCACTCCGCTTCGCTTCGGTCGAAATGGATTGGGTATTTTCACTTATTGACTAAATGAACTTAATGAGGGTCCAAGATTTCTCCATTTCATTCCGCTTCGTTCCATTTCAGTCGAAATGGGGTGGGGTTTTATTTCTTTTTCGACTAATTATAGCAAAAAAAGATTCTAGCTTTTAACTAGAATCTTTTTCTTTTATTATGCTCCAAGCCCATCAGCTTTCCTACGATTTTTATCGTTTTGTTTAATACCGTAGTATGCGATAGCTGCTAACATGATAGCTGTTCCTATTATTGCAAGGGCAAGTTTAGGTCCTGAGCCACCTGTTAGTGGGAAGCTTGTTTTTTTGTTTTCTATCTTTATAGAACTTTTATCTTGCTTATTAATATATACTGATTTATTATCAGCAAGTTTCTCTAAGTTCAGTTGATCATACTCAACAGTGTCAACAAATTTATTACCATTCACTGGTTCTACAACTAATTCTGCTTTTATATCTATTGGTTGTAAATCACTATCAAGCTTGCCAGTATATTCTACTACAAGAGGTGAAGTAATTAATAAATCTTCGCCTGTTGCATTTGCAAGATCTTTTAGATAGTATCTTAGTTCAGTTTTTCCATCTATACTTTCCCTAGTTGGCTCGTATTCTAAAGCTTTGCTTTCTTCGTCTTTCATATAAGCTGTAAGCTTACCACCAACGCTTCCTCTAGGATCAATTCTAAAGCCATTTTCAACAATTCTTAGGTAAGTACCCTCGGTTTTGAATTGACCTATTTTTCCTCCTGACGGACTTATTATCAATCTTTGCTTGAATGTTCTATTATCCTTATCTATTTCTACGATTTCACTAGTGATCTTTCCTAATTGTCCATTGGCTTTTTTAGCTATTGATGGATCATTTTCTAGGACTTGAACCTTTCCGTTCACTAGTCTAAATTCGTAAATATAGTCTTTTGGAGCTATATAGCCGCCTTTTGGGGCTTTGCTTTCTTTGAGTGCATAATAGCCTGGTTCGTAGAATTTAAAATCTACCTTGCCATCTGTTCCAGAGATAAATTTATCAACTTTTTCATATCCACTTGGTGGTGTTTGATCAGCTGTTAAGACTAATTTCTTACCTGATTGATCTTGATAAAGATCTAGTTTATTGTAATCTCCACTTTCATCAGCCTTGTAGTAAACTTCAAATTCTGCTCCTGCTAATGGTTTTTTATCATCTGCATCAACTTTTGTAAAGCTTATATTTTGTTCTTTTTTATTTACTACAATATTAGGAATTATTCCTGGCTCTTTGACATCTACGGTTGTTTCTTTACTACTATCATCTGTGTATGATTCTATCCTGTAGATAGTTCCTAGTTTATCTACTTTAAATCTTCCAACTGGATTAGCTGGCAATTTATATCCGTCTGGTGCCTTAGTTTCATAGAGTTCATACTCACCTGGTGTTAGGTTTTCAAATTCTATTAGTCCAGTATCGTCTGTTGTGATAGTTTTCTCAACTATATCATCTTTTTTCAGTTCAAAAGTAGCTCCCGCTAGAGTGTTACCCTCTGTGTCAACTTTTTTATAGCTTATCCTATTTGAAGGATTGACTGCAGTAATTGTTAGCTCTTTTTCTGCACTAGCTTTATCAGCGAGACTGTAAACTTCATCTTCTCTTTCTACATATAAATCTTCTTTGTTAGAGAATGGCTTAACTAGTCTACCATAACCATTATAGAATGATTTATTATTTCCAGAAACTTTTCCAGTTACTTTTATGATATAGGAGTCATCTTTGGTTACTCCATCATTGAATCCAGCCTTTACAGTATCACGAGCTGGCACGGAACTTCTGGATACTAGAGTTGTACTATCAACTAGATTATTACTTGATTCATCTACCCCAAATGACTCTGGCATATCAGCTTTAATTGAATTATCATTGTTATTCTTAAGCTTAAATCTTTCTACTTTTAGCTGATCAATATCTTGATAAGGTGAGTACATAAAGTTAAATGCTTGGCTAGTTTCTTTATCTCTATTTATATAGAAGTAGTGAATAAATTCACCCGTTTCTGGATTATAGCTTACTATTTTGGAAGTCATATTGAGGAAGTTATTTCCATCATTATTTTTATCCATAGCAAGATCATATTGAACTTTGATATTGCTATATTTGCCATTATCCTCTCCAACACCTATTCCAACAGAAACATTATCTGTTGTTTCTTTAACTTTATCTGCATTGATAAATGCTCTTATCTTATTAGACAACTCATCTATTGGATAAGTATTAACATAGTCAGTAAAGGTATAGGTTATAGTTCTACTGTCCTTATCGTAGTCAGCCTTAGCTATGGTTCCAACACCACTTTCAATAATATCAAGCACTGGTGGATTTTCTTCGATAGGTCCATTTAGATCTATACTATCACTTAATTTAATTGTGAAATAGTCTCCTGGGTTTATCTTTGTATCATCTACCTTAAACTTGTTATTAAAGATTAGTGATTCTCTTTGATGAGGTTTTATTACTTCATTGCTATCAGCCTTGTTAGCTTCTGGTCTTAGAACTTTCATTTCGGATGATTCTAAAGTAACTCTTTCTGATATATCACTACCCTTACGTCTGATTTGTCCATCATAAGGATCTAGACCTTGTCCACCTATAGTAAAGTTCCATTCTTGATCAGTGTTTATATGACCATCTGGGGACTTAGTTTCTTCTAATCTATAGTTTCCTATTTCTAGATTTTCAAAGTTTAATTTACCATCTTCATCAACAGTTAGAGAAGTATCACCTTCTACTATATCTTTTCCCTCAAGATCTATGATATTACCTGTATCGATATTAGTTAGTTTAAACTTAGCACCAGTTAAAGGTTTTTTATTCTCATCAACTTTGTTAATAGTTAACTTACCCTTTTCCGGTTTTTCGTTTATGATCTTACCCATGTTCTTGGCTGTGGCACTTGTTACAAAGTCTACTAACTTACCATCTTTTGCACTTTTCTTATCTTCTGGTAGGTATTGATATACACCATTTGCATTATCATACTCTAGTGAGATATAACCACTAGAATTTGGTACTATTTTAACTTGGCTAAATGGATATTCATGACGAATTTTTTGACCATCTACATTTTTTTCCTTACCTACTACTATAAGTTCTTTTAATAGGACTTCTTTTTGGGTCTCTGGATTAATTATCTTAGTATTTTGGATATCAATTTCTTTTGAATCAACTTTACTAATATCCTTAGTATTACCATCTGAATCTAGCATTTGTAACTTACTAAGTTTATATATAGTTCCTTGAGATTCAAATCTTACATTTAAGTCTTTGATATTTATAATATCACCAGTTTCTGGATCAACTATGTCACCAGAGTTTGCATTGGCAGTCTTGATTGTAAAGTAAAGTAATGGACCTGTAATAGGTTTGTAGCCTTTTGGAGCTTTTACCTCCAATAATCTATAACGGCCTGGTTCTAGATTCCTAAAACCAAAGTATCCATTAAAGGCTGATCCAACATATGAACCATCTACAGGAACATATGTTCCACTTCCTAGATCTTTTTCTAGTCTAAATACTGCTCCTTCAAGCCTGTTGTTTGTAACACTTTCACTATCTATATTATCCCTTGGATTATCACGTCCGTGTTTAGAGAATGTTATATTGTATGTTTCTTTTTCATTAAATATATCCATTCCAGCTTGTAGAACATCTGTAAATTTATTTGATGAGTATAGGCTGGAAATATCAATGCTGGTTTCTACTCTAGTTCTATCCTTTTCATCTAGAGCTGGGAAAATTCTTCCGCCTTCTTTACCTACCCAGCGTGGATATTTACCTACTATAGTCGTGTCTTGACCTAAGCCTATATTTGCATTGCCTTTTTGGTATGATCCGCCATTTTTATCAGCGTAAATAATTTTACCATTTGCATCTTTACCAGTAGCTTCTTGGAATTGCCTTTCTCCATCATAGAAATCTATATCTAAATCTATTTTTCCTATATCGGTTTTTGTGATATTATCATCAAAATATCCTTCTATATCTATGAAATATACACCTTTTTCAAGATTAAGTTGATCTTCATCAAATCCCCAATCAAATGGTCTCCATCTTGCTGTATTGAGTATTGTGACATTATTTTTAGATAGATCATAGTTTTTCAAAACATCATTGGCAAATGCTTCTTCTTGGTCTGATTTAGGAGCACCTGCAACTTTATAAGTTGATCTATAGGCAGTCTTAACACCTTCTTCTAGAATTACTGGAGGCTTACCTGGAGCATCTTTTTCTTCTCTCTTATATTTTGGAGTGATCTGAATATTTATCTTATCACTAGATCCATTGTAATTTCTAGTATCAATGTAAATCCTTTGAACATATGTCTTGGAGCTAGTATTGATATCAGTTAGCTTAGATTTATACTTAATGCCATTGTCTACTGTTTTTAAGCTTTCATTATCATAAGAAACTTTATCTCTTATATAGTCATAATCATTATGGACTGCTGATTTATATTTTGCTTTTAGCTGTCCGCCATCTTCGTATATTTCTATATCCCAAGGAGCTTGAGCCTTTTTGTAACCAAGTGGTGATTTTGTTTCTGTAAGTCTATAGTAGCCTTCTTTTAAGTTTATAGCTTTACCATTACTATCAACTAAATTGACATTACCTTTTTCATCAGATTTTACAGTGATTTTATTAAAGCTTGTATCAACTGTATCATAAGCTTCATTATTGTATTTTTCTAAAGTAAATTCTGCGCCCTCCAAAGGTGCACCATTTTTATCTTTTTTGAAAATCTTAAGGTCTAGACCAACTTGTTTATTGGTAATTTGGTAACCAGCCTCTGAAATTGGTATTGATCCTTCTGGTGGTGTAATAGATTTTTCCTTAAAGCTTGCAGAAACTGTTACATTTTTACTTGGCATTTTGAAAGTGTACTTATTATCAATAACTTTTACAGATTCACCATTTACTATAAGTTGATCTAGTTGGTAGCCTTCTTTTGGTGTTGCAGTGAAAGTAACTTCTTCATTTTCTTTTGCAGAAGTTTTATCCACACTTATGCTACCATTTTTAGCTTGATTTACTGTAATACTAAATACTTTTGGTTGTATTTTTTCAAACGTTACATCAACTACAACATCACTTTCTGGCATTGTGAATGCATTTCCACTAACTGGAATCTCACCTTGACCGCCTCTAACACTTATAGACTTAGCTTGATAACCATCATTTGGTTTTATTTTTATAGAAACCTTACTTCCTGCCTCTGCATTAGTTGGAACAGTAAAATCTCCATTAACTGGATTTTGTTTGGTTATATTGTAGGCTAACTTTTTAAATGTTGCATTGACCTTTACATTAGATGCTGGCATTTTAAATTTACCATTGCCATTATCATCAAGTTTAACATCAACATTATTATTAGATTTATCTGTTACAGTAATTTTACCTACTTTATAGCCTTTTTGTGGTGTAACTTTAAATGTTACATCTTCGTCAGTTTTAGCCTGACTTGGTAAATTATCAACAGAACCATTTGTCAGATTACCCTTATCTATATTAAATGTATCTGCTTCAAAGTTAGCTGAAATTGTTACATCATCTGATGGCATTGTGAATACTGTATTATTATCCCTAAGGGTTACTTTATTCTTAGTTCTATCATTAGTTACAATTATATCTCCAACTTGGTGGTAACCAGGTTTTGGAGTAGCCGTCATAGTTACTGGCTGTCCACTTTGTTGCCAATCTTTTGGTTTTGTGGTTATCGTACCATTCTTCGTTTGATAATTAATCTTATTTGCTTGTACTCTTTTTGCCTGTGGTACGGCTATATTAGTTCCTTCTATACTAATTTTCTTTAATAAATCTTTAGTCGTATTTAAACTTAATGGATTCTTAAGTTTAACCTTAAATTCCATACTAGCAGTATCGCCCTTGGAAATATTTAATTTTCCATCTTTTAAACCAATACTATTATTAGAAAATCCAGAATGCCATCTACTAGAATTATTAGGAACTTGATCTTTGTCATTTGCACTAGCTTTCCATGTAATTGTAGAGTTAGGGACAAATTCAGGTTCATCATTAAACATCAAATCAAATTTACTAACTGAAAAATCACCATTAACATTTCCTTTTATGTCTATTCGCACTAAGAATTCTTCATTACCTAAATATTCTGCACTAGTAGATACTTTAAAATATCTTGCTTGTACGTCAGATTTTTCATTTAATACAGTGTATATTTCACCACTACTAGCTCTTTGTGGACTTCCTACTAAGTTATCACCTATTTCTAGATTTTGGCTACTTGTATCTGCTGAATAAGCACTTACTCTACTTCTAGCATTATTTGTTTCTGTCGTATTTGTATCAGCTTCTTTGCCTTCTGCTTTGATATATGCTTTTCCTTCTTTAGTTATGGTTACTTGCCATTTTTTATTAGTTTTTTCATATCCTGGAGCTGATTTACTTTCTTCTAGGGTGTAATATCCTGGCTTTAGATTATCAAAATTAACTATACCTTTAGCATCAGATGTTACTTCTATGCCATCTTTTCCTAGCTTATCCCCTGTTAATTTGAATGTTGCGCCAGGGATTGTTTGATTCTCTGCACCTTCTTTTACCTTTTTAATTTTGAAACCAAATGTCTTAAGTTCATTTGTTACATCTAGTGAGCCCTTTCCTATATAAGATCCCTTAATAGAGCCTTCTTCTGCATGGGTAGGATCTCCTACTACAATATCTGAAACTCTTTCATAATAGTCACTCTTCCAGTAAATTTGGCTACCGCTGATCCAATCCATTCCAGTACCTACACCTCCGTTTTCGGATTTGTAAGGCACTTTTACATCTACAACTATAGGTTTATCGGTAGCTGGTAGAGTTAATTTTAAGCGTTGTGATTCCCCAGAGTAAGTATTGTCTGATTCTTTTTTAACATCTTTAGTGATATCAGTTATATTGTAGTTTCCAAGTCTTATATCAGAGATTAGTCCACTTACTGGCTTATCTAGTGTAAATATCCTTGCTTCCTCATCACCTTTGTACCAATCCATATTTGAATATTGTGGTTTTTCTCTGTGAATTATTGCAGTACTCTTTCCTATTGATGCGGATTCTGGATTTATTACATACCTTTGAACTACATATTTATCAATTTTATTAATTGCTACTATCCTAGTACCTAAATACTTAGCTTCAGTACTATTTGCTATCCAAGCCGTTCTTCTATTATCATATTGATCCCAACCATTTGTAGGCCTATTTTTAACATCAATCCAAGAAACACCTGGTTCTGCTGGGATTGATTTTATTTCTATAGAATCTGCTGGTCTTACATAGTTGTAGACTTTCTTATCTCCATTTTCATCAATTACTAAAACCCATTTTTTATCAAGCTTTCTGTAACCTTCTGGAGCTTCAATTTCTTCTATTATATAAGTTCCTGCACTTAATTTTGTTTCAAATTCAGCAACACCATTATTATTTGATGTAACTGTTGAAATAGGAGCAGATTCTCCTTGTTTAGTAATTGTAAACTTTGCACCTTCGAGCGGCTTACCATTTCCATCTTTCTTATATACTCGGAAATGTTCTCCTGCAGGCTTATTCGTTACTGGAATATTTATGGTGTCTTTGCCATTATAAGTTTTCCCAGAACCTGCAATAGTTGTTGTTGCTACATTTACATGCCCATCATTATAGACTGTAACAGCCCATTCTTCTTTGGTTTTTTCATATTTTTCTGGAGCTCTATATTCCTTTAGCTTATATTTACCTGGCAATAGATTTGTAAAGTTTACCTCTCCATTAGCTCCTGAATTTCTGATAATACTATTGCCATCAGCATCAGTTAATATAAAGCTTGCTCCACTTAATTTTTTATTTTGATCAGCTTCATCGAGTTTAGTGAGCTTAAAGCTTCCTGGAGTGTACTTTCTATCTATGATTCCTACTACTTCTTTATAATATGAAGGTAGTTCTTCTCCTGTTTGATCTGCTTTGGCATAGTTAGGATTTGGTCCTGTTACAAAGGCAGAGTTTAAAGCTGTTTTTCTTTCGCCTTTCTTATCTCCATTACCCATATAAAAGGCTCTCCAATGAGTGTTAAACTCATCTATATCTCTAATCTTGAAAGTTTGTTCTATTACATAACCTTCTTGCTTTTTAGTATCTATAGCTGGCATAGATAATGTTAAAGGTGGATCTTTTTTATTATATAATGCTCCATAATTTGATATTAAATCTTTTTTATAATCCAATGATATTCCATTTTGTGAACCACTATAATCATTCTTTGGATCAATATCAGCATGATAAACAAGTTGATACTTATTTGGATCTTGTTCAGGTCTTATACCACATGATAAAGGCATATTATCATTGCTATATCCATACCGACCATTTACACCATCAATTATAGTGTGTTTTGTTATTCCAGGAAAATCTGTCTTATAAACTTTAACATCTTCTAGAAAATAAGGAGCCTCATAGCCCTTACCTTCCCAACTTATATAGCTAGTTCCTTGCCAATCAGTAAATAGCCAATTAAACCATACTTTGTTGGCATCGCCAGATTTATAATTACCTACAGGGTTATAATAAGCTATAGCTGTTACATACCATTGTCCATCATCTTTTTTATAAACATCTCTAAAATAGTAAGCTTCACTTGGCCATAATCCATCAGTTGTATGTTTATCATAATAGCTATAATCTGTTGGTACTACTATAGTCTCTGTTGGATTACTATTATTGTTACTAATAGCTTCACTTTGGTTTGGAGCTACTGTCACTGTAATTGGCCACCTTCCTGAGTGTAATGCATAAAATTTACTTGGGATCATACCATCTAGATCTATGCTAATTGATGTTTCTCCATTACTCAAAGAATTATCATTAAATACATAGGTTAAAAGATTGGTCTTATAGTCAAAATATGGCTTTGCAATCATCTTTCCATTATGGTAAATGTTTGGGAAAGTTTTAAAGTATTGGGTAAAGTCAAGATTTGGATCAAATTGTATCTCAAATCTAGATCCTGGTGCTGCATTATTAATCTTAGCATCTAGGTGGTACTTAAGAGATTCCAGTCTATAAGCATCCCATATATTATCTTTTTGATAAGGATCATTTTTATTATTATCAATCCATATCTTTTGATGAACCTCAGTTACTACTGCATTTCCATCAGATTGTCCGCCCTTTGTCCTTTCTATATAGTAATCGACACCAGCAGTTGGGGTAGCATCAGAGTTTTTAAATTTCGCTTTATAGGAAACTTCTCCTTTTTCATCGACTGTAACTACAAAATAAACATCAGACTTTTCATAACCTTGTGGAGCCTTGATTTCTTCTAGATAATAAGTACCTTCTGGATGCTGTCCAAAACTTACATCCCCATTTTCATTAGTAGTTTTATTTGCAATTACTACTCCGTTAGAATTTTTAAGAGCAAATTCTGCACCCGCCAGCCTATTTCTTTTCTTATCTGCGAAAGTATCGGCGAATTTGGCTATTTCTATATCACTTTTCTTAAATTCTTCGTTAGTTATAGTAATAGTTGGGTGACCACTTTCCTCAGGATTCTTACTTAGACTAACATTTTGTCTGATTTTAGATTGATTTGCCGGGTCATTTTTAGCTAACCAGTCATAAGAAAGGGCAGCTTTATCTTTGTCGCCTATATTAGCAGAAACTTTTACCAAGAATCCCCAGTTATCTCCAAATCTTCCTTGTGGAAAACTTATTTGATAAGCTTTTTCCCCAGAGATAGGGTTTGTAGCATCAGCTTTTCCTTCTATTACTCCGCCATTATTGCCTGCACCTAGGCTAATTTTACCTAGTTGAGATAGCTTTTGATCTACACTTTGATCATTCATTGCAGCAAATATATCTGCTCTATCATATGGATCCACGTCATAAACTGTGATGTTAGAATCTGATAGATCTACTCCTTTTAAAGCAATATTAAATGTAGTATCTTTATCAGTTCTACCACCTTTTCGTTGATCATATGGCTTTAGGTATACATAAAATTCTAGATTACCAGACTCATCAATTTTTCCATAGTGTTGAGTATTCATAAAGTCCATCCAGTTTGGATAGTCAGAATGCTCTACTATATCAGTCTTACCAGATCCAAGTGAGAATTGTGCGTTTTTCCCAGATACAGAAACTTCTCCATTATCTGAAATTGTAATTGTCTTATCTTCTTGATCTAGCTTATAACCATCTGGTGCCTTTGTTTCTTTTAAGGTATAAGTACCTGGTTTGATATTAGTAAAGGTTGCTTCTCCATTGGCATCAGTAACTATTTCTACACCAGCACCTAGGAGATAGTATTTTGCTCCTTGTAATCTTTTCCCTGTGTCTTTACTATCTAATTTGATAACTGTAAAGGTAGCTGGAGTTTTATTATCTTGTTCAAGTAGTGAATTAGAAATGTAGTGAATTCTATTATTCAAATCATAGTAGTTGGCATATTCGCTATATTTATAAGGCTTTCCATCCACTGATACCGTATCACTTGGTAAAGTTTGAAAAAGCTTATGATCGATCATAGTAGCTTTGCCATTATCAGAAATATTCCAATATTTTACATTTGGAATTTTTATAGTTCTTTGCTTACCTGTGGATTCATCTACTTCAACTTTTCCTAATTCATTATTTCCATTATCTTTTACTGTTAGAGTTTGTTTTGGGATATTATTATAATTATCTGGAAAAGCCCAATTTTGATCTACAAATAGGTCTCTATACTTGGAGATTGTTACTCCAGATATGCTATAGTCACTTGATTTATCTGGGTCAGATAAATCTGTATTGAGTTTATAAACAGCAATATTTCCAGCTTGTTGAGCTTCTTTTGGATCACTAGCTTTTTCTGGAAGTTTACTAATATCCTTAGGAGCTTGTTTAACTTCCATCTTACCAGTAGATGTATTAATGCCATAGACTGCTTGTTGACCTTTAACTAAAGTTTGATTATCTCCTATACTTCTAGTCTCTAGAGGAAGTCCTTTGTTGTTATCTCCTGTAGATACAGCATCAGTGATAGTCCAATTTGCAGTTTCATTAGAAGTAAATTCACCCATAATAGTTGTTCTATTATTCATAGAAACACGAGTTGGAGTTTCTCTTTCTACTCTATCTTGTTGGTAACCTTCTGGTAGAATCTTTCTTACTGCACCCATCTTATTATTTTTATTAGTAAGAATTGCTGATATATCTATCATGTATGATTCTTGCTTATTAGTTACAGGTGTATATAAAGTATATACTAAGTTTTGTGTGGATTCATCTTGACTATGATGTTTGGAATCTACTATACCTATTTGATTAGCTAATTGATCATCTAGAGTTATAGACTTACCATTTACTTTGACATCTTCTATTTCACCTAGACCAGAGCCTTCTACTGTGGTGAGGTTAAGCTTATATCCAAGTTCTTTTAAGTCCTTATCAGAGCTAACTCTAATTGTCCAGTTGAACCCATCAATGTTAGGCCCATTTACAACCGGTTCACCCCAGACGTCCATATTTACATCAAAGAATTCATCATCTACTCCGATGACTTTAACTACATCATCTCCACCTATTTCTGTAATAGTACCTGCTGGATTACCATTTTCGTCAAGTTTTACTTCTGGTAGTTTTTTAGGATCTGCTACGCCTAAACCAGTAATACTGTTTACTACGGTAAAGTTCTCACCTTTTTTGATTTGACTTGTATCATAATCCACATCAACATTAAGTGGAATGCTAATATTTTCTGTTATATCATTAGTAATTGTATAAGTTATTACTTTTTTGCTTTCATCATAGCTAGGTTTTGCTATAACCTTGCCATTATAGGTGATATTTTCTAAACTAGATGGATCTTTAACCATCAATTTGTCATCAAGATTGATTTTGAAATATTGGCCAGATTTAATTGGACCATTTATTGTTGATGCATCAAATCTTGTTCTTACAGTAAACTTCTTATCAGCAAGTGGACTTATATTTCCTTCGTTTTGTGCCAAAAGTATGTTTGGTCTAAAGTTTGAGTCAGCATCTCTTGCTATAATAGCTTTGATAGCATCTTCATTATCTGTCATAAGTTTTGCTTCATCTTTGCTATTTAACTCATAACGCTTACCAAGTTCTAATAGTAAGGCTTGGATTTCTTCTAGACTTTTGCTATCATTTAAAGCTTGTTTTAATTCTGCATCGGCCTTTTTTAGATTGCTTTGCCCAAAAATGCCTTTAATGCCTTGGGATAAATTATCCACAAATGATCTATCGTCTTCTTGTGGTTTTTTAACTTCTTCATTAACTTGACTTAGGGTATTGTCAAATCTTTCTACAGCCTCTTCCTTAACTTTTTCTTCAGGTGTAATATTTTCATATGATTCTTCATTGGAATCTAGGATTTCATTGTCAGTATTTTTTGTTTCTGTATCTGATTTAGTTTTTTGATCAATACTTTCTTTGTCACTATAGGAATTATTAGCTTGTTCTTCTTTATCCTTATTTTCTTTTGTGTTTTCAGTATCCTTCTCTTTGACAAAAACGTCCTCTGCTAATTTAGTTTCATCAATTTTAGCTACTTTATAAGTATCTTCATTGAGACCAGCGATAAGGCCTGAAGCTATTTCTATAAAATCTTCTTTTGAAAGATCGTTAGTTTGAGATTTTAACCCTTCTACAAATTCATCATAGCTTATTTCATCATTATTATAAGAATTGAAGAGAGAGCTTATATTATTTATGGAAAGCTCAATAAATGGGCTTAAATTCTCTTTATTTTTATAAGTATTTAAAACACTATCTCTATTTAAATCAATAGCAGAGTTAGAATCTTTATTTTTAGAATCGTCCGAAGAATCATTGTCATCTTTTATAAAAGAATGGTCTACAACTATTTCATTTGTATCTGGATCAGCTTTTATAGTCTTTTCTTCTATATTTGACTTATGATTAGAATCTTTGCCTTCTTTTTGTTTGGACTTAGGCAGAGGATCACTATCTTCTTCTGTGTTAGTTTCTTCTGTTTTCTTTTCTTCTTTATAAGTAGGGTTTTTAATTACGGTTTTATTAAAGCTAAAAGACTTTGGATTAGTATTTGCTTTTACTTTGCTTGTAAATTCTATTCTTGCTATGTAACCTTGTGGGATCTGTAGATTTATTTCTTCTGCAAATGGCACGGTTTGACTAAAGTCCTTGTTTAACTCATAGCCTTTTTTCCCTGCTTGATAATAGTCTATTTTGATTTTACTGTCTTTTGCATCTTGGGTATCGTCTAATTTTATATTATAAGTAAATTCTTTGTTATCTTTTGGATTGATATAATCGCTCCATTGGATTTGTGCAGGAGTTTTATTAAATAGTCCTGTTTGTTCTTCTTTATATTGACCCTTGTATAAATGAGTAGAATCTTCTACTTCTTCTAATAATTCTTCTGCTATATTACCATCCTGATCAATCGTAATTTCATTTTCTTCAGATTTTTTTAACTCAAGAGAAAATCTATCTTGATATTGCTTAGAAGCACCCTCATTTAAGGAAAAATCAATACTCATGTTTGGCGAAGTCTTATCAATATCAGCCAAAGCTTTATCACTTAATTGTGCACTTATGTAATAAACCACAGAATCTTTTGTATCACTAGCAATGGCAAATGTAGATAAATCTTCTGTAGAATCATTTTCTTCAGGTTCTTCTTTGCTGTATTTGATTTCACTTTCTTTGTTATCGTCTATAGCAGTGACTTTTTCTACTTTTAAATCAACCAAATCAGTGTTTTGATTTATAGAAAAATTTGCTACTTGTTTACCATTTAAATCTGCGTTTTCTGTTTTAACTAATATCCTATAGTCAATTTTTCCTGTCGATTTGGATAAATTTGCAGATTTCTCGATAGTAAATTCTTTTGTTTTATCGATGCTTACCTCTGATTTTAACGTTTCTGATTTCTGTTCTTTTTCCTTTTTATCTGGCAAATTATTATTTGCAGATGTTGCAAGCCCCATAATACTCCTTGAAGCTTGATAGGTGTTGGATTTTCTATCTTTCATTGCCATAGCAAATATTTCAGTTGGAAAAACTAAAACGAAAGCTAACGCAATTGATAAAATCTTCACCAAGTTGCTTTTAAGATTACCTTTCATTGAAACCCCTTTCTTATACTTATAAATTTTTTTCATTATTTATTAATTAATTTGATATATATCTAAGCGATATTAAAATAGAAAATAACTCTTCATCTCTTTAATTAACTATACTCTCTAAAAACCTTTTGTAATTAAATAAAGTAGCTAAATAATATATAAAGTATTTTAAAATTTATGAATATTATTTTATCTTTTTAATTTTAATAATTAAATTAAAATTTAGTCATTATGATTTTTACTATATAATAGTAAAAAAATACTACTAGTAAAGCATCTTAATTATACTATACCAGTAGTATTTATGTAAATATTATGAGCATAAGAAATAAAGGGTAAAATTTTGCTAAATTTTAACAAATTATGAAATTATCAGCTTTCTTCAAGACTTTGATATAATTTAACAATTAATTTCCCCAATATATATAAAATGAGTATTTAGTTGAATTTAAATATTAAAAATTAATATATGCAAGTCCAGTATGGAAACTAGCTGAACTTGCTTGTGTCTATTTAAGTTTTATTATTTACAAATTTTTATTTAGTTTTTGATCTTTTATAGGTTTTATCATTTTGATAAATACCATAATACATTAAAGCTAATAGCATCAATGCAGTACCGCCAATAGCAAAAGCAATCTTTGGACCAGAGCCACCTGTTGATGGATAGGTCGGTTTATGATTTATGACTTTTACTTGACTAATTTTTTCATCATCCTTAGAATTTGTGATTATAAATTTTTCATTATCTTCATTGTCTGATGATATTGTAGCTATTCCATTTTCTACAATCACCGTCCAAATTGTTGACTCTATTATATAACCTTTAGGAGCCTTGCTCTCTTTTAGATAATATATGCCTTGTGGCAGATTATCAAAAGTTATTTGACCGCCAGATGTTGTTTTCACTTGCTTTTCATCTTTTAAAGTCAAGATTTTTTCTAAATCAGAATCTTCATAAATTGTAAATTCTGCTCCATCAAGCTTATTATCCGAATCATCAACTTTTAAGACTTCAAATCTACCATTCTTTGACTCTTCTTTAGTATTTTTAATTGTAAATGTTAGAAGTCCGTCTTCTTCTATACCATTGATCCCTTCTATGCTTACCTGACCTTCTGGATCAACTTTAACATTCCATTCTAAATTTTCGTTTTTATAACCAGTAGGAACTTTTGTTTCTTTTAATGTATAATTCTCATTAGCCTTTAGATTATCAAATATAATAGGATTTTCTTCTTCTGATGTTGTCTTAACAATATCTTTAGTTAAATCTCCACCACCTAAGGTAAATTCTGCACCTTGAAGTAGTTCATTTGTTTGTGAATCTACTTTTTTAATAGCGAACTTTGCTTTAACAGTTTTGCTGTTAACTATGGTTGTAGGATCTCCAAGGCTAAAGTTCTTAGCTTGTATATTTCCATTTGCGTCTATTTCAAATATATATTCTTCTGATCTATTATAACCAATTGGAGCTTGTTCTTTTAGGGTATAGATTTGATTTGTAGGTAAGTTAGTAAATGTAATTACATTATCATCAGATACAGATTGGTATTTACTATCATGATAGCTATTACCATTTTGATCATATAGTGTAAAGTAGGCATTTTTATCATCAGATTCTGGTAAATTCTCTCTAATTTCTACACCATATTTCCCGTTATCCGAGAATACTTTTTTAAACTTAATTTCAGATCTAGGTGTTTTTTTAACCTCATATGTTATAATATTTTGAACATCTGTAACAAGTTTATCAGTTGTAGTATCAAATGAATGATAAACTTTTATTTCAACATCCTTATCTAAAGTTTCATAAGATATATATTTTTCTTTGTTAGTTATATCTTTTGTATCAGGTATTGAAAAGAATATATCATTTACTTCTTTTTTATATGTTTTATGTCCACCATAAGGATTATCATTATATACTCTATTCTCACTAGCCGAACCATCTTCTTCTAAAATTTTTCCCTTACTGCTATTTTTATCATATACAGATGGATCAATCTCCTTAGACTTTCGTGATATCCTATACATATTTTCTGTATAAACGTCTATTATTCTAGCAATTACAGCTTGAGTAACATGATCTTTATATGCCTTTTCCCAATTTTCTTGTTCTATTAAATAGATAGCTCTTTTAATATCATAGTACATTTGAACATTGTCTCTATTTTTATAAGCATTTGGAAGCCCTTTAGGGAAAGCATATCTTGCAAACAATTCTGGACTAGGATTGACTATAGCTTTTTGATAATATTTACCTCCTGTTTGGAAAGGATTAGGGATGCCTAGATTTATACAGTAAGCAGTCATTTTTTCATCATCAAATATCATTCTTCCATCAGTATATGTTAAATCTTTGTATATTTTATCTTCGTATTCAAAATTTAAACTGTTATTGTCTGATGGAGTTTCAGGCATTTCATAATTAGTTGAAATATAATATGGATTTGATAAATTATCTATAGTACCATTATTTTTTGTACTCCACTTAAATGAAAATTCAGTATCAACATTAGGTTTTACATCCTTAGCTTTAACTTTAATTATATATGAATCTTTATTGCTATCAGTTGTATAAGTAGATCTAAGAGTAATATTTGACTTATTATCATCAAAATTAACACTATTTTTATCAGTTATATTTTCAAGCTCACCTAGCTTTGTTAAAATAGTAGATTTTTTAAGAGCATCCTTATATTTTTCTGTATCACCATATGGAATTTTATAAATACTAACATCGTCAATTTTCCCATTTTTAGCCATATTTATAGTTATATCAGAATCATTACTAATTTGACTAATAACTTCTGGCCTTAACCATATATAATAACTTAAATCAGCATTCTTATAATCGGCTATAGCTTTTTCATAAGTATTTACAAAATCATTTGACTTAACAAAAGAATATCTTATATTATCACCAATATCCTTAGAAATATGTGTGCCAATTGCTTGTGACTCTGTCCATTTATCAGTAATATATAAGGACTTTACAACTCCATTACTATCTTCAGAAGGATTATTATTACTTTCTGGATAAACTTTTAATCCAGGCAAATACTGTCTTGGTCCATTTTGTGGAATAATTGTAAACCCAACTGTAGTAGGATTATTATCAGTAACCATAAAATCATACATTTGTTTTATAGGAACAGAAGTATCAGCTGATATATTTTTTTCAAAAGTATATCTTATTTTATACTCACTTAATTTTTTAGCTCTAGCTACTAAATTGTTATTTTCGTCATAGAGATCATTAATTTTATTTTTAGCAAGCCCAATATTATTAGTAGACTCTATATCAAAATATCTTCCAGATGGAATATTACCGCTAGGAATAGTTAAAGTATTCATATTAGAGATCAATAAGAATTTTTTGTTTTTAAATCCATCTGTAACAGCAAATACATCTCCAGTAGTTTTTCCCTTCTGGGATTTTTCTATAAGTTTTTTGATGGCATCAGCATTTTTAGTATATATTTTATCTGCATCTGCATCAGTGAGGCCATATTTTTCTTCCAAATCATACATATAATTTTGGAAGTTTTCTATTGTAAGATCTTTTTCTTTTAATTTTTCTTCTACTAATTTATCAACCTTAGTTTCTTTTACAGAATTTATATTAATATATAATCTTTTTGTTAAATCTTTTAAGTTTATATTAGAAACTTTATATGACTTTTCATCAAGACCTGATATTAAGCTTTTGATTATATCTTCAAATTCTGATTTTTCTAATCTTTGTGTTGATGTTACCTTTTTGATTTGCTCTACAAAATTTTCCCAATCTATTTCCCCATCATTATAATCTTGTAGGGAATCTGATATCTTATTGATACTATCTTCTAAACTTTCATCTAGTTTGTCTTCTTTTTTGTATATCGTTAATAAGCTATCTTTGTTAAGTTCTATAGCTGATGTAGATTTTTCATTTTTTGGATTCCTAGAAAAATCACGGTCAGTTTGACTTGATATGATATTAATGGGAGATTTTGACTTTGATTCTTTTTTAGAAAAATTATCATGAAAAGAATCTTCTTTTTTACTTTTTGGATTCCCAGAAAAATTATGGTCAGTTTGGCCTGTTATGATATTATTGGATATATTTGACCTTGATTTATTTTTGGAAAAATTATTAGATATTTTATCTTGATTTTCTCTATTTTCTCCCGCTTCATAATTCGGATTTATGATTTGTGTATTGTTATAGTCAAAAGTTTTTGAATTTGTATTTTCTTTTACTATTGTGCTTACTTCCACTTTTGCTATTTGTCCTTGCGGAATTGTTAATTTAATACTTTTACTAAATGGTAATTCCTGGCTGAAATCTTTATTAAGTACAAATCCTTTATCCGTTGCTTGATAAAAATCTATTTTTATCTTGCTTTCATCTGTAGTTTGACTATCATCTAGGTTAAAGTCATATGTAAATGGTTTTGAATCTGATGAAAGAATATAATCTGACCAGGTGATAGTAGCTGGTTCGTAACCGAATACTTTTTTATTTTTATCTTTATATAATCCTTTTACTAAAGATATATTATTATCATCTTGCAATCTGAGTACTTGTTCATTTAAATTATCTACTGATTGAGCTTCTAGAGAATATCTACTTTCATAAATAGGATTATCATTTTTTGTAAAAACCATATCTAAGGCAAGGATTGGGGATTCCTTTTCTAGTCTTTGTATCTTTTTTTGATCTAATTGTGCACTTAAGTAATAAACTACCCCTACTTCAGGTTTTTCTGTTGTAATAGCTAAACTATCAATACTTTTATCTGCATCTAATAATCCATTAGGATCTGCTTTTTCATATTCTATTTCTGCTTCATTATTATTTTTATCTAAGCCTGTCACCCTATCTAGTTTCAATTCTTTGAAGTCTGTATTGCTAGCTGTAGCAAAACTTGCTATTAGTTTTTCTGTTTTGTCTATTGGAGTTGTTTTGCTTTTTACAGCTATTCTGTAATCTATTTTACCTGTGGCTTTAGATAAGTTTGCAGATTTTTCTATTCTATAGTCTATTGTTTCATCTACTGTAACTTCACTTTTGAATAGACTAGTCTCTGATGGACTGTCTGTTCTTTCTGATTCTTCATCTTCCATTACTGATGGTGCATGATTATAATTTTTTGGTGTTTGGCTCGATGCAAATATATTTACTGGAAAAGCCATAACAATAGCTAAGCTTAATGCCAATAGCTTAACCATAAATTCTTTAATATGATTTCTTTTCATAAATCTCCCCTTTGATTTATTCTTTTATTTTATTTATTATAATTCTAATTTATCAATGTTTTCAATTATACTACTAATTACATATGAATTGTAGAGCTTTATCATACTTTTAGGTATATTAGCTCAAAAAACCAATATGTTTTAATTTATTAATCTAAACATACAATTTTTAAATATTAGGTATAATTTATTTTGCCTTAAAAGAATATGGTCAACATTTTATCACAACGCAGCAAAAATGTCTAGTGAAATACTAGGTATATATTAAAAAAATATTTTTATCTGATTAAATATAATAAAAAATAAGATAATATAATGAATTATAATATGATATTTTGTATTCAAAGATAATTAATTTATTGTGTACAATAAAAAACTCTAAAGTGGACACTTTAGAGTTTTGTTTAGGATTTTCTTGATATTATTTTTTTATTTAAAATGGTAATAGCTGCAATAGCTAATATAAGTATAATGAGCCAAAGCCGTATTCCTTCTACACCAGTCTTAACATTAGAAGAAGAATTTTTATTACTTCTATCTGTCTTATCAATTGGTTTATTTGGATCTTCTGGATATTCAGGCTCTTTCTTACCATCAGTATTGTCAGGATCTTTTGGTTTTATAATGCTACCATCTTTTCTATGCCTATGTGGATCATGATTTTTAAATACAATGTTAGTTACCTTCCCCTTATCAGAAGTTTTTTTATCATAATTACTATCATCATAAGCATAAGTGCTTATCGTAAGTCCATTCTTATTTTCTTGAACAAGATAAACTAGCCTATAAACTGTTCTATCATACCTGACCCATCTATTATCTTCTTCTATATCTTCATTATTTTGATACACTAAATATTCATATTTGCCAACCTTATCAAATTCTGGGATAAAGTTAAATTTTAAGTCACCTATACCATAAAATTCATCTACGCCCTTATGAAGTGGTGCATTATTTATAGAATCAATTTTTATATCCGATCTATGAGGCGAATTATTCCATTTTTCATCTTCATAAAACCAATCCACCCCAATAGGTACTGCCTGATTAATAGCATATGAATCTATAAATGGAAATAAGACAATTATAGATGTTAATATTAATTTGTATACTTTTCTAAATGATTTCATTAATTATCCCCATTCATAGGTCTTAGTACACCTAGTATTATCGTTCTACCATTGGTAGTTGCTTTCTCACAGGTAGATAAGGCTATGATTTTATCCTCTCTTATATCTATATCTCTTTCTTGGAGCTTATTTTTTCTTGCGTGGTCGATTAAATTTTGTCTTTGTACTAAAGATTGTGTAGTCTTAGGATTAAATATTATTTGATCATATGCATCAATTTTGCTTACCATAAAGATCTCTATACGATAAGTTTTATCTGGTAAAAAAAGTGTTCCATATTTATGCTTATCAAAATATTTCTTATCTTCAAATAGAACTACATCTCCAAACATCCCACCACGTTCCATATGATGACCATATAAAAGTGAATAAGGATCGGTAAAGTCTCTGTTATTCCTATAGTCAAGAAATATAGACCCACTTAAGGCAAACTTCTTGTATACATCCTTGTTGATATATTCCATATTGTCCTCACCTTGGACAACTGGATGATCGATATTTGTATCATCAATTGTAACCCAGGCAACGACATCTTCATTTATCTTCATCAAATCCCAAAGAGTAGGATTCTCTCCATTTTCAGAAATTTGTGGCTTGAATTTGAGAAGCTCATCTCCTGCAAATCCTCCACGAAATAACATATAAGAATTCCAAAGGGAGTATCCTGCAAAAAGTATAACTAGTATGAGTAGCAATGCTACTATTCGATCTAAAATTTTCTCGCCAATACGCGATATATTAGCCAATACTTGCAAATACTGATCTCCTTTCAAATTATATATGTAAATTCACCCCAAAGGGGTGATAGAGTTATATTATGCTAATTCTTCTTCTTTTTTGTTGTTTTTAAAGTAGATAAAGAATATTACTCCTGCTGCTGCAATTGCTAGTACAAATGGTGCAATGTTTTCAATAAGACCAGTTGGGATGTCACCTTTTCTTGTATTTGTCCAAGTAATATCCCCGTTATCTGCAACTGTAAATGTAACACTAGTACCTTCTTTTTTAACATCTGCATTTTCTAATTTTCCATCATTATAAGTTACATTAGCTTTATAACCTTGTTTGTCTTGAGTATCTTTTTCAGTAATTGTAATTTTATCTCCACTAGCTAATCCAGTAATTTCAAATGATCCATCATTTCCAATTTGACCTGCTGATACTGCATTTTCGCCTGACTTAATTGGAGTATTTCCATTTAATCTTACGGATGTATTTTTCTTTCCTTCAGCTTGAGCTAAAGCAATTGTAAATTCAAATGTATCAGATAGATCAGCTTGGTTACCATCTATTTTTTTTGTTACTTTTAATGCTTTTTGAGATAATTCGTTAGTAAATTTAAGTGGTGCTTTTTCTCCTTTTAAAGAAACAATATAGTAAGCAATTTTTCTTCCTGTACCGTTATCACTTGTAACAAATACATCTACATCATATACTTTATCATCATCTTTCATACCTGAAATACCAGAAGCTTTTTCACTAACTTTATATCTATAAACACCAGGTTGTGCTTTATCTACCGCTTCTTGATTTACTGTAAGTTGTTCACTACCAGTTGTTTCTCCAGCTTCTAACTCTATATTTCCATCACCAATACCAATTAGTGGATCTGCACTTTTACGAGATTGGTAGCCAGAATAAGCTGGTGCATCTGCTGCTTTTATTTCATATTCAAATGTACCACCACCAAAATAGTCACCTTTTACTTCTTTTTCAATAGATGGTGCTTCTGTTAGCGCATTAGAACTACCCTCTGTATTTATTGGACCTGTTTGTGCTGCAAATGCATTACCAACAAATCCACCTAATGTTAATGTTGCTGCTAGTGCAACGCCTGTTACTTTTTTAAAAATGTTATTTAAATTCATTTACTTTTCTCCTATTTTATATTATTAAAAATTACTTCTTCTATAAAGGGCAAATACTTTTCCCTTTATTTCTTTTCTAGTTACTGAACCAAAATATCTGCTATCTTTAGCTCCTCTTCTCATATCTCCTAGGGCAAATATTTCATCTTCTTTAAGTTTTATAGGAAACTTTATGTCTGTACTAGTTTCTTCATACTGGCCTGTTGGATAAAATATCTGATCTTCTGCTTGATATGATCCGTTTATTATCAGCTGTCCTTCTTCGGAGATATCTACTACATCTCCACCACTTGCTACTATTCGTAGCGCATAGTCCGCATCATTTTTACCTACCACTACTACATCGCCGACATAATAATTATGGTCGAGCCTGTAGTACATCAACAAGTCACTTGGTACCATTTTTGGAAACATATCGTCATTATAGACTACAAAAAATCCAAATATGAAAGTGAACAACAACCACAATACTAAGATGATTAATAATAATTTCTTAAAAAAACTTCTAATTGCATTTTTATTTGAGACATTAACTCGCTTTTGTCTGATAATTTTATTTATTTCAGTAAAATCTAAATTAGCTTGCGAGGTTTTACTATCCGCTTGAGTAAATTTGATTTTTTTACTCATTGCTATTCTCTCTTAATCGTCTTAGTTCTTTGTCTTTTTCATCAAGTATTGATTCATACTTAATTTTTTGATTATTAAAAGCTTGTAAGTAAAGGTCTGAAAGCTGCTGGATTTTCACCAATGCATCGCTTTCAGATACCCCTCCAAAAGTTTGCTTTTTAAACTTCAAATCTTTTAAAAATTTTTCAATATTTTCTAATTCATCCATCAATCCCCCCTGCTAATTTAATTTTTTTATATAATCTATATGCAAAAGCCATGCTAGCTAGGGCTAGCATTAGTGCCATAGGGGCTATGTCATCGATTATGCCTGTTGGAACAGGAAGTGGTTCTGTTTTTACCACAACTTTAATATCTGAATCAATTGAGCCTATTGTTAGAGTATTTCCTTCTATTGTTTGTTCTTTATAATTAAATATAACCCTATTTTTTGATTGAGATTTTATTTGAATATTACTTGCTTCTAAAGGCACTTCTATGTCTTTATTGCCATTAGATGGAATTGTATATTCTTCTTTATAATTTTTATCTCCTAGCATATAGGAAAGCTCAAATTTAAGATCATCTTGGGAATTCAAGCTTTGATCTACTTGATTTTCTATTGTGATAGTATGCCCTTTTTCCCATACTCCATACAATATATTTGGTAGATCCTCGTTGGTTAATAAAACTTTTTCTCCAGGCTTAAAGATTTTGCCGTTTTTACCATCTTCAGTTGTCGACCATCCTAAAAATTTATGCCAACCTGCATTTTTAGCTTGTGGATCTGGGAGAGTTACTATATCATTTTTTCTCAAATCTTCATCGCCACGATTATCATGTATGTCAGGAGGTAAATTTAAATCATGTTCTCTAGTAGAATACACAACATCATCTAATTTAGTACCATCTGGTCCAGTTTCTTTTAATGTCAAAGTTGTAATGTCATATTCATTTAATAATGGGACAAACATTATATCTCCAATAACATTTACTATATCTCCTGGCTGATAAACTCTTTTTAGCATAGTCTGATCTTTTACTGTTGTATAGGTTGAGTTAGGATCAATTACCCAACCTTGGAATACTTGATCCTTTGGCATAGCAATTGTTTTTCCATCTGGGAATTGATATTTACCATCTATATATGGTGGGAGAACTATTGCTTCGGCATTGTTTACATATTCAAATGGATCAGAGTATTCAGCGTATCCTCCATCAGCAGTAGGAGCCTTATACCTTACTTTATATATTTGTGATAGTGGCCTTAGTTCATTCCCTTCTGGGGCAACCCATACAGGATATAGGTATATATCACTAGTAACTGGTTCAGAGAAGTTGTACTCTGTTATAGCTCCATTTATATAGGCATACCATCTAAGTTCTGATCCAGGTGTTTTTTGAGCAATTGGAGGTTTATCAGCTGACAACTTACTTTTATCTACTGTATCTCCTTCTTTAACTTTTTGCTCTATGATACCAGCATTTGGATTGTTCCTTTGCTTATAGGCTGTAACTGTATAGGTTGGATTTTCCCATTTTGCATATACTTTTATATCATTATCCGGCATAGTCATCTTAGAAAAATCTATTGGCTTTCCAGAGCCAGATGAATTGTCATACCAACCTGCAAAAATCTTTCCATCAGAATTCTTAGTTTGCCCTATTATATAATTATCAGGAACATATTTTTCTAGGTTATCATCATACGGAACATTGCTTCTTGTTATATCATTTCCACTACCATTGGAAGAAAATGTTAATGTATGTCTATTTCTGATATAGTAAACCCATACTTCTGGTAATTCTGATGTACCGCCATTAGGATGAACTTTTCTTGGCCTTGCAAATTTATTACCAGTGCTTTCTACATATTGGAAAGTGTAACCAGGTATTAGCTCCCCTCCAGTATAGCCTTGGCTTTCGGAGTCTAAATGAGAAGTTTGTTGGTCTAGCCTAATAAGATCATTAGTTTCTAAATCAATTATTCTAACATTCCATTCATTCTTCCCATCATTCCAAGCTCTTAAAGTATAATTTTCTTTTGGCATTCTTACCGGATAAGTAACCATTTGTCCTAGGACGCTATCTTCTTTAAAACTTACTCCATCCCCTAGAATTTGTTTAGCACGGTTATAATAAGGAGTCGTATCAGCTCCCCACTTTACATCTTCATTTACTATATAGTGTATAATTGGCCATAAGCCTGTAAATATCTTATATTGAAATCTTTGTCTTTTGTAATAAAGGTTTATTTCAGTTCCGCCATCTCCCCTTATAACTTTTTGACTATCAGCATGGTCATATACCATTCCTTCTTTTTTTTGAATACTACTAGAAAGTTTATAATTACTAGAATCTTTATTAGTAAGAGTACCAGCATTGGCTGTTTTAGTTTCTGATTGATTTAAAGAATATCCATCATCATCAGCATTTTCCAACCAATGATTAATAGTATATTTTACATTTAGTGGTGTATACACTGCATATAAGGTTATATCTTTAGTGATAGGAGTAGTTTGACTAAATTGACTGCCACCTTTTGTAGTAGACCAATATTTAAATTCATATCCCGGCTTAACTGGCTTAGTTAAATCACTAAATTGTACTTTATCTCCACTATATACTATCTGCTTATTAACATGTGTTCCACCTTGAGAATCAAATGTTACTGTATATGCTTTTTTATAGACAGCGTATAAATCTAACTCAATATAATTTGCATTGCCACGTAGTTCTTTTACTGTATCCTTATTTATTTGCTTACTAAAGTCAAATGGTGGACCATCAGGTTTTGTTGACCAATGCGAGAATACTGTTCCTGATTCTTCTGGTAAAACTGGTACATTGTCTGTTTTTATCTTTTCACCAAAGTTAACTTCATTTATAGTTAACACTTCATTCTTATATCCAGTACTACCATCAGATTTTTTATAGGCTTTTCTATCTATAAAATTGACATACACTACGTCAGGATATAAACCTTTTAGATAAATAACTTTAGGAGAATTTGCATTAACTTCTACAGGCTTATCAAAATCAAACTTTGCACCAAATCTATCTTTTTCTTCTTTATTTGGACTATCATAATCGTAATAATGCCAACCTTCAAATTTACCTTTATAAGAAAATATTGGTAGTTCTGGTTGTATTAGCTTTTCTCCATCTCTAACTTTTTGAACATCCCAAACATTTCTATCACCTTTACTATCTCTATTTAAAAATATAAAGGTAATAGTCTTAGCTTCTGGCTCTGTAACCGCATATATAGAAAAACTATCTGCATCAAATGTTACTGTATCATTAGTCTTATCTTCAAGGTTTACTTTTTCTTCTTGTGATATTTCATCTTTCTTATGATAAACCTCTATATTTTCTGCTTTATCAATTTTAGGATTACTTATTTGAACTTTGATATTGTTTTTTTCATCAGTTTTATATTCATTGCCATCTTGATCAAATATTGTAATATCATAAGCAGCAAGTACTTCTTTGCCATCTATTTTTATTTCTACTGGATATGCTTTAACTTTAGTATTTGCTGGCAATTGACCTGATACTTTTATTTTTGTATTATCATTTGTCTTATCTGTATAAGATTGATCTGTGTATATTTCAGCCAATAATTGTTGATAACTAAGTTTATTAGTATTTTCTACATTAGCATTATTTGTATCAGAAGGTTTTTCAGCATAGACTTTGTCTTTGTACTTATCATTTTTAGATGCTATGAATTCTTTTCTCAAGCTTTCTATTACTAGATCTGATTTTTCATCTTCTTTTTTATTAGATGTCGTTTCCTTTTTAGTAAAGTTTTCTAACAACTCTTTTGTTTTATCAACACTTTCTTTTTCCTCTAAAGAATTACCCTTATCTAAGCTTTCTACTTCCTTTACTATAGATGAGACCTGCTTATTTTTAGTCTCTGATTTTTCTTTAGGATCAAGCTTCTCTTCATTTACTTTAATTTCCTTAGTAATAGCAAATTCATTTACTTTACTTTCAAGTCTTATTAAATTAGCTTGTTTTATAAAGTCATCTCTTGCTTTAAATTTTTTTCCTTTTTTATTTTTGTCATAAAGGAAAATTGAATTAATATCTTTTAATTCGCTTGATTTTATCTCTATTTTATATACATCCGAGTCTTTCTTATCATACTTTGTATCATCACCATAAAATATTTCAAATCCAAAGGCTAATACATTTTCCTCTTTAGGATCGTTTATTGGATTCTTTAGCTTATATGCCTTAATATAAGAGCTTTCTGGCATAGGGCCTGTGATCTTTATATCAACATCTGCATCGCTAAGTGCTTTATAAGACCCATCTTCATATAAATTTGCACTTAAAGATTTATTTATTATCTTTTCATGTTCTTCTGTATTTATAACATCTTTTTTTTCTTCTACTTCTTGTGCTTCTTCTGTTTTCACTTCAGGTTCTTTTTCTTTAGAATCAGACATTGTCTCTTGCTCGCCATTATCTTTTGACTCCTTTATATCGGGCTTAGCAAGTTCTGAGTTAGTGGAGTCTATCGGCAATTCTTCATTGTTTTCTTCGTTACTTTCTTCTTCTATGATGCTTGGAATATTATCTACTTGGTCACTAGCATAAGCTTTGCTAGCTGTAAGTGGAGTAATAGTTGAAGATATAAAAATAGAAAGAGCCATAATTGCAGACATTAACTTATATCTCAAATGCAGCAGTCCCCCTTTCTTAATTAAGTTATGATTTTTATTTTATTATTTGAATCATTATTAGATTAAACTTTAACTAAATTTTACCACATTTTATACATATTTCAATCCTTATCATCAACTTTTTACATTGATTTTACTTAACAAAATATTGAGACATCCCCATTTAAAAGTTAAAACATTTACACTAGTATTTCACTAGGAATTACCAGATTTTTGTTCGTTCTTATATCATAATTACCCAAATTATTAAGTTATTCTTGTTATTATCAAAAAACATAGCAAATTCAATAAAGATTAGCAAAATTCTTTATATAGTCTTAATCTTCCAGTAAGCTATGATTAAGCAATATTTAAAAAGTATATTTACATATTTTCCCTCTCCTTTATATTGTTTACCATTTTATAAAAGTTTAATAAAATATGATGTATCTTTTGCAAATATAGTAAATTCCAACTATATTTTTACTCAGTCAACAGGAAAATAATAAGAAAAATAAAAATCCACCCTCTTCGAATAAATCGGAGTGAAGAAAGTTATTTCATATACTTTATATCTTTCCGCTCACTTTATTTTATCGAAATGGGTGGTCGATCTTACTTAGTTGACTCTATATTCACTTTTAATCTTTTTATAAATCTTATAAGGGTCAGGATAAATAATATTATTCCTAATACTGCAAATACTAAAGTAGCAACTCTAGTCATTCTTACCATCTTATCTGTTTTTGCTAAGCTATTTTGTTCATTCTCACTTTGTGGCAATTCTTTACCTGGTATAGCAAATTCCTCTGCTATAGCACCTTCATCTCTATAGCAATTTACTAAAAGTCTATTTGGTCTTGGTGGCATAAAAGGACTACAGGTCATAAGAGTTATGATATCTGCATCTCCTCTTGGAACTAACTTGTCCCAATCATAAGGATCAATTACTTCCTTATCATGAACTACATAGCGCATGGTTTGTTCTGCTCTTTCTACATACACATAGTCACCCTCTTTTAATTGATTTATATATAGGAAGTATGTATCAGTCCACCAGCCTCTATGACCTGCTATCACTGATCTTGTTCCAGCTCCGCCAACTGGTATAGATGACCCATCCACTTGTGCTACCCCTCTTGATATATGGTCTAGGGTCGCATCTAGATACAAAGGCAAGTACTTATCTAGTTTTGGAATAGAAAGATAGGCAAACGGAACATTTGTTTTGGTAAATTTTGCATATCTTGTTTGATAGTCCTCTGTTGTAAATGGATCTGATACTGTTATATCACTATCTCTTACAGTTTGATTGTATTCTTTTGCATTGGCATTTTCCTCTTCTACTTCTGCTTTATCTCTTTGATTTTGAAGTTTTTCGAATTTTTTTTGTGATTGCCTTGCAGAATAATCATTTATTGTTCTTCTTGTAAGTGGAATAGTTATAAAAAGCAATCCTACTAGGATAAGTAAGTATCCAATAGTACTACTTTTTGTAAGTTTTAATCGATTCTTCAATGGTATTTACCTCATTTCTAAGAGAGCTTCTTCTTCTATGTTCTTTAATAACAAATATTATAAGCAGAGCCACCAATGGTAACATTATCAAAAATAATTGGAAAAAGTCGTATTTCTGACTCTTTGTATTGGCTACTCCATCGTCTATAGCTTCTTGATAAGGGATTCTATGGCCTCTTACTAGAAGCCTATGAGAATTAATCATATAAGGTGTACAAGTTAAAAGAGTTGCATAATCATGACCTTCTTCTACTAATACCGGCTGAAAATCAGATGGATCTACAACTTGTATCTTATCCACTTGATATGCAAGTGTATCCTCAATATTGTGTATATAAAATACATCACCTTCTACAAGTTGATCAAGATTTCTAAAAAGTTTAGCACTAGGAAGTCCTCTATGCCCCGTAATAACTGTATGAGTATTATTACCTCCAATTGGTAAGGATGTACCTTCAAGGTGGCCACATCCTTTTTCTAAAACTTCATCACTAGTTCCAGCATATATTGGTAAATCTTGACCAATCTTAGGTATCTCAACGTGACCTAACATTTCATTTATTTCAAGCATTCTAGCATATTCAGCTCGTCCTTCCTTTTCTTTTTGCGTGAAGGGATCAGCAAGCCTAGCTGGGTCTAATGTACGGTTATAAGCGCGAGCAAGATCCATACGTTTAGCAATTTCTTCCTTATTTGTACTATCACTTTCTTTCTTAAACTCGACAACCTCTCCCTCAGACTCTATCTCATAATACTTTTGACTTATTAATGGATAAGCAAAAATTATAAGTCCTGTGATAAAGATTAAAAAAAATGGTAAGTTTTTCTTAATTCTATCTTTTCTATTCATTCATATCTCCGCTTGAATCTTTATCTGAGGTATTTCTCATTTGCTCAAACATGTCTGTGCCAGTTGAATTTGATCTGTTAGTATTAGCTCTGCCGTTCATAAACATATTTTTTAGATTTTCTTGTTCTTTACGTATTTCTTCAAGTCTAGCATAGTAATCTTTGTTTTCTCTTCTAAGCTTGATAAGTCTAATTATAAGTACCAAGATTAAGAAAAGAGCTACAAAAAATAGTATTCTAAATATCCAATTTGCTTTATTTGTTCTAATCAATTCTTCATCCACAGCAGGTACGTATGGTACTCTGTGCCCCCTTACTAAAAGTCTATGTGTGTTAATCATTAACGGTGTACAAGTTAAAAGTGTAACATAATCATGACCTGGAGATACTAATAAATCATTGAAGTTCGATGGTTCTACTACTTTTATTTGATCAACTTGGTAGGCCATGACTCCTTCGATATTGTGTACGTAAAACTTATCTCCAATTTCTAATTCTCTAAGATTGGTAAAAAGCGTAGCCTCAGGGAGACCTGAGTGAGCAGTAAGAACTGAATGTGTACTATTACCTCCTACCGGAAGAGATGTGCCCTCCAAATGGCCTACACCCTTTTGTAAAATATCTTCGCTAGTACCTGCATAGATAGGTAGGTCTTGGTTAATCCTCGGTATTTCAACATGTCCTATCATCTCAGCAACTTCTAACATACGAGCGTATTCCTTACGTCCCTCTTCTTGTTTTTTTCTGGTGTAAGGATCATCTGCTATATCACCTGTTAGTGACTCATTGTAGGCATGGGCTAGGTCAATACGCCTTTTAATTTCTTCTGTTGAAAGTTGATCTGTACCTGATTTAAAAGTATCTAATTGATTACCAGAATCAACACGATAATATATACGGTTAATTGCTGGGTACAGCATAACAGCCAAACCAATTAGAAATATAAATCTCCAAATCCACTTTGATGCTTTTGATTGAGGCTTTTTTTTCTTTTTGACCTTTTTTTTAGAATCTGACTTATTCAGATTTTCTTTTGTATTTTGTTTTTTCTTTTTAAAAGCCATATACCCTCTCTATTAGCTATCATTTTAAAAAGGGTCTCACAATAGAGACCCTTTTTATGTTAATTTGTAATTGTTCTTAGCTTAATTCTTGTAATAAGACTTAGGCTAAACTTCTTTGAGTCTTTTCTGATTTTCTTACTAGATGACTTCCGCCTATTATCATTATTAGTCCTAATACTACAAGTATTATTATTCTAATATCACCTGTTTTTACAAGTGGTCCTCTTGGAATACCTGGTTTATTTTTTGGTACATAATATCTTGTTGATGGAGGTGTTGCTGATGGCGGTACAGAACTTCTTGTAGTTGGTGGTGTTGATGATGGTGTTTTTGGTGGGATGTTTGATCCTGGAGGTGTTGCATTTGGATTACGCTTATTTACTATAAACTTTGCTTCAGCTGTTTCTGACTTTTCTGAAATAGTAAATTTTACTGGATTTACATCTAACACATATCCTTCTGGAGCTGCTGTTTCTCTTAGATAGTAATCCCCATAAGGCAAATCTTTTACTTTAAACTCGCCATTTGAACCAGACTTAATAGTAAGCCTCTTGCCATCAACTTCATAAGGAGTTGCCTCTCCTTTTTTATCTACAGAATAAACAGCAAAAAGTGCCCCTTCAAGTCTCTTAGGTGTCTTGCTATTATCCACCTTTACGAAGTTCTGTGAGCCTTTTTTCTTATTTTTTGAATCTGGTGGAACTAGTTTAGGATTCTTTGGAAGATTTTCCATAGTAAATGTAGGTTTGGCTCTGCTAAGTCTCTCAGATTCCTTACCCTGATTATCTCTTATATTGTAATCTTCTAGAGGTTCGTTCTCCTTAAAGTAATACTCACCTTCTGGTAGTCCCTCTACTACTATTTCACCATTACCATCTGTATATAATTGGAAAACTTGTTCTGACTCTGCTGCTGATTCATTAAATTCATACTTACCGGCATCACCAATTAATCCTACTCTTTGATCTTCGGTAGTTACTGTTTTATCAGCATCATTATCAATAACTTTTTTTCTATATAACTCAAAACCTACTCTATCTAAAGGATCCTTTGTTTTAGAATCGATCTTTTTAAGCTTGAGTTCATTTTTTTCTTTGTAGTTTTTAACTTCTAAAACTTTATCTTTTTCTGCCTTATAAAGAACATCATCTGAGCTTACATAACCATCTAGTGGCTCTACTTCTCTAAACACATAGCTATTTGCAGGAGCTAATTCTGGCAATTTATCTAATATGATGTTACCATCTTTATTTGTTTTAAATACATGATCAATATTTTTATCTGAAACGTAACTTCCATCTTCATTTATACCAACTGGAGTGTATGTATCCCCAGATTTTACATAAAGTCTAAATCCAACTCCTTCTAGATTGTCACCTGTTTGGCCATCTGTCTTATGAAGGTGAAGTTTAACTTCTTTAGGTCTATAGTTAGCAACTGTTACTTCATTTTCTTGAAATCTATCATAATTTATGTTAGTATCAGCTTCTCTTATTTCAAAACCTTCTAATGTTTCAATTTCTCTAAAGGTATAATCACCGCTTTCAAGGTTATTGACTTCTATTCTACCATTAGCATCAGTTACTAATTCTTGGATTGCTCCCTGTTCATTCTCAGTAAAGTTATAAATGCCTTCTTTTGTTTTGGTAAAATTTAAAACTTTGCCGTCTTTATTGAGAAGATTAAACTTTACACCCTCTAGATCAATTGTCTTTTGATCATTTTCTTTATCATATCCTATTTTATGAAGTCTTAGTGATTGTGGTTTTCTTTCTGTTAGTTTTGGAATAATTTCATTGACATCAATATCTCCCTCATAAGTCATTTGAGCGAAAGTGTTTATACTATATTGATGATTTTTAGTAGATTCTTCAGTTTCTTTGAAAAGATAAGCACCAGGTTCTAGACCGGTTAGATTTATAATATCATAAGATGAACCACTTGAATCTTGATTTAAGTTAGATTTAACGAGAGTTCCTTCTCCTAGTTCTTTTGTAATTTCATCCATAGATAAAGAATCATATTTTTTTGCTATTTCTAAAAGTTCCTCTTTTTTGAATTCTTTATCAGATAACTTAAAATATGCTAGTTCTCTTTGCTTATTAGTTTTATTATCCTCACCTTGTCTAGGAATTTTTATTGTTAAATTCCCATTATTTGTGATATCTTCTGTACTAGCAGCCATTGATATAGGCATTAGTAGAACTTGTAAAAGCATAAAAATGCTCAGAAATCCTGCTAGTATTCTTGGTTTTTTCTTGCCTAACATAGTTAACTCCTCTTAATTTTTTCTGTTTTATGTATTTAAAATAATTTTAAATAGACTTATTCAGCTATATTATATCTTAAAAGTAGGGAATATACAATTACCTACTGCTCACATTTAGATAATTTTATAATAAAAATTAAGATTTCTAAAATCTATTTCCATAAGCATAAGTATTTGATTTTTCGAAGTTTTACTAGCCTTATTTAAACACAATGATAATTTATATTTGATTCTCCTATTAAATAAGTATTATAATTAAATACAAGAAAGGAGATTTTATGGTAAAATATGATCCAAAAAGCTCAGATCCAGCTGAGTTTATTAATAATGAAGAAATTTTAGAAACAATTGACTATGGTAGAGCTAACGCTCACAATAGAGCATTGATTATAGATATATTAGAAAAGGCAAAAAAGGCAAAAGGCCTATCACACAAAGAAGCTTTTGTACTACTATCATGTGCGGAAGATGATTTGAACAAAGAAATTTTAAAAACCGCAAAAGAGCTTAAGCTTAAATTCTATGCTAATCGTATAGTACTATTTGCTCCCCTATATCTCTCAAATTACTGTGTAAACGGGTGTACATATTGCCCTTACCACGGACAAAACAAGCACATACCTCGCAAAAAGCTTACACAAGATGAAATACGTGAACAAGTAATAGCTCTTCAAGATATGGGACATAAGAGACTTGCCCTAGAAACTGGTGAAGATCCTATCAACAACCCAATAGAATACATTCTGGAATCTATTGATACAATCTATAATATTCATCACAAAAATGGTTCTATAAGAAGAGTAAATGTAAATATTGCTGCAACTACAATAGAAAACTATAAAAAGCTTCACGATGCAGAAATAGGAACATACATACTCTTCCAGGAAACATACAATAAAGAAAAATATGAAAACTTGCATGCTTACGGACCAAAATCAGACTATAACTACCACACAACAGCTCATGATAGAGCTATGGAAGGTGGCATAGACGATCTAGGATTAGGAGTACTATATGGTCTAGACTCTTACGAATACGAATTTATAGGTCAATTGATGCACGCAGAGCACCTAGAGGCTAAGTATAATGTTGGACCACATACAATATCCGTTCCACGTATACAACCTGCTGATGATATAGATCCTGATGAGTTTGACAATTCCCTATCTGATGATATGTTTGAGAAATTAGTTGCTTGCATACGAATTGCAGCTCCTTATACAGGAATGATAGTCTCAACTCGTGAAAGTGAAAAGGTTAGAGGAAAACTACTTGAACTAGGTATCAGTCAAATATCCGGAGGTTCAAAAACTGCTGTTGGTGGCTATACAGAAAATGTAACAAAGGGTAGTGATCAATTTGAATTATCAGATAATAGAACATTAGATGAAGTAGTTGATTGGCTAATAGAGAAAAATCATATACCTTCATTCTGTACCGCTTGCTACAGAAAGGGTCGAACAGGTGAAGTATTTATGGGTATGGTTAAAAAACAAGGCATTGGTAATATTTGTCATCCTAATGCTTTAACAACTTTGGAAGAATATGCAATAGATTATGCTAGTCCAAAAACAAAATCTGATATAGAAAATCTTATAGATAAAGAAATAAATAATATCCCAAGCAAAGATGTTCAAGAAGAAACAAGGAAAAACCTTATTGCTGTAAAAAACGGCCAAAGAGATCTGTATATATGAGAGCATCACAAGGAGAAAGAGTTCATATAGCCATATTCGGTAACACAAACTCTGGTAAATCCACTCTTTTAAATTACCTAACGGGAGAAGATACCGCCATAGTATCGAAAACTCATGGTACAACAACAGATCCTATAAAAAAAGCCATGGAAATCCATGGCCTAGGACCTGTTCTTTTTATAGATACAGCTGGTATAAATGACAAAACAAATCTTTCAAATGAGCGTGTAGAAAAGTCTATAAAAGTTATAGATAAAGCCGATATATTTTTATATCTTCTAAGTACTGATGATGATCTAAGCTTTATAGAAAGTTTAAAAAAAGAAAATAAACCAATTATATATGTGGCTCCTAAACAAGACTTAGATGAGGGAGTTAAAATCTTAGAAAAATTTAAGGATCTTAAACCTATCCCAATAGATAGGACAAGTAATGATAAATATAAATTATTTGATATAATCAGAGATATTTATCAAGAAAAAGAAGATAATAAAAAACCATCCATAACAGGAAACTTAGTAGATAAAGGCGATACTGTAGTGCTCGTTATGCCACAGGATAAGGCAGCCCCTAAAGATAGACTTATAAAGCCACAAGTTATGACTATAAGGGAACTTATAGATAAAAATACAACTTGCATTTCAACAAGCTTAGAAAACTTTGAAAATTGTATAAAAAGTTTAAAAAATCCACCAGATTTGATAATAACCGATTCCAAAGTTTTTTTAGATGTTTATAAATTAAAGCCAGAAGAAAGTAGACTAACTAGCTTTTCAGTATTAATGAGTGGATTTAAGGGTGATGTAAGCTACTTTATGGAATCTGTAAAAGTTCTAGATCATGAGATTGACAATATCCTAATAGCAGAAGTCTGTACTCATCCACCTATAGAAGAAGACATAGGAACTGTAAAGATCCCCAAAATGTTAAAATCAAAATATCCAGATGTAAATATAGACTTTGCTAGAGGAGAAGATTTCCCAGATATAGAAAAATATGATCTAATAATAGAATGCGGCTCATGTATGTTTAATAGAGCAAGTGTCATTTCCAGGGTAAAAAAATGCAAAGAAAAAGCTATCCCAATGACAAATTATGGAATAACTATAGCGTATTTAAAGGGGATATTAGACAAAATAGACTACCAAGTTTAACTTGGAAGTCTATTTTTTTCAGTAATTACTTAAACAAAAGATTTCTTGACCTATTTTCTTAGATGTAAATTCAATAAATTGTATTCATTACAAACTAAAATACCAAATTTTTTTGTCTTGTTATAACATCTCCCTTATCCGTAACAATCTTATATCCAGATTTATCCACTCTAAGACTTAGACAAGCTTTACATTCTGCTGCTTCATCTCCTGTACAGATCTTATTGTCATATAGTTGATATTGTTTCCTATACATGCTTGGAGATAAATTTGGCATTAGAACATTTGCTCCTGCTTTAAGTCCCATTTCACGGCCTAAGGGATTAATTGTACCTAGAGCTGTTGTTGCTGGGATTAAAGCATAAGGAAATAGAATTCTAAGTACCGATACTAATCTCAAGGTTTTTGTAAATGATCCATCGTTAAAATCTTTAAATGGCGTATCCACACTTCTTAGGTAAGGACCAATTCCTATCATATCCGGCTCTAGCTCTTGTAGAAACCTAAGATCTGCTATAAGGTTTTCTGTAGTTTGGTAAGGACTATCTACCATAAATCCTCCACCTACTTGATAACCTATTTCCTTTAATTGCCATAAAGCCTCTCTCCTATGATCAAAGCTCATAAAAGAGGGATGAAGTTTGCTATAATGTTCTCTATCCGATGTTTCTTCACGAAGTAAGTATCTATCAGCACCGGCATCATAAAATCTTTTATATGAATCATAAGATTTCTCACCTAAGGAAAGAGTTATTGCAGTATCAGAATGATTTTCCTTTACCTTCTCAACTATTTCTACAATCATATCATCAGTATAATATGTATCCTCACCACTTTGCATAACATAGGTTCTAAATCCTAATTTATAACCAATATCTGCACAATCTATGATTTCTTGTGGTAATAGCCTATACCTTTCTACATTTTTATTAGACTTTCTTATTCCACAATAAAAGCAATCATTTTTGCAGAAATTAGAGAACTCTATTAGTCCTCTTATATAAACATCATCTCCATATATGTTTCGACGTATTGAATCCGCTTTATTTGCAAGAGCCTCGTTCATAGACTCATTTTCTATCCAATTTTTCAAAGTTTGGTCTGAATAGTATTCAGTATTCTTTAAGCTTTCCATGATTATATTATAACAATCAAGATGATGACTTGTCTAATATTTCCAAGTGAAGTAGTAATAATTATTTTTTAAAATTTACAAATTTAAAAAAATAGAAAGATACTATATAGATTTCTCCGCTAACTATGCTCGGTTAAAATGGATAGGTGTTAATGTTTGAATAAGATTAAGGATTTCTAAACTCTATTCGTCCGTTCGATATAAATAGATACTAAGAAATTATAAGCATAGAAAAACTGGACTTTTATGTCCAGTTTTCGATTGATTATTTATATTTTTTAACTTTAAAACCCCTTAAAATAAGCAGAAATTGATCCTTGCTTTAGAAGATCATTCTATCTAGGATTTTCCCTTAGCTGGACTAGTCTGCTTAATACATTCCAGGCATGCCTGCTGGCATTTCTGGTTCTTCTTCTGGAATGTCTGCTACTGCTGCTTCTGTTGTAAGTATCATTCCTGATACACTGACTGCATTTTGTAGAGCGCTTCTTGTTACTTTTGTTGGTTCTACTATACCTGCGTCAAACATATTTACATATTGATCATTATAAGCATCGTAACCTTCGTCTTTGCCAGATTCTTTTACGTTTTGAACTATTACTGATCCGTCCATTCCTGCATTTTCTACTATTTGACGTAATGGTGCTTCTAGGGCCTTCTCTATGATTGTTGCACCTGTTTTTTCGTCCCCTTCAAGACTATCTTTTAGATCTGTTACTTTTTCGATAGCTCCTATAAGAACTACTCCACCACCTGCAACTATACCTTCTTCTACAGCTGCTCTTGTAGCTGATAGAGCATCTTCAATTCTGTATTTCTTCTCTTGCATTTCTGTTTCTGTTGCTGCACCTACGTTGATTACTGCAACTCCACCTGCAAGTTTTGCTACTCTTTCTTGAAGTTTTTCTATTTCATATGAGCTTTCTTCTGATTCAATTTGTTGACGGATTAGGCTTACTCTTTCTTCTAGAGCATTCTTATCACCTTTTCCTTCTACTAATGTTGTATTGTCTTTATCAACTTTAGCTTTTTTAGCTGATCCTAGCATAGAGATTTCTGTATCTTTAAGATCCATATTTAGGTCTTCTGATACTACTGTTGCTCCTGTAAGGATTGCTATATCTTCAAGCATTGCCTTACGTCTATCACCATAACCTGGTGCCTTTACTGCTACAACATTAAATGTTCCTCTTAACTTATTTAGGATAAGTGTTGTTAGTGCCTCTCCTTCTACATCATCAGCTATGATTAATAAAGGACGAGATTCTTGAACTATTTGTTCTAATAGCGGTAATAGATCTTGGATATTTGAAATTTTCTTATCTGTTAATAAGATATATGGATCATCTAATTCTGCAACCATTTTTTCATCATCTGTTGCCATATATGGTGATAGGTATCCTTTATCAAATTGCATACCTTCTACTACATCTAGGTAAGTATCAGTTGTTCTAGATTCTTCAACTGTGATAACTCCATCATTGCCTACTTTTTCCATAGCATCAGCAATAAATTTACCAATTTCTGGATCTGCAGATGATATTGTGCCTACGTTTTCTATGGCTTGTTTATCTACTATATCTTTAGAATTTTCCTTGATGTAGTCAACTGTAGTATCAGTTGCTTTTTTTAGTCCTTTATTTAAAACAATTGGATTTGCTCCAGCTGCTAAATTTTTAAGTCCTTCTTTGATGATTGCTTGAGCTAACACTGTAGCTGTTGTTGTACCATCACCTGCTACATCATTTGTCTTGGTAGCAACTTCTTTTACAAGTTGAGCTCCCATATTTTCAAATCTATCTTCAAGCTCGATTTCTTGAGCAATTGTTACTCCATCATTTGTAATTGTTGGTGCGCCATAGGATTTATCAAGAACTACATTACGTCCTTTTGGTCCAAGAGTAACTTTTACAGCATTTGCTAATTTATCAATGCCACGTTCTAAACCATCACGTGCTTCTTTACCATAATTAATTTCTTTAGCCATTATAGTTTATCCTTTCTAATAATATTATTATTTTACAACTGCTAATATATCTACATATTTAACAACTATATAATCTGTATCATCAAGCTTAACTTCTGTTCCTGCATATTGAGAATAAATTACCTTATCTCCTACAGAAAGAGAATCTTTTTTCTTTTCATCATTTAAAATATCTTCACTTATAGCTACAACTTCTGCATATACTGGTTTTTCTTGTGCAGATTCTGGAAGAACTATTCCTGATTGTGTTGTTTTTTCAGCTTCAGCTTTTTTGATTACTACTCTATCTCCGATAGGTTTTAATTCCATTTATTTATCTCCTTAAGTATTGTTTTAGCACTCAAGTATGCTAATTGCTAATTACATTTATAGTGTACTACCATTGATAAAAAAATCAAATAATTTTATATAATTATTATTATGGATATAATATAAGTAATATAGAAGGAGAATGCTATGTATAAGAAACCAAGTGATAAAGAACTAAGAGAAAAACTCACAAACTTAGAATATGAAGTTACCCAACATGCAGCTACTGAAAGGCCTTTCTCTTCAGAATTAGATGATTTTTATGAAGAAGGAATATATGTGGATAAGGTCTCTGGAGAGCCTTTATTTTCCTCAATTGATAAATATGATGCAGGGTGTGGTTGGCCATCATTTACCAAAGCTATTGACGGAATAGAAATTAGTGAAAATGAAGACGTATCACATGGTATGGTGAGAACTGAAGTTAGAAGCAAGTATGCTAATTCTCATCTGGGTCATGTATTTAATGATGGCCCTAGTGATTTGGGTGGACTTAGATATTGTATAAATGGAGCTTCTTTAAGATTTATCCCTAAAAATAAGCTTGATGAAGAAGGATATGGAGAGTATTTGAGTTTATTTGAAGAATAAAAAATATTTTTTAAGCCTACAATAAAAAAGAACTTTTGTAAAATCATATAAGTTTACAAAAGTTCTTTTTTATTTTAATACTTACTAGCTCCCGAACTAGTTGCTACTACTATACTATCATTTTCGAATCTTATTCCTATTACATCCATCACTTCATTTTCTATTTCTTTTGTTCTTTTATCTATGAAAGTTATTTTCATCCTATTGTCATCTTTTTTATCTATACCTATAACAGTTGTCGGTTTGAAATAATTTGCTCCAAATTTATTCCAAAATTCTTCTTTAGAATAAATTCTATTTTTATCTGACGCATATAAATTCATTATTTCTTTTTCATTGTATAAGTCTTTTGATAAATATAGCTCGGGGGTTTCATAACCTACGCTTATTAACTCTGGATCTTCGCTTTTCTTACCTTCTTCTATGGATTTTCTGTGAAGTTCATAGTAGTTATTTTCGTTATTATAAACCGTATAATATATATTATTTGGGCTTACTATTCCATCTGTTAAAAGTCCTTTGACACTATCTATATCAGTTACCTCAAGTGTTTCTAGATTAATTAAGCCTATAGTTCTTTTTTCTTTTTCTTCGCCGTTTTGATTATAAAAGCTATGTATAAAATATATATCCCCACCATTATAGCCTATAGGGAAAATTTCTTCTCCACTTCCAAACTCATGTAGAGTCTTTATATCTTCTCCATTGATTTTTATAAGCTTATACTTATGATTTTTACTATCTCCCGTTACAAAGACATTGTTTGCATTATTTATATCATAAGCAAATTGATTTAACTCTGGGTTTATGATATCACTAGTATTGCCATTAGGATTAAATTTCACTAATTTTTTATCTATGGGATCGTAGTATATTTGAACCTTATTAGTATCTATAGGATCTCCTGTTAAAGTCGCATTTGGAGTATCACTAGAACAAGCTACAAGGAAAAATATAAAAAATCCCAATAATATCTTAAACTTTTTCATAAATATATTATACTATGAAAATCAAAAAAAGAACCACTTTTAAGCGGTTCTAATTTTTAGGTTATTAAAGTTCGATGTCGATTGACTCTAATTTGTTGTCAGTATTTAGATAATAAAGTTTATTTCCTGAAATTTTCATACCTCTAACCTGAGTGTCAAGAACAGTTTTTCCACTTGTCATATTTATAATCTTGACTGGACGAGATAATTTATCTTTGACTTCTTTACTCTCATAGTAGAAAATATTATTTCCTATGATTTCCTGAGAGCCTTGTTCTGCCCATAAAAATGGGAATTTTTGATCATTGACATAAATATTGTCATTATCTGCTCTATATATTTTCCAAACTGGATTTCCGTTTTTAAATCTTTTTTGACCAAACAAGTATTGGAGATCAAAGTTTTTTTCCAATAATTCCGCTTCTTGGTCAGTTCCTTTTGATAAGTCTAGTTTATATAAGTCAAAATTGTAGGCATTTTGATCACTATTATCACCAGGCTTGGTAAATTGTAATTCACCATCAATTACTACAGCACCCCCTGTTATACCATCTGATGTTGCATCAAAATCATGAACTTCACCTGTAGCTAAATCTACATAGCCAATGGCAGATTCTTCTGTATCTAATGTTGGTGTACCATTGATTTCTGCCTTTGAGTTTTGTTCATGATAACCATAAATTTTATCACCAATCATACCCAATGGACGGAAATCATCAACTGCAGGGAACTCAAATAAGGTTTCTATACTTTTATCATTCATTCTGACAATTGATACTGAATCATAAATATCATTTTTAGATTTTACAAAAACATTATTTGTATATTTTACATAATCATAATGATTTGAATCTGTGCCTGTTAAAGCTTTTCCATTTTCATCGACTAGTTCTCCATTTTCATTTACGCTTGTAAATGGACCGAATTGATTAAAAAACAAATCATCTTCACTTACTTCTTTATTCGTATTTTCCTCATCTTTTTCTTCTTCTACTTTGTTTTCTTCTTTTTTCTTATCTTCCTCATTTTGATCAGTAGAATCTTCTTTTTCTTTATTTTGAGCAGTCTCTTCCCTATTTTCTTGGTTATCTTCTGCTTTTTTTACATCTATTACTTGGGTATCATTAGTTTCTACTGACTCTGTTTTTTCTGTATCATCTTTAGCTGGTGGTGGGGTTGGGGAATTGTTATTGCCGCATCCTACCAAGCCAAATGTTAGTAGTAACACTGCTAAGTTCTTCTTTTTCATATTTTTCTCCTTAATTTGATCTAAGTGCATCTATAGCTGATAGTTTTGTAGCTCGTCTTGCTGGGAGGTATCCTGCCAATACTCCTACTAAAGCTGAAAAACCTACACCTACTAAGGCTAGCCATACAGGAATTATAATTATCTTACTTGTATCTATACCCATATCATTCATGCCAGCAAATGCGCCATTAATAATCTTTCCAGCTAATAAAGATATCAATAGTCCTAATATTCCTCCGAAAAAACCTATAAAACCAGATTCTATTAAGAACATGGTCTGGATATCAGATACACTTGCTCCTATTACTTTCATTACCCCAATTTCCTTTTGTCTCTCATAAATACTCATAAGCATTGTATTAATTATTCCAATTGCGGATACTATAAAGGCGATTGAACCAATACCTCCAAGTATTAGCATAATATTGCGAGTGGAATTTTCTACTTCTTTGCTAGCTTCAGCCATAGAATTTGTCTGATAGCCTAACTCTCTTATAGCTTTTTCTGTTAATGCTACATTTTTTGTGTCATCTACTATTACTTGCAAGTTATCAAATTTTATCTTATCATTGGGTTCTTCTATCGGGTTGCCTTTTTCATCAAAATTTTGATTTAAACTTGGTGATGCTAATTTTTTATCTTCTTCTTTTAACTTTTTATAGGTACTTTCAGATATATAAGAGCCCCATCCATCTAGAAATGAGGAATTACTTAGCTTACCTGCTAATTCTATAGGCACATCTATTGATTTTGGCTTATTCTTATCCTCTTTAGAAACTGTATTTTCTGGATTTTGAATGTTTTCTTCATTACCAAAGTTGACACCATCATCTTCACTTTCATCTTGCCAACCTAATCGTAAAAAATATTTATGTGCTTGGTAGTCAAAATCGTCTACAGGCTCCATAGACATTCCTTCACTCATAGGTGTAATTTTATTAGCAGATACATTTGAACTTAATAAGACCTTGTCATCATCACTTGGACTTGGAACGCTACCCCATTCTAAATCGTCTTGACTTATTAGAGATAGAATATCATCTGGAATTACATTTATAGAACCTTCCATACCATAATCTTCAGTATCAGCTATCTTAAAATCTACATATATATTCTTACTTGGCACAACAGCTTTGACGTGGTCTACTCTTTTTAATTCATTTATAATCCTATCATCAATATTAAGATTGTCTTTACCAGATCCATCCATAACATTAATAGTAGTAAGCCCTTGGAAAGATCCTATCATCTCTTTTTGACTATTAGAGATTCCTTGAGCAAAGGCTAACATTAAAATTATAGATGTAGATCCTATTACCACTGATAAGATAGTAAGGATAGTCCTAGATTTACGACGCCAAAGATTCCTAAGTGCCATTATAAATCTATCAGATATCCTCATCGTCTATGATTAACTCCTCATCTTTTTTATTTTTTTTTCGTTTTTTTATTAGTAGACCTATTAAAACAATGATTACAAGAAGACCAATCCAGAAAAATGGTGATTTTAGCACTCCTCCATTGTTTTCTGCTGGCATATTATTATCTGCGCCTCCATCTACTGGAATCATTTCTCCTGTTTCTGGGTCAACAGTAGTGCCTTCTTCTCCTCCAGCATCCATAGATGTTGCTTCTGCTTTAAATTCTTGAGTTTGATTATGAACATTGCCTGCGGAATCCTCATAGGTTAAGAGAATTCTTCCTTTAACTGGTCCTTCCTCTTCTGGTGTCACGTTGAAAGTGAAATTCTCTGTAGTTCCTGAGTTAAAATTACCTATAAATTTTCTGTCATTATCTATGCTAAATCCCATACCAACGACATCGCACATAAAGGTATTTAGATTATCTTTTCCTGTATTATAGATATTTACAGAAACTTGATTTGGACTTCCTACTATAAGATCATCGTGTTTAACTTCTCCTAACGTTACATTGGCCCTTTGAACAACAGGTATTCCTATGGATTCCTTTGTTTGGTATTGGTTGCCCATATAATCTTCATATTCTAAGGTAAGTCCTATAACATAGTTGCCTGCAACAGCATTTGGATTAACACTCATAGAAATATTTCTATCTGCAGTATTCCATGGATATAGAGCTGCTACATAAAATGAATTGGATGTGTTATTTGGAGTAAATACTGACCCATCACTTACCATAGCATTATTTTCTCCACTGGATTGAGGTTGAGATGCTAATTGCTGATCTATAGTAACTTTTAAATTATATATGGTATTTTTTGCATTGGTATTATAAAGACTAAATGATAAGTTAAAATCACCACCTGCCTCTACAGTTTGGGGACTAAGACTGTAATTTGAAAGTATAAGCTTAGGTTGATTTTTCATTTGCACTGCTTGTTGATCATTATCTTGAACTTGTTCGTTTGAAGCTTGGTCATTCTCTTTTTGACCATTAATTTGTTGGTAGTAAGTCATCTTCTAAAACCTCATCAATTGTTAAATTCTTATGTATTGTTTGTATCTTTCCATCTCTCATAAATAGAGTCCTGTCTGCAAATTCTGTCATCTCATCATCGTGAGTTACCATTATAAAAGTCTGATCATTTTCACGTGTAATATCTTTTATAAGTTGCATTACTTCAAAACTCGTCTTAGTATCAAGATTTCCTGTAGGTTCATCAGCAAAAATTATCTTTGGAGTACCTACAAAAGCCCTAGCTATTGAAACTCTCTGTTGCTGTCCACCTGATAACTCATTAGGCTTATTATTCATCCTGTTAGCAAGACCAACTTCTTTTAAAATCTTATAGGCCTCTTCTTTTCTTTCATCTACGCCTATACCCTTAAATGTAAGTGGAAGGGATACATTCTCCCAGGCAGTAAGATAGGGTAATAGGTTATAGGATTGGAAGACAAAGCCTATGTTTAGGTTTCTAAACTTGGTTATTTTTGTTTCTTTTAGTTCATTTAAAGTGATATTGCCATATTTTATAGACCCACGAGTAGGGTACTCTAGTCCTGCCAGTAAATTTAATAAAGTGGACTTTCCAGATCCACTAGTTCCAAGCAGAGCAATAAATTCACCCTTTTCAATATCAAGATTGATACCATCTAAGGCTTTTATTATATTTCCTCCTACTTTATAATATTTTTTTAAATCACGAACTTCTATAAGCGCCATGAATACTCCTTATTTTAGCTATTACAATATACTTAAAAGCATAAGGTGTTACGTTATTCGCCATACACTTTTGAGAAAATTATATCATCTTTATATTAGCAAAGCAATAAAACTTATATAATATATATTTTTAAGGAAAATTAATAATTGTTTTAAAAAAAGCTCTAAAGGAGCTTCTAATTTACTTTATATATTTAATTTCATCTGTATTAAAGTTCCAAAATACTTCCTGGAATTCTCCCTCATAAATTTTAAATATCTTATCCATAGACCAACTCATCCCATTCATCTTTTTGAATTCATCATAGTTTATCCATGACAGATGACCTTCTCTGTTTTCTGGCACAAGATCTCCAGTAAAGGTACTCGTTTCATACAAAAGCCCTACATCTTTTTTGCCATTACTTATCCAAGTAATGAATCCACAAAATTTAAGATTACTGATATCTAACCCTGTTTCTTCTTTAGCTTCTCTTATAGCTGCATCTATGAGTGTTTCATCTTCTTCTACCTTTCCACCTGGAAAAGTAAGACCTTCCCATCCTTCTTTCTTGACCTTATCTAGAACTACTACTTCATTTGTAGATTCATTTTTTATTTTTATCATGTTCATAAGTCTGGTTTTCATATTATTTCCTTTACTAGTTCTTATATCTTAAACTTATAAATATTTTATCTTTATTTAAAAATTTATCGACTTTTAGGCATAAAAACCTGCTAACAAAAGTCAAGGAGAAAAGCAAATTAATTTTACTTTTCTACTTGTTATTTTGAGTTTAAATTTGACCATACCAAATAAGCCGGCTATTGTCGGCCTGTTTTAATTATTGTATTCTTAATTCTATGCTGCTTTTAATACCTTCTTTTCTTGTTTTGATGCCATAACTTTTGCATAGTATATTCTTAAGAATTTATTTAATCCTGCAAATTTACAAATCTTCTTAGCCTTTCCATCTTTTTCTTTTTTTATCATATACAGATATATATCGTTTTCAGTATCTTTTGCGCTCATCATGCATTTCATAGCTTGATAACCTACTTTTCTTAGTATTGCATTGCCTCTTTTTGTTATTTTTCTCTGATCGGCTTTAAAATTCCCTGACTCATATGGTGGTGAATCTATTCCTACAAATGATATTAAACTTTTTTTGTTTTTAAATTTTGATAAGTCTCCAAATTCCGCTGTAATTTGCACTGCTAATTTATCTGATATTCCTGAGAATTTCTTTGCTTCTTGATATTCTTCTAAGGGCTCGGCAATTTCCATCATTTGTGATAAAATAGTGTGTAAAATTTGATTTATATGTTTTATCAATTCTATTCCTTCTTGTATGCTAGTCTTTATATATGAGCTATTAGAAGGTTGAGTTGAGATACTTTCCTCTGCGAGCTTGTATATGGATTTAGCTTTATCTGCATTAGGATGGTATCTCTTTTCTTTTGCCCAGTTTTTAAAATCTTCTATGAATTTTTCTTCTGGTTTTTCTAATACTAAATTTTTATGCCACCATATTTCTAAGAAATCCAATAGTTTATCTTTTGAAAAGTCTCCTGAAGCATGTGGAATTAATTTTTTTATTCCTGGAAATGTTTGGCTTATTGTTTGGTCTATGAAGTTCATTTGATTGATTCTTAGGTCCATATAGTGCTGATAGGATCTGTTTAATTTTTTTAGGACTCTGAAATTTTCTGAATCCACTTTATATTCTTGTAATTCCTTCCAGTACATTAAGCCATATTCTGCTATTTGTATGGCATCTATATTATCATTTTTTGCTTTTCTAAAGTTAAGTACTCGACAAAACTGTTTCATTTTCAAAGGGTTTACTACACTTACAAAGTATCCTTTATCTTTTAATTCATAGAGGATTGGAAGATGGTATTTCCCTGTTGCTTCCATGACTATTTTGACTTCTTCATTTAATGAATTTAGTTTTTTAAAAAATTCTTCTACTTTCGTTTTGTTAAGATGAACATCAAAAGGCTTCCGAACGATTTTGCTACCTTGTTCTAATGCACAGGCTGTAAACTTTTCTTTTGCTATGTCTATCCCTATAGATATCATATTATGACCTTCTTTCCTTTAATTTATAGTTCCTACCTGCACCATTACACTCATTTTAGCTCGTGACACGGACGTTTTGCCCAACCTGCTTAACCGAATTTGAATAATGAAGAGGTAGTTGACAGTTTTTATGACGGATATTTTAACCCTAAAACTGACTCGTCATACTACTTCTTAATTATACAAAAATAGTGCAAGATAGAAATAATTTTCTTTCTTACACTATTTATGGTACTAAAAACTGGCGACTTAGCTCCCTTTTATTTATTTTCTTCTACATATTCAATTTTTTCCTTATCCATAACTGAATCTGTGATCATTTTGCTTGTTATATAAATTAGAAATGGAAGGACGATTGCATCATCCAAAATTCCTAAAAAAGGAATCATATCATTTATCAAATCGGCAGGCATTACTGCTTATAGAAATTCTCTAAAGCTTTCAAAGGAAAAGGGAATAAAATCTATAGCCTTTCCTTTAATTTCTGCAGGTATTTATGGATTTCCAGAAAAAGATGCGTTTTTTGTAGCAAAAAGAACAATCGATGAATTTTTAAAAGATAATGAAATGGAAGTTTATCTTTCCACTTTTGTAAAAGATATCCTGTCTTTAATTATGGGATAGGAAAAAGGGAGATAAAAAATTGAAAAAAATAATTTTTTCTGGTATAAATATTATTGTAGAAAATTTACAAATAATTACCCTAGGAGGTAAAATATGAAAATCTTTGAATCAATAAAAAATAGATGGGAAAAATTCTTGAAAAATCTAGCAGAAGAAAATAAAAAATCTTTTGGAAATGAAAAATTAGATTGTTGTTCAATGAACAAAAGATAATATAAATAAAGAAAAAAATGACCATGGCGGAGACTGTGTAAAATTTTGTGTATAGAAACCTCCTGATTAGGGTAAGTGAAAACTAATCAGGAGGAATTTTTATGCCAAGAAAAAGACCAGAGACAAAAAGAAGCAAAATAGCAAAAATGTTAATTGAAGAATATCAGCCTAAAAGTTCACAAGATATTCAAGAAGCACTAAAAGATCTTTTAGGCGATACAATGGAAGAACTTTTAAAAGCAGAATTAGATGAGCATTTAGACTATGAATATGGAGAAAAACCACTATCATTAAATACAAGAAATGGTACTAGTAAAAAACAGTTAGATCATCATATGGAAATATAGATTTAAACATACCAAGAGATAGAGAAGGAACATTTGAACCACAATCATTAAAGAAATATGAAAAAGACATATCAAACATAGAAAATCAAATAATATCAATGTATGGCAAAGGAATACCCTCGCCTAATAATATCATCAACTCATTTCATTCGTTGGATATTATTGGCTGGGGCAGGCCCTGACAACAAGGGACATATCATCTCACATCAAAGATATTTATGGTTTTGGCATATCAGAAACAATGGTAAGTAAAATAACAAAAAAAATACTACCAAACATAGAAGAGTACCCTCGCCTCAATCTTTCTACAACTCATTTCATTCGTTGGAAAGAATGGGCTGGGGCAGGCCCTGGTAAAATAGACCAATAGAAAAAATCTATCCAATGGTCTTTTTAGACGCTATACACTACCATGTAAGAGAAAACAATATAGTAGTCAAAAAAGCAGTCTACATTGCCCTAGGCTACAACCTAGAAGGATTTAAAGAAATACTAGGACTATGGGTTGGAGAAAACGAATCAAGCAAATACTGGCTTTTAGTATTAAATGGTCTAAAAGAAAGAGGACTAGAAGATATATTAATATTCTCAACAGACAATCTACCAGGATTTAGTGAGGCTATAGAAGCAGAATATCCAAGAGCAGAAATACAAAAATGTATAATCCATCAAATAAGAAACTCCACAAAGTATGTATCCTACAAAGACATAAAAGAATTAATGAAAGACCTAAAAGCAGTATACAAGGCACCAACAGAAGACTTAGCCTTAACAAATTTAGGAGTCTTTGAAGAAAAATGGGGTAAAAAATATCCAATGTGTGTAAGCTCTTGGAAAAACAACTGGACAGAATTATCGACATATTTTAAATATCCAGAAGGAATAAAAAAACTGATATATACAACAAATGCTATGGAAAACTTCAATAGGCAACTAAGAAAAGTGACCAAAAATAAAATCATATTTCCAAATGACTATGCTCTACAAAAAAGCTTGTATCTAGCAATGGTAGATGCCTCAAGTAAGTGGACATATAGAATACGAGGCTGGGATCAAATCTTATCCCAATTATCAATATTTTTTGAAGGGAGGTTTTAATTAAGATAAAAATTTAGTATGAAATCGGCTGCAAATTTTCATGAAAATTTGACAGCTTATTAAAGTTGTGTACAATTAAAAAAGCTCCATTCCTATAGGAATGGACAAATATTGATACACAAAAAATGTATCAACCCTTACCCTTATATCAGGATTTAGGTTGATACACAAAATTATTTACAGACCCGCAAAAACGGCTATGAGCATTAAACTCATAGCCTTTCTGCTTGCCACCTAAAGACTCTCTAAATCAGTTTTCTAAAATCCCTAATTCAATGAGCCTTTGCGCCAGTTTTTTTGATAATCACTTATTTTTTACTTTTATTTTGAGATTTAGATTTTTCTTTTTCTTCTTTACGTTTTTTAATAGAATCTTGGATTCCTTCTACTATAGCATCCATATCTGGTTCTTTCATTGCTTTTAATGAGCTTACCATGTTTAATTGCTCTGGAAGAACATCCATGAGTTTCATTTCTTCATCTAGATATTTTTCCATTTTTTCTCCTGCTTGTGGAGCCCATGAACCATTATCTATAATAGATACAGCTCTATTTTGAACATTTAAGGCTTTCATATCTTCTATAAAATTTTGCATTAGTGGGTACACACCTAAGTTGTATGTTACTGATGCAAGTACTATATTTGAATATTTGAAGGCTTCTGCTATTAGAACTGAAACGTGAGTATTTGATACATCTCTTAGGCTGATATTTGTAATACCTGCTTCACAAAGTTTTGCGGCTAGAGCTTGAGCTGCAAATTCTGTATTACCATACATAGATGCATATACTATAAGTACACCATCTTCTTCTGGTTCATAGGTTGACCAATGTGTATATTTATCTAAGATATATCCAAAATCATCTCTCCATACAAGTCCGTGAAGTGGACAAATGTATTTAATGTCTAGTCCTCCTGCCTTTTCAAGAGCTTTTTGTACAAATGTTCCGTATTTTCCAACTATATTTGTGTAATAACGACGTGCTTCATCTAGATAGTCACGATCCCAGTCTACTTCATCTGCAAATAATCTACCGTTATTTGCTATAAATGAACCAAAGGCATCTGCTGAGAATAATACTCCATCAGTTGTATCATAAGTCATTAGTACTTCTGGCCAGTGAACCATTGGTGCTTCTACGAAAGCTAAGGTATGCTTACCAAAGTTCATTGTATCGCCTTCTTTTACTTCGATATATCTATCATCTACGTGATATCCAAATTGTCTCATGAAAAGAATAGCTTTTTCACTTGAGATAATTTTAAGATTTGGATATTTTTGTAGCATAAGCTCGATTGATGAACAGTGGTCTGGCTCCATGTGATTTACTATAAGATAATCTAGGTCACGTCCATCTAGTACACGGTCAACATTTAACATGTATTCACGTGTAATTGCCCAATCTACTGCATCTACTAAAACTGTTTTTTCATCCATTAGTAAGTAGGAATTGTAGGAAACTCCTTCTGGAATAGGAAAAATATTTTCAAATAGGGCTAGTCTTCTATCATCCCCACCTACATAATATAAGTCATCTGTTACTTTTCTAACTGTATACATACTTGCCTACTTTCTATCCTCTGGGAATTCAACTTTAATGAATTCTTCTTTTGCTTCACCTGATACTGGAGAAACCCAGCTATCTGGTAACTTATCAAATGGTGTACCTGGTTCTACACCTTGAGTTGGATCTCCTACTTCTGGGTCATATTCATAACCTGAACCTAAATCTACATATAGATCTTCTTTTGGAGCCATCTTACGAGGTTTACTTCTCTTAACTTTTTTCATTGGTGGAGCTGGTTTCTTTTCTTCACCATTGTCTAATTCCTTTATTAATAATGGTAATACTTCTTTAAAGTCTCCAACTATACCATAGTCTGCATTTGCAAATATTGGAGCGTTTTTGCTGTTATTAATTGCAACTATTGTAGATGCATCACGGATACCTTTTAAGTGTTGTCCTGCTCCTGATACTCCTACACCAATATATAAGTTGTTTTTGAAATTTTGTCCACTCATTCCTACGTATCTATCAAGTGGTACATATTTAAGAGTTTCTGCAACTGGTCTAGATGATGATATAGCCGCACCTGCTTGGTAAGCTAAGTCTTCTATAAGTTTCATATTCTCTTTTTCACCTATACCACGACCTGCTACTACTATTCTTTCAGCTTCTGTAACTGGTGTCCATGGGTCGATACCTACTGTAAAGTCGTATCCGTCTTTTTTAAGAGCAGCTACTAAATTCTTAACAGCTTCTTTAGGATCTCCCTCAAAGATTTCGCCTTTTCTAACTCCTGCGATTGGACCTTGTTTAGATTTTCCTCCAACTGTTTTAACTCTGGGAGGACGACCTACTGTGTTAGCTCCAACTACAACTCTCATAATTTCGTTGGTTCCTTCATAGATTTGAGTGATTTTTGCATCTCTAAAGAATCTTTCTACATCAACACCCTTAATAAATCCTGAACCACCGTAAAGTTGGATAGCTTCTGTAGTTATTTGCATAGCTAAGTCTGATGCAACTTGTTTAGCCATAGCAGCTTCCGCAGAGTATCTTTCATGATGAGTTTTTAGATCTGCCGCATGATAAATCATAAGTCTTGCACCATGTAGATATGTGGCCATATCAGCAAGTTTAAATGTATTTCTTTGTAAGTGAGCTATTGGCATACCAAATTGTTCACGTTCTTTAGCATAAGCTAGGGCTGATTCATAAGCTCCTTGACCTATACCTAAAGCTTGACTTGCTATACCAATTCTACCACCATCAAGTGTTTCCATGGCAATCTTAAAGCCTTGGCCTTCTTTACCTAATAAGTTTTCTTTAGGAACTTTTACGTTGTCAAAATGTAGCTCAGCTGTAGATGATGATCTTATACCTAATTTATCATAGTGATCAGAGAAGGTAAATCCTTCGAATTCCTTTTCTACTATGAAAGCTGAAATACCATGCGTTCCTATACCCGGTGTTGTTACTGCAAATACAACATAAGTATCAGCTTTTGGTGCATTTGTAATAAATATTTTTTTACCGTTGAGTATGTAATGATCTCCATCAAGCTCTGCTGTAGTTTCTGTACCACCTGCATCTGAACCTGCGTTTTCTTCTGTAAGACCAAATCCGCCTAATTTTTTACCACTTGCAAGAGGAGTTAGGTATTTTTTCTTTTGTTCTTCTGTACCATAAGCAAAGATTGGCCAAGAACCTAATGATGTATGAGCTGAACAGATTACTCCAACTCCGCCATCAACTCTAGATAATTCTTCTACTGTGATAGCATAAGAAATAGCATCTAAGCCGGCTCCACCATATTCTTTTGGATATGGTACACCCATAAATCCTAATTCGCCCATTTCTTTTACAATGTCATCTGGAAATTCATTTTTTTGATCAAGATCAAAAGCAATAGGTTTTACTTTCTCTTCAGCAAAAGCTCTAACTTTTTTACGTAGTGCTTCATGCTCGTCTGTAGTTCTAAATAGCATTTAAACCTCCTTAAATTTACTATCTAAATTAAGTATAACTCGCTGAAAACGTTTTGTCAATTCCTACTTTTTTGCTATAGATAAAAAGAGACAGGAAAACGGCTAAATTACCCATCCTGTCTTAATTTTTTATTAAAAATATTTATGAAATTTTTTATTTTCTTTTTACTTCTACAGCTATACTTTTATCATTAAGTTCTATAGAATTTATATCTACATTCTTTCTTTCTAAAGTATCTGCTAAAGTTTCTGATCTTATTTCATCTGCAAATTTTTCTATTGACCTATTAAGATCATCATCACACTGATAAGCAATATCTATTCTATCTGTTACTTCAAATCCAGAATCTTTTCTCATATTTTGGATTTTTGAAATAAATTCTCTTGCATAGCCCTCGTCTTTTAGATCTTCTGTAATTTCTGTATCTAAAACAACAAATACATTGCCATCTATTTCTACATCAAAACCTTCTTTGGCAGAGATTCTTACATCTAAGTAATCTCTTTCAACTTGATATTTTTCTCCATCTAGGTCAATTTCAACAGGGCCCGCTTCAGTCCTTGATACAAAATCTTTAGCATCTACATTTTGTAGGTATTTACCAAAGTCATTTACCTTGGATTGGAATATACGTCCTACTACTCTAAAATCTGGCTTTAAGAAATAATCCATAAATTCAGATAAGTCTTCAGCAAACTCAACTTCCTTGATATTTAGCTCTTCTTTTATGAGAGGAACTAGGCCTACTATTCTTTGTTCATAAGATCCATCTACAATTATTTTTGCAAGTGGTTGGCGAACCTTTAGTGACTCTTTTTCACGTGAAGCACGTCCTAAGTTTACAATCTTACGAACTAAATCCATATCAGCTTCTAGATTTGTATCTATTAAAGAATCATTAGCTTCTGGAAGAAGTTCTGTATGGACAGTCTTTGCACCAGTTAAGTTTCTGTAAACTTCTTCAGCTATAAATGGTGTTATAGGAGCTATTAATTTTGCTATAGTAATTAGCGCATCATAAGTCGTCTTGTAAACAGCTTTTTTGGATTCTGTAAGTTCACTAGTCCAGAATCTCTTTCTATTACGACGTATATACCAATTTGAAAGATCCTCTACTACAAAATCAGAAATCATATGAACTACTTTGTTATATTCAAAGATTTCCATTTGCTCATAATAGTCTTTTACTAGGGAATTAAGTCTAGAATATAACCACTTATCTATCTTTTCTAAATTAACATCACCAATATTTACTAAATCTTCTACTTCTAAGTTATCTGTATTGGCATATAGACTAAAGAAATTATATACATTTTCATAAGTTCTAAAGAAGTTGTTTTTAACTTCTATTAGACCTTGTTCGTCAAATTTCGTTTGCATCCAAGCTGGTGATACATATAAAGAATAGAATCTAACTGCATCTGCACCATACTTATCGAAAAGTTCAAATGGATCTAGGGTGTTGCCCTTTGATTTACTCATTTTTTGTCCATCTTTATCTACTACTAGGTCATTTACAAGAACATTTTTGTATGGAGCTTTTCCCATAGTTATAGTAGAAATTGCCATTAATGAGTAGAACCATCCACGTGTTTGATCTATGCCTTCACATATAAAATCAGCTGGGTAGTAATTTTCAAATAAATCTTTATTTTCAAATGGATAATGTAGCTGTGAAAAAGGCATTGCTCCTGAATCGAACCAAACATCTATTACATCTGGGACTCTATGCATTGTCCCACCACAATGTTCACATTTTATAGATACATTATCTACATATGGTCTGTGTAGTTCTATATTTTCATCTATATCCTCTGTGGCAAGTTCTGCTAGCTCTTTTCGAGATCCTACTGTACGTGTGTGCCCACAATCATCACATTTCCAAATGTTAAGTGGTGTACCCCAGTAACGGCTTCTTGATATTGCCCAATCTTTTACATTTGCTATCCAATTACCAAAGCGCTTTTCACCTATAGTTTCAGGAAACCAATTTACATTTTTATTATTTTCTACCATCTCATCTGAAAATTTGCTCATTTCTATATACCAAGATGGTTTTGCATAATAAACAAGTGGTGTATGACATCTCCAACAGTGTGGATAATTATGCTCTATAGTTTGTTTTTTGAATACTTTGCCATCATTTACTAAATGATGCCAAATGTCTTCGTTAGTGTCAAAAATAAATTGGCCTTTCCAAGGAGTTTCTGTAAAATTACCTTCCAAATCAACTGGCTGTACAAAGGCTAAACCATATTTTCTACCTATTTGATAGTCATCCTCACCAAAGGCTGGTGCAGAGTGAACTATACCTGTGCCGTCTTCTGCTGAAACATAGTCAGCTAAGGTTATTATAAATGCATGATCAGAATCTACATCTACATATGGTAAAAGTTGCTCATATTTCATGTATTCCATTTCAGAGCCCTTTAAAGTTTCTACTACTTCATATTCGTGACCTTCCATTAGACTTTCTGAAAGAGATTTTGCCATGTAATAATAGCAATCATCAGTTTTATCATGAATTTTCACATATTCTAATTCTGGATTTACTGAAAGTGCAACGTTTGATGGAAGTGTCCATGGTGTAGTTGTCCATGCTAGGAAGTATTCATTTTCTGTATCTTTTTTCTTAAACTTAACTGTAAGAGTTATAGTTTTATCCATCTGATAACCTTGGGCAACTTCATGGCTTGCAAGTCCTGTACCACATCTTGGACAGTATGGCATAACCTTTGCTCCCTCATAGATTAGACCTTTTTTAAAAGCATTATCTAGAAGATACCATTCAGTTTCTACATAGTCATTATCCATAGTTATATATGGATGATCCATATCGTATAAATATCCCATCCTATCTGACATATCACGCCACATATCAGAATAAGTCCATACAGACTCCTTACATAACTTGTTAAACTTTTCTATACCATAATCTTCTATATCATTCTTATCATGGAAGTCTAATTTTTTCTCTACTTCTATTTCTACTGGCAAACCATGTGTATCCCAACCAGCTTTTTTAAGAACTTTATAATCTTTCATATTCTTATAACGACTAGTCATATCTTTTAAAGTTCTAGCTATGACGTGATGAATGCCTGGTTTACCATTTGCTGTTGGAGGTCCATCATATATTATATATTCCTCAGCATCTTCACGAGATTTAAAAGTTTGATCCAGTAGGTCTATTTCTTGCCAATACTTTTCTATCTCTCCTTCACGTTTACGGGTTTGATTAGTATCTAAAGACTTAAACTCACTCATTTCTTCTCCTTACTAAAAAAGGACCGTCCATACAGACGATCCACTTATTTCAATAGTTACTCTTAACGATTGGTTTTCGTAATAAGCTACTTTTTTCACTTACTAAACTAAAAGATGATATTCACTCTTACTTTCACTAGCACATCTCACCAACCATGCCTCTCTAAAGTTTCCATAAAAGTTACTGGTCTTTATAACATTTGTATAATATTCTAATTAAATAATACTTATTAGTTTTCTATTGTCAAGCTATATGTGTTTAATGATCTTAAATTTCTCTAAAGTAAATACATCGTGACTATCTACATTTGCCTTTTCTATAGCATCCTCAAACATTTGATAGTCTGATTCGTAGTCGTTTCTAAATACCATAGCACTGTTATTATTGTATTTTAAAAGCAAACCGTGATACATTCCAAATTCTTCCATATATTGAATTTGCTTGACTTTTGTCACTTCATAAACCATTATATTTAGCTCATCCACATTGCCATCTGTTAAATCTATACCATTATTAAAAACAGCTACGTTTACAGCTTCATGAATTACATCCAGACCTATATCAGAACGAGTAGGGTAGATTGATCCACTAAATTCTGTTTTGTCATCTCTATTTACTATAACTATAGCTCCATTATTATTACTTTTAAAACTATCATCATAATCATTTATATATTTTTTATTATCCAAGTAATATTGTATAGAATCCTTGGCCAGTTTTACTAATTGATCCATATTATTTATCTAATAATCCTTCTATATCTTTTGCTATATTTTCAGGTTTCTTTTGTGAAGAATAGCGTTCTACTACATTACCTTGTCTATCTATTAAAAACTTTGTAAAATTCCATTTAATCTTATCCCCAAAAATGCCTCCTTGAGAATTTTTTAAGAAAGTATAAAGAGGATCTTCATTTTCTCCATTTACATCTATTTTATCAAACCTATCAAAAGTTGTTCCAAATCTTGCTGTGCAAAAATTAGCTATCTCTTCATTCGTGCCTGGAGCTTGTCCTCCAAATTGATTGCATGGAAAATCCAATACTTCAAATCCACGATCTTTATAAGTTTCATACAACTTTTGAAGACCATCATACTGAGGTGTAAATCCACATTCCGTAGCTGTATTTACTATTAATAAGACTTTTTCTCTATATTTATCAAGGGAAACTTCCTTACCTTCTGTATCTTTTACTTTAAAATCATAAATAGTCGTCATATAAACTCCTTTGTTTAACTCTGCTAATATTATACGTTATATTTATAACGTTTAAAGATATCATAAATACACACAAAAGTGACTGTTGCAGAATGAATAAATCGTCCTAAAATCATTAGGAGAACCTTCTAATTATGGAACGATAATTATTCATAGTTTTGCAACAGTCTCTCAATCTACACTTATATTTGTAAATCAAAAAGATAACCTAAATCTTTTACAGAATTATAAATATATATTATCCTGTGGTCTCCTCTTTGACTTTGTTCATAGAAGTACTTTGTTCCATCTGCTTTTTCTATAGAATTAATAGATTCTAGTAATCGATTATAATTTTCTATATTAGAACTTTCTGTATCCATAATCTGTTTGAACCCTCTGACCTTTTCGTAATAGTCTTTACCTATGATTTTTTCGTCTAAAGTCGTAGTAGTATCTTTAAGTTTTAACTGATAAATATCAAAATAATCATTACCAAAAGCTCGCTCAGATTTATAAACCTCTGTCATTTCATATGGCCCAAATATCTTTGCTATACCGTTAGAATTTTGTTTAAAAAAACTATATAAAAGTCCTGCTAGAAGAAAGATCCCAACTACTATAAATATCAACTCTTTGCTTTTTCTTTTATATCTCATTTTCTTCTCTCCTTAGCTTAGTTTTATACTATATATTTACCCAAGAGAGAAAGATAAAAGTTTCATCCTACCAAGCTGGAAATTCTGATCCTTTTGATGATTCGTCTACTATTTTTTTAGTTTGATCTGTATGATAATAATTATCTACTAAGTCTTTTAGTATAGCGCTATCCTTGTTAGCTTGTGTTGTAGCTATAACATTTACGTAGATTTGCTTATCATGGTCTTTAGGATCTTCTAAGAAGAGAGCATCTTCTGATGGTATCAAATCCGCATCTACTGCTATTCCTGAATTAACACAAGCTATGTCTACATCATCTAAACTTCTTGCCGTTTGAGATGATCCAAGGGTTATAATTTCAAGGTTTTGTGGATTTTCTGTTATATCATCTGTTGTTATATTGTCTCCATCTTCACCATTGACTTTAATAAGACCTGCAGTTTGAAGTAAAAATAATGATCTTGCTGAATTTGATGGATCATCTGGAATTGCTACTCTAGCTCCATCTTTTAAATCTTTAATATCGGTTATTTTTGATGAATATATTCCAAGAGGAGCAATCATAGTATCTCCTATAGAAACTACGTCCGAACCACTTTCTTCATTAAATTCTTTCAAAAATTTCTTATGTTGGAAAGCATTTAGATCAATGTCTCCAGCTATTAAAGCTTCATTTGGTTCTCTATATTCTGAGAATTTAACTAACTCTAATTTTCTATCATTACCAGCATTATATCTTTCTATAATATCATCCCAAACTTCGTTATGTTCACCACAAACACCTACTTTAATAACATCTTTACCTTCTAGTGGATCTGTACTTGTCGCTTCTTCCGTCTTTGCATTATTTTCTGCAGGCTGTTTAGTTTCATTATTATTTGCTCCACATGAGCTAAGTCCTAATATCAAGGCTAATCCTAGACCTATTTTACTTATTCTTTTCAAATTATTCTCCTAAATTTATTTTACCAAGATGCTATCCAAGCACCATTTGTGTATTTATCATAATCTTTTTTTGTTTCATCTGTTTGATAATATTTTACAAGTTCTTTGTATGCTTCATTGTCTTTATCTTCAGCTCTTGCAGCAATAACATTTACATAAATCTTAGCATCTGGATCTTCTGGGTCTTCTAGATAAATAGCATCTTCTTTTGGACTTAAACCAGAATCTAGGGCGAAGTTATCATTTATGGCAGCTGCTACCACATCATCTAAGCTTCTTGCCGTTTGAGCTGGATCCATTTCTATAAATTCTAAGTTCTTTGGATTTTCTGTTATATCATCTAGGGTAATTGATTCTCCTGGTTCGCCCTTTACTTTTATAATTCCTGCACTTTGTAAGAGGAATAAGGCTCTTGGGCCATTGGATGGGTCATTTGAAATAGCTATCCTATCTCCATCTTTTAAATCATCTAAGCTTTTTATTTGATTTGAATAAAATCCTAATGGAGCAAGCATTGTATCACCAATTGAAACTACTTTTTCCTCGCCTTGTTCATCATTGAATTCATTTAAAAATTTATAATGCTGATAGCTATTTACATCTATGTCTCCACTTATAAGTGCTTCATTTGGTTGAGCATAATCAGAGAATTTAACTAATTCCGCTTTTTTGCCTGTTCCTTCTTCATATCTTTTGATAACTTCATCCCAAACTTCATTTTTTTCACCTACAACACCAATTTTAATTGTATCGCTTACTTCTGTTTGAGCTTTATCTTCTGTACCTTTGTTTGTACTTTCATTTGCATCATTTGATCCACATGCGCTTAATCCTAATGCTAGAGCTAATCCTAAAGTTAATTTTCCTAATTTGTTCATTACTTTCCTCCTTAATGACTTGTTTTTCTAATTAGTAAATTTGCAACGGCCTGAATAATAAATACGACTACTAATATCAAAATAACACTTACTACTACAACGTCGTCTTTGTAGCGTTGATAACCTACAGCTATGGCTAAATCACCTATTCCTCCACCACCTATAAGTCCTGCCATAGCAGTTAAACTTAAAAGTGATATGAGAGTAATGGATGAAGCTCTTATTATACTTGGAAGTCCTTCTCTTAAATAAACACTAGTTATAATCTGAAATGGAGAAGCTCCCATAGATTCTGCAGCTTCAATCTTACCTGGATCTACATCTGCTAAAGCCTGCTCAACTTGTCTTGCAAAAAATGGTACACAAGAAAATACTAGGGGTACTATAGCAGCCTTTGGGCCAATTCTAGTATTAACAATATTTTTTGTAATAGGAGCTACAAGAGCCACTAAGATTACAAAAGGAATAGATCTAAAAATATTTGTCAGCTTATCAAGTATGCTATACACAACTTTATTTTCCAAAATCCTATTCCTGTCAGTAACAACCATTATTACCCCAAGGATTAAACCAAATATTCCTGCAAATATTGCTGAGAAAAATAACATATATAAGGTTGTCTTAAAGTTCTGGGCTATCCTATCTCTTATGGAGTAGGAATAATCAAAAAATCCCATCTTTACCTCCTAAAACTTCTACATCAACATTTCTTTCTTCTAAATAATCTCCTATCTTACCTAAATTTTCTCTATCCCCTGAAAGACTTACTATAAGATTTCCTACTGGAATTCCTGTTATAAACTCTATATTTCCTGCAAGTACATTGGTCTTTACTCCAAACTTATCATAAAGGTCATTTATAAGAGGTTCTGTAGTAGATGCTCCTATGTAATTTAGCTTTACAAGTAACTCATTATCCTTAAGAATTCCAATATTTTGCTTAACTTCTTCTATAGTTTCAGCTACATTTGTAGAAGTTTCTACAAATTCTCTAGTTAATGGTTCTTTAGGCTTTGCAAAAATTTCTATGGTTGGTCCTGCTTCTATGATCTTACCTGCTTGCATTACCGCACACTTATTACATAGGTCTTTTACAACTTCCATTTGATGAGTAATGATAACTATAGTAAGACCAAGCTTCGCATTAAGATCTTTTAAAAGTTTTAATATTTGCTTAGTAGTTTTGGGATCTAGGGCACTTGTTGCTTCATCACAAAGTAAGATTTCTGGATCAGATGCTAAAGCTCTTGCTATAGCACATCTTTGTTGTTGTCCTCCTGATAATTCTCTTGGGTAATTATCAGCCTTATCTCCTATACCAACTACTTGTAAAAGATCCTTAGCTTTTTTAACCTTTTCTTCCTTAGGAATTTTTAATTTTCTTATAGGGTAGATCACATTATCTAGGACTGTAATATTATTTAAGAGATTAAAATGTTGAAAGATCATTCCTATGTTCTTTCTCCTTGCTCTAAGTTCTTTCTTAGGTAAATCTAAAATATTTTCTCCATTTATAAGGACTTCACCAGATGTAGGTCTTTGAAGAAGATTTATAGTTCTGACAAGTGTTGATTTCCCAGCTCCAGAAAATCCTACTATTCCATATATATCATTTTTTTCTACCTTTAGGTTTACATTATCTACAGCCTTAAAGCCATCGAAGTCTACTATTATATTTTTTAAATCAATCATCAAAAGCTCCTTTTAGGAAGTCTAGTGCAAATTTTACTTGTAGTCCTACAGCGTATTTGATCCCTTCTGGATTTATATCAAATTCCGGTGTATGAGATCCTGCTGAAATTCCATTTTTCTCATCTCTTACTCCAAACTTAGTATAAACTGATGGACAAAGTTTAGAATATCCAAAAAATGATTCTGAGCCATAAGTGGGATTACCATCTAAGAAGGAGGTTGGATAAATATCATTAAGAGATGTTATAACTTTTTCCGCAAGATCTGGATCATTGATAGTTGGATAAGCAACTATTCTTGTATAATCAGAAAATTCCACATAGCATTTATGAACCCTAGCAGTAGTATTTACTACCTCTTTTAAAACTTCGAGAGCATCTTCCCCAGCTTTATCATCAAAAAATCTCAATGTCCCTTTTACATTACATCTATCAGGAATAACATTTGAAGCAGATCCACCATTTATAGAGCCAAGTCCAAAAGTTACTGTCTTACTTACATCAAGTTGGTTAACCCAAGCTGTTGTAAGAGCAGTAACAATATTTGCAGTAGCTGTAAGAGGATTGATGCACTTATCTGGTCTTGAACCGTGACCTCCCTTACCAATAACATCAAATTCTACTCCAGCACATCCTGCATGAGATAGGCCTTTTAAGACTTTTATTTGTCCTACTTCTAAAAATGGTGATTGATGGTTACCATAGCAAGCATCTAAATCTTTATCTTTTAAATGCTCAACCATTGCATCGATCCCACCGCCAGTTTCTTCACCTTCTTCAAAGATAAAGTAAATTTTTCCACTTAGTTCATCTTTAAAATCGGTTAGGATCTTTGCTGTTGTTAAAAGTGTAGCCATATGTGAATCATGTCCACAAGCATGACTTACTCCCTTATTTTTTGAAACTACAGTCTTTTTATTTTTTAAATTGTTCTCACTTTCTAGTATAGGAAGTGCATCTATATCAGTTCTAATTCCTAAAGTATTACCAGTTTTTCCTGTATCGAGCAAGGCTGTAAATCCAGTAGTATTTTTTGCATCTTCTACTAAAAGACCGAGCCTTTCACATTCTTTTTTTAAATATTCTGCTGTCTTATATTCTTTATCACTTACTTCAGGATTTTCGTGTAAGTAATTTCTCCGACTTACAGTATCAGCAAAGTATTGGTCTATTTTCTCTTTTATTTTTTCATTACTTGCCATAAATTACCTTTCTAAATTTGTCAATAAAAAAACGCCCTTAAATTCTATTTCTAGAATCTAAGGACGATATTATTCGCGTTACCACCTTAATTTATGTATACTCACGCATACATACTCTCATCAAGTACTATCATACTCTACTTCTATAACGGGAAGTCCCGTGCAAATCTAATATCGACTTGCCCCATCAAAGGCCATCTTCATCTAAACTTTTAGTCACCCATCTCACCAATACTGGGCTCTCTGTAGATTATCCATCTAGACTACTCTTCTTTTCATATGGTTTTGTAAAACTATTTGATGAAAATATAATACCACCAAAGAAATTCTTTGTCAAACATTTTTTGAAATTTATAAATATAAATGAATATCTTTCATTTTTAAAAGTATAAAAAAATTGGAGGCTAGTTAGCCTCCAAGGGTGGTAAAATAAATTCATTTATAATATACTCGCTAAAATAGTATTTGCAAGACTAAATACCGCTTTCTCTAAAATACCTATAAGGAAATTTGTACCATCTTGGATTTGGCATATAGTCTTTTATATTTTTTGAAAGTTTTTTAGAAAAATATTCTTCTAGTTCATAAAGACGGTTTTTTCTTATTTCAAAATACTGATTCTTGCCATGATTTTGGGCTACTCCTTCACACCTTTTTCCTATACCTAGAAATTCAGTTTTTATGAGTCCATCTAAAAGTTGAATTAATAAATCATAATCGTTATACTCATTATATTTAAGGAAATTTTCTACAAAGGCCTTATCCTTATCAGAAACATTCCAATCTCCCACATAAGCATTAACATTTGTTACTTGAAAACTATGAGTAAGAGCTATTCTTGCTGGGAAAAAATAAGAATCTGCCCTAAGTATCTTATAACCTTTTAAAAAATGAGCTGCATCTTTTTTATAATATGATTTTCCTATATCATGGAGTGCACCACAGGCAATTGCTACATCTGGATCAAGACCTAGTTCAGGCGCCATATTTTTTGCTGTTTGCCCTACTATCCATGAGTGAAGAACCCACTTCCCAGGACTTTTCTCATACCCTTCTTCTAAATATGCTATTATTTTATCTTTATTTGGAATATTGCCAAAACCATCTTTATACATTTTTTCTTATCTTTCCATATGTGTATATAGTTTTATCCTCTGTAGATCTAAGCCTATAATCTACCTCTTTGTTATCTTCACTATATTCGCCAATTATTATTTCTTTATTTCTGATTTCATTTTTATAAACTATATTAATAAATTTTATGTCCTTAGTGCTTAAAGAACAAAGATCAGATATATAATCAAAATACACAGCATTATTTACATGAAAATTGCTGTCTATATCAGTATACCTTATTTCTATATTTTTATGCTTATTAAAGCTATCTTCATAAGTCAAATCTTCTTTTTCATAAATAAGCGGGTCATTACCATAAGCTTCTATAAGTTCTTCGCTCATTTTTACAGGTCTCATTCTTTCTATATCTATTAATAAAAATAATCCATAGGCCTTAACTATTATTTCTCCATCTCTTTTTATATAGACATTTCTATGAGCATAGAATTTGTGTGTACCTACAACATTGGTAGTCACTTCTACTTCATCAAATTCCTTTATTACATCTATAATTTCAATATCCCAAGAATAAACTATCCACCTGAATTTTGACATATCAATATCTTTTTCTAATATATGTGAATGAGTTAAGGATGTATCTGCCAAAAGATTAGCTAAATTTCTCAAGGATAAATTTTGATATCTATCACAGAGCATGTAGGGTATTTTAAAAGTTCTTGTATAAGACATAATTCCTTCTTTCTTGTTAGTATCATTTATATTTTTATAAAAATTTAATAATTATTGTATAAAAAAAACACACCAATCATGATGTGATTTTTTTCTCTAAACCCCAAGTATTAATTTTGATATATTAAAATAAATTATTAGTGATAAGGAGTCAACTATAGTGGATATTAATGGGCTTGCCATTATTGCTGGGTCTACTCCTAGTTTTTCAGCTACTATTGGTAAGAGCGCTCCTACTGTTTTTGCCATTACTACTACAAATATAATAGTAAGTCCCACTATAAGAGAAACTTGTAATGCTACTTTATCAAAGAAAAAGCATTTTAGAAAGGCTACTATTCCCAAGGCCAAACCACATATAAGTCCTACCGTAATTTCTTTAAGCACAACCTTTGCCCAATCACTTGGTTCTATATCGTGGGTTGCCATTGCACGTATGACCAAGGTTGATGCTTGGCTTCCTGCGTTTCCTCCTGAATCAGTAAGCATCGGAACAAACATATTAAGAGCTATAACTGCCTTAACTACATACTCATAGCTACGCAAAATCGTTGATGTAAAAGTAGCTGATATCATGAGAAACATCAGCCAAGGGATTCTATTTTTAGCAAGAGAGAATGGACTTCTTTTTGAATAATCTTCCTCATCTGGTGTGGTACCTGCTATACGTTGGAAGTCTTCTGTTGCCTCTTGTTCTATAATCCACATTATATCATCTACTGTAATAATACCTACTAGCCTATTTGTCATATCTACTACTGGAAGAGCTGTAAATCCATATTTTTGAAATTTATGAGCTACATCCTCTTGATCATCTGTTGTATAAACTGTTATTACATCTTCATACATCAATTCTTCTATACGTGTATCAGGTCTACTTGTAACTATTAACCTTAAAGAAACATAACCTAAAAGTTCTTTAGTAGGACTAGTTACATAGCAAGTATAAACTGTCTCGCTATCATTACCTACTTTCTTTATATGAGCTAGAGCTTCTTTTACAGTCATATATGGTTTAATTTCTACAAACTCTGGAGTCATCAAAGTTCCCGCAGAGTATTCTGGAAATTTGAGGTATTCATTTACGAGTTTTCTCGTATCACTATCAGAAGAACGCAAAATCCTTTGAACCATAGCTGCTGGCATTTCTTCTAGTGTATCTACCTTATCATCAAAATTTAATTCATGCAATAGTTCTTTGAATTCATTTTCATTTAGGCCTTTTTGAAAATTTTCTTTCTGATCAGAATCAAGCTTTGCGAATACTTCTACTGCGTCTTCTTTTTTGAGTAATCTAAATACTACTAGGGCTTCTTCTGGAGTTAATTCTTCTAAAAACTCTACTATATCTGCAGCATTGGATCTACGTAGAAGTTCAGATAATTCATTTGTCTCTTTGTTTTCTAATAGATGATAAAGTTCTTTTACTCTATCTTCTGTTGAATTATAATTACTCATCTTATCTCCTCCTACATAGTTATACCTGGAAGAATCGCTTGAGCTATATTAAAGTAAACGATAAGCCCTAGGGAATCTACAATTGTTGTGATAAGTGGACTTGCCATTATTGCTGGATCTGCGCCAAATTTTTCAGCAACCATAGGTAAAAGTGAACCTATGGCCTTAGCCATTACAACTATGGCAAGAATAGTTAAAGCTACAACAAAGGCAACATTGATTGCAACTTTATCAAAGAAATAACTTTTTAAAAAGGCTACTATTCCCAAGGCCAAACCACATATAAGTCCTACCGTAATTTCTTTAAGCACAACTTTTGCCCAATCACTTGGCTCTATATCATGAGTTGCCATTGCACGTATTACAAGAGTTGATGCCTGGCTGCCTGCATTACCTCCAGATCCTGTAAGCATTGGTATAAACATATTAAGAGCTATAACAGTTTGGATTACATCTTCATATCTTTTTAATATAGTAGATGTAAATGCTCCTGAAATCATCAAAAACATCAACCAAGGAATCCTATTTTTTGCAAGATCCCAGGCTGTCATTCTAGAATAATCTGATTCTTCAGGTGTGGTACCTGCTATACGCTGGAAGTCTTCTGTTGCCTCTTGTTCTATAATCCACATTATATCATCTACTGTGATAATACCTACAAGCTTATTAGCATGATCCACTACTGGTAAGGCTGTAAATCCATATTTTTGAAACTTATGAGCTACATCTTCTTGATCTTCTGTAGTTTCTACTGTGATAACATCCTCATACATTAAATCTTTTATCTTTACATCAGGCTCGCTTGTAACTATTACTCTTAATGAAACATAACCTAATAGTACTTTTTTAGGACCAGTAACATAGCAAGTATAGACAGTTACCTTGTCATGCCCAACTTTTTCTATATATTCTAAGGTTTGACCAACAGTCATATCTGGACTTACCTCGACAAACTCTGTAGTCATCAAAGTCCCTGCAGAATATTCTGGAAATTGTAGGTATTCATTTACCAAATCTCGAGTTTGGCTATCAGAAGTTTCTAGTATATTTTGAACCATCTGAGCTGGCATTTCTTCAAGGGTATCGATCATATCATCGAAATTAAGTTCATCTAAGATTTGTTTGAATTCATCTTCATTTAGACCACTTTGAAGCTTCTGCTTATCCTCTTGATCAAGCTCCGCAAATACTTCTATAGCATCTTCTTTTTTAAGAAGCCTAAATATAACCAAGGCTTCTTCTGCTGGTAAATCTTCTATGCATTCTACAACATCGATTGGATTAGTTCTCCTAAGAAGTTCCGTAAGCTCATCTATTCTCTTTTTTTCTAAGAGATAATTAAGTTGTCTAATCCTATGCTCACTAGATTTGTACTTATACATAGTATCACCTATTTTATTTCATTAAGAAGTTCAGCTAAAGCTCTTATAAATTGGTCATCATGTTTAAAATCTAATTTATTTAAGTCAAGATCTTCATTAGCTTCAACTTCTATATCTGGAGTTACACCTACCTTATTAATTTCTGTGCCATTTGGTGTAAAATATTCACTTATAGTTATCTTTGCACCAGCACCATTATCTAGAGTAAAAACTTTTTGTACGACACCCTTACCAAAAGATTGAGTACCAACAATTTTTGCACGTCCTCTATCTTTTAATGCTCCTGCAAGAATTTCACTAGCTGAAGCTGAATTTTCATTTTGGATAAGTACTATTGGAATATCATCCATATCTGCATCAGATTTTTCTTTAACAACGTTTCCTTTTTTATCTTTTGTACTTACTATAACTCCTTCATCAAGAAAGTTATCAGCTATGTTTATTACAACATCTAAAGCTCCACCTGGATTATTTCTAACATCTAATACTAAACCATCAATATTTTCAGATTTAAGTCTATTAAAACTTTCCGAAAAGTCATCCCAAGTTACATCATCAAAAGCCTTGATATGGATATATCCGATCTTCTTATCATCTATTTCTACTATATCATCATCTACAGTATCAACTGAAACATCTGATCTTTTTACCTCTATATCAAATTCCTTAGAGTTGGATGAATCTTCTTCCGTTCTAAGAATAGTAAGCTTGACGCTACTACCAGGTTCGCCCTTTATTTCAGCAACTGCTTCTTCTAATTGATCTGGGCCAAAAGATTTACCATTTACCTTAGTTATATAATCTCCTGGCTTTATTCCAGCTTCTTTTGCAGGTGAATTATCAAATACTGAAACAGCCTTTATGTATCCTTCTTTGCTGGCTTGGACAGATACTCCTATGCCTTGATAACGTCCATCCAGAGTTTCCATCAACCTGCTAAATTCATCTTTTGTATAATATGCTGTATAAGGATCACCTAAATTTGCAAACATTCCCTTAAGAGATCCTTCATAAATCTGATCATCGTCAAAGTCAAATAGATAATTTTGCTTTAGCAATGCTTTTAGGTTTTCCATTTCAGCAATATGTTCCTTATCTCTATTATTAGAAGTAGATGAAATATTCATATTACTACCTAGGGAAAAACCTGTGAATCCTACACCTGCAATAAGCAAAAGTGCAAGTATAAACTTCCCGAATTTTTTCATAATTCCTCCAATCATACATATAATTCATACCCTTATTTTCAGAGTCATAATAATATAACTATACAACAATTTTTCTCAGTTTTAAATATATATAATAGCTATTATTTATAGCAATTTAAAATCTTATAATAAAAAAAGAGGATATGAAGTGAGATACAAAATCTGAAATACAAACTTTATCCCTATCTTAACAAACCTCTTTTTATTTAAGCATATTTACTTTTGTGTATTTGCCCAATTTAGGGTTTCTTTTATTAGCTTATCTGTATCTTCTTCTCTTACTCTAAGTTCATCATATGCTAATTCAGTTGGCAATCTAAATTCCATACTGTTTGCTCTAAGCATGTTTACTTGTCTAATGCCGTGTTCAACACCTTCCTGATCTGTTAATTTTTCATCTTCTTTATAAGCTTCTTCTAGTTCATCAAAGCTCATTACTTGAAGTTCAGTAGATTCTTCTTGACCTAATTCTTCTAGAATTTTTTTATAAAAATCTTCATAGCTTATATATCCTGTAGATACCGGATAAGTTCTCCTGTGTTCTCCATTTTCAAGAGCAGATATAGCTGCTTGTCCAACTTGGCTTGCACTTATTGTTGCAGCTCCACCTGTTGTAACTGGCATAAATTCTTGACCTCTTAGCATATCTACATACATAGACCAAAGAGGGATTTTACCTTCCATGGTTCCAAAAATATATGGAAGTCTAAGGACTGAAACATTCATCGCTCCGTCTCCTTCATACATTGCTACTTTTTCTTGAAGTAGTCTGGTTTCTACATAAGGTTCTTTTTGATAAGAGTATTCCCTTAGTTCCATATTATTTTCTGCAAATTCTGCAGTATATGAGCCTAACAACACGAAACTTTTCACTCCAGACTCTTTAGCAAGTCTTGCAATCCTTTGAGTTGGCAATACATTTTTTTCATAAAAAAACTTGCGTGCAGGCTTTTGTGGTACTATTCTCTCATCAACACCACCTGCATATACAAAGCCATCACATCCACTTATCAAACTAATAATTTCTTCATCATTTAAGTCAAAGAAATTTTGTATAATAAACTCTACATTATCCTTCTCTTTAAATTGTAAATTTTCTGGAAGTTCTACAATATCAACAGTTTTTACAGAATATCCACGATTTGTAGCTTCTTTTATTGTGTGATAGCCTAAAAATCCTGCCCCGCCCAAGACAAATATTTTATTTAAATTTTCCATAATATCTCCTAATCTCTGCTAATATAATCATAGCTTATATTATAATAATCTTCCACAGCAATTTGTTGAGTACCTTCTTTAAGATCATCTACTGCAGATACTCCCTCTAAGATTTCAACAAGTCTCATAGCAAAATAAACAGTAACAGCAGCACCTCTACTTGTTGTAATGTTTCCATCCGTTACTACTATCTTGTTATCAATGTATTGACCTATATTATCAAGATCTTCTTCTATAGTTGGAAATGAAGTCACTTTTTTGTTAGACAATACTCCTGCACGATTTAATACAATTGGACCTGCACATATAGCAGAAATGATTTTACCTTCATCATTAAACTCTTTTATAATATCTATGACCTTATCATTATCCCTTAAACTTTCTGCACCTTTTGTACCTCCTGGTACATAAAGGCCTTGATAATCATCTAGATTTATATCATTAAGCATCTTATCAGCTTTTATAATAACATTTGATTTTGTTGTGATATATATATCATCCTCTGTAGCGACTGTATCTACAATAACATCTACACGTCTTAAATAATCTATTACAGTTAAAGTTTCTACATCTTCACAGCCATCAGCCAAAAATACTAAAATTTTATTCATATTAACTCCTCTCGATTGTATTTTTACCCCAGAAATGCTAATAAGTTTTACAGTTTCATATATATATATTTAAATAAAAGAGCTTTATATGAACTTTATTTAACTACTTTATATGATCCATCTATTAGCTGTATAGTAGAGCTTTTAAGGCCCGTATCTATACTAGTAAGCCCTTGCGGTCTATTGCCATCGTTGTCTATAATCCTTGATTCTCCTATCTCATTGTCACTTTTTAAGAAATAATTATATGATACGAAGTCTTCTATATTTTCTATATCTCCTTCATTAAAAGTAATAGTTGGATCATCATAAGTTACATCTATGTTATACCAATTACCATCTACCTTTACCATATTCCAAATATGAGCTTCTCCTGTTTTTTTTGAAGTTCCAGTAGCATATCTTACATCAAGACCTACCTTTGTTGCTAGTTTATCAAAAAGAGTAGCATAAGCATTACAAACTCCACCATTGCCATAAAGTATACTTGCAGGATGGTAGATAGAATAACCACCACTCATATTATTGCTATCTCCTCTATTATATTGATTTTGAGTTACTATAAAATCATGAATTTTTAATACCTTATCAATATCAGTGTCATTTGCACTAATATTTTCTCTCACCCACTTATTAGCAAAGCTTTCTACTTCTTTTTCAACTGATGGATCTTCTCTGTAACTTACATTAAAGGTAGCAGAATTAACATAGAACTTATCTCCTTTAGCTCTTTTAGGATTATATTTAGTTTTTATATTCGTTCTGCCATACATACTATAAAAGAAATACCAGTCTTCTTTAGCTGTCTCTAGAAACCATTCTTGCAACTGAGAATTTGTTGTGTAACCATTTACATTTATAGTAAATTCAGTATTTCTATTATTTAAATTAGATCTTATAATGTTTTTAATTCTGATATTTAGATTATCAGTATCTTTTACTTGGCTTCTAGCCCTGTATACTATATTTAATAAATCTTCTGATTCTTTTATTAATCTTTCAAGGTAAGCTTTCTTATCTCCTTTAAATGTATTTGGTGCATGAGCTAAAAGATACTTAGCAGCTTTAACAGTACTTTCTAGATCGGATGTATCAATTTGTGCAACTTCCTCTACACTACTTGCATAAGCAGTAGATGTAGATATAGGTATATCTATTACTGGGCCTATTGCTAAAAAAGCAGCAAGACTAGCCGTTAAAAGTTTATTTTTCAATGCAAACTCCTAAATATTTTTTATTTATATTATTATATAATATACATTTTTTTACCTTATTTTAAAGTTTTAAAATATTTATTTATGAGAATAATCCATAAGTTATATAATTTTATACTATATATTTTTCTTATAAAAAAAAGACCAGCAATGGTCTTTAAAAACTTATACTTTATTATAATCTACTATATTTTAGAAAGCATTAATTCCCCTTCAGCTATTAAAGCTTCTGATTCTTTTATTAATCTTTCTAGCAAATCGGCATTCTTCTTAGAAAAATTAACAGCTCGCTTTTGCAAAGTTTTAGCTGCATTAATTGTTATTTTACTATCTTCTATAGCTTTCATTAATTCCTGCTTTTGGACACTACGATACGTTTCAGATTCTATTACATTTTTAGCATTATTTATTCTTATGGTTGCTTGCCTTAATTCCTCATAATTAGTTGAATCTAGTCTAGCGAGTAAATATTTACCATTATTTATAGCATTTTCATATTCTGCCTTAGATTCTTGACTAGCATAGTTATAATAAGCATTACTATTTACGACATTTACCATGTCATCAACAGCTATCTTTAATTGAGAAACTTGATTATTAAAATTTGAATTTTGACTAGTTGCCTGTGCTTGAGATTCATCTGCATGAGCTATAGGGCTAGCAATTCCTAAAAAAGCTAGGTTTGTTACTAAAAGTATTTTAAACAAATTTTTATTGTTTTTCATATTATCTCCAATCTGTAAATTTAACCTTTTATGCCATTTATATAATTTAAGACTTGTTTACCTTCTAATATTAGTTCGTTAGCTTTGTCAATTAACCTTTGTAAATAATCTATATTTTTACTAGAAATATATTGCGCATTTTCTACTATTACTTCTGCTCCCTTTTTTATAAGTTTACATTCTTCAATAGTTTTTTCTAAATTCTTAATTTCATCTTGCTTTTTTTTCATTTATATTTGGGGATAGTTTGACTAGGTTATTTTTAGAAGCTATTAACTTATTATAAGCTGATTTTAATTCTTCTATACTAGAGCTTGGATTTTCAAGTGTAGATTTCGCAAAGATCACAGCATCATTATAATAAAAATAAGTCTTTTTTGTATATGTAGACTTGTTATCTCTTATAGTTACTGAATTTTCTAATTCTTTTTTTATTTTATTAACATCATCATTTCTTAAATTATAAGTGTTAATATCGTCATTACATTCTTTTAAATTTGATTCTTGACTAATCTCAGATTCTAATGTAGAGTAACTATCCATTTCTTAAGCATTTGCTTTAGGAATAATTAATATAAAAGCTAAAGTTAGGTAGGCTTCAAATTTAATTAATTTTTCCTTCATTTACAACTCCTTATTAATTGGAAGTTTCATTTTGGACATTATATCCCTAAATATACTTAATAAAGCTAGCTAAAAAGACCCAATAGGGCCTTAGATTCTAATTATTCAGCTTTTAGTTGTGCAAGAGCATCTTGTGCTTTTTCTAATAAATCATTTGATTCATCTAATAAAGAGTTTAGTTCATCTTCATGTGCCTTAGTAGATTCTGGTGAGATTTGGAATAACAGTTCAACCGCACGTTGAGATGATCTTAAATCAAATATAGCTTGTTCCAATTCTTCTATTTTCTCTTCTTTGGATTTATTATCTTTTGAGGATTCTTTTTCTGTATTAGCTTCTTCAGATTCTTTATCTTCATCAGATTTTTCATTGTCCTCTAAATCCTCTGTTTTTTTATCTGTAGATTCTTCTTCATTTTCTTCTACTTTATCAGAGTCTTTTTTATCTGTTGCTTTTTCAGTAGAATCTGCTGCTTGCTTTTCATTTTCTTCAACTACTGGTGTTTTTGCTTCTTCTTTTTTATTTTCATCTTCTACCATATTGTCACATCCAGTAAGACCAATTCCTAATACTAATGCTGCTACTAATGTTTTATTTAATTTCATCTTTTCTCTCCTTTTTTATACCCTCATTTTTATCCTTATTTTTACCTGTAAGAACAAAAGCTCCTACGGCTACTGCTAATACTATTATTACTCCTGCAAGTGATTTTATACCAGTCCTTACTATGGATCCTGGATTTATTGTTGCAGGAACTTGTCTAGTTGTTGTTACTGGTGTGGTTGTAGTAGTTGTCTTTGGAACAGTAGTAGTTGTTTTTGTAGTAGAAGTAACTGGACTATTGCTACCACTAACTCCGCCCTTAGGTATAGCTTTATTTAACTCAGATTCAACCGCTAAAAGATCATCCATAGTGGTATCTCCACTTTCAGATAATCCATTTATTTTTTTCTCTAAGTCCGATCTAATTTTTGAATCAGCTATATTTTTGCCTTTATCAGCAAAGATAGACTCTAGTTCTTTTAGTTTTTCTTCAAACTTATCCCCGTCAAGAGCTTCTTTTGCATCTTCTAACTCTTTCAAGGATTTTCTTAATTCTTCTTTTGAGGATCTCTTATCTTTAATAACTTCCTTTGCATCAGAAATAGCTTTTTCATATTTTTGTTTTAATGAATTCTGAGCCTTGGAGTATTTATCAGTATTTCTAAAGTCATGATCTTCATCTATTATTTTTTTAATAGATGCACTTAAATTTTCATCAGATTCCTCTTTGTCAGAACTATCATTATTTAGAATTTTATCAACTATAGGTTTTATTTCACTTTGACTTAGAGCACTAATTAATGCTTTTTTAGAATCTTCTTCACCTTGGCTAGTTTTAGAATTCTCCGCTGCCTGTATTGCATCTACAAGATTTTTACCTTGAGTAAGACCAACATCATTTTTGTAATCTTTATCTTTTGTAACTTTATAGGCAAGATCTACTAATTCTTCTAAAGATAGTTTATTTAGACCTATATTTTCATCATTATCATTGATTAATTCTCTAAATGGTTTTAGAGCCGCTTCTAGATCACTTATTGCTGATTTGATTCCCTCATCTGTACTAGCTTTCATAGCTTCTTCATAGGCATCCTTGAGTCTTTCTCTTTCAGTTTGTGCAAATTTTGAAAAACTCTTATGATTTATAGCAAACTTTGCTTTTGATATTAAATCTTCTAAGTGAGATTTGTCGTTTTCTTCACTTGTATCTTCATAATATCCTAAATCTTTTAAGGCTTTTTCAATATTTTCTATACAATTATCAATATCTTCAGTAGAAATCGGCTTTTCATTAGCATATTCAGCTAATAAATCAATTGCTTTATTTATAGCTTTATCATAATTCTCTTTACTTTCAACAGAAGCATTCTTATATACTAAATCTTTCTTAACTACTTCTGAATTATTTTTAAGTTTTTTAAGCTCAATTATTGCCTTATCAATTTTTCCTAAATCATTACCTTTATCTGAGTTTTCAAGTTCTCTTTTAATAATATTAATTTTATTTATTATATTCTCTACATCATTATCAGAATACTTATCTGCACTTATAATTTTTTCTGCTTCTTTTATAGCATTATCATAATCTTTTTTAGCTTCAGCAGATGATTTTTTATAAGTATTATTTTCACGATAATTATCAGCTTCATTAACTAATCTTTTTAAGTCATCGATTGTATAAGTTCTTGAAGAATTATTATCATCTAAAGTTTTTATAGGTACTGGAGCTAAAGTTAGGGTTGCACGTTTTAGATTATTTAAGGCCTTGTTTAGTTCTTCAGTAGATACTTTAGAATCAGCTAATAAACCTTGAGCTCTTTTCTTAGCTATATTATAAGTTTCTTGGGCAGATTTACTTGCCTTATCGTAATTTTGAGGTTTATTAGAATATGTTTTAATTTGTTCTTTTAAGCGATTAAATTCAGTGTTTTCTCTATTTATATTAGATAAAGCTTTATTATAAGCATTATTTAAGTTTCTATAACTAGAAACTAAATCATCCGTACTTGAATTAGGATTATCGTAAACTTTCTTTGCAATATTAGATGAAGTAGATAAGCTATTTACTATATCTTTACTAGATATCTTTGAATAATCGCTAGATTCAGTAAATTTTTTTACAGTATTTACTAAGTTCTCTAAATCACTATGGGCTTTACCATATGCAATTGAATCAGTATCCTTAATACTTTCAATATCATCACTTGTTAAGGCTGAAGCTCCATCAAGTTCATACTTTCCTTCTAATTCATTAATAATACCAGCTAAATTTTTATTTTGTTTATCAATATCACTTGAATCCACTTCATTGTTATTTAAGATATTAGTTGATTCATCTATAGCACTTGTTAATCTATTTTTATCTTCATTACTGATATTTTTATTTACTATGGAAACTTCTAATTTCTTAGCCATTGCAATTGTTGAGCTAAGAGCTTGTCTATCTTCATATGTAATATAAGAATTCCCACCTAAATTTTTCTTAGCAGTTTTTATATTATCTATTAAAGTTTTCTTATCTTTATTATCAGTATCACTAGAATTTTTTGCGTTATTAATAGCTAAATCGTAAGTTTCTCTTTCAATTTTGCTAGCATTTTTGTAACTAACAGAGTCTTGTATAGTACTTTGCTCATCTATTAAACTATTTAATTCTTCATTATTTTCTTTTTGATCTTCAATCTCAGCTGCATAGGCAGATGAATTAATATTGTAATTTCCTAAGGGAATAATTGTACCAACAGCAATAGCTAAAGCAACAGTTCCCGCATATACTTTTTTCTTTTTCATTTATAGCTCCTAAATAAGTATAAACCTAAGTAATTAACTTAATTTTAGATACATAAATTATACAGTATATATATAGTAATGTCAAAAATATCAAGAACTGATTTGTTGTTTAAATATTGAAATTCCAACAATACCTAATTTTGATATCTAATCCTTATCATAAACTAATTATAAAAAATTAATATAAGTTTTAAATAAAAAATAAAGAGATAGATATTATTAAATTTTATAAAAATAAATTCCAAAATAAAAAATAAGCTTATAAATAAAGAAACGTTATACTATATTAGTATATGGACATTAATACTATAAAAAAGATCTTGATGGGATTAAATTTTGTACTAAGTTCCAATTGGGTTTAAATGCAAGCATTTAAAACTTCTGTAATGAATAAAATTAATACAGGAAACTAAAGGCACATAACTCGTTTGTACAATAATATTTATTATATAGATAATAAAAAAAGACACCCTATAAAAGGGTGTGAACTTGGTGGGCCTCCAGGGACTCGAACCCTGGACCTACCGGTTATGAGCCGGGCGCTCTAACCGACTGAGCTAGAGGCCCACAATATAAAATATTGTGTTAAACTTTTTTATATTTAATTTTATAAAACATAAAAACTTATGGTGGACCTGAGTAGACTCGAACTACCGACCTCACGCTTATCAGGCGTGCGCTCTAACCACCTGAGCTACAGGTCCATAATTATTGAACTTTCACTAATAACGTTAAGCTCTAGATCGGCTTACTCTTGGCAGGGGAGACAGGACTTGAACCCGCGACATCCGGTTTTGGAGACCGACGTTCTACCAGCTGAACTACTCCCCTATATGAGTTGACAAGCTCTATAAAAAAATAAAACAAGAATACTTGTTTTATGGTGCCCAGAGGCGGAATCGAACCACCGACACGAGGATTTTCAGTCCTCTGCTCTACCGACTGAGCTATCTGGGCATTTTAAAAATATAATGGCGGAGAAGGAGGGATTTGAACCCTCGCATCCCTTTTGAAAGGATCTACTCCCTTAGCAGGGGAGCCTCTTCAGCCACTTGAGTACTTCTCCTAATCAGTTATTAATTTATGATTATATAAAATATTAATAACCTATATTTAAATAGGTGTATTGGCGGAGAGGAAGGGATTCGAACCCTTGTGAGCCAAAGACTCTAACGGTTTTCAAGACCGCCCCGTTATGACCGCTTCGGTACCTCTCCAAATATACTTAACAAGTAAGTATCTTATTTAGTTATAAAAGTAATCAAATGGCAAAAGATTCCTTTTAAGCCAATCGATATTGACTTTTGCCTTTTATATAAGATTAGATTAGCCTATCTCATGCGAAATAGGCTATTCTTAGATGGTGACCCATCGGAGATTCGAACTCCGGACACCCTGATTAAAAGTCAGGTGCTCTACCGACTGAGCTAATGGATCGTATGGCTGGGATAGCAGGACTCGAACCTACGCATACCAGAGTCAAAGTCTGGTGCCTTACCGACTTGGCTATATCCCAATATTTTAGTACGCGGTTATTAATTACTATACTCTAATATATAAGTTTGTCAACATATATATCACAAATCGGTCAGACTTGTTGTGGCGCGCCCTCCAGGATTCGAACCTGGGACACACGGATTAGAAGTCCGTTGCTCTATCCAACTGAGCTAAGGGCGCCTGGAGCGGGTGAAGGGAATCGAACCCTCGCAACCAGCTTGGAAGGCTGGGGCTCTACCACTGAGCTACACCCGCAAAATAACATCTCCAGCTTTCATAAAAATTCCAATCAGCTGGACAAGCATTTTGGTGGGGATGAGCGGATTCGAACCACTGAAAGCAAAGCTAACGGATTTACAGTCCGTCCCATTTGGCCAACTCTGGAACATCCCCAAGTATATCATTTTCATTAAAGTTTTATAAACTTTTTGGAGCTGATGATAGGACTTGAACCTACAACCTATTGATTACAAATCAATTGCTCTGCCAATTGAGCTACATCAGCGCATTGGATCACTGTTGCAATCCAAATGGCGACCTGGATGGGATTCGAACCCACGACCTCCGCCGTGACAGGGCGGCATTCTAACCAGCTGAACTACCAGGCCATAAATCATCAGTTTTTATTCTAATACTTATGTCTTACTACATTACTCTAAATGATATCTCTAAAGCTAAGTAGATTATAAATTTGGTGGAAGTAACAGGGCTCGAACCTGTGACCCCCTGCTTGTAAGGCAGATGCTCTCCCAACTGAGCTATACTTCCGTAAAGCAGAACTTTTATAAAGTCCTCGAACTTCGTTCTGCGGTATTTCGTGCTGTAGCACGACTCCTTTATGAGCCAGAGAGGCTTATTTGGTGACCCTACCGAGATTCGAACTCGGGATACCACCGTGAAAGGGTGGTGTCTTAACCGCTTGACCATAGGGCCTTATTAAAACGACTTAATAAGTATAACATATATAGTTAAGTAATACAAGTCTTTTTTACAGAAATTTGGTTGCGGGAGCTGGATTTGAACCAACGACCTCCGGGTTATGAGCCCGACGAGCTACCAAACTGCTCTATCCCGCGATATTTTACATAAACACATAATAATGGTGCCGAGGACCGGAATCGAACCGGTACGATGTTTGACCATCGCAGGATTTTAAGTCCTGTGCGTCTGCCAGTTCCGCCACCCCGGCACAAATATAAAACTCATCTAACCTTAGTGACTTTTATAACACTAAGACTAATTTGGCGCTCAGGGTGGGACTCGAACCCACAACCTACCGGTTAACAGCCGGGTGCTCCACCATTGAGCTACCTAAGCATATCATACTTAATTAAATCTATACCATATTTCCCATTTTATATCTCACTAGCCAAAATGGCTAGCTGATATTAAATGTTCAGCAGCTTCCTACTCTACCGGGAGGTCACCCTCCGAGTACCATCGGCGTTAGTAAGCTTAACTTCTGTGTTCGGTATGGGAACAGGTGTATCCTTACTGCCATCGCCACTGTATTTCTTGACCTAACCTGAAAACTTGTTTTCGTTGGTAGGTCAAATGTCGCGAAATAGAAAACATGATGTCCGCACGCTATAGGACTGATTTCGTTCTGTAGCCGACCTGCCACGTTTTAAAGTTTTGGTTAGTATTTTTGAACCTATTAAATAGCCGCTCAGTTAAACTTACCATCATACGGATTGATTGTCCATACGATTGGTTCGTAAGTGTCTGCCAATCTTAAGACCTTCGCTCTTAACCATTGGGACACTCTGAACGAGGACCTACCATCATTTCATTTTTGATCAATTGGGTTAGGTCTCTCAACAATATTTCCAGTCAAGATTTAAAGTTTAGTATCCATTAGCTTAATACATTACTGCACTTACACCTTGGACCTATCAAACGTATTTTCTTTACGTACTCTTAGAAATCTTATCTTGAGGGTTGCTTCGTACTTAGATGCTTTCAGTACTTATCAGTGCCATACTTAGCTACCCAGCTATGCTCCTGGCGGAACAACTGGTACACCAGTGGTATGTCCATCCCGGTCCTCTCGTACTAAGGACAGGTCCTCTCAAATTTCTTACGCCCACGCTGGATAGGGACCGAACTGTCTCACGACGTTCTGAACCCAGCTCGCGTGCCTCTTTAATGGGCGAACAGCCCAACCCTTGGGACCTACTTCAGCCCCAGGATGAGACGAGCCGACATCGAGGTGCCAAACCTCCCCGTCGATGTGGACTCTTGGGGGAGATAAGCCTGTTATCCCCGGGGTAGCTTTTATCCGTTGAGCGATGGCCCTTCCATGCGGTGCCACCGGATCACTAAGTCCGTATTTCTACTCTGCTTGAGATGTATCTCTCGCAGTTAAGCTCGCTTTTGCCTTTGTACTCTTCGAATGGTTTCCGTCCATTCTGAGCGAACCTTTGAACGCCTCCGTTACTTTTTGGGAGGCGACCGCCCCAGTCAAACTGCCCGACTGACAATGTCCTTTGCCCCGATTAGGGGTCAATGTTAGAATTTTGATATTAGAGGGTTGGTATCCCAAGGTTGACTCAACCTACACTGGCGTGCAAGTTTCTTTGTCTCCCAACTATCCTGTACGTCTAATCTCAAAATCCAATATCAGCCTACAGTAAAGCTCCACGGGGTCTTTCCGTCCTAGCGTGGGTAAGTCGCATCTTCACGACTACTACAATTTCACCGGATCCTTTGTTGAGACAGTGCCCAAATCGTTACACCTTTCGTGCGGGTCGGAACTTACCCGACAAGGAATTTCGCTACCTTAGGACCGTTATAGTTACGGCCGCCGTTTACTGGGGCTTAAGTTCTAGCCTTCGCTTATGCTAAGCCTTCCCCTTAACCTTCCAGCACCGGGCAGGTGTCAGCTCCTATACTTCATCTTTCGATTTTGCAGAAACTTGTGTTTTTGGTAAACAGTCGCTTGGGCCTGGTTTCTGTGGCCAGATCGCTCTGGCTCCCCTTCTCCCGAAGTTACGGGGACATTTTGCCGAGTTCCTTAACAAAGGTTCTTCCGCGCGTCTTGGTATTCTCTACCTCCCTACCTGTGTCGGTTTTGGTACGGGCGCTTTTGTCTTGATAGTGACTTTTCTTGGCAATTTGAAATCGACTACTTCTCTACTCATGTTTTCGATACCTATCACACATCAGCTTTATGATTAGCGGATTTGCCTACTAATCGGCCTTTGTGCTTAGACTGCCTTCCATCGGGCAGATAGTTTATCCTCTTGCGTCATCACGTCTCTTATTGCGACTTTAAGCGGTACAGGAATATAAACCTGTTATCCATCGGCTACGCCTTTAGGCCTTGCCTTAGGTCCCGACTTTCCCTGAGGGGACGAGCCTTGCTCAGGAGTCCTTAGGGTTTCGACGGGAGTGATTCTCACACTCCTTATCGCTACTCATGCCAGCATTCTCTCTTGTATTAAGTCCACACTTGCTTTCGCTTAGGCTTCTTCCCTAATACAATGCTCCTCTACCACTGATAGAGTATTTAAATGCTTGGGTAAATACTTTGACGATATTTTAACCAGTTGTCATCTTAAACTTTTTGTTTTATGACTGTTCATTCGGTGATATCGTAGTTATATACAACTTACCATTTACTTGTGATATTTGCGTAAATAATTTTCGTTTATAACTCGTTTATCTTGATTGTATTGTTCAATATTTCCGTCTAAGTTTTACCTTTGTTTGCGCGTAGCTTTCTTGCCAATCGAGCTTTGCTCTCTTGGGAAAGCCTGCGGCTGACCTACTTTTGATTTATTTCATAAATCAAGTTAGGTCAAGCATTTAAATCCTCTATCAATCCGAAGCTTCGGTACTGAATTTTAGCCCCGTTTATTTTCGGCGCAAACCCACTTGACCAGTGAGCTATTACGCATTCTTTAAATGTATGGCTGCTTCTAAGCCAACGTCCTGGTTGTCTTAGTAGGTTCACATCCTTTTCCACTTAATCCAGATTTTGGGACCTTAGCTGTCGGTCTGGGCTCTTTCCCTTTCGACTTAGGAGCTTATCCCTCTAAGTCTGACTCCATGATCTGATTTTTTGGCATTCGGAGTTTGATAGGCTTTGGTACGGTTAGCCGCCCTAGGCCAGTCAGTGCTCTACCTCCTTAAATCTTTAATCATAGGCTAGCCCTAAAGCTATTTCGAGGAGAACCAGCTATCTCCGGGTTCGTTTGGTTTTTCGCCCCTATCCACAGTTCATCCGATGCGTTTTAAACCGCACCCGGTTCGAGCCTCCAGTGAATTTTACTTCACCTTCACTCTGACCATGGATAGATCACCCGGTTTCGGGTCTATCATATCTAACTTTCGCCCTATTAAGACTCGCTTTCGCTTTGGCTTCATCTCTTAAAGATTTAACCTTGCTATATATGATAACTCGCTGGCCCATTCTACAAAAGGTACGACATCAGGCTTTTGCCCTCTGTCTGCTTGTAGGCTTAAGGTTTCAGGTTCTGTTTCACTCCCCTTTCGGGGTTCTTTTCACCTTTCCCTCACGGTACTTGTTCGCTATCGGTCACATGTTAGTATTTAGCCTTAGGGGATGGTCCCCCTATCTTCACAGCAAATTTCTCGTGTTCACTGCTACTTGCCCCCACAATATATTTTCTTTTGTTTACAAGACTTTCACTTTCTTTGGTTCATTTTCCCAAATGATTCTACTAGAATATATATTTCTTACTGGGTTGGGCTGTTTTCTTTTCGCTCGCCGCTACTTGGAAAATCGAGTTTTCTTTCTTTTCCTCCTGCTACTTAGATGTTTCAGTTCGCAGGGTCTTACTTCATAAAGCTATGTATTCACTTTATGATGTCTGTGTCTTCCACAGACGGGTTTCCCCATTCGGATACCTAGGGGTCGATGCTTTTTGTGAGCTCTCCCTAGTTTTCGTTCACTTACGTCCTTCTTAGTCTTCATGTGCCAAGGCATTCACCTTAAGCCCTTTTCTTCTTGACTGGAAATATTGTTTGCTATTTAGTTTTTATGGTTCGGTTTAATGACTGTATCTTAAGCCAAACTCGTCGGCTTGCTGACAAATCAAAGATTTGAAACGCCGCGACGTCTGACCTTCATTCCATTTGCTTTGCAAATGGTGATAGGTCATTATGGTGGAGATAAAGAGATTCGAACTCTTGACCCCCTGCGTGCAAGGCAGGTGCTCTCCCAACTGAGCTATATCCCCATATTGAAATTTAATTTATATCAATGATTATGTCTGTGTTTCTAATATAACGAGAATGATATATCATTCTCATTTGAGTGACGACGTGTCGTCACTCAAATCCTTAGAAAGGAGGTGATCCAGCCGCACCTTCCGATACGGCTACCTTGTTACGACTTCACCCCAGTTACTGACCCTACCTTCGACTGCTGCGCCCCAAAGGGTTCGCTCACAGGCTTCGGGTATTGCCAACTTCCATGGTGTGACGGGCGGTGTGTACAAGACCCGGGAACGCATTCACCGCAGCATTCTGATCTGCGATTACTAGCAACTCCAACTTCATGCACTCGAGTTGCAGAGTGCAATCCGAACTGGGACAGGCTTTTTGAGTTTTGCTTAACTTCACAGTCTTGCTTCCCTGTGTACCTGCCATTGTAGCACGTGTGTAGCCCAAGTCATAAAGGGCATGATGATTTGACGTCATCCCCACCTTCCTCCGGTTTGTCACCGGCAGTATTACTAGAGTCCCCAACTTAATGATGGTAACTAGCAATAGGGGTTGCGCTCGTTATGGGACTTAACCCAACATCTCACGACACGAGCTGACGACAACCATGCACCACCTGTATTTTAGTTATCCGAAGATATAGGCAATTATCTCTAATTGCTTCTAAAATATGTCAAGACTTGGTAAGGTTCTTCGCGTTGCGTCGAATTAAACCACATGCTCCGCTGCTTGTGCGGGTCCCCGTCAATTCCTTTGAGTTTCACACTTGCGTGCGTACTCCCCAGGCGGAGTGTTTAATGCGTTTGCTGCGGCACCCAGATTTGACTCCAGACACCTAACACTCATCGTTTACGGCGTGGACTACCAGGGTATCTAATCCTGTTTGCTACCCACGCTTTCGTACCTCAGCGTCAGAAAATGGCCAGAAAGTCGCCTTCGCCACCGGTATTCCTCCTAATATCTGCGCATTCCACCGCTACACTAGGAATTCCACTTTCCCTTCCATCTCTCAAGCTAAATAGTTTTAGAAGCTTACTATAGTTGAGCTATAGCCTTTGACTTCTAACTTTTCTAGCCGCCTACGTACCCTTTACGCCCAATGATTCCGGACAACGCTCGGTCCTTACGTATTACCGCGGCTGCTGGCACGTAATTAGCCGGACCTTATTCGTATAGTACTGTCATTTTCTTCCTATACAAAAGATTTTTACAACCCGAAGGCCTTCTAAATCACGCGGCGTCGCTGCATCAGGGTTTCCCCCATTGTGCAAAATTCCCCACTGCTGCCTCCCGTAGGAGTCTGGGCCGTGTCTCAGTCCCAATGTGGCCGTACACTCTCTCAAGCCGGCTACTGATCGTTGCCTTGGTGGGCTTTTATCTCACCAACTAGCTAATCAGACGCAAGTCCATCTTACACCGCTATCACTTTGACCATAATTGCATGTGCTTTTATGGTTTTATAGGGTATTATTCTTCGTTTCCAAAGGCTATCCCCTTGTGTAAGGCAGGTTACTCACGCGTTACTCACCCGTTCGCCACTAATCCGCTTTAATTCTCCCCGAAGGGTTCATTAAAGTTTCATCGTTCGACTTGCATGTGTTATGCACGCCGCCAGCGTTAATCCTGAGCCAGGATCAAACTCTCATGAAAAATATTTTATCTACTTAACGTAGTTTTATTTTTTTATTCATAAAAGCTTTTTTGATTCAAGCTCTTCATTTACACTGATTTTTTTCAATCAATGCGTGATTTATATAATCATCCTTTTTAAAGAAATCAACTTGGTTAAAGTTGTCAATAACTTTATTGTTATTTATTGATAGGTTGATTATGTTTTGTGTTTACATAATCATTGATATTAAATTTCATTTAGATGTATAATACATCTGGTTCATTGCCGTTTATTTGTAACGACTTTATTAGTCTACCACTTAATTTTTGCTTTGTCAACTTTTTTTAAAATATTTTTACAAAAAGTTTACTCGGCTTTACAAATTAACTGTTTCGACTTTACTTAGTCTATCACCTTTTTGATATTGTGTCAAGTGTTTTTTTGTTTTTCTTTTAAAACCTCTTGGCATCTTTGCGGTGTCGACTTTTACTATTATACATACTTTATTTTTTTTGTCAAATCTTTTTTTACTTTTCTTCTCCTGGATTGTAATTTACTATGGATACCATCTTTCCATCTTTATTTTGTATTTTCCTTATTTTTTTATCAAAATCAAGACGCTTTATCCATATTGACTTACCACAGCCTAAACACTTTAGCTTCATATCTGCACCCATACGTTCTATCTCCCACTTATTTTCTCCGCACGGATGCCCTTTTTTTAATGTTATTACGTCCTTTAATTTATATTTCTTCATTGAATTCCTTTCCACTTGCTATAGACACTGTTTGTATACTTGGATTTAGATCTCTATGATAAATCTCATCTATTATGAGTTTTCTTTCTTTTCTTCCAAGAGCCCATTGATATCCCGGCACTGCTATAGCTGTAGTTTTTGCTACATATGATGACTCACGTATTTCCATTATTCCAAATAGACTTACATCTTCTAGGATATATTTACCTAATTCTTCATCTTCTTTTAGTTTTTCTGAAACAGAATTCACTATATCCTGAGCTTCTTCATATGAAACATCGTAAGATAGATATATATTACATTCAAATTTCATTGGCCCACTATTTAAATTTTGTACATTTGTTATTTGAGAATTAGGGATGGTATGCAAAGACCCATCATAATCTCTAATTTTTGTATGACGCATTCCTAATGTTTCAACCGTTCCTTCAACTCCAGCAGTCTTTATCCAATCTCCTACTCTGTAAGTATCATCAACTATAATTATAATTCCGGTAACAATATCTTTTACTAAGGTTTGAGCACCAAAAGCTATTGCTACCCCACCTATCCCTGCTGTTGCTATGATTGATCTAGTATTTATACCAATCATATCCAAAATTATCATTAATACTATAAAACCCACTATAAATCTTATAACTGTATATAGATTTTTACTGAGGGTTTCTATCCTCACTTTTCTATATCCATCTTCATCCATTTTGTTCGTAAAGGCTCTACTTATAAAATGAGATAGAACTTCTAATAATATTTTCCCTAATACTAAGATAATTAGAATCATGAGTACATCTTTTAAAAAATCAGTTTTAGTTAATTGATTTACATTTATATCTGGCATTATACCAACCTTTCTTTTTTAATCATAATATATTTAATTCTATCATTAGTCAATAATTTACACATTATAATATCTAGTTAATAAAGTAAACACTTATTTAAGATAACTAGATATTCCTATATTACGAATTAAAGTATTAAATATTATATAATCTTTATCATATTTTTTCTTATAGTCTAAAAAAATATCCATTTGGTATCTACTAGCCTCTTTTTGTAAACAAGTGACACATATGCTAACTACACTTGTAGGAATATTACACTTATACTTCTTTTAAAATAAATATAGTAGCTTTTGCTGAATTGATAGAACTTTAGGAAATAATCTACAGAAGTTATTTATATAGAATATATATAAATTTTTATATCAAAGTATTTTTCTAAAGTAATATATTCTTAATAAGTGTTTAGTTTACGATATTAAAATTAAAAAAAGCACACGAATGTGCTTTTCAGAACGTAGACAAAGTGTATTTTATAACTTGTTAATAATATAAATTAAGATACAGTCCATCTCATCTAGATGAATATACTTTCACTTAGTAAATTCATCTCTAAAACTAGTCCAAAAGTAAGAAAAAGTTTGTCTAGCAAACGAGCTTTAATGTGCGTGAAACGAATGCATTAAGAAATCTCATGAGATTTCTCCGCTCACTACGCTCGGTCGAAATGGTCGATTTTATATTTTTTTAAACAGACTAAAAAAGCACCCGAAGGTGCTTGATGATTTAATATTATCTTAAGTTTATCTTACCAAAACCTGCAGATGCATTAATTTCAAGATCAGTTTTATCTACATTTGTAGAAATTTCATATCCTTTATTTTTTTGCATCTTGTTTTTGTATTTATCACTTATATTTAAACCTTGACTTAAAACATTAGCTTTTATATCTCCTGTAAAGTCTTGGCTATCAACTGTTATATTACCAAATCCAGAATTCAACTTGACTTCTTTACTATCTTTAATATTATAAATTCTGATATTTCCCGAATGTGTATCAGCCTTATATTTTTTTACATCCAATCCATCTACTCTAATATTTCCGCTAACAGCATTTATGTCTGCACTTTCACCACTTATATTAGATAGATATACTGAGCCATTTACATTATTTACACTTAGATAGCCATTAGTATTCTTAAGGTCAATTTTACCATTAGTATTATTGACATCTATATTACCACAAGAATTTATGATATTAATTTTTGCATTAACAGAGTTTATATTTATCGCATTAAAATCTACATCTTCAATCTCAATATTTCCATTTATAAGATCAATGTCAAGATTATCATATAAATTTTTTCCTAAAGATAAATGTAGTATACTTGTAGCATCAAAATTATGATAAGATTCATTGATTCCTACTTCTAAATTATCTCCATTAATATCAATTTCTAAATAATCTAATAAATCACCTTTTTTTGCCCAAATATCTTGAGTAAGAGTAATTGCTGAGTCGCTTGCCCTTTCTACTAAGACTTTACCATTAGGTATATCAATATTAATAGAATTTATTTCATCATCTATTCTCATTTCCTTATGAGTATTGGTTTCGCCTTTAATATTAAATTGGTTAATATCTATATTATCTAAATCAAAATTGCTAATTGTTTCACTTGTCCTTTTTATTACACTATCAAGCGATTGACTAAGTTTTGATACAAAATCACTATTAGACCTAGATTTTTTACCACCGAGAGCATCTATTAGATTGCTAGCTTCCTCGACTGTGATTTTGCCTTCCTTTAGCATTTCTAGAATCATTTGTTTTTCATCATTCATCTTTTAATCCCTCCAATAATTCACGAGCTTGGTCTGCTGTAATCTCGCCATTATCAAGCATATTAAGAATATCTATACGGCTTTCCTTTTTATCTATAGTTCCACCAAGTTTATTAACTAGTTTATCTATCCTATTTCTCACTGTTGGGTAAGATATGCCTATTTCCTCTCCAACATCTTTTATGCTCCCTCTTTTTTGTAAAAATAATTCTATAAATTCTTTATCTTCCTTATCAAGCCTTGAAAAGTTATCCATTTCAAACTCTCCACTAACTTCTGTATAACAATTCTCGCATCTATATGAAGTAATAATCATTTCATCGCCACAGTTTGGACATTTATTAATCATAGATAGCCTCCTTTTAATATAAATATACTATGATTTTAATATTTGTAAAGTCAAAATTAATATTTTTAATAAATCTGGTCATTTTTATTAAATTATACTCGTTTCTCTATTCAATATTGATTTTTACAATTAAAAAAACTGTTGAAAATAAATAGTTTTACTACTTATTTTCAACAGACTTAAATTATATATAATCACGAGCCCAGTAGGATCTAAGGCTCCTTACTATCCATAAGATTGTATTTAACATAACTACCGCTAAAAATATCATGCCTAACATATAGAAAGAAGCTAATATAACTTCATTTTTTCCAATAATTTTAGGAATCAGATTATAAATTATTGCCAAGGCGAAGAAAAATATTATCCACTTACCCGCTGTTTTTACATTTCCATTAAAATCTGGATAGATTTTTTGTTTTTTGCTATATCTCTTATTAAAATTATCTCTACGAATTTTTATTTCTTGTCTACTTTCTTTATCTGCATGATCTATAAGTGCAGAGTAGTAATGCTGCATATCTTCATTACTAGTTGCATATTTTTTAAGATTATCTATTTCCTCTTTACTATAAGTGTAACTTAGTATTTTGCTAGTTATCATAGCTTTTGATTTATAAGTTTTACGCTCATCTCTAAGTTCCTTAAGATCTGATATATTTCTTTTTTGCCCTATTAACATTTCTGTATCTAGTTCATATTTTTTCATATATTTAAAAATATTTGTAAATACTAAGACAAATACAAACATTATTAACATTTGGCTTACTATTATTCCTATATCATTAAAATCTAACTTATAAGCCATCCCTAAAATTACTCCTGGAATAAGTAAAGTTATTAGGGAAAGTATTAAAAACTTTAGGATTGATCTCATAATTTTAACACCTTTTCATAACATTCAACTAATCTCTTTCCTGTATTTATAAGAGATTTTTTCTCTGCTTCTTCGTAGCCTACCTCCGCTAATGATGGTAAATCACTTTCTAGTATAGATTTTATTTTTAGTTTAAAATCACTATAATCCTTACCCTTGTATATATTTGTTCCATTGATAAAATCTTTTTTAAATATTTCTATATCTCTAACTAAAATATCTGCCTTAGTTGAAAGGGCTTCTAGTAAAACTATGCCTTCTGTCTCTTCTCTGGTTAAAAATACATATAAGTCCGAGCCACTATAAGCTTCTCTAAGCTCTTCACTTGAAATATATCCTGGGAAATGTAAATTCTCTGTTTTATTTTCCATAGCCTTTTTTATTTCACTAGGAAGAACTGCTTGATTGAGTTTACCAAACCAAACGAATTCATATTCTGGCATAGCCGATGCTAATTTTATAAAATCATCTATTCCCTTTCTCTTTATAGGAAGACCCACAGATATTATAGACTTTTTGCTTTTATCAAGTCCATATTTTTCATAAAAGTTTTCTCTATCACAAACCTTACTTTTCCAAAAATCTAGATCTATTCCGTTAGAAACAACCTCTATTTCCCTTTTAAGTTTATAACTTTCTAGAATTTCTTTGGAGTATTCTGTAGGAGTTAAGACTAAATCTCCCTTATTGTAGCAATGAATCAGCCAACGCTTAAAAGCAGGAGCTATCTGGTTACTTAAAATAAAAGAATTTTTAAAATCCTCTTTTGTAGAATGTCCATGGTAAACCACCCTTTTACCATCTCTATGAGCTTTATTTGCAAAAGCTACTGATTTGGGAAAGACTGTATTTATATGTACTAGATCATAATCATCTTTTTCATTCAAGGTAAAATCACAACCTATCAGAGATAAGGCTCTTATCTGATGATCTATAGCCTTACCTACTCCGCTTTCTTTAACTGTATCATAATCTTTTGTGTATAAAAGAACTTTCATATCCGTACTCATTTACTGCCTTTTTATATAGATCTTCACACTTAGAACCAAAACTTTCTACAGAAAAATTCTCTAGAGCGTAGGACCTAGCATTATCAATTAGCTGCTTATGAAAATCCTCATCATCTAAAACTAAATTCATATAGGAGTTAAATTCTTCAAAATTATGGTACCTATATCCATTAAAGCCATCTTTAATTACACCTTCTAGAGAATTATCATCTCTACAAATAGCTACTGTTCCATTTGATAAAGCTTCATAATAAGTTAGTCCTTGAGTTTCTGAAGTTGAAGCTGTAGTAAAAATATCAGCTGCTTGATAATATTTATTAACCTCACTAGGTTCTACCATGCCTACAAAATTAATCTCTTTACTAAAGCTTTTACTATAAGCTTTTAGCTTATTTAAGTAAGGACCTCCACCGACTATATAAAAGGCTATTGAACTATCTTTAAGTTTTTCATAAAACCTAATAAGTTCCTCAATATTTTTTTCTTCAGCTAAACGACCTAAATAAAGCAATATTTTCTTATCCTTATCTAAATCAAGCTCATCTTTTAAATCTTCTTTATAGATATCAGGTATGCGAATACCAGTCGGTATAACAGCTATTTTATTAGCATCAATATTATAAGATTCTAAAATTTTAGCTGTTTTTTTAGTAGGTGCTATTATGTATTGACACATATCTGCAAAGGTCTTGCTAGCCTTAGCAACAATTTTAACTCCTGCCGCTTTATTTTTTATAAAGTAATGAGTGTAATCCTCATAAACTGTATGATAGGTATGGACTAGAGGTACATTTAACATTTTAGAAAGTGATTTAGCCATTACAAATGTAGAAAATTCACATTGGCTATGGATAATATCTGGCTCCCATTTTTTAATGGACCTAAGATGGGTCTTAGCTAAGATATTTGTAACTCTTGCTTCTGGATAAATTTTCCTAGCGGAAAGAGATCCAACGTAGTACACATCCTCACTCTTATAGCTTGAAATAGTATTAGATAGAGTTAGAACTCTTACTTCGTGTCCTTGATTTTCTAAATATTCTTTTAAATTTAAGACTGAACGCACTACCCCGTTTACTACTGGGTAATACCAGTCACTGCTTATAAGTATTTTCATAAATTCCTCAATAATACTATATTTTCTTTTTTATTATTTACAATTTTAACAATCTATTCTAGTTTTAATTAAATCAATAATTAGTATAGTCTATAAGAAACGAGGTGGCATATGGGACCATTAATTGCAACAGATATAATACTTCTAATTTTTAGCCTATATATAGGAGTGTTTTTTAAACATTTTCATAGCTCATATCCAGAAATGAAAGTAGGTTTTCATTTATGGGAAGTTTGCTATAATAAAGACTCTTGGGAATATGGCAATAATTTTGCAGGTAAACTTGCCATAATATTAGGAATTGCTTTATTTGGTATAATTTACCCTATACTCTTATACATGGGCCTAAAGAGAAGTTATATGACTGTATTAATTTTATTACTTTCAGTTATTTATTTCTTGCTATTATTTTTTATAGTAAAGATTAGGGTTCGTAAGAAATTTAACTTAAAAGATGAGTGAAATCTAAGTTAAATTCTGGGTAGTTATATAATAAGATAGTTTATAAGCATTATAAGAGAAAGGAAATTATATGGATAGTATTTTTGTAATATTAACTATATTTTCAGTTGTAATTGTAGCTTATCAAGCTGAAAAAAATAAAAATAATAGCAAAAAAACTCTTTCTTATAAAATATCTAAAATCATTGCAAATATTTTAAATTTCATTGTATTTTTAGATGTTAATGATGTAAATAATATTATAAACGATATAGAAAATAAGAACTAAGGCGGCAATAATATCGTCTTAATTTCTTATTCTAAAGGTCTTTTTTCCATATATTTTCACTAACAAATGAAAAATTATTATTAAAGCAAACATAACATAACTTAAAACTAGTAAAACAATTTGTCCACTTATAGATAATTTTGAAATAATAAGCGGAATAAAAAGCACATTTAAATATCCTAGCAAAGAATTTGCAAATTTGTATCCCTTTCCTATATTAGTAGCTTCATAGTTAAATGGTTGAAAAATATAATATAAAAATAAATCAAGAGATACATAAAATAAAAAGCTAACAAGGACAAAAATTTCACAATATATTAAAGTTCTTAAATAAAATTTCTCAAACACAATAAAATTTAATACATTTACCAAAATCCCAGTTAAAAGACTAAGCATTTTTATTTTTAAAACAGTTTTGTACCTAAGCTTATACATAGTAAAAATAGCTTTTTCTTCCCTATAAAAGCCATATTGGAGCAATGGCCTATCACAATTTAAAAACATTGCCCTATTAATATTTGGATTATAATAAAGTAAATACATAAATATTGGTTGAGATATTATCAATATATTTAAAGTATCAAAATTAAAATCCGCTTGCTTGTATTTAGTAAAAGCAATAAGAGTGATAATTATAGCAAACAAAATTCCTGCTTTTTTTAAAATAGGTTTTACAATCACCCTATTATGTCTTGCAAAAAATAAATTATTTAAAAGCTCATATCCTCTGCCATTTTCTTTTTTATCTGTTTTTATGTCTGTATCCTTAAGAGCCAAACTATCATTTGCAATCTGATCCAAATCTACATTCATATCTGTATCTTCAAGCTTTGCATCTTCCAAAAGTTTGCCATATTCATCAAATTTCAAAAGATATTTGCTTGCAAAAATAGAAATTATTAAAGTTATTGTAAAGACCAGCATCAAGATATTGCTATCAATATCTTTAATTAACATCAATCCAGCAAATAAAATAATAAAGACAATAATATTTACCCAAGTTTTGTCTGCATATATTTTATCTTTTTTATTTAACAGCGATAAGGTAAAGGCATTGGAAATAATTCTTATAAAGGCAAGAATAAAGCTTATTAAAAACCCATTTTTAAATCCCAAAAATATTGTAAAAGCAAAAACTCTCCCAATTCCAATCCTAAGTGGATCAAAAACTCCTTGAATCAAGCCACTTTCTTTTGCAAGCATCTTATATTGCTTGTTTAATTTATGAATTTCTACTTTTCCTCTGCTAATAGAATTTGAAAGTACAGCAGGTGCCAGATAAAAACTTAAAAATCCTAAATTTGTTAAGGCCAAGTCTACAAAATCATTGTAAATATTATCTGGAAAATGCCATGAACCTTTAATTAGCCATAGAAGAAATCCCGCATGAAATAAGGCAATAAAAAATGTAAATATGCACTTTAAAATCTGATCAATAATGCTAAGTATAGGTCCTATGGCAAAAATAAACTTTTTAAAAGCGTAAGCTTTATACTTATCCCCTGTATATTTTCCAATTAAAGGCAAGTGATGAAAAAAATAAATAATATGATTTACCTTATCCGCTAAATTTGCATTTTCTGTAATCCTATATTTTTTATAATATTCCATATTAATCCTCCTTTTGTAAAAGATCTATTATCTTCTCTTCAAAGTCTGGATTATTTTTAATTTCCCTATCTACTTCCTCTATTTGGCCCTTATGTAGTAAAACTATCTCGTCTGATATATCCTTAGCTAGATCTAAAATATGAGTAGAAAAAATTATAATATGGTCATTTTTTATATATTTTATAAGATTTTTCATTTCTTTTTGAACAACTACATCCAGAGAATTTAGCGGTTCATCCATAAGAATTACTTTTGGTTTTAAGATAAGAAACATCATCATTTGAAGTTTATTTCTCATGCCTGTAGAATATCCTTGGATAAGCCTATCCTTATCTTCCTCATCAAATCTTACTAGGTCAAAATAATAATTAGGATCTAGATTATCATTAATTCTTTCTTTATTTACATCTATAAAAAAATTTATAAATTCTCTAGCAGTTAAAAACCTTGGCAGCTCTGGTTCTGCCAGCATAAAAAATACATCTTTTAAATTAATATCCATTTTCTCATCATCTTCTAAAAGATATATCTCGCCGCTATCTTTTTTTAATTCTTTTGAAATCAAAGAAAAAAGAGTTGTCTTTCCTGCACCATTTCTTCCTAAGAGAGCATATATTATCCCTTGGTCAAATTTGGCACTTAAATCCATTAAGACGCTTTTTTCTTCAAATTTTTTTGATAAGTTTTCTATAACCAGTCTCATATTTGCTCCTATCCTTAATATTAGTTATGAGTATATCAAAGGATTGGATTTTAAACTAGAATAATCTATAGTAATCAATATAATATTATTTATATATTATATTCTTTTAATTGATATGATTTCAGAAGGGCTATCTATTATAAGATTAGGGTTTTCTCTTTCAAGAATCTTTCTATCACGAAATCCCCATGAACAACCAATAGTAAATATGCTGGAATTGCTACCACATTTCATATCTACTTCACTATCTCCAAAGTATAAAATTTCTGAAAATGGCACATTAAAATGGCTAGCGATAATTATTATTCCTTCTGGGGATGGCTTTCTTTTATAGTCCTCTCTATAACCTAGTATATAGTCAAAATAATCTTTGCCAAAAATTTCTTTTAAAACTCTATTACTCGTAGAATCTGGCTTGTTAGAAAAAGCTGTTAGTATTTCTCCATTGTTTTTTATAGAATCTAAAGACTCTTTTATACCCTCGAATGGCTTAGTAAGATAGCTCGGGTTATCATCATAAGCCTTGTTGTAACTATTATAAATTTCTTCATGAAGATTATCATCACCAGTAAATTCAGCATATTCTAAAGCTTTATCAACTAAGACTTTAGGACCATTACCTACAAATTCTCTTACTTTATCTTTTGGTACTTCTTTTAGCCCATAAGACTTAAAAGTTTCATTTAGATAATAATTGATAGAATCTATAGTATTAAGCAACGTTCCATCTATATCAAAAATATACATTATATCCCCTTTTCTTTTTTATATTCTTTTCTAAAAACTCTTACCCAAAATTTGCATAAAATTAATTATTTAGGGAATTAATAATTTTAAGAACATTTTGATTGATAATTTTACTCCATTGTATATACATTATGGTAAAATATTAATAGTATGTAAAGAAAGAGGGTTTTATGAACAACAAAAGAAACTTATCCATGCTAAGTGATTTTTATGAATTCACTATGGCTAATGGATATTTTAACAATGGAATGAAGGATACTGTAGCAATTTTTGACGCATTTTATAGGTCTAATCCAGATGAAGGCGGTTATTCAATTTTTGCAGGTCTAAATGATATTATAGATTTCATAGAGAATCTATCATTTTCCGATGAGGATATAGAATATCTTAGGAAAGTAGGCAATTTTTCTGATGATTTTCTAGACTATCTTAAAGACTTCAAATTCACAGGAGACGTTTGGTCATATCCAGAAGGGTCTGTTATGTTTCCAGGAGAACCTATAATAACTGTAAAAGCTCCTATTATCGAATGCTCAATACTTGAAACTTATTTACTTTTATCAATGAACTTCAATTCATTGGTCGCAACTAAGACTAGTAGAATAGTCCGTGCTGCAGGAAAGAGATTAGTAATGGAATTTGGATCTAGACGCGCTCAAGGCGCCGATGCTTCTTTAACAGGAGCAAGAGCAGCTTATATAGCAGGTGCCCCTGTATCAAGTAATACACTTTCTGCAAAAACTTATGGATTTAAGCCATCTGGAACTATGGCTCATGCTTGGGTACAAGCTTTTGATAGTGAATACGAAGCTTTCAAAACTTATGCAGAACTATATCCAGATAATTGTATATTATTAATTGATACCTACGATACTATGAATAGCGGCTTGCCAAATGCTATGAAAGTATTTAAGGAAGTTTTGGTACCAAAAGGACTTACCGGTGGAGTGCGCATAGATTCTGGGGACCTTGCCTACTTGTCTAAAGAAGTAAGAAAAATTCTTGACGAAAATGGCTTTACTGATACAAAAATAGTTGCAAGTAATTCCTTAGATGAATTTAAAATTAATTCATTACTATCTCAAGAAGCTCAAATCGATTCCTTTGGCATAGGAGAAAGACTTATAACAAGTAAATCTGATCCTGTATTTGGTGGAGTCTATAAACTAGTAGGAATCTATGAGGATGACGAACTTAAATCAAAAATTAAAATTTCTGAAAATGTAGAAAAAATTACAACTCCAGGTTTTAAGAAAGTTTATAGACTCTATGATAAAAATACTGGCAAGGCTGAGGCAGACTATATAACTTTAAGGAATGAAGAAGTTGATGAAAATCAACCACTTGTAATATTTGATCCACTATTTACATGGAAGATGAAAAAAATGGATAATTATGAAGCTCGCCTTATGCAAGAGCCTATTTTTGAAAATGGTAAGCTAGTTTATAAAGAACCTAGCATTGAAGAAATCCATGAATATTACCAAAGTGAGATGGAAAGTATTTGGGATGAGGTAAAAAGATTTGATCAACCACATAATTATTATGTAGACCTTTCCCAAGATTTATGGAATCTAAAGCAAAACTTAATCTTAGAAGCTAAAAGAGGACAATGATTGCTATAATAAGTGGGGCAAGTTCCGGAATAGGTAGAGAATTCGCTTACCAAATAGATAATAAGAATTATGATGAAATTTGGCTTATAGCCCGTAGATATAAAAGACTAGTAGAAGTAAGAGATAATTTAAAAACACCAACAAAAATACTTGCCCTAGACTTATTAGATGAAAAAAGCTTTTTTATAATAGAAAATGAGCTTAAAAAAACTAGCAACAAAATCGGTCTATTAATTAATTCTGCTGGTATGGGGATTAATGATTACTTTGAAAATATTAGTCTAGAAGATAATGAAAAACTTATAGAACTGAATATAAGTGCTCCTAGTAAGTTAATTAAGATTGCTTTGCCCTATATGGGAGAGAATTCTACTATAATAAATGTAGCAAGTGTATCAGGGTTTATTCCCCAACCTAAATTTGCAGCTTATGCAGCTAGTAAGTCCTATCTTATAAGCTTATCTAGGGCCTTAAATAGGGAACTAAAAGATAAAAAAATCCATGTTGCCACCCTATGTCCAAACCCTGTAGATACCGAGTTTGGAAATAATAATGAAAATAATCTTAAAAAATATGGAAAAGAGGATTTGCATATTTTAGTAAAAAAAGCCTTAAAAAAAGCAGCTAAAGGAGACTTAATAACCACCCATCATGCTTCTAAATTTATGCTTGTGATATCAAAAATCATCCCCCACTCATTCGTAATGTGGATTGAGAAAATTAACAAAATGTATTAAATATAAAGTATCATAGTTAACAAAGTGATTAAAGCTAAAAGAAAGCTTTCCGCTTGGTAGAAATTATAAAAAATTCAAATAATCTTATTATAAATAAACTATTTGATAGTTATAGGCTTTGTAATTAAAAGGATTATAAGATGTCGAATTTCTCAATTTCTGTAGTCGGATAAGCGGTATTTGCTTTTGTCCACACTCTCAGATATATTAAATATACTTTCTAATTTCTAGCAGTTTCCTTAGCTAGGATATATCCGCCTATTAGACCAGCTTCATTTCCTAGCTCTGGAAATACTATGTATTCTTCACTACTTGGTATAGACAAGTAGCATCCCTTAATTTTATCAAATTCTTCTCTTATTTTTTCAATCATACCTTCTTTGTTGGCAACTCCACCACCTATTATAATTATGTGAGGTCTTAGAATAAGAGTATAAGTATACAAAGCCTTAGCTATATACCTTGCTGAAATTTCAATAGCTGGATCACATATAGATAAGTCTTCCCCTTTTCTGCCTGCTCTTTTTTCTATAGCTGGCCCTGAACATAAACCTTCAAAACAAGATTTGTGATAATCACAAACTCCTTTAAAGCTGTCATCACTATCTTTTGAAATTTCTATATGACCCATCTCAGGATGTGAAAATCCTTCTAGTAGTTTGCCATTTTGAATATATGAACCACCTATACCCGTTCCTATTGTAAGATATAGGCAACTCGGTTTATCCTTAGCAGCGCCTAAATAATATTCTCCAATTCCTGATGCTCCTACATCGGTTGTTAATCCCATTGAAACATCTAATTTTTCACTTAAAGATGCTAATAAATTAAAGTTTCTCCATAATTTTTTAGGTGTAGCTAATATATAACCATAAGTATAAGAATTTTTATCGACATCTATAGGACCAAAAGCTCCTATACCAATAGACTTTATTTTGTATTTACTGAAAAATTCCACTACTTTTTTCATATTTTCATTAGGATTGCTAGTTTTTATCCTATCTTCATCTTTCAAATTCCCATCATCATCAAAAATCGCACTTCTAATCTTTGTTCCACCTAGCTCTATTGATCCATAATACATTTATCTACCTCACTACATTTGATTCAACTATAGTTAAATCACCATCAAATTCATAAGAACTTACTTCGTTTGTCAATATGAAAAAGTCTCCTTTCTTAATGTTGAACTTTTCTCCATCAATAATAAGCTCACCCGCTCCATCTATCACTGATTCTAAAAGATAATCCCTATCTCTTATTAGTGATTGCTTACCTTTAATTTTTATTTCTCTAACTTCAAAAAATTCATTAGATGTTAAGGTAGTCTTTACCATATTTTCTATATTCTCTACTATAGCTTTTTCCTCAGTCTTATTAATTCTTATAGCTTCTAAAGACTTTTCTATATGCAATTCTCGTAGATTGCCATTTTTATCAGGTCTATCATAATCATAAAGTCTATATGTCACATCACTTGCTTGCTGTATTTCTAGTATTAAACATCCTTCTTTTATAGCATGGACAGTCCCGGCAGGCACAAAGAAAAAATCACCTTTTCTAGCAGGAACTTCTCTTAAAACCTCATCCCGCTTTTTGTTATTTATAAAATCTATTGCTTGATTTTTATTATCGACATTTAGTCCATAGATTATCGAAGATTGATCATCATTTAATATATACCAACACTCTGTTTTTCCTCTAGAATTTTCAAGTTTTTCGGCCATATCATCATCAGGATGAACTTGAATAGATAAGTCTTTTTTAGCATCGATTATTTTTACTAAGAGTGGAAAAGTTTCTTCAGTTGGGTTTGCAAAAAGTCCCTTATAATCTTTATAAACCTCGTCTAAAGTTTTTCCAGTAAGATCACCATTTATAATAGTTGAAGGAGCATCTTTCATTGCTGATATAGCCCAATACTCACCTATAGAATTTGAATTTATATCGTAATTAAACTCCTTTTTTAATCTATCTCCTCCCCAAATTTTTTCTTTAAATTTTCCATCTAATATTAGTACCTTTTGCATATCATAACCTTTCTAAAATATTTAAAGTATCTTTTATTTGTCCATCATCTGGATTATCAATATCTTCATAAGGAGCTCCAAGAGTAACTATAATATATTCCTTACCATTTTTGATAGATAAAGTTGCCCAACACAAGCCTGCCTTATCAGTTGTGCCACTCTTACCTCCTATTATTTCAAATCCTTCATAAGTATAGTCTGCTAAATGTCTAAATACAGTACTCTGCATATATACTCCCTCTGGGTGATCTGCAGTATGTGTAGAAACATATTCTTTTTTAGTAAATATCGCTCTAAAATCAACATCATCTAGGGCATATTTTAAGAGCATCGCTATATCCTTGGCTGAAGAATAATGCCCTGGCTCATCCATACCATCTACATTTTGAAAATGAGTGTTTTTCAGATCAAGTTCTTGTGCTTTTTTATTCATAAGTTCTACAAATTCAAGTATTGATCCAGATATATTTATAGCAAGAGAATCCGAAGCTTCACCACCAGATGGTAGCATAGCTCCGTAGAGTAAGTCCCTATATGTAGTTGTTTCTCCACCGAAGAATCCTGCCATTGAAGCGTTTTCTTTTACCAATCTTTGATAACTTTCTGTATCGACTGGAGCAAAAGCTCCAAGGTCATCAATGCTCTCAAGACTTACTAAGCAAGTCATAATCTTTGTAAGTGATGCCATAGGCAGCTTTTCGTTTTCATTATAAGACGTAATCTCTTTATCATCAGTCAAATTGTAGACATATACTGCTTTAGAGTTATATTCAACAACTTCCTTAGTTTGCTTTCTTACAGCAAGTATCAGAGCTACTAGAAGTATCGGTAATAATAGATATAATAAATTTTTCCTTTTCATATGAGCCTCAAACTTTATAAATTCATTATTTTGTAACTAGTATACAATATTTTTATATTTTTATAAAGATAAAAAAAGCAGAGAAAATGAGGTAAACCTCAAAATCTCTGCTTAATGTAAACTACCTATATTATTAAATGGGTAAAATCTATAAATTGCATGTCCTTCTAAAGAGTTTCTTTTTATAGGACCGAATGTTCTAGAATCCTTGCTTATATTTTTAATTCTGTTATCTCCCACAACAAAATACTCATCTTCCGCTAAAATCCAAGAACTAATTCCTAGTTCTTCATTTTCGTAAGTATATGGAGCATTTGTATAATCTTCTTCTAATTTTTCTCCATTTATATAAAAGCTACCATCTATAAGATCGATCTTTTCGCCAGGAAGCCCTACTATTCTTTTAACATAAAGCTTTTTAGCAACATCTGGAGCATCTAGTATCACTATATCTCCTCTTTCATAATTCCTAAAATTAGTTCCAATTTTATCAACGAGAAGTAGGTCTTTTTCTTTAAGGGTATCATCCATAGAATGACCTTTTACAGTTGTAAAATTAAATACAAAAAGTCTAAAAATTAAAGCGATTGCTAAAACAATTATAAATGTTTTTAAACTATCTAAAAATTCTTTCTTATTAGTTTTACTATCATCCATCATATAATAATATTACTTGACATTTTTTATAGCTTCATCAACTAATTTTTTGAAAGCTTCTGAACTTACTGTAGCACCAGATACGTTGTCTACACCTTCTGTACCATTATTTTTGATAATTTCATCAGTTAATTCTGGAATAGCATCTGCTCCTATACCTTCAGTTTCTGTATGATCTGTATCTATTGATTTTATTGAACCATCTTCCATAGTTACACTTACTTTCATATCTCCGCCGTATCCTGCACCCGTAGCTTCTCCAATACCTGTTGCATTAGCTGATTTATCATCGTTATTATTTGAGCAAGCTGCAAGTAAAGCTACTGAAGCTAAAACCAATGTATATTTTTTAAGATTTTTCATCTTATCTCCTTTTGAGTATATAATATATTTTTATTCTAAATCTTCTAGAATGTATAGTTAATTCAAGCTAGATTAAGTTAAAATAGTTTCACAGTGACTTCCTACAAATATATCTACCAAGTTGTGGTATTTAATAAAATTATGAACTTAAAATTTTCACAATATTATTTTATTAACAATATTATACAATATATTAATTCTTAAAACAATTGTTTATCATAGATTTTACATTGCATCAATTTAAATTAGTATAAAAAAGAAACTCCTTGATCCTTTTGAAAGATTAAAGAGTTTCTTTAAGATTATTAATCCTCTTTTATATATAGGCTGGCATTTTGAGCAGCATTCCTACCAAATACTACTATATCTGTAATAGCATTACCACCTAATCTATTAGCTCCATGTACTCCACCAGTAACTTCTCCTGCTGCATACAAACCTGGTATCGTTTCAGAATTAGAATCTAGGACTTCCGAGTTAGTATTTACCTCAACACCACCCATTGTATGGTGGATACCAGGTGAAATTTGAACTGCATAAAAAGGTGTCTTAGATAAATCAGAATTTGAAGTATCCATACCTTCTCTACCAAAATTTGGATCATCATTATCAGATGTTATATCTTTCCAATTTTCTAAAGTTTCCTTAATAGTTTCTTGCTTACATCCTATAAGTTCTGCAAGTTCTTTATAATCATCAGCCTTTTGTAAGTAATTTTGATCATAGTATTTTTTTATAGTTCCTGATTGATCCATCATCGCTTGATCTACTATTAGCCATGCATTTGCTCCATCCTGGTCTAGGATTGCTTCTGATACTTTATCTCTAGTTTCTAATTCATTGAAGAATCTCCTACCTGAATTATTTACTAAGATAGCTCCTTCACCTCTTAGTCCTTCCGAAATAAGAGATCCACTTTTTTGAACTACTGTTGGATGAATTTGAATTTGATCCATGTCTATAAAGCTTGCATCTAAATCCTTTAGAAAATCTATAGCATCACCTTGAATTGATTTAGCATTAGTAGATACATAGTCTTTTAGATCTGGCCTATATTCTATGATCTTATCCTTATTTGAACCAAATCCACCAGAGGCTACAATTACAGCTTTAGAATTTATTGTTATTTCTTGATCGCTGTTTTTCCCTCTTACTCCTACCGCCTTACCATCTTTCATTAAAATTTTATCAACTTTTGTATCATAGATAATTTCTACACCTTCTTCAACGGCCTTCTTGGTAAGTTTATCCACAAGAAATGATCCTACAGGGATAGAGTTTTCTTTTTGATCTGTTGGAGCATGTGTTCTCATCTCACTTTGTCCGCCCGAAAATTTCAATTGATTAAATTTAACACCATTTTTTTCTAGCCAATCAATAGATTCTGCGGATCTATTTGCTAAAATCTCTACTAATTCTTCTTTGTTTAGATTTTTACCACCTTCCATGGTATCTTTTACAAATAAATCTACAGTATCAGCTACATTGTTTTCCTTTTGAAGTTTTGTTTCTGCTGCATTCATGCCTGCAGAAGCATAAGAGGTATTACCACCACTTATACCAGCTTTTTCTACAACCAATACCTTTTTATTATTTTGAGCAAGCTCAATAGCACTTGATAAACCTGCTCCACCAGCTCCTACTACTACTACATCAGTATCATAAGAGGTTTTAATATCTTCTTCACTTTCTGCTCTTACTAGATTACTAGCAACAATTCCAGCAGATTCTAGAGCCTTGTTTATTGCAGAAAGATAAGCCGCTGATGAAATTGTAGCACCACTTATAGTATCTAAATCTGTAGTATTTTGCCTAATGACCCTATCATTAAGCTTATCAATAGCTTGAACTCCCACGGCATCCGTTTCTGATTCATTAGCTACAATATTTTTGATTACACCATCTTCTATAGTTACATCTACATCTATATCTCCACCATATCCTACAGATTTTCCTTGGTAGTTTCCAGAAATATTACTATAATCAGACTTGTTATCGTTACTAGTTGCTGTTTTAGTAGTTTGATTATCATTTACTTTAGCATTATTACTATCACAAGCTCCCAGTGTAAGTCCAAAGGCTAAGATTATTGGGATTGATAAGTATTTTTTCATAAAATCTCCTATATGTATTTTTGTTTGTTATTTTACAAGTTTTTTTGATTATCTAATCTCAGATCTTTGTTACAAAATAAATTATAGCATAATTTTATATATATATTCAAATTTTATGATGGGACTTATAGAAATCATAACTAATTTTTGGGTGAAATTATATATAATTATAAAAAAATGGACTGTTGCAAATCAATAGTTATCCCTCATTTCCTCATTGGCCGTCCTATCAGAAAGTCTAAAATTCAGTCTGCCAGTTGACATAGACACTTTCTTATAAGGTTTTAGAATCATTTTGGAACGATTTATCTATTTTGCAACAATCCTTTTTAAATTTATTAACTTTTAATTATTTGAGGCAATCATATATAACCTCTTTTATATTTGATATTTGAACTAACTTTAAGTCTTTAAAATCGGATTCATTGATTGAATTTCTTGCTACATAACATTTCTTATAGCCAAGTCTTTCTAATTCTTTAATCCTCTGTTTTATTTGAGGAACTTTTTTAAGTTCTCCTGTAAGTCCCACCTCTGCTATAAATACAGTCTTATCATCTATAGGTTTTTTTAAATAAGATGAAGCTATAGACATCATTATAGCTAAGTTTACTGATGGTTCTGAAAGCTTTAAGCCACCTGTAGTCTTGATTATAACATTGTAATCAAATAGATTAAGCCCTGCTCTTTCTTGAAGAATAGATATAAGGGTATTCAAATCATCCTTACGAAGAGAGTCTCCTATTCTTTGTGGATACGGTAAAAATGATTTGCTTACCAGAGACTCAATTTCTACTTCTAACAGTCTAGATCCTTCCTTGGTTACAGATATTGCTGAACCTTCTATAGCACTTTGACGCGAAGTTATAAAATATTCACTGGGATTGGATATCTCTATAAGACCATCTTCACTCATCGAAAACAGTCCAATCTCTCCAGTTCTTCCAAATCTATTTTTAGTAGAAGTTAAGACTCTAAGATCTTCATCACTTTCTCCATCTAAAAGAAGTACTGTATCTACCAAGTGTTCTAATGTACGCAAACCAGCCATTTCATTAGCTTTAGTCATATGGCCAATCATTATTACAGCTCGTTTTTTTAATTCATCTTTAGCAATATCTACAGCTTTATTAGCAACTTCTATAGTTTGAGTAGGACTTCCTGCTTTATTATCAAATTCAGCTAAAGTAAATGTCTGGATGGAATCTAGAAATACTATTTGAGGATCTATATTTCTAATTTCATTTACAGCACTATCCATAGAATTAGTTGAAAGAATCCACACATTTTCTGGTAGATTTTCCATAATTCTATCAGCACGAGACTTTATCTGACTTTCTGATTCTTCTCCTGATATATATAAAACTTTAAGCCCCTTATCTGCATAGGACTTTGATAGTTGTAGAAGTAAGGTTGACTTTCCTGCCCCTGGACGAGCAGTAAGAATTGTCACACTGTCTCTTACCAGACCTCCTCCAACGGCTCTATCAAATTCTTCATAATCAGACTTTAGTCTTTGAGATTCATTGATTTTAATATTCTTTAATCTCTTAGCTGACTTATCTTCTATTACTTGCTTATCCTTATTCTTAGCTTCTGTAAGAGTAATTTCTGTAAGTGTTCCCCATTTACCACATTCTGGACATTTTCCTGCCCAAAGTGGTTGAGTATGACCACAGTTACTACACTCGTAAGCTTTTTTAATTTTCGCCATTTATATCTTTAATAAATTTATTTACTGAAAATTCATAAGCAGCTTTTTGTGGACTCTCTTTATATAAATTTTCATAAATATCACGTGGAGTAATTTGTTTTTCTAATAAAACTATTAAAGGATCTATATATTTTCTATCTTCTTTTATTTTATCTATTATATCTAACATCCATTCATAGATTCTCTTCTCTTTATAGAGAGCTTGAATGCCTTGAATAGTAGCTATTTTCTTTAAATCTTGAACACTTTCATAAGTCATATCAGAAAATTTTTCATATACATAATCTAATACGTCCTCATCGTAGAATATGTTTTTAATTAAAGCTATTGCGGCAAAATTATATGGATAAGGTATGTTATCAGGCATCCTGACTTCTATATACTTTTTGACCCTAACATCAGGAAATACTATTGAAAGAGCATGGTAAATCATATCCGTACTAGAATCTTGATCCATGACTTCTTCAAATGTTTTATCTTTAGTAAATACTTCTTTTTTATCTCTTTCTATAAAGATACTAGGAGTTTTAAGGATCTTTTTAGCATAAGTTTCATAACTTAAATCATCATCAAATGAAAATGAGTATATTCCAGTTCTATCCTTATCGCATTGTTCCCATATAGTTTGTCTTAGATTGTGTTTATCATAAACTTTACCTTCGAAAATATAAGCATTATCAAAGATACTATATAAAAATGGAGATATAGCATTAGCTACAAAATACTTTTTCCTAAAGTCATACTCATCTTTATAATCTATAGCTACTTGTAGACTACAAGAGCCTTTCATCATATTATGAGCTAAAGCTCCTCCAAATTCTTCAAAATAATCGTACATATACTTATACCTTTGCTTAGGGATCATCTCTATATCATCGATTTTTTCTTTAGGTTGATAACCTACTTGGAGCAAAAGCTTATTTTCTTTTTCAAAAATAGGAATAATATCCTCCATAGTTTGCATATAGTTTTCAAATAATTCATCTATTGAACTAGCAGCATCAAAGGCAAGCTCAAATTGAGCAGCTGGCTCTATAGAAATAGAATTTCCAGCTCTTCTAAGACCCATAATATTACTATTTTCGTAGCTGGCCTCATATCCAAGTTCTTTTACTTCTTCTAATAAATCACTAACCCCATCTTTTTGCTTATAACGTGCTGTATTTAAGCTATCTTTATCAACTGTGAAGTGTTCAGCTTCAAATCCAACTTTAAAATTTGTCTCAGACTTCTCACCTGATTTTATATAATCAACAATTTTTTGAATTTTTTCATCGTAAGTCATAACTACCTCATTTCTTACGTTTTTACAATTATTATACTTTAAATAAAGAAAATAACGTTAATTATATACAAAAAAGAAGCTATTATAAAATAAATCATTAGCATTTATAATCACTTGGTTTGTAGATAATTACAATAAGTAAAACTTATAAACTAGTAATAAAAATATTTATTCTATTATAGAAATTTCTAAATTTATGCTTTTTAAAATTCTTTTTTTTGAATTAAACTCATATTATAAAATTGTTTATAAGTAGGACTATTTTTTATTAAAAACTCATGTGTGCCTATAGCTTCAATAGATCCTAAAGAATTTAAAACTATTATTTTATCAGAATTCATAACTGTTTTTATTTTATGAGCCACTACCACTATTGTCATCTTATCTTTAAAAGAAACTAATATATCATTAATAACTGATTCACTCACAACATCAAGGCTAGAACTTGGTTCATCTAATAGCAATATCTTAGGTTCAGATAATAAATTTCTTGCTACATTAATTTTTTGCTTTTGCCCTTCTGAAAGTAAGATGCCTTCTTCTCCAATTACTGTATCAAGACCTTGATATTTATCTATAAACTTATCTATCGTTGTTAAATATGTATATTCTCTTAAAATATCATCATCCAGATCCCTATTTTTCCCATATTTAAGATTATTTCTTATAGTATCAGAAAACACCAAATTATTTTGTAAAATAAAAGATACATTATTCCTCAAATCATATGGAGAAATATCCTCTAAATCGTATCCTCCGACCATAATTTTGCCTTCATAACTACCATAGAATTTATATATTAGTGATAAAATAGTTGATTTCCCAGATCCACTTGGACCGACTATTGAAACAAATTCTTTATTATTAATAATAAAATTAAGATTATTGAGTATACTAGACTCTCCATAAGAAAAGCTTACATTTTCGAATACAATAGATGAATTCATGTTTGTAACATGATCTTTATAAATACCATCATCTTCTGTATTAAGATCCAAAATCTCACTAAGTCTTGAGATAGCACCTCTTGCTTCAAATAACTCTGTAAAATCATTTAATAACTGAAGTATTGGTGATATGACTTGGACAACATACATAAAGAATATTATTAAATCCGAAATATTTAGTCCGCCTTTATAATAAGTAAATGATAGATATATAACTAAAAAGGTCAAATGGTAAACTATCAGCGCTGCAGATAAAGAACTTAAGCTTGCACCTACCAAAACCATTCTCTTCATATTATTAGATAAAGCATTAAAATAAGAAAAGTGCCTTTTCTTTTCATCTTCTTGGGCATTGAAAGATTTTATAAGCTTAATATTATTTATTGATTGAGTAAAATTACCACTTATATCTCCTAAAAGTTTTTGTTGATTTCTGTATATATTTTCTAACTTTTTATTTACAGGTAAATTTACTAGCAAAAAAATCGGAACAATTAAAAGAACAAATAATGTTAGTTTAAGATTTATCTTAAATAAAAAGATCAAAGCTCCAATAACTATAACAGAGTTAATTATTATATCTGGTATTATTACAGATGCAATTTTTGAAATTACAACTATGTCATTTGTTAATCTACTAGATAAATTTGCTGGCTGATATCTTTCTATTACTGAAATTGGTAAGGCTATAACATGAGAAGAAAATGTTTTTTGTACATTCTCTATTGCCGTTGCTCCGACTGTACCTAAAAAATATGTAGCAACTGTTTTTATAATATATAGGACTAGTATAAAAAGTAAAATCAGACCTATTATATACTTATGGTCCATAAGATACTCAATAGCTTCACTACTTGCTAGTTGGCCAATTATCTGAGGTATCATCAAGGTTAAAAAAGAACCTAAAGCACTAAAAATTATTCCTAAAATTAGCTTTGAATGAGGTATGCTTTCTTTTAGCAAATTATAAACAGTTTGATCTCTTTTCATATTAAAATTCAAGCTTCCTAAAATATTTCCTACTCAAAGTCCAAAATATACCTAGATATATTGCCAAAAGCAGTGTCATCAATAGCATACATTTTCCAAAACCAAATTGTGAGTATAGATTAAAATATGAATTAGGGAAAAAGTATTTTGATAACCCCAACTTATTGGATATACTACTAAAAAGTGCAAAAAATAAAGTAACTACTAAAGTAACACTATTATTAAATCTAATTGATAAAAAAACAGCTATAACTATAGTAATTATATATATATATAATTTCCCAACAAGAGAAACCCACATGATTTTCCTATCTGTTATATTGCTAGCAATAAATTCTCCTGATCCATAACTTAAATTTTTAAAGTGCAAATAATAAGCTATTAAAGCTGAAAAAAAAGTAATAATTGAAAATACTATATAAACTAAAATAACAGACTCAATTTTTGCATCAATTACTTTACTTCTATCTATATCCTTAAATAAGTATAAAGTTCCTTTTTCGATTTCCTGATTGATAGAATAAATAACCAAATATATCAAAGCAACCAAGGGCAACACAGTATCGAAAACTATACTTTGACTTAAATCAAAAAAATCCATAAAACTCATTGAATCATCCATACCCCCAATCTGCATAAAATTAGTAGGTAAAAGTGAAATAATCATCAATACTAATGGAAAAAATCCAAAAGCCATAAATATTTTAGCTGGTTTCCTCTTATAAGCAGTTTTAAAAACAGGCATAGTTAAATTGTTCATAAAATACCTCCTAACTTTCAAAGTACCTATTTATATCATCGGCTTTTTCTGAAATATCTAAAATACAATTAGAAGAAGCAAGATCTGCTAATAAGCAATTTAGTTTGTCAATATTTATCGATTTATCTATTTCTAAAGCTTTGCCTTCATCCAAAATCTTAATAGCACTATCATCAAGATCTTTTATTTGCTTAGATTTCTTTAGCTTTATTATAAGTTTTTTATTTTTTTCGTTATTAAAAGATTGACTCAACTTACCTTGGTTAATATATATGAATCTATTACATAAGGTTTCCAATTCTCCTAATTGATGGCTAGATACTATCATAGACACTTTTCTATCTTCAGACCATTCTTTTAATATATTTATTAGTTTATTAACACCAGTTGGATCAAGTCCTACAAACGGCTCATCTAAAAGTAAAATTTCAGGCTCAGCAACAAGGGCCATTGATAAAGCTAGTCTTTGCTTCATACCATAGGAAAATCTAGATGGATAATCATCCTTTCTCTTCCACAAATCTAACAATTCTAAAGTAGGCTCAATATTCTCTTTGTATTGAGTTTTATTATGGATATCTAAATAAAAATCCAAATTTTCCACTACAGTCAGATCTGGATAAAATACAGTTTCTATAAGAATTCCAAAATCATCCAGTCTATTATCCTTATCATATAAACTTTCACCTAAGTATAATACATCCCCATTAGTAGGTTTAATAGATTTGGAAATCAGCTTTAAGAGAGTGGATTTACCAGCTCCATTTCTACCGATCAGCCCTAATATTTCTCCTTTTTCAAGCCCAAAACTCACGTCATCTAAAGAATAAAAGTCATTAGTCTTATACTTTTTACTCAAATGATTTACTTCTAGAAGCATTCTTATTCCTTACTTTATTTTTAGAGTTTTTGTTGGTTGATGTCATTATTTTCGTTAAAAGATATCCTATTGCAATATACATTATCAAAGAAAAAATAAGCTGAGAAACATCAACAGGACTATTAGCAATTTTTACTGACATTTGTCCTACATCCTTGCTATAAGCATTTTTAAAAACATCCCATTTTCCATTATTTTTTACTATATTTCCAAATATTATATAAGTTAAAAAACTTATTAATGGTAAAAGATAATGATACTTATTAACTATATGAGTTGCATCAAACTCTTTTTTTATAAGAACAGCATTTATTATTAAAGGAATTACTAGCATTATAAGAACAAATGCTAAACTCATCTTATCTAAAAATATTCCTAATATTAAAAAAACTAGGCAATTTAAAATAATAGCCTTTATATATGTATTTTTTGTTATATTTTCCATAATTAACCTCTTTCTACTTGCTTAAAAATTAAAAAAATCAACAAGTGTATTATTTATCCAATGGAGGGCGAAAGCATTTTCATATCCAAATTTATCATATAGTAAATATAAAATTATAGACATTGGAAATTTACTAACAATATTTATAAATATATTAACATTAAGGTGAAGAATTAGTGAAAATAACAATGATCCTATAATTATAGCCTGTTTTTTATCAAATCCTTTTTTTAAAATTTCATATATAACGAATCTAAACAAAAACTCTTCACTACTTGCCACAATCATATTTCTAAAAATATTTACACCATCTACCTTAAATACTAATTTGAATAATACAAAGCCGACTATAATATAGATTAAATAATTCCTATAATTGATATTAAAATCATTAATATCAATGCCGTATATTCTCTTAGACAAGGATAAAGGCAAGAATATAAAAAAAATAATCATTGACAAACTTAACCAAATTGTAGACATGAGAGTAAGATTATTTTCATTAGAACTAATAATAGTTAAAAAACCAGACATAACATAGCTAATTCCTGCTATAGCAATAAGTGCTAAAGACATAAAAACTAATTCAATTTTTTTTGAATCCACTTCAACTTCTTTCATAATTCACCTATACCAATTTAATGCTGTAATTGTACAATATGAAATATATTCTACAAAGGGTATATTTAAAATAAGCGCAGAAAGGAACTCCTTTCTGCACTTTTCCAACTTCTATAATTACTATCTATTGACTATAAGTCCATTCACTAATATGTATTTATTATATTAAATATTTAATAAACATTTATTTTAAAATTTTAGAGAATAATCTTATTACCAATGCCATTTTTCTCCTTTGTAACCAAATGATACAATACCAAGGTTAACTTCTTTTTTGTTAAGTAATCTTCTTAAGAAATTCATAATACACCTCCTTTTTTATTTTTAATAATTAGCTATTCTAATTACACTTTTATTATAATAAATCTAAAATTATAGTCAATGAACTTACATAAATATTACAAATTCAATATTTATATGATTTATGTAAATATTTTATTAAGCTTTTATTAAAAATATAATACAGTTTTTAATATTTATTTTGTCTTATATTTTAAATTAATATAAGTATGACTAACATTCAACGTTTTTAATTTTTCTAATAAACTTACAAAAATTTTACTATATTCTTACAAAAATAAATATTTTAAGGTATAAATTTTTCTAAAAATATACTCCATATAAATTTTTACAAAAACTTTACAAATGAAATTATAATAAGATGGATTATAATACTATTATGAAAACATCTTATTATTTACATAGCATTGGAATTTTAAAATTGACATACTCTAAGGAAAAGATTTATAAAATTGAGAAAGTAGACAGATTTGGTAAATACGATGAAAAGTCTTTGTTTTCAGATAGTATTAATCATGAAATAATAGAATACTTGAATTCTAAAAGAGAGAATTTTTCATTTTATAATAATATTGAGCCTAAAGGAACAAAGTTTCAGATGACAGTATGGAATGAGCTTAAAAATATCCCCTATGGAGATACCAAAACCTACAAGGAAATAGCGAAATCCATAGGTAAACCCAAAGCCATTAGAGCAGTTGCAAGTGCAATTGGAAAAAATCCTATTATGATAATAATACCTTGCCATAGGGTAATAGGATCTGATGGTAAACTACACGGGTATGCTTACGGGCTAGATTTAAAGAAAAAACTACTTGCTATAGAAAAGACTCCTACTAGATGATAAACTAAAATATTTTGTCATCTAGTAAGAGCTCTTTATATTAATTTATTCTCTCAGTAGTATCTCCATCAAAAAAGTGCAGAGCTTCTGGATCTAGGGTAAAGTAGTGTTTTTCACCTATATTGTAATCAAAGTAACCTGGTTGACTTATCACTATATTGGTTCCATCATTTAATTTTGTATAAAGCAATTGTTCCTTTCCTAGCATTTCAATTACATCAATGCTTGCACTTAGGGTATTATAATCTCTTTTCTCAGCTATAAATCTTTCTGATCTAATTCCTAAATAAACTTTTTTACCTTCATAATTTCTTATAAGCTTACTATCTTTATCTGAAGGTCTAATTTTAATCTCCCCTGTATTACTTACAAATATTCCATCAGTGATTTTTCCTTCGATAATATTCATAGTCGGAGAACCTATGAAGCCTGCAACAAATAGATTGTTGGGCTTCCTATAAAAATCTGTAGGAGCTCCTACTTGTTGTACTATCCCCTTATCTAATAAAACTATCTTTGTTGCCATTGTCATAGCTTCTGTCTGATCATGGGTTACATAAATACTTGTGGTATTTAATTGGTTATGAAGCCTTACAATCTCCACTCTCATAGACTCACGTAGCTTAGCATCAAGATTTGATAAAGGCTCATCCATTAAAAATACTGCTGGATTACGTACTATGGCACGACCTAGGGCAACTCTTTGTCTTTGCCCACCTGATATATCTGATGGTCTATTATAGAGATAATCCTCAAGCTGTAAGATTTTTGCAGCATTTTTAACTCTCTCATCAATTAATTTTTTGCTTTCATTTTTCATATTAAGTGAAAAGGCCATATTTTCATAAACTGTCATATGTGGATATAGGGCGTATGATTGAAAAACCATGGCTATATCACGATCCTTAGGCTCTACCTTATTCATTATCTTATCATCAAAGTATAAAGTTCCTTCTGTAATAGAGTTAAGACCTGCTATCATCCTTATTAGAGTCGATTTACCACATCCGGATGGTCCAAGAATAACACAAAAATCTTTATCCTCTATATCTAAATCTATATTTCTTATAGTGAAATTTTCACGACCTTCATACTTTTTCCCTATATTGTCTAATTTTACTCTCATCTAAATCTCCTAACCCTTAACAGCACCACTTGAAAGTCCTGATACTAGCTCATCTTGTAATATAAGGAATAATATCATAACTGGTACTGCAGATAAGAATCCACCTGCTGCAAATGCTGGCTGATTCATCGTTCTCATATCATTAATCAAAGTAAATAGTCCTGTTGCTAGTGTATAATCCATAGGATTAGTCAACAGTATCTTTGGCATTAAGTAATCTAAAAATGGTCCTATAAAGCATTGCAATGCAATTATTGCAAGCATAGGTCTAGCCAAAGGCATAATTATCAACCTATAAACCTCAAAATTTGAACATCCATCTATACGAGCTGCTTCATCTAACTCTGGACTTATGCTATCTAGATATCCTTTTAGTATAAAGGTATTTGTAGCTATCGATCCACCAGAATAGATTAAAATAAGCATTGCAGATCTAGAAAAAATAGGAATTATACCATTTACTATAGAATGTATTGCATAGTAGGCTGTGATCCCTGCAAAAGCTGGGATAATTTGCACTAGCATTATAGCTATAAGGCTTGCCCTCTTTCCCTTAAATCTAAATCTAGAATAGGCATATCCTGTAAATGATACAAATATCAAAGTTAAGATCGTAGTTATAACAGCTATTCTTAGTGTATTTAAAACCCATCTTAAAAAATAAGTTCGCTCAAATAAATATCTAAAGTTATCTAGACTAAACTGAAAATCACCTGCCATAGAAATATATTGGCCTTGATTTCCATTAAAACTACTTATAGTCATTATTATAAGTGGAATAAGTATTATAGCTGCCCATACTATAAGTAGTAAGTATGTTAAGAATAAGGCTATCTTCCCACCAGTTGATAAGGGTTGCAAGTCTGATAAATATAGGTCATTTTCTTTATTTTTTCTTCTTAGCATATTAATACTCCTTAAAAGCGGAAGATTTTCTATAACCTAAGTAAGATATAATAATTAATATTATTGATATAAATACTGTTATAGCGGCACCTATCGCCTGATATTGACTTTCCATTGTTAGCTTATAGATATAAGATATAAGGATATCTGATGATCCAGCTAAATTTCCGTAAACTTTAGGATTAAACGGTCCACCCTGATTGTAAAGGTAAATAATGGAGAAGTTATTAAAGTTAAATGTGTATTGATTAATAAGCATTGGAGCTATCTGGAATAGTACCAAAGGTATGGTAATTTTAAATGTTCTTCTTATTCCACTTGCTCCATCTATACTTGCAGCTTCATATAAGTCTTTAGGTATTGCTTGAAGCACTCCTGTTGTTAGTAAGAATATATATGAATGACCTAGCCATCCTTGTATTAAAATCAAAGATAATCTTGTCTGGTAGGTGTTATTCTTTATATCTAAGCTCGTATTAAATAGCGAAGAAAAAGCATTAGACAATACCCCTCCACGACTAGTCATAATAGAAAAGAACATAATAGTTATAAATGCAGGAACTGCCCAAGGGAGTAGGTATACTGTCCTAAAAAATTTCTTTCCCTTTATTCTTTCATTATTTACAAGAAGAGCAAATATAAATCCTAGAACAATAGCAAGTGTTGATGCTGCCAAAGTCCATACTAATGTCCATCCAAATATCTTCCAGAAAGCCTTACCTGCTATACCTTGACCTTTAGCAATTGTTATATAATTAGAAAGACCTGCCCAGTGAAATTTATTTTGATTTTGAGGATTCATATCAGTAAAAGAGATCAATATTGCTGTAACAATAGGTACTATTACTATAAACACTATTAGTATTAAAGCTGGAGTAGTTATAAGATATGGAAATCCATCTGTTCTCATAAATTTACGAGTTTCAAACCAATTGTTTGGTCTAATTCCTGCCATCTCAGCTTTCTCGACATTGCGGGTATCCTTAAAAGACTTAATATATATAAATATTGCTATTAATATAAATACTAAGGCAATAATTCCCTCAATCATAAATAGGATTGACCTATCAAGTCTGGCACCACCTTCTGCAAGATTTATAAGTCCAGCTATACCTTGACCTTGATAATTACCAAAGCCTAAGGCATAAGGAATTGCAATTAAGTATATGAATAAACTTCCTAAGAAAAACCATAGAGACTTTTGCCATTGGCCATTTAAAAGCTGACCTAGTCCTGGGAGTGGAAGTCCTACAATAGATCTCCATGCGCTTGTTTTCTCAGTTTCTATAGGAGTTCTGCGACGAGCTTCAGCTAAATCACTAGCTAAGATTTTCCTTTCTTCCTTTAGATCCTGCTTAATCTTATACTTTAGACTCTTAATTTCTTCTTCTAGAGAAACTTTGGGATTTTGGAATTCTATAGCCTTATTATTATCTTCAAAGCTCTTTTTAAGCTTCTGCTTTTCAGACTTATAAGCTTTTTTAGAAATAAGTTTTTTACTATAACTTTCTTTTAAAAGTCCTAAATCTTTATCATATTTTCCCTTTAAAGCTTTCTTATCTTCATCTATTTTTTCATTAGCAATTCTTATATCCTCTTCTGTCAATAAATGAAGCTTATTACTTTTTTCAGTAAGTTGACTTTTTAGATATAAATCATGGTCTATAATGTCTGGTATTTCATTTATATAAATATTAGCTTCTTTAGCTTTAAGCTCAGCATCATAAGTCAAATCTGAATTAGATTCATAAAAATCTAACATGGATTGAGCCAGATAATATTTTGCCGCTAAATCTTTAAAATCTTTTGAATGAGCTTCCTTTTTTGATATTATGGAAGCCTCCCTTTTTTTAATATTTAAGAGTTTCTTTTCCTCTTTCTTATATTCATTAAGCTTAATATTATAAGGATGACTAGACTTACTTACATCTGTCTTCCCTTCAATTTGATCGATTATATATTGGTTTTTCCTAGGATGTAGGTTAGCTCGATCGTCTACTAGGTATTTTTCATATTTCATAATTCCTAGGTCCTTTCTTTTGTTATTATAAAATAAAATAAGATTATATGTAGGATAATGACTAAATAATAAAAAATAGATTTTATTCTAAATTGCATTACAACATTTATAAGCGAAAGGAAAGTAGAAAATCCAAAAAACATCCTATAAATGTTGTTAACACCTCTTTTATTTATAGTAAAAAATGTATATATGGATATGATTATAGGGTTAATCGTGCTCAAAAATAAATTAAATAAAATATAATTTAAATATTGATCGTAAGAGCTTATCCCATTAGCATATTTAAAATTGTTAAAGAAATTGATATCCTTAGCAAAAAACATAGCCTCCAAAGATGAAAATAATATTATCAAAGCTGATACTATGAGGATTTTCATTAAAAATTCTTGATTTTCTCTATTCTTATTCATATAAAACATAAAAGGTCAATTGCTTGACCTTTTTAAATATCCTTTTAGTTAAAATTTTCCATCATTGATTCAAATGATGCCTTTAGTTCATTATAAGCCTTTTGTTCATCTTTAGGTGCTACTGAGTTCCATGAAAGAATAGCATTTTTATAAGTATCCCAAACGTCTGTCCATTCTTTAAATAACGGTCTTCTTGGAGAATTATTGTATGACTCTATAGTAGCACTAATAATTTCTTTATCCTCATCTGGTAAATCAGAATCCTTATAAGTTTCTGCATCTACATTTTCAAGGATCTTGCCAGTTGACTTAAATAAATCCACTGCATATTCTGGGTTAACAATCTCTTTAATCATCTCATCTGCTATAGCTACTTTGTCACTATCTTCTTCTATTCTAGAGTTAATAGCAAGCCCCCATCCACCTTGCCAGTGAGCAAGTGGTTTACCATTTAATGTCAAATGATTTATTGGATATACTTTTAAATTGCCTTCACCTGCTTGTTTAGAAATAGGATCAGCATCCCATGGTCCACCTAAACGTGCAACACCACCATTACCTGTCTTAAACTTATCATCTATATAAGCCCAACCTGCATCAGCATCAAATAAAGGTGTACCTGCATCATAGTGTTTTTTCCAGTAATTAAATATTCCCTTGATAGTAGCTTTCTTTTCTGGCTCTAGATCTTTCCAATCTTTTGTCATATCAGTATATAAAGTATCATCATCTTCTTGTTTTAAAAGTTCAATTTCTGAAGAATTAGTAGCCGCTACACCATACCAAGCATCAAATAATGGGAATAGTACAGTCTCTGGATCTTTTATATCATTAATCTCTATTGGTTTTTCTATATCAATGCCTTTATCCTCTGCATTAGCTGTGTTTACATAAGTTACTAAGGATTCTATATTATAAGGAAAGGCAAAATATTCTCCATCTATATTAAAATTCCCACCTATACCTTCATCAAAATTATCCCATCCACCAATTTCTTCTTGAAGTTTCTTAGAATCAATAGCACCCAATACATCATTTCCATGAAGCACATAAAGCCTATCTGCTGGTATAGCAAATAAATCAGCTACATCTTCATTAGTTGCATCTGTCGAGTCTAATATATCAAGATGATCAAAAGCAGATACTTTCTTAAATTCTATATCTGCATTTGGATATTTTTCTTTAACCCTATTTGCAGCTTGTTCATAATGTGGTAGCCAAGCTTCTTCAACTTGTACTGTTAACTTAGCACTTACATCAGCTGCATCTTTGCTCTCATTTGATGAATCTTTTTTACCTGCACCACAAGCAGATAAAACAAAAGCTAATGATAGAGCTGCTAGCCCTTTAAAAACATTCTTCATTTAATTCCTCCTTGCTTATAAACGCATATGAAAACGTTTATTACTCCCTTATTATAATAAATTATTAAATATTTGTCAATATTAGTATCTCTAGATATAAAAAAACCACCCCTTGGTTGGCTAAACTGTTGATAAAATATAAAATCAACTTTGTCTATGCCCTAACCATCTTAAGGGTGGTTTATGAGTAGCTTTATTTTTTAGGATTATTCTATAGATTCAGTGGCTAGAGATTCTTTTTTGTCCTCTGCTACGTTTTCAAATTCTAATTTTTCATCTTTTACAGTTAGTTTAATAACTGCATCGCGGTCTAGCTTATTATCTAGGATATCTTCTGCAAGTCTATCTTCTATCATCTTGGTTATATGACGTTCAAGTGGTCTTGCTCCATATTCTTCATTAAAGCCGCCTTTTGCTAGAAGCTTTATGACATCTTGATCGTACTCTATATCAATATCTATGTTATTTAATCTTTGACGAGTCTTATCTAACATTAGCTTGGTAATCTCTTCTATATTTTCTTCACTAAGAGGGTTAAACATAATAACTTCATCTAGTCTATTTAGAAACTCTGGTGCAAAGGCATTTTTCACTTCACGTTCTATAATCTCACGAGTTCTATCTTTACTCTTCTCTTCTATGTCACCTGTTTCAAAACCTATGGTTTGCTTTTCATTAAGACTTGATACGCCTACATTACTTGTCATAATAATTATTGTATTTTTAAAGTCTACTGTGCGACCTTGTCCATCTGTAAGCCTTCCATCATCCAGGATTTGAAGAAGTAAATTGAAAATATCCGGGTGAGCTTTTTCAATCTCATCAAATAGAATTACAGAATAAGGGTGATTCCTAACTTCTTCTGTAAGCTGTCCACCTTCTTCATATCCTACATAACCTGGAGGTGAACCTACTAGACGAGATACGGCAAATTTTTCCATATATTCACTCATATCCATACGAATTAAGTGTTCTTCTGATCCAAAAATATTTTCTGCTAATGATTTTGCTAGATAGGTCTTTCCTACACCAGTTGGTCCTACAAATATAAAGGAACCTATTGGTTTTGCTGGATCTTTTAATCCTACTCTAGCTCTTTTTATAGCATGCGCTACTGATTTTATAGCTTCATCTTGACCTATTACTGTCCCTTCTAGTTCATGATCAATATTTGCATATTTTTCCTTTTCATCTTCTGTAAGTTTTGTAACTGGAACTTTTGACCAAGAGGCAACTATACTGGCTATATCATCGTAATCTATAAAAAGATTTGCTTTATCCTTATTTTGCTTTTCTATTTCAGCTTCTATTTCAAATTGAGTTTGGTTTATCTTATCTCTAAGCTCTGCTGCCTTTTCAAAATCTTGATCTCTTACAGCTTCTTCTTTTTGAATTGTTAATTCTCTAATCTTATCTTCAGGATTTATATCTTGTTCTTCTTCTTGATAAGATTTTATCCTTATCTTACTCATCGCCTCATCTATTACATCTATAGCCTTATCTGGTAAAAACCTATCGTTTATATATCTATCAGTAAGTTCGACTGCTGCATTTATAGCTTCATCAGTGATTTCTACACCATGGTGAGTTTCGTATTTGTCCTTAACTCCATAGATTATTTTACGAGTATCGGCTAATGATGGTTCTTCCACTTGGATTGGTTGCATACGGCGGGTCAGAGCGCTATCTTTTTCAATATATTTTCTGTATTCTTCTATTGTTGTAGCGCCTATAATTTGTATATCCCCTTTGGCAAGAATAGGTTTTAAAATATTTGCAGCATCCATCGATCCTTCTGCAGCTCCTGCTCCAAGTACCATATGAAATTCATCTATAAATAAAACTACATCATCATGCTTTGATAGTTCATCAAATAACTTCTTAAGTCTATCTTCAAAATCACCACGATATTTTGTACCTGCTAACATGCTTGCTAAATCTAAACTTAGAATTGTCTTATCTTCTATAATTCTTGGAACTTCACCTTCTACTATTCTTTGGGCAAGTCCCTCGGAAATAGCTGTCTTACCAACTCCAGGTTCACCAATTAGAATAGGATTATTTTTAGTTCTACGCATTAGGATTTGGATGACTCTTTCAATTTCCTCATCTCTACCTATTACTGGATCAATTTTTCCATCCTCTGCTTCTTTATTGAGGTCTCTAGAATATTTAGTGATGTTTTCAGATAATTCTCTCTCATTTATTGAACTTTCAACTTGACCTGTTAAAAGTTCCTTGAGATTCCTCTTTACAGTTTCTTTTTCTACCCCTGATAAGAGGAACATTATATTAGTTAGAGAGTCCTCGTCTGCAAGTATTGCAAACAGAACATTTTCTTCTCCTGCTGATACTTGACCATGTCTTGATGCATTAAGCCTTGCAAGTTCAAAAATTTGCCTTACCTTTTTGCTATATTCTGTTGCTGGACGTACTGCTTGACCTTGACCTATATTATTTATAACTACTTGGCGAAGCAAATCATAATTTGCTCCAGCCGCTTCTAGCGCCTTTGTCGCTACAGAACCTGTCTTCATTAGAGCAAGGAGCAAGTGCTCACTACCTATATAATCATGGTTTAGAGAGTATGACTCGCGTCTTGCTTGTTGGGTTAATTTATTTAATCTGTTAGCTTCCATTGTCTCTCCTTCATATATGAGTTAAGAAACTCAGCTCTATCAGGGTCTTTTTTACCCTTATACTTATTTTTGGTTAAGTTAAATATCAAATAGTCTAGCTCATTACTAGTTAAGTCAGTATTAAAGCCTAGTTTATTATACTTTTTAAGCCTATATAACTGGCTAGCTATAGTATTGAGGCTCTTTAGATTTTCACTATTTAAAGTATTTAAACTAATATTTATTTCTTCTAATATATCTTCATCTGAAATATTATTTAAAATTTGATAATCTCTTCTAAATCTTCTCTCATTTCTTACCAAAGAATCTATATTGACTGCAAAACCATCTACATAATCATCCATGTTATCTCTATAATTACCAAAGTTTTTTACAAGATATATGTCGTCTACATATTTGTCATAATATTTTGGAACATATCTTTGAGCATACATACCGTGACTCATAAGTCCTTGTTTGAAACCATAATAAGATTCTTCTGCATTTACTAATCCAAACAAAAACATCTTTAGTCTAATTTCAAGACCTGCACCTGCATTTCTAGCATCACTTGTTAGGTATCCATATTCTGCCATAAAAGAAAAATCTAGAAGTTCATCCATCTCTCTTTCTACTTCATAAGCTTTTTTATAAGCTTTTTTAACATCTAAATCAAAGTTTTTTATATTTATAGCTATGTGGTCACGATCATTAATTGTCAGAATATAATCATCCTTGATAACAATAGCTATTTGAGCTAGCTTACTATCACAATCTTCTGATAAGACCATGTCATTTATAAGTTTGTTTAAAGTAATTTCATCAATCTCACTTAGTAAAGTAACTTCATCCGGATATATTTTCTTGATTCTTTCTATCACTCTTTCGCTATCCTCATAGGTCATTGTAGTAGGAAAATCAACATCCTTTAGATTACGTCTTAAAGAGAGGTTAGAATTTAGAATTATATCTTTTGCATATTCTATCAATTTTTCACCTTCATATTTAAATCATCTATTCTTTCCTTTAAAGAAGCTGCCTGCTCATAATCTTCTGTATCTACAGATTGTTGCAGTTTTTCTTGAAGATCTTTAATTTCTAAAGCCACTTCTTTAAACTCACGATCTTTTTTAGGTAGCATACCCGTGTATTTATCATAATTATTATAAGTTCTAAGAACTTTTGGGGTTAGCTTTTCGCTAAGTTTATAGCACTCTTCACATCCAAAAATTCCTGATTTAATATTAGATTCAAGGTTACCACAATTAGGACAAGTTTTTTGATTAAGCCCTTCCATATAGTTATATGGATGGTTGTTTTGATTGAACTTATATTCGTAATATCCATCAATCATATCATCCAAGGATGGCACAAATTTTTGGATCAAATTTTCTAAATTTGATTTATTAAAATTAAGGTTATGAAATTCACTATCACTACTTTGAGCATTCATATCAGTATAATAAGTCATACACTCATTACATAGATAGAAATCATGCTCATAGCCATTCACTATGGCTTTGACGCTAACTGTTGCTTCTTTGCCACATCTTTCACACTTCATAATTAACTCCTTGCTAAAACACTTAAGATGATATTTTTTATAATGTCAGATCGTACCCTATTGCGAAATTTACTATCTACTTCTACCAAAGCCTTATCGCTTGTAGCATACTTTGCCATCAAAAATTCATCCTTAGTAAAGTATTTTCTATTATATAAGTCAACAAACAAACTATCAGCATTTGCTTCAGTCATCTGTTTGTTTAAATTTTTTACTAAATAAGATAAGTAATTATCTTCTTCTACTATAGTAATGATTTTTATAAAACCATTACCACCTCGCTTGCTTTCTATTAGATACCCGTTATGAGGGGTAAATCTAGTTGAGAGAACATAGTTTATTTGACTTGGCGCACAATCAAATTGCATGGCCAAATCATTTCGTCCAATTTCAAGCATCCCATCAGTAGATTCCTCAAGCATAGCCTTTAGAAATCTTTCTATATCTGATGTAAGACCTGCCATAAACTCACCAGCTTTCTGAAGTTTCTTCTTACTTTACAATTATTATATTAAAGGTCAAGAAAAAGTTTGACTTTTTGACTATCTCTGACCTTTGGTTTTAAAAAAATAAGAATCCATTGATTCTATATAAATTGTACTTTTATAGTATGAATTTTCAAGTAATAAGATAATGTAAAAGCCAGAAGAACACATACTCTTCTGGCTAAATTAATTTTATTCAAAATCTGACTTATATTGTGTTTCAAAAGCTTTTAACTCACTCTCTACATCACTATCTGAATTTGATAGAATTTGTTCTAAAGTAGATCCTATATCATTATATGCTTGTTGGCTTCCTGGTGCTAATGGTCTTGAATATAAGTTCTTTGTCGCATCAGCAAGTATCGGAGCTATAGATGAATCAGAATCTTTATATTTACTATCTTCTAAGGCACTTGTTCTTGCAGGCATGTATCCTGTATCTAGGGCAAACTTGATTTGTGCTTCTTTACTTGTTAAATATTTTAAGAACTCAAATGCTGCTTTCTTTTGAGCGTCATCTGCATTATCAAACATGTAGATATTTGTTCCTTGTTGTACCGCACTTTCTGCTGGATATGGAGCTGCAGCATATTCAAATTTATCTTCTACACCATCTTTTACGTAAACCTCACCAGCATTGGATCCTATATATGCTCCTACTTGTTCATTTGCAAACGGACCTGACATATATTGATCTGTTCCTGCTATTCTAAAGTATCCATCTTTAATACCATCTAGATAGTAATTTACAGCTTCAACTGACTCAGGAGATGTTATATCAAGGTCTTTGTCCATTTCCAATCCCTTATTATGAAGATATGTTGCATAGAAGTTTGGTAGAGAATCAAACCCTACTCCTGGAATATTTTTTTCTTCATAAATTTTCTTTGACACTTCTTTAAGTTCATCATAAGTTTTAGGAACTTCTAAACCTAATTCATCAAATAAAGTTTTGTTGTACCATAAAACTTCTGTAGACTTGTTAAATGGTAAGCCCATAATTTTACCATCTTGTTCGATTTCTTCTCTTACTCCAGGAAGTATGTCATCATAATCTTCTATTCCATCTTCTCCTTTAACCATATCCGTAAGATCTGTTACTAGGTTTGCATCTTCAAATTGCAACATCCAGTCAGGATAGGCTTGGGTAATTGTTGGCAAATCACTTGGAGACTGCATTGTTGCAACTAGAATTTGATTCAAATCTCCATAATTACCTTGATTTTGTAGATTAACTTTGATATTTGGATGTTCTTTTTCAAAATCTGCTACAAGGCTTTCTAAAGCCTCGCCTTGACCACCACCCATAGCATGCCAGAAAGTTATTTCAGCTTTCTCATCTTCACTATCATTTTTAGATTCTTCTTTCTTATCTTTATCTTCTTTGCTTTTATCCTTAGTATCATCTGCCTTTTCTTCTACTTTAGCATCATTTGTAGCTGTATCAGTTTTTTTATCTGTATTGACATCTTGATTGCTACAACCTACTAAAACAGCTAAAGATAACATTAAAGTTGTAAGTAACGAATAGACTTTCTTGTTCATAACCTCTCCTTATAAAATATACATTTATCATTACTGTATTTATATACCCCATAAAAAACGATTTAACCCTTAATTCCTCCATAAGAAACTCCCTTAAGAATTTGCTTTCTAAATATAAAGTATAATACTAAAATTGGTAGAATTGTTATAGTGCTTGCAGCCATTTGCAAGTGAATATACGATCCTGCTTCTGTAGCAAAGGCTGATAAACCGTTACTTATCATCCTCATATTTTTACTATTTGTCACAAGTAAAGGCCACAAGAAAGAATTCCATCCTGTTATAAAATTTAATAACCCTATAGTAAATAACGTAGACTTTGATAAAGGAATCATAACACGACTTATAAACTCAAAATCACTAGCTCCATCTACTTTTGCTGCATTATAGTAATCCATAGGTATAGACCTTAAGAATTGTCTTAGATAAATTATATAAAATACACTTGCCATAAAAGGTAATATCAATGCCAAATAAGTATCCAAGAGTGAAAGCTTTGCTATAGTTCTAAAATTAGTAAAGACTATGATTTCAAATGGGATCATAAGTAAGGCTAACAAAATATTTTCTATAGCCTTTTTATGCTTAAATTTTAAAAAATTTAGTGCAAATGCAGCAAGAGTTGTAGTTATTAATGTCCCTAAAGTATTAATCAAAGTGACAAAAATAGTATTAAGGAAATATCTGCCAAAAGGTGCAACTTTCAAAGCATCTTTATAATTTGTAAATTGAACGGTCTTTGGTAAAAATTTAGGTGGTATACTTGTAACTTCTTGAAAACTCATAAGCGATGATGAAATCATATATATAAACGGAAACAGGGTTATAGCTGCCATTAATATTATAAAAATATACCCTAGAACCTTTAAAAATTTATTCATAATACCTCCTATTTACTTATCCTTTCTATTATCTTTCTTTGTAAGAAAGTCAAAACTAAAAGCATCAAGAAAAGTAAAACCGCTGCTGCCATAGCATGTCCGTACCTATACTCTACATAAAATTTATTGTAAATATAGAAAACAGCTGTTACAAGGTTATTACCTACACCAGCCTTTCCATTAAATAAGGCAAAGACTTCATTATAAACCTTAAAGGCAGAAATAAAGCTTGTCAAAAACAAAAATGTTATAATTTGTGAAAGCTCTGGAAGAGTAATCTTTATAAATTGTTCCCACTTGCTTGCTCCAAAAGTTTCAGCCACCCTATAGTAGTTTTTATCAATCCCCTTAAGGCCAGACAAAATAACTATAATGTTAAAAGCCAAGGCATTCCAAATACCAAAGATAATCAAAGCGGGCATATTATAGTTCCTGTCATTTAAAAAATCAAAAGGTCCTATATGAAATAGTCCCAAAAAGTAATTCAAAAATCCATATTTACCATGGAATAGATATCTAAATACAATACCTATAGCAATCACAGATGTAAGATAGGGTATAAAAAATATAGTCTCAAAAATTTCTGATCCCTTTACCTTATCGTATAGTATTAGAGCTATAAGCATAGAGATTATAAGTGATAAAGGTACTACTGTAACAGCATAAATAAAAGTATTTTTCATAGCAAGTCTAAACTGTGCATCATTAATTACAGCAGAAAAATTTTGAAGTCCTACAAAAGTCGGATTTAGTATACTATTTGACTGCATCGACATATAAAAAGTTCTAAAAAGTGGATATATTGTAAAAACACCTATAAATATTAAAGCAGGTAAAAGATAAAGCCAAGCTCTCGGTGAATTCTCAGCTTTATAATTGGATTTTTCTTTCATCAGTAAACTCTCTTTCCATCTTCTTCAAAAAGATATATTGATGAATAATCTATAGTAAGCGCTACTTTATCATTCTTATTTATTTTAAGCTTACTATCAGCTATAACTCTTGAGGCTACACCATCTAAAGTAAAGTGCAAAATCATATACCTACCTATCATTTCGATATTTTCTACTCTAACAATTATTCCGCTATCAGCTAACTTAAAATGTTCTGGTCTGATTCCTATAAGATACTTATCTTTATCTAATATTTCTTTAAATCTATTTTTATCAAAGTCATCCAAGCTTATAGAAAAATCATCACTTACTAAAGAATTCTCTATTTTTCTCATTTCATAAATATTTATAATAGGATTACCTATAAATTTTGCCACAAATAAATTAGCAGGCTCAAGATACAAATTTTGAGGTATATCATATTGCTGTATAACCCCATCATCTATTAAAGCTATATAATCAGAAATCGAAAGTGCTTCTTCTTGATCGTGAGTTACAAAAATAGTTGTAACTCCTACATCTTTTACAATATCTCTAATTTCTTCACGTATAGACAATCGAAGTCTGGCATCCAAATTGCTTAAAGGCTCATCCATCAGTAGTATCTTCGGATTTTGAACAAGAGCTCGAGCTATAGCAACTCTTTGTTGTTGACCACCAGATAATTGATTTGGTTTTTTATCTTTATAATCTGTAATATATGTTAGATCCATATACCTTTGAGCAACCTTATTGGCTTCAGATCTTTTAATCTTATTATCTCCTACAGTCAAAGGAAAAGTTATATTTTCAAGTACTGTCATATGAGGGTATAAAGCATAATTTTGAAAAACCATACCTATATTTCTATCTTTAGGATGAAGATTTATTACAGACTTATCATCAAACAAGATATCTCCATGAGTGGGATCTAGAATACCTGCTATAATGTTAAGAACCGTGGATTTCCCACACCCAGATGGTCCCAATAGGGTTACAAGAGCTCCATCAGGGATTTTTAGATCTATATCCTTAAGGGCTTCATAGCCATTTTCATAAATTTTATTTAAATCTTTAATTTCAATCATAAATTCCTCAGATAATTTTTAATAAATGTATCATTCCAATATAAAATTTAGATAAGAACAATGTAAAAATAATACTCTAACTTCTATTATAATACATAAGTTATAAAACTATAAGCCCTAAATAAAAAACCATAAAAATGTTTCTATCCATTCTTATGGTTTTATAAATTGTATTAACTTTTAGTCTCTATTTCTATTGCCAAATAGTAAGAAAAGTCTTAAAAATTGTAAAGCTGTCGTAAGTGTTGCTGCTACATATGTGTAAGCTGCAGCTTTTAACATATTTGCTGCATACTTATTTTCCTCACCTACAAGCATACCAGATTCTTCGAGAACATTTAGGGCACGTCTAGATGCATTAAATTCTACTGGAAGAGTCACTATTTGAAATAATAATGTTATAGCAAATAAAATTAATCCTATATCTAAAAGATTTTGGCTAGAAAGAAACATACCAGCAATTATAACTGGAAAACTCAATTTAGATCCAAAGTTCACAGCTGGAACAAGCCAAGATTTAACTTGTAATGGTACATATCCTTCTTTGTATTGAATAACATGACCCAACTCATGGGCCGCTACAGCTACAGAAGCTATAGAAGTATCTTTTATAGATTCTGGTGAAAGAGCAACTTCTTTAGTAGCCGGATTAAAATAATCTCCCATAGCTTTTGAAATCTGTTTTATCTTTATATCATTATATCCATGAGTATCTATAATATAATCTGCCGTTTGTTTTCCTGTTATATGTTTTTGTGTATCAATTTTACTATATTTTGCAAAGGCTTTTTGAACATTAGCCTGCGCAATCATCGTTATGATAAATCCAATAAGTACAAGAACGTAAGTTCTATCAAATCCATAATAATAAGGCATAAAAACCTCCCAATCTTTTTTATGAATTATACCCTAAATATAGATACTAATAAAAATAAACATAGAAAAAGGGCTCCAAAGGCCCTGTTTCTTTTAGAAAAGAATAAGTTAGTCCTAGTTTTCAAAAGGGAAAACTATAAGGAATTAATAATGAAAAACCTAGCTATTTAATAGCTACTTATATTATAGCATAGAAAAAAATTATTGCAAACATTTTCTTAAATTTATTTGATTATTTTCTATACGCTATAATTTCCTACTATTTATAAGTTAAATCTTTAACTCATATTTTTCTTTCGATTAGATTAGCGTTTTCATTTGATCCTATCAAGATTAATACATCACTCTCATTTATTCTAGTATCATGGTTTATATCCATAATCATTTCTTCATCTCTCATAATACCAACCATGTTCATTTTGTATTTATTTCTAAAATCTAAATCTCCTACTGTGTTGCCTACCCACTCTTTTTTAGCTACAATCTCTATTAATGAATAATCATTAGAAAATTGAATATTTTCTATTAAATTAGTTCCTGATAAGGACCTAGCTAGTCTTTCAGCTGTATCTAACTCTGGATATATAATATAATCTGCCCCGATCTTCTTTAATATCCTTGCATGAGATTGGCTTGTAGCTTTTGCTATAACTTCTGGAATGCCTTCATCTTTACAAATTAGAGTTGCTTCTATAGAAGATTCCAAATCCGTGCCAGTTGCTATTATTGCAACATCATAATTATTTATCCCTAAAGATTTCATAGCTACATCTTCTGCTATATCCGCTTGTACAGCACTCGAAACATTGTTGGCTATTTTTTCTACCTTATTTATATCTTTATCAACCGCTGTTACATACATCCCTTTTTCAAATAATTTTGTAGAAAGAGCTTGACCAAATCTACCTATTCCTAAAACAATTATATTTTTTTGCATAATATCTCCTAACCTATACTTATAAAACTTTCTGGATATCTAATTAATTTTTCATCTGTTTTTAAACCAAAGGCAAAAGCCATAGTCATTGGACCAACCCTACCTAGGTACATGCAAAAGCCTATTAAAATTTTAGCAATCTTAGAAAGCTCTGGAGTTATTCCTCTAGTAGCACCTACTGTTGCCAAAGCAGAAACTGTTTCATATAAAATATCTATAAAACTGAATCCATCTATCAGAGATATAAAAAAGCTTACGATCAAAACTATAAACATCGATATAAATACTATAGATAAAGCTTTCTTGATATTTTGATCACTAATTCTTCTTTTAAAAATTACAGGTTCTTTTTCATTTTTTATAACCGATACTGTAGCCAATAATAATACTGCAAATGTTGTTGTCTTAACTCCTCCAGCTGTAGATCCTGGTGAACCACCTATAAACATAAGTATTATAAGCACCAAAGCGGTAGATTCTTTAATTTTTCCCAGCTCTACTGAGTAAAATCCAGCTGTTCTTGCTGATACAGATTGTAAAAATGATTCTAATATACCTGCTCCTAAACTCTCTTTTTGTAAAACTCCACCATCTCCAGATTCAATTATAAAAAAACCTAAGGCACCAATAACTATTAAAAATATAGTTGTCATTAGTACTAGTTTGGTGTGTGTAGATAAATTTTTTAAGCTTCTCTTATAATAAAGTTCACTAGTTACCATAAATCCAAGACCACCTATTACAATTAAAGCCATAATTGTAATGTTTACTAGATAATCACTTCTTAACGGATAAAGAGAATCCCCCAAAGTATCAAATCCGGCATTACAAAATGCTGATATAGAGTGAAATATAGAATACCATATACCTGTCTTCATGCCATAGCTTGGTATAAACCTAAATGAAAGCAAAACCGCTCCAATGCTTTCTACTGCTAAAGTGAATACTAGAACATACCTAAATAGCTTAATCATTCCCTCTGTATTTTCTACATTTAGCTGCTCCTTTAAAATAATCCTAGACTTTATTCCTATCTTTTTTCCTAAAAGCAGAGGTATTAAAGAGGCAACAGTCATTATCCCTAAACCACCGATTTGGATTAATAAAATAATAACTAATTGCCCCATGAAATTCCAGTGTTCGGCCGTATTGACAGGGCTAAGTCCTGTTACACAAGATGCACTAGCTGCTACGAAAAAAGAATCAATAATTCCAGTTCTATTACCACTTTGAGTAACAAATGATGTACTTAAAATCAACCCGCCTATTGTAATTAAAATCAGAAATCCAATAGCCAAAACAAAAGCTGGATTTTCTGTAGAATTTTGAATTTTTCTATTCAAAAATTTACTTTGCATAAATAAACCTTCCTTAAAGACCCAAATGGGATGTCGCAGAATGAATAAATCGTCCCAAAATAATTAGAAGAACCTCTACGAAAATTTTGCCTACACGGGCCAACAGGTCATGTAAAAACTTTCCCAAGAGAACTTTCTAATGATGGGACGATAATTATTCATAGTTTTGCAACCGCCATTAATCTAATGCAATTTTACAACCGATTATTTATAATGTCAACAAAGATACATCAATCTATTTTATAATTTTTTACGGGTATAATACTTATAAAATTAAAATAATCATACATTGAAAGGAGATGAAATGAAAAAGTTAAAAAAAGCTGTAAACTTATTATTTTTAAGTTTTTTAGTTTTTATACCACAAACGGTCTTTGCTGAAAACTTTGATCATATCAATATAGATGTTGATGTTGATAAAAATGGTATAGGAAAAGTAAATGAAGAGTGGCAAATTGATGAAAGAGATAATGATTTTAGTGAAAGATATAAAAATATTGAAAATCTAAAAGGAATTAAAATTGAAGATTTTTCCGTATCCATGGACGGTAAGAATTTTAGCCCAAAAGATCCTTGGAATATAGATGAAAGTTTTGAGCGAAAAGCTTACAAATATGGTCGCATAGACGATAACGATAATGAAGTAGAGCTTTGCTGGGGCATATCTAAACGAAATGAAAATAACACCTATGAACTAAAATATAAAATTAATCCAATAATAATTGGTCTAAATGATAGCGATATGCTGTTTTTCGAATTTGTAGGAGCACGTCTAGATCCAAAACCAAATAATTTTACTATAAAAATAAATTCCTACAATCCTATAAATGAAAATACAAAGATGTGGGCTTTTGGATATGAGGGAGATATTAATAACAAAAATGGAACCATTGTTGCAAAAACAACTGGAGACATTAGCAAAGGAAGAATACTACTCAAATTCCCAAAAGGAACTTTCAATACCAGCTACAGAGAAAATAAAATTTTTGATGACTACAAAGATGTGGCCTTTGAGGGTGCTAACTTTGAAGACACCGAAGGTACAGCCCAGCTTACAGATGACGATTCGGATTTTCCTGCTTTTTTAGTAGCCATTGTTACTCTATTTGGTATAGGTCTTGGAGCATTTGGTATAAAAAAAGCTGTGGATGAGGCAAATACCTATAAATTTGCCAACATAAAAGAAATACCAGACATAAAAAATATAAAACATTATAATTTTGATCAAATACCTTATGAGGGAAATTTAGAAGATTTATATTTAATTGCAAAGAATGCCTACCCAAATAAAACAAATTTTGATAATCTTATCAATGCATTTTTCTTAAAATGGATAAATGAAGGAGCAATTAGCTTTATAGAAGATAAAAAAGACCACGGGCCTTTTAAAAAATCCTTAGATCAAATAGAAATCAATCACAAACTAGAAAATATGGGACAAATAGAAGAAGATTTATTTGGATATCTCATAGGCGCAGCATATGAAAAAGATAGTGGGAAAATCACAGAATCATCATTAAAAAAATATATGAAGAAAAACCATAAATCCTTAGAAAATCTCTCCCAAAGAATAGACAAATCTAGTTTAGATACATTAATATCAAAAGGATATGTAGAAAAAGTAACCAAGGCAAAAGCAAGAGGCAAAACAAAAGAAGAACTCCATCTTACAGAAGAAGGTATGGATTTATACAAAAATTTTGTAGGATTCAAAAATTACCTAGAAGACTATGAAAATATAGATACAAAAAAAATTGAAGATATAAGCATTTTGGATAAATATATGATATTTGCTGCTCTATTTGGTATCAGCGAAGATGCCTACGATAGATTTGTAAATGTAAATCCAGATTATGCATATTACGGGTTTTATAACTACCATATGATCCACCACATAAGTAACTACTCTCACGCTACAAGCACAGGTGGAGAAAGCTCATCCTTTGCAGGAGCTGGTGGATCAGCATCCTTTGGCGGAGGAGCCGGAGGATTTGGCGGTGGCGGAGGTGGCGGCCGTTAAAAAATAAAATAAAAAGTCTAATAGCAAAAAATGAACTGACCCCAAAAGTTAGACCAAAAAACTAACTTAAGGAGGTCAGTTTTTAGTACCATAAATAGTGTAAGAAAGAAATTATTTCTATCTTGCACTATTTTTGTATAATTAAGAAGTAGTATGACGAGTCAGTTTTAGGGTTAAAATATCCGTCATAAAAACTGTCAACTACCTCTTCATTATTCAAATTCGGTTAAGCAGGTTGGGCAAAACGTCCGTGTCACGAGCTAAAATGAGTGTAATGGTGCAGGTAGGAACTATAAATTAAAGGAAAGAAGGTCATAATATGATATCTATAGGGATAGACATAGCAAAAGAAAAGTTTACAGCCTGTGCATTAGAACAAGGTAGCAAAATCGTTCGGAAGCCTTTTGATGTTCATCTTAACAAAACGAAAGTAGAAGAATTTTTTAAAAAACTAAATTCATTAAATGAAGAAGTCAAAATAGTCATGGAAGCAACAGGGAAATACCATCTTCCAATCCTCTATGAATTAAAAGATAAAGGATACTTTGTAAGTGTAGTAAACCCTTTGAAAATGAAACAGTTTTGTCGAGTACTTAACTTTAGAAAAGCAAAAAATGATAATATAGATGCCATACAAATAGCAGAATATGGCTTAATGTACTGGAAGGAATTACAAGAATATAAAGTGGATTCAGAAAATTTCAGAGTCCTAAAAAAATTAAACAGATCCTATCAGCACTATATGGACCTAAGAATCAATCAAATGAACTTCATAGACCAAACAATAAGCCAAACATTTCCAGGAATAAAAAAATTAATTCCACATGCTTCAGGAGACTTTTCAAAAGATAAACTATTGGATTTCTTAGAAATATGGTGGCATAAAAATTTAGTATTAGAAAAACCAGAAGAAAAATTCATAGAAGATTTTAAAAACTGGGCAAAAGAAAAGAGATACCATCCTAATGCAGATAAAGCTAAATCCATATACAAGCTCGCAGAGGAAAGTATCTCAACTCAACCTTCTAATAGCTCATATATAAAGACTAGCATACAAGAAGGAATAGAATTGATAAAACATATAAATCAAATTTTACACACTATTTTATCACAAATGATGGAAATTGCCGAGCCCTTAGAAGAATATCAAGAAGCAAAGAAATTCTCAGGAATATCAGATAAATTAGCAGTGCAAATTACAGCGGAATTTGGAGACTTATCAAAATTTAAAAACAAAAAAAGTTTAATATCATTTGTAGGAATAGATTCACCACCATATGAGTCAGGGAATTTTAAAGCCGATCAGAGAAAAATAACAAAAAGAGGCAATGCAATACTAAGAAAAGTAGGTTATCAAGCTATGAAATGCATGATGAGCGCAAAAGATACTGAAAACGATATATATCTGTATATGATAAAAAAAGAAAAAGATGGAAAGGCTAAGAAGATTTGTAAATTTGCAGGATTAAATAAATTCTTAAGAATATACTATGCAAAAGTTATGGCATCAAAACAAGAAAAGAAGGTATTAAAAGCAGCATAGAATTAAGAATACAATAATTAAAACAGGCCGACAATAGCCGGCTTATTTGGTATGGTCAAATTTAAACTCAAAATAACAAGTAGAAAAGTAAAATTAATTTGCTTTTCTCCTTGACTTTTGTTAGCAGGTTTTAATGGCAAAATACAGCACAGAATTTAAGATGAAACTAGTAAAAGAATATCTTGAAGGGAAAATAGGATACAGAGAATTAGCAAAAAAATATAATATACCTAATAAGCGTGCTATTCAAACGTGGGTCAGTGCATACAAGACCCAAGGCTATGATGGGCTAAAAGTATCAAGAAGAAATAATAATTACTCTTTAGAATTTAAACTAAATGTAGTAAACTTGTACTTAACAGGAGAAATGTCCTATCAAAGCCTAGCAAACAATCTTAAAATCAATAATCCATCGATAATCACTCAATGGGTCAATGAATATAGAAAAAAAGGAATTGAAGGACTTAAACCTAAGAAGAGAGGAAGACCTTCAAAAATGGCAAAAATACCAGATAAATCAAAAGATATAAATATAGAATTATCAGCACAATTAACCACTGAAGAAGATAATTCATTAAATGAAGCACAACTAAAAGAAAAAATAAAGAAGTTAGAAGAAAACAACTATTGGCTTCAACTAGAAAATGATGCAATAAAAAAAAAGATAGAATTATCTCAGATGACAGATGCAGAAATAAGACAATTGCTGAAACAATCAGGGTCTTAAGAAACAAATACAAATTGAAAGACTTGTTAATATACTTTAATCTACCAAAATCAACATATATGTATTGGCAAAAACGTTTAAATATGCCAAATAAAGATGAAGAAATAACTAACAAAGCAAAAGAAGAAAGGATATTTTACTCAGATCAAGGCTGGGCATATCAGGTAAAGCAATATACATCAAAACTAGAGTCTAATGGTATCAGTCAATCTATGTCAAGAAAAGGAAATTGTTTGGATAACTTGCCAATGGAAAATTTCTTTGGAATATTAAAACAAGAAATATATTACGGAAATAAATTCTATTCGTACGAGCACTTAAAGAAAACAATTGAAGACTTCATAAAATATTATAACGAAGAAAGAATAAAAGAAAAACTAGGATATTTATCACCAGTAGAATATAGAAAGAAGAATGCAGCATAAAAATTTCCTACCCCTAGGGGTAGGAATGAAACAAAGAAATACCAGAGTAAGCTTTTAAGCTAATTCTGATATTAGGTCAAACTTTATGGGGCACCTTATATTTCTAATCGTTCTTTTTTTATATTTAAATTGTCAAATTAGCCTTACCAATTACTTTTTATCAATATAAGCCGCATAATTTTTGTATAAATAAATGGTGACCACTACCCAAACTACTACAATTACAAGTTTCATTGTAATACTTAAATTTGATAAAAATACTAATAGTTTATTTAATATATGATTCTCAGCTAAAAGGTCTATCTCCAGTATCCTTTTAATAAATGATATAATTAAAATTAATACTGAGAAAACCAAATAAATCCAAAACAAGATTTTTTTTATCATATTTACTACCTCACTTAAAATGCAACAAACATTATTGTTTTTGCTGTCCAATGAGCTGCTGTTTTATTCCATCCCCATTTATTTATTAAGAAGTTTTCTATACCATTTTGAAGATCATCTTCCCACTCAAATAAATAGTCTGTTAAATCAGCTATTCCTTTTTCACCCATTTTTACCCCGAATTTCTTCGCTGCTTTCTTTAAAATTGGTTTAGCTACTTTGATGACTTTTTTTTACTGCTGATACTTTCCATCTTAGCTCTGTTCCACTATGATTTATTAAATATTGTTCTTCAAGAAAATTAATCTCTTCATAATTTAAATCAAGTTCATTTTTCAATTCAAGTAGCTCTGACTTCTTATAATCAGGTAAATTATTAGCTAACAAACTCTCATATTTGACTTCATCGTTTGAAGATTTATACTTATTGTAGCTAGAAGCAAAAACTGGTACAGTAGTTTGAGAAAAGATTAGAATCGCCATAGTTATCGCAAATAGTTTTTTGTTTAATTTAGAATTTTTCATATATCCTCCTAATATAAGTTCTTAGTTTTATAATTTGATTTCTACATTATATTAATTTTAACAGGACTCTATCGATTTAACTCATCGATTATTTTTTAATTATATACTTGGTCTGGGATTTATTTATCATTTAAAAAAATTTTTTCATAGTTTGTATACAGAAGCAAATTTAATATTAAATACATAATTGCCATGACAGCGGCTCCATCTTTTAATGCATCTACTATAAACATTTTTCTAATCAATATTTTCCAAAGTACATATGATATTATCCAAATCAAAGGAAATAAAACTTCTATATATAATAATTTCTTTTTATTCATGTTCTATCCCTTCATGCAAATTAGATTAGTCCCATCTTTTCTATTCATAAAATATCCATTATCTAAATCTACATATGCATAAGATTTATATGCACACTTGCCTTCATAGTATATTAAAGTTGCTACAATACTTGTTACTCCAATATATTTACCTCTGGTTTTCACTATACTCTTAGCTATAATTTAACTACTTCTTTCCAAGCTTTTTCTGTAATCAACTTACACACTGTTCCAGAAGTCAATATACCTACTAAACCAACTCCAAAGTAATCCTTTATTGCTTCTATCATACAATCTGTAAATGCATTATATGGCATTACTTTACCATTTTTATCAATTTCTTTATTGGTTATTTCAGCTAACTTGTCTAAATTCGGTGAATGTCCAAATCTTTTAATCAGTTTATTAGCATCAACACCAATTATGCCACCATCGGAGTCCAAGATTAACGCTTCCTCAACTATAAATTCTAATGACTCCGAAATTTCATTAATTGTTTCTTCTGTAGGGTTTCCATTTTCATCAACTTTAATTTCAATATGTCCTTTGGTATTTTTATCTACAGTCTTAGCATATACACTTGTTGGTATTACAGTACAAATACTTGCAAAGACTAAAATCATAGCAATAATTCTATTAAATATTTTCATGTTTTTCTCCTTGAATAATTCATTTTAACTTTTACTATTTTATGTTATATTTATCTCCATTTTTGTACCCTTGTGGATTCAAGTTCTTCATATCATCACACTCCCTTCTTACATAATATGTAACTCTATATTAAAACATCCGAATCCAAACTTTATTTTGATTTATTTATTATTACTAACTTATGAATTCAGACATAATCCTATTGGTAGCATTTATATATAAATTCTTCTTCCCTTTTTTATTTAACTTATTGCCTAATCTCTTATTTCTTTTTCAGCATAAGACTTCTTTTGTCCTTATATCCTAAGACAGAAACTTTCTGCTTCACTGATTGAGCGTTATTAGTATCACTTTTGTAATGTTGATAAATCTTCGTTTAATTTAAAAGCAATTTTGTAATTTATATTTTAAACAATAAGATTAACAGAAATCCAATAATTAAAATTATTATATATTTATACCGAATCATAAATATCACCTATTTCTATATCACATCATCAACGTTTATTATCATTCATAATATCTAGGTTAAAAATATATGAACTAGAACAATAAATAAATTAGAAGAAAAAAACTACTGGCTTTAACTAGAAAATGATGCAATAAAAAAGATAGAATTGTCTCAAATGACAGATGCAGAAATAATACAATTGCTGAAACAATCAGGGTCTTAAGAAACAAATACAAATTGAAAGACTTGTTAATATACTTTAATCTACCAAGATCAACATATATGTATTGGCAAAAACGTTTAAATATGCCAAATGAAGATGAAGAAATAACTAACAAAGCAAAAGAAGAAAGGATATTTTACTCAGATCAAGGCTGGGCATATCAGGTAAAGCAATATACATCAAAACTAGAGTCTAATGGTATCGGTCAATCTATGTCAAGAAAAGGAAATTGTTTGGATAGCTCGCCAATGGAAAATTTCTTTGGAATATTAAAACAAGAAATATATTACGGAAATAAATTCTATTCGTACGAGCACTTAAAGAAAACAATTGAAGACTTCATAAAATATTATAACGAAGAAAGAATAAAAGAAAAACTAGGATATTTATCACCAGTAGAATATAGAAAGAAGAATGCAGCATAAAAATTTCCTACCCCTAGGGGTAGGAATGAAACAAAGAAATACCAGAGTAAGCTTTTAAGCTAATTCTGATACTAGATCCAACTTTATGGGGGCACCTTAAAAAACGCTCTTAGACTTTTATCTATTTATAAATAACTTGCACCTTATTATCCTTAAAAATTTTAAGGATTTCATCCTTTTTTTCGATAGGAAAACGCCAAGTATCAATAGAATTTGAGTTGATGACCAAAGTAAATATCGCTTGCTTATCCTCAGTTATAAAATTTACTTGTTTCAGATCAGAAAATTCATGTTTTTGATTGATAAAGGATACATTTCCTTGAAAAATAAAGCCATCATGTAAAAATCCCCTATTAAATCTAGCTGCAATAACATATATTGATATAACTACACACATAACAAAAGTTTCGCTAATCTTAAATTTTATAAAGTATCCAAAAACTATAAAAATAAGCCACACAAATAAGAGAGATAAAGTATCCATCTTATTAATAGCAGGTCTAATAACAATGTCCTTGCCTTTATAAAAAATAATCCCAGCAAGAATTAGAAAAATAACAGTAATTAAATAAACCATAAAATCCCCCATTCATTTGTTAATTTATACAAGTATTATATAATAGAAGAAAGCTTAAAGTAAATAAAGGATAGACTATGAAAAAATTATATTTTAAAGAAAAATTTTTCAAGATTACAGATCATTATCCAATTTTGGATGAAGATGGGAGAGAAGCTTACTACCTAGATCAGGATTTTACATTTATAGGTTATAAGTCAAGTGTAAGTGATCCTAATGGAAAAAAAATAATAAATATATCAAGAGAGCTTATAGCTTTTTTCCCAAAGTACACTATAGACTTTGCTGATGGATCCCAAATGGTTATTCAACAAAAATTCGAGTTTTTTAGACACAAAGTTCATGTTTACATGGATAATGAAACTTTAGAGCTAAAAGGCGATATATTCCACTATGACTTTGATATTAAAAATAGCTCTGATAAAAATATAGGAACAGTAAACAGGAAGATTTTTACTCTAACAGATACTTACGAACTAGCAATTTTTGATGAAAATTATACGGAGGAACTTATAGCCTTAGTAATCTGTCTAAATAATATGATAGATAGAGAACGCGCCAATTCATCAGCATCTAACGGCTAAGGAGAGAAAATGACACAACAAATATTAAATTATATAGAAAAACTTTGTAATACTCCTTCCCCAACTGGATATACAAAAAGAGCCGAAAAATACCTAATAGACGAGTTTACCAAAATGGGATACGAACCTTACCAAACTCATAAAGGAAATGTAGTTGTACCTATAAATGAAGGCAATAGTAATGGATTGCTCTTATCAGCTCATATTGATACCCTAGGTCTTATGGTTAGATCTATAAAATCAAATGGTAGAGTTCGTGTTACAACACTTGGTGGATTTCCTCTTTCTTATGCAGAACAAGAAAATGTTACAATCATAACTCGCGAAGGCAAAGAATTTACTGGAGTATTGAGAATAAATAATCCAGCAGTCCATGGTTCAAGCGATCCAAAAGAAATTACCCGAGATGATATTAATATGGAAGTAGTAATAGACGAAATCACTAATTCTTTCGAAGAAACCGAAAAACTTGGCATATCTGCAGGAGATTTTATAGCTCTTGATCCTAGATTTAGAGTGGACAATGGATTTGTGAAATCTCGTCATCTAGATGATAAGGCAAGTGCTGGACTTCTTATGGCTATTGCCAAAGATATAAAAGAAAATAATATAAAAATCAATCGTCCACTCTATATGACTTTTACAGTTTATGAAGAAGTAGGACATGGTGCAGCCAGCGGTCATCCAAAAGGAATAACTGATATGGTAGCTGTAGATATGGGTGTAGTTTATGATGACCTTAAGACAGATGAAACCAAAGTTTCAATATGTGCAAAAGATTCGTCAGGTCCATACAACTTTGATCTGACTAATGATTTAATCGAAATTGCTAAAACTGAAAATATAGATTACGCTATAGACATCTATCCATTCTATGGATCAGATGCCTCAGCAGCAGTTGTAAGTGCAAATGACTTTCGTCATGCCCTAATAGGCGCAGGAGTGGCAGCAAGTCATGGCTATGAAAGAACTCATGTAAATGGACTTAATGGCCTTTATGATTTACTAAAAGCTTATATTCAAAAATAAAATCCCATTATTAATAACTTTTAAATAAAATTGTTGTAATTTTTAATATTTTGGTTATAATTAAAGTAGCAGAAAGGGAGTAGCCCAATTATTTAATCGTCAGAACGAATTTATATTCCGGTTAAATAAACCCTCACAAGGTGGCAAGACTTTTGGCGGTACTCGTCAAAAGTCTTTTTTATTACCATTTTTGCAAAAACATTTATAGGAGGAATTATGGACTACCAAGGTTCTAAAAAAGAAATATTAGAAAAAATTGGATCTGATCCTAAAAAGGGTCTAAGCTCTAATGAAGCAAGTAGCCGTTTGGAAAAATACGGACCTAATAAAATAGAATCATCCAATAAGAAATCTCTGGGCAAAAAAATTCTAGAGCAAATCCTTGATCCAATGGTAATCTTACTTATATTAGCATCAATAGTATCCATGTTTACTGGAGATAAAATAGAAGCTATTATAATAATTGCAATTGTAGTTATCAATGCTATTATGAGTATCTACCAAGAAGGTCAAGCCGAAGATTCTGTAGCAGCACTACAAAAAATGAGCTCTCCAGAGGCTACAGTTATTAGAGATGGCAAGCGTGGAAAGGTTAAAGCAGAAGATCTAGTACCAGGAGATATAGTTGTTCTTGAAACAGGAGATATTATACCAGCTGATATTAGGCTTCTAGACTCACGCAACCTACAAATTGATGAATCATCTTTAACAGGTGAATCCGTATCAGTAGAAAAAGATGCTGAAGAGCTTTATGACAAAGAAGTAGGTATAGGAGATCGTAAGAACTTTGCCTATTCATCTTCAATTGTAACCTATGGACACGGTGAAGGTCTTATAACTTCAACAGGTCATAATACAGAAATCGGTAGAATAGCAACAAGTCTTGATACCGTAGAAGATAAGCAAACCCCACTACAAAGGCAACTTAAAGACCTATCTAAAAAGCTTGCTATTTTAGTAGTTATCATATGTGCATTAGTATTTGTTGTAGGCTACTTTAGAACATCAATGAGTATATTAGATAACTTTATGGTTGCAGTATCTCTTGCAGTAGCAGCAATACCTGAAGGACTTACAGCTGTTGTAACTATAGTATTATCTATAGGTATGAATAGAATGGTTGATAGAAAAGCAATAGTTAAAAACTTAGTTTCAGTAGAAACCCTAGGTTCAACTACAGCAATTTGTTCAGATAAGACAGGAACTCTTACACAAAATGAAATGACTATAACAAAAGTTTACACAGACTTTAAAGAATATGATGTTGAAGGAAGTGGATACACTCCAAAAGGTGATATCTCACACAAAGGCGATGTAATAGATGATGATAGTCAAATTAAGCTAATCATGACAATTGCATCATTAAGTAACGATGCAAACTTGATTGAAAAAAATGGATCCTACGAAATTACAGGTGATCCTACAGAAGCTGCAATGCTTACTCTATCTGAAAAATGGGATATTGTTCAAGAAGACTTAAATGAGGCTCATCCAAGAATAGATGAAATCCCATTCGATTCAGATAGAAAGATGATGACAACTTTCCATAATATTGATAAAATTTATTATGCAATGACAAAGGGTGCACCAGATGTTATGATTAATAACTCATCAAAAATTATGATAGATGGTAAGTTAGAAGATTTCACAGATGACTTAAAAGAAAAAGTTCTAAAAGAAAATACAAAACTTGCTAAACAAGCTCTTCGTGTTATGGCATATGCCTTTAAACCATATGAAAGTCTTGAAAATGAAGAGCTTTCAACAGAAAATATAGAACGTGAAATGGTATTTGTGGGCCTTACAGGTATGATTGACCCACCAAGACCAGAAGCCAAAGCAGCTGTTGAAGAGTGTCACAACTCAGGTATAGATGTATTTATGATAACAGGTGACTATTTTGAAACAGCCCTTGCTATTGCAAAAGAACTTGGTATAGCAGAATGTGAAGATCAAGCCATGCAAGGAAGCGACCTAAATAATAAGTCAGAAGAAGAAATCAGAGAAATAGTAAAGACTAAGAGAATCTTTGCCAGAGTATCTCCACAAAATAAGGTGCAATTAGTAAATGCCCTACAAGCAAATGGTGAAGTAGTAGCCATGACAGGAGATGGAGTAAATGATGCTCCAGCAATCAAAAACGCTGATATAGGTATATCAATGGGTATCACAGGAACCGACGTTGCCAAAGATACTGCTGATATGATCCTAGTAGATGATAACTTTGCTACAATAGTAAATGCAGTAGAAGAAGGTAGAGTAATTTTCTCAAATATCAAAAAGTTTGTATCTTTCCTACTTTCATGTAATATTGCAGAAGTGGCTATAGTATTTTTATCAATACTATTTGGCTTACCAAGTCCACTTACACCTATTCAACTACTTTGGCTAAACCTAGTAACAGATGCTTTTCCAGCCTTAGCACTAGGAGTTGAACCAGCGGAAGCAGATATAATGGAACGTAAACCTCGTGATCCAGATGCTGCAATTACATCAGGTGAAACAGGAAAAGGAATCATCTTCCAATCCATAGCTATAACAATATCAGTGCTACTCGCCTATGTCATAGGACTAAAATACATCTTCCCTAACAACATAGAAGGTGCACATACAATGGTATTTGCAACACTTATAACAAGTGAACTTCTAAGAGCATTCTCAGTAAGAAGTGAAAAATATACTCTAAAAGAACTAGGTTGGTTCTCAAACAAGAACCTAGTAAAAGCAAATCTATTATCCTTTGCCCTATTACTAGTAGTAATGTATGTTCCAATCCTTAGAAAGCTCTTTGAACTAGAATTTATATCATGGCAATGGTGGATAATACTACTACTATCATTCCTACCACTACTTATAGGCGAGATTAGAAAAAGAATTAGAAAATAGTTTAAAATTAACTTAAGTAAACTATGTAAGATTTTACGTATAAAAACCTCCTGATTAGTGTAAAGAAAATTAATCAGGGGGATTTTTATTATGAGAACAGATCAAAAAACTGGAGTTGGGTGGCTCCAGTCTTATTTACTATATTCTTATGACTTGTTATCTAACTATTATTAAAGAAAAGATCTTATGAATGTATAAGGCGCCTTCTATAGTTAACTTTTTTTATAACTTGACACATATTCTAAATCTGAAAATCAAAAATATACCCTATGCCTAAATTACTGTTAAAAATATACATAGTTCTATGGCCATGCTTATCAATATTTTCTTCTTAATTTCATTTATATTTCTTCATTTCTGTAATTCTTATTTTTATAATCATCCATGTCTAGTAATAAACTACTCAACTCATTCGTAAGAAAACAAAAAAATTATAATTTCATATTTATAACTAATCTACAAAAAAACTTATAAACACTTATCCTTATTTAAGATCTAGGTCAATCCATATCTTTGAGTTAAATTCCTATTTTCCCTTGTGCTTTTGCTTACGCTTTCTTTTTTTAAGCTCATACTTTTTCTCCTTTTCTAATCTCATTTTTTGTTTTTTATTAGCTTGTTTTTCCAACTTATATTTTTCTTTTTGCCTTTCCAATGCTAATTGAGATTTTGTGGATACTCCTACCTGTTTGCTTTGTTTTCCAACTTCTCTTTGCAGTCTTTTAGGATTAGTTGCTTTCTTTTTAAGTTTAATATTAATATCTTGACTAAATCTAAGCTTATTATAATTTTTCAAAATAAAATTATATACTTCGTTATTTGTTGGCTCCGAACCAAAAACCACCCTACAAACTGATAAAGAGTTATCCTCAACCCTCTCAAAAACTCCTACCCAAAACGGATCCTCAAAGTATACAGTTAATTTTATTGATACTTTATTCATACATACCCTCCTTAATATTTTTCTCAAAGAATGGACAACCCGGAGGGGAAGGTTACTTACCTAAATAAATAATATTTAGACGACTGGGCTACCTACCAGTTCTAGAATATCATCTGATATTCATTGCGTTTCTATCTTTGACTAGTTAATACTATACTATATTTAAATATATAATTAACTAATATAAATTATTTTTAGATTAAAGATAAATTATCCTTGTTAATTTTTTATTAAAACATTATAATACCAGTGGAGATGGTATTTCTAGTGAAAACTATACTCTTTTACACCATTATATTTTATTTTAAAAAATGAGCTTATATAAGTAATGAGACTCAAAATATTAATTAGTTACTTAGACAAGGCCATTGATTTTTTATCGTTAAAAAATAGATTGTTAATAGCCTTGTTTTTTTAAGGAGATTTTATGAATATTGAAATGTTAGAGGGAAAAATACATAGAGCGACAGTTACAGAGGCTAAACTTAATTATGTTGGCTCTATCACTATAGATGAAGATTTACTTGAAAAATCAGGTATAAGAGAATATCAAAAAGTACAAGTTGTAGATATTGATAGTGGAGCAAGGCTTGTAACTTATACAATAGCTGGCGAAAGAAATAGCGGTGTAATTTGCCTAAATGGTGCTGCTGCAAGACTCGCCTGTCCTGGAGATAAGGTAATAATTATGGCTTATGCAAGCTATAATAAGGAAGAATTAGAAAATTATAGTCCAAAAGTAGTCTTTGTGGATGATGAAAATAAAATTAAGAAAGTATCAAATTACGAAAAACATGGAACTTTATCTTAAGTAAAATATAAATTTAGTGGTGTATGAGGCTATCTCTAATATATTTAGAGGAGATTTTTATGAAAATTGTTAAAAGTATTGATGAACTAAGGAAAGATTTAAAAGGATATAAAATAGAAGGCAAAAGTATAGGACTTGTCCCTACTATGGGCTTTTTACATGAGGGACACGCTAGTCTTATAAGAAAAGCTCGTGCAGAAAATGATATTGTAGTTGTATCTGATTTCATAAACCCTATACAATTTGGTCCAAAGGAAGATCTTAAAACCTACCCTAGAGATTTAGAATCTGATAGTAAGCTATGTGAGAATATAGGTGTAGATTTTATTTTCGCACCAGAAGCTAGCGAAATGTATCATGATAGAAAAACTTTTGTAGATATAGAAGATATGTCCAATAACTTATGCGGAGCAAAACGACCTGGTCACTTTAGAGGCGTCTGTACAGTTTGCACTAAGTTATTTAACATCACTGGAGCCGATAGGGCTTACTTTGGTCAAAAGGATGCCCAACAAGTAGCTATTATCAAAAAGGTTGTTTTTGATTTAAATATTCCGATAGAGATTATCCCTTGCCCTATAGTAAGAGAGGATGACGGATTGGCTTTATCTTCTAGAAACACTTATCTATCAGATAAAGAAAGAAAGGCTGCCCTTTGCCTATCAAAAGCTATCTTTAAAGGAGAAGAATTAGCTAAAAATGGGGCTAGCGTTAGTGAGGTTTTAGAAAAAATGAAAGAAATCATATCATCTGAAAAACTAGCTAAAATAGATTATATAAGTGCAGTAGATTTAACTACTATGAAAGATTCTAAAGACTTTGCTGACGATAGGCTTATTGCTATAGCAGTATTTATTGGAAAAACCAGGCTAATAGATAACTTTATTTACAGAGTTTAATATGAATAAGCTAGCTAATATATCCCAAAAGATAAGCAAAAATATTGGACTTATAATAATAGTTTTTTCATTAATAGCCTATTTTTTACCCCAATATTTTTCGTGGATGACCTCATACACTACTATATTTTTGGCCATAGCTATGTTTGGTATGGGAACAAGTATTGATACTAGAGATTTTAAAAAAATAATAAAAAATCCCAAAGAAGTGTTAATAGGATCTTTAACTCAATTTACAATAATGCCTTTATTAGCATGGTTATTAGCTATAACTTTTCATGTAAATAAGGATATAGCTTTAGGGATAATTCTAGTTGGATCTTGCCCTGGCGGTACAGCTTCCAATGTCATCACCCACATAGCAGGAGGGGACGTATCTATGTCAGTATCTATGACTATACTTTCCACACTTCTTGCACCTATAGTAACACCTGCCTTGGTATACTTATTAGCTGGAAGATGGGTTGATGTTTCAATAATTGCTATGTTTAAATCAGTAGTTAAAGTAATCCTTCTACCTGTACTTTTAGGAATTTCAATAAAGAAAATAAATCCTACATCAGTTTCAAAGTCAAAAGATGTATTTCCTCTTATCTCATCTTTAGCTATAATCCTAATAATATCAGGAATTATAGGAGCAAATGCAGATAAGATTGCTCAATCAGGACTTATAGTATTAGTAATAGTAGCAATTCACAACGCCCTAGGTCTTTTAGGTGGTCTACTGGTAGCAAAACTAGCCAAAATGGATTATGATAAGGCAACCGCCCTTGCAATAGAAGTAGGCATGCAAAATAGTGGGCTTGCCATACAACTTGCAAGTGTAAATTTTACTCTAAATCCACTAGCAACATTACCAGGAGCTATATTTTCTATTTGGCATAATATAGCGGGGTCTATATTTGCTTCTATTAGGAGAAACAAGCCTAAGAAAAAACTTATAACAACAATTTAATTATATTAAAATATAGAGGCTACTACAAAAAATAAACTCAAATCTTCATTTGATAATCTCTAAATATTTATTAACTAAATAGCGTACTTACTAGCTAAAGATTGTTATATACTTTACTTATATAAGATTTGTTTATTTATCTTGTAGATGCCTCTTTTATCATCTTCATCTCATTTAATTGTTTAATTAATGTGGTTGATATTTATTTATACTTTTAAGAGTAAAATACTCAGTTATTATTATCTTTGCTATGCTAAATGATAAGATTACTTGTCATAACTTTTACTATTCCAATTATTAACATTACTAAACATATATATTTAAACAATATTGAATATTTATTACTTTTATCCCGAAGTCAAGTCCATAATCTTGTGTAAATATATCTAGTAAAATATTTACCATACAATTCATTAATATCAATAAAGCTTGAACTCAATCAGATGGTAGGTTTTTAATCATTCGTATGGCTGAATCGTTAATTAAATTTTGTACTTTACCATCAATTGCAAAGTGTATTATATCATTCGATTCCTCTTAGTTTCGTTTGCTCGTTAAAACATTGTATTAGTTAAGGTTTCACCTTTTTCTTTTTATAGAATTACACAGATACTATCAATTTTTATGAACTAGATGTTTAATAGAACTTCTTATGGGTGCTATTTTAATATAAAAGTACTTTACATAATAAAAATTATGTGTTAATATATTATCCTAACAGTTTATCAATTTTGTGTGTAGTATGGACTCGAATAAATGAACAGTGTGGTAAATAATTATGACAAGGCAAAAAAATATATCAATATCACAACTTTATATCCCAAACTTAATGTTATTTATTGGTTTTGCTATAGCAATAAAAATACTACAGGCTTCCTTAAATGTTTGGTACATTCTTGCGATAATATTAGAAATGTCTGCTATTGATACTATAATCTTTTATAAAAAGAGTAATAATAGCTTTAAACCAATAACATATGAAAATGGTTTGGAAACTGTTATCCTATCTGTAGGTATAACTATAGTATTAACTGGTATTATTTTGTTCATTCTTTATATGACAAAATAATATTAATAATTTAATCTATGCACCCAAAGATATCGAACTCTCTTCTATTTTAAAATGTTTCTTTATCAAATTATCTTGGTAAATAATAATTAGTCAAATACTTTTCCATGGATAGGAGATCCTATCCATGGAATCTTTTTACATAAATTTAATAAATATTACTTAAATCAACTTGCATTAATAAGATTTATAGTAAGACATATTCTAATTATAAAATTAACGAATCGTATATATCAAAAACTATTCTTCTTAAGACTTTAATAAAAATGTTATGCCTTTAATTAATTCATTTGATTATTCATAAATGGTGAATTTACACATTATTATGGTCTCGACTGCTATTTTCTATAATAAGTTTTCCATAAATATTTTTTTAAATTTATCTTTATCTATACTAGTCACTACATTTATATTTTTCTCACAAAGAGAATTTAGTCTTGTATCAGCTATAGTCATCCCCCTTGTGTACTTTCCATTAGTCTCAATGTCTATATGTAGCATCTTACTTTCAAATATCTCAGGATTTGTAGCATACATTACTGCTAGAGTATCGTGCATATGGGTTGTATAGTTTTCCTCAGCTCCTGCTCTTTTTATTCTTCTATCCATAATGTCTGCTAATATTTGATTTATTCTAAGTTCTGACTTTTTAAACTCTTTATGCATATTAATATCATAGGATGTTTGTGTAGTTACATTAAGGCCAAGCATATTAATCTTTACACCACTAGAAAATACAATATCTGCAGCTTCGGGGTCTGCAAATATATTAAACTCACTAGTTGCAGTTACATTGCCCATGCCTATTGCTCCACCCATTATATTTATCTCGCTTATTTTTTCTTTTAAATCTTCTCTTATAGTAAGCAAGCTAGCTATATTTGTAAGAGGTCCTACGGTAATTATTAGAGTCTTTTCATTTTCTTCTAGAACCTTTATCATAGCTTCTATTGCAGATTCTTTTTCTAAGGGTGCTAATTGGTCATCTTTAAATTCATAACCTAAAAGTCCATTTACTCCATGAAATTTTTCTGCTAATATTTGTTCACCTATAAGAGGTTTACTAAGTCCTTTATAAACTGGTACATCCCAATCCATTGCCTTAACCAAGCCACGTAAATTTCTTGTAGTATGTTCTAATCCAACATTTCCCGCTACAGATGATACCATCTTTACATCAAAAACTTTACTATTATGTAAAAAACTTATAGCAAAGGCATCATCTATACCTGGATCTGTATCAAAAATCGTATTTACTTTTTTCATTATATCTCCACTTTATTTTCTTTCATATATACTTCTAGTTCTCTATAAGAGGGTATAGAAGGGGCTGCGCCTTCTATAGTACAAGCTAGGCCTGCTGCTAGACTTGCTAGATTAAGACTTTCTTCTATATCTAATCCACTAGCAACACTAGCTAAGTAATATCCTAAAAAAGTATCACCTGCTGCTGTTGTATCTAAAGCCTTGACCTTATGGCTTTTAAATCTGATTTCCTCATTTTTATAAGAATATATACCTCCTAATCTCCCTAAAGTTAATACTACTTTAAGTTCTGGAAAATTTTCTTTAAAATAATTTAATATTTCAAAAGTTTCTACAAAACCACTCAAACTACGACCTTCACTTTGATTTATTATGATAGTATCTATCTTATTTAGGTCTATAAATTTTATATTATCATCAATTGGTGATGGATTAAAAAATACCCTCATTTCTTTTTTACATGCTTGATCTACTATGTATTGCAAGCTACTGATTTCATTTTGCAAAAGAAGGAAATCTCCTTGAGAAAATTTTTCTAAAACTTCATCTACATATGCTTTTCCAATCTTTTTATTAGCTCCTGCTTCTACAATTATAGAATTGTTAGCATTTTTATCAACTTGTATAATAGCATGACCAGAATTTCCAGAAGTCTTTTTTACCAAGGACCTGATTTTATTATCTCTTAGGTAGTCCAAGAGAATTTCTCCATCTACTTCTCCTACAAAACCAGCGTGATATACATCTACTCCTGCTCTTTTTAAAGCAATTGTTTGATTAAGACCCTTGCCACCCAGACTTTCTTTATAAGAAATTGTAGCAACCGTTTCTCCCTCATTTACTATATGATCTAAATTATAAATTTTATCAATATTTAGAGATCCAAAATTTAAAATTTTTACTGGTTCTTTCATAACTAATCTCCTATAAGGCAAAAATTACACCCAAAACTGCACTTACACCTATAATTATAAGCGGGTGTACTTTTTTAAATTTTATCAATATAAATAAAAATATAGCAAATAAAGCTACTGGTATTATTCTAAAAAAGTCTAATATATTTCCAGTACTTTTAAATAAATCTACATTAAATAGTGTATATACCATGACAGAACTCATGGCCCCGAGTATCAAGCCTGCAGTCGATGGTCTTATGGTATAAAACATATCAGCAACTATCTTTGAATTTTTAAACTTTGCCATCATTCTAGATATTATAAGTACAATTATAATTGGCGCAGTAATAAGTGATATAGTTGCAAGTATTGCTCCAGCTATACCCAAAGACTTAAATCCAGCGAAGGTTGCAATATTTATACCTATTGCTCCAGGCGTTGACTCTGAAACTGCTATCATGTCCAATAGATCGGATTCAGTAAACCAACCATAATTTCTAGACATGTCTTGCAAAAAGGGAATAGTAGCCATACCTCCACCTAATGCAAAAAGTCCAGTTTTGAAAAATTCCCAAATCAAGCTAAGCATCTTTATTATGACCTCCCTTTCCCAATAAAATTCCAAAAATTCCAACACTTATAACGACAATTACTGGTGATATGGATAAAAATGCAATCGCTATAAAGGTTAATAAAAATATAGCAAATTTAAGTCCTGTATTGGCGTTAGACTTTACCATCTTTAATACAGAATAAAAAACAAGAGCACTTACACCAACCCTAATACCAGCAAAAGCATGTTGAATCCAAACTATATCTGCAAACTTCTCCAAAAAGTTTGCAATTATTAAAATAATTATTATAGAAGGAGTTATAAACCCCAGAGAAGCAACAATCCCACCTAAGTCATCAGCTTGAGAATATCCACAAAATGTAGCTGTATTTACAGCAATAATACCCGGAGTAGATTGGCCAATAGCATAGTAATCTAAGATATCATCACGAGATACCCATTTTTTGTTATCTACAACCTCTCTTTCCAATAATGGAAGCATAGCATAGCCCCCACCAAAAGTAAACAAACCGATCTTAGCAAATGTTAAATATAAATCAAGTAAAATATTCAAAACAACCTCCTTTTCTACCTCTAGTATAGCATAAGCTTTATACTTTAATAATATTTTACATAAAAATAATATAGCTTTAATATTTGATTTTTATAATTATTCATAAACAAATATAAAGGATAACAAATGATAATATTAGATAAAGATTTAAAACTTGATAGAGGGGATACTCTCACCCATAAAAGATATCCTTTTACTCTGGATAAAAACTATCAAAAAATAAGAATTAATATGACCTATAGTCCAACCCGTGTCCCTGAAAATGAACGTATAGAAATACTAAAAGAATGCATAGATAAATACATGCCGAAAGGTGAGTTTAGTAAAAAAGAAAGAGAAGATACTTTAAAAAGTCAAATAGAAAATTTTATTACCACTTCTTTATTCTATGAAGGAAACTTTATAGGGGCTTACCACAATAAAAATAACGAACAAGAAATAATCATCAGTCCTAAAAAATCCAGCCTAGGTTATAAAAAAACTGATATTAAAGCAGGAGCTTATGAATTTGTATTAAGCATGCACTCTTGCAATAGTAAGGTAAACTGTAAATTTTCACTGGAGGCCCTAGATGAGTAAACTAACATACTACCCTATAGAACTTCACTCCCACACCTACCACTCTGATGGCGGATTTTCACCAAAAGAGCTTTTACAAAACGCTCGTGATTTTGGTTATAAGGGGATATTTCTAACAGATCATAATACAAATTCTGGCCTTGATGAAATTTATGAAAATAATCTTGATAAGGAAATCCTTCCAGCATTTCATGGTATAGAATGGACTACATTCTATGGACATATGCTTATCTTAGGGAGTAAAGATGCTGGAAACTATACTAAAGCAAAACTAGATAATATAGAAGAATGTATTGATAATATTAAAAGTAATGATTCAAATATCGTTATTGGTATGGCTCATCCTTTTGATATAGGAAATCCTCTATGCACCGGCTGTCACTTTGAATATCTAGTAGATAATTATTCTAAATTTAATTATATAGAGCTCGTAAATAGCGAAGATGCTCATGCTAACAAGTCCACTTTAAAGGCTTATGATAGTTGGACTAAACTTTTAAAGGATGGTTATAAGTTAGCAGCACTAGCAGGACGCGATTGGCACAATCCATCCAATCCAAAAGAAAGCGTAGCTATTAGCATGATTGGTATAGATGGTAATATTAGCGAAGAAAATACTTTAAAGGCTATTAAAAGACTCCATACTTATATAAGCTATGGACCAATTCTTCATTTGAATTTAGATAATATTGAACTTGGAGATAAAGTATATTCTAAGGAAATCAAAGCTTCTGTTAGAATCACTGATTCAACCTTTAAAAATAAAGATGAGCTTAAAATAGTTCCTCATAAATTTGTAGTTTATAATAACGAAAGATTAATTTTAGAAAAAGACATAAACTATGATAGCAATATAGACTTTGAAATAAATAATTTTGATTTAGGGTATATAAGATTTGAAGTCTTGGGGGATATGAAAGATATGGATAATCAAAGACTAATCATAACTTCCCCTATATTTATAAAGGAGAAATAATGAAATTACTTTTTGATTGTGACGGAACTATACTTGATTCTATGCATATTTGGATAGATCCAATCAATAAAATTTTTGAGAAATATGACTTTAGTTTAAGTAGTCTTCCTGCTGAAGAAAAAGGTAAGATTGAGGCTCTTCCACTAGATGGAATGTGCGCTTTTATAGCTGAAAATCTTGCCAAAGATATGACTAAAGATGAAGTTAGAGACTATTTTAATGAAATTATAGAAGATGGTTATAGGAACTCTCTAATGCCAAAAGATGGAGCTATTAAATCCTTAGAAGAATTACATAAGGCAGGTTATCAGATGGCTATAGCTTCTTCAACTGACTCTATATATTTAAAACTTGCTTTTGAAAGGCTAGGCATAGCTGATTACTTTAGTTTTTATACTACACCTGATTTGACAAATTATAAAAAGTCAGATCCAAAATATTGGCAATATGCTATAGACAAATTTGGGGTAGATGCATCTGATATCATCCTATATGATGATGCTTTATATGCTATAAAAGTAGCTAAGAATATGGGAATACATAGCTGCGGGGTGAAGGATTTTCCTTATAATGAGAATGAATGGGATGATATAAAAAATATAGCTGATCTTACTATGGATACTATAGCTCTTATTGATAAAGATAATTTGTTAAACGAATAAAAAAATTACTATAAATATAAAAGTTCAGTAGCTGTTACAGAATGAATAAAGCGTCCCAAAATCATTAGAAGAACCTCTATGAAAATTTTGTTTTCATGAGTCTGCAAGCATGTAAAAAATTTCTTAAGATAACCTTCTAATGATGTGATGATAATTATTCATAGTTTTGCAACAGCTCCTTTATTTTTCACTATTCTTATATGAAATATAGCTAGCTATTCCAACAAGGAACAATATTATATAATATTGTTCCTTGTATCTTTATTTATTTCAGTTTTTATATTGACTTTCTAGTACTTTCCTTAAATTTTAATTAACGATATTGTTATAGGATGAATTACTTGCTATGATATTGATTTTCTCTTCACTTACCATAAACTTACTATAAAAATAATATAATCTAAATATTTTAGATTTTGTATAGATTAGCATATAGTGATTATTCTTACCTACATTATATATGTATATTCTATTGTAATTTGCATCTTTTTGTGTACTTAGCTTGTTATCTCTTATATTTTCTTATCTCAATACTTTTTCATTTTTATTTATTAAATCACTCTCTATTATAGTGAAAAATTTGTTATCGTTATAAAAATTGATAAATAATAAAAGATAGTTATCTTGCAGACTTTTGACAAAATATAAATTTACCTATTTCAATCGAACGTAGTGAGCGGAGAAATCTCATAAGATCTCTCCATGCACTCGTTTTTTCACTCACACTAAAACTCGTTTGCTAGGCAAACTTTTCTATGCTTTCGCACTAGTTTTAGAGATGAATGTAACAAATCAAGGTATATTCATCTAATCAAGATGGGTTGTAGCTTAATTTAAATTATTAATAAATTATAAAATCGACTTTGTATACTTTCTGAAAAACAGTTATCTTATTTTTTTATCCATAAAACTCCTATACCATGTCTTCTGCTCTTACATATTTGTCAAAATCTTCATCAGATAGATATCCCAAATCTTTATTAGCTTCTCTTAAAGTTAAGTTATTATCATAAGCATATTTTGCAATCTTACTTGCCTTATCATAACCTATATACGGAGATAAACTTGTCACAAGCATTAAAGAGTTATCTAAATTCTCTTTTATCTTTAATTTATTAGCTTTAAGTCCTACTAGTAGATTTTCTCTAAAACATTTTAAGGACTTAGCAAGTAAGTTTATAGATTGATCCATATTATAAATTATTAATGGCATGTAGGCATTTAATTGAAGTTGCCCTTGACTATTAGCCATAGTTATAGCAAAATCATTTGCCATAACTTGGATTGTTACCATTGTCATTGACTCAACTTGAGTAGGATTTACCTTACCTGGCATTATGGATGATCCTGGTTCATTGGCAGGTATTATAAGTTCACCTATACCACATCTAGGACCAGAGGATAAAAATCTTATGTCATTAGCAATCTTATATAGATCGCTTGCTAAGGCCTTTAGGCTACCATGACTATTTACTAAAGCTGATTTACTTGCTAACTCATAGAACTTATTATTATCACTTTCAAATTCACAATCTAATTGTTTTGAAAGCTCTTTTGCTACCTTTTTACCAAAATCACTACTTGCATTTATTCCTGTTCCTACCGCAGTCCCGCCTATAGCCAGCCTTTTTAGATTCTCACTTACTACTTTTATTGTTTCGTAATCTCTTTTAACCATTACTTTCCATCCTGAAATTTCCTGGGAAAGTTTTAGAGGCGTTGCATCTTGTAAGTGAGTTCTTCCTGTTTTTATAGTCTCGTTTTCTTTTTCTAATTTTTCTAATATTTCGATAGTCGCTTCTATTTCTTTGTATAGATTTTCTTTTAGATTTAAGAAGCTTGATATATGCATAGCTGTTGGAAAAACATCATTTGATGATTGACTCATATTTACATCATCATTTGGATGTATGATACTTTTTCCATTCTTTTTATTTGCAATATGAGCTATTACTTCATTCACATTCATGTTAGTCTGAGTCCCAGAACCAGTTTGCCAGATAGTAAGCGGAAATTGGTCATCATAATGGCCAAAAATAATTTGATTAGCTGCATAAACTATCAAGTCACGCTTTTCTTCACTAAGTCTGTCCTCAGAGAAATTTATTTCAGCACAAGCTTTTTTTATATATACTATTGCTTTTAATAGAGAAAGGGGCATTGTTTCTACCCCTTGTGGGAAGTTTTCAAAAGATCTTTGGGTTTGTGCTCCCCAAAGGGCATCTTCAGCAACTTCAATTTTACCTATAGTGTCTTCTTCGATTCTTTTTTTCATATTTTCCTCTTATAATAACTTATCTTCATCAAGAATTCCAGGTTGAATCATCTTTTTGAAATCTAAGATTTCATCTAATTCATTGGCATCTATCAAGCCTTCAAATAATACCAAATCTCTAACGCTTTCACCTGTTTCTAGAGCTTTATGAGCAATTACAGATGCTTTTTCATAACCTATATGAGGAGCTAATGCTGTTACTAAGCCTACGCTTTTTTCCACTTGATCGCTTAAATACTTCTCATTTGCTGTAATATTTTCTATACAATTTACCCTTAATGTATAAATAGCTCCTTTTAAAGTCTTTAAAGATTCAAAAAGCTTATAAAATATAATTGGCTCAAAAGCATTTAATTCTAATTGTCCTGCTTCAACAGCCATGGTTACTGTTAAGTCATTACCTATTACGCCAAAAGCAACTTGATTTACAACTTCTGGTATAACAGGATTTACCTTACCTGGCATTATAGATGATCCTGCTTGGCGAGCTGGCAACTTTATATCTGCTATACCAACTTGGGGACCAGAACTCATAAGTCTTAAATCATTTGCAATCTTTGATAGATTTGATGCATAAGTTTTTAATATGCTAGATGAGTAAGTAAATCCATCTAAATTTTGAGTACCGTCTATTAAGTCTTCATTTTGTTTAAGATTAAGGCCTGTTACTTCAGCTAGGACTGGTACGATCTCTTCTACGTAAGTTTTATCAGCATTTAGTCCTGTACCTATAGCAGTTCCACCTAAGTTTACAAATGATAGACTATGTATAGCTTTTTTAAATCTTTCATTATCTCTTTTAAGTACTCTTGCATAAGCTGCAAATTCTTGACCTAGACTTATAGGAATAGCATCTTGTAGCTGAGTTCTTCCCATTTTATAAACTTCCTTAAACTCATCTGCCTTATCTTCTATGGCATTTATAAGTTTAATGTTTTCATCATATAGTTCTTTAAAATATCTAATAAGAGCAATCTTACCACTAGTTGGTATGACATCATTAGTAGATTGACCTTTATTTACATGATCATTTGGATGAACTTTATCATAAACTCCTAAATTCCCACCTAAGGACTGATTAGCCATATTGGCAATAACTTCATTGGCATTCATATTAAAACTAGTTCCAGCTCCTCCTTGGATAGGATCAACTATAAAATTATCTCTATAAGAACCTCCTAAAAGTAAATTACAAGCAGAAATAATTGCTTCTTTTTGAGCATTGGTCAAAAGACCTATCTTTTCATTTTCAATTGCACAGGCTTTTTTCACTTCAAGAATAGCATCAATTAACTTATCATCACAAGTTCTCCCTGTAATATTAAAATTCTCACGAGCTCTTAGAGCGTTAGCTCCATAAAAAGCATTGCGATCTACTTCTATTTCTCCTAAAGAATCATGTTCTCTTCTATAATCTTGCATGAGCTTACCTCCTAATTCCATTATAGTTATATAAAAATTAATTACAATAGCCCAGGAAAAGGTTTCTTATTTTTTATACTCTAAACTTAGAAGTAAGCTTTAAAATAAGGAGCTTTTAGAGAATAAACAAATCAAGTAATATTTTTTTAGTTTACTTAAGAACGATTAATTTTTGTATCCATATAAATTTTAAAAATTTTCTTTTTTATGATTAAATTATGATTTTGTGGATATATTTTATATAGAGATAAGTCTAATATTAACATTCTTGAAAGGAGGGGTTAAGTTGAAAAGATGGCGAAAATGGATTAATGTTATTTTTGCTATCGCCACATTACTTGCTATATTTTGTTCATATTTCTTGATATTTGATTATGGCAAAGTCAGTGCAACACTAGATAACTACAATAAGCAAAGATGGTTTTTCTATTTCTTAACTGTAGTTGCAATTTTGGGAGCATTATTAGCTTTATATGTTTTTATTAGAGCTCTTGCTCTTCCTACAATTAATAATTATATAATTGATAAAAATAATTCTGGTGAAATGCTTATTACTTCAAAAGCAATTCTAGATAATGTACTCACTACTGTAAGAAAATATCCAGAGATTAGAAGCTCAGATGCTATTGTCAAGGTCAAAAATGGAAAGTCTAACGAAATAAATACTAAGGTTAAATGTGGTGTTTATGAAGGTGAAAACTTAAATTCATTAGGACAAATAATTAAAGAAGATATTGCACAAAGTTTAGAAACTTTCACTGGTTATCCTGTGAATAAGGTAGATATCGAATTCTACGATATTAAAAAAGATTCTAATAAGAGAGTAGTCTAAGAGGGTTCATATGAATAATAATTATGAAAAATTTTCGGATTATCAAAATAATTATGAGAACTCTAAAGAAAAAAATGATAATGAAAAAATAGTTGTAGTTGAAAAAAAGAAAGATAAAGAAGATTCACTTTTTAAAAGTAAATTTAGAAATTTTGAAAGCTCTCATTGGAATGAGTTCAAATATGCATTACTTGGACTTATAGTTTCAATACTATTTTTAACAATAGGTTTTTTTAGAACTCTCTTAATTATAATCTTATACAATATTGGCAAAATTTATGGTAAGTATAAAGATGGCGATCCGGAAACTATATTTAAACTAGAAAAATTTTTTGATAAATATTAAGTAAAAAAGGAGATATTATTATGGCAAATCAAGAAAAATACAATGAAATTGCAGGCGTAAACAAAAAAGAGCAAGAAAAAAAGGAAAAACAAGAAGAAAGAATTGAAAGAGAGCAACGTAGGGAAGATGCTATAAATAACTTCCAAGATAATTTCAGAGATGATAGAGAACAAGCTCATGAATCAAAACTTACTTTCGAAGATTCTGTTATTGAAAAAATAGCTTCAATAGCTTGTCAAGAAGTTCCTGGAGTGCTAGATATGAAAGGTGGATTCTTCTCTGGAATTTCTGAACAATTTGGTGGACGTTCTCTAACAAAAGGGATTTCTGCTGATGTTGGAGAAAAAGAAGCTGCTATAGACGCTTCAATTATTCTTGAATATGGTTATTCAGCTCCAAAAGTATTTGAAGAATTAAAAAGAAATATAGCTCAATCTGTTGGACAAATGACTGGATTAAAAGTTGTTGAAGTTAATGTTCGTGTTGATGATGTAATGACTAAAAAAGAATATGAAATCAAAAGAAGAAATACAAGAAATGAAGACTCTAATTACGAACAAGAAAGTTCATTAAGATAGGATATTAGTAAGTCTTTTACGATCTATAATAACTATTAGACATAAGAATATGTTTGGTAAATAGAGTTCTATAATAAACTAAATTATCCCCAGTGGTATAAAATTCTACCACTGGGGGTTTTATTATTAAAATATTAAGATTAGTAGAATCAAGTCATATCTATAGCTTCTTTTAAAAATAAATTCATAAGATTTATATTACAGCATTATAAAAATAGAAATCACTCCTATTTTTGTTTATACTAATTAATAGAACATCTATATTAACTTTTTATTACATCCACAATATTTATACTCATATATTTCTCAAAAATCTGATAAGAGAATCTTAAAATGAGGCTATAAAGAAATAAATCCTTCAAAAATCATTTAAACTTCATTCCAAAAATCGTATCTATTAGACGATGGACTACATATAAAACTTTCTACTAAAGAAAGGATAGATTTTTATTAATTTGTAACTGTCCATTTCCTAAAACTATATGAAACTTTAGTTTACTTTATATTAAACAATAAATAGCTTATAGATTTTTTATCTAGCATTTTGTTAAATATATAATAGCTTAGATCTATAAAAATTCCTGGAAATAGTATAATAAGCAAAATGTCAGATATTTTATAAATAACAATTGCTACTAATGCAACTATTGCGTCTAAAAATAAGACATCTACTATGTTTACTATAATTAAAGATATAGAATTTTGAGCAACATCCCTAAATGTCATTTCTGAATATTTTGCCATTAGTAAAAAGCTTAGTTCTATAGCATTTATAATTATAAAACTTAGAATTAGTATAAGATAAAATAAAGCTGTAAATATAGGGCTTATACTTGTTGAAAAATAAAATATATCAACAGCTAAGATTAAAATTAAGCTTACATATAATATACTAACTTTTATATATTTCTTTGTAAAAGAAATAAAATTTTTTTTGAAAAATTTAAAAACTTTTATCTTTTCCTTATATCTTTCATGACTTAGCTTATCATTTAGCTTATATAAAAGTACGTGAGACCCTCCAAAAGTTAAAAAAACTAAGCCTGCTATTATTGATACTACATACATCAAAGACATTATCAGATAATAATATATTTTTTCAAATACTATATGTGCTAAATTTTTAAATTTTCTGTCCATCTTCCACCTCATTCAATTTTATCCACTTTCCAGACTTAAACCTTTTTGTAAATAGTAATCTTCTAAGGCTTTCATCAATTATAAAAACTATCCATACTGATTGAAGACCCATACCAAGCTTATTTACCGCAAGATACGACAAAGGAATTACTAAAGCGTAAGTTGTAATAATTCCTACCATAACAGGATATTTTACATCTTTTAATACATTTAAACTATTAACCAGTATTTCATTGGAAACTCTCATCGGGTCTAATAATATTTGAAAAAACAGCAAGTTTCTAACTATTTCCATAATATCTGGATTAGTTGTAAAAATCTTTACTATATAATTCCCAAGCAAAGCTAATATCAAGTTAATTCCCGCTGCTATTAAGCTAATCTTATTTGTATTCATAATCCCAAAATCTTCGATCTTTTCAAAGTTTTTTTCTCTATAAAGATTTCCAATAATAAGGTTACCAGAAACTCCTGCCGCAACTCCTATTGAAAATATAAATGAAGTTATAGTTTGAGTATAGATTTTTGAGCTTACCGCTATTGTTCCTAAGGATGCTATAATTGCTGTTATAATGGTCTGACTAAAGTTATAAGAGATTTGTTCCATAGCAGAAGGTATTCCTAGTGATAGTATTTCCTTTTTTAGAGGAAGCTTCTTAAAGGGTTTATCTATTATAAATAATTCTGGAATATTCTTTTTTAATGTAAGAAAAGTTATTATCATTCCCAAAAGTCTTGCCAAAAGCGTTGCAACTGCTATATAAGATATACCTCCCAAATTTAGAACAACTATTAGACTATTTCCTATTATTACAAGTACGGTATTTAAGACAGAAACACTCACCGCATTTTTTACATAGCCAAAAGCACGTAAACTCGCAAGCATCAACGAAGTCATTGCTAAGAAGACTATGCTTAACGAAACTACTCTAATGTATATAGAAGTTTCATCCAATAGTTCTTTAGGTGTTTGCATTAATTGCAGTAAATTTTTGTTAAATAAAAATACACTTAATACTATTAATAATGCTATGATAAGATTTAATATTACAGATTCCTTTAGGATTGATTTCACATACTCTATTCGTGACTTGTCGGCATTTTGAATGATTAATATGCTCGCTCCAAGTACAACTATATTTGTAATCATAGCAAATATATTCAAAAGTTGATCTGATATACCAATTGCTGCTACCATTTGATCGTTAAAGAGTGAGAATAGAAAAACATTGAAATTTCCTATAAGCGTTAAAAATAATTGCTCTACAATAAGAGGTAAAAACAATTCTTTATATTGGCTCGTAAATAATTTATTTGTTCTCATCAATCTGAATATTTCTAGTTTTTATTTCAAATGGATCTTTGCTTATTTCAATAACAGTAGCGCCTTTAGTGACGTCTCCATAAGCTTGATAGCCTGATGAATTAGCATAGGCTAAGTGGATACCAAATAGTGTACTATCAAAATTATTTTCATGATCATGGCCCACTATCATTCCCCAAGTCTCCCCATTAAGCAACATATTAGCAAATAATCCAGTATTAATTTTAGGAGCTGATATTGCTTCATTTGTTTCTTCTTGGACTCCAGAAATGATATTTCCCATACTTTGCCAATATTCTGGGACTGGTATGTGTTGGAAAACTATGCCTCTTTTTATCCCATCACCTTTTTTATATCTAGCAGAAGTCTTTCTAAACCATTCCACCTGCTCTGGACTATCCCACTCATATGTTCCATAGCCAAATTTATCATCAGCACCAGAATCTATAAAGTAGAGAATTGCAATATCCTCTCCCTTATCTTTTAGGCAAATTACATAGGACTCTTTATCATCTATTATAAAGGTGTCTTCCTTAACTGGTTTATTAGTAATGGTATTTTCATAAATTTCACGAAGTTCAGAGCGGCTTATGCCTTCTTCTGAGTCGTGATTGCCAAAGGTTATGGCTAGTGGAATATTATGTTTATCAAAATGCTCCATAGCAATGGTAAATACCTTATCAGAATCTTTAACTCCATCAGACCACATAATATCACCTGTATGCACTATTAAATCAGGCTTCTCTAATTCTAGAATTTCATCAATGAGATCAAAAGTTCTTAAATCGTCCTCATGATGAGGTAAATTTCCAAAGTGAGTGTCGGTAAATTGCACTATTTTAAATGTATTATTTTTAAATTCCATTTCCTACTCCTTAACAGATCCTATAGTTATACCTTGAACAAAATATTTTTGTATAAATGGATACATAATTACTATAGGTAATATTACAACTATAATAGTAGCCATTTGAAGCGAATCCCCTGTTATTTGTACCTTATCAAGTTGTTGATAGGCTGCCCCCGAGTTTTTAGCAAGCACATCTGCTAAACCTTGTTGACGGGTAAGCATATCTTGAAGTAATGTTGCCAGTGGTTTTAGCTTTTGATTTCTAACATAAAAGCTTCCAGCAAACCAGTCATTCCAATGTCCTACAGCTGTAAAAAGTGTAACAGTTGCAAGGGTTGGCTTACTCATTGGCAAAACCATATCAGTAAATATCCTAAATTCTTTCATACCATCGATTCTTGCCGCCTCTACCAAACTCATAGGTACTTGCTGAAAAGCAGACCTTAAAAGTAAAATATTAGTCACGCTATATAAAGATGGAATAACATAAACCCATATGGTATTGGTTAGATTAAGCTGGCTAAGCACCAAATAATAAGGAATGGTTCCCCCACTAAATAACATAGTAAAAAATATAAAGAATGTAATTTTACTTCTGCCTGGTAAATCAGGAATTGTAAGAGCCCAAGCTGCCATACTCATCAAAAATACTCCTGCAACAGTACCAATAACTGTCCTAAATACTGATATAAAAAAACCATTTACTAGATTTTTTTGTTTGAATACTTCATGAAAATTTTCAGTTGTAGGCTTTCTTGGGAAAAATGTAATCCCACCTGTAGCAGCATCCTTACCAGAGTTAAAAGCTAAGGCTAATATGTGTAAAAATGGCAAAATAATTGCAAGGGACATAAGTATCAATACGATATAAAATATGATTTGTGACCATTTGCTAGATTGCATTGGTTTTGTTGTACTTTTCATAATCCTCCCTTATAAAAACAATTCTCCGGAAATCTCCGGAGAATACTATATAAATTTTATTGATTATCTAGCAATATTAAATTTTAAAAAAATTCAAAATTTAATATCACTTATTTAATAAAATAGAATTCGTGAATTGAAATTCTACTACTCATTGGCCCTACCGAGGCGGAGGGGGGTGAAATGGGTATATGGGTGTTCATGGAAAGGGAAATAGGGGTCTCCGCTACACCTACGCCCTATCCACTGGTCTAGTATACCTATGTTTTTATATTCTAATTAATAGAATATTGTATCTCCGTCTTTTTCTTTATCTTCTAGGAATTTACAGAAATCATCTATTCCTGCTTCTTCTAGGCCAGTACGAGCTTGGTCTAGTAGTGCTTTTGCTTCTTCATCACTTTTTGCATAATAAGCTTTTAATAACGCATCATTCCAATCATCAAGAGCTTGAGATAAATTGCCATCTTCTCCCTCAAATTCAAATAAGTAAGCTCTTGGATAAAGACCATCTATAACTTCTTTGTTTTTATATTTTTCATCATAATTGTATTCTTCAATGATTTTTTGAGCTTCATTGCCGCCTTCATCTCTTACGCTATCGCCCCAGGATTCTTCACCAAAGTCTTCATAGTTATCCATATCTGTATAAGCAAAGTGCTCACCCCAGAATGCTCTTACTCCTCTAAAGCCTTCTTTGATAGCCTCATCTGGGTTCTCTTCTGCTTCTTTAACTAATTCTTTTTTAGGAACTGGTTTGCCATCTACCATATCGTAGTGTTTACCTTCTAGTCCATAGAAATAAAGTAATTTACCTTCTTTAGAAGCCATCCAATCAGCAAATTTTACAACTTCTTCCGGATTTTTTGTAGTTGATGGAATTGCCCAACCTGTATAACCTGACTTGTATGCCATTACCATATTATCTGAACCATCTGCTCTTTTAAGATCTCCTAGTGGAATCCATTCACCATTTGCAATTTCTGGTCTGTAATTATGAGAGTCAGCTACTATAGCAAATGATCCATTTTGGATCCCCTCTTGGGCACGTGTTTCTTCCATGGTATAGTACTCTGGATCCATAAGACCTTCATCAATCCACTTACGAACTTTAGCTACTCTTTTTTCTGCATAATCTGTCATGCATTCGTGTTTTACTTTATCCCCATCTTTTAAGAATTTTTGGGCACCTTCACCTTCCCAAACCATGTCTCTATATGGCCAAGGTCTATCAGATCCACCCCAAGATGTTGGTCCAAGTGGCACTACAGGGTTACCATTTTTATCCTTGTAATCTCCCTTTTTAATTTTTTCAAGAAGCTTTTGCATATCTTCTGTAGTTTTTATATCATCTGTCTTTACACCAAGATCTTCTGCTATATCTTTTCTCATATACATACCACCGATTGTCTTACGACCTGGATCAGCTTCTTTTCTATTAATGGACATATGAACTAGATATGTTGCTCCATCTTGATCATCTCTCATCATGATATTATCTTTCGTATCTTTTGGTAAATATCCATCTTCAAAATATTTTCCATAGACTTTAGAATTTTTAAGTTCTTCAGATATATCAGCAAACATTCCTTCATTACTTGCTTTTAGAAGTAGAGGAAACTCTGGTCTGCCTGAATTATCTAAATAAAATGCTACTGCATCTGGTAAATCTCCTGAAGAAAGCCCAGCTGCAAGAGCCTCATAAGAGTCTTCATTTGATACAGATTCTATAGTTAAAGTAATGCCAGTTCTATCTTTGATATATTGAGCTATTTCTGGGCTGATAGTATCCTCTCCAGCATCTCCTGCTGATTCAAATACTAGAAGTTTTATTTCTCTATCTGCTATCCAAGTATCTGGCTTATCAGTATTATCATCTGTACTTTCTTTGCTTTTACCAGCTTCTTTGTCATTTTTATCTTCATTTGTAGTTTCTGTTTGTGTAGTCTGATTTTTATCAGTAGCTGTATTTGAATCTTTGGAATTTCCACAAGCTGTCAACGCTACAAGACTCATTGCCATAATGATAGCCTTGCTAAAAGTTTTTTTAATATTCATTATGTCTCCTTTTACCATAAAGAATTTTCGCCAAATTTATCTGCGATTTTGTTTACAATCACTGTCAGTAACAATCCTACAAGTCCTTGGATAAGACCAACTGCTGTTGCTGGGCCATATCTTGCTTTTTCTAGTCCTGTCTTTACTATATATGTATCAATTATCTCTGATACCTTATAGTTTCCTGGATTTTGCATTAAATATACTTGGTCAAAACCTGCTGAAAGTATGCCCCCAAGAGAAATTATAAATAGTATCATAATTGTTCTTGATATACCAGGAAGAGTTACATGCCTTGTTTGCTTTAATCTATTTGCTCCATCAATAGCTGCCGCCTCATACAATGAAGGTGATATACCCATTATTGCTGCATAATATATTATCGAATCCCAACCGACATTTTTCCATAGATATGTTCCAAATACTGCAGGATAGAAAAATTTATTATCCATAAGATAGAACTTAGATCCATCACTTACTCCAATACCTTTAAGCATTACATTAATAAGACCAGTATTTGGTGCAAAAAGTTTATTTAACATACCAATTACAACTACCCAGGATATGAAATATGGTAGATATGTTATTGATTGGAAAGCAGATCTATGCTTAGTATTTGAAATTTCGTTAAAGATTAGAGCAAGTATTATTGGGAAAGGTAAATAAATAAATAGCTTAATTGCTGATATTATAAGAGTATTTTTGATATATGTTGGCGTTTGCCTATCAGCAAAAAACTCTCTAAAATATTGAAGACCTACCCAGCCTTTGCCATACATACCAGAACTAAAACTAAATTTTCTAAAGGCTAAGATATTTCCTGTCATTGGCCAGTAAGAAAATAATATAAAAAACACTAAAGCTGGTAAAAGCATTAAGTAAAAAGTCTTATACTTTGCTATTTTTTGAAAAAACGTCTTTTTTATAGGCTTAAAGTTAGGATCATAAGCTTCTTGACCAAAACTAGCTGAGCTTAGCTGACTTATAATGCTCGACTGAGCTATTATTTGAGTTTGATCTACGTGATTTTTCATAGTCGGATTGGTGTTTTCCACTATCTCTTTCCTCCTTTCCTATAAAATGCTTATAATCTTTTTTGCTATCTAAGGTAATTCTTTCTGTAGTTTGCCTATCGAATAAATTTACAAAATCTAAATCATAAGCAAGGGTAATATCTTGATTTCTATCAAAATCATCAAGAGTATTTACTTTTGCAATGATATTAATATTATCGATTAAGAAATGAATCAATGTTTCTGATCCTAGCATTTCTGCAAGTCTTACTTTGGTATCAAATTTAACATATCTATCATTTTCACCAACATCCTTAGAAAGATACAGATTCTCAGGCCTTATACCAAAAATAATCTCCTTGCCCATATAACCCCTTAAAGCAAGACCATTTAGCATAACATCACTTATCTTTAGTAGGCTTGTCTTAGTCTCTAATCCCTTCTCTGTTACTTTCACAGGAATGAAATTCATAGCAGGTGATCCCATAAAGCCTGCGACAAAAACATTATTAGGATATAAGTATATATCCTTAGGTGTTGAAACTTGTTGTATAATACCATCACGCATCAAAACAATTCTATCAGCCATGGTCATAGCCTCAACCTGATCATGAGTTACATAAATAGTAGTATTACCAAATTCCTTAGAAATATTTGATATTTCAGATCTAGTTTGGACTCTAAGTTTAGCATCTAAATTGCTTAGTGGTTCATCCATTAAAAATACCTTAGGATTTCTTGATATAGCACGACCTAAAGCTACTCTTTGCCTTTGCCCTCCTGATAGTTCTTTTGGAAGTCTATCAAGATATTCGGTAAGCCCAATAATACTAGCAGTTTTATCTACCCTTTGATTAATCTCATCTTGGCTCATATTTTGCATTCTTAAACCAAAACCCATATTTTCTGCCACAGACATATGTGGATATAGAGCGTAGTTTTGAAAAACCATAGCTATATCACGATCCTTAGGATGGACATCATTCATTAGCTTTTCTTCAAAATATAATTTACCAGATGTAATATCTTCCAGGCCAGCAATCATCCTAAGTGTTGTAGATTTTCCACAACCGCTAGGACCAACCAGTACTATAAACTCACCATCCTTTATATCAAGATTAAAATCACGAACTACGTGCTCTCCTTCAATATAATCCTTATAGATGTTCTCGAGTTTAATGTTACTCATCTAGTCTCCTTATAACTAAAAATTTTTGAATGCTTAATTAATTTCAAAATAAATATTAGTTTCTTATTTCCATAATTTAAATAAGCTTGTCAAAAAATCGCATTCATTATTAGATATTAGATGATAATTGTAAACTAGATATTATACAATTGTAAAATATATAAGTCTTTGATTATCAATGTATTTGAAGTTTTTATATAAATTTTGTAAAAATACTTTGTATATTATTTACAAAATTTATATATATGTAAAGTTTAGATAAAATTTTAGTAAAATCTCCACACAAAAAAATAGCTAAGTAACTTAAAGTACTCAGCTATTTTTTAATAATATCAACTTATTATAAAAGTTCTTTTCTCACTCTCTTTTTCATTAATATCATATTAAATATTCCCTTAAACACAGAAGTTAATGTCATAGCAATCCACACTCCTGCCACTCCAAATATCGGCATAAACACTAAAGAGAATGGGATTCTCATAGTATTTAATATTATAGCTATCCTTGCTGGAGTCTTGGTATCTCCCATACCATTAAAAGCTCCTGTAAGTCCAATTTCTACTGCCATAAATATTTGAGAAACAGATAAAATAGCAAGATATAAGGCTCCAAGCTTTATTGTCTCTGGATCGCTTGGGACAAATATTCTTATCAGCTGATATCTAAAGATAAATAAAACTAGCATGGATATAGCACCTATAAAAAATACTATCTTAAAGGACTTTTTGATAACTTCATGTACCCTATCAAGAAATTTGGCACCATAATTCTGCCCAACCATTGCAGCTATACCTATTTGCAGACCTTCTGTAGTATTCCACGTTATAGATTCAAGCTGACTACCTACAGAGTAGGCAGCCACCGCTGCTTCCCCAAATCCTGCCATAAACTTATTTAGCATCATACTAACAAAAGCCATATAAGCATTCATCAAGGCAGATGGAAGCCCTAGCTTAAATATTTGACTCATCCATTCTACTCTAAGATCCCAAGAACTTATGGAATTCTTTAGAAGTTCATTCTTTCTAATAATTCTGACTACAAATATTACACTAACAATAATTTGAGCCAGTACCGTAGCTATGGCTGCACCTTTAACCTCAAGTCTAGGTATAGGACCCCATCCAAAAATCAAAATTGGATCTAGGATAATATTTGCTATAAGACCAATTGAATTGATCTTAAAAGGTGTTAAAGAGTTTCCTAAAGATTGAAAACTTTGAGAAAGAACTGGATTTATAAAGAAAAATGTTATGCCTAAAGCTAATATGAATATATAATCTTTAGCATCTTGGCTAGCAACATCTGATAATTTAAAAAACCCAACATATAAATTTCTAAAAATAAGTAGTATTAAAGTATATATAATGGCTAGTATAATAGTTAAAATATAACCATTGTTTAGAACTCTAACTGTTTCTTTCTTGTTCTCTCTTCCAAAAGCTTGTGAAGCAAAAACCCCCATACCAACTTTGGGTATCATAGTAATAGAATTTGCAATCCATATCAAAAATCCTGCAAGTCCAACACCTGCAAGGGCATTAGAACCTAAGCGTCCTATAAAAAACATATCTACAAAACCGTAGGTAATCTGGATAAAAGCAGTTAAGGCTAGTGGTATTGATAATTTTAAAAGAGAAGAAGTGATATCACCCTTAGTCAAGTTTACATTTCGATCCATAAGCCCTCCTTTTTTAATATTTTACAATCATTTTGTAAAATTTCACAAAATTTATATAAGTTATGATTTAGCTATAAAATACAAAAAAGAGAATGATTTATGGAAAACTTTACAAGTTGGGTAGTAGCTTAAAAGATGCTTCATTAGAGATTGCCTTAATCTTAGAAAGATTAGTGTTTCTATTACAATCGAAGAAATTAAAAATGATCCTAAAGTATTGGATTAGAGAATATAATAAATATATTAAAAAATACACAAAAAACCTAATAGGAATTCTTATTAATTGATCAAGATAACTTTTTAAGAAAAAACTTGACAAATAAATATAGAAGCGTTAGACTATAGATGTAATGTAAGCGCTTACAAATTATTGAATAGGTGATTATATGGATATTTATGATATCGCACAGAAATCTGGATATTCTATCGCTACTGTTTCAAGAGTTCTAAATAATTCTGATAAAGTAAGTGATAAAGCTAAGGCAAAGATTTTAAATATTATTGAAGAAAATGACTATACTCCTAATAGAGTTGCAAGATCTCTTGCAAAAAATAAAACTTCTCTTGTTGGAATTATGGTTCCTGACATTAGAAAGTACTTTGAGTCACAATCCGCTTACGAGCTTGAACAAAGGCTTAATGCAAATGGATACCTCACTCTCCTAGGTGACAGTACTAATGACTTAACTAGAAAAAAAGCTTATCTCAACCTTTTAAGACAAAATAAAGTGGATGCTATAGTATGTGTTGGTTCAACCTACGAGCAGAATGATTTTTATGATGAAATCCTAAAATTATCAGATGAGATTCCTTTTGCTATGGTAAATTCCAATCCAATTAATAAAAGTAAAAATATAAGTTATGTTTATATAGATGAGATTGATGCTATGAAAAAAGCTTTATCTCACCTTTATCAAAAAGGCTATAAGCAACCTATGTTTGTTTCTTATGAAAAAAACTATGCTACGAGGTCTTACATAGCTAAAAAAGCTGGCTTTATAGAAGCACTTGATGAACTTTATAAAAGTTCTGATTATATTGAATTTAAAATAAAGGATTTAGAAAAAGATTTAAAAAAATTAAATGAATTTTTAAAAGTTAACTCGAAAATAGATTCAATTTGCTTTGAACTAGACTTTCTAGCAATTCCAGCCTTTAAGTATTTGATTAATCAAGGAGTAAATATTCCTCATGATATTGGTATTATAGGTTTTGATAATATTGATGCTACCAATTATGCTAGTAAAAAAATTACATCAATAGATCAAAATGTAGCGTTACAGGCAGATATAGCAACCAAAAGTCTTATAGATTTGATTGATAATAAAGAACTTGAAAAAAATAGCAATATGATAGAAACAAAACTAATTATTAAAGAAACAACTTGATAAATATTAGTTAAATAATTCTATATTACTTATCCCATTATTTTAAAAACTTTATTTTTAAAATATGGGATAAGCAATAAAAAATTCAATCTCTGAAATTAATTTATTTTTTTTATTACAATTGTAAGCGGTTACATATAGGGTTAAAAATTTCAGTAGAATATATGTCAGTATTATGTTTCAAAAGTAAATGAATTTAGCATTAAAGCTACTCCCATACTTTGCTTAATAAAATTATAGAAAGGAATAATAATGGAACTTAAACTTACAAATATAGATCAAATAAAAGAAAAAGTTGATCATAAAATTAATTATGATGTTAAAAAACTAAGAAAAGATTCTATAAAAGATCCAAAATGGCTTGCATTTGGATCTGGTAACATATTTCGAGGCTTTATAGCTCGTGTTGGTCAAGATATGATTAACTCAGGCAAATTTGATAGAGGAATCTCTGTTGTAGAAACTTTTGATCCAGAAATCATAGAAAAAATTTATAAACCTTTTGATAACCTAGCATTATCAGTAACCCTTCATAAAGATGGGGACTTTGATACAAATTTAATATCAAATCTTGCCGAAGCTCTTACTCTTGCTGATAAAGATAGAATAAAAGAGATCGCACTTAACAAAAACTTAGAACTAATGAGCTTTACAATCACAGAAAAAGGCTACAACTTATACACTTCTACTGGAGAACTTATTGATATAGTAAAAAACGATCTAGATTCTAACCCAGAAGATGCTAGACATCTCATGAGTATAGTTACAAACCTTTTATACCAAAGATATAAAGATAGCAAGTCTCCTCTTACCCTATTAAGCTTAGATAATGCTAGCCATAACGGTGATTTAGTTAAAAAGTCTGTCATGATGATTGCTGAAAAGTGGAATGAAAATGGCAAAGTCGAAGATAATTTCCTAGAATATCTTAAAAACGATATATCTTTCCCACTTTCTATGATAGATAAAATCACACCAAGACCTGCTGGCATAGTAGCTAAATACGTAGAAGATCTTGGATTTAGTAATATGGATACAGTTATTACAGAAAAAAATACCTACATTGCGCAATTCGTGAATAGTGAGGAGGCAGAATATCTAGTAATAGAAGATAGTTTCAAAAATGGTCGTCCTCCTTTCGAAGAAGCTAGTGTGTATATGACAGATAGATATACTGTAAATCAAGTTGAAACTATGAAAGTTACAACCTGTCTTAACCCACTTCACACAGCTCTTGCAACTTATGGTTGTATACTTGGATATGAGTCTATTGCAGAAGAAATGAAAGACAAGGAACTCGTAGACTTTATCAAAAAAATCGGCTATGATGAAGGATTGCCAGTGGTTATCGATCCAAAAATTATAAGTCCAAAAGAATTTATAGATGAAGTAATTAATATAAGATTTCCAAACCCAAACATGCCTGATACTCCTCAAAGAATTGCAACTGATACAAGTCAAAAAATATCAGTAAGATTCGGTGAAACTATAAAAAGATATATGGAAAATGACAAACTAGATTCAGCAACTCTCACATATATTCCTCTTGCAATAGCAGGCTGGCTAAGATATTTACTAGGAGTTGACGATAAGGGAAATGACTTTGAACTTTCTCCTGATCCACTAAGGGATGAATTAAGAGAAATTTTTGCTAATATAAAATTAGGAGAAGAGTTAGAAGATATCAAAGCTATCCAAAGACTATTATCAAACGAAAAAATATTTGGTGTAAACTTAGCAGATGCTGGACTAGATGATAAAGTTATTAAATACTTTAGAGAGCTAATAGCAGGACCTGGAGCTGTTCGTAAAACTTTAGAAAAATATCTGTAAGATTAAAAATGGAAAGGAATAAAACTTATGAAAATGACATTTAGACATTATGGTAATGACGATCCTATAAAGCTTAAATATATCAAACAAATCCCAGGTGTAACTGGAGTTATGTGTATGATGAATGAGTTTGAAGCTGGCGAAATTTGGGATAAGGAAACTTTTCAAAAATATGTTAATGAAGTTCATGCAGCAGGTCTTGAATGCGAAATCATAGAATCAATTAACGTTCATGAAGACATTAAAATGGGTCTTCCAACACGTGATAAATATATAGAAAATTATAAACAATCACTTAGAAATGTTGCAGAATGCGGTGTGAAAACTGTAATCTATAACTTCATGCCAGTATTTGACTGGGTTAAGACAGAGCTTAAACATGGACTTCCTGATGGCTCAAATACTTTAGCCTTTGACCAAAAAATGGTAGAAGGACTTACGCCTCGTGATATGGTAGATGGAATTCTTAAAGGCGCTGGAGACTTTCAATTACCTGGCTGGGAACCAGAAAGGCTTGAGCTTTTAGAAGAAGTTTTAGAAAAGTACAAGGATATCGACGAAAAGAAGCTTCGTGAAAACTATAAATACTTCCTAGAAGCTATTATTCCAATCTGCGAAGATCTAGGAATCAAAATGGCAGTCCATCCAGACGATCCAGCTTGGCCAATATTTGATATACCAAGAATAACCTCTACTGTAGAAGACCTAGAAAAAATTGTAAATTTAGTAGATAGCCCATCCAATACCCTTTGTGTATGCACTGGTTCTCTTGGCTCCCGCAAAGAAAATGATATTCCTGCTATACTATATGACTTTGCTAAAAGAGGAAAAATTGGAGCAGTCCATGCTAGAAACATCAAATTTACAGGAGATAGAAAATTCTATGAAGCAGCTCATAAGAGTGATTATGGTTCTCTAGATATGTATGAAATCATGAAATCCCTCAAAGATGCTGGATTTGATGGATATATTAGACCAGATCACGGACGTATGATTTGGGGAGAAGAAGGACGCGCAGGCTATGGTCTTTATGATAGAGCCTTAGGAGTAACATATCTGAATGGTCTTTTAGAAGCAATCGAAAAAGACGAAGATAGATACGATTCTAAGAAGAAGTATTAGATGATTTAGATGGTCTGACTAATGTTAGATCATCTAAATAATTGAAATTTGAGGATAACAATGAAATTTAATAAGAAATTAATAACTCTAGTTTTATTCTTTGGACTTATTTTGACTTCTTGTGGATCAAATAAAACCAATAGTAAGACTAATACCGATAAAATTATCATAAGAGTAGGTCATAACCAATCGCAAAAACACCCTACTCATCTAGGTCTTATAGCCTTTGAAAAATACATAGAAGATAACTTAGGCGATAAATACGATGTGCAGGTATTCCCATCAGAACTATTGGGGTCTCAAACAGATATGGTGCAGCTTACACAAACAGGAGCTATAAATATATGCGTAGCTAGTAATGCAATACTAGAAACATTTGATAATGTATACGAAATATTTAACTTACCCTATCTATTTGTTTCTCCTGAATCCTACCACCATGTTATGGATGATAAATCTATAACAAATCCAATCTTTACATCTACAAAAGATGCTGGATTTGAGGCTGTAACTTGGCTAGATGCTGGTAGCCGTTCCTTTTATACCAAAGATAGGCCTATAGAAAGTGCGAATGACCTTAAAGGACTTAAGATTAGAGTACAGCAATCTCCTACTAATGTAAAGATGATGAGCTTATTAGGCAGTTCTGCATCTCCTATGGGATTTGGCGAAGTTTATACAGCTTTACAGGCAGGAATTATAGATGGTGCTGAGAATAATGAAATGTCCTTAACAGATAATGGGCATGGCGATATTTGTAAATACTATTCATATGATATGCACCAAATGGTTCCAGATATAGTAATTGCAAACTATGACTGGCTTAATAAGCTACCTGAAAAAGATCGTAAAGTGTTTGAAGAAGGGTTCAAGATACTAAATGAGACCCAAAGAAAAGAATGGGTAATAGCCGTTGAAAACGCCAAGAAAAAGGCAGCAAATGAACAAGGAGTAGAATTCATATATCCAGACCAAAATGAATTTGTAAAAAAAGTTGCACCCCTTACAGATGAAGTTCTAAAAAGAAATACCAAACTTCAGCTTTACTATAATGCAATACAAAAATACAACAAAGAATATCCAGCAAAAAAGGAGATTGAGTAAAATGAGGAAAGTATTAGATAAAATAAATAGATTCTTATCTGCAGCTACCCTTTTTGTAATGCTTATATTTGTAATATGGCAAGTATTCACTAGATATATACTTAAAAATCCATCAACTTGGTCAGAAGAGCTTGTAAGCTTTCTCTTTGCTTGGACTACCTTATTTGGAGCAAGCCTTATAGTAAGCGAACGCGATCATATGAATATACCTGCCTTTGTAGAAACGAAAAGTCCAGTTTTTCAAAAAAACATGGCTATATTTTCTGAAATAATGATATTTTTATTTTCACTTTTTGTTCTCACATATGGTGGAATAAGAATTACAAAGCTTGCTTTAAACCAAATGACCTCATCTTTAGGAGTAGCTATAGGAATATTTTATATCCCACTCCCCTTTACCGGAATTATCAACATGATTTATTCTCTAATGAACATAGTTGATATAGCAAAAGGAAGGGTGGCCTTTATCCAAGTCGAATCAGCAGCGGCTAGTTCTGAACGCATAGCAAAGCAAGCAAGTGTTGCCAAGTTTAAAAACGAAAATGATATAGATAAGCTAAAAGAAAACAAATCAAAAACTAAAAAATCAGATTATAAGATACCTCAAAATGATGATAAATTAGTATTTGAAAGTAATAGCAACAAAGGAGAGTAAAATGGGTGGACAAGCCTTAGCAGTAATTTTAATATCATTAGCTATACTCTTACTATTAGGTGTACCAATAGCTTTTTCAATAGGTATAGCTTCAATTATAACAATATTATCAACTATAGATTTAAATGTAGCAGTGCTTACTGCGGCCCAACGAACATTTGTAGGAATGAGCTCATTTACCCTTACAGCAATTCCATTTTTTATACTAGCTGGCAACCTCATGAACGAGGGTGGTATAGCAAAAAGACTTGTGAATTTTGTAATGGCAATACTTGGCAAACTTCCTGGTGCACTCCTTGTAACAAATGCGGGAGCTAATGCACTTTTTGGAGCAATCTCAGGATCAGCCTCAGCTGCTGCTGCAGCGGTTGGTTCCATGGTAAAAGAAGGAGAAGAGGAAATGGGATATGACAATGCTCTATCTGCAGCAACAAATGCAGCAAGTGCACCAGCAGGGCTACTTATACCCCCAAGCAATGCCCTTATAACCTATTCCCTAGTTTCAGGTGGTACTTCAATAGCAGCTTTATTCCTTGCAGGATATATACCAGGACTTATATGGACTCTTGCCTGCATAATAGTTGCAGTTCATATCGCAAGAAAAAAAGGATATCAAGGTGATAAAGATAAGTTTTCTTGGGCAAATCTAGGACGTGCAACTCTTGCTGCACTACCTGCTCTTGGACTAATCTTTATAGTAATAGGTGGAATTGTAGCTGGAGTATTTACAGCTACAGAGGGATCAGCTATATCAGTAGTTTATTCACTCATATTAGGGCTTATATATAAGAATCTTAACTTTAATAAAATAATAGACATCATTATAGAATCAGCGAAAATGAGTGCAATTGTAGTATTTTTAATAGGTGTAAGTAATATCTTATCTTGGGTTATGGCTTTTACAGGTATACCACAAATGATAGGAAACGCTCTATTATCAGTAACAGAAAATCCAATCATCCTACTTTTAATAATGAATATTATCCTACTCGTATCAGGTACCTTTATGGATGTAACTCCAGCTATACTTATATTTACACCATTATTTTTACCAATAGTAGAATCCTTTGGAATGAATCCAGTTCAATTTGGGCTTATAATAATTTATAACCTATGTATAGGGAATATTACTCCACCGGTTGGAAACACTTTATTTGTGGCCATCAAAGTAGGAGATACTTCCCTATCCAAAGTCATGCCATATATGATTAGATACTATCTATTCATACTAATAGGACTAGTACTTGTTACCTATATTCCTGCTATAACGCTAGCTTGGCCACAAAGTGCAGGATTACTATAAAGGAGCTTTAGATGAAAAAATTTTTAACAAATGACTTTCTATTAAATACAGAATATGCAAAAATACTTTATCATAACTATGCAAAATATATGCCTATTTTTGATTGGCACTGCCACCTTGAAGCAGAAGAAATATATAAAAACGAAAAAATAAATTCTATAACAAAGGCCTGGCTTGGAGGAGATCACTACAAATGGCGAGTGATGAGAGCAGTTGGTATAGATGAAGATCTTATAACAGGAAATGCATCGGACCTTGATAAATTCAAATCCTATGCTGCTACAATGCCTAACCTAATAGGCAATCCAATCTATCATTGGACACATCTAGAGCTAAAAAAATATTTTGATATAGACTATTGCCTAGAGCCTGATACGGCAGAAGAAATATTTAATATTACAAACGAAAAATTAACTCAAGATGATTTTAGACCACGTGAACTTATCAAAATGAGCAATGTGGCTGCAGTGTGTACTACAAATGATCCTATAGATGATCTTCACTATCACGACTTACTAGCAGAAGATGAAAGTTTTCAAACAAAAGTAAAACCAGCATTTAGACCAGATAAGGCCATATCCATAGAAAAAGATAGCTACACTAGCTATATAAAAGAATTATCAGAAGTAGCAGGAGTAGAGATTAATTCATTTGATACATTAAAAGAAGCTTTAGAAAAAAGAATGAATTTTTTTAAAGAAAAAGGATGTGAAGCAAGCGATCAAGCTTTCAAATACATTCCATTTGAAGAAATAAGTGATAAAGAAGTAAATGAGATTATAAGAAAGAAATTAAATGGAGAAAAACTTGAAATAAGGGAAGAAGATGCTTATAAAACTGCTCTTATGATATGGTTAGGTAGTAAGTATAATGAACTTAATTGGGCTATGGAACTTCATATAGGTGTTATAAGAGATAACTCAACTAAGCTTTACAATAAACTCGGTAATGATGTTGGAGCAGATGCAACAAATGATGAGCCTTGGGCAGAAAATCTTGCTAATCTCTTAGATATAATTGAGCAAAAAGGAGCAATTCCAAGAACTATAATATTCCCACTTAACCCAGCCGAATTCTACCCAGCTTCGACAATTGCAGGTTCATTTAATAGAGGGAATGATGAAAATGTTCTAACAGCACAGATAGGACCGAGCTGGTGGCACATAGACCATAAGGAAGGAATGCTTGATCAGATGAAAATTATGTCTGCAACATCTGCTTTTGCAAAATCTATAGGTATGATAACAGACTCAAGATCCTTCCTATCATATCCAAGACATGAATACTTTAGAAGACTTTTATGTAGATTTATAGGAGAAATTATAGCTGATGGTGAATATCCATGGGATGAAGAATTCTTAGGAAATATGGTAAAAGATATTTGTTTTAATAATGCTAAAAACATTATAAAAATAGACTTGTAGGAGGCAAGAATGTTAAAATATGACGTATTAAATAAAGTTCACGAATTAGGAATTGTTCCAGTTATTAGAGGAAATTCAAGCAAAGAAGCCCTTGATTATTGTAAAGCCCTAATCGATGGCGGAATAGATATACTTGAAGTAACTTTTACTATACCAAATGCCTTAGATGTATTTAAAGAACTCAATGAAGAGCTTCCTGAAACAGTTACTCTTGGAGCAGGTACTGTGATGGATAGCACAACTGCAAGACTTGCAATCTTAAATGGAGCAAAATTTATAGTATCCCCAGGATTTGATAAAGAAGTTGCAAAAATGTGTAATCTATACCAACTACCATATATACCGGGTTGTATGAGTTTTACAGAAATAACAAAAGCATTGGAATATGGAGTAGATTTAATAAAACTATTCCCAGGTTCTCTAGCAGGACCATCCTATGTAAAAGCAATTCACGGTCCACTTCCAACAGCAAATATCATGCCCACAGGCGGAGTTAACTTAGATAATCTTGAAGAATGGTTTAATGCTGGAGTCTTTGCAGTAGGAGCTGGATCAAACCTTGTAAAAGGTAACCATGATGACATAGTCTATCAATCTAAAAAATATCTAGAAACTATAAAAAAGGTACGTAGCTAAATGAAAAAAATAGTAACCTTAGGAGAGATTATGCTAAGACTCTCACCTCCAGGATATGAAAGATTTCTGCAAGCAAACAGCTTTGACATAAACTATGGAGGCGCAGAAGCAAATGTAGCAATAGCCCTTTCTAATCTTGGTTATGAAACTCAATTTGTAACAAAAGTACCAGACAATGCAATAGGCCATGCTGCAATAAATTCTCTAAGAAAATACGGTGTTCACACAGAAAATGTTATTTTTGGTGGAAATAGATTAGGTTTATACTATCTAGAAAAGGGATACTCTGTAAGAGCTAGCAATGTAATTTATGACAGAGCAGATTCAGCTTTTGCTAATGTGAAAATCGATGATTTTAACTTTGATAAAATTTTTGATAAAGCTGACTTATTCTTAGTTACAGGTATAAGTCCAGCAGTAAGTCCTAATGCTTGTAAACTTACAAAAAAGGCTCTAGAATTTGCCAAAGAAAGGGGATTAACTATAGTTATAGACGTAAATTACAGAGCAAAAATGTGGAGTCTAGAAGTTGCTAACGAGACTATGAAAGACTTACTCAAATATGCTGATATAATTATAGGTTTTAGTCCAGATATCCTATTAGAAATTAAAGAAGACTTAAGTGATGACAAACATGAAAAATTACTAAAGAAAATGGTTGAAACTTATGGAGTTAAAACCGCAGTCTCTACCTTTAGAAAAAGCCATTCGGCAAACCGCAACTCCTTATACGCAAGACTCTACGATGGCAAAAAACTATACACGAGTAAAGAATATAGCTTTGATATAGTCGATAGAGTTGGTGGAGGAGATTCATTTACAAGCGGTCTCATATCAGGATTATTAGATGGTAAAGATACTCAAGAAACTCTAGAATTTGCCACAGCTACAAGCGTATGGAAACATACTATATTAGGAGATGCTAATGTTTTAAGTAAAGAGGAAATAGAAAAGCTTTCAAATGGAGGATCTACTTTAGTACAAAGGTAACTTAAACCGTAACTTTTTTAATACATTATCTCCTTTTCTTTAACTTTATAAATTTTATATATGTAGTAAAATCATCAAAAATATCTAAGCATTAGGAGTTAAAGATGAATGCTAATTTTAAGATTGATGGAAAAATTTTGGAAACGGATAGACTTATACTAAGGGCTTTTGAAGAATATGACTTGGATGATTTTTATGAATATGCTTCTATCGCTGGAGTGGGAGAAAAAGCCGGTTGGAAACACCATGAGAGCAAGGAAGAGTCAAAGAACATCTTAGATAATTTTATAGAGGATAATAAAACCTTTGCTATTTATCATAAGAAAGATAATAAAACTATAGGATCTATTGGCGTAGAAAAATATGGACCAGAAGAGGAACTTATAGAATTCAAAAGTTATATTGGTAGAGAATTAGGCTTTGTATTAAGCAAGAATTATTGGAGATGTGGTCTTATGAGTGAGGCAATATTTAAAATCATTGAATATTTATTTAATACTCTAAACTATGATTTTTTATTAGCAGGTTATTTCGCTTACAATGAAGCGTCCAGAAATCTCCAGAAAAAATGTGGCTTTAAAGCTTATAAAAAAACAGTTTTTACTACAAATATGAATACCAAGGAAGCTGGCACATTAAATATTCTATTAAATCATAATAAAAATATAAACATTAAACCCAATTATCTATAAACTTTTTTAAAAAAAAACAAAATCGGCTACTACATTTTACCAGTTAAATGTAATAGCCGATTTTTTATAAACCATTTGTTATTTAAGGAGTAATTTATTTTCTAGAAGTCTACTTTTTCTCCATAGTAAGCTGCTCTATATATCCTTTTGATATCGCTAGCAGAAGTATTTCTAGGATTTGTCAGTGTACAAGCATCTGCAAAAGCATTTTTGCTCATTTCCTCTAAGACTTCATTAAAATCTTTTTCTGCTACTTCTGTATTTTTACCATCTTTTATACATGATGTAATACCTACAGAAGCGTTCAATTTTCTGACTTCCTCTGCTATATCATCTATACCGAGAAGCCTTTCTAGTTGATCATATTTATCACTTTCCTTTCTGTTGTAATCAATTATATAAGGTAACATTATTGCGTTTGCCTCGCCATGAGTTAAGTGGAAAATTCCACCAATTTTATGAGCCATGGAGTGAACTATACCAAGAGAGGCATTTGAGAAAGCCATGCCCGCAAGTGTTGAAGCATCATGCATCTTTTCCCTTGCATCTAGGTCATCTCCATTATCATAAGCTTTTTTAAGATTATCAAATACTAGCTCTATAGCTCTTAGAGAATGAGGTTTTGTATAATCATCTGCCGCTGTTGAAACATAGGATTCTATAGCATGAGTCATAACATCCATACCTGTCTGAGCAGTAATTAGAGCTGGCATTTTTGAAGGAATCTCAGGATCCACTATAGCAACATCTGGAATAAAATCAGCATGTACTAGAGGATACTTAATCTTACTTTCTGTATCTGTTATAACAGAAAAAGCAGTAATCTCCGATGCAGTACCCGATGTAGAAGCTATACATACCATTCTTGCCTTAGTTCTAAGTGGAGGATTTTCAAAATTAGCAAGCTTATTAAAATCATAGTCTGGGTGTTCATAATAAACCCACATGACCTTTGCTGCATCCATAGCAGAACCACCGCCTAAGGCAACAATCCAATCAGGCTTAAACTCTGCCATCTTTCTCCCACCTTCTATACAAGTCTTGATAGAAGGGTCAGGCTCTACTCCATCTATTATTTGAACTTCCATTCCCCCTTGTTCAAGAATTTCCTTGACCTTGTCTAGAAATCCAAATTTTTTCATAGAAGATCCCCCGGTCACTATGCTAGCTTTTTTGCCATCAAGTTCTTTTAGATAATCTAGTGCATCTTTACCATGCACAATAACTCTTGGAACACTGTAAGTTTTTAGTGGCATAATCCTCATCTCCTTTTGTTAATTATTTATTTATCATTATTTTATTATAAATCATTAATTTTGTCAAATAATAGACCATATTCTTTATAGCAAAATTTAAACAGTGTATTTCTAAGCATAAATATAAATTTGTACATAAAAAGGGTAAACCTAATTGGCTTACCCTTCTCTCATTAATATTTATTTTTAGACTGTTCCATCAATATATTTTTCTTTTAATTTTAAAGCTGATGGACATACTGCTATACCGCCTTGACCTGTTTCTCTAAGTCCACTTGGAAGAGCATCTCCTACTCTCTTCATTGCATCTACTGCTTCATCAAAGGTTACATACATTCTAACTCCAGCCATTGCCATATCAGCACTTGCTAGAGCATTCATAACTCCATTAGCATTTCTAAGGTTACATGGGAATTCTACCATACCACCTATTGGATCACATACTAAACCCATAATATTTAATAGAGCGCAAGTTGCTGCTTTTTCTTGAGTTTCTATATCAGATCCTCTTAAGTAGCATGCTGCTGCTGCTGCCATTGCTGCTGCTGAACCTGTTTCTGCTTGACATCCACCTTCAGCTCCTGCAAATGTAGCGTTATCAAAAATTACTTGACCTACTTGAGTTGCTACAAGCATCGCTTCCATAAGCTTTCTATCGTCAAAACCATATTTATGATACATAGTCATAAGTGTAGCTGGTAGAATACCTGAAGCTCCTGCAGTTGGAGCTGCAACTATTCTACCCATTGCTGCATTTACTTCTGATGTTGATAAGGCCATTGCCATAGCCTTAGCTGCAGTTTCTCCTAAGATTGATTGTCCACCTAAGAAATAATCATTCATAGTTTTTGCATTCCCACCTGTCATACCAGTTACAGATGTTACAGGTTCCTCAAGGGCTGCATGAGCTGATTTTTTCATTACATCTAAAGTTCTCTGGAGTCTATCAAATATCTCCTCTTCAGTTTTATCTGAATTTTCCATTTCATCTATTATAGAAAGTTCCCAAAGCTCTAGTTCTTCTTTTTTGCATCTTTCTTTTAAAATTTCAAATTTAGTAAGCATAATATCTTCCTAACCTATATACTTGATAAAGTTAAAATCTTTACCCGCTTTAATCTTTTCAAAAATATCATCTCTTAATGGTTCATCTAGCTCACAAACTAGCATTACATTATCTCCATCTTTTATAGTTTTCATCTCATGTATATTATAACCATCATTATAAAGTATACTTGATACAAAAGCTATAACACCTTTTTGTTCACCATAAGCCATAAATAAAGTTGGTCTTTTTGCATAATATTCAATAGGATTACCATAGATTCTATTGATAACTATAGCACCACCTCCTATAGATGATCCTTGAATATCTATAGGTGCTCTACCATCAGGATACTTAAATATCATTCTAACAGTATTTGGATGTACTTCTCCAAGATCTGTTTCAATAAATTTATAGCTTAATCCTTTTATCTTTGCATACTCAAATGCATTTATAATTCTATCATCTTCTGGACCAAAACCTAATACTCCACCTACTAGAGCCCTATTAGTTCCATGTCCTTTATAAGTTTTTGCAAAAGATCCATGTAAATAAAAATCTACTTCATTAAATCCTGGATCTACCATTTTTTGTGCTACATTAGCAATTTTGCAAGCTCCTGCTGTGTGTGAGCTGCTTGGTCCAACCATTACTGGACCTATTATATCAAAAATTGAAGCATTAACTGCCATTATAAACTCCTTTTTTTATTTTTCAAAGAGAAAGGTAGCAATTAAATGCTACCTTGATTTTGTTTTGCAAAGGCTAAACCAGTATTATTCTGCATCATGATTTACTGGTATTGGTTTCCAATTTTTGTCACCCTTTATTTTTCTATTATATATTTTGTCTACTGCATTAGCAATAGCCACATCACCTGAGATGTTTGCTGCTGTACCAAATGAGTCTTGGGTTAGATAAAGTGAAATTAGTAAACTTGCCATAGCTGATTCTGGAGCTATACCTACCATTGGCATAAATGGAAGAGCACTCATAACAGCTCCACCTGGAGCACCTGGTGCTGCTACCATAGCAACTCCTAGAGTAGCTATAAGTGATAACATCATACCAAATGAGTGAGGCATATTATACATATAAAGAATAGTGAATGTACAACCTGTAATTGTAATCATAGATCCTGGCATATGAACTGTTGCTCCAAGAGGAACTACGAAATCTGCTATCTCACGACTAACACCATTGTTTGCTGCACATTCTAAGTTCACCGGTATTGTTGCAGCTGATGATTGAGTACCTACAGCTGTCATATATCCTTTTACTTCATTCTTAATCATAGCAAAAGGATTCTTACCAGTGTAAGAACCGGAAAGAACAAACATCAATGTTACATATAATAAGTGAAGAATAATAATACAAATAAATATTCTCCAGAAGATATTAAGTACTGCAAATACAGAACCATTATAGCTCATTTCTGAGAAGTTACCAAAAATGAAAAATGGTAAAAGCGGTACTATAGCTCTTGCTAATACTTGAGTAATAATTGCATTAAATTCGCTAAAGCCTTTGTATAATACTTCTCCGCTTCCATTTTTTCTTAACCATGAAATACAAATACCCATCATAAATGCAAATATCAAAGCACTTGTTACATCAAAAAATGGTGTAATAGGTACTTTAAAAAACGGCTCAAGGTCTGACCCTTCTGTTGCTATTATAGAGTTTATTTGTTCTTGTGTAATAAATTTAGGGAATATGTTACTAGACATAATATATGATAAGCTACCAGCAATTAGAGTTGATAAGTAAGATATTAAAACTGTAACACCTAAAAGTTTCCCTGCACCATCTCCTAGATCTGATATACCTTTTGTTACAAAAGCTAAGATCATTAGAGGAATAATAAATGATAAAAATGATCCGAAAATACTTGAAAATGTGATTGCAATTCTGATAAACCATTCTGGCATATATCTACCAGCTAGTACACCTAAAAGAATTGCTACAAGCATTTTTGGAACTAATCCGATTTTTTTCTTCGAACTTGCCATAAAAATTTCTCCTTAAATTAAAAATTATATGTAAACCTTTGCAATAATGATTGTATCATACTTTATAAAAAAAAGAAATACTTTTCAAAAATATTCCCATGATTTACACATAGAGCTTAAATTTTTGTTAAAATATGACTAATTCGTGACTTATATTTATCAAATTTTATCAATTAATATTGTAAGCCTATATAAGATAACAAGTTTTATAACTAGTTATCAAAAGACTTAGCTTGTTTTAAAGTAATTGATTTACGCATCCCTAAAGTTATCTTATATTCTAAAAATAAATTGTGACTTAAAATCCTCCAAATGTTATAATAAAATTTTTTCTATTTTGGTAATATTTAATATTATCAGTATCTTTCAAAAAAGACACTACCTTCGCTATTAGCAAATATCATTATTAATTAATCATTTTATCTATTTTCTTTAAAATTAACCAGAGCCCTACCAATATATGTTAAGCAAAGTTCTCCCTCTGGATTGTAAACCATAAGCTTTTGGCTTACAAAACCATCTTTTCCCTCTATTCGTACTTTTTTATCTACAGTTTCTACCTTAATATCATAAAGGGTATCAGGGTAAATTGGCTTTAACCACTCTGCCTTATCTACACTAACACCTGCCACAACTCCATCAGCATCTATGCCTGTCTTTACCCATTGAGCCCAAAAAGCCATATTCGCAAAAGACCCCGATGCTATTATCTTTCCAAAACGAGATTTTTTTGCAACTTCTTTATCTATATGGATTGGTCTAGGGTCATATTTTTTGGCATATCCTATAAGTTCATCTTCACTAAAAGATAAAGATTCTATCTCTTGATCAAAAATTTGACCAATTTTATAGTCTTCAAAATACATATTTACCTCACTTCATTTTATATATACCCTAGATTGATAATAAATATCTATGTATATTTGCAAACTAAAAGAAATTGTTGCAGAGTAAATAAATCGTCCCAAAATCATTAGAAGAACCTATGCGGAAATTTTGCCTACACGAGTCGACAGGCTATGTAAAAAATTTCCTAAGAGAAACTTATATAATGATGGGACGATAATTGGCAACAACTCCTTATTAGTTTATTATTTTCTTTTACTGCCAGTATAAGCTGCACTTGCTGCTACAAGAACTCCAATTACTGAGCTTGATGCAAAAATACCTGTTTTGGGATTAGCTCCAGCTTCTGTGTTCGTATTTTTCTCTTCTTTTTTATTATTAGAAACTTTTGTAATCTCTATTGTTGTTCCTTTTGGATAAGCCTGACCTTTTGCTCCATTTGTTAGTCCACTTTCATCTGATATTTGCGATCCATCAGCTGTGTTAGAAGGATTTTCATTTCCTTTGTTATCATCAGAAGTTTCTTTATCTATAATTACAGGCTCTTTACCTTCGTTGCCATTATTATTTGTTGAATCTCCTTTTGATCCAGCTTCTGATGTAGGATCTTGATTTTTGTTATCATTTGTTGCTGGTTTTTCAATTATAACTGGCTTTTTACCTTCATTATTATTTTTTTTAGTTTTAACTGCAGAAGATTCTGCCTTATTGCCTTTATTATCTTCACCGATAATTCTACTTTCTCTACTAGCTCCAAGTTTTTGAGTATTATCTGCAACATATTTAGGATTTATTTCTAGCTTATTAGTTTCTTCTAAGTCTTCTTTATTCCAAGCTTTTTCCAATCCTTGACCTCCATTTGAAGTTGAAAGCACATTATTATTTGCTTCTTCAATGTAATCCTCTGATGCATAAACTTGGGTTGCTCCTGCAAAAACTAGTCCTAATGATAATGATGTAGCTAAAATTTTCTTATACTTCATAGTTTCCTTTCTCTTCTCTTTACATTATAATATTTATTTATATTTTATACCCAAACGTTATGAAATAATCGTTAAATTCAAAAAAGCACCCACCTTAGGATGCTTTTGAGCTTTCTATTGCCTTATTTATATTTTCTTTAAGCTTATCTTTTTGTTCTTGTGGAATCAAAGTTCCTTCTATAGGGTCCCCTATAATCTTTCCATTTTTATCTACTACAATTGTTGTCGGATATACAAAAATTCCTTCTAAGTAATCTTTCATATCCCCCTCATAGTCCACAGCAAGAGCCTTATATGTAGGCTTCTTGTCTTTCATAATCCTACTATAAACTTCTTTTGTAGAATCATCGTAGTTTACATCTGTACACATAGACACAAAATCAACTCCGTCTTCTTTTTTAATCTCATCTGCTATATCATTCATCTCATCCATTTCTTCTATGCAAGCTGAACATCCCGTAAACCATAAGTTTATTACAGTTGCATCATTTTTAGCTATATCTTCATTTGAAAATGGATTTCCATCTTGATCTTTAGATGTAAATACTGGAAGTTTTTTATTAGAATCTGACTTTTCGCTTATCTCAGTACTTTCTTCTTTCTTTGCTTTTGAATGATCATTCATACCTGCTTGTTTTGCTGGTACTTCTTCTTTATTCTCAACTTTAGTTTCTGTTTTATTATCTGATAGTCTATCTGCTTTTTGGTTGCTTGTGCAAGCAGCAAGACTAAGACCTGCTAGAATTAGTAAATAATATTTGTTTATCTTTTCCATTTTCTCTCCTTTGTAACAAAGAGGAAGATATGGCTTTTGTAGGACAAGCTTTAGTACATTCATGACACCTTATACATTCCAAGTGAGCATTATTTTTTCTTATATCTACATCCATCTTACAAACTCTAGCACATTTGCCACAATCTATGCACTTATTTTCATCCACTTTCATTTGATAGAAGGAGTATTTGTTGAAAAATGAATAAAAAGCACCGAGTGGACAAATCCACTTACAAAATGGTCTGTAAAATATTATAGATAGAATAATAGTAGTTATCAAAATACCAAGTTTTAAATTAAATAACTTTCCAAGTCCCAATCGTAGGGAAGGATTTTTGATAGCTAAAGGAATGGCTCCCTGGATAATTCCTTGAGGACAAATATACTTGCAAAAGTAGGGAGGGATTACTTCATATCTGTCTCTCATAACTAAGCCTAAAGCTAAAATTAGTGAAAATAGGATGATATATTTTATAAGTCTAAGTGGTTTCAGCTTCTTTGTAGATACTTTTTTAGTTGGTATCTTATTAAGCAAGTCTTGAAACAAACCCATAGGACACAAAAATCCACAAATTAATCTTGCTACCATCACACCAAAAAACGCCATCATCCCAAACACATAATAGGAAAACCTGTATTTTTTAGATCCCATTACAGCTTGCATGGATCCTATCGGACAAGAACCTGCTGCTCCTGGACATGAGTAACAGTTTAGTCCAGGTAAGCAAACTTTCTTAGTTGACCCATTATAAATCTTGCCCTTAAAAAAATTTGGTATATGTAAATTATATAAAAGAGCTACTAGTCCTTGAATTTTGTTTCTCGATATATTTCTTAGCTTATCCAATTCCTATACACTCCAAACACAGATTAATTGCCTTAGTAAATACAGAATTTACCTCTCCCCTATAGACTCCATATACCATAAATCCTAGGGATAATATTAGTATCGTTCCACTAATTAAATTTTTATCCTTTTTTGTCATATCTTTACCTCATAAATAATGATAGTAAATAAAACGTTAATTTAGTGTTAAGAATTTGGAAATATTAATAAAAACTTACTACCTTGTGGTTGATTATCTTTTACGACTATCCTAGCTCCTAATGTATCAGCTATTTGCTTAGATAGAGCAAGACCTATACCAAAGCCTTCCTTGTGTCTAGAATTATCAGCTTGGTAAAATAAATCAAAAATCTTTTCTTTCTGCTCAGCACTCATTCCTATACCACCATCAGAGACTTCTATAACTAATTTATTCTCTTCTTTTTTAGTATCAATTTTTATAAACCCATTATTTATATTATATTTTACAGAATTTTCTATTATATTAAATAATAATCTTTGCAACAATACATCATCTGTTTTTAAACATAAATTATCATTTTTTTCAAAATCAATTCTTATATTCTTCTTAGCAATCTTATCTTCAAGGTCAAATAAAATCTCTTCTATGAGAGATGTTACACAAACTTCACTTATATTTAAGTCCTGCTTTTTAGAAAACATAAGAACTGACTCTATAAGATTTTTAAGTTTCTCTAAATTATCATCTATTTTTTCAGCAAAATCCTGTGCATATTTATCGTTATTCTTGCGCTTAAAAACATCGACCTGAGCTTTCATTATTGCAACAGGTGTCCTAAGTTCATGGGCAACATTTGCAGAAAAATCCTTTTGTCTCCTATAATCCTTATAGATCCTATCCATGAGATTATTAAAACTTTTGGATAAGTCTACAATCTCGCTTGATCCATCTTCTACTAATAGATTATCAGAAAAAGTTTCTGGTTTATCTATGTCAATTTTTGCTATATTTTTCTGAAGACTCTTAAGAGGAGCTAAAATTTTTGATATTATTACAGCAAAAATCATTGATCCAATTACAATAACAAGACCTGTTACAACAAAAGAATATATTCTAAAGTCAGCTGTTGATTGTAAATGAGCATTGTTTACCGTTACTACTACAGAATTCCTATATGCTGGCATATAGCGTTCTATTTGATATAGCATCTCCTCTGTCATTTGAATTTGCTTTTGGTTTATCATGTAATTTGTAATAGTAAGCATGGATATAAAAATAATTACAACCGCTACTATTAGCTTAAATACTATAGATTGGTAGACTTTATCATTCTTCATAAATCCTATAGCCCTTACCAATTACATTTTCTATTTTATTTTCTCCGCTAACTTCCTTAATTTTTTTCCTAAGCGAAGACATATGTACTCTTACAGAATTAGAAAAACTATCAGCATTAGAATCCCAAACATGATCTATAAGCTCTTCACTAGATACATACTTTTCTTGGTTTAAAAATAAATACTCCAGAATTCCTGTTTCCTTAAGAGTTAAATTAAGCTTAGTATCCCCTACGTAAGCCTCACGGGTGGTAGTATCAAATTTCATACCGCAAGCTTCTATAATATTTGATTCCGTAACAGATTTACGGCGTAAAAGCGCACGCATTCTAGCATCAAGTTCTTTTAAATCAAAAGGTTTTACCATATAATCATTAGCTCCATAATCTAGTCCCTTGACCCTATCGTCTATATCACTTCTTGCAGTTAACATAATTATATTAACTTCTTGGTCATTCTTGCGCACCTCCTTTAAGACTTCAAATCCATCCTTTTTAGGTAAGTTTATGTCCAAAACTATAACGTCATAGCTTTCTACATAGGCCATATCAATAGCTTCTTCTCCATCATAGGCCTTATCAACAGCATAACCATACATAGTTAAACCTTCTTCTAGTAAATCTATTAAATCTAAATCGTCTTCTACGACTAAAACACGCATATTTACCTCCATTTAGATAATTATATTATATAGGATATTAATTTTGTATAAAAAAAGGCTGGATTTTTTGATTTTGGTAGGTTGTTTTGTATATAATTTAACTTTATTTTTTTGAAAACTAAGCAATAAAATCCACTACGTATTTCTTATGTTGTATATAATTATACTATTAGTATCTCTCTACGAAATAAGGAGGGATCCAGGAATATTTCTACTCAAAGGTATAGATAGTTATTAACATTTTCACAGCGAGTTTTGTACAGTTAATTAAAAATATGCTATGTTAGAATAATACAATTTTAAAAAACAAATAATAATTTACTGACTATTGATAACTTCTTTATTAAATCCTAAATCTAAGTATACAAATATATAATCTCCCAAGGTTGACATTATATATATATATATATATATAATTAAAGTGTAAATATAAATATTTATATATAAATATGTAGAAAGGAGGAATTATGAAAAAAGTTACTAGCTCTGATTTAGCTATGGGATTAATTAACTATTGTCATTTTGCTAAAGGCGATGGTTGGAATAGGGCAATATCAATACTTTAAAGATTCTTAAAAGTCATTTCTAAGATATACTATCATTTTAGAAATGGCTTTTTAATTATAGCGATTTAAAAAAGGATATACATATATGACTAATAATATAAATTATATTTTACGCCCTGAATTCTATGGAGGGCTGCTTATAAATAGGGATAATTTCGACAAGTGGAATTTAAATAGAGATGATATGTTATACTTATGGTTTTATTATCATTGCAAAAATCATAATCTCTCTTTAGACTATATGAAATTACTATTAAAGTACGAACCAGTTATAGATAAAAATACTATTGACTTTTCAAAATCAAACAATTATTTGATAGCTAAGAGATTTATTAGCAGTGGGAATTTAATTGACGACGCTGAAAATTTAATAAAACACATGGAGAATAGAAAAACTCTTTCAGCTCCTATGGAACTTACTTTATATTTGAATGATTTTTGCCAATTAGATTGTAAATTTTGTTTTATGAAAGGAAAGATTAATTCTAAATATGAAATGCCACTTGAAAAAGTAAAATATTTAATTGATGAATTTGTTGATAATGGGGTTGAAACTGTATCTTTATTAGGCGGTGAACCTTTTTTACATACTCATATAATTGATATACTGAAATATTTAGAAGGTAAAGGGATTCATTATACTGTTACGACAAATGGAATAAACATCAATAAAGATCTTCTAGAGTGCATAAAAGATTTAAAAAACATTGGAATAGTTTTTTCTATCTATTCTTTGAACGATTCAAATAAATTAATGATGGGAATACATCATAATAAAATCACCGAAAAAATTATTCTAGCTAAAAAATATGACATAAAAACTTCAATCAATACAGTATTAGTAAATCAAAATGTTAATGATATTAAGAAAGTAGTTGATTTTTGCAACAATTATGATATCGATAGATATTCATTAGCAATATTCTCTGGAGAGAATAGAGACCTAGACCCAATGTCTATGGAAAAAGCTCTTGATTTATATTTTAATATAAAAAATGATAAAGAAACGGTAAAAGAACTTGACTTTGCTATTGAAGGATGCATGATTTATTCAGCTATTTATTCAGAAGAAGACTACTATATGGATACCTATACAAAATTGTATAGTGGTTGTCAAGCAGCACAATCTAACATAGAAATAATGCCAGATGGGAGAGCACTTGCTTGTGTATTAATAGATGATGTATTTGTAGATAATGTGTTTGATAAGACATTTAAAGAAATTTGGGATTCTAAAGAATATGATATAATAAGAGATTATAAAGTAGATAATTATATTTGCAATAACTGTAATTATCTTGGATTTTGTAATGGAGGTTGTTTTTTGAATAAAAATAAGACCATAAATGGATATGAAAAAGATATAGATTCTAAGTGTAGTAGGTTAAAAAATGTTAAAATTTCTATTTAAAAATAATAGAAAATCCGCAATTTTAGGTTTTGTATTCTTAATGATGTTCTCTTTAAACGAACCTTTATTATCTAAAGTTATTCTTTACGATATGGACATGGCTAAGGGTGTAAGAGAGTTTCATATTAGCTATCTACTAGTTATTAATCTTTTATATTTAATTTACTATTTATTATCTAATTACTTTTCAGAAAAATACTTAGATAAATTTATGGTTCAATCTAAGGATTCTTTAAATAAAGTAATAATGAGAAAGACTATATTTGATTACCCTATAAAGTGGAAAGAAAAGCAATCCGAGCACTTAAACTTATTTACTACTGATATAAATACAATAACTGATAATTACATTCAAGGTATTATTCAGATTTTTTATTTTTTAGTAGCATTTATTTCATCATCTTTATTAATTTTTAATATTAGTAAAGAGTTATTAATATACTTAATACTTATATCTGGCATAACCCTCTTAATTCAAAGATATGTTATAAAAGCTTTATCTTTACAACAATTTGAGTTAAATAAAAGTATTGAAAGTTTTTCTAAAAAAATTATTGAAATAAACAAAAATATTATTATTATCAATACGTATGGAATTAAAAATAAATATCTTAATAATTTCGATATATTATCTGAAAAAATATCAGAAAATCTTTTTAACCTAACTTTTAGAGAAGATATCGCTGAAGTTATAAACCAAGTATCAGCAACCTTAATTCAAATTGGAATATATATAATTGGTGTTATTCTGATTATAAATAATAAACTAGATATAGCATCATTATTGGCAATCACAGTTACGGCTAACTCCATAATCTTGCCTATATATAGATTTTCTAGGGTAATGGCTACATTTTCAAAGACTAAAAAAGTTAAAGAAAAGTTAGAACAAATTATATTTGAAGATGAAACTACAAATGAGATTGATAGCGTTAAAATTAAACAAATCGAGGCACATAATTTGATTTTAAAGCACAAAAACAATTTAATTAATTTAAAGCCTTTAAATTTTCAGTTTAAAGAAAATGAAAAATTATTAATCGTAGGATCCAATGGCTCAGGAAAATCTACATTGGTTAATATTCTTTTGAAAATCCATACAGATTATGAAGGTGAAATTATGATTAATAATAACCATAATATCAAGAATTTGAATCAAGAGAATTATTGGTCACAGATCTCATATTCACCTCAAGATATGTATTTAATAAATGACACTATCAAAAATAACATAATACTTTTTAATTACTATGACAAAGAATACTATAACAAAATATTATCTCTTCTTAAAATTGATGATCTAGACGACAATATTATTATCAATGAAAACCAATCTAATCTATCAGGTGGTCAAAAACAGAAAATTTTGATTGCAAGAGCTTTATACAAAAAATCATCTTTAATTATTCTTGATGAGCCTTTAAGAAACCTTGATACTGATAGTGTACAAATAGTCAAAGAAGCTCTCTATAGTATAAAAAAAAATCTTATAATAGTAGAACATACTATTGATAAAGAAGAATATAGTAAATTTGATAAAGTCATCAACTTGAATGATTATAAATAAAATTTATTATACTCATTATTAATATGACTAAATTGAAACTAGTGATAATTCTAGATATACTTTAGTATTTTATAAAATTTTTAATAAACAGTTAATATAAAAGTTGATCCAATGATATGAATTGATAATCTGAAGTTGAATAAATACTGAAAATAACTTCAGATTATCAAAAATAATAAGATTATCATTAGATTACTTACGAAGGTAGTATGGATGTAAAGTAGCAAGAGAACTAGTAATTTAAATTATGAGCTTAATCTAAACGGTTCATTATAAACTAACTATTATGACAGCTACTTTTTAAAAATTTCTCTCTGGAAGAAACTTCCAATACTTCTTTGGCATATTACTTACCATCAACTTATGATTTTTTCTCTCATCTATACCTATAGAATTATAGAATCCAATCCAAGCTTCTTTAAAAATTTTCTCATCATTTGTTTCTATTGCATCCATTTCTAAAATTTCTACTTCTTCGTAAGTCCCGTTTATACAAATAGAAGCTTTTTTTCTATTTTTATCATAAATAATAAATTTTTCTGATGGCATTCTTTTTAAAAAATGATCAGTTATATGCATTAGTGAATCATGATCTGGTTCTATTTCTGCTAATAAAAATCCTTCTTGGATTTCTCTAAATCTGGCTAAACCTTTATAAAAATGAACTTCATGATTAAAACTTTTTACTATCTCTCTAAATTTGACAGCTGATTTTTTGGATGATCCTAAATATACTCTTCCATATAGAAGACAAGATTTTATCGTAATTGCAATAACTTCTTCTCTTTTCGCAAAATTTGACTTAAAAACTTTAAAGACATTAGAAAAAAATTCTTCACCTATATTAGCCTTTATTGAACTTATAACTCTTTCTGCCTTCACTAAGTCAGTTTCTACAAATTCACTTTCCAAAAAGTTAACCTGATTACTTTGTGTACTGATTTCACACTTACCAATTTCCTTATATTTTACGAATATAATTGTAAGTAGTCCATCAAAACTTCCATCATAGTTATAAATCATTATTAGCTCCTATCAAACATAGATAGTTGTTCATAGTTGATATTATCAGATGTACTAATAAGAGTTCTTAGATCATTAGGATCATTAAACTTAAATCCTTTATAAATTCCATTTACAAGAATAAAATGTTTAGCTCTTTTTGTTGATATTTTCATAGCTTTTAAGCTATCATAAGTTAGCTTATGAAACTTTCTAGCCTCAATAATACGATTAGCATAAGTCCTACCAAAACCTGGCACTTTCATTAACTCACTATAAGGCGCCTTATTGATTTCAATAGGAAATTTTTCAATATTGTTAATAGCCCAATTGCTTTTAGGGTCAATAGATAAATCTAAATTAAAATTCTTACTATCTAATAAATCTTTTGCTTTAAAGTTATATCCTCTCATCAAAAAATCAGCCTGATAAAGCCTGTGTTCACGTAATAGTGGGGTCTTATCAATACCTTGGGTATATTTTGACTTTACAACTGGTACAAATCCTGAATAATAAACTCTTTTTAATGAATAATTATTATACAGTTTTTCACTAGTTTTTATTATATCTAGATCACTTTCACCACCAGCACCTATAATCATCTGTGTAGTTTGACCAGCAGGCAAGAATTTAGGAGTATGCGCAAATACTTTTCTATCTACTCCATAGACCATCATCTCGTTTTTAACATTGCCCATAGGTCTTACTATATCACCTATTTTCTTTTCAGGCGCTAAAAGCTTTAGAGATTCTTTTGTAGGTAGTTCAATATTAATAGACATACGATCAACCAAAAGTCCCATACGCTTTACAAGATCTTCACTTGCCCCTGGTATAGCTTTCATATGGATATAACCATTAAAATTATATTTATATCTTAAAAGTTCAGCTACTCTTATTAAATTTTCCATAGTATAATCAGGATTTTTGATGACTCCAGAAGATAAAAATAAACCTTCTATATAATTTCTACGATAGAAGTTCATTGTTAAATTTACCACTTCTTCTGGACTAAAAGTAACACGTACTCTTTCATTTTCTCTACGATTTATACAATACTCACAATTATATATACACGAATTAGTCATTAGAATCTTAAGCAAAGATATACATCTGCCATCCTCAGACCAAGAGTGACATATGCCACCTATTGACCCATTGCCTAATCCATTATTTTTATTTTTTCTAGAAGATCCACTAGATGAGCAAGATACATCATACTTGGCTGCATCAGCTAAAATTTCAAGTTTTTCTCTTATATTCATATTCCATTTCCTTTGCTAATATTATCTTATGGAATTTCTTATGCGATAAATCTATTATACTTTCAAGTCGTTCATTGTCTATTACTAATTTATATAACAATATCAAATCATATATTAAAATAATATAAATTAATTGGGTATCTATATATAATAAATTAACAGAAATCTAGCAAAAATATGGTAAAATATATATAGTAGGAGGATGTTTATGCAGATCAAAAGTTTAAATAAAACACTTCTAGTAGCTATGCTTACTGTTTCTCTTGCTGCGTGTAATAATAGTACAGCAAATACAAATAACAGTGCAGATTCTACAGAAGTAGTCACAGAGGACAATAAAGATACCAACGATATTATTGATGAATCGATAAAAGATGCTGATGAAAATAAGGCAGCTGATTCTGATGAAGTTGAGGAAATTAAAAAAGAAGATACTAATAAAGCAGAAGCAGAGAAAAAAGAGAGCTCTGAGCAAGAAAAGAGTACTAGTATAGACGTAAATAAAGAAGAAAAGAAAGAAAATAAGGTCTCTAAGTCTGAAGATACAGAGCAAGAAACTAACACAATTGAACAAAATAATAACCAAACTAATAATAATGAAGATATGAGTTATCAAACAGAAGATGGTCGATATGTTTCAACTCTTATAGCTAGCAAACAAGGTGTAAGAGATGCTGAAATGTCTATTGCAGATACTTATTCAGTTGAAGCAAAAGATGGATCTTTAACTGTTAAGGGATCTATGGATCATATGATAAATCCTGGGGATTATGAAAACGCTAAAAAACTAGATAACAATACTTATAACTTTAAAATAAATGAAAATACTAAATTCCAAGCAACTGGTGGTATGGCTGAACCTCAAACTTTTACTATTGATGAGTTCAATGAATATTACAAGGGAATTACTGAATCAGGTCTTGCATTAATTGTTGAAGTAAAAGATGGTATAGCACAAACAGTATCATTCTCATCATAAAAATAAAAAGAGTAAAGCTTAAAAATGAGCTAAGCCCCTAAACAAGGAATAACTTAATAATATTTTAAGCGGAATGTAATCTGTAATCGGCAGGTGATATTCCGTTTAATTTTGTCTTTATCCTATCCTGTCCTAGTTGTGCCATTAATATAAGTCTCTATTTCTTTTCTTACTTCTTTATCTTTGTCTATTGGATTTTCTAATTTAATCTTTCATTCATAGTATACTGATTTAGGAAATTTAGCTACTTTTATCCATTCACTTACTTTTGTATAAGGATGTTCTTTAAGAAGATGAAGTATTATCTTTGTTCTTTCCTTGCTTCTGCTTCCTCTTCCAGTAGCAAGGCTTGAAATTTTTTTTCGAATAGTATTTGCATTTTAAGATATTTATTTTCTTCTCTTTCAGATTCTTCTATTGGCTTTTCGTTCTTAAATTTCTTATCTGCTTTAGACATGTTTTTCCTAGGCCTTCCTCTATTATCTTCTAGCCCAGATAAACCACTTTTTTGATATGCTTTCTCCCATCTATATATCATAGATCCATTAACAATATTGAAGTACTCAGCAGTCTGTCTAAGCGAAGTAGTATAAATTTTCCTATATTGTATTACAGATAGTTTAAATTCATTAGTATATTTATTATTTTTCTTTTTAGTTAAGTTAGCAAATCCTCCAGAATTGTATTTAACTATCCATCCCTCAAATAGTACCTTCAGGAATATCGTATTTTTAGCTAGTGCTCTATGACCTCCTGTTTCTCCAGATAAATATTTTAATTTTAAATTCTTTTGTGTATTTTTGCATGAAAAACCCCTCAATCAATATTCCAGATTTTGGGGTTCAGCTCAGATTAGATTTACCGTTTTTATTACTTAAAGTTTACTTTTATTTCAATTATTATATTTCTTCCTTTATCATAGCAATTAGCTCTTTATATTTTTCTATTTTGTTGTTATCATTTTCTAACTCAATAGCTTCATTTATATATTTTAATGCAAGAAAATCTCCATTAATCGGATGTAAAAATAACCCTACATAATAAGCAATAATATAGTTAACATGTGCTAACAACGAGGCACTTACATTATTTTCACTTTTTAGATAATACAATTGTGCCAATAACTTAAAATATATATTCGATGTATCTATTCCTTCTTTACTAAGATAATTCTCTCCCTCCAGTACAAATTCTTCATTCAAATTATCCATCAACTCATTTGAGCTAAAAAACATATTGCTTTCAAAAGAAAAATAGTCTTCCAATATTGTATTCATTTTACCCACGCATTTGAAATAGAAATAACACCATCTTTGAGTTTTTGAAATGTTACTTCTACAACCTTTCCTTTATAATTTAAAGTCTTTTTATATGCACTTCCATATTTAGATTCTTTTCCATCAATTAATACCTTTTTTATAATTTCTTTTATTTTGTTCCATCTATTTGGATCCTTTGATCCACCTGGAACTAAACTACTCCACTTATGCTTTGTTTGAAGAATGTGATTAGCTCTATTAGAGTTTACATCTCCTAAACCATTTACTGCTCTTTCAGCCTGCTTCGATACAGCTCTTGAAGTGAGCCAGTTTTTCACCTGCTCTGCCATCCATCCGCTAACTTTATATATAGCGACTCCTCCGATTAAAATTGCTCCACCAGCTACCACTATCTCCCCAATACCGGGTATATACCATGTCCCTGCCATAATTTTCATTACATCATTCATTGGAATTGCCCCAGCAGAACGCAATGCTATACCATTTTCACTTCTACTAATATTTTTAGATACTGATTCCAATTCTTTGTCATTTATCTTATAAATATCACCAGAATAATTTTCAAGTATATCTAAAAATTCCTCGGCAGTTACTTTTCTGCCGTCTTCAAGAGTTATCACTGTATTTTCTTCAACATTAATAACTTTGCTAACCTCTTGTGCATATGAAGTATGGGAATTGCAAAAAATTCCCGATAGCATCATTATCATCGCTAATAAAAAACTAGTGATTTTATTATATTTTTTACTCATGTTCTCACCTATCGCCTTTCATTTTTTTCTAAATATTGCGTTTTTACATATTAACAAATATTTTGTCTCCATTCTTAATACCTCTAAGGATTAAAATACTTCATAATAACTACACCCCCTCTAATATATTTTAATAAAAAAAATCTTGACTAATTAATTCACTTTCAATGGTTACAAGAATATGTATCTTTCCAATCTAAATCAAACACCTTGTAAATACATACTCCAAAATTTTAGCTATAGTATTTGCCAACTTTTATAGATGCTTCCATTTCACTTTTTCCAGCAAGCTTATATATTTTCTTGTAATATTCAAATTTTCAACAAGTTCTTCTTGTGTAATTTTTTTCCTTTTCTAAGTTCTCTAATTCTATTCTTAATTAAAAGTTTCCCCTCATAACTATATCTACATTACACGTCTATACTTAATATTTTTGCAAGTATTGATTGCATTATTTTATTAACAATTTTTTTATACTTTTACATGTCCTATAAAATTAAAGTACACATCAATTTGTTGTTTTCGATTCTTTCCTTTTTCCTCTCGTTGCTTCATGGACTATAATATTTTCCGTATACTCATTTATCATTGGTACGGTCAGTACCTTAAATCTGTGTATTTCTCTATCATTTTTTAGTAATTTATCAGTGTAAACCTTTCTCCGTTGCTAGCTTTCAATTTCTTGTTCAAAATACAGTATTTATTTTCTTCTTTGGCAAAGTCTGTTATTTCCTTGATTGATTTTAAGAGAATTTTATTAACTGTTTTTGCTTTGATATAGCGCATACAGCAAGTGTCTTTTCTGATTCTATAGTGTTGACATACAAAAGAATAATACTATTATACTTCTTTTCTCTATTCTCTATGTTCTGACAGATCCCTGTAATTTAATTTACTGCCACAATCTGCATATATTAAAAGTCCTATAAATGGGTGTGAAGTTGTGCCATACTTTGAACCTCTTATTACTGTATCACTTGCTGCGTGTAATAATAGTACAGCAGATATAAATAACAGCAAAGACTCTACAGAAGTAGTCACAGAGGATCATAAAGAATCCAATGGTATTGTTGATTAAGCAATAAAAGATGCTGATGAAAATAAAGCAGCTGATACTAAAGAAGACAATAATAAGATAGAAACAGAAGATGGAAGATATGTTTCAACTCTTATAGCTAGCAAACAAGGTGTAAGAGATGCTGAAATATCTATTGCAGATACTTATTCAGTTGAGGCGAAAGATGGATCTTTAACTGTTAAGGGATCTATGGATCATATGATAAATCCTGGGGATTATGAAAACGCTAAAGAACTAGACAACAATACTTATAACTTTAAAATAAATGAAAATACTAAATTCCAAGCAACTGGTGGTATGGCTGAACCTCAAACTTTTACTATTGATGAGTTCAATGAATATTACAAGGGAATTACTGAATCAGGTCTTGCATTAATTGTTGAAGTAAAAGATGGTATAGCACAAACAGTATCATTCTCATCATAAAAATAAAAAGGTGATGTTGCAGAATAGATAAATCTATTCTGCTCATCACCTTTTTTAGTGTATATTGGTATCAAGCCATTAAATTCTGTATCTTTCTTTAATATGAAAATGAATTTATCCACATTTTTCATAAAAATAGGCTCAATTAATACAGCTAAGATTTTTAATATTTTTTTCTTAAGAAGCTTTGTATTTTATGAGTTCTAAATTCTTGTTTTCTATTTTGGATGCCAGTTTATTTAGGTTTAGTGCCATTGATAAGAGGCATATTTCACTTATTATATTTGATTTTCCTCTATGGTGGAATCTGTTGTAGTTTAGTCCTGATTTTATTTTGGAAAATGCACCTTCAGCTTGGATTGATCTATTTATTCTTTCTTCTATTCCTTGGTCTGAGCTTATATTTTCTAAGGATTCTTTCCTATATTTTTGAAAGATTTCTGCTATGTAGATTCCTTTGGTTTTCTGACCATCTTTGTTCCAGTTAAAGCATCTGTATACTTTGCTGGTTGTTGTGTATCCGCTTTTTCTTTTTCTGTATCTATCAGTGCACCTTATGAATTCTTTGCCTTCTTTTGATATGTATTTGTCTGATGTTTTATCATATCTTAGACTATTTCTGAATTCTTCTTCTTTTTTATACTTTCTAGTTTTTAATTGTTCGTAGTTGGATGGTTTTATGTATGATAAGAGCTTGTTTTCTGCAAGAAAAACATAGTTTTCTTCGCTTTCATATCCTGAATCTGCTACTATTTTGTTTAGTTTGTCGGGGTGGTTTTTGAGTAATTTATTTAGAAATGGTTTTAAGGTGTACATATCGGATGGATGGTGGGATACATTTTCTCCTATGATGAAGCCTGAGGAACTTGCTAGTTGGATGTTGTAGGCTGGTTTTAATTGACCATTTTTCATATGATCTTCTTTCATTCTCATGAAGCTTGCATCATGGTCTGTTTTTGAGTAGGAGTTTCTGTGCTCTCCCATTATTTCTAGATGTTTCCTGTAGCTTTCTAGTTTGTTCTTCCAATCTTTAAGCTTTTCATAGTCTCGTTGGAGTTGGTGTTTTCTTTTTCCTTGTCCATGTACAAAGTTTATTTTATTTTCTGTACTTATCTGATTGAATGCTATTCTTACTACTGCTAATACCTGTGATGGTGTTAGTTCTCTATTTAAATTAAAGTGCTTTATTATTTTTACTCTTAGTTTCTCTTGCCATTTTTCAATGCTTCCTCGCCACACGAAACTATATCTATTGGCGTAGGCTTCTATTTTTGTTCCATCTATGTATATGCTTGATAAGTCTATTTGATTTTCTTCTATTAGTATTTGAATCATTTGATTTAACAAGTTTGGTGCTAGTTCTACGATTTTTTGTCTAAATCTGTTTATTGTACTATGATCTGGTGGATTTTCTCCATCTAAAAGGTATTTTATCCTCAAATCATATTTGCATGATTTTTCTATATTTCTTGATGAGAATATTCCTTCAGAGTAGCAAAATATTATTATTTGTAGCATTGTTACTGGGTTTACTGTAGGTTTTCTTCCAAATGATGAGTAGACTTTTTTTAATTCTGATAGATCCATCCTTTCAATTATATTTTTTACAAGCCTTAACTTAACATCATCTCTGACATATATTTCAGTGTCAAAATTCATTTTTAATTGAATAGTATCATTAACTAGTGTAAAATTAGTTAATGATGATGTATTTTTAACGGTTTTCATAAATACATTGTATCAGAAAAAGACGAGGATTTCAGTTTCCTCGTCTTTTTTCTATATTAGGACTTTTGCAACAGCCCCTTTTTTAATCTGCTGCTATAAGTGATAAGCTAAACTGATAACCTGCATTTATTGCTACATTAATAGACTTTGTATGAGAAAATTGCGTTGTATAAATAGTACTTACATCTGGATTTTCTTTTTTTACTAAAAAAGTCAAATTATTTACTAAATAAGACGCTACATTTCTATAAATAGGGTCATATGAAAATTTTTCTACCCCTATTTCCCATAAATATTTAGAGTTATAGCTTGCAGAAACTATAGCTATTAACTTATCCTTATCATAATAAGCTAAAGCCATCCTATCGTCATCATCAAAAGCAAAGGCAAATTTAGTAATACCTTTGAATTTAATAAAATCTTTTTTCTTAAGTCTAGTAAATTCATAAGTAGATTCTATTCTTCTAAAATCTCTACTAGTAGTCATGAGAGGCCCCATATTTTTTACAGTCATATCGTGTTTTGTAAGAATTTCTTCAAGTTTTCTAATATTATCAAATTCCATAAACCAAACTGCAGGATAATCTTTATAGCTTTTCTCTAATTCATCTAGAAGTTTTTTATTAGAAGAACGAACCAGTAAGCTGTCACCTGCACAATTTATAGCAAGACTACATTGATTATAGTATATAAATTCTTTATTACTTTGATTATAGGTGAAAATATTATTTCCATTCAAAATTAAGTCTTCACTTATATCAAAATCGTGTTTTAATTGCTTTAATAAATTTCTATCCATATTCACTCTTTATAATTTCTATAAAAAATTAACCCTGTGTAAATCACAGGGTTAACTTTTATACTAGTTAAGCTTTATATCATAGATATCAGGAACGTCATTTGACTTTATATCATTTGAATATTTTGTTCTAATACATCTATCTAGGACATATTTTAAGTCATTATTATCCTTATAGTTTTTTATAAATATAACCTTGGAATCTTTATCTACAGCTATAATAGTGTTATTTACTCTATTATTAAGATATGCTAAAGCAGACCCATTTGTAAAAATTTCTCCTAGTTCTAAATTATGACTTGCTACAGCATCATTTAAAAGCTTAGTACTTCCAGCATAATTTAGAAGTTTTATAGAAAAATCCTCACTTGTATATTGATGGGTATTATTCCACATTTCAAAAGAACTTTCTTCTTTATAGTTTCCTAATAGATATAGCGTTAGTCCACCTTCACCTATATTTGAAACTCTCATGTAAGTATTATCATTTCGCAAAAGATTTATATTCTTTATATCTCTACCATAAAATCTTTGATTTTGCTTTTTCTCTTCTTCTGTAAGTTGTCCATAGTCCCCTCTAGCTTCTCTTTGAGCATATGTCAAAGGAAAACTTGCTGCTAATTCTTCCGAACTTACATGTTCGATATATTGTGGCTCATGATCTTTATTATCTTTTGAAATTTTTTCGCTTCCTATTGGAGGGAAATCATCTCCTCCATCCTCAGCTGAATACTTAGTCCTTAATGCTCTATTAACTAAGCTCTCTATATCTTCATTTGTCATATATTTTTTAACAAATAATAATTTACCATTTTCATCTGTTACTACTATATAAGGAGATGAAACTTCCTTATCAAAGTCAAACTTTGCACCACCATAATAGAAATTATCGCCTACATCATTCATATCGTAAGATGTAAACATATAATTTAAGTCTTCAATGCCTTTATAGTTTGAAATCTTAACTAAGTTTATATTATCTCTATTTAGATATGCCGAATTTTCCCACATAATCCTTGATTTTTTATCGTTAGGAGAACCAACTAACATTACATTTACTTTTTTATCTAAGAAATCTTTGATGTAAATATCTTCTTGATTCATATTATTCATTAGGTATAAGTTCATATCCTTGCCGTAATATTTTTTATTTACATCTTTTTCGTTAGGTTCAAAGATTCTATAGTCCCCTCTTTCACTTCTTTGAGCAAATGACATCGGATGAATCTTCTCTGGATCTTCTTCTTTTTTAGGAATATCACCTAATACATCATAATCTCCTATTTCTTTATAAGAATCTGTTATAGTCTGGTCAGATGCACTAGTATTAAGAGTTCTATCTATTACATATTTTATATCTTCGTTAGACTTATATTCTTTGCTAAACAGGAATCTTTGATTTTTATCTATAGCTACAACTGTAGGCTTATTTACATTAAATAATATATTATATGCTCCTGATACATAGATATCCCTTTTGACATCCCAAAGGGATTTAAATCTTTCTTTCTCAGCATTTATAGCAGTTTGACTACCAAGATAAGATACATTAACTAAATCATAGTCGCCATCAGATATATATTGAGCATCATCCCACATCTTTATAGTTTCATCTTTTCTATAATCTCCTATAAGGAGAATTTTGACATCTTTTTTAGCTATATCATTAAGTTCCACTCTGCTATTATTAGATTTTATCAATTTTGCATTAGATAAATCTCTAGAGTAAAGATTATTAAATCTCATCTCCTCATCTGACATGCCTTTATAATCTCCTCTTTCTTTTCTTTGATCAAAAGATATAGGATAATTATTTTCAAATTTGTCAAGACTTAAAGGTTTATAATTGTCATTATCAGCATAGTAGCCATTTGACATATTAAATCTTCTAAGTACTTCGTAATTAGATTTATATGGGAATACATTTATAACTGATCCATTTTTATCTAAAACTACGACTTGATTTTTGTTTGATCTAAATTGTCCATTTAGAGAATTACCTCTGTAGAATGAATCTTTGTAAAGTTTTTCTTTGCTAATTTTTTCTAAGTCAGTAACACTTCCATTTGTAACTACATTTACAAAGTTAAAGGCTTTTGCATCTATCTTAGATGAATTTTCAAACATCTTCATAGAATTGCTATCTACTCTGTCACCCATTAAGAATATTGTTGGACGTTTATTATCAATTATATCTCCAATTTTAACAGCTTTTCTATTTTTATCATATAAGACTAGATTATTAAAGTTTTTACCATATCTAGCTTTTAAATTTACCATAGTTAGCTTATCTGTTGTATCAAAGAAACCTAGTGCATATGCACCCTCAAATGATAATGGAGTATTTTGATCTTTAACTTCTACTTCTATAGGATTTTCTGGCTTCTGCTTATCATCATCAGATGGATCAGGCTCTGGCTTAGGATCAGGAGTTGGATCTGGTTCTGGTTTTGGATCTGGACTGACACTACTATCCCCAAGTTGAACTTCTAAGTCTTTCTTGTATTCCTTGAAACCTTCTCTATTAACTTTTATTTTGACTTTATACTTACCTAAGAAATTTTCATCCGATGTTGGGAAGCTTATCTTGATATTACCCTTAGCATCTGAAGTCTGGCTCTTAGAATACAAGTCCTTGCCGTATGGGTCTTCTAACGTAGCTTCTGCTGTTGCTTTATCTAATAAGGAATTATTAAGATCTTTTGCTACTATGCTTAAGTTTATAGCATCTCCTAAATCGTATTTAGTCTTATCTGTAGAAATATCTGCTTTCATTTGAAGCATATCTGGAGTATTTGCATCTATAACTTCGTATTCAAAGAACTTAAAGCTATTTTTATATTGAGCATCAAGTAGCTCTACTTTTATCTTATATTTACCAAGGCTAGTCTTATCGTTAGTTCCTATTTTAAAGATGTGTCTACCCATCTTATCAGTTTGTCTATTATAAGATACACTTCTTCCAAAAGGATCCATTAAAGTATACTTTATATTCCTATTAGCAAGAGCAGTACCATTACTAGCATCCTTTAATTCAACATTTACTTCTACTACATCTCTACGTTTAATTCTAGAGCTTGGAGCACTTACAGAGATGTTTGCCTTTGATTGGTCTAACACTTTATCATTAGGATCTACATTAGTGTTATTTACCTTAATGTTTTCTTTGGCAAGAATTTCATTTATATTATCAAAGTCTTTTGCATCTAAAAGATTGATTACTCTTCCATCTTTATTTAGTACAAGTATCTTGGAAGTTTTACCAAGTTTCAGCCTATCATTTCTAAGAGAATTTGCTTCATCTACTTTACTATAACCTATCAATCTCTTTATTTTATTTTCTTCCAAATAAGCCAAATCTGATTTAGGGCTTATTCTTATAAAGTTATAAGATTCATGCGATAGTTTAGCAAATTTCTCTAAACTAGGATCTTTATCTTCTGTAAATAAGATTAGACTTATCTTATCTAAATCAAAATTATCTCCTAGCATCTCCGCTTTACCGTCCAAGTTTTTGATAGGTGCTGCTAATAGATTTTTTCCATAGAGATTTTTAATTACTTTCTGATTAGATGTATCTCCTGTAAGATGTTCAAAGTATTGAGCTTTTTTAGCTGAATCATAATCCTTAAAGTTATCAGCATTTTCCTTGCTTGCTATATTAAAAATTGCTATAGAATTATAGTCTTTATATCCATCTTTACTTACTTTAGCAAGTATTTTATACTTGCCTGGATAAGTATTATCAGCAAGTTTAAGTTTAAGGTTAGCTTCGCCTATATTATTTGTTTTAATTTCTCCACTATCAAGGATAGTATTTGCTAGATCTAAAACTTTATAACTTACATTTGCGTTTGCAATATAATTGTTATTTGTATCTGTACTTCTTAGCTTAAATGTAATATCATTTTTAGGATTATAAGTTTCCTTATCTCTGTTTATCGTTAAATCTAGATTCTTATTATAAGAGTCATTGGTTAAATCAGATATCTTTATATATTCTTCCATACCTTCTTCTATAAGGCGTACTGATTTGAATCCTTTTTCTTTTAACTCTTTTATAATATTATCTGTATCTATTAGATTGCTCACTACAAATAGGCTTGAATCCTTACTTAAATTATCTAAGAATAGATTAAAGTCGCTGTCATTGTAATCAAGATTAAATGAGCCTTTTATATGAGCTCTATCATATGCTGATTTTGGTCTAATATCTAGGATAAACGGCTTATTATTTGCAATATAAGTATCAACTTGATCTGCCTTTATCTTTCCTATATATGTTTCACCTGTTTTTGCTATAGGCTTATTAGTTACAAAAATTACATCTCTTAAAGATTTATTTTCGTAAGTGTCTTTACTTATATCAAAGTTAAGAACATATTTGCCTTCTTTATCTAAATCAATATCAAAAGATGTATGTCCCTCTTTATCTGTTTTTGATTTAAGCTCCTTCTTTTCCTCTCTTGTGCTTAGTATTGCCTTTACATTTGCATCAGAAACTTTTTTACCTTTTTCATCTACAAGATCTAAGTTTACTTTTGTTTTTCCTAATACTTCATAAACTTTCTTATCGGTAGATACTTTTGCATCCATCTTTGTAAGCTTTGGTCTTTCCTCTACCAAGAAGCTTACAGTTTTGCTAGTAGATTTGTAGTTAGATTTATCTGCCTTAAAGCTTACTTCATATTTTCCTGGAACCATTGCTAGTTTATAAGACCATGTAGCTTTTCCTTTATCGTCCGTTTTTATCCTATCTACAATCACCTTATTATCTGGTGATTTGATAGACACATTGATATCTGCATTATTTACAGAGTTACCAAATTCATCTACAGATGTCATGTAAATTTCTGGCTTTTCGTCTACAAAATATTTATCTTTTTTATTTTTAGCTTCTACGCCTAAGTCTTTATAGTCTGGATTTTCTTCTCCAAATCTCACCTTATAATTAGCTCGTGCTGATGGATAGTTATAAGCTGTTGCATAGGCGCTAATAGCATATTCCCCAGCTGAAGTATACGCTTTTGGGGTCATATAGATAAATACATAACCATTGTAATCAGAAACTTTTCTCATCTTAGTTTCTTTTTGATTAGGATCTATTATGCTTAATTCAACTGAAGCATTTCTCTTTGGATTATTGTTTTCATCTCTTACTTGAACTTTTATATAAGCAGACTCATTTAATTTATAATCTTTTTTAGCAGAATCAAATGATATATTTAGATATTTACCTTCTCTTTTAACAAAGAAATTAGATGATTTTTCTATATCATAGTAGCCATCCTTATAAGCTGTAGCATCTATCTTATACATACCAGTTGCATTTTGGCTAGTTATATCCATAGAGAATACTGCTTTACCATTTTGATCAGTCTTTAAATCTAATTCATAAGACTTTTGATTTGGATCAGTTATGGTAAGTCTAATATTTGCATCTGATATAGGCTTTCCTTCATGACTTACTGTAAAGTTCATATCAGCGCTTTCTTTACCTGCCATAATCTCATCTTTTTCCATAGTAATGTCAAAATCAAGTTTTGCCATTTCGGCTGTATTTCTATCAACTAATACATTTAAGTTTTCACTAAAGCTATCAAAACCGCTTAAACTTGAATCTACTTTTAGCTTATAATTCCCCTCTTGATTAAATATGTCGGATCCTAAATCAAAGATAGCATCACCGTCTTTATTAGTGTATAGACTTTTCTTTATCTGTTTATCTTCTGGTGTAGTTAAGGTTAATTCTACCTTCGCATATCTTTTAATTTGACCATATTTATCCTCTACATGAGAAGTGAGTTTTATCGAATCATTTGGTCTAATCTTATCTTTATCTAAAGTATTTGTAACAAATAGTGGGTTTTCTACTGTAGGAGCAAAGTCTTTACTTTCTACATTAAAAGTATTTATCCCAATTAGCTTATTCTTATAGTAGATGTTGATTCTATATTTACCTATAGCTGCATTATTATCGAGCCTTACATTAAAGTTTGCTTCACCTGTAAGGTTAGTTTTTAGATCGTATTTGAACTCTTGATTATGGCTTGTTACAATTTCACAAACTATATCTTTATTTACTATCTGATTATTATCTTGATCTCTTAGGCCTATATTTATGCCTACTTGTTCTCCTTGCAGATAATTTTGTCTATCCGCATTTATATTTGCTTTAAACTCAGCATTAGATTCATCTACTTTAACCCTCATGGTATCAAAGACTTTTGAGGAGTTCTTAGCCTTTGCTGTTATGACACATTCACCATAACCAATAGCTCTTATCTTGCCTTCTTTATCTACTTCACAAACTGTTCTATCAGAGCTTTCCCATCTTAAATCAGATGATTTTATATCAGAAGGTTTTATATCTACCGAAAGAGTAGCTTCTTCTCCGATTTTCATTAATTTTTCTTTTTGTTTAAAGTTTATGCTAGTAATTTTCTTGCTTTGCTCATCATTTTGGTCAATATAATCAGCGCCCACTGTAAAGGCCTTCAATGATACATTAGCGTTTGCTATTTGATCTGTTAGATCAGTCCACTTTTCGCCTTCTTTACTTACAAAAGATTGACCTGGCTCCGCTGTAACTTTAGATGAAAATCCTTTTATGGGACGTTCTATTGGTATGGGATATTTATATCCTGGAGTTTTCATTTTAACTATTACCGCAAATTTTGAACCTTTTGGTATGAAAGTATCTTCTACTTTTACTTTTTCATAACCTGCAAATTCCATCTTGCCTTCACCAATACTTGTCTTATCAGAAAGACCAGCATTGTTTTCAATATTTGTATTTACAAATACTTCATACTCTGCATTATTTGCGGATGTCCATAAACCAACATTTCTAAGATAAGTGTCTTCTTTTACAGGACCAAATACATTGGCATAGTAAGATTCTTCACCAAGTCCTACTTGACTAGTCATACCTAACTTATCATACTGCCAAATTTTTTCATTCTCGTTTATATCTTTTAATATATACTGAGAGTTTTGAGTTCCTATATTCTTATCATAATAGGATACATAATAGTAACCACCTTGATTACCCCAATTAGTTCCCCAAGAGTTTTTGCAAATCCATGCTCCATCCCCAGGAGGTGTAGTCTTGAAATTTTTTCTACTATAATTATCATCCCATCCTACTATAGTTATAGCATGGTTCGGCACCTGATTTCCAGAATAATAATGAGCCATAGTACTTTTATTTAAATATTGGTCTCCGCCCATTACAGCTGAGTAGATACCTCCATTTTCTGTAATCATCTTCTTTAAAAGATTATTATCAGTAGCATCTCTCTTATCTGGTATGAATATAGCATGAGTAAGTTCTTTTACTACCGGAAGATTTTCTGGAGAATTAGATTGAAAAATATCATAGGGATCATCTTTTTCTAAAACGGGTCCAGATCTACGAGCTAGATACGCTGATGATACTGTTCTTGTACCACCCTCACTTGGTCCCCAATCAAAACCGTGAGTATTCCTCATATGTTTTTCTGAAAAGTCCATTCTCTCATCCGGCATGAGAACGGATTCTGCTGAACCATAGGTTGCAAAAGCCCAGCAAGATCCATTTGGACCTTGATCTTTTACACTTGTAACCTTTCCTTCATCTCTAAGGTCATATTTCGTTTCTATAGCTGGTAGAACCATATTCCTAGTAAATACACTAGGAAACTTCTTTCTTTTGGTCTTTTTATCAATTGACGAATAGTCAGTATATAAGTCGTAGGGGTCTTGTTTTAACGAATTTTTCTCTATTGATTTATCATTGAACTCCTTATTTTCAATGCCTTTAGCTGATAGATCAATATCTTCTTTCTCTTTAACATTACTTTTATCAGTTTCCTTAAAGTCAACTAAATCACTACTAGTATTGTTTGAGTCATTATTAGCAGCAAAAGATGGATAAGTAGCTTGTAATATAATACTAAAGCTTAAAAGAATTGAGAAAATTTTAAATTTTCTTCTCATTTTTCCTCCTTAATATAAAAGAGGGCATAAGCCCTCTTATTGAAAAGCAAAATGCTCCGTAAAGATTAATTAAAGTTAAATATTAAATAGCCACCACTTACTGTTGAGTTATCGGTATCTTCTTCATCACCAAAGTCTGGTGCTACGACCTCTTCAGAAGCTCTTAATCTATCTCTATTATAAGTATATGTTTCATAAGAACCATATTGAAGTTTATTTTCTTCATTACCATAACCAACAATTATTTCTTCATTGTCACTTGGTTTAAATCCATCTGGTAGGAAATCAAATGATGGGCTGTTTAACCAAATGATTTTAGATATTCTTGCAGGATCTGGCATTTCAGATTGAACATTGAATTCTCTCCAAGAAATTGCTTCGCCTTCTCTTAATGCTAGGACAGATTCAAATTCTTGTGGATGTTTAGCTCTTAATTCGTTTACATAATCTCTTAAAATATAAACACCTTCAGCAGCTCTAGAGTAAGAAACGTCTTTTGCTCTTCTTACATCATTAGCTTTTCTTAATTCATTTTCAAATGCATTTCTCTCATCTGCTGTTAGATATCTACTTGTTTTATTTTTGATATTTCTAATATCTCTAATTTCTTTATCAATTGTTCCACTTAGCCATTTTGGACTTGCATAAACATCTCTTTCAAGTAAAGCTGATTGACAAGCTGATTTTAGTCTTGCATCAAGTTCAATTAAATTTTTAACTTGAATTTGACTATTACCTTTTTTGTATACATCGTTAATTTCTTTAGAAAGGGAACTTCTTACAAATTCTCTCTTACCTTTAACTCCAACTTCAGATAAATCATCTCTATAATAATTATTTAATAATTTTCTAGCTTCTCTTACGTCTTTGTTAAATACTTTCTTAAGATAAATTGTTGCAAAATCATCAGCTGTTAAATCAGGCATTTGTACTAACTCATCCATAGCAGTTGAGATTCTTTCACTAGCTGCTTCTATATCATCAACTGAAGCAAATGGATTTAAAGCTGTGATTATAGCTATAGCAACTTCTCCTGCTGCCTTACTATGAGCTGCTTGAACCTTATATATAAGTTCAGTTGAACATCTGTGTATAAATATTCCTGTAAGTCCTAATAATTTAATTCTAGGTGCTATAGAATCTAGATCATAGATAGTATCTGGATTATATTTTTGTGCAGCTGGTGGTAGATCAAAAGCTCTATCTTCAGCTAAAGTTTGTAAATCTTCTTGATATGCTTTCATTAAAGGAACGTCTTTAACTTTGTTTTCTTCTAGTACTGTAGCTCCTTCTAGCATTTTAGATTCAGATAATTGAGGTAATTTGTTTTGGTATTCTTCCATTAATGAATTAGATTCATAGCTTTCTTCGCTATCAGCACTTGCTATAGCAGGAGCTGCTATGTTAAATAACATTAGAAATGCAATTGCTAATGAAAAAACTTTGTTTTTTTTCATACTATTCTCCTTAAAAATTTTAAATATACATTTTTATTTATTTGCTTGGGTCAGTAAAATCAGGATATATTAATTCTGGATTTTTACCATCCATATTTGTTGTAACTACTTCATCTCTTAAAGTGCTTCTGTTTGTTATATAACTTTTGTAATCTCCGTATTGAGCCTTTTGCCCTCCAAACCCTATTATTATGCTTGAGCCAGAGGCTTGCATACCAGCAGGAATTTTATCAAAGGTTGGTTGTACTATCCATTTTATACCTGCCACTTGATATGGTTCTATATATGAAGATGGTCTTTCTAGATTGAAATCTCCAAATACTTCCCCAGAAAAAACTTGTGGATATTTATTTATTAACTCAGCATTGAAGTCCCATAAATCATATATTGATTCTGTGATCTTGTCATATCTAGGATTTTTTTCCACTTTTCTATCAATTACTTTTTTTACAAGATTTTGCCAAGTATCAAAGTCTTCTTTGCTGATTTGATTTCTATACTGTGCCTTTATTTTATTTTGGTTATTAACTTCTTTAGTAACTGTATCATTAAGCCATTTTGGATTTGCAATAACTTCGTTAGATAAAAGTGCTGATGAAGATGCAGATTTTAACCTTGCATCAAGTTCTAACAATTGTCCAAAAGTGATTTTTTGTCCAACCTGTTTATTTATATCATTTACTTCATTTCTATAAATACTTTGGATATATTCTTCCTTACCACGAGTTCCATAATTATCTTGGTCAAAAAATTTATTTTGAGATTTCCTAGCTTCTCTAATATTTTTATACATTAATTTTTTTACATATGGTGTAGCTAAGTCTCCAGAAGTCATATCTCTTATATTTTTGATCTTTTCAATATTATTATCTAGCTTTTCTATAGCCGCAAGAACATCTTTTCTTCCATTAAATGGATTTATAGCAACCATTACTGCTTCAAAACATACTTGTGCAGCAAGATTATGTGCTTCTTGAATCTTATAAATATACTCAGTAGTCATTTGATTTATAAAATGGTTGACTTTCCTTAAAAGTTGAATTCTAACTCCAATAGAACCTATATAAAAGAATTGCTGTGGATTAGTAGTATTTATACCCGATGGTAAATTAATAGCTCTGTCTTCGCTTAGTTCTGCCAAATCTAGTTGAGCTTGCTGCATTAAAGGAATTTCATAAGCTTTATTTCCTTCAATTCTAGCTCCTTGCAAAGAATCTGACTCTTGTCTTAATTCCTCATCGCTTAAGTTTAGTTCGTAATCTTCATTTATCTGATAAAGATAGGATAAATCATCATTATTTACACTTTCAACTTCTTGCATAGCATATGAATTGCTATAAAAATCAAAAGCAAAAGATGTAGATAAGAATGTGATTACACTTAGCAATGAGAGAACACGATATTTTTTCTTCATTATCCCTCCTTTTGATGTACCTGTGCCATTTCTATAGATTTTAATATAATTATAGACTTTATAAATAGAATTAAAGATATACATTATGGGTTATTTATAATATGTTGTAAATAAAAATCTAATCTATTTATTAAAATAACTAAATTTTTAAGACCATTATTTACTTTATTATAATCTAATCCAATTAAACTTTAGAATTGTTAATAAAATTTTTTATATATCTTTACCTAACTATAGGTTAGCACTAGAGCCCGCAAATGTCAATACTGGAAGTCGTTTTCTTATAAACTTTGAGAGTTCTTTAATCAAATTTTATTTAAATTATATACACTTTATTAGTATGTATCTAGATCAATAAGAAAAAATAATAAAGAATTTAAGATAAGATGTTATTTATGAACTATTTTTCACATGGCTAATTTTTTATTTTCACCTGAATTAATAGTCAAAGTTCTTAATATCTATAAATCAAATTTTAGCTTCAATATTTGTGATAAATCTTAAATAATCAATAAAAGATAAATTAATGAATGATAATGGAGGGTATATGTCAATTAACTATTTTATCGAGTTTCTGGGATGCCTTGCTCTTTTCTTATATGGAATGGAATTGATGATGGTATTGAAGTTGTCGCAGGTGATAGGCTTAGAATTGTAATATAAAAAATGACTTCCAATTTTTTAAGGTCATATTAGTAGGAACTTTTGTAACTGCAATTATACAATCATCATCCGCTACTACAGTTATGGTAGTTGGTTTTGTTAATGCAGGTTTTATGAATATCTATCCAGCAGTAGGAATAATAATGGTAGCAAATATAGGTACAACTATTACAGGTCAGCTTGTAGAGTTAAATATACCTCAACTAGCTTCAATAATTGCTTTTATAGGATTTACTTTGAACGCATTTTCTAAAAAAGAAAAGAATTTTCCAGGTAGAACAATAATGGGATCTAGGCTTCTTATTTATAAGCATAGAATTTATGAGCAAGATCATGGAAGCTTTAAAAGATTATCCAAGATTTATAACTTTGATGACCAAATTCAAAATCCTATTCTAGGTGTATTAGCTGGTGCTATTATAAAACCGCTATCATACGTCATTATCTGCTTCTTTGGGTATATTACAAGCTTTAGCTATCATTCAAATCATTTATGTATATAGTATTTGGTTTTAATATCGAAGCTTACATAACATCAGTTTTGTCATCACTTGGAGCTTCCAAAAATGCTAAGAGAGCAGCTCTCGCCATGTACTTTTTAATATTGTTGGAACTATTATTTTTATTCTATTATCACTATTTATACCAATAGATCAAATGGCATTAAAATTTTCTAGACCTTTACCAGCTGAACAATTAGCTAACTTGCACACACTATTAATAGTGCTACTACTACGAGCGTCAAATTTTTCAAAAATAGTTTAAATATTTGATAATGAATATCATTATTGACTATATATCAATTTAATGTTAATATTATTTTATAAAAAGCTAAAATAATATTTTTAAAAAGAGGAGTTTATATGAAAAATAAAAATAAATTAGCAATTGTCAGCATTTTATCATTTGGATTAATATTTAGTGCTTGCAGCAAAGACGAAGCTAAAGATAATAAATCTACAAATGATTCCACTCAAAAAGTAGAAGAAACTAAAAATACTCCCGCTGCAACTAGTGCTGCAACTAGTGATACAGAAAAAAAAGATGATGCTTCTAATAACAATGAAGAAAACGTCACAAAAGATGGAGAAAATAATAAAGATGCAAAATCTAGTGTAAGTTTATCTGATTGGCAAGGAGATTGGAATAGTATGTATGAATATCTAGAAGATCCTGAGATTCAATCAGCTTATTCTACTCTAGCAAAAAATGAAGAAATTGATGAAGATAAAGCAAAAGAAGATTATCTGGCAAAAAGAAAAGCAGATTTTGCTGGTCTTATTATAGATGCTGACAAAGTAACTTTCTTGGATAACTTTCCAAAAAAAGATGGAAAAACTATAGGAGAAGGTACTTATAAATTTTCTAAAACAGAGGAACAGATGCTAGGAGAGCATAAAATAACTTGGAATATATTTGAAGCTACAAATGAAGATGCTCCATATAAATATCTGACTTTGATGAAAATAGATCCTAATGAAGATTTACTACATTTCCACTTCAGATATGGAAATGATTTAGATGAAATACTAAATAAAGAAAGCTGGTTTCCAACAGTAGTATCCCCACAAACTACCAATGAACAATTAATAGATGAGATTACAGAATAATACTTATATTATTCCTTAATTAAAATTTACTTTAAGGAACTGCTGTGTAATTATTTGTAATAGCTTTTACTATTATATTTAGTAATATTATCTAATTTGAAAATATTGATAAATTACAAAATACAAGTTTTTATAGTTACATGGCAGTTCCTTTTCATCAATACAAACTTTTATATAAATATTTCTATTTACAAAGCTAAATACTATTGAGCAAATATTAATTTACCTTTGGCTTTTATAAAATTTTTTAGTCAACACTCCCTATTCTCTTGATTATTAACAATTTAAAATTACTATATTATTTAAATAATAATATAATTCTACATTAAAATTTTTATGGCTGGGATAGTAGGACTCGAACCTACGCTCTCCAGAGTCAGAATCTGGTGCCTTACCAGCTTGGCTATATCCCAATAATTCTATAACATAATAATTATATCATTTAAAGAGTTAGCATAAAAGCCCTATTGGACTTTTTTTATAAAGAAGTATCATGAAAATCAATAATAACTATAAGTAAAGTAAATAGTGATGATAAATAAAATAATATAGTTAGTTATGTAGATATTCTTAAGTAAATTAGCTAATTAAATTTTATATTCCATTACGTTAAGCGTAAAATGTAATTAGATTATCTATTGTACCTAGTTGGTTTATTTTAATTAAAGACACTGTACTAGTCAAGTTTTCAATGATCTTACATTTTTCTCAATTATAAAAATAGTTTATAAATATTTAGTAATAGTTTTATTTTATCTCTTAGCATATCTTTATATAATATTAATAGTTTCCAATTAAAATTTATTTCTATATAACGTTATTAACAAAGTATCTATTCGCATGTATCTTATTAGATATTTATTTATCTAACAATGTGGACGTGATAAATTATGCGGGTATAATATTTGTTGAAGTTAAGTACTTACTTCAAATATTAAAAGTTAAACATATAATTTGAAGTTTAGATTATTCTAAAACTAATTCATCTAGTCTAAATATCTAGATTATACGACAATGATGAATATAATTAGGAGGAGAAAATGAATTACAAAAAATTAAATAAATTACTATTAGTAACTGCTTTATCAACAAGTCTAGTATATGGATCTAATATGAGCAAGGTAAATGCTGCTGGTGAAAATAGTAATAAACAGAATGTCAACCAAGTAGTTAATAAGGAAACTAAAAATTCACCAACTTCTGATGAAAATTACTTAAAAAAAGAAGATGGTTCTTACTTTGCTCAATTACTTTCTAAAAATGCAGGTAAAAGAGATAAAGAATTTGAAAGTCCATCAATCTATGAAATCAATAAATATGCAGATGTCTTAGAAGTAAAGGGAACTTTGGATTATAACAAAGATCCTGATTCTACAAATGTAGATAAAATGCTTGAAAACCAAACTCACTTTTTTACTGTAAGTAATAATACTGTGTATAATGTTCAAGGTGGCTCTGTAAATCCACAATTCTATGATGAAGATGAATTTCTTAAACACTATGATGAAGTTAAAGATTTAGGCTATGCTATAAATATAGAAGTAAAAGATGGCCTAATAACAGAAATTACAATTTACGAATAAAAATATAAAATTTAAATAAATGATTTAAATAAGTAACCCAGCCCATAAAAGCTATCTCAATTAAACTTTATGGGCTTTTTAATAAAATAAATTTTATCTATTAGCATAATTATACTCTACGAAATAGAAAAAGAAGAAGTTAAAATAAATCAATTATTTTATTTTATTGGAAAATCATATTACGAAGCTCACAAAAATGACATCAACGCTGAAGAACATGATAGAATTTTGCAAGTTAATAACAGCCTATCAAGAATCGACAAACTAAAAGAAGAAATAAATAGCCTTAGAAATGTAATAGTGTGTGATAATCGTGGATCTGAAATTCCTATAAACTCTACTTATTGTATAAAATGTGGAGCAAAAGTAAGAGAGGTTCAGAAACAAGAATTTCTATGTCCATCTTGTAATAAAGCAGTAGGAAAAGATGAAATATTCTGCAGGAATTGTGGTACAAAGTTAAAAGATAATGAATAAGCTATAAAAACATAGGAATTCTAGAAGCAAAGAAGATATTATGTACATTGTTTCTAAGGATTCTTTTTTTGTTTGATTAAGATATTTGTGTTTATAAAAAATCAAAATAGTAGTGATTAATTATAAAAATTACGAAGACGAATAAATTCTAATAGTTCAGCAACTATCAGCAAATCAGATTATTATAAATAATTAAGCCCTTCCATCCTCAATCATCAGGATGGATTTTCTTTCTCGTTAATCCACTACTTGAGTTCCATAATGTGGAATGCAAATTTTCCTTCACTATCCGGACGAGCTAATATAAAGATGTAATCCGTAAATAAAAAAGAACTATTCAAGCAACTATTTCGTAATTATTTGACAATTTCTCACTCTATTAAAAGGCTCAGTTCTAGCGAATGAGAACAGCTAAGATTCATTACCATCAGAGCTTTAGGTATATCCTTATATACTAAAAAAGACTCAGTCAAACGACTAAGCCTTAATTATTTGGCGATTTCCTACTCTACCGGGAGGTTGCCCTCCGAGTACCATCAGCGTAATGAGGCTTAACTTCTGTGTTCGGTATGGGAACAGGTGTATCCCTCATGCCATAATCACCATATATTTAATTTATGAACCTTTTAATAGCAGACAATATTTCCAGTCAAGATTTAAAGTTTAGTATCCATTAGCTTAATACATTACTGCACTTACACCTTGGACCTATCAAACGTATTTTCTTTACGTACTCTTAGAAATCTTATCTTGAGGGTTGCTTCGTACTTAGATGCTTTCAGTACTTATCAGTGCCATACTTAGCTACCCAGCTATGCTCCTGGCGGAACAACTGGTACACCAGTGGTATGTCCATCCCGGTCCTCTCGTACTAAGGACAGGTCCTCTCAAATTTCTTACGCCCACGCTGGATAGGGACCGAACTGTCTCACGACGTTCTGAACCCAGCTCGCGTGCCTCTTTAATGGGCGAACAGCCCAACCCTTGGGACCTACTTCAGCCCCAGGATGAGACGAGCCGACATCGAGGTGCCAAACCTCCCCGTCGATGTGGACTCTTGGGGGAGATAAGCCTGTTATCCCCGGGGTAGCTTTTATCCGTTGAGCGATGGCCCTTCCATGCGGTGCCACCGGATCACTAAGTCCGTATTTCTACTCTGCTTGAGATGTATCTCTCGCAGTTAAGCTCGCTTTTGCCTTTGTACTCTTCGAATGGTTTCCGTCCATTCTGAGCGAACCTTTGAACGCCTCCGTTACTTTTTGGGAGGCGACCGCCCCAGTCAAACTGCCCGACTGACAATGTCCTTTGCCCCGATTAGGGGTCAATGTTAGAATTTTGATATTAGAGGGTTGGTATCCCAAGGTTGACTCAACCTACACTGGCGTGCAAGTTTCTTTGTCTCCCAACTATCCTGTACGTCTAATCTCAAAATCCAATATCAGCCTACAGTAAAGCTCCACGGGGTCTTTCCGTCCTAGCGTGGGTAAGTCGCATCTTCACGACTACTACAATTTCACCGGATCCTTTGTTGAGACAGTGCCCAAATCGTTACACCTTTCGTGCGGGTCGGAACTTACCCGACAAGGAATTTCGCTACCTTAGGACCGTTATAGTTACGGCCGCCGTTTACTGGGGCTTAAGTTCTAGCCTTCGCTTATGCTAAGCCTTCCCCTTAACCTTCCAGCACCGGGCAGGTGTCAGCTCCTATACTTCATCTTTCGATTTTGCAGAAACTTGTGTTTTTGGTAAACAGTCGCTTGGGCCTGGTTTCTGTGGCCAGATCGCTCTGGCTCCCCTTCTCCCGAAGTTACGGGGACATTTTGCCGAGTTCCTTAACAAAGGTTCTTCCGCGCGTCTTGGTATTCTCTACCTCCCTACCTGTGTCGGTTTTGGTACGGGCGCTTTTGTCTTGATAGTGACTTTTCTTGGCAATTTGAAATCGACTACTTCTCTACTCATGTTTTCGATACCTATCACACATCAGCTTTATGATTAGCGGATTTGCCTACTAATCGGCCTTTGTGCTTAGACTGCCTTCCATCGGGCAGATAGTTTATCCTCTTGCGTCATCACGTCTCTTATTGCGACTTTAAGCGGTACAGGAATATAAACCTGTTATCCATCGGCTACGCCTTTAGGCCTTGCCTTAGGTCCCGACTTTCCCTGAGGGGACGAGCCTTGCTCAGGAGTCCTTAGGGTTTCGACGGGAGTGATTCTCACACTCCTTATCGCTACTCATGCCAGCATTCTCTCTTGTATTAAGTCCACACTTGCTTTCGCTTAGGCTTCTTCCCTAATACAATGCTCCTCTACCACTGATAGAGTATTTAAATGCTTGGGTAAATACTTTGACGATATTTTAACCAGTTGTCATCTTAAACTTTTTGTTTTATGACTGTTCATTCGGTGATATCGTAGTTATATACAACTTACCATTTACTTGTGATATTTGCGTAAATAATTTTCGTTTATAACTCGTTTATCTTGATTGTATTGTTCAATATTTCCGTCTAAGTTTTACCTTTGTTTGCGCGTAGCTTTCTTGCCAATCGAGCTTTGCTCTCTTGGGAAAGCCTGCGGCTGACCTACTTTTGATTTATTTCATAAATCAAGTTAGGTCAAGCATTTAAATCCTCTATCAATCCGAAGCTTCGGTACTGAATTTTAGCCCCGTTTATTTTCGGCGCAAACCCACTTGACCAGTGAGCTATTACGCATTCTTTAAATGTATGGCTGCTTCTAAGCCAACGTCCTGGTTGTCTTAGTAGGTTCACATCCTTTTCCACTTAATCCAGATTTTGGGACCTTAGCTGTCGGTCTGGGCTCTTTCCCTTTCGACTTAGGAGCTTATCCCTCTAAGTCTGACTCCATGATCTGATTTTTTGGCATTCGGAGTTTGATAGGCTTTGGTACGGTTAGCCGCCCTAGGCCAGTCAGTGCTCTACCTCCTTAAATCTTTAATCATAGGCTAGCCCTAAAGCTATTTCGAGGAGAACCAGCTATCTCCGGGTTCGTTTGGTTTTTCGCCCCTATCCACAGTTCATCCGATGCGTTTTAAACCGCACCCGGTTCGAGCCTCCAGTGAATTTTACTTCACCTTCACTCTGACCATGGATAGATCACCCGGTTTCGGGTCTATCATATCTAACTTTCGCCCTATTAAGACTCGCTTTCGCTTTGGCTTCATCTCTTAAAGATTTAACCTTGCTATATATGATAACTCGCTGGCCCATTCTACAAAAGGTACGACATCAGGCTTTTGCCCTCTGTCTGCTTGTAGGCTTAAGGTTTCAGGTTCTGTTTCACTCCCCTTTCGGGGTTCTTTTCACCTTTCCCTCACGGTACTTGTTCGCTATCGGTCACATGTTAGTATTTAGCCTTAGGGGATGGTCCCCCTATCTTCACAGCAAATTTCTCGTGTTCACTGCTACTTGCCCCCACAATATATTTTCTTTTGTTTACAAGACTTTCACTTTCTTTGGTTCATTTTCCCAAATGATTCTACTAGAATATATATTTCTTACTGGGTTGGGCTGTTTTCTTTTCGCTCGCCGCTACTTGGAAAATCGAGTTTTCTTTCTTTTCCTCCTGCTACTTAGATGTTTCAGTTCGCAGGGTCTTACTTCATAAAGCTATGTATTCACTTTATGATGTCTGTGTCTTCCACAGACGGGTTTCCCCATTCGGATACCTAGGGGTCGATGCTTTTTGTGAGCTTTCCCTAGTTTTCGTTCACTTACGTCCTTCTTAGTCTTCATGTGCCAAGGCATTCACCTTAAGCCCTTTTCTTCTTGACTGGAAATATTGTTTGCTATTTAGTTTTTATGGTTCGTTTTTTTATAAATAGTAATAACTTAATTTGAGTAACTTAGTGTTTCTAATAGTCAGAGAATAACGTATCATTCTCTACCAATGGGAGCGTACCCCCATTGGTGTTCTCTTAGAAAGGAGGTGATCCAGCCGCACCTTCCGATACGGCTACCTTGTTACGACTTCACCCCAGTTACTGACCCTACCTTCGACTGCTGCGCCCCAAAGGGTTCGCTCACAGGCTTCGGGTATTGCCAACTTCCATGGTGTGACGGGCGGTGTGTACAAGACCCGGGAACGCATTCACCGCAGCATTCTGATCTGCGATTACTAGCAACTCCAACTTCATGCACTCGAGTTGCAGAGTGCAATCCGAACTGGGACAGGCTTTTTGAGTTTTGCTTAACTTCACAGTCTTGCTTCCCTGTGTACCTGCCATTGTAGCACGTGTGTAGCCCAAGTCATAAAGGGCATGATGATTTGACGTCATCCCCACCTTCCTCCGGTTTGTCACCGGCAGTATTACTAGAGTCCCCAACTTAATGATGGTAACTAGCAATAGGGGTTGCGCTCGTTATGGGACTTAACCCAACATCTCACGACACGAGCTGACGACAACCATGCACCACCTGTATTTTAGTTATCCGAAGATATAGGCAATTATCTCTAATTGCTTCTAAAATATGTCAAGACTTGGTAAGGTTCTTCGCGTTGCGTCGAATTAAACCACATGCTCCGCTGCTTGTGCGGGTCCCCGTCAATTCCTTTGAGTTTCACACTTGCGTGCGTACTCCCCAGGCGGAGTGTTTAATGCGTTTGCTGCGGCACCCAGATTTGACTCCAGACACCTAACACTCATCGTTTACGGCGTGGACTACCAGGGTATCTAATCCTGTTTGCTACCCACGCTTTCGTACCTCAGCGTCAGAAAATGGCCAGAAAGTCGCCTTCGCCACCGGTATTCCTCCTAATATCTGCGCATTCCACCGCTACACTAGGAATTCCACTTTCCCTTCCATCTCTCAAGCTAAATAGTTTTAGAAGCTTACTATAGTTGAGCTATAGCCTTTGACTTCTAACTTTTCTAGCCGCCTACGTACCCTTTACGCCCAATGATTCCGGACAACGCTCGGTCCTTACGTATTACCGCGGCTGCTGGCACGTAATTAGCCGGACCTTATTCGTATAGTACTGTCATTTTCTTCCTATACAAAAGATTTTTACAACCCGAAGGCCTTCTAAATCACGCGGCGTCGCTGCATCAGGGTTTCCCCCATTGTGCAAAATTCCCCACTGCTGCCTCCCGTAGGAGTCTGGGCCGTGTCTCAGTCCCAATGTGGCCGTACACTCTCTCAAGCCGGCTACTGATCGTTGCCTTGGTGGGCTTTTATCTCACCAACTAGCTAATCAGACGCAAGTCCATCTTACACCGCTATCACTTTGACCATAATTGCATGTGCTTTTATGGTTTTATAGGGTATTATTCTTCGTTTCCAAAGGCTATCCCCTTGTGTAAGGCAGGTTACTCACGCGTTACTCACCCGTTCGCCACTAATCCGCTTTAATTCTCCCCGAAGGGTTCATTAAAGTTTCATCGTTCGACTTGCATGTGTTATGCACGCCGCCAGCGTTAATCCTGAGCCAGGATCAAACTCTCATGAAAAATATTTTCTCTACTTAACGTAGTTTTCTTTTTTATTCATAAAAGCTTTTTTGATTCAAGCTCTTCATTTACACTGATTTTTTCAATCAATGCGTGATTTATATTTATTCTAATCTATATACAAATAGATTGGAATCATTATTTAAGGTTACTCAAATTAATTGTTTTAAGTTTAATTACTATTTAATTATAGATAAGCTATTGCTTATCTGGTTCATTGTTGTCGCCTCTCAACGACAAAATATATGGTACCACGTTTAAAATCTCTTGTCAAATATTTTTTGCAATATTTTAACTTTTTTACTGAAATTCGTTGTTTCAGCAAATGCGGTACTTTTATAGTATACACCATCCAGAAGCTATTGTCAAATATTTTCTAAATTATTTTTTAAACAGTCTTTCTAAGTGGTGATATTTATGTTACTAGCTTTTTATTTAAATGTCAAGTTTTATTTTATGCTATGTTTTTTATCTTTTATGATTCTATTTCCAAATATATTTATAAATAACAAAAGCACATTTAACTATGCCTAATATTAATCTTTATATATTCCAAGTAGGATAGTTAAATATGCTTTTTATTTTGGATATCATCTTGCAAAACTATGGATAATTATCGTCTCATCATTAGAAAGTTCTCTTAGGAATTTTTTACATAGCCTGCCGACTTATAATTGTAAATTTTCCGTAGAAGTTCTTCTAATGATTTTGGGACGATTTATTCATTCTGCAACAGTCCCAGCTTCCAACATTTCTTTTTTATCTACTGCTCTATTAGCCTTATCTTTTAAGTCGTATCTTTTATTTAAGTCTTGATTCAATATTTTTATATTCTGTGGATCAGGAGTTTTTTCTGGAAAAGATATACACTCCTCCGTTAAAACATCGAATAGATATGTATTTTCCATATTAATATTAATTGGAATTTCTTTATTTGATACTATTGGGCTAGAGTAATTAAATCTCATAGCTATAACTGTATCATCGCTAGTAATCATATAAGCATAAGTATCTGATCCCATATATTCTACATTATCAAATTTAACTTTTATTTCCGAGTTTTCATTATAATTAAATTCTTCTGATCTAATACCTATTAGAATCTTATTACCGTCACCTTTATAATTTAGTAAGTCTTTTACCTTGAAAGCCGGAAGTGGAATTTCCTTACCAAATAAGTTTACATAAAAGCTTGATCCGTCTCTATTAAGTGTAGTCTTTACTATATTCATTTTTGGTGAACCTATAAATTCTGCTATAAACCTATTTTTGGGACGATAGTATAGGTTTAAGGGTGTATCGAACTGTACTAATTCACCTTTGTTGAGTACAGCTATCCTATCACCCATTGTCATTGCTTCTACTTGATCATGGGTTACATAAATGAAAGTTGTGTCTAGTTTGTTGTGGAGTCTAACTATTTCAGTTCTCATTTCAACTCTTAATTTTGCATCTAGATTTGATAATGGCTCATCCAACAAAAACACTTTAGGATTTCTTACCATAGCTCGACCTAATGCAACTCTTTGCCTTTGTCCACCAGATAATTGAGCTGGCTTTCTATCTAATAAATCTTTAAGTTGCAATGTTTCAGCTATTGATTCTACTTTTTGATTAATGGTATTTTTATCAATTTTTTGCATTTTTAGTGCAAAGCCCATATTTTCCCTTATCGTCATATGTGGATATAGTGCATATGATTGAAATACCATTGCTATATCTCTATCTTTTGGTGATACATTGTTCATTTTTGTATCATCTATATAGAAGTCACCTGAGCTTATAGACTCAAGACCTGCAATCATTCTAAGTGTTGTCGATTTCCCGCAACCAGATGGTCCAACCAAGACAACAAATTCCTTATCTTTTATATCAAGATTTATATCTTTTGCTCCCTCAAATCCATTTTCATAAACTTTTGATACGTGATCTAATCTTACTCTTGCCATATTTTAACCCTTTACCGCTCCTGTCGTTAATCCTTTTACCATATTTTTTTGTGCGAACATGAAAATTATTAGTGACGGTATCATACAAATTACTACCCCCGCTATCATTAAAAGCATAGACTGAGAATCCGCTGAATTTAACATAGATATACCTATTTGAACCGTCCTATATCTATCAGATCCTGTAATTAGTAGTGGCCACATATACATATTCCAAGCTCCCAAAAATGATTGGACCGCCAAAGCTCCAATAGTGGGTTTTGATAAAGGAATTAGTATTTTAAATATAAAACCCAAATCACTTGCACCATCCATTTTACTTGCTTCATATATTTCCATTGGAAAAGATTGAAAGGCTTGTCTAAATAAAAATATTCCCATAGCACTTGTTAGATATGGAGCAACTAAACCAAAGAATGAATCTGTAAAACCCCAGCCCGAAATCATCAGAAAATTAGAAATTATAGTTGTTTCACCTGGTATCATAGTGGTTGCCATTATAACAGCAAAAAGCAAACCTTTTTTTCTAAAATTTAGAAAATGTAGAGCAAAAGCTGCGAGTATTGCAGTTATCATTTGGAATACCGTAATAATTATTGAAACTATTAAAGAGTTTATTATATACCCTTCAATAGGCGCTATCTTAAAAACATCTTCATAATTTTGCAAAGTTGGGTTTGCAGTAAAAAATGTCTTATCATACAATTCATGACTAGGTTTTACGCTCATTACAAAAGCATATATTATTGGAAATAGAACTAAAATTACTACTATAATGTTTAAAATAAGCCTAAAAACTCTAGAGCCGTCCACACTTTGTTTATTGGTTATTTTTGCATTTAACATTCTAGATTGATTTCTATTACTACTTACTTGCATTCTTATCTCCATTTGATCTAAAGGCTATAATAGTAAGAATCATTACTATAAAAAATAAAACTACAGATTCTGCTGAAGCATAACCATATCTATAGTTCATAAAGGCATTTTTATAAATATCATGTACTATGACATTGGTTGCTTCTCCAGGACCTCCTTGGGTAAGAAGTTTAATCTGTCCAAAAGATTGGAATGCATTTATAATATTTGTTACTACAACAAAAAACATAATAGGTTTTACTGATGGTAAGGTTACGTGTATAAATTGATTCCAAGAATTTGCACCGTCTATAGATGCCGCCTCATATAAACTATCATCTATACTGGCAAGTCCTGATGAAAAGTATAAGAAGTTCATACCCGAGTTTAACCAAGCTGTAAGAATACCAACACTCACTAAAGCCCATTTAGGATCTCCAATCCAGTTAATGTGTGTATTTAAAATTACATTTAAAATACCAACTGATTGATTAAGCATAACTTTAAATACAAGAGCCATACCTGATGAAGCTATAGCAATAGGAAGAGAATAAGCTGCTGAAAATATTCTAATACCCGGAAAATTAACTCTACATAATAAGGCCGTAGCAAATCCAAGTAATACTCCAATTATTACAACTATTAATACATATATAAAAGTTACTTTTATGCTATTCCAAAAAGACGCTGATGATAAAAGATTAGAATAATTTTTTAATCCAACAAATAGTGTATTAGCACCCATATTATCCGTAGTGTACAGACTACGGATTATAGTCTGTACAAAAGGATAAAATACAAATATTATTAATAGAGCCAATGCTGGTAGCATATATAAGTAGGCTTTATTGTTATATTCTTTCATTATTTGTTAACCTTATTATAAGATTCAAGAGCATCATCCATTTCTTTTGCCATATTTTTACTTGCATCTTCTGGGCTCACATTTCCATTTAGCATTTCTTCTATATATTTTTCCATAACCTGACGAGATTCTTGGAATACTGTTGAAAGAGCTCCTTGATCATCCGGTGTTGAGTCGTGCAATTGATCTATAGCTGTTTCAAATTGTGGAGACTCTTTTATTAATTCTTTAAACTTATCTGTATCTAATACGCCTTTATTTACTGGGAAATAACCTGTATTCGCATTCCAATATGTTTGAGAATCTACATTTACTAGGAATTTAATAAAATCCCAAGTACCTTCCATCTTTTCCTTATCTCCCGAATCAAGAGCGTATAAAGATGCACCACCAATTGATACACCGTGATTATCGCTAGCATCAACGCCTGGGAAATAAGCAGTTCCTACTTCAAATCTATCTCCAACTTCTGATAGAATTTGTGCTAGTGATGCAGTTGATGCAAAAGTCATAGCACTTGTTCCAGAATTAAACTCTGGTACACCTCCTTGCTTACCAACATTTGGTGCAATACCATCATCTTCTAACTCTTTCCAAGCTTTAAGTACATTTGTGACTCCGCCATTATCGTTAAATACTGTTTTTGTTGGGTTAGCTTTTCTACCATTTTCATTATCAAATAAGTCAAGACCTTGTTTGCTCATAAACTGTTCAACCCACCAACCATAAATACTCATGGATATTGGCATATCTGTTACACCAGAATCTTTTAATTTTTGTCCAACTTCTTTCATTTCTTCTAATGATTTTGGTGGCTTAACTCCTGCTTTATCGAACATATCTTTATTGTAATATAGAAGTGGTGTAGAAGAGTTAAATGGCATTGAATTTAATTTCCCATCTACTGTGTAATAAGCAAGTAGATTATCTTCCAATTGGGATAGATCATAATCATCCTCATCTACGAAATCTTGAATTGGCTTTATAAGACCAGAATCGATCATATATCTTGTACCTAGATCAAAAACTTGGACTAAATCAGCTCCAACATCCTTGCCTGAAGCAGATGATCTTAATTTTGTTAGAGCATCATCATATTCACCTTGAAATTCTGCCTTTACAAAATATTTATCTTGAGATTTATTGTACTCATCTACAAGATAATCTATAGCATCATTTAAATTTCCACCCATAGAATGCCAAAATACAATAGTGGTTCTATCACCTTTATCCGCAGTAGATTTCTCATCCTTAGACGCATCCTCATTATTACTTGTAGAAGTACTCTCCTTTGGTGTACTCGATGTATCACTATCACGTCCTGCACATGATGTGAGCGTAATAAACATTAAGACTAACATTAGTCTACTAGCAATTTTTTTAAACATAATTCCTCCAGTTTTCTATATTTCTTTACAAGTATAGACAAATTATGTAAAAATTTCTTATATAAATTGTAAGGTTATTGTAAAATTATTTGCTTAATAATTTTTTAACTCTATCAGGATAATCTGTTATAAGTCCAGTAGGATTACAAGGTAAATACTCACTGTAATCGTAATCAGATTTACCAAACCAAATATTTATACCTATATTATTCTCAGCAAATTTTTCAGCTAATTCTTTGTTTATAGTAAAATTGAGAGGATGATAATACTCCATCCCTAGATTTTTCACGTACTCCCGAGGCTTATAGAGTCTAGATGATTCAAGAACACCACATTTTATATTAGAATCTAGCTCTTTAAATCGCACTAAAGAATTATGGTTAAAAGAAGAAACTATAATTTTTTCTCCTAAATTATATTCTTTTATTAGTTTATAAACTTCATTTTCTATTCCTTCATAAGTTATAATAGACGTTTTTAGTTCTATATTTGTCATAATGTCAAGGTCTTTAGCAAAATCAAAGTACTCTCTTAAAGTTAAAATTTCTTGTTGTTTAATTTCTGGGTATAATCTAGATGCATTTAAATTCTTTAATTCTTTTAAAGTCTTCTCTTTTACAAGCCCTTGTCCATCTGTAGTCCTTTCAAGAGTTTCATCATGTATTATTACAAGTTCACCATCTTTTGAAAAATGAACATCAAATTCTATTCCATCAGCACCAACTTCAATCGCTTTTTTGAAAGCAAGTAACGTGTTTTCAGGGTATCTTCCCTTAAAACCTCTATGAGCAAAATTAATCATATAAATCTCCTAAACTCTTATTTCATCTATTCCTTAAATAAATAGTCATATAAAAAAGAACTGTCTTAACATTAGACAGCTCCTTTCATAATTAATTGTCATCCTATGTAAATCTTATCTTAACTAATTATTAAAAACAGTGATCTGCAGCACCCTTGCTTGCTCCGCCAATTGTTCCAATAACTCCACCTATAACTGAACCCACACCAGGATGTCCTGTTGCTCCACCAATTTTAAATCCAGTATAAGCTCCGCCAAGTCCACCAGCTGTACCTTCACCAGCAACTCCTGCTACACATTCTTTAGTGCTGTGTTCTCCATCAGCATATGCTTGATGAGTAGGTAATACCATGCCAATGCCTAAGGCTAGAGATGCAATAACTAAATTTGCCTTACCAACTGTTTTTTTTAAATTTTTCACGATGTTTCCTTTCAAATACTACTTATTTTCCATTTTACATTCTCATTCATTATATGTACGTACATTACAAAGTAACATCTTTACGTTCCATTATTTACCCGATGATTTTGTCTCTAAACATATTCTTCTATAATTTTAATATTTTATTCTTATTCTCTAATCTGATATAATACCTTTAACAAGAATATAGGAATAATTATGGGTGAAAGTAACGTAAAAGATAATCAAATAAATACAAGAGATGAGTTTAAAAGTAAATGGGGATTTACTCTATCCTCTATTGGATCAGCCGTAGGTATGGGAAATATTTGGAGATTTCCTGTTATGATTTCTCTTTGGGGAGGTATGAGTTTCTTTATCCCCTACATTTTATTTGTTATTTTAATAGCATCAACTGGAGTTATTGAGGAATATACTTTAGGAAGGCTAACCAGATCGGGGCCAGTTGGTGCTTTTAGATATGCAAGCGGAAGAAAGGGTAAGGCAAAGCTTGGAGAAAGATTAGGTATCATACCCGTTTTAGGATCTTTAGCCTTAGCTATAGGATATACCTGTGTTATGGGTTGGATATTTAAATATGCTTTTATGGCTATTGACGGTAAGCTTAACTCTATGGGTACTAATATGGATCTTATAGTAAATACTTTTAATCAAACTGCGTCAAGATTTAGCAATAATAAATGGATTATAGTTGCAGGAGTCATTTCCTTAATGATTATGTCCTTAGGTATAGCCAATGGTATAGAAAGGATTAATAAAATTTTAATGCCCATATTATTTTTCTTACTCTTGGGACTTGGAATTTATATTTATCATCAACCAAATGCCATAAACGGCTATCAGTATATTTTTACTATTGATCCTAATAAAATCTCAGACTTAAAACTTTGGGTTTTTGCTTTTGGTCAAGCATTCTTCTCGCTTTCTATAGCAGGAAACGGATCTGTAATCTATGGATCATATTTGCCAAGCGAAGAAGATATACCCTCAGCTGCCCGTAATGTAGCATTCTTTGATACTTTAGCAGCTATGTTAGCAAGTTTAGTTATAATTCCAGCCATGGCTGTGGGGAATGCTAACTTAAGCGAAGGCGGCCCTGGACTAATGTTTATTTATTTAGTCAATGTATTTAATCAAATGCACGGTGGTAGGATAATTATGATTTTATTCTATATAGCAGTTTTATTTGCTGGTATAAGTTCGATTATAAATCTTTACGAAGCACCTGTTGCTTATTTAGAAGAAAAATTTAGATTTAAAAGATTTAATGCTGCAGCTTTGATAAATATAACGGGAATAATAGTGGCTATCCTAGTGCAAGGCATAGTAGGAGCTTGGATGGACTGTGTTTCAATTGTAATAGCCCCATTAGGTGCCCTACTAGCTGGAATAATGTTTTTCTGGATGCTAGATAAAGATTCGGCTCTATATGAAATAAATAAAGGACGCACCAAGCCTATAAATTTCTTATTTTATAAACTAGGTAAATACGTTTACTGTTTACTTAGTATCTTAGCCTTAATCTTAGGTATTGCTTTTGGAGGTATTGGTTGATTATATAAAAATAACTCAACCAATCAACCCAGCAAATAACAACTAATCTAATTATTACAAAATAAATTTAATCATGATAGTTTTTTAACCTCTTGAATGATAATATCTAATCCCTTATCTATCTGTTTAAAATCAAGCTTAGCAAATCCAATCAAAAACTTATTTTCATATCCTTTTTTATCATAAGTATAACCATTTATAGGCTTGATTTTAACTCCCTTTTCTCTTAAATTTTTTATTAATATTGTATTATCAACTGGTATAGTTTCTATAACAAAGGATATACCAGGATTAGTTGATAATATTTTTATATAATTTGAGTCTTTAAGCTTTTCCATAATAAAATCATACTTTCTAGAATAAAGAACTCTCATTCTATTAACCTGTTTTTCAAAATATCCTCTATCAATAAAGTAAGAAACAGCTTCTTGAACAAAATTAGATACAGAGCATCTTAAAATCTGGAGCTTATCATCATGCTCTCTAACTATATGTTTAGGTAAAACCATATAACTAATCCTTACAGCAGGACTTATAGTTCTAGAAAAATTACCAAAGTATATAACCTTATCATTTATATCCATAGCCATTAACGGATAAATTTTATCTAGTTTGTATTTAAATTCTGCATCATAATCATTTTCTATTATGTATCTACTATCTTTTTCATTGGCCCAATTAAGCAATGATACCCTTGTATGATAATCCATAAAGTATGTAAGAGGAAATTGTCTTGCTGGAGTAACAACTGGTAAATCTATTCTTCTATCTATATTTCTAACAATAACTCCATTAGTACTTATATCCATTGGGAGATTATCTATATTAATAAAAATAGAATTGGAAGTGTATTGATAGCTAGGATTCTCAAATCCAAATACTTTATTTGGGAAAATTAATCTAACTATCATTAGTAGCTCATAAGATCCAGGAGCAATTATTATTTGATCTTCATCTATATGTATATTTCTAGCAGCACTAAGATGTTTTTTTATCGAATATCTTAAATTATAACTGCCTTTAGGATCATCCTGACTTATAATATCCATATCTTTAGAATTTATGGTATTTTTAAAAGACAGACCCAAATTCTTATAGTCAAAATATTTATTACCTACACCACTAAATGAAAAATCATATTTTAATGGTAAAGCTTCATGTATATCTTTCTCATGAGAATCCATATTTTTGATACTCTTATTTAGAGGATCTATTCTACTAACAAAATAACCATTCCTATAATCAGAATAAATGAGTCCTTCTATTTCTAAAAGTTCATAAGCATGAATTACTGAATTTTTTGAGATTCCAGCACTAGTAGAAAGATTTCTTATAGATGGAAGTTTATGATTTTCCTTGTATGTTCCATTTAATATTTTTTCTTTAATATCTATGTAAACTTTTTCGTAAATAAAACTACTACTCATTTAGCTGTATCCTTTTTTTATTTTTATTTTGTCACTTTTAATTATATTATACTTGATTTAGAATTAAGCTAGGAGGTAGAAATGGCATTTGAATCAATCAATAATAACTTAAAATCAGGCGTTATAATGGATGTAATAAACGTCGAACAAGCTAAAATAGCAGAAGATGCTGGCGCTGTAGCAGTTATGGCTCTAGAAAGAGTACCAGCTGACATTAGAGCAGCAGGAGGCGTGTCCAGAATGAGTGATCCAGAGATGATATTAAAAATTAAAGATTCTGTATCAATTCCGGTAATGGCTAAAGTTAGAATCGGACATTTTGTAGAAGCACAAATTTTAGAAGCTCTTGGCATTGATTACATAGATGAATCAGAAGTATTAACACCAGCAGATGATTTTAATCATATTGATAAAAAGGTTTTCAAGACTCCGTTTGTCTGTGGAGCAAGAAATTTATCTGAAGCACTCAGAAGGATCAAAGAGGGTGCAGCAATGATTAGAACAAAAGGAGAAGCTGGTACAGGAGATGTTGTTCAAGCTGTAAGACATTTAAGATCTATAAATACTGAAATAGCGGAAGTTTCTGCTTTAAGAGATGATCAACTTTATACAAAAGCTAAAGAATTAGAAGTAGATTATGATTTATTAAAATACGTAAAAGAAAATAAAAAGCTTCCAGTTCTAAATTTTTCAGCAGGTGGAGTAGCTACTCCAGCAGATGCTGCACTTATGAGACAACTAGGAGCAGAAGGAGTTTTTGTAGGTAGCGGAATTTTTAAATCAGGAGATCCTGAAAAAAGAGCTAAAGCAATCGTTAGAGCCGTTGAAAATTATAAAGATCCTAAAGTATTACTTGAAGTAAGTAAAAACCTAGGGGAAGCAATGGTAGGTATCAATTCAGATGAAATTAAACAAATAATGGAGCTAAGATAGCAAAGAAATAATTAGAGGAGATTAAAATGACTAAAGAATATAAATTAAACGTTGAAACACCAAAATCTTTTTCTTTTGTAAAAAGAGATATCCCAGAAGTTACAATTGAACAAAGAGAAGAAGCTCTAAAAAAAACTCACTATAATGAATTTGCTTTTCCAGCTGGGATGCTAACAGTAGATATGCTTTCAGACTCAGGTACAACGGCCCTTAATGACAGACAATGGTCTGCGATGTTCTTAGGAGATGAATCCTATGGTAGAAATAACGGCTACTACGTACTATTAGAAGCTTTTAGAGATTGCTTTGAAAGAGGCGATAATCAAAAGAAACCTGTTGAACTAATATTAACTGGTGAAAAAGACATAGACAAATTAATGGAAGAGCTATACTTATGTGAATATGAAGGCGGATTTTTCAATGGAGGAGCTAGTCAATTAGAAAGACCAAATACTTTCCTTATGCCTCAAGGAAGAGCAGCAGAATCTATGCTCTTTGAAATAGTTAGAAATATTTTAAATGAGAGATATCCAGAAAAACAATTTATAATACCATCAAACGGACACTTCGATACAACTGAAGGTAATATAAAACAAATGGGATCAATCCCAAGAAATTTATACAATAAAGAATTATTATTCGAAACTCCAGAAGGTGGAGAATATGAAAAAAATCCTTTCAAAGGTGATATGGATATAGAAAAACTTGAACAATTAATTGAAACAGTTGGTCCAGAAAATGTACCTCTAATCTATACTACAATTACAAATAATACAGTATGCGGTCAAGCAGTTTCAATGAACAGCATAAGAAAAACAGCTGAAGTTGCAAAAAGATATAATATTCCATTTATGTTTGATGCAGCTAGATGGGCTGAAAACTGCTATTTCATCAAAGAAAACGAAGATGGTTACAAAGATAAGTCTATACCAGAAATCGCAAAGGAAATGTTCTCTTACTGTGATGGTTTTACAGCATCTCTTAAAAAAGATGGTCATGCTAATATGGGTGGAGTTTTAGCATTTAGAGATAAAGGAACTTTCTGGAAAAATTTCTCAGACTTCGATAAAGATGGAAACGTTACAAATGATGTCGGCATTAGATTAAAAGTTAAACAAATTTCTTCATATGGTAATGATTCGTATGGCGCAATGTCTGGTCACGATATAATGTCTTTAGCAGTAGGTCTATATCAATGCTGTGATGTAAATTATTTATCAGAGAGAGTTGGTCAATGCCAATATCTTGCTCAGGGATTCTATAACGCAGGCATTAAAGGTGTAGTTCTTCCAGCTGGCGGACATGGAGTCTATATTAATATGGATGAATTCTTTGATAACAAGAGAGGCCATGATACTTTCGCTGGCGAAGGTTTTAGTTTAGAATTAATTAGAAGGTACGGCATCAGAGTTTCAGAACTTGGTGACTATTCTATGGAATATGATTTAAAAACACCTGAGCAACAAGAAGAGGTTGCAAACGTAGTTAGATTTGCAGTAAATAGAAGCATGTACTCTAAAGAGCATTTAGATTATGTAATAGCTGCTGTAAAAGCTTTATATGAAGATAGAGAAAGCATACCAAATATGCGTATTACAAAAGGTCACAATCTTCCTATGAGACATTTCCACGCTTTTCTTGAACCATATCCAAATGAAGAAAAATAATAATCTAATAATATCTCCTAGTATTATCTAGGAGATATTATTAGAATTATGATTGTGAGGGTAGATATTATGACTGAAAATACAGCACATACAAGAGATAGTTTTACTAGTAAGTGGGGTTTTATCCTAGCATGTATTGGTTCAGCAGTTGGAATGGGAAATTTATGGAGACTTCCTGTAATGGTATCACAATGGGGAGGCATGACCTTTTTATTACCTTTCCTTCTCTTTGTTATTTTAATAGGTTCAACAGGTGTGATTGAGGAATTTACATTTGGTAGAGCTGCTAAATCAGGTCCTGTTGGTGCTTTTGGCTTATCTACAGAAAAACATGGTAATAGAAAAATAGGAGAAATCTTAGGAATTATACCTATCTTGGCATCGTTTTCATTAGCTGTAGGATACTTATGTGTCATGGGGTGGATATTCAAATATACATTTATGGCTGTAAATGGAAGTATGTATTCCATGGGATCAAATATGAATATCATTACAAAAACTTTTGAAAACTCTGCAAGCCCATGGGGCAATAATGGATGGATAATTATAGCAGCTATAGTATCTTTATGTATAATGTCTCTGGGGATTGCTAACGGAATTGAAAAAGCCAATAGATTTCTAATTCCATCATTATTTATAATGTTCATATTGTTAGCTGTATACATAGGATTTCAAGATGGTGCTACAGAAGGATATCATTATATATTTAGACTTGATCCACGTGGATTAAAAGACATAAGAGTGTGGATATTTGCTTTCGGACAAGCATTCTTTTCCCTATCAATATCTGGTAATGGATCTATAATATATGGCTCCTACTTAAATAGAAGTGAAGATATACCTAATTCTGCATTTTATGTAGTTCTATCAGATATACTTATCGCTTTACTATCATCATTAGTAATAATTCCAGCTATGGCAATAGGTGGAGCTGAGCTAAATGAAGGTGGCCCTGGTTTAATGTTTATTTACTTAGTTAGTGTTGTAAATAAAATGAATGCTGGGAGGATTATAGGAATAGTTCTTTATATATGTATACTTTTTGCTGGAGTTAGTTCAATTATAAATTTATTTGAAGCTCCAGTAGCTTATATAGAAGAAAAATTTAAGGTAAATAGAAAATTAGCTACAGCTATAATAAATATTGGTGGTTTAATTATAGCTCTATTTATACAAGGAATAGTAGGTGTATGGATGGATGCAGTGTCAATTTACGCAGCTCCGCTAGGTGCATTACTTGCTGCGGTAATGTTCTTTTGGCTTAATAGTAGAGAATGGGTGGAAAGCGAAGTTAACACTGGAGCAAATAAACCTATTGGTAAATGGTTCTATCCATTAGGTAAATATATATATTGCTTGTTAACTTTAATCGCTTTAGTAGCCGGAATAATCTGTGGTGGTATCGGCTAAAACAAAGTATATAAGACTGCTTTAGAAATAATGATTCTAAAACAGTCTTTTCTATTTATCCATCCATTCTAGTATATTATAACATTGATATAAAAAAATATAATGATTTTTTTTACATAAAGTTTATATTATTGCATTTCTTAAATCTTCTAATGCTTTTCTTGCTACATCCATTGCTTTTTGCATAGAGTCCTTATTTGTCATATCAACACCTGCTTTTTTAAGGACATCTATTGGATACTCACTTTCTCCAGCTTTTAGATAATCTAAATAAGCTTTTCTATCTTCATCTGTTCCTTTTAGGATTTTTTGGCTTAGTGCTACCGCTGACATAAAGCCTGTTGCATATTGGAATACGTAATAGAACATATAAAAATGTGGTATTCTGGACCATTCTGTTGAGATAAATTCATCAACATCTATATCTTTTCCAAAGTAATCACGGTTTAGGTCTCCGTAGATTTGATCTAATCTTGCAGCTGGGATTGGTTCTCCTTTTGCTACTAGTTTATTTACCTCGTGTTCAAATTCAGCAAATAATGTTTGTCTAAATACTGTAGATTTGAATTGATTTACAAAGTAATCTAATAGATATGCTGTTTCTTCTTCACTTTGACTATTCTCCAACATATAATCTAGCAATAATAACTCATTTGTTGTAGATGCAATTTCTGCTAAAAATATAGAGTATGACCCGTAAATAAATGGCTGAGTCTTCCTTGTATAATATGAATGCATAGAATGTCCAAGTTCATGAGCTATAGTAAATACATCACCTATACTATCTGTATGGTTAAGTAAGATGTATGGTTGGGTATCATACGATCCTGATGAATAAGCACCACTTCTCTTTCCTTCATTTGGCATAACATCAAACCATCTTTGCTCAAATCCCTTTCGAGCAACTTTTACGTATTCTTCACCTAATGGTTTTATTGCTTCTAGAACTATATCGCGAGCTTCATCAAATTCTATCTTTCTATCATAATCTTTTACAAGTGGAACATAGATATCATGGAATCCTAAATCATCAACACCTAAGAAATTTTTTCTCAATGTTGTGTAATTTCTATGAATATCCATATTATCGTGTACTACTTCTAATAAGTTATCATATATTTCTTCATCAAGATTATTAACAGATAGGCTCATCTGACGTGCTGAGTCATATCCTCTAAGCTTAGAAACTATATTGTGGCTTGTAATCTCTCCATCAAGTAATGAAGCTGCTGTATTTTCAAATTGCTTATATACTCCATAATAAGTTTCATAAACTCTGCGTCTAAAATCTCTATCCTTATCTTCTTCAAGTAGTGTAAAGTTTGCATCAGATAAAGAAACCTCTTCCCCATCTTTCTCTACAGATGGAAATTTCATATCTGCATTAGAGAAAATCATATAAGTTGTCACAGGATTTTCCCTTAATTTAGAAAAGCTTGCTATTATCTTTTCTTGATCTTCACTTAATACATGGTCTTTACTTCTAAATAAATCTTCAAAATAGTGATCATATACTTTAAGTTCTTCTTTTTCTTCTAATAGTGATTTAATTTTCTCATAATCTTCCCCAAGAATTTCTGGTGTTATAAAAGATAACTTTTGAGATATTTCTGAATCTACTATAGATATAGTTTGAGTCATTTCTTGATATTTGCTAACCCTTGTATCCTCATCGCTTTTTAAACTTGCGTAAACTCCAGCCTTATAAAGTTTTCTCATTAAGTTCTCATAATCTTTTAAGAAGTCTAGGAGACTGTCAGCATTTTCTGTAATTTTCCCCTTGTATTTTCTCAATTGCTCTGCAAGATCTTTACTTTCATCTATATCTTTATAAAAATCTTCATCTTCTTTATAGATTAGGCTAGTATCCCAGGTTAATCTCTCTTCTAAATCATTTCTTTCCATAGTATCTCCTTTATTTTTCTATATCTATATTCATTCCCATATTATCAGGATTAGAAGTAGTCTTCACAAGCAATAATCTGCTCTCATCTGTAATGTCAGGCAAATATCCTATATCAGCTTCTTTACCTTCTACTAAAGATGTTACAGGCCTTGATTTAACCTTATAAACGTCTAAAAGGCTCGGTAAGTAATCTCTTTCTGTTTCAATTCTATGTTTTATAGCTTCATTTATATTTCCACTTTCACTGTAATTAGGTACTTCGATCATATCCCCAAGTCTTTCTACACTTGTAATTATATTATCAGTGGAATTTCTAAATACTAGATAATCCATAAGGCTCATATACCTATTAAAAAGATAATAAGCGCTATATGTTTCCGTATTATCTACAGTTACCTGACTGACTAATAGCATAGAACCTGACTCAGACTCAATCTTATCATAAGAAACCATGGTTGTTAGATTATTAAAGCCAGCTACTGGCCCATACTCTCTTTCGGTAATACCATCACCTTTATCATAGGATAGTATAGAGGAAATCCCACCAGATTCTTGAATAGACGGTTTTATGGAAATTCCTATTTGACTTTCTCCAATGTTCGTATCTATTATATTTCCAAGGCAGTCATTGAGGTTCATATTTTTTCCTGTTCTTCCTTTTCCATATATAGATACAAAGTCTAATCTTTCTTTAGAATTGTCTTTATCATCAGAACTATTCGATTTAACTTCTAAACTTTGATTACTATCAGCTGAAATATACTTAACAGTAGGCATTTTAATATCAGAACTTTCTATAGGTTTATTCGCAGAAAGTTCCTTTTCAAAATCTTCTCTAGATTGAAAATCACAGGCTGATAGGCTAACTATTAGTCCTAGAATTAATAAAACTTTTTTCATCTATCCACCCATAGTCATTGACTTCATACCTATTCTTACAAATAAAATCATAATAACTACAAAGGCTGCTATGGATATAGCTTGAGTACTTGTAGAAAGACTTCTATTTACTACTGGGAATATGCCAGAAAGAATTACACCTGCCAAAAGACCACCTAAATGACCTAATATACCTACACTTGGGCTTAGCAATGAATAGACTATATTAATAGCTATAACTGTAAGAAAGCTAGCACCAAAACTCCTTAAAATCTCATCACCTCTATAATTAAGCATTATACCTAAAGCCAGACCAAACATTCCATAAAGGGATGTAGATGCACCAGCACTTATGGTATTAGGAGTCCCAAAGGCAAAAGTTAGAAGATTACCCATGATACCCGCTAGAAGATATATAATTAAAAAATTAATACTTCCATAGAGTCTTTCAAATACTGGCCCTAGCTGATACAAAAAATACATATTAAATAAAATATGAGCAATACCTATGTGGATAAAGCTTGCAGTAAATAGTCTCCACCATTGGCCATTTGCTATAAGTCCCTTATGAACAGCTCCAAATCTTATAAGATTGGCTGTACTCTCGCTTCCTCCTGTGAAGGTCATAATAGCAAATACGGCTATATTTATTATCAGTAAAGCTCTAGTCACCTTGCTTTCTCCTAAATTCTTAAAATTATTCATACTTTAATTATACTTCTTTCTTTTTTTTGCTAAAGTGCACTCTTGTAGCTAAAATAACCTAATAAAAAAGTGAGATCATAAATAGTAAAATTTAAAGATGATGTTTTATTTAATAAACTTAATATCTTTATGATATTTTTACATATATTAATAATCTTTCAAATTGCTATTTATTTCTGTAGCCAAAGCTCGTATAGCTTCTTTTAGTTCCTCTCTATCAAATTTATCTGAGATATCATAGCTATATATGTAGTTGAAGTTATCCCTAGCTTCTATTTTTTTGCCATACTTATCTTCTAAAAAGATTATACTTATGTCTTTATTATAAGCCTTGGCATATTTTGATACATTTATAGAACTTGCTCCGTCAAATTGATCTACATTTTCTCCTAGTATCAAATAATCATAATCCTTTACAAGCTTATTAAAGTCTTGTTTTTCTAAAACCACATCCATTGATCTAGTAATCCTTACTCTAAAAAATGTATACAAGGCCCATGCCACTCCTCCACCAGATCCTAAAGATGGTAAGTCTATTGAATCTATGCCTAGAGTCTTTTCTATGATTTGCTTAAAATTCTTGGATCCTTTATACAAAAATGCTATATCTTCAATACTTGCCCCTTTACGATAAACTCTACTTTCCAAAAAAGAATTATCTCCAAAAAGTGTTGTATCAGAGCTTGTTGCAATCGTTATAGGAGTCCTAAAAAGTCTATAATCTATATTATCAATATCAACTGTAGAAACCTTAGCCATATTCTCTGCTATAGGATTAAGCTCACTTCCACTTTCATCATAAAAGCGAGCCCCCAAAGCATAGAGCATACCCATGCCAAGGTCATTAGTAGCAGTATCCCCAATGCCTATAAAAAATGACTTAGCTCCTGCATCAAGTCCATCAACTAACATTTCTCCAAAACCTAGGGATGAGGAGCGCATAACATCTAAGTCATCCTTATAGATTAAACGCAAACCTGAGGACTCAGCCATTTCCAGTATAGCTTCATTATCTTTCATTACATATCGTGCTGTTATTACTTCATTTTTAGGATTATGTACATTTACGTAATGATAGTCACCATCTAAAAGGCCTTTCATAGCCTCAACTGTCCCTTCTCCTCCATCTAAAAATGGAATTACATAGGAGTCACAGTCCAGTTCTTCTTTAAATATGTTGCCAATTTCTATTGAATTTTCAAAATTTTTTATCGAATCTATTGCTATTAAAACTTTCATTCTTACCTCAATTCAAACTCTCTCTTTAACTTTACCCAAAATAAGGTAAAGACGCACAAGCTTAAGCTTTACAAAATAAAGGTTAATGGTTATAATAAACAAGAAAGTCATGGACTTTCGCTGTTTAACTCAGAAATCTTAAAGAGATTTCACCCACCAAAGACCATTACCTATGCGTAATGGTTTTTTTATATTTAACATGATAATACTTATATGTTATCATTGTAACTGAAATTACATGAGGGGTGCTAAAATTGGCTGAGATTATACCCTTTAGTCTTAAACCTGATCTAGATAATGCTAGCGTAGGGATTTCTTATTCTAATTTTAGCTATTCCTACAAAAGGAGAGTTATATGCAAGATTCCAAAAGACTAAAAAGATTTGTCTTACTTGCCATGCTTGTTGCAATTGGAGTTGTTATTTCACCTATTTTAAGAGTTCATGGTTTCGCACCTATGCAGCATTTTATAAATGTCATCTGCTCAGTTTTATTAGGTCCTTATTATTCCTTAGCCTGTGCCTTTATGATTGGCATAATAAGAATGAGCCTCATGGGTATTTCACCTTTAGCCCTTACAGGAGCTATATTCGGTGCTTTTTTATCAGGACTTTTATATAAAAAATATAATACCTTTATCTCAGCTTGTATTGGCGAGGTAATAGGAACTGGGATCATCGGATCCATAATAAGTTTCCCTGTAATGAAGTTTATAGCGGGAGATAGCAAAGTAGCCCTATTTACATTTACTCCAAGTTTTATAATAGCTACAATTATAGGGTCTGGTATAGCCTATATATTACTAAAAGCTTTAGAAAAAAACGGTAGCTTAGCTCAAATGAAAGAGAGTCTTAATGATTAATTTTGACAATATTTTTGATAAATTAGTAAGTGAAACTCATACTATTCATTCTATAGTAAGTCCACTTATAGCAAATGATTTAGCAAATGTACTTCTAAGCTTAAATCAAGCACCTTTTTTGGCAGAATATATAAGAGAGGTTTATGAAGTAACAGAAAATTCCGATGCACTTTTAGTAAATCTAGGAACTCTAAATGAAAGTAAGATTTTAGGAATAAAAGAGGCCTTAATATCAGCTAAGAAAAATAATGTCCCAATAATTCTAGATCCTGTAGGAGCATCGGCTACAAAGATAAGACTTGATTCTAGCTTATATTATCTAAAGCACTATCCTATAAATGTCATCAAGGGTAATTATAGTGAGATATATTCAATTTATAGCAAAAAGCTTACAACTAAGGGTGTGGATTCTCATTATATTAATAAAGAAGATCTTCTAAAAATAAGCCAAGATTTGTCTACTATGTATAACACAATGGTTGTAGCAACTGGCAAAGAAGACATAATATCTTACAAAGATCAAAGCTTGGTTCTTAAAAATGGTAACCAATGTTTGCAAAAAATTACAGGTACAGGTTGCATGCTAGGTGCTATAATAGCAGCTTGCACATCATTTGAAATGAGCATGGAGGCAATTGCTCTTGCTATTTCCATAATGAATATAGCAGCAGAAAGAGCCGATAAAACTAAGGGAATGGCTAGCTTTAAAATATCACTTTTAGATGAAATATCCCTTATAAATAAAGAAAAGTTGAAGGAAAGGATAATGTATGAAAGACTTTGATTTAAGCTTATATCTAGTAACAAATAGAGATAAGCTAAGTAACGAAGAATTTTTCCATGTCATAGAAGAATCTCTTAAAGGAGGAGTAAGCCTAGTTCAATTGCGAGAAAAAGATGCCCCAGCCCGTGAGGTAATAAAAATTGCTCGCAAATTAAAAGATCTTTGTCACTCCTATAATGTTCCCTTATTGGTCGATGATAGAGTTGATATAGCTCTTGCAGCAAATCTTGATGGAGTACACTTAGGAAATGAAGATATGGATGTAGCTGATGCTAGGAGGATACTAGGCACTGATAAAATAATAGGCTCAACTGCCAAAAATCTAAACTGGGCAATCGCTGAAGAAAAAAAAGGAGCTGATTACCTAGGAGTAGGAGCAATATTTGAAACCAAAACCCATGTCAAAACAACTAGGACAAGTGTAGAAACCCTAAAAGAGATAAATGACAATATAAAAATTCCAACTGTAGCTATAGGAGGCCTTAATTATGACAATATAGACATACTAAAAGGCTCAAAGGCTAAGGGAGTTTCTGTAGTTAGGGCTATTATGGATAGCAAAGATCCATATGAAGATACTGAGAACTTAAAAGAAAAAATTGTAGATGTACTAGAACTAAAATAGGGGTTGTTGTAAATCAATAGATATCTATCGTTCCATCATTGGGGGTGCCCTATCAGAAAATTTGAGATTTAGCTCGTCGGCTGACAGAGACATTTTCTGAGAGGGAGTTCGAATGATTTTGGAACGATTTATCTATGTTGCAACAGCCCCTTTTAACTGTTAAAATAAGAAAGATATAATGTATAAACAAGCTATATTTTATCCAATAACTTGACTAAAAATATCCTTTTAATATACTAAATAGAAGGAAGAAAACCTTGCCTATATTAGACTATTTTTTATAGTAAGATAGCAAGTCTTAAAATCAGTTATCTAAATATATTATGGAAGCCAAGCTGTCCATCCTATGGTTTAGCAACTAGGTCCATATTATATAAATCTAATTAGCAAAATTTAAATTAAGTTTAAATAAGTCATACCCTAAGCCAGGGTATTTTTTATAATAATGAGGTAAGCAAATGAATGAGAAAAAAATAGAAGAAGCAGTAAAAATGATTTTAGAAGCAATAGGAGAAGATCCTAGTAGAGAAGGACTAGTAGAAACTCCTGAGAGGGTTGCTAGGATGTATAAAGAAATCTTCTCTGGTATTGGATCTAGTGCAGAAGATATCTTATCAAAAACTTTCAGCCATAATGGAGAAGATACTGTTGTAGTCAAAGATATTCCCTTTTATTCAATGTGTGAGCATCATCTAGTTCCTTTTTTTGGAAAAGCACATGTTGCATATATTCCAAACGGAAAAGTAGCTGGTCTATCTAAGATAGCTAGAACAGTTGACCACTATGCTAAAAAACCACAACTTCAGGAAAGACTTACTTTAGAAGTGTGCGAAGATATAATGAAGTACTTGGATGCTAAGGGTGCTTTGGTAGTTATTGAAGCTGAGCACTTATGTATGAACATGAGAGGTATTAAAAAGCCTGGTAGTGCTACTATTACTTCAGTAGCTAGAGGCAATCTAGAAGATGAAGAACTAAAAAATGAAGCTTATTTATTAATGGGTCTTAAATAAGATAAATGAAAAATGTTAATATTATTTTAAACCATCCTCTAACACAAAATCTATATAAGAAGTTAGATAAGTTTGAAGATAAGAGAATATACTGTATTCACGATCTAAGTCACAGCCTAGATGTAGCAAGAATCTGCTATATCCTAAATTTAGAGAATAATTTAGGTATAAATAAAGATTTAATATATTCTACTGCTATCTTGCACGATCTAGGAAGAGTTTATGAATATGAAAATATAAAAGACCACCATATAGCTTCCGTAGATATAGCTAGAAAAATTTTAGAGTCCACAGACTTTAAACAAGATGATAAAGAAAAAATAATAGATGCTATTAAAAACCACAGAAATAAAAATCAAGATGACCTATTTAACCAAATCTTTTATAAGGCAGATAAGCTATCCAGAGATTGTTTTAATTGTAGGTCACAAAATTCTTGTAGGTGGAGTAGGGAAAAGATGAATCTAAAATTAGTTTATTAGGAGATACAATGACTGACTATATAAGTATTAAGGGACTAGAAGTTTTTGCCTATCATGGTGTATTTGAATCCGAAAAAAATCTAGGACAAAGATATAAGATAGATTTAAAGATCGGTACAAAAACTCAAAGGGCTGGACTTACTGATGATCTGGAAAAAACTATCGATTATGGAGCTTTAGCTAAAGAAGTGTCTGAGAATTTTTCTAGAAAAAGTTTTAATTTAATAGAAGCAGCGGCTGAGGATACAGCTATTTTCATTTTAGATAATTATAAAAATATAGAAGAAGTATATGCAAGGATAATCAAGCCTTATACCCCAGTTAGAGAATCTATAGATGAAGTAGCTGTAGAAATATTTAGGAAAAAATCTATTTCATATATAGGCTTAGGAGCCAATATAGGAAATAGAGAAGAAAACTTAAACAATGCTTTAAATCTAATAAATGAAAATAAATATATGAAGATATTAAAAAAATCTAGCCTATACGAAACTACTGCATGGGGTGTAGTAGATCAACCAGATTTTTTAAATATGGCAATTAAAATAGAAACAGTACTAAGCCCTCATGAACTTTTATATGAACTAAATAATATAGAAGAGAAGTTAGGAAGAACTAGGCTAAGACACCGGGGTGAAAGAAATATAGATCTAGATATATTATTTTTTGATGACCTAGTTATCTTTGAAAATGACCTAATCATACCCCATCCCTATATAAAAGAGAGAAGCTTTGTCCTAGACCCGCTTAACGAAATAGAACCATATTTAAATCACCCAGTTTATAATAATCAAATAAGAGATTTAAAATCAGACTTAGATAGCAAAAATAAAAATTAAGCGTTTTTTATTTTTGTAATAATCTGACTAGATACTAAATGTTCCTTGAGTGAATGAACTCTTATAACGTCTATATCATTTATAGTAGCATAGCTTGTTAATATTGCAGAGGCTAAATCACTATTATTTAAACCCTCTGCTTTTTTTATGTCACTTTCAAAGCCTAGCTTATCTACAATATCCATTAAAAATCTCTTTCTAGATACTCCCAAAAATGTAAAACAATCTCTACTTTTTATAAGATCAATATTTTTTAATAACTTTAAATTCTCATCATAAGTTAAGCCAAAGCCAATACCTGGATCTAGCATAATCCTATCTTTCCCAATATTATAACTTTTTGCAATCTCTAGAGATTTATCTAAATATATATTTAATAAGTCTAAAATATCCTTGTCCCTATACTCTTTTATCTCACTTTCTGAAAAAGGCATAGAGTCTTCATATCCTAAAGTATCCGGGCTAAATTTAGGAAATTTTTTACTATCCTTATGCTCTGGTCTAATGATAGTTGGGTTAAACATCAAAATATAGCCTACATCTGAATTTGATATAACAGAAGCCATATTAGGGTCTCCTAAAAATCCAGTGATATCATTTATAATATCTGCACCAGCTTCTATAGCAGCTTTCGCAACGTCTGATTTCCAAGTATCTACTGATATAATAGAATCTGGTATCTCTTCCTTGATCTTTTTAATTACAGGTACTATTCTATTTATCTCATCTCCAGTTTCTACAAAATCGCTATGAGGTCTGGTAGATTCCCCACCTATATCAAAGAAATTTATTCCATGCTTATAAAATTCTTTGGCCCTATTTAAGGCTTCATCTACCGAGTTATAGTCGCCCCCATCAGAAAAAGAATCTGGTGTGACGTTGATAATAGCACATATTTTAATTTTTTCATCACTTAGTTCGCTGTTATTAAATTTAAATTTTTTCATAGCTTATCCTTTAATTGTTTATATTTCTTACTAAACTTATCATAATATGGGCATAATGTAAAACTAAAAAGAATAGTTAAAATTAAATATAATATATAACCATCAAAGAAAGTGTGTATTTTATTCATTCTTATATATATGTATAATTATAGACAAGAATTTAGAAAAAAAACTATAAGGAGATATTATGGATAGAGTAAAGAAGTTTTTTTTGACTTATATAATAGTAACTTTGCTAATCGTAATTTATTTCTATATCAGAGATAAACAAATAAATTATGATTATATAAAAACAATACTTATACAACTAATTGTTATGATTATTGTTTTTTACTTATCTAAAAAAAATCTAGATAAATAAAAATATGCAAATAGGGCTATTTTACATGAACATTATCCTCTCTAGCTAGGATTTGTTTATATAAAACAACCCTTTTTAAGGTCTACTATAAATAAATTTATATAGAAACTTCCTTAGGTTTTAATTTATTTTCTAAAGCACCTAAGAGTAAGTCTGCTATAACTGCCATAAGTGCTGTAGGTATAGCACCTGCAATTATTATAGGACTACCATTGGCTACCGTGATACCTCTTGTTATTATATCTCCAAGTCCTCCAGCTCCTATAAAAGTTCCTACAGCTGTTACACCTATTGCTACTACTAGGGCATTTCTGATACCACCCATTATTATAGAAACGGATAAGGGAAACTCTATTTTTCTTCTAATCTGACTTTTTGTCATTCCCATACCCTTAGCAGCATCTACTATGGCTGGAGAAACTGAGTTTATCCCTGCTACCGTATTTTTTAATATAGGTAGTATAGAGTATAAAAATACTGATAAAACTACAGTATTAGGACCTGTACCTATAGCAAACATAAGTATGGCAAGCATAGCAAGAGAAGGTATCGTCTGCATAACATTGGCTATGCTAATGAAAAAATTAGAAAGCTTCCCCCTTCTTGCTATCAAAAACCCTAGCGGAATTGCTAATATAGATGCAAATAATACTCCATAGATTGATATTAGGAAGTGTCTAATAAACTGTTCAAACACATAGGATCCATTTTGTGAATAATACAATAAAACTTTATTCATATTTTCCTATCCTTTCCTTTATATCAAAGTCCTTAGAACTATTATCATCTTCAAAATAGTTATTTTTTTCTAAAAACTCTTTTGCTACAACTGGTGGTTCCACTAAATCTTCATCCGCTCTTCTATTTAACTCTTGCATAGTTTTTGTATCTATTTTTCCACTAAGCTTTGATAAGATGCTATTTACTTCGGGATATTTGTTTATTATATCCTCTGTTGCTACTAAAGAACAATCATAAGGTGGGAAGAGCTTTTTATCGTCTTCTAATAATACTAAATCATATGAAGCTATTTTACCATCAGTAGAATATCCCAAAACAACATCCATTTCACCAGATGCAAGCGCAGTATATACTAGACCGATTTGCATAGGATATATCTCTTTAAATTTGAATCCATAAATATCTTTAAAGGCCTCATATCCATCACCTTTTCTACTAATCCAAGCTGTATCTACTCCTACCTTTATCTTATCTTTCACTTTTTCTAGATCTGATACTTTCTTCACATCATTTTTCTCGGCAAAATCTTTTGTTACCATAAAAGCATAGGTATTTTCAAATCCATAAGACGGATACCATAATCTATTCCATCTCTTATAATATTCATCTTGAACTACTCCCAAAGCTTTATCTGGGTCTTTAATAGGATCCATGCCAAGCTCTCCTGTCAAGGATGTTCCTGTATACATACCTGCTGATATATTTACATCTCCCTTAAGCATAGCTATATGATTTAGAATAGAGGATGAAAGATTTGGTATCATTGAAACTTTTAAGTCTGTATAGTGTTCTATCATTTGTCTATCAATCTCTCCAAGTATTAATCTTTCAGTATTTGAACCAGAAGCTATTACAATATCTTCATTAGCATCTGCCCCAATTCCTGGAAGGGTACAAGAGGTAAATATCAAGCTAAGTGATAGGATAAACATAATAAAGCTCTTTTTAAATTTCATCATCCAACCTCGCTTACTTTCTCAGGGGACAATCTATCTTCGATTCTTCCAAGTAAAAAGTCAATTAATATTGCCATAAGGGTTACAGGTATAGTTCCCCATATAACCATAGGTAAAATCGCATTATCTAAGCCATTAAATATATAATCTCCAAGTCCACCTGCTCCAACATAAGAGGCGAGAGTAGCCCAAGCTAAGACATATACAGCTGATAATCTTATTCCACTCATTATAACAGGCATAGCCATCGGTATTTGAACTTTAAATAAAACTTGTGACCTAGACATTCCCATACCCTTAGCAGCATCAAGTAAGTCTTTATTCACACCATCTATGCCTAAATATGTATTTCTCATTATAGGAAGAAGAGAATATATAAATAAAGCTGCAATTGCAGGCTTAACACCTACACCAAAAAGAGGAATCATTAAAGCTAAGAGCGCAAATGATGGTACTGTTTGAAGAATAGAAGCTATGGCCATGACAATTTTTGCCGCCTTTTTGCTTCTTATAAGAAGAATTCCTATTGGTACTGCTACAATTATTCCCAAAATTAAGGATATGGCAGAAATATATAAGTGCTCTCCACATTTAGCTAATAAATCAGCATAGTTTTTGCTAAGAAAATCAGCCATTGCTATCACCTTTATTTCCTAAATTTTGTTTAGAATCATGGGATGCTTCTTTCATTAATTCTTCCAAATTATCATCTTTATCTCTAGTTTCCTCTTGCTTATCTGATGAATCATCCCGCAAGTTTGTATAAATCGTATCTACTATAGTAGCTCTAGTTATAAGCCCTATTAATCTATTCTCATCATCTACAACTGGTAAGTTTTTAGTATCTAGATTGTATACATCACTTATAGCATTCATTATGCGAGTATTGCTAGTGATAGAGTAGACTGGCTTAGTAACTTCATCTAGATCTTTGACATTTTTACCGTATTTTAAAATATCAAACATACCAACTTGTCCTAAGAGTTTATTATCTTTATCTACTACAAACACCGTATCTACTCTCTTTTGTCTCATTAAAAGCAAAGCATCATAAGTATTTTTTTCTAAGCTTAGAGATATAGGATTTTTTAACATTACCTTATCTACAGTCTCATAAGAAGTCTTAGCTTCATTTAATTTCTGTTCACCCAAAAGATCTCTAACATAATCACTAGCAGGGTTTTTTAGAATATTTTCTGGTGTATCAAATTGTATAACTTCACCCTTATTCATAATTACAATTCTATCTGCTAGAGTTAAAGCTTCATCCATATCATGAGAAACAAATACTATAGTTTTGCCCATTTCTTTTTGAAGTCTTTTTACGATCTTTTGTAGGGAATCACGAGTTATAGGATCGAGAGCACCAAAGGGTTCATCCATTAGAATAATATCTTGGTCTGCTGCTAGAGCCCTAATAACTCCTATCCTTTGTTGTTGTCCTCCAGATAGTTCTTGAGGATACTTATCAAGATAGGATATAGGTAAGTCAACCTTCTCTATTAAATTTTCTGCTATAGGTCTAAGCTTATCCTCATCCCATTCTAAAAGTCTTGGAACCAAAACTATATTATCAAAAACCGTCATATGAGGAAATAGACCAATCTGTTGAATAACATAACCAATTTTTCTTCTTAAATCCACAGGATTATAATCCTTTATATTGGATCCATCAATTAATATTTCTCCCTCGGTTACTTCATTCATGCGATTTATCATTCTCATACATGTAGTCTTTCCCGAACCACTAGTCCCAATAAAGCATATAAACTCACCATCGTTAAATTTTAAATTTATATCCTTTACTGCGACTTGATTGCCAGGATAGATTTTGCTAACATCTTTAAATTCTATCAAGTCACTTACTCCTTTCGTAATAATTATTTAGTTATATTAAAACAAAAACTAAATTATCAGTTTATTTATACCCGAAAAGAGTGTATTTTATAATAAAACCTAATATGAAGCCTATATTAACTATTAATCCTCAGATTGATAGTTTATAATATCAGATATCAGATAAAGTGATCCACACCATAATACCAAGTCGTTCCTACCACATATATTTTTTGAATATTCATAAGCTTTTTTATTGTCCTCTATAGTAATAGCAGCCTTAAACTTTTCTTTAGTAATATCACTGAGTTCATCAAAGTCAAAGGCTCTAGGATTATCAATACTTGTAACTATTAATTCATCTGCTATTTTGCTTAATCTTCTTATTATGTATTCATAGTCCTTATCATTTAGAACTGAAAATCCTATGATTAATTTTTCATAAGAAAAACTTTTAAGTGTATCTATCAGAGCATCTATAGCTTCTTTGTTATGACTCCCATCTACTATAACTCTAGGATTACTACTAATTGTTGTAAGTCTGCCTATATTTTCTGTATTTTCTAGTGCATCTTTTATAATTTTTTCGTCAATATTAAAATCTTTCTTAAAATAATCGAGGATGAGTAAAGCCAAACACGCATTATATATTTGATGTTTTCCCAAAAGCTTTAATTTTACATCCTTATAATTTCTAAAATCGAATATATTAGCCTTATCATCAGCTTGCTTTATCTCAATCTCATCCTTACTAAAAGTAAACGAACTACTATTAGTATCCTCTACCTTTTTTGAAAATACTCCCATTGCGACAGAATCATTTGGGTATATGAAAACAGGACAATTTTCTTTTATAATTCCAGCCTTTTGGTAGGCAATTTCCTCAATACTATCACCTAAAATATTCATATGGTCCATAGAAATTGTAGTTATTACAGAAGCTAGTGGTTTTTTTATAATATTTGTACTATCGAGCAGACCACCAAGTCCTGTTTCTATAATTGCCACATCAACTTTTTGTTCATAAAAATATATATAAGCCATGGCTGTAAGAACTTCAAAATAGCTTAGGTAATATCCCTTATTGTCTAGCATTTCAATAGGTTTCTTAAGCCTTTTAACCAAGTCAACAAATTCATCATCACTTATATCACACTCGTTTATAGCTATGGCTTCATTTATCCTCCTAATATAAGGAGAAGTAAAAGTGGCAGTTTTGTTCTTACTAGCTAGAGCTTTAGCTAGCATTTTTGTTGTTGATCCCTTGCCATTAGTGCCAGCTATATGAATGGTTTGTATCTTATCTTGAGGATTATCAAATTCTTCTAAAAGCAATCTTATCTTATCTAGAGTATGTACTCCCTTAGAAGTTCCCCTATTAAGAATATAATTGGTAGCTTCAGTCATAGTAATATCGTTCAAAATAACCTCCTATTAATTTTTCACAATTTTATTTCATTAGATCATAAAATATCTATCTTTACCTTTAATACATTCAATTCTTCTTGCCAATTGCTAGTGCTAATTTTATATAAAAGTTTGACAGGAAAGGCACCTTAATCATATCCATTCTTTCCGCCTATTATGATTTGATCAACTTTATTAGCCATTATATTTGGAAGTTTCTCATTAAATCGTACATCCTTAGTATTATAAAAGTATTTAAGCTTCATCTTTTCTCTAATTATAGCATAAATAGTCAAACAAAAAGCCCCTCGAGGGGGCAAAACAAAAACATATATTTAAAATTTTTAGGGGCCGATCTATTAATTATAACTATCTAATTGAGATATAGTTAATTGTGTATTCTACTGGATAGTTAACTCCATTTTTTGTAACTCCATTAACTTTTACTTGAAGTTTTGTTCCAGGTTCATAGTTCATTCCGTATCCAAATGTTACAGCTCTTGAATTTCCTCTAAAGCTATGATCAACATTTAAGTCAGTACTTACTTGACCTGTTGCAAGATCTTTTACTTCTACTGTAGCATTTGTTAAGTCGAAATTTTCACCAAACATTAATGAAAGTGATGATTCTGGTGAATGAAATTCGCTTATAGCTGTCTGTCCTGGATAGGCGTAAACTGTATTTGCGTTTTCTCCATCATAATTATTGTTATTTACAAACATTGCATTGAACTCATCTGTTTGCCCAAAACCAACTGAACTTGATTGTGGATTAAGAATCCATCTTCTATGTCCAACTTCTAATTGATTATCTTTGCCAAGGTCATCTTTTAAGTATTCTACTACTGAATCAAGTAAGTTTAATTGGCTTGATAGATTTGAATTCTTAGCTCCATTAACGCCATCTGCATAAATTGTTGAGTTAGATTCCATACCATTTGGTAAAGCAGGGAAGTGATCGATTTGTAGGTTAAGTCTATTTATCATTGTTGCAGCTTGTGCATATTTAACTTGATCTTTTCCAATTGTAAGTTCCTTTATACCTGAAGCATATCTTGCAGTATTTGCAATGTGTAAGGCATCAAGTTGAGCAGCATTTGAAAGTGTGCCTATATTTAAATTATTCAAATCAAGACTTGGATTAGCCGAATAAATATCTTCACTTTCTGGATTTATAAGACTTAATCCGTAAAAATCAGCTTTATTAGAAGCTTGGGATTGATAATTCTTCCAATATGATTTGACTTCTGCTTCAGATGGGCTAGCTACTGTAAGGCCACTAGTAACATTATCAGATTTTCTTGCTTTTTTTTCTTTGACATCTACAGAAGACACCGCTTCTTCAACTGTTTTTGGAAGTGACGTTGATGGTGATGTTCCTGATACCATACCAACTTCGTATTCTTGATCTTCTATTTCATGTTCTTGTTCATATTCATCTTCATGTTCTTGTTCATATTCATCGTTAGATGCTAATAATTCTTCAGCTTCAAAATCATCTTCTATATATTCTAAGCCTTCTTCATTTTCTTCAGCTACTTCTTTAACATCATCAGAAATTTCTTCTGCAAGCTCTTTATCTTCTTCTTTTACTTCTTCTGCAATTCCTTCTTTATCACCTTCTAAAACTTCATCAATTTCTGGTGTTTGTTCTTTTAGCTCTTTATTATTTACTACAACTTCTTCAAACTCTTTATCTTGCGATTCTTTTTCTTCTTCTTTACCTTCTATATTTTTTTCTTTAGATTGTTCCTTCTCTTTTTCTTTTTTAAGTTCACGTGTTTGAGGGATTAGATAATTTCTATTATCTTCTTCTTTTATTTCTATATCTTCAGCTTTTGGTTTTTCAACATTTGATACTTTAGATTCTTTAACTTCATTAGCTTCATTAACTTCTGTTTCTATTTGAGCTTTGCCTATTTCTACACCTTTGCTTTCAACAGCTTTTTCTGAGCCACATCCTGTTGCTGTTAGTAGCGCTAGTGCTAATACTAATGTTTTAACTTGATTTTTCATTTGTGTCCCCCTTTAACTTGTTTTTGTTTTTTGTTCTTTTCTTATTTCTCATCTTTAATCTAATTTAATTATAGGGGAGTATAAAAAGCTTAGTTTTTTTTGAAATTCATTATCAATAATTTCAAATAAAATGTTATAAATTACTGCTTTTTAGACAAAAAAGGATGTCTCAATACATGAGACATCCTTATAAGATACTTATATAGTTGTATGCTTATATATAAATTTATTTATGTTTTCTTTATTATTTTTATAATCTATTTGATCTGCAATTTCTATAGATAAATTCAAATACTTTTCTTTTAAATCCTCCTTAGACCAAACATTATATAGCTTGGCAAGATTATTATAATTTACCATTAATCTTTCAACATTTTCTACTGACCAGTGATAGTTAATAACCCATTTAGTAAGATCTATAGATTTCTTGTAACAATCCTCACAAATTTTATAATCTCCACTCTTTATTAAATAAAGATTAGCTAAATTATTGTAGGTAATAGCAGTTTTTTTTCTTTTTTTGTAAGGATCTTTTAACATCTTAATAAGTTCAATTGCTTGTATATATACATTTTCAATATCTTCTAAGCTATATCCTATATCTAGCATATGACATGCTAAATTGTTATATATTATTAAAAGCTTTTCTATATTATCATCATCTTCATATTTTCTTATAAGATCTTTATGAATTTTTATAGCTTTCCTGTAATAAGTTTCACTCTTCTTATTATCATTTATCATAAAATAAACAGATCCAAGATTTGTATAAGATACCGCTAGATTTTCTCCATATTTTTTATCACTTGTGCTGTCATTAACAGTATATAATAAGTCTATAGCTTTATTATAACAAGATTTAGCATGTTCATAGTTTCTCTTATTATCAACATATAAAAACCCTAGGTTATTGTAACTTGTGGCTAGATCAATAACCTCCTCGTTACTTTTACTAATATTTAAAAGATCTTCTTTAAGCTCTATAGCTTTTTCATAGTAATTATAAGATTCTTCTAATTTCCAATCAGCATAAAGGCTTGCCAAATTGTCATAAGTTATAGATAGATTTTTCTTAGCAGAAACTATCTCTTTACTTTTTAATATAGATTCAAATATTATCTTTGCCTTAAGATAAAAATCTTCTGCCTTAATCTTATCATCTATTAGTTCACTTGAAAATAAATCTCCTATATTATTATAAGATTTAGCTAAAGTCTCCTTATTCTCAAAGCTTGGTTCTATGTTTTCTATTTGACTAATAATATCAATGGCTCTATAGTACCAAGTTTCCGATCTGTTATAATCGCCTTGGCTAAAATATAAACTAGCTATATTTATATATCCCATAGCAAGTGTCTTTTTAAGTCCTATATCTTCATACTTATTTAAAAGTCTTTGAATTATTGCTATGGTTTTTTTGTAGTAATCCTTAGCTTTATTCATCGCATTTTTACCGTAACCACTTGCGTATAGATTTGCTATATTGTTATAGGCTATAGCCAAGTTTTCATTATTTATCATTGTGTTATCCAAGCTAACTATTTCTTCAAACATATTTACGGATTTTTTATAATAATACCTAGCTTTTTCTTTACTTCTTGGACCTAAGTCTAAATAAAACCTAGCAATATTGCTATAGGAATTAGCTAAACTTTCTTTATTATATAAAGATTTATCTACATCAAATAAATATTCATTTAATTTTATAGATTTTAGTAAATATTCTTCTGATCTTCTAAGATCCTTTTTTGATCCTAAATTATATTTCATACCTATAAATCTCAATTGATCAGCATAGAATCTAATTATTTCTTTGTCATTAGGATATATTTCTAGTAGCTTTTCTAAATATTCTAAAAGTTTTATACCATTATGCTTAGCTGCTTTTAATGATTCACTAGTTTTTTCCTCATATGATCTGTACGCAAAATAAGCTAGTAAAATTTTTTGAATATTTAAATCAAATTTTATAAAATCCTCAAATAAATCTTTTATCCAAGCATCATCTTCATAATTAATACTAATATTATGCAACTTAGTTATAGATTCTATTGATGATTCTATTTCTTCAGGACTTAATTTAGAGATATTTTTAGCTATACCTTCTAAAAGCTCTAAAGCAGATTTTTTATTTGATGATTTATAGGCAGAATAATATTGCTCTTGCAATTTTATAGGATCTTCTACTGGTAAACACATAAAGGCATTAGCTATATCATTATGAAGAGCAGACTTTATTTCAGTATTTAAGACTTCTAATACAGCTTGCCTTATAATCTTATGAGTAAAGTCAATCCTTAAATATTTATCTTCTAAGAAAAATGCTCTTAAATATCTCTTTAAAGTTGCAAAATCTAGAGAATTATAAGATTCTCCTTTTAGTTCATAAATCTTTTTAAGGTCGCTTTCCCTAAGCCCTCTGCGAGAAACTGCAAGATAGCTTATAGTATTTTCTACCTCATCCGTATTAGTATCCAGATTTTTGCTAGCTTGAGTTATAAGTTCTAAGATTAATTTTTTAAGATCATTTGGCATTTTTTGAATGAGTTCTTTTTGATATGAAGTTATCTTTTCATAACCATCTCCTGACCTTATTATATTTAAATAGTCTAGCTCATTCATCATCAATAGCCTTTGTACTAATAATGAGATATATAAAGGTGATTTACTTGCTTCTTTGTTTATTATCTCCTCTTTTATTTCATAAGGTAATTGCTTGTTATTATCAGCTAAACTTGAATTGATAACAGCAAGTCTGTCATCCTTGCTTAATTCTCCCAAAGTATAATTGGTGTAATTATTTAAAAATATAAAATCATCAGCGTTTCGCTTATCATCCAGATATGATATGATGAATTTAACCTTACTGTCATCAGTTAAGCTTAGAGGTTTTATCAAATTTGAAATACTACTTGGATTATCAAGCTGATCTATAGCATCTATCAATATTATGATATCTTTTTTACCCTTGTTAGAATACTCCCTAATAGCCAACTCATAAAGCTTCTCTTCCTTGCTCTTATTTACAGGGTTTTTATTGCTTTCTTCTATATCATTTTCAAATTCGCCTATTATTTCGTTTATCGGTAAGGTTTCAAAAGTTTGATCTTCTTTTTGAATAATTTCATTTATATACTTTGTTATTATTCTCATAAGTCCAATTGAACTTGTTGTTTTTGGTGTAAGGGAGGAAAAAAATATAAGGGAATGAGTATATTTACTAAGATTACTTGATATCTTAGACATCAGAGTTGATTTCCCATTACCACTTTCTCCTTTGATAGTAATAATATTTTGCCTTTTAATATCTTGCATAATCTTTTCTTCTATAGATCTTCTAGCATTAGATATGACAGATTTTTCCCTAGCTTGAGTCTTATGATAGAGAATCTCTTTTTGGTTTTCTGTTAGGTCCTCTTTGATAAGATCATCTTCTAAGAGCACTCTAGTCATATCATTTTTGGCAAATTCTATAAATTTTTCAGTACCGATTAAATTACCATCCTTATATACAACATCATATTCATGGATATTTTCTGCTGGTAGAATCTCTTTTATCTCTGCTTTTAGCTTTTCAATTCTAGCCTTCTCATTTTCATCTGATTCATAGATCGTTCCTTTAACATCACCACTTATATTTCTAATATAGGCATAGGAATTTTTAGCATATTGAGGATTTCTTAAAAATGCATAATCTACTTCAAGATTAGTTATAGATTTTTCTATAAGCTCATTTTCATCATAAATTCCATATCTTATACCTGTTTCTTTTACTAAGTCATTATCAGGAATCCAACCATATCTATCTCCTAAAAGTACACAAAAATATGGTCTCTTATTTTCTATCTCATCAAGGCAAACTTCTAAGATTTTTTTGTCTTTATCTTCTTCATCCTCTGTATCTGTATCAATGCCCCATCTCAAATCTTGAAATTTAATTCCTTCTATTCTATTTTGATAAGCTTTTTCATTTAAATCAGGAATTAGCTTTGTTTGAATCAAATCTCTTTCTATATGCATATCCCTAAATGTGCTTGATACAAATACTTGTTTCATTACTCACCTAATTTTCTATATTCTTCCAGTTTTGATCTGCTCTTGCTATATTTTCTAAGTAGCCTACCACTCCATTTTCTTTTAACATTTGACGATCTATAATATATACTCCGCAGGCCTTGGCAATTTTTTTAACTGAGACTTCTATACCATCACTATAGCTATTTATAAGTATTGGCTTAGTATCTATACCAAATTGTTCTGACTCAGCCTTTATCTCGTATACATCCTCTTTTTTAAGTTCTTCTTGGATACAACTTATTATAAAGGTTGAAAATTCTTTAGTACATACAACATCTATATGATTTCCCACAGCCTGGCTAATAGGCGTCAAGTCTCCGTAGGCCTTCCATTTTAACCTTACATCTACTTTTATCTCATCGAATACAGAGCTTTTTCTTATAAGCTCAAAATAAGTATAAACTTGTAGAGCTATTCCTTTTTCAAAAAATTCTCTAAAAGCTATATCACCCATTTCATAGTTAAGATCTAAATATCCATCCTTATAACTAACATATTCTTTCTTATCTTTTTGATTGAAAACTCTTAGTTCCTTATCATCATTTATACTTTTGTCTAGATCTATCATCATATTGTTTAAGTCATCAGCTAGCTTTTCGCCATCTTTATAAACAACTTTATATGAGAAATCAAGATTATCACTCATTCCATAGCAATAAAAGTTTTTAGGTTCTTCATTATAAATAAGCGGAAAGTATAATTTCCTTAAGTCAAAATTTTGGAAATATTTTTTTAAATTATTACTTATAAACTCTCCTAAACGAATCGTCAGATTATCATTTATAGTTTGCAGTTTTAACTTTCCTGGATTTGTTGGATACTTATAATCTATAACTATCCCTTCTTTTTTAAGATTATCCAAAAACGAAGTAAGTTTAGAATATTTGACTTTATCATCTCTTCTGAAGATAAAATCTCCTATTTCCATCATATTAGTTTTTTCATCTTTGGGATAAGATAGATCTATAATATACTGATCCATACTGTGTCTAAATATTTGTGTAAACTCCTGCCACTTATAGGATGGTAAGGACAAATATGTAAGCCATAGCTTCTCATAATAATTGCTAAGCCTTGCTAGATTACTCTCACTTGTGGCATTATAAAATTTAGCGTTGTTAAGAAAGAAAGTTTCTTCCACAGTTAAGCTTCTCTCATTTGTATAATAATCAACAGCCTTATAGTTGCCACCCCACTTGTTTGACCCAAGATACTCTACATATTCTAAACCATCAAATTCTTCTCTATTAGCATCTGTATGGGTATTTAAGGTCAAGTCTACTATAGCACTTTCCTTACTATAAAGAGACATTTCATCATAGCTAATTATTTCTATATTTAATGACCTTTGCATTCTCCTATCTTTCATAAAGGAGACAATTCTATCAAATTTCTCCCTGTACTTGTCTTTATCATCTGTAAGTAAAATCAAATTCTGTGGACTAAATTTTATAGCTGCAATGACATTTGCCCATAAGAGTTCATTTTCTTTTATAAAGGGAGTAAAAATTGTTTTGATAGATCCACTTTTAATAAGAGGTTTTGCATCTATAATCATATAATCTGAGTACCTAAAAGATTTCTTTTGATTGCGCTCAATCAAAAGATCAATATCCTGTTTAATAAGCTTATAATCACTAAAAAGATCATCTTTTCCATAAAAGTCTTTTTCAAATATCTCATCTATAATACTCATTAGTTGTTTTAAGGTATTTATAGCAAAAGCTTCCTGATCTATCATTCTATCTGTAACATTGTAAAGTTCTTCCCATAAAGGGAATATCTCCATTAAAGTATCATTAGTATACCAGTTGGTATTATTTAGACTATGGCTTATCCTATCCATTACCTTTTTATCAAGATCTTGAGTTTTGTAATATAAATACTCATAAATTTCATTGCAAACTTTCTCAAATTCATCATCCTGACCATTTTTAAACTTCTTTATATCTGTATTAGCAATAAGTGGATGGAGCTTATGAATTCTATCTATGTGTTTATTAGAACCTATATAAGCATAAGACTTAAACTCTTCTTTACTAGGCCTCCTATAACCTTGTGTTATCATAAACCTATTCCAAGTATGATGTTCTCTATCAGCAAATATATTCCTTAAACTTATACTCTTGGTATTTTGTCCAGGCTTAACTACTTTCTCATAAAAGTCACGAGCTATATCACTAGCTTGATAAGATCCTGCCATATAAACTCTGTATCTCATAGAAAGAGCCGACCTTATAGATGACTTTACGCTATGTAGGTCATCTCTTATAAAGTCTTGCCATATTTCATTATCATCAACTCTCTCACCTTTATAAGCTCTAGTATAAAACCTATGAACATTATAGGCTTCTTCTAATATGCTCTCACTATATTCTTTACTTCTAAAGCTTGCTGCACTTGCTATATCTATATTAAACAGTGTCAAATTATTTATTTCTTTACTATCTAAATTATTTGTATATCTTGTATAGTTTAGTATGATATGATTTTCTTTCCTATCCTTAAATTTATCAAAAAGTTTAAATCCTAAATCATAATAATTTTTACTATCATCATGCAGGATTATGATATAAGTACTTTCTATCATATCTAAATCGGAGGAAAAGTTAAGCTTAGCATAAGCTTTATCTGTAATCTTATGGTTAATATTATCATCCTTGACTTTGCCATTTATAGTAATATGACAAGTTTCTTTTAATAAAGGCATAGCTTTAGTCATTTGTTGATAAGCCTTCTTAGGATTTTCATTATATATATTAAACCTAATTTCTACATCTATAAGATCAACCGATGCAAATAATAGGTTAAACAATTCTCTACCTCTAGATAAACTTCCTACTAAAGCTATATCAATATAGGAACCATTTTCATCTTTACTTATGTAATTATACAGGGGAAAAGAATCCATTATATAGGCTGCAGACAATAAGTTTGATATACTCTTATTCTTACTAGTATCCAAACCTCTTTGAATTTCATCTAGTCTTTCGCTAAACTCATTTACCGTAAGATATCTATGAATTGATAAACTTTCCTTTAGTAAATCTATTATCCTATCTGTAGTTTGATTATTTAAGAATATTCTATTAGATTTTTTAAGTAATACTTCTTTTATATTACGAGCTAAATAAACCATATTTTCATTTTCTAAATCTTCAGGATACCTATCCATCAATAGATAAAAAAATGTTACACCCAGCATATATAAGTCTATCTCTTCACTTATAAATATATCCTTTCGCTTATTTATATTTGAAACATACCTAAGTTCAGGTGGAATGAAAGCTCTTTGTTTTGGCATATAAAATTCATTTGTATTATCCAAATCATCTAAAAATACAGCAGCATCAAAATCAAATAGCTTTACAGTATCTCTTTTATAATCATAAAGGATATTTGCTGGCTTTAAATCCATATAAATAATATCTTTTTGGTGAAGCAGAGATAAGATTTCCGAGCTTTGCTTAAGTATACTTATGATCCTAGCTAAATCTAAATTGTAGTATTTGTCTACACTTTGTGCATTATCTATATCATATAAAGCAAAAATGTAGTCAGAAGATTTCTCCAACTTATATGGTCTTACTATCATATCTTCAAGGACTGGATCTATATCAATCACTTTAATGTGTTTATCATATGATTCTATAAATTTTTTTTGATCACGAACTAAGTTTATAAGATCTTCTTCATTTTTACTTTCATAGTGGATTATGTGAGGATTTTCCTTATCTCTAACTCCTTTTATAGAGTCATTTGGAAAAGTCGGAAAAAATTCTTTCATAATCATATTTTTCTTTGGAGGATAATTATCATCAACTATAACTTCATAGACCAAACAAGAAGACCCTGTTCCTACAAGTCTGCCTACTTCCACTTCATAAATGAGGTCTCCCTTATCTCCATAGATCTTAAATCTATGACCTGAAAGTGATGGTCTTGACTTATCCAGGGAATCTTTTATTTTGCTAATAAATTCTTCTTGGGTCTTAAAGTTTTTCATTAATCTTCTCCTATATTTATCAGGTACTTAGCCCACAAATCCCTAAAGGCGTCTATTGGTTCATCATAGACTACTAGCTTTAATAAAGTTTCCTCATAAGGATTTGAGATATTGTACTCATAAAGTCTTGAGTTACGTAACTTAGAGTCCATAAAGATCAAATAGTCTCTTTTCCTACGAGCTGGTGTAGATAGCTTATCAAACCATATATCTTCATTATCTAATACATAGGATAAAAAATATAGAGTTATAAGCCTTGGTCTGGTAATTTGAGAAATTTTGCCTTTTTCTATAATGGCATTCAAATTTTCATGCTTAATCCTAGTCTCCTTTAACAAGTCATCTAAAGCTTCTACTTCTTCATCTGATAAAGTTACATCCTCTGTTGATATTATGGCATCTTTATTATAAAGATAGGTTAAAAGCGAAGATAATCTTTTTTCTGATATATAAATAGAATCTTGATTTATATCTATGATTCCTTCTATATTATTTTGATAAATAAAATCACTGTACTCCTCACTAGAACCTAATACAGGAACCTCGTCTTTATACTTATAAGAAGCGCTTTGAACACTTACTTCTTTTTCTATCTTTTGTGTACTTGCCTTAAGGATTATTTCTTCTTCTGGATAGTATACCTTAATTTCTCCTGTCTTTTCTGATTTAAATTCAAAACCTGTATCAACAGGAATTATTATATCATCAGTAGATTGATAGAATATTTTTACATTTCCTCTTGAAAAATAATCAGCGTTTGTAGTGTTATCATCTGAATTACCATATTTTACATTAGAAAAGGCAGAAATTTCATCAGATAATTTTTTTTCTACTTCTCTAAATGTAGATATAAATTCTTTAAGAATTGTACGATTGGTATTTTCTAAAACTAAATCCTTGTGATAAGCAATAATATTTAATATTATAGAATCATCAACTTGTTCCATATTTCTATATTCATTTATGTAATCATCTAGAGAATTTTGTAGGATAGTTGTGTTAAGGTTAGTCTCTTTTTTTCTTTCTTTAATATTAGCTTTTTTTTCATTATTATAAAGATCCATTGCTCTTACAAAAAAGTTTACAGAATTCTTAGGAAAATGCGCCAAAGCTATATAAATCATAGCTTCTTTTTCATCCCAAATATTAAGTCCCGTCTCTTCTAAAACTTTCATAAGAAAAACTTCAAGTTCTTCTATTTCTATACCTAGACCAAATCCATAGATGAACATCTTATCTCTGCTAATAACACTCGCCTTGAAGTCTTTTCTAATTTGAGTTTTTTTCCAAACCTTTCTCTTATCCTTATCATATTCTAATGACCCATAAACCTCGCTTTTGGATCCGTGGGGATAAAGGTTCTTTTCACGAAATAACTCAACAACTAAGTTTACTATTTTTTCAAATTCAGCATTCTTTTCACCTTTTTGAATAGAAGTAAATATATTACTTGCTATTTCACCTATGTCTTCTTTTTCTATATCCAGCCTATCGCTATAACTTGTTAACATATAATTAATTATGTATTTATAAAAAGGAATTTTCTTTCTTAAAGATATGGTATTATTAGTCCCTATCTCTATACTTTCAATATCAAGATATTCCCCAGAACTAATATTCTTTTGCCACTCAAACTCATTAATCTCAATAATGGCAGTTTCGCCAGAAATTATCCTACCTTCCATATATACTCCTTTATTTATATATATTCATAGCTTTGGTCAAACTCATCTTTATCAATTAAGTTGAAATCTACATCAATTATTCTATTCCTATCTTTTATCACTTCATAAATAAGAACAATATCAGATTTTTTGCCCCATAATACTGTTCCCCATAACTTTGCCTCATAGAAATAATCATACGAGCCTAAATTGACCTTTAGCATACCAGAATTCAATAGATAATCTATAACCTCATCCTTCCTATCTTCATAAGTCCAACTCAAAATTTCTCTAGGATATTGTTTATAATTATAACCATATGCATGTATATGATATTTTAAAAATCTATCACGTCTATTTGGATAAGGAATTTTGGACTGATCTATTTTAATAAAGTCTCCCTTATAGGCAATTTCTCCATCGGATTTCGATTCTCTCGAGTAAATCTCATAAAAATCACTATGTTTTTTAATTTTCCCTAGAAGTATAAGTTTTTCCTCTAAACTCGCTCCACTACCAAGTTCAAAAGCAGTCACCTCTACATTAGTCTTCTTCACTTTTTTCATACTTTCCCCATTAAATAAATCTTTATATTTAGCTATTATCAAACAATTAAAATCATTCCCTAGGTCATTGCTCGGATATATTTTACCTCAAAACTATTTTTCATAAACTTATTTGTATATTAATTTATAGATAATAAATATATTTAAAGAATCCTCTCATTAACTATAATTCAATGCATATTATAAGAATATATTTTAAATCAAGAAAATTATAACATGTACTTTATATAAGATTAAAAATATTTATAATTAATTTTTCCAAATATGGGTATAGTCTAAATGCCAATAATTTATTATAATCAGTAAATATAAATTTGACTTTTAATTTAGAGTGATTATAATTATTGTGTAAGAGAAAACAAGAACATTATACAAAGGAGATAATTATGGCTTTTATATGTAAAACTTTACCAGAATTTAATTTAGACGCTTATGACCCAAAAAAAGATGAATTCATCACAGTTTCAAGTGAAGATCTTAAAGGAAAATGGACAGTTTTAATATTCTATCCAGCAGACTTCACCTTTGTTTGTCCAACAGAACTAGAAGATATGCAAGATAACTACCAAGCTTTAAAAGAAGCTGGGGCTGAAGTTTACTCTGTATCAGTAGATACTCACTTCGTACACAAGGCTTGGCATGATAATTCAGAAAGAATTAGCAAACTAGAATACACAATGATTTCTGATTCTAACAAAGAATTAGCAAGAGAATTAGATATTCTTGATGAATCAGGCAAGGCATTAAGAGCTACATTTGTACTTGATCCAGAAAATGTTATCCAAACTGTAGAAATCAACGCCGATGGTATTGGACGTAAGGCTGACGTTAATATCAACAAAATCAAAGCTGGTAAATATATTGCATCTCATCCAGGTGAAGCTTGCCCTGCTAAATGGGAAGAAGAAGGCGATGACGTATTAACACCAGGTCTTGACCTTGTAGGTAAACTATAAGACTTGAGGATCTATAAATAAATGTTAGATAAAAATTTAAAGAACCAGTTAGCCCAATATCTTGACATGCTTAAAACAGAAGTCACTATTGGGCTTTCTGTTGCTAACGACGAAAAATCTAAGAAAGTAAAGGACTTCATTAACGAAGTAGCTGAGCTTTCTAAAAAGATAAAAGTAGAAGAAAAAGACCTAGAATATACTCCTAGCTTTGAGCTAAAGGGTGAGTTTGACCATGGTAGGATCATCTTTGCAGGCCTACCCCTAGGACACGAATTTGCATCATTTGCACTTGCCCTACTTCAAGTAGGTGGAGTAGAACCAAAAGTAGATGAATCTACAAAAAAACGTATACAAGCAATTAAAGATACTCAAAATCTTGAAACTATAGTATCCCTATCATGCCACAACTGTCCAGAAGTAGTCCAATCATTCAATATAATGGCAGTCCTTAACCCAAAAATCAACCACACCATGATAGAAGGATCCATGTTCCAAGAAATAGCAGAAGACCGTGATGTCCTTGCAGTTCCAGCAATCTTTAAGGATGGCCAATTCCTTGAAGGTGGAAAACAAACCATGGACAGCCTGCTCGAGCTAATAGGTAGCAAGAAAACATCAGATGACTTTGAAGGAAAGCCAGCCTATGATGTACTAATCATCGGTGGAGGTCCAGCAGCAGCAACTGCAGCAGTATATGCAGCAAGAAAAGGTGTAAAAACTGGCCTTGTAGCAGGTGAATTTGGTGGACAAGTTGTAGAAACACTTGGAATTGAAAACATTCCAGGATTCAAATACACGGAAGGCCCAGAATTCATGGCAAAGATGAACGAGCAAGTAACAGAACTTGGAGTAGATGTCATGACAGGAGCCCTTGCAAGTGATATCAAAGAAGCAGAGCATTCTGCAAATGACCTAAGACTTATAGAAGTTAAACTTGATAATGGAGCAAAACTAGAATCAAGAACTGTTGTAATTGCAACAGGAGCTAGGTGGAGACTACTAGGCATACCAGGCGAGACAGAATTTAAAAACAAGGGTGTAGCCTACTGTACCCACTGTGATGGGCCACTATTTAAGGGCAAACCAGTAGCAGTCATAGGTGGAGGCAACTCAGGAGTAGAAGCTGCCATAGACCTTGCAGCCATGGTAGACCATGTAACAGTCCTAGAATTCTTACCAGAACTAAAGGCAGACCAAGTCTTACAAGATAAGCTATACGGCCTAGATAATGTAACAGTTATCAAAAACGCTCAAACAACAGGCCTTTATGGAGACAATAAGCTAGAAAGACTAGAATATACAGACCGTGAGACAAACAAAGAGCATAGCATAGATATAGACGGATGCTTCATCCAAGTAGGACTAGTGCCAAACACAGAATGGCTAGAGGATACTAAAGTAGACCTAACAGACAGGGGAGAAATAAAAGTAAACCCAGACGGATCTACAAGCCTTGAAGGAGTGTTCGCAGCAGGAGATGCAACAACAAGCCTCTTTAAACAAATAGTAATAGCAGCAGGAAGCGGTGCAACAGCATCCCTTGGTGCCTTTAATTACTTAATGAGAAACTAGAATACAAGCAAAAAAACCGGAGTTATGCATAATTCCGGTTTTTTGTCATTATTTATCATTAAAATATTATCAGAAATCTCTATATAATAGGAATTCTAATTTAAATACCTTTTAAAAATGTACTTAGAATTAACTCTTTATTTATAACCTCGGTGATTTTAAAAGCTAGAATATTCATATATTAGCTAAATATATGTTTCAAATCTACTATTGTTGCAAAATCAATTATTTTAAAATATTAAATAATATAAATAGAAAACCTCCCGACCAGCAATCTTTAAGCTTATCAAGAGATTTTCTTCTTAAATTATTATATATTTTTCTTATTATATTTATTCTTCTTTTCTTTTATTTTTAAAAATATTATCCGCCCATAAAGAATAGTGAAAACTATTATCACTGGTAATGTAATTTCAGTTATTACATTTGTGAATGTATTTAAAAATAAAACTATAGATGCTACAAAAAACAATATAGATTCATACTTAATTAACTTATCATTTTCTGTATCAAACAATTTAGTTGATACTAAAAACATAAAAACCACTACACTCCAAAAAATAGAATTAGTATCAGAAAAATAAACTGAAGCAATTATCAAAAATAAGAAAAATATAATTAAAATTGTATCATATTTTTTTAACATGCTGTGTCCTTATTCCTATACTAATTATTTAAGATAAATCTTAATCCTTATAAGTTTTATGAAGCCTCTTGTACACAATTATCTAAACCTGTTACTGTAGTTATCGCACCGCCAACTGTTCCAAACACTTCCCATAAACTAGGTTCATTCTTTATAAATTCTGGTCTATTTCCAGTTTGAAGATATAGCAATAATGCTGACGCTAATGCTTTTACACCTCCAGCAGCTTTTACAAGGGTTTTAACCCCTGATATAGTTGCTCCAGCTCCACTAATAAACAAAGCTATAGATCCTATACATTTAGCATCTTCCCAAGCACCATATGTAGTTACCATATTTGTTCTGGATTCTAAAATCTTGTTAGCTTCTTCCTCACTATCAACAAAGTAAATATTTTTTTTACTAAGATACTTTTCTAGCTCATCTTCATTTTCTAATAAATTGTCGGGAGTTTGATATAAAGTTGTTAAAGCTGCTTCTAACTCATTTTGATTAATATTAATTTCAACATTACTAGAGCTTGCCAAGCTAGTTGCAGGGCCTGCAGTAATAAGCATTGAAACACTTAAAGATGCTAGTACTATTTTTCTTAAAAGTTTCATTTATTCCTCTTTAAAAATTTTATTTCACTTACAATCATTAAATACCCAATATTTTTCCATTCAAACAAATCATATTATATATTTTATCAAACTTAAGTCAAAACTAAGTCTAATCTGAAGCTAGTCCCTAAGCTAAGTAATTCAATTTTTCAAACTAATTTATCAAAGTAAATCTATAATATATTAATATTAATTTATAAATTTTAAAATCAAATTTGACAAAAACCAAATCACCTCCTATAATTGTATCAAGAAATAAAAACGTTGATGAGAAAAGTAAGTTTTCTAGACCTGCCCAGAGAGACTGTGGTTGGTGAGAATAGTCGTGGAAAGGAAAACTGAAAATGGCCTCTAAGTTGGTTGTCCGAATATTTAAGACAATCCGTGTGCGCACGTTACAGCGATAGGGTATAAATTTGTACCTGATGAGTTATTAATTGTGAGATTGATATAAAATTAAGGTGGTAACACGAGTGACCTCGTCCTTTTTAAGGACGGGGTCTTTTTTAATTTTGCCATAGGCGTTTTATTTCTGAAAATATATTAAATAAAGGAGCTAAAAATGAGCAAAAGATTTTTAACAGTAGGATCGTTACTAAGAGAAGAAGAATTATTATCATACAAAGATGAAATCAAAAAACGTGATGATATCACCTATCCATTTTATGAAGATCTCAAAGGCTACAAAGAAGCTGAAGATAAGGCAGTAGCAAATGTGGTAAAGGCACAAAAAGAACATGACCTTGTTCAAATCACAGATGGGGAATTCTCCAAGTCACTATGGCACTTAGACTTCGTATGGGGCCTACACGGCGTAGAAAGATATATTGCAAATAATGGATATTTCTTTAGAGACAAGGATGGCAAGGAAGAGAAATACGAAACTAGAAAAGATATCGGTATCAAAATAGTAGATAAGCTAAATGGGAAAAACCATCCCTTTATCGACCACTTCAAAAGGTTAGAAGACCTAGCTGGTGATACACAAACTAAGCTAACCATCCCATCACCTTCCCACATATACGGAGAACTAACACTATTTATAGGCATAGATGATGGTTACTATGCTGGCAAAGAAGAAGAATTTGGCAAAGACCTAGTAGCTTCATACAAGGACTTTCTAAAAGAATATAAGGAAGCAGGTGGAGAGATCATCCAGTTTGATGACTGCCTATGGGAGCTATTCTCTGATGATAACAACGACTTTTCATTTACTTCAGACAAGCAAAAGCAAGAACACCATGAAGAGCTTGCCCACAAATTCATAGAACTAAACAACGAGGCCATAGACTATGGCCACGAACTAGGACTAAAAGTCTATGCCCACAACTGCCGTGGTAACTACGAGTCTAGGTCAATGAGTGATGGAAGCTACGAATCCATAGCCCACCTATTCTTAGATAAACAACACTACGACAGGTTTTACCTAGAATGGGATGACGAAAGAGCAGGATCTATCGAGGCTTTAGAAGTATTCAAAGACAGAGACAACGAAATAGTCCTAGGACTTTTATCAAGTAAGACAAACACCCTAGATGATGAAAAAAGAGTCCTAGACCTCCTAGAAAAAGCAAGCGAGATAATAGACAAAGATAGACTCTACTTATCCCACCAATGCGGCTTTGCATCATGTGATGAAGGAAATGAACTTACAGTAGATGAGCAATGGGCAAAAATTGACCAGGGCCAAGAAATAGCTAAAGAATTTTGGGGAGAATAAGATAGTAGAATCTGGCAAGTATTTATAAAACAATCATGTACTTTAAGAAAAACTTCAACCAACTAATAATTACTCTTAGCATTTGCTTGCTATTATATATAAAAAATTGCTAGTCCATCTAGCCACATAAATTATAAAAAACCTTTCTACTATATGCTAATAAGTCAAAGATAAAAGCAGGATTACTTCTTAAAAAATCCCAGCCCTAGGGGTGGGAAAGAACAAAAAAATAGCAGAGTAAGCTTTAACACTAACTCTGCTATTAGATTAAACTTTATGGGGTCATCTTAATATATAGGCTGATTTTTATGATAATTTTTAAAAATATTTATACACTTATCTGTTAAACTTATTTTCCATCGAGTTTGCAATTCTTACTAAGAGTAACATTACTGGTACCTCTACCAAAACTCCTACCACTGTAGCAAGGGTTGCACCTGAGGATAGTCCAAATAGTGAAATAGCAACAGCTACAGCTAATTCAAAGAAGTTAGATGCTCCTATCATACCGCATGGAGCAGCTATAGAATAAGGTAGCTTTGCAAGATATGCCATGCCAAAGGTAATGGCAAATATCAGGAAGGTTTGAAGAATAAGTGGTACTGCTATAAGAGCAATATTTAGAGGTTGATCGATAATTTTCATCCCTTGGAATGAAAATATAATTATTAAAGTTAGTAATAATCCAACCATAGTATACTTATCAAATGATGGGATAAATACATTATTTAAGTAATCTTCGCCCTTATTTTTTATAATATACCTTCTAGTAATGATACTTAGGATAAGAGGAACTACTATAAATAGTATGATTGATAAAAGTAGAGTCCCCCAAGGTATATTAATATTGCCCCTCTTTAGTAAAAAGCTTACTATTGGTATATAGGCAATTAATAAAATCAAATCATTACTAGCCACTTGAACTAGGGTATAGGCACTATCCCCTCTTGTTAGCTTACTCCAAACAAAAACCATGGCTGTACATGGAGCTGCCCCTAATAAAACTGCACCTGCTAGGTACTCTGATGCTAGACTTTCATTAATAATATTTTTGTAAATTCCAAAGAAAAATAATCTAGCTATTAGATACATAGTAAATGGTTTGATAATCCAGTTGGCAATCCATGTTATAAATAAACCCTTAGGATTATTCTTAATATTTTTTATACTGTTAAAGTCTATCTTTAGCATCATTGGATAGATCATAATCCATAAAAGTATAGTTGTTGGAATAGATACATTATAAAACTCAAACTCTCCCAAAGCCTCTGGAATAGCAGGTAGGAAGCGTCCAATTAAAACACCTATAGCCATGCATATCAAAACCCAGAATGTAAGGTTTCGCTCAAAAAAGCTTATATCTTGTTGTTTTTTCATCTATCTACCTCCCCATCTATCTCTCGGATTAGGTCCTTTAACTTTCCTTCAATTTCATATATTACTTTGATAAACTCCTCATCAGACTTACCAGTAGGGTCTTCTATGCCCCAGTCATACTTTTTGTGTTTAAATGGAAGGAATGGGCATACCACATTGCAACCCATAGAGATGACATAATCTACCTCTGGTAGGTCATCTATAAGTTTGGAATACTGGTCTCTTTCCATATCTATCCCGTGTATTTCTTTCATAAGCCTTACTGCATCTTGATTTATCTGAGATACTAGCTCAGTTCCTGCAGAGTAAAAATCTATTTTTTCTCCAGCAAATTTCTTGCCAAGGGCCTCAGCTATCTGAGACCTGCAAGAATTGTGAACGCATATAAATGCAGCTTTTGTTTTTTCTGTCATATATACCTACTTAATTAATTTATCTAAACTAGATCCTTTAATCTCATCACTTGACCATGGTATTATTGTATAGTTTCCATCTGTACGTTTATCAACCTTGTTTATCCATTCTAGCTCACTATTAGCTTTAGCTTGTAGGGTCTTGTTAGTAGAGCCAGTTTTGTATATAGATGAGTTTATAATCCACCAATTGCTATAAATTCCCGCTCTTTTTAGGTCTTCTTCAAGTCTTACAGACTCATAGAAGGGAGTAGGCTCAGCGAGAGTTACAATTAAAACCTCTGTTTCATCACTATTTTTTAGTCTAGGTAGAAGTTTTTTTGCTGACTCTGGGACATTGCCTTGATTTTTCTCTATCTCTTGGTTGTAGGATTCTGTAGAATCTAGAAGCAGAAGTGTATGTCCTGTTGGAGCTGTATCTATGACAACAACTTCACTATCTGCCCTATCAACTATATCTGCAAAGGCTCTAAATACAGCAATCTCTTGAGTACATGGTGATCTTAAATCTTCTTTTACATACTCTAAGTCATCATCAGACATGGTTTTTTTAGCATTTTCTAGAACTTCTTCTTGGTATTTTTTAAGCTCTTGATCTTCATCTATATGGCTTATAGTTAATAAGTCATCTTCTTCAATCATATCAGTCAAATGGTTGGCTGGGTCAGTTGTAGTTAGGTGAACCTTTTGTCCCTTATCTGCAAGTCCTTTGGCAATAGCAGATGCCATAGTAGTCTTTCCTACACCACCTTTTCCCATGGTAAAGATAACTTTCTTATCATTTTTATATAAGTCATCTACTATATCTTTTAGCCTTGTGCTTTCATTTATATTAATATCTACATCACTAGTATATTCCTTATCCTCAATCAGAAGTGATCTTAGGTTTTCGATACTATTTAAATTGTATCCCCTAAGTGGGATAAAGAAAGTTTTAAGATCCTTAAGACCTTCTGGCATCGCATCTAGGGATTCTTCTTGTTTTTTATAGAAAGCTTTAGAAACTTCATCATCATGGCCACTTAAAAGACCGTTTATGATAAGAATTTGATTGTTAATACCTAGTTCTGATAGTTCAGCAGAGGCTCTATTTGCTTCAAGAAGAGGAGTTTCCTCAGGTCTTGCAACTAATACTAAGCTTGTAAGCTTGCCATCAGCTAAGGTATCTACAGCAAATTTGTATGTTTCTTTCTCATCTTCTAAACCTGATAATTGACCTAGGCATGAAGCTCCGTGAGTACTTTCGCTGATAAAGTTAGTCCAAGCAGAAGGAAGCTGAAGCATCCTTAGGGTATGGCCAGTTGGCGCAGTATCAAATATTATATAATCATATTTATCTTTAAGGTCTGAAGCAGTTATAAACTTAGAAAATTCATTAAAAGCAGCTATTTCAACGGTACAAGATCCGGATAATTGCTCTTCCATATTTTCTATTACACTATCAGGTAACTGTCCTCTGTAGGGAGCAACCACACTTTCCTTATACTCATTGGCAGCTTCTATAGGATCTAAGTTTGCAACAGTAAGACCATCTACACCTTCTATCCTTACACCCTTATTATCAAGCTCAGTTTCAAAAACATCTTGAAGGTTTGAAGCAGGGTCAGTACTTATTAATAGGACTTCATTGCCCTCATCAGCTAGGCTGATAGCGCTAGCACAAGCAGTAGAAGTCTTTCCTACTCCTCCCTTTCCTGTGAAGAATAAGTATTTAGTTAGGTCGATTTCTTTAATATCAAATTGTTTCACTTAAAGTCACTTCCTTTTTCTTAATTATATTAGCAGCAGCATCCACTGCCAGAACAGCAAGATCCACCGTCATTATTTGTTTCTTCTATGGCATCATTATCTAAAAATAACATTTCATAAAACTCTTCATTGCTAGGATACTTAGCTGTCATAACAACTTCATCATCCACTATTACAACTGGTAGGATATCTTCACCCTTTTCATCTAGGAGACTATTAACAGTTTTGTTTTCCACAAACTCCTTAGTATTGTTAGTTAAGTTATATCTTTCAATGCTAGCTCCACTTTTTTTAAGCTTGTCTACTAGAGTAGACACTCTCATAAGTTCCTCATCTGGACTTGGTCCACATACACCTGTTGAACAACACATAGCACCTTCATATATATACATCTTTTTCATAAAATCCTCCCTTAATTTAAAATCATAATAATATATGTAACAAAATACATATAGACACATTTAAATATTTCTATATGTTTTAGAAAAAATATTTGCCTAGGATTTTACACTTTGCAAATACAGTCATCTTGGATATGAAATATAAGCTTTAAACCATCCTCAATCTCATCTAAACTAGCCTTATCTAAAGAGTAGTAGGTATTCTTACCCTCTCTTCTGCTAGAAACAAGTCCAACCTCTTCTAGCTTTCTCATATCATGAGATAAGGTGGGTTGGCTTATATCAAATTTTTCAAGTATCTCACAAGCACAAAGCTCATCGCAAGATAACATATCTATAATCTTAAGCCTCTTAGGATCAGATATTACCTTTAACTTTTTAGATATTTGTTCATAATCAACACTCATAATCCACCTCATATAGAAATATTTCTATATGTTATGATACCGGTGGATTTGGGGAGTGTCAAATGGATTTTTAAATAAAAAACAAAGTTAAGAGGTAAATTCTTATAACTTTGTTTTATCATACTTTATTTACTTCTATATATATCTATAGGCTTACCATCTTTATTCTTCCAGTGAGTCCAACCATTTTGATTTTTACCTCTTACTACTTTCGCAGCATTAGATGGAGATGTGCATGTTAAGTCATTTTGGAGGATATTGTTATCAAATATGGCTGATTTTAAAATTTTAGGAGGATTTTTATGAGTATATGGAGCACAAACCGAACCCGATTTCAATATTAAAACTCCATCTTCTACTACCATAGTTCCACTTACTTTCCCAAAAGTTCTTACTTTCGTAGTATAAGTGTATTTACCATCTGGTATTAAATCGATATCAGATTTATCTTTTAGCTCATTAGTGCTATTTTTAAATATTTGTTTTTTGTTATCTTCTTTAGGATAAATCTGGTCTCCTTCAAAAGATGAAAGAAGCTGAGTTACTAAATCTATATCTAGTGCAAATAACTCAGTATTAGGAACACGGCTCTTAGAAAATATCTCATGTAAAAGCTTCTCTTTTTCATCATAATCATCAAGCTCAATAGCAAACTCACGGCTAAGACCTGTTACATTAGCATAACCATGGCGTTCTAGTCCATACATTCTATTGTTAAAGTTATTAACATCAGTCTTACCAATCTTTATTAGACCTGGAACTACTGTTGTCATTACATAAATTATTCCTCTTGCCAAAACATCATCCTCTCAATTAATTAATCGGAATATAATTAGTTATTCGATATCATCATTATCTATAATTTCATCATTTAAGAAACTTTCAACAAAATTTGGATTAAGTTTCATAAAACTTTTATTTTTATTTTCAATTGCATTCATCAATGTATTATTTGTAATTTTAGAAATAGAAGGCTCAGTATAATCTTGGAATTTTGGCATGCCTGCTAACTTACCAACTTGACTTTGCATTTTACTAAAGTCTCCAATTGCAGTCTGGTAACCAAGAGGTGATTGCGTAATATTCGCAATATTATAGAAATATTCGTTCATAGGAACCATAAGAGATTCTATTGCTGCTTTTGGTATTTGTGATTTTATAGATTCACCAATCAAATTTATAGATGATTTGCTGGATATACTTAATTCTGTATTAATCATATTTCTCAAATTTTCTATTGACTCATTATATTTATCCATTAATCTGTAGGCATTACCAAATGCTGAAGCTATTTCTCCTATTCCTACTTTTTTGTACTTACCAATATTAATCTCATCATGCAAAGAATTAACTATTCTTAATGATTTTTCTAATATTTCATTGTACCTATTGTATTTTTTCATTGAAATTTCTTTGTGATGCATTACATCATTTCTAGCATCATTTATCAAACTAAATTTATCTTTTATATATTCTAAATCAACATTTTCAAAATATCTATTAACTAAGCTTCTGGGCACTCTTTTTGATTCGATATCTTTAACTTTGTCTTGATTTATGTTCCCATTTTTTACTAAGTTCAGTAATTCATCGGTAATCATATAATCATTTGGATATTGATATTCTGTAAATAAATAAGTTCCCAAATCTTTTAAATAAAATTTTTCTAATGCTCTTGTTATCAACTTTGAATATTCTTTTTCTTTATTCTTCTCTTCTTTCCCCTCAATCTCATCTAATTTTACTTTAGTATTATCGTTGTGGAGAAACGATTCATTTACCCAGTCATACCCCAAATCATTTATTAATGTAGAATACGCAATACTCCTTAACTTTGTTTCAAATTCGGCTAAACCAGGATATAAGTGATATGAAAAGTAATTTGATAGACCATCATACGATATATTCAAAAAGAAATCTTCCTTTGAATGATTCTTTATCATCTCTTTACATATACTAAATATTTCTATATTATTTTCTGTTTCATCATCAATTTCGATTCTTACAGGAACCGCTTTATTTATATTAGAATTATCTATACTACATTTAATATTATTGCCTTTATAATCTATGAATCCAGATTTGTAATTCAGTTTGGACTGCATAAATTTCTTAACATCATTTTCTAAATTATTTTTAGATTCAAATTGCCTTTTAAAAAAAATAAAATCTATATACACTTTGTTCCTTATATTTTTTGCAAAATCAAATTTAAGTTATTGCTCTAATTTTTCAAAAACCATAGTTGCTTGTATTCTATCTCCTCCAAGTCCACCTGTACTATTTGCTGATGTTGTTGTTATTGTATGAAGCTTATATCCCTTTTTTGCTTGATTATTAATAACTTTTTCTAACTCAGTTAAGTTTCCAGATCCTGTGCCAAATAACTTTTCTTTCAAAGTTACTTGTAATACCACATAATGAAAGTTTCCGTACCCACCTCTTGAATAAACAGAAGGGTCCATCACTATCGTACTCATATCCATTGCATTAGAGAATTTTTCTCCTGCCCTGTCTAATCCTTTAATAGCTTTTTCATATCTGCCGCTATCTGTTTTTACTTTATCATTCGATTCATCATTATTTTTCTTAAAAAATTTATCCATCTATAGATCTCCTTTTTATATAACCATCCCATCAAAATACTCAGCCTGCTCCACTAGTAAATCTATTATCTTATCGCGGCTATCTGCTGGGTATTTGTGTCTTGCTAGTAGGTGTTTTATGGTTCTTCTCATGTTTGCTATGCCAGATTCTCTCATCATCCAGTCTGAGGTCATTTCTTTTGATATTACTTCTGTTAGTTTTTGGGTAATTGAGATTAGTTCTTCGTTTGTATAAAATTCGTGGATGTTTTCTGGTTTTGATATTGCATGATAGAAGGCTAGTTCTTCTTTGCTTAGGCCTAAGCTTTTATTTTCTTCTTCTAGTCTTACAATCTCTTCTGCTAGCTTCATCAAAGCTTCCCTGATTGTACCTAGATTGTAGTCGTTTTTATCTTCTTTTACTAATCCTACAAACTTATCCAGACTTTCTGCATTGTCTACCATACTTTCTCTGTAGGATTTCATGATGCGTTTTAGTCTTTCGGAAAACTCCTCTCCTTTTACTATATTTCCACGTGATATTAGTCTTATTTCATCTTCTATAAGTTTGTTTAATAGCTCTATGCTTAGGTTTTTTTGTTCCATTTTAGAGATTTTTTCTAAAAATAGTGGATCAAATAGGCTAAATCCTTTGTCAAAATCTTGGAAAAGATTGATGACTCCCTCACTATGGATAGATTGTTCTAAAAGTTTACTTATTTGGTCGTTTATTTCGTTTTTATTTAATTTGCCTTGGCCTGTTATCCTGTTTAGACTAGTGCGTATAGCTTCAAAATATGCTGCTTCTCTCTGTTCTTTTTCATTTGTTATAGATGAACATAAGGTGTGAGCCTGTTTTAATGCGTAGGCTTCCCTTTTGTATGAGTTTTGTTTTTCTTCAGAAAAAGTCAGCACATGATTTAGCCCCTCTGTTATCAGATTTGCTAATTGGCTGGGCTTGATTTTTTCAGAAAATATTATGGAATAATTAAAGTTATAGAAAAATACATCCCTGCACACCTCAAGTTTTTCCTTAAACATAGGATATGTCGAATCTCTAATATTTGCATTTTCTATTTGTTTTTGATCTGCCTTAGTATAATTGCTCATAGCTTCTTTTAAGGCACTTGCTATACCAATATAATCTACTACTAGTCCACCCTCTTTGTCAGCAAAAACACGGTTGACTCTAGCAATAGCTTGCATTAGGTTGTGGCCTTTCATAGGTTTATAGACATACATAGTAGAAAGAGAAGGAACATCAAAGCCAGTTAGCCACATATCTACAACTATAGCAATCTTAAAAGGATCATTGTCATCTTTAAATCTTTTAGCTAACTCTTCTTTATCAGAATTATTTCCTATAATTTTTTTCCATTCTATAGGGTCATTGTTGTTTGCAGTTACTACTACCTTTACCTTCTCATCCCAGTCTGGTCGGATTTCTAGAATTTTTTGATAGATTTTTACTGCTATTTGCCTATTGTAAGCTACTACCATAGCCTTGCCAGTCAATAAATTTTCCCTAGTTTCTTCATAGTGGTTAATTATATCATTTACCAAAGTATCTATGGCTTCATCTGATCCTATAATTTGTTCAAGGCGGGATAGTTCTCTTTTGCTAGCCTCTATATCCATCTCGTTGGCATGGTCGCTAAGCTCATCGTACTTATTATCAATTTGACTTAGGATATTTTGGTTAAGGCCTAGATTGATTACCCTGTTTTCATAGTAAACCGGTTTGGTAGCTCCATCCTCTACAGCCTGAGCCATATCATATACGTCAATATATTGGCCAAATATTTCTTGGGTGTCCTTATCGTTCTCGCTTAAAGGTGTACCAGTAAAACCAATATAAGTAGCATTTGGCAGAGATTTTCTAACCAATCTTGCCATACCAGATACGATTTTCCCGTCTTTGGTCATTTTTTCTCGCATGCCGTATTGGGACCTGTGGGCCTCATCAGCTATGACAATCACATCATCACGCAGGGTCAAAGCTTCTTCAGATTCTGCAAATTTTTGCATAGTTGAGAAAAATATCCCGTTGCTAGTCCTGTTGTTCAAAAGCTTGTGCAAGTTCTCACGTGAGCTTGCTTGGATAGGCTCTTGTCTTAAAAATTTAGCTGCCCTAGCAAATTGACCATATAGTTGGTCATCTAGGTCATTTCTATCAGTAAGGATTACAAAAGTAGGCTTGGTTAAAGTGCGCATCATACATCCAGTATAAAAAACCATGGACAATGATTTACCAGATCCTTGGGTATGCCAAAAAACCCCACCCCTGCCATCACCTGATTTGATAGCATCGATTGTAGAGTTAACAGCCTTGTGAACGGCAAAATATTGGTGGTACTGGGCTAGTATCTTATTTGTTCCATCATCCTTATGTTCAAAGAAAATAAAGTTTTTGATAATATCCAAAAATCTATCCTTTCTAAGGACTCCAGAAAGCAAAGTTTTATAATCAGCATACTGAGTAGATTCATATGACCCATCGATAGACTTCCACTCCTTATACCAAGCCTTGCCAGCAGTAATAGTACCTAGCTTTGTAGTAGTAAAATCAGAGATAATATTAAAGGCATTGTAGACAAATAGATTTTCTATATCATATTGGTAATTTTGTATTTGCCTAAAGGCACTATCTATATCAGAGTTAGTAGAAGTCATAGATTTAAGCTCTATAACAACCAAAGGCAAACCATTGATATATAAAATAATATCAGGTCTTTTTGTATCCTTGCCAATGATAGTAAGTTGATTGGTCACTACAAAAGAGTTATTTTCTATATTCTCATAGTCTATAAGATAAACAGTAGAAGTTTTTTGCTCATCATCTTCATAATAAGAGACTTCTATCCCATTTTGTAGGTAGTCAAAAAAGACTTCGTTACGATTTACCAAAAGGCCTGCATCTATATTTTTTATTTTATAGATAGCTTGGTCTATAACCTCCATAGAGATATCCGGATTAATGCGTACTAGGGAATCAGCTAAGATTTCACTAGCAAGTACTGCCTTCATACTATCCCTTAGTATTTCTTGGTGGGGAATATATGTGTATCCTAAGTCTTCGATATGTTCTATAAATACTTTCTCAAATCCATCTTCTAGATATATCTCACTCATAATCTATATCCTCATCATCAATCTTTATATTAGAAATATCAATCTCTCCACTCATTAGTTTTGGGAGAAGGGTGTCGCGGGTTTGGGCTAGGGTTTGGTTTTGAAAATATAAATTTTCTATTTGCATAAAAATTGGAGACATTAAGCCCTTAAATAACCCCATTGCCGAAGAATCTGGTATTAGTATTTTAGTAGTTCTTATATCATTTAAGTTTATATGTTGCTGAGCTGCTCCAGTCTGATTTAAAATAATCTTTTTGATATTTTCCTTTATAAAAAGGTAAATAAACTCATATGGCATTTCTTCATTTTCTAAAATTCCTATTACTGATTGATTTGTGCAGCAATCTATTTCTAATAAGCTAACTTGACCTAATGTAGCTCCAGTGATGGCTACTAAGGTGGTTTTCTTAGGTAATAATTTAGTAGAAGATGAATTTAATCCTTCTTCAGTTATATATTCAGCGCCCTGTAATATTCTTTCTTTATTTACAGCTCCAGAGTTAATCCATGGAATTTCTCCACCCCAAAATTCTTCTTTTTTTCTACTAGGTGTTCCCCCTAGTTTACAACTTGTAATTTTTCCAACTTGATTTACATCCCAACCCTCAGGAATTAAACCAAGTTCACTTTCTTCAAAATCCCCATCTTGAAAGGGTTCAAAGTCTACAAACCAGGATTTGAAAATAGCTTGGGCTTGGGATTCTAGGTTTTCTATTATTTTGTTATTTATTTCTAATTTCTTATCTATATTTAGTAAAATTTCTGCTATATTATTCTGAATTTTAATTGGAGGAACGTTAATAAAAACTTCTTCTTCCAATCTTATTCTTGACAATTCAGTTTGACCTGTAGATCCTTCTCCCATACTTTCAATGAAATTTTCTTTTTCTTTTATAGCATATCCAAAATATACTTTATTAATATGATCTTCTGCCCTTATAATTGTAACATGCGAATCAGCTGTGTAAATTACTTCTACGTTATCATTATAAAATTGAGCAACTCTACCTAATGTTCCAACTCCAGTTGAATTCACTAAAACATCGTATTTTTTTAATTTCTTCTCATCACTAAAATTTTTATTTGGATCATGATTTCTAACTAGATTAAAATCAATCTTACCATCACGTATACATCTTTGATTTATTACTTCTATTCCTGCAATATTCGAGTACTTAGGAGTGATGCCTCTTTTTACCAATGTAGTTATTTCCTTTAAAGGTTTTAGATTTCTAAACTCCATAACCAAGCTCTCCAAGCTGTTCTTTTATCTTTTCTTCTAACTTATTGGATTCTGCAAATAGTAATCCTAATTCATTGGTTAGTCTTTCCATCTTTTCTTCAAAGGGTTCCCCGTCATCTTCTATTTCCTCTAGGCCTACGTACCTACCAGGAGTTAGGACAAATCCGTTTTCTTCTATTTCCTCTATATTAGCTGCATGGGCAAATCCAGCTTGATCTATATCTTTTCCATTAGTAAAATCTTTATATGTTTGAGATATTTTGGCTATATCTTCTACTGACAAATCTCTGTGGGCCCTGTCTACCATATGGCCCATATTTCTACAATCTAAAAATAATGTCTTGCCTTTTTGTTTTTTGTCTTTGTTGATTATCCAAAGGGATACTGATATGCCTGTGGAGTAGAAAAGTTTATCTGGCATGGCTATTATGGCTTCTACCAGGTCATATCTTATTATATTTTCTCTGATTTTTCCTTCTGATCCTGTGGATGCTGATAGGGATCCATTGGCAAGGACTAGGCCTAGTTTTCCTTTTGGTGCTAGGTGGTAGATCATATGTTGCATCCAACCATAATTGGCATTGCCTGATGGTGGGAGTCCGTATTTCCATCTAACATCTTCTACTAACTTGTCTCCTCCCCAATCGCTTTGATTAAACATAGGGTTAGATAATACATAATCGGCTCTTAGAGTTTCGTGCTGAACATTAAAGAATGTATCTGCTGGTCCTTTTCCTAAGTCACCTTCAAGACCGTGGATAGCAAGGTTCATTTGAGCTAGCTTCCAGGTGGTCGCATTTAATTCTTGCCCATAGATTGAAAGTTGATTGACCCTACCTTGGTGGCGTTCTACAAATTTTGCAGATTGTACAAACATACCTCCTGATCCACAGCATGGGTCATATACTCTGCCCTCGTATGGTTCTAGGATCTCTACTAGAGTTCTTACAATGCTTGGAGGAGTATAGAATTCCCCAGCTTTCTTACCTTCTTGGGAGGCAAATTCTGCTAGGGCATATTCGTAAGTACGACCTAGAATATCTTTTGAATTGCCGTATTCTTTTAGTTTTAGATTATTAAATAAATCTACAACTTCTCCTAAACGCCTCTTATCTAGTTCTGGTCTGGCGTAGTTTTTTGGAAGGATACCTTTTAGCCTGTCGTTTTCTTCTTCTATGGCTACCATGGCCTTGTCAACTACTTGGCCGATTTCTGGGGTCATTGCCTTACTTGCTACATAGTCCCAACGAGCTTCTTTGGGTACGAAAAATATATTTTCTGCTAGATACTCTTCGCGGTCTTCTTCAAAACCATATCCTTCTTCTACAAGCTCTTTATATTTTTCCTCAAAGGAATCAGATATATATTTTAAAAATATAAGTCCAAGCACAACATTCTTATACTCAGCCGCATCTACATTCCCACGAAGCTTATTTGCCGCTTCAAATATTTCCTTCTCAAAGCCAAGATTGGCCCCTGTGATTTTCTCTGACATATCCACTCCTAATCTATTATATATACTATATTGTATACAATTATACTGTAGTTATTTTTTATAATATTTTAAATGCTATTTATTCATAACACTTAGTGCTAAGCATTAGTTCTATTAATTATATAATATCTGTACTAGATTGAGAAATTTTATACCTATATAGCATATAGCAGGAAATTCTTATACATATTTTTGGAGAATATTTGCAATGTGATAGAAGTTTAAAAAATAATAATTAAAACTGAATATAGTAAATATGCACTACATAAAATCGACTAAATAAATCTACTTTTAAATAGTATGCTTTCCTAGTCGATTTTTTTATCTTTCTTTTTTAAAAATATAATAAAAAACTATAAAGGGTGATATTATAAAAACTACAGGCAGTATTAATTTTGAAAATGTGAAATAATCGGTATCTTCTAATTTGTTTCCCATGTCTTTCACTGCTTGTGGGAAGGCTATTACTGAAATTGCTAGAAAAACTGTAAGTGTTAAAAAAGGCATTTGTTTTGGGTCTTTGTTTAAGGCTCCCTCCATTATTCCAAAGTAATATATGAAATAGAAAACTATTCCTATAGCAGCGTACAAAATATCCCAAAATATTCTTGAACCAAGGGACTTATCCTCTTCTATCTCATTGTCTTTTTTAAAGTAGTCTATATCAACCCCAAATATTTCAGATAGTCTAACTAGATTGTCCATGGAAGGTTCGCTTAGGCCTTTTTCCCACTTTGATACAGCTTGTCTTGAAATGTTTAATTCTTTTGCTAAATATTCCTGGGTAAAGTTCAATTCTTTTCTTTTGTTTTTAATTTTTTCTCCAATCATAAAATCTCCTTTTTTTCTATTGTAAGGAAATTTTTCAAAAAAGCTAGCAACTATAGGGCAACTTAGGCACTTTTCCCTATATTTTTTAGTTTTTTCTTTGTATTTTGCTAATTTATAAGATTTCTCTACTTATTTCATGCAATCGATGTGAGTGGTTAATTTTTTAACAAATTATTAAAGTTCTTTATTTATAATTTTTTATAATATATTCTCACAAATATGTTAAATCTTTCCAACACTGTTTCACAATTTAACCACAAAAAAAGCAGTTAGGTATTCCTAACTACTTTTATATTTTCTCTTAAAAAACTTAAACACCATTATAGCCAAAAGTACAATTCCCAAGTATCCATTAACCACATAAATATATTTGACCAAAATATTAAAGTCAAATAGTAGTCCTACTACTATTCCAGCTGCTCCTATGAGTACAGTTGCTAGTTTGAATCCCTTGGTGCCTTCTTCAAAGAACCTTGCTATAGGGTTCCATAGGAGTGGGACCGCTGAGGTGTAGATTCCTAGGATGATTGTTAAGGAAAATATTTTGCCTAGGATAGGGTTGATATTTCCTGCTAGTATTAGGGATGGAATTTGTGAATCGTATACCTTTTCTATAGATAGGATAATGGCAAAGTACATCACAAGAATGGCTAATGATAGGCCTATGGCTCCTAGGATTTGGCCATTCCTAGCTTCCTTGAAGTTTTCTGCCTCACTTCCCACTGTTGCAGAAAATGCCCCCAGCCACATCATGTTAAAGCCTACATAGGTTAGGGCTGATACGAAAAATCCTAGCTTTGTGGACTTGGTAAGGTCATTGCTAGCGCTTAGGACCTTGATGGTTTCTAGGGACTGTCCTAGTCCTCCTCTATTTTGTATTATAGAAATTCCTCCTACTAGGATGGCTAAGACTACTATGATAGGTCCTATCTTTCCTATAATCTCCACCATGGTCTTTAGACCAAATACTACTGTTATTATGGCTAGTATTCCTAGAATGATTCCTCCTAGGTAGTTGGGTGCATGGTATTGGTACTCGACTGTAGCATCGGCGCCTGCTACCATAACAGTAAATGATAGAAATAGGAAAAAGGTAGAAAAATAATCATAGAAAGTCCCTATCTTCTTACCTGCTATTTCCTTATATACATCATTTGGATTTGCCAATTCTCTCTCATGGCCATATGTTACAAACTCAACACCTACAAATGCAAATAGTATAAACGATACTACTATTCCTAAAAGACCTTTTATACCATATGAAGCAAAAAATTGCATAAGTTCTTGGCCTGTTGCAAATCCTGAACCTATCAAAAGAGCCATAAACGCTCCAGCATAGATTAAGACTTTTGACATTCTAACTTTTTTATTCATAATTCTTCCTTAATGTTTTCTTATCTACTTATTTATAGGTAATAATATACTTTAATGAATTGAAAAATCATAGGATATATGTTGTCAAAAGTCTCAATTATAACTCATTAATTATTTTAATGTAGCATACATCATTGCCTTTATAGTATGAATCCTATTTTCTACTTGGTCAATAGATTTTGCTTTGCCTGATCTAAAGACCTCATCTGTAACTTCCATACCATTTGATAGGTCAAACTCTCCCTTAAACCTTTCTGCTACATCTCTGCCTATTTCTGTATTTGTATCGTGAAAGGCTGGTAAACAGTGCATAAATATAGCATCATCATTTGTCATATTCATTATCTTTTGATTTACTTGATATGGATAAAGTTTTCTGATACGAGCATCCCACACTTCTGGTGCTTCTCCCATAGAAACCCAAGTGTCTGTATAAATAATATCTGCATTCTTGACAGTATCCTCTATCTCTTCGCTAAAGTTTACTTCTGTATGATGATTTCTAGAAAAATCTTTTGCTAGGTCTATAACTTCTTTTTCTGGCCATAGGTCTTTTGGAGCTAGGGCTGTGAAATTTACGCCTAGCTTAGCACATGTTACGGCAAGGGAGTTCGCCATATTATTTCTTGCATCTCCCATATAAACAAAGTTTAAACCATGTATTTTACCAAAATTCTCTCTTATAGTCAGCATATCTGCTAACATTTGAGTTGGATGCCACTGATCTGTAAGTCCATTATATACTGGTACACCAGCGTATTTAGATATTTCTTCTACGATTTCTTGTCCAAATCCCCTATATTCTATGGCATCATAATATCGTCCTAGAACTCTTGCTGTATCTTCTATGGATTCCTTTTTGCTCATTTGACTATCTGACTTATTTAAAAATGTAACCCCTATTCCTAAATCAAAACCTGCTACTTCAAATGATGAACGTGTTCTTGTTGAGGTTTTTTCAAATAGCAAAACAATATTTTTTCCTGTAAGGTATTTATGATCTGTCCCCGTTAGTTTTAATCTTTTGAATTCTTCTGCTAGATCTAATAAATAAAGTATCTCTTCTTCACTAAAATCAGCTATTTTTAGTACACTTCTACCTCTTAAATTGATTCCCATAATTTCCTCCTATTCTCCATCTAGAACTGTGTCTGAAAATACTATAAAGCTATTAAGTCCTGGTTCTTTATATAGGGAAAGAACTCCATATTCTACAATATTTAACTCTCTATTCTCCTTAAATCTTTTATCAGGGCTACCATCCTTATTGGTATGCTCATATGTTTTACCTAGTAGTGTAGCATCAGCTGGAGGTCTATCTTCTTCCAAAAATATAAGCTTATGCAAACTTATTTCCATATCATTAAAGCTTAAAGCAGACATTTTGGATCCTTCTTTAATAAACAATGCATCTGGTAAAAATATTAGTTTAGTTTGGTCATTAGACAGAGTAAATGTTTCTGCATTAGTTTCTATTTCATCATTATCCTTACTAAATTTCATTGATATACGCTGGCTAATCTTCATATCAGCTTCACTTGTTTCTGGTAATTCCTCTACTGATCTTACAAGCCAAACTTGATCAGATTCCATGATTCCTGCAAGGAAATCATTGCTAGCATCTAGCTCTTTCTTAGCATCTTCTGTCATGTCATAATCTATAGCAATTTTGTCATTTGATTTGTTATAAAATAACAAAATAAGCCCTACAATAGCTAGGATCAAAAACAAGGGATTGACAATAGCAAGACCTATACCGACTACCATTAGTAAAATAGCCAGGATTTTTTTGCTCCTATTTTTTTGACTAATCTCTATAACATCTGCCATTGATCCTGGATTTATAGCAGAAAGGTCATTCTCAAATCTTCTCATATTTACACTTGTTGGCTCACTTGACCTTGACTTTGTATTTTTTGAGGATGACTTTTCCTTGCCAGCTGTATTAATTTTTTTATGAGGATTTCCAAAATCTTTTTGATATGAAATGCCTGTTCCAGGTATATAGGCTGTACCCCTGATGTTACCATTTGCAGTACGAGTTATCCTGTATCCCTTGCCACCCCAACTAAAACCAGGGCCTGTCTTACTCATATTTACACGAAAACCCTTACCGAGATTTATACTTTTTCTATATCTAATTCCCATATTAACTCCTTATAGATATTATACCAAAGATAAAACATTTTAATAAACTTAAAATAATTAAACTTGACTTTCAAATATTTGAAGTATAATGATAATGTAAATAAATTATATTTAAACTCATTTTAAGAAAGGAGTTTTTATGAATAAATTCAATACAATTAGAACTTCAATTCCAGCTTTTTTTAAGGCTCTAACAAATAAAAATACACCAATTATAGCTAAACTTGCTGTAGTCGCTGCAATTGCTTATGCAATATTGCCAGCTGACCTAGTAGTAGATGCTATTCCATTTTTAGGTTGGTTTGATGATGCCATCGTCATGACAGTCTTATTTTCTATAGCAAATAAAATGATCCCAGATTATATAATGGATGCCAAAAAATCTGAAGTAATAGATGATATTGACTATGAAATGGTAGATTAAGGTTAATTATTAAAGAAAAAGAGTTATTACACATGAGTTTGTGCGATAACTCTTTTTTATATACAAAATTTTTAGTTTATTTTTTACTTAATTTTATCCATAGCTTCTCTTAGATCTTCTATTATATCTTCTGCATCTTCAAGTCCAGGTGAAAGTCTTACTAAACCTGGATCTATACCTGCTTCTTTCAAATCTTCTGGACTATAAGTCGAATGAGTCATGCTAGCTGGATGTTCGATCAATGTTTCTGCATCTCCTAAAGAAACGGCTAATGAACATAACTTAACATTGTTCATTATAGTCTTTCCTGCTTCTAAGCCACCTTCAACTTCAAATGATATCATAGCTCCGTAGTCATTCATCTGCTCTTTTGCTACTTCATGATTTACAAAGTCTTCTAAGCCAGGATAGTTTACTTTCTTTACCTTTGGATGATCTACTAAAAAATTAACTATCTCTTTGGCATTTGCTATATGCTTTTCCATTCGGATTCCTAGAGTTTTCATTCCTCTATAAATCATAAAAGCATCATTTGGGCTAAGCACTGATCCAGTAAAGTCTTTTTGACCTATAAATCTAACTTGAGTCATTAAATCTTTTTTTCCTGCTGAGAATCCTGCTATTACATCTCCATGGCCATTTAGGTACTTAGTTGCTGAGTGAACTACAATATCAGCTCCAAGTTTAAGTGGATTTTGTAAAAATGGTGTTGCAAATGTATTATCTGTTATAACCATAGTATCTTTACTATTTGCCTTGGCAATCTCTGATATAGCCTTTATATCAATAACATCAAGGGTTGGATTAGCTGGAGTTTCTAAGTAAACTAACCTAGTGTTCTCCCTTATAGAGTTTCTTACATTATCAAGATCTGTCATATCGATAAAGTCTACTTCGATATTAAATTTTTGAATTTCATTTAAAAAGGCAAATGTACATCCATAAAGAGTCTTACAAGCTAATATATGATCTCCTGCTTTAACAAATGGCCATATGGATGAGGTAATAGCCCCCATACCAGATGAAAATGATACTGCTGCCTCAGCATGTTCAAGTAAAGCAAGTTTATTTTCAACTGCTTGGTTGGTTGGGTTACCTAATCTTGAGTATATAAATCCATCTTCCTCAAGGGCAAATCTTCTTGCTCCTTCATCTGCATCTTTAAATATAAATGTTGAAGTCTGGTATATCGGTATACCCAAACTTCCAAATTCGTTGCTATAATCTCCTCCATGGATTGTCTTTGTTGAAAATCTTTTATCATTAAAATCTTTTATCATTATTTACCCTCCTAAATTTTACATTGTTAACCTTAAAATCTATAATTGAATATATAAATACTTTAAGGAGTTACTTATGGACTTAAATAAAATATTATATGCTGTAGAAGTTTCTAAAACTGGATCCTTTTCTAAAGCAGCATCAAAACTATATATCTCTCAGCCCGCTATATCTCAAGCCATAGCAGATTTAGAAAACGAGCTAGGATTCGAGATATTTATAAGGACAAATTCTGGCTGTCAAACCACTCCAAAGGGCTTGGAGTTTCTGCTCAAATGCAACAAATTAGTAAATTCATACAGCGCTCTAAAAAGAGAATACATACATAACCCCAAAGAGGATGAGCTTTCACTAAGAGTTTCTAGCCAACATTACAACTTTATAGTATCCTCCTTTATAAAATTGATTAATAAATATAAGGAAGATAACTTTAAATTCTTTCTTAAAGAAAGCACTTCCTTAGAAGCCATAGAACATGTAGAAAAAGACTACAGCGATTTAGCTTTCATATATGTTAATTCATCTTATGAAAAAGCAATATTTAGCTTATTTAAAGATAAGAAATTAACTTATAGATCATTAGCAAACGTTAACCCCCATATATTCTTAAGAGATACTCATCCCCTAGCAGCTGAAGATATGATAAAATCCGAAAGCCTTTACAATTATCCTATGATTATATATGAGCAAAATGAAACTACAATATTACCTGAAGAATTTACTAACTTACCTGACCACAAACAAATTATATACACTAAAGATAAAGGAACTACCTTAAGTCTTATTGCAAATTCTAATGCTTTCAATATAGGAACTGGTTGTATTGATCCTTACTCTGGATTTCCTAATATAAAATCTATAAAGCTATATAATCCAGAAAAACTTTCTATGGATATAGGATACATATATAAGTCATCCAATAAATTAAGTCCTATTTCAAAAGAATTTATTAAACTTACTAAAACTGAACTTATAAATTGTTTGCCTGAAGATTCTTCTGTGAATTAGCGCTATCCTTTGGGAGATCTTTCTCGTAGTCCCATTCTCCTTTCGGGTTAGCATATGGTATATATACTGATGCTACAGCAAATATTAACAAAATGAACTGATACCATAAATATGGCATTATATCTAAGGGACATACAGATCCATTCGTAAATCCAGCTGCTATTAAAACCTGTGCAGAGTAAGGTATAATACCTTGGAAAATACAAGCAAAGGTATCTAATAAGGAGGCTGATCTTCGAGGGTCAATTTTATATTTACTGCACATATTTTTTGCTATAGGCCCAGAAATTATGATAGCCACTGTATTATTTGCTACAGCTATATCAGCTATAGATACCAGAGTTATTATTCCTACTTCTGCGGACCTCTTGCTTTTTATAGACTTCTCAATCTTTGAAATAATCCAGTTTATACCACCCTCCTTCTCAACCATATGAGAGAGACCACCTATAAACATGGATAAAAGGAATATTTCAAACATACCAGTAAATCCTTCCCATATGAGCTGTCCAGCATTTAATAAATCAAAACTTGTCTTAGTTAACAATAGAATAGTTGAAAAAAATACTCCACCAGTTAAGACTACTAATACATTTACTCCAGCAAGGGCTGCTATAAATACAAATACATATGGTAGTATATCTACTATATTGTATGAAATATTGCTTATTTGAGGAGTACCATCGGGTTTTGCTAAGAATAAAAATAGAAAAAACGTTATTATAGCACTTGGAAGTGCCATTCTAATATTTAATTTAAATTTATCCTTCATATCTATTTTTTGAGTTCTAGTTGCTGCTATGTTAGTATCTGATATGATTGATAGATTGTCACCAAACATAGCCCCACCCACTAGAGCGCCTAACATCATAGCAGGATTTGTTCCTCCTGTAGATGAAAGACCTATTGCTATAGGACCTAGAGCTGTGATAGCACCTACTGATGAACCTGTTGCCAGTGATAAAAAGGAAGATATTAAAAATACTCCCCCTGTAAGAAATCTTACTGGCACTAAGCTTAGTCCTATACCTACTACAGACTCAACTCCTCCTGATGCTTTTGCTAAAGTTGAAAAGGCACCGGCTAGTAAATAAATTAAACACATTATAATTATGTTTGAGTCTCCACAACCCTCTATAAAAGTATCTGCTTTTTGTTCGATACTACCTTTAAAAATAATAAAGGCTACTATTATGCCTACAAATGCAGCTACAGGTGGGGGAAGCTGGTAAAAGGCCATCTCTGCTCCTGAAGCTTGTAATACAAGCCCTGTTAACAAATATAGAATAATAAAAACTAGCATAGGTATCAAAGCTTTTGCTGATTTTCTTTCGGTATTCATTATTCTCACCTCCATTCATGATAACGTTTTCTAATTAAATATTAACATTAAACTCCAGCAATGTTAAATATCTATAAATTATATCTGTTATAAGAGTTACTTATAGCCAACAAATATAAACTTTTCCAAATGTGTAACTTTCAATTAATACACACAAAAACTCTCAGGGAAGATTCCCTGAGAGTTTACTCTAAATGTAATTATTTTACAAGGTTTTCCTTAGCATATTCTATAATATCATCAGATTCATACATAGCTTTGCCATCTACTACTAGGCATGGTACTTGGATCTTGCCTCCAACTTTTTCAAGCTTTTCTTGATTTTCATATCCTGCTGTTTCATCTTCTATATTATATGAAATAAATTTTATAATACCATTATCTTTAAAGTAATTTAATACTTTTAAGCAAAAAGGACAATCTGGTTTAAAATATAATTCAAAATCTTGTTTTCTTACTATTTCCTTAGTCATATTTACTCCTTTTTATTTTATCTAATATCTCTTATAGTTTATACATACCCAATTTTTAAGTTCGTTCGATAGAAGAATTTAGTTGACAAGCATTTTGCATCTTCATATAATTAGTAAAATAAATAAATTATAATCTAAATCATAAAGGAGAATAAATATGGATTATATCAAACTTGCTAAAGATAACGAAGATCTTTGCATAGAAATGAGACGTGAACTACATAAGATCCCAGAATTGGAACTAAACTTACCAAAAACTGTTGCCTTTGTTAAATCAAAGCTTGATGAATTTGGCATTAAGTACAAAGAATACGTAAATGGCAACGGCCTATCAGCCTTAATAGAAGGAAGCCTGCCAGGCAAATGTCTTGCTATCAGAGCTGACATGGATGCCCTTCCAGTTACAGAAGAAACTGGGTTAGATTTTGCATCTACTCATCCTGGCAAGATGCACGCATGTGGACATGACTCTCATACAGCCATAGCCCTAACTGCTGCAAAAATTATCAACGAAAACAAGGATAAACTAAAAGGATCTGTTAAATTTATCTTCCAACCAGGCGAAGAAATCCCTGGTGGTGCAAAACCTATGATAGAAGAAGGAGTCCTTGAAAATCCTAAGGTCGATTTCATAGTCGGTATGCACGGTGGTCATCTTGCTGATGTGCCTAGAGGAAGCATTGCCTTTAAAGAAAATGAGATGATGGCTGCTATGGATAAGTTTACTATAGAAGTCAATGGAAAAGGTGGACATGGAGCAAGTCCTCATGCTGCAGTAGACCCAATTATAATTTCTGCGGAAATATTACTAGGTTTGCAAAAAATTATATCAAGAGAAATAGCACCCGTAGATAGTGCGGTAGTTTCCGTTTGCAAAATTGATGGTGGATTTACACAAAATATTATCCCAGATAAGGTTAATATGATGGGTACATCTAGAGCATTAGATGAGGACGTAAGAGATATTGTTGAAAAAAGAATCAGTGAAATATCAGATGGTATTGCTAGAACTTATGGTGGCTCCGCTAAAGTAAATTATCAAAGATTTTATCCTGTGCTAGATAATGATCCAGAATTTACAAATCAAATTAAAAGTATAGTTTCCAAAATGATCCCAGAAGATGTATTTGAAATGAGAAAACCAGTAATGGGCGGAGAAGATATGGCGTTTTATCAAAAAGAAGTACCTGGTTGCTTTATGTTCTTGTCAAATCTAAAAGAACATTCTGATGGTATATGCTATCCTAATCATAGCCCTAGATTTAACCTTGACGAATCACTATTCTATAAGGGAGTTGCTACATTTGTGGCTTCTGCTTTTGAAATACTACAATAGGAATGAATTATGCATAAATTTAAATTAAAAGAAGATCTAAGGCTACATATATCAGTAATTATTATAGCTATTATAAGTATCCTCATAGGGCCTAAAAACTTAAATATAGGAGGGATTACCATAGTCTTTTCTCCATTAATATGGGCTATGATATTAGCATTTGCTTTATACATGTCTCCTATAAAAGCAATGAGTGAAAAGGATGCACCGTCAGCAAATTCTATGATGAGCTTAATGCTTGCAATACTAATTGCAAAGCTTGGAGTCGCAAGTGGATCACAGCTTGAAGCTATCAAAGAAGCTGGACTTGCCCTTGTACTTCAAAATTTTGGTAATCTTGGAACTATAATTATTTCTTTACCAATCGCCATACTTCTAGGTTTAAAAAGAGAATCAATAGGCATGTGCCATGCCTTAAGTAGAGAGGCCAATGTTGGACTTATCCAAGATAATTATGGAGCAGAGTCTCCTGAATTTAGGGGTGTAATGGCCGTTTATATTATAGGAACTATCCTTGGACCTATAATTTTAAGCATACTAACATCAATCACTATTAGTTTAGGTATAGTAAGCCCTCAAGCAGCAGCTATGGGAACTGGTGCAGGCTCAGCATCTATGATGACAGCTGGGCTTTCTGCTTTGATTGCTAATTATCCTAACCTAGAAGCAGAGATGACAGCATTTGCAGGACTTTCAAATCTAATCTCGAGTGTAATAGCCTTGCCACTAGGTATATTTTTGGGATTACCACTGACAGAATTTTTATATAAAAAGCTAAATAGGCTTAGAGGAGGAAAAGATGCAAAAGTTCAAAACTGATTTTCCATCAATATTAATAGCTCTATTATTTACTATAATAGCCTGCACAGTTTCAAATATGATAGGATATGATACATTTGGTAATTCCCTACCTGGTATAGTAGTTCTATCAGCTATTACTCTTGCTGGCTACTTCCTATCCTATGTAGTCCCTCTTAAAAAGATATCATCTGTGCTATGGATTTCTATAATAGCAATTTTGCTTGCAAGTCCAATATCCCCAGTTTCAGACTTTGTTATAAAAAGCGTAGAAGGGGTTAATATAAATGCGATAATTACCCCAATACTCGCCTATGCAGGAGTTATAATAGGCAAAGACTGGGGAGCTTTCAAGTCAGTTGGAATCAAGGGTATAATAGTGGCTATATTTGTAATAGTAGGAACTTTCCTAATATCATCACTTCTAGGTGACTTCTTTATGGGAATATTTAACTAATAAAAGTATTAACTCACTTAATGTATTTATGGTTAATTATTTAGTCTATATAGAACTAACATTTACTTACTAAACTTAATAAAATAGATAATGAAAAATCGCTAAGTTTTATTAAAAAGCTGTTTTAAAAATTAATTTCTATATTAATTACCCCATGCTTAATAAGCTTAGCGATTTGCATTATTATTATTTTCTTTTCATATGTGTTAATAATTTATCCTACTCTTGAATCTTTAATTTTTTCATTAAATTTAATATATTCTCTTTAGAGTATTCTTTTAATCTCAAATGTATTATTATAATCAATAATACGGCTAATATCCCTATTGATATAATGATATTTAAAAAGTCTGTAAATCCTTTTATTATACCAAACTTATATAAAATAAAATTAATTACTATAACTATGATACATGAAATACCAATTCCTTTAATAATAGGATCCATATATATCTTTTCAATCTGTTTTTGGCAAAAACCCATATGTTTTAAAACAGCAATATCTCCTACTGAACTTTTTAGACTAATCTCATATATTAATGGCAATACTATTAAAGTAAAGATAAATAAAATTACAATAACTAGCTTACTAATCTTAAGAGTAGAAGATATACTGCTATCCAAATCATTATAGTACATAAAAGCATCTGTTTCTTCATAACCTTGCTTGGTCAATAATTTAGCTACTTTTCTTACATTAGATATATCACTAGTCTTTACTAAAATTTTCTTTAAATCTTGATTCTTATAGTTTTCAGACATCTTTTCACTTATTTTTTGAAAATCTTCTTGGCTTATTAAAAGTTCATTATCTGAAAAATATTTAGATAAAATAGAATTCGAATCTATGCTAATTAATTTAAAATCCTTATGAAATAACTTATCAGAGCTATAATTTCCATCCTTTTCTTTTACTATTGGTATATCTAATCTTATATTTTTTAGACTACTATTAAACTTTGTAATTGCACTATTTGTTACATCAATAGAATTGTCTTTAAAAAGATTATCAGAAAAAGATTTTAAATAATATACATTTCCATCATTAGCAGATATTCCAAAATTTATAGCATAGGAAGGATATATATCTACCTTATAAGGTGAATCCTCCATAATTTTTTGGATTTCTTCTATATCTTTTTCTTCTAAAGATCTATTCTCATTATTAGAAGATCTTGCCATAGAAACTTCTACTATTTTAGCATAGTCATTATCGGTAAAATTTGACTTTGTCATTTTATATTGACCTAATGAATAAGACAATACAAATGATAAAATTATAGATACCAAAATGAAAATTATAAAAAGAATATTAAGAATCTTCTTTCTTTTATTATTTACTATCTTGATAATATTATAGTCCATATATTTTAGCCCCCTTTAGAGTCAATTCCTTAATACCTCTATTAAATATAGGCATTTGATCATGAGTAGCTATAAGTACTATTTTTTCTTTAAAAGTATCCAGTAAATATTGCATAAGATCCTTGGCGTAGGTCTTTTCTATATTTGCTGTTGGCTCATCTAGAAATATTACATCCTTATCTTTTATTATTAACTGAGCAATTGATAGTTTTTTTCTTTCACCACCAGATAAATCAGAAACTTTTTTATCTAATAACTCATCTATCCCAAGTTTAGTAGATATAATATTGATTTCTTTTTGATCTATTATTTTATTTTGAGCATATTCTTCAAGCTTCAGATTATCTCTTACAGTTAGGTTTTTTAGCAAAAGATCATCTTGATATAAATATCCTATGGATAAATTATTTAAGTTAACTTCTCCTTCATAGTCTTGGTCATAGGAGGATAATATATTTAAAAGAGTACTCTTACCACAACCATTTTCTCCTCTTAAAATATAAATATATTCATCATCTAAACAAAAATTAATATCATCTAATATAAGCCTATTGCCATATCTCTTTGTTATATTCTTAGCCTCAATACTTAAGCTCATAACTTTTCACTCCCTTATCGGTCAAATATTCTATGGAATCCTGATTTTGTTTAATTCCTATAATATTTTCTGCTTTAAAGCTTTTCAAATTAGATAAATTACTTATCTCTAAACTTAAATCACCATTCTCATTGGTATATAACTGAATCAAATAACCTTTAGTAATATAGTTAAAGTACTTCTTATCAAAAGTACCCTTATCTGATATAAGTTTACTTTTATTAGCATAAAAAAAAGTATTTCCATCTAATAAAACTTCCCCATCAGATAAATTATCTTTTATCTTTTCTGGAGCTACTTGATAATCCTCATCTGCTAGATCTAGCCTCATTAGTTTATATGTATCACTTGCTTTCTCATAAAGCGTGTAGTATAGAAAGTCTTTATTAACAGCTCCATAAGAAGAAGCACCTTGAGTTTTAGTAAAATCTCTTATAGTCAAATCATCTAAGTTCATAAGGGCTATCCTTCTCTTATCTAGATCTTCTTTTCCAGACTCATTATAAAAGGTGTGAATGAAGTAGAGATTATTATTAAAGACTTCTATAGGATAAATTCCTTCTCCTTCTCCAAATCTAAAAATCTCTTTTACCTTATTATCTTTAATTTCTATTAATCTAGATTCATTATTTTTAGTATCAGTATCTATATAAAGTCCTAAAGATCCTACAACATAAAACTGATACTTGTCATCAGTATTTCTTATAACTTCATGATTGTTAGTCTCAGGATTATAATCTATAAAATTCATATCTATAGGATTATAAAAAATCATATCTCCATCTTTTATATTAGATAGCTTATTTGAACAGCCAGCTGTAAAAATAACACATAGTAAAGTTAAGTAAAAAAATATTCTTTTTTTCATTATAAACTCCTTAATAAAAATTAAGTGACTATTGAAAAATAAATAAATCGTTCCAATGCCATTTGAGCATACTCTACGATAATTTAGTCTCTACTAGATGACAAACTAGTTTCAAATTATCTAAAGATAACTCAAATAATGGAACGATAATTATTTATTAATTTGCAACAATCTTTTTTATCAAATTCCTGAACTAATTGAATAAGGTTTTGGATCACCTTTTAACTTAACTTTTGCAGTATTTATTAAACTTATAGTATTTGAACGATAATCTGAACTAGGTGAAATTACAATATTGCTTTTATAATCAGCACTCTTTGATCCATTTGTATTTGTCCAAGATTTTGTCTTTGTTGATTTATTTTGCCAAGAACTTGCTGAGGACGCTTGCACACTTGATTTTGACATGCCTAAATTCATTGTTGCAGAGTTCTTCAATGAAGCTGATGCATACCAAGAAGTACTAATAGACTCAACTTTTTTATTTCCTTTATATACAGCAGATACTTGATAATCCCATTGTATGGTATTTCCAATTTTACTTCCCACACTAGATCTCCAAGCATTTGAAGTTAGTACTCCTTGATTAGCAGGAATTTTAAATTTTTTCTCTTGACTCCATAAGGTTATCGTTGGAATAATTTTACTATTATTTAAACTTTTAGATTTATCAAAATCCAAAAAGTTTGATGCATGTGATGTCGGTATTAATAATCCTTGAACTATTAAAGCTGATACTAAAATTTTTCTAAAATTTTTCTTATTCAATTTCAACCTCCTAAATAATAAATTTCTACTTTCCCAAATTCAGCTTAAAAAGTGCACTTTTAGCTAAACTCCACATATCAAATAATAAGATTATTATATGAAATATAGGCTAGCTTTATTTCAAAATAATTATAAATCTTCATTTTCTGCTTGTCAATATAATATCATTTTTTTATAAATTATGAATTGTAAATAAATAGTGTAAGACCATAAACTTGAACCTTAAAATTAGTTTTAGAGAAGGTATGAATATAAACAAGTAGAAAAAAGAAAAAGACTGTTGCAAAATGAATAAATCCTTCCAACATTATTCATAGTTTTGCAACAGCTCCAATTAAATTTTTTTATTTACTTTCAAAAGTTCTGGAAAAGTCTGAAAACCACTTTAGTTCTTCTTTTGCTGTATGATCGTCCCAACCATATTGGCCTATTAAAAACTCTTTGAAGTTTTCTACACTTGTAAAGTCTGCTTCTAGGGGTTCTGTTTTTAGATTGCCCCAGTGGGCTATTGCTGATTCTCTATGCTCAGTCCATAAATCTTTTATATTTAAATTTGCCATATTAATCTCCTAAAATTTGATCTCTTTATTCCCAAGGATACTTCATATATATAATTTACTCAGATACTTCTCCTAATTCATATATATTTAGATCTAAGTCGTTAAAGTTTGAACTTGCTATATCTATCCTTGCTCTTAGGGTATCTAGGCTCGTAATAATCTCTACACCATATTCTATAGCCTTACGTCTGATCTTAAATCCGTCACGTTCGCTATCTCCTGCCTTGGTTGGTGTATTAACTACTAGATCTATTTTCCCACTTTCTATTAGTTCTAATATATCTATATCTTGATTTTCGTTATTACCTATTTTTGAAACTCTAGTTGAGTCTATACCATTTGCTTTTAGCATATCACTTGTTCCATAGGTTGCTATAAATTCGTAGCCTAGATCTTTCATATCCTTAGCTATTTCTAAGAATTCTTCCTTATCTGTGTCATTTATTGTTGCTAAGACTTTTTTGTGGTTTTTAGATATAGGTTCTCCGCTTGCAAAAAATCCTTTATAGAGTGCTTCTTCTAAGCTATTACCTATGCCTAGTACTTCTCCTGTAGATTTCATTTCTGGTCCTAAGGATACTTCTACACGTGCAAGTTTATTTAAGGAAAATACTGGAACTTTTACACAAGTCATCTTTGCTTCTTTGTATATTTCTGTTCCATATCCCATGTCTTTTAGTTTTTCTCCCATCATAAGCTTTGTTGCTATATCAACTATTGGAAGACCTGTTACCTTTGAGATATATGGAACTGTACGGGATGCCCTAGGATTTACCTCTATGACATATAAATCATCCTCGTATTCTATAAATTGAATATTAATCATACCGTTGATTCCAAGTTCTAGGGCAAGTTTTGTAGTATAGTCTAATATTTTTTCTTTGATTTTATCGCTAATATTTATAGGTGGATAAATTGACGTTGAATCTCCTGAGTGAACTCCTGCACGTTCTAAGTGTTCCATGATACCAGGAATTAGTACATTCTCTCCGTCTGCTATAGCATCTACTTCTATCTCACGACCTATGAGGTACTTATCTATAAGGACTGGATTTTCACTATCACGATCAAAAGCTGACTCTAAGTAAGATCTAAGTTTTTCTTCTTCATAAGTGATTTCCATACCTTGTCCACCTAGAACATAGGAAGGTCTTACGAGTACTGGATAACCTAGCTTGTCTAAAGCCTTTATACCATCCTCTACACTAGTAACGCCTACTCCTTGTGGATGGTTTATATCTAGTTTCTTAAGCATCTCTTCAAATCTTTCACGATCTTCTGCCCTATCTATAGCATCAAATCCAGTTCCTAGTATATTTACTCCATACTCGTCTAAAGATTTGGCAAGCTTGATAGCTGTTTGTCCACCAAAGGCTAGGATAATTCCATATGGTTTTTCTATATCTATAATCTCTTTTACATCTTCTTCAGTAAGTGGTTCAAAGTATAACTTATCAGATGTGTCAAAGTCTGTACTTACTGTTTCTGGGTTATTGTTGATAGTTATAGTTTCAATACCCATATTTATAAGAGATTTTATAGAATGTACTGAGCAATAGTCAAACTCTATACCTTGACCTATCCTAATTGGACCTGACCCTATAACTATAACTTTCTTCTTATCATCTACTTGTACACTGATATTATCATTATAGGTTGAATAATAATAGGCACCATTCTTTCTAAATGCTGATGTATCTACTTTTTTGTAAGAAGGACGAATATCAAAATCTTTTCTCTTTGCTATAACTTCTTTTAAACTAGCATTAGTAGAATCTGCTATGAGCTTATCAGCAAACCCTTTTTGTTTTAAATTTAGGAAAGTTTCCTTATCAAGGTCAAAGAAAGATTTTTCTTTTAATCCTTGTTCAGTTTTTACAAGATCTTCGATTTTTTCAAGGAAGAATATATCTATTTTTGTAATCTCATGAACTCTTTTTATAGAATTGCCACGTCTTATAAACTCAGCTATATCAAAAAGTCTCTCATCATCTGGATACTCCATTCTTTTTTCTAGTTCTTGATCAGATTTAGTCTTAGAAAACTTAGACTCTAAACCAAACTTACCTATTTCTAGAGATCTAATGCCTTTTAAGAGAGCTTCCTCAAAGTTATCACCTATAGCCATAACTTCCCCTGTAGCCATCATCTTAGTGCCAAGTTTTCTGTTAGCATTTTTAAACTTATCAAAAGGCCATTTTGGTATTTTTACTACTGTGTAATCCACAGTAGGACTTGCTGTACCAAGAGATTCTCCCGTAGTTTCATTAAGAATATCATCAAAGTTAAGTCCTGTGGCAATCTTTGTAGCAATTCTTGCTATAGGATAACCTGTTGCCTTACTTGCTAGGGCTGATGAACGAGATACCCTTGGATTAATCTCTATAACTGCATATTCATCATTTTCTTTGTTGTAAGCAAGTTGAACATTACAAGCACCCTTTACACCGATTGCCTCTACTATATCAAAGGAAGCTTGTTTTAACCTATCAACAGTTTCTTTTTTAAGAGTTTGACATGGAGCCACTACTATTGAATCTCCTGTATGAACTCCTACTGGGTCCACATTCTCCATATCGCAAACTATGACTTTGCCACCATTATTATCTCTTAGAACTTCAAATTCTATTTCAGACCAACCTTTTATAGATTTTTCTATAAGACATTCATTAACTGGTGATAAGGAAAGCCCAAGGCTTAGAGTTTCTATTAATTCCTTTTCGTTAGCTGCAAATCCGCCGCCAGTACCTCCTAAGGTATATGCAGGTCTAATAACAAGTGGGTATCCAATTTTCTCTGCTGCTTTTTTACCTTCTTCAAGACTTGTTGCAATCTCTGATTCTATAATAGGTTGACCAATTTCTCTCATAGTTTGACGGAAAAGATCACGGTCTTCACCCTTTTTAATAGCATTAATATCTGTTCCTATAAGCCTTACATTATATTTATCAAGTATACCCGACTCTTGTAAGTCAAGGGTCATATTTAGCCCTGTTTGACCACCCATAGAGGCTATAACTGAGTCCGGTCTTTCTTTTTTGATTATTTCTTCTACTACATCAATGGTAATTGGCTCTATGTAAGTCTTGTCAGCTACACCTTTATCAGTCATTATTGTTGCTGGATTTGAGTTTACTAAAATAGTTTCAATTCCTAAAGATTTAAAAGTTTCTATAGCTTGAGTTCCAGAATAGTCAAACTCTGCTGCTTGTCCTATAACTATAGGACCAGATCCAATTACAAGTGTCTTTTTAATAGAATTATCAAATGTCATAAGTATCCTTTCTTAAAAATAGGCAAAAAAAATTTGTCTTTGAAATCACTAAAAATGGACAAAAAAAATTTGTAGAAAAATCTTCCTAGAAATTTTTTATCCTTATCATTAAAACACTTTTTAGAAAAAATTACAAGTTTTCTTATAAATTTTAATCTATATAAATAAAAATGGGGCCGTTGCAAAACTGTAAATAACTATCATCTCATCATCAGAAGAATCTCTTAGGAATCTTTTTACATAACCTGCCAGATCGTATAGGCAAAACTTCCGTAGAGGTTCTTCTGATTATTTTAGGACAATTTATTCATTCTGCAACAGACCCTTTAAATTTCATAATAATATAGCAAATAGTAATAGAGGACCTACTACTATTAATAGACCTGGTAGAAATACCTTAAGTGCTGCTAAAAACATAGCTAGACGGTCGTTTTTTTCCAAATTATCCTCATCTAGTAGCAGCTCTTTTTGATAGATTTCTTCTTCACTTTTTCCTTCAAATCTATCTATAGGCTTTTTCATATAGCACTCATCTCTTCTAATTCATGGTCTAATTCTTTTTTGGCCTTCCTATTCTTTTCGAAAGCTTTTTGCTTCTCCTTTTCACTTACTTCCATCAAGTGACAAGATACATAATGGCCATTACCATAGTCTTTAAGCTCTGGAACATATGTTTTACAAATATCCATAGCATATTTACATCTAGTATGGAAACGGCATCCTTTTGGTGGATTTACTGCTGATGGTATATCTCCCTCAATAGTTTGCAGTTCTTGCCCTTGGTCTACGTCTGTTCTTGGTATAGCTTGAAGTAAGGCCTTAGTATATGGATGGTATGGACTATCGAAGATTTGTTCTGTACTTGCTAATTCTACAAGAACTCCAAGATACATTACACCTATTCTATCAGATATATATTTTACGACTGATAGGTCATGAGTAATAAATAAATAAGTTAAATTATTTTCCTCTTTTAAGTCTTGAAGTAAATTTATAATTTGTGATTGTATTGATACGTCAAGAGCTGATACCGCTTCATCACATACTATAAAGCTTGGTTTAAGGGCAAGGGCTCTTGCAATCCCTATTCTTTGTCTTTGCCCACCTGAAAATTGATGAGGATATCTATGCAAGAAATATGGTGCTAGACCACATTCTTCCATAATTTCTTGAATATATTCATTGTATCCCTTATCTTTTCTAGATTTAAATAAATCGTGACCTAGGACGCCCTCACCTATGATATTACCTACTGTCATCTTAGTGTCGAGAGATCCATATGGATCTTGGAAGATCATTTGTAGGTCTTTTCTCATAGCTCTCATTTCTTCATCATTTAATTCTGATAAGTCGATACCACTATCTCTTTGACTTTCTAGTTCTTTAAAGCCTTCATTACCAGCAAGGCTCTGCCTATATTCTTCGATTTTGTTGTATTTTTCGCCAACTTTTTTAGAAAGTGTAGCTCTTTTATCCAATAAATCCTGGTATTTTGAATCATTTTCAAGTGCTTTATGATACTGATCCAATTGTCTAGTTCTCATTTGGAGCTTATACTCAAATATTTCTATAGATTCTAAGATAGCTGCACGTTCTTTAAGAAGCTTGTAATAATCAGCTAATAGATTAGATACCTTAGCTAGATCTTTGCTGGTTAAAAGGCCTCCAGCAATTCTTATCATATTAAGATATTTTTCTTCTATCTCACGTCGTTTAAACATAGCCTTTTCATTAAATTCTGCACGAGCCTGATCTGTATCAGCTTTATCTAGATTAGCATAGATTTCTTCTAGCTCTTTTTGAGCATTGGCATAATGAGGGAATTGACTTGGAATATTTTTAATCATTTTTCCCATATATTCAGGAGCTATATCCTCTAAAGTTTTTCCATAATATAGGGTTGTTCCCTCTGTTTGATCATATATTTGAAGAAGTGTTCTGCCAAAGGTTGACTTTCCACATCCTGATTCTCCTACAAGACCTAGAGTTTCCCCTTGGTAAATATCTACGGTAATTGATTCATTAGCGTGAACATAAGATCCTGGCCCCTTATCGAAAAGACCTTTTTTCTTTAATGGAAAATATTTTTTAAGATTTTTTATCTTAAATAAGACCTTTTTATCTTGTGTATGTTCCATCATCTCTTTCCTTTCTATTTGGATAATGGCATCTGATTTTTTGATGTTCATTAAGTGCAACTAGCTCAGGCATTTGATTTACACATTTTTCTGTGGCAAAGCTACATCTATCTGCAAATTTACATCCTGCTGGTAAGTTTAGTGGATGTGGTACAGAACCAGGGATTATATCAAGTCTTTGGTTCTTATCACTTGTTATAGATGGTATTGAGTTTAATAAAGCTACCGTATATGGATGGTTATAGTCTGTTATATCATGTTTAAATATAAATTCTACTGGTGATTGCTCTACTATCTGCCCTGAATACATTACTGCAACTTCATCTGCCATTTGGTTAATTACACCAAGGTCATGGGTGATAAAAAGTATAGAGGTATTAAGCCTATTCTTTAAATCATTCATAAGTCTTAGGATTTGAGCTTGTATAGTTACATCTAGGGCTGTTGTAGGCTCATCTGCTATAAGAAGTTTTGGTTCACAAGCAAGAGCCATGGCAATCATTACCCTTTGATTCATACCACCTGATAGCTCAAATGGATATTGTTTAGCTACTACATGCGGATTAGGTATCTTTACAGAAGCTAGAAGTTCTTCGCATCTTTTTGCTGCTTCTTTTTTACTCATCTTTTTATGTAGCATAAGTACTTCTGAAATCTGTTTTTCAACTGTAAATACAGGATTTAGGGAACTCATAGGCTCTTGGAAAATCATAGAAATTTCATTACCTCTAATCTTTTCCATTTGACTACGAGTATATTTAGTTATATCTTCACCTTTATAGATGATTTCCCCTTCATATATCTTTTGATTAGGTTCAAATAATTGCAAAATACTCATAGCAGTTTGACTCTTACCTGAACCAGACTCACCTACAAGACCTAGGGTCTTTCCCTCATCTATAGTGAAAGAAACCCCATTAACTGCCTTAATAAGACCTTTTCTTGTGGAGAAATATGTATGAAGCTTGTTAATTTCTAGTAATCTCATCTTTCTCTACCTCTCATTTGCCCTTGGATCTATAGCATCTCTTACAGCATCACCTATAAGATTTACTGAGAATGATACTAAAAATACTGCTAAAGCTGGGAATACCCATCTCCACCAATAGATATTTAATACATCTGATGTTTGAGCTGCTGTTAGCATATTACCCCAAGATGGTGTAGGTTCTTGAACTCCAAATCCTAAGAATGATAAACCTGATTCTGATAGCAAGTTACCTGCATACCCCAATGTTGCATTTACTATTACTATGGATAATATATTTGGCAATATGTGCTTATTCATTATAGATTTATTCTTAACACCTAGAGCACGAGCTGCTGTTATATAGTCACGTTCACGTTCGGCAAGGATTTGTCCACGTACTAAACGAGCAAGACTTGTCCAACCTAGTAAACCTAAAAGTACCATTACCATGGTGATTCTCTTAGTCTGGCTTGCTCCTGGAGGTAAAAGAGCTGATAGGGATATAAGCATAGGATAAAATGGGAATGATGAAATAATCTCAGTAATTCTCATAAGTACATTGTCTACTCGTCCACCTGCAAATCCTGCTATCATACCAATTAATACACCTAAGACTACTTGAATAATAGTTGATATCAAAGAAATTATCATAGTCATTCTTCCACCATGAATTAATCTTGTAAATATATCTCTACCTTGATCATCAGATCCAAATCTAAACCCATTAAGACCCCAAGTTTCAATTTTACTATCTTCATCATTTACAGCATATTGATTAAAATATGAAGCATATATCTGATTAAATTTACCTTCTGGTGATTTCAATTCTCCATAATTATCAACACCCCAAGTGTATATATTACCTTCTTCATCTAGAGCAGTTAAGGTCGTATCCCCTCCTTCAATCTTTACCAAAGGTGCGGAAAATTTGGGTATATTATCGCCTGATAGTTTAGATCTTGATGGTCCCCATACATATAGTTTTCCATCTTCGTCTATTGCCGCAGCAGAGTTTGATGTAAGAGCAACATCTGCTACTTTCACTGAACCATCCTTTAGCTCTTCTGGCATATTTGTATCATTTTCAGCACCACGAACACCTAGTAGTTCTATAGAACCGTCAGTTTTACGAACTAGCATATTAATTGCTGATGTATCAAAATCTTCAACTTTGCCTTGAACTGTAGATGGTATTAAGTTTAACCTACTTGCAAGTGTTGAGCCCCATACTACTAAATTCTTATTTTTAGTAAGAACTACAGAATATTGAACTCCTGCACCAAGTTTAGCGATTCCTTCTTGCTTTATTTGAGATTCTTGCATTGCTGGCATTTGAGTTTGTTGAAAAGAATTATTACCCCAACCGTAGATTTGATTATCGTCGGTTGCTACTATTATATGCCTATCGCCTGCTGCCACATCTGTAACTTTTTTATTATCTAAGGCTTCTTGTACTTTTTCAGGAATAGTTAAGACCTTATCTGAGTTATCACTGCCCCATACATAAACATTATTTTCTTTGCTTAGACCAACAGAAAAGGTATTACCTATAGAAATTCTACTAGTTCCTTCTTTTTCCATTTCCTTAGGAAAGTTCATATAGGCTCCACCCGGAGCTACATTTGTAAGATTACCTTGAGAATAGTATTGATTAAATGGAAGAATAGCACTACCTACAAATACTATTAATATAATAGATACAAACATTATAAGACCTATAACGCCAAGTGGATTTCTAAAGAAATTTCTAGTAGCTACCTTACCTGGAGAAAGTATTGCTTCTTCTTTTAAATTATCATTCTCAGGATTGTTATTCATCCCAGGATCTAAATCTAAAACATCATTTTCACCATATATTCTATCGTCAGTTACTTTAGCTTCATTATCCATATCACTTTTAAAAGTGAACCCACGTATAAAGTATGATTTTAAAAACTTAGCATATGACTTTATTGATTTATTTAAAGTTTTATTCATAATATACCTCTACGCATCCAATTTAACTCTAGGATCTACTAGGGCGTATGCCACATCCATAAGTAGATTTCCAAGTAAGGTCAATATAGCATAAAACATTGATAAAGCTAAAATAACGTTATAATCTTGTGCCATAACAGCAGTTATAAGTTCATTACCTATACCTCTATAAGAAAATATTCTTTCTGTAATAGCTGAACCTGAGAACATCCCAAGTATTGCCCATGTAAGAGCTGTTACTACTGGTATAAGTGCATTTCTAAAGGCATGAGAATAAATAACAGTTTTTTCTTTAAGTCCCTTTGCCCTTGCTGTTCTTATGTAATCCTGATTTAATGCATCTAGCATAGAATTTCTTACATATCTAGATAAAGATGCAAGTGAACCTATAGTAAGAGTTATAGTTGGTAGCACTAAATACTTGACCCATTCCCCAAATTCATTAGTCCTAGGCATACCATTAGCTGGGAACCATCCTAATCTAAATGAAAAGAAAAATATTAATATAAGACCTATAAAAAATACAGGTATGGATAAACCAACTAAGGTCAGGGTTTGAAATGTCCTATCAAAAACCCCTCCCCTATGGGTGGCTGATCTTATTCCTATAAGTATAGACAAAATAAAAGATATAATTGTTGAGCCTAAGTTTAAGTATATTGTGTTTTTAAGTGGCTCTCTTAGATATTCTTTTACATTACGTCTTACCCTAGTTGATTCTCCAAAGTCTCCTTTTAAGGTTCTGCCAAGCCATCTTATATATTGCTCTGGCAGTGGCTTATCATATCCATAACGAGCTGATAAACTCTTATAAAGTTCCTCTTGTTGAGCCTTAGTCATACGAGTATTTTGAGGCATCATAGCTTGGATTGGATCTCCTGGCATAGCTTTTGAAAAAGTAAAAAGCAATATAGAAATTATTAAAGCTACTGGTATCAAATTAAAAATTCTCTTTACTATATAACGAAGCATAGTTTCCCTTCCTATTTAAGTAATAGTTTTCATTTAATTGAAATAAAAGATATGTAAACTATTAGATTATAAATTTTATTATCTATATATTATAATAATAAATAAATTTTGTCAAATGAAATATCTGTACACACCCCTAAATCATGGGATGTAAACGATTTATATTTTTTTCGATTTTTTTGTTAAATATTGTATTTCTATGCAACTTTATGTATAATCAGTTTATCTTATAAGTAAAAAAGCTCACCTAGGTGAGCTTTTTTTACAACAAATTATTTTGATAATGTCATTGCATTAATTTGATATGATACTGGCCATTCAGGAGTATTTGTATCAAATCCTTGTACTCTATTTGTATAAGCTGTGTGATATTGATTAGAATAAAGTGGGATTTCTGGTAAATAATCATTGTACCATAATTGGAAATCTAACCATTTATCTAAATATCCTTTTTTATCATCTGGATCCGTCTTTCTTAAAGCTTCTGTTACTTCATCAGCCTTTGGATCATTTGCCTTTGTATGGTTATCATATCCCTTTGAGTTATATTGATAGTATGGATCAAATGGGTGTTCAAAAGAAGTGCCCATATTAAACACTGTGTATTCCGCATCTTCTTTTGGTGTATAGTAATAATCAAGTAAAGTAGCAAAGCTTCCAGCTGTTACATTATATTCCATACCTACTTGCTTAGCATTATTAGGGACTTGATTTGATATTAATGTTGTAAGTGGAGATTCATCAGAACCGTATTGATTTACAACTAATTTTTCTCCATTTTCATCATATCTATAATAATCATATCCATCCGGATCCTTATTAAATGCTTCTTCAGCCTTTTCTTTATCCCAAGACGTCTTACCATCTTTTTCAAATTTATAAGGTGTATCATCCAACAATTTATTAGCTTCGTCTAGATTTAACTGATAGTTTATAAGGTCTGGATTACTTTCTAGATCTGCTCCTTTTTCTTGATACATCCATTGGCTTGTACCATACATACCATTTGTTACAACTCCATAACCACCTGCAAATTGCTGAACAAATGAGTTTCTATCCATTAAATGTGCTATAGCTTGTCTTACTTGTTTATATTTTGTTGATCCTCTATCTGTAAGGAAGGTAACATTTCCATAACCATTTCTATCATAGCTATTATATTTAATTTTTCCTTCATCAGCTGCATTTCTAATTTGCTCAATTTTGCCACCCTCTGTTTCATCTTGCCAGATATCTATATCTCCATTTTCTATAAGGTCTACTGCTATATTTTGGTTTACAGTTTGTACTATAACTTTAGGAATGCTTGCTTTTTCACCCTTGAAGTTACCCTTATAATTTTCATTTAAAGATAGTTTTGCCATATTATTTGAAAAGCTATCAAATTTATATGGTCCACATACTACTGATGGATTTCTTCTATATTCATCAGCTATTTTTAACATAGCTTGCTCTTTAAGTTGTTGGGTCGGATCTACTTCTCCATTTAATCTTTCTTCAAGTTCAGAAATAGATTCATCGTGGGCTTTTTGAGTTTCCTCATCTATCTTTGAGCCTTCATTATCTTCTTTGAATTGTTTATTCAAATTATCAATTTGAGCTTGAATAGAATCTTTATATGCTTTTTTATCTTCTTCAGTTACTTCGTAGCCATCTTTAGCTACAAGTTTTTTTCCATCCTTGCTAATAGCTAAGTTCTCACTAACTGCATGCATTGGGAATGGAGTTTGTTGAGATAGATAAGCTTCTTCATAGTATGGTAAAAAAGAAGAATCAATCGTTACTGAAAAAGTATAATCATCAATTTTTTCTAGCCCTTCAAACTCATCTATATTTTTACTAGGGTCATGGAAACCCTCATATCCTTTTAAAGCATCCTTGCCAACTGCCATAGTAGCACCAGTCACTGGTATGTATGATGAATCAGAGAATAATAAGCTATAGAATAAATAATCATCTGCTGTAACATCTTCTCCATCTGACCATTTCAAATCTTTATTAAGTTTATATGTTATAGTTTTTGAACCATCTTCATTATCTACTTTTTTTGGTTTTTCTGAAAGAACTGCATCATTATCAACCCATTGACCAGATTCATCTACGACTGCTGTATTATAAGCATTAGTTCCCTCTGTACCGATTAACCTTCTAACTACAACATCGTAAGAGTTATTAGACCATCCTTCAAAAAAGTCTCCGCTCATCTCAGATGTACCAATTACAAGAGTGTCATCTCCTGTCAAATTATCAAAATCTGCAAGATCAGCCTTATCTTTATCAGAAAGTTCATCTCCTTGATCATCTTTTGATTGGGAATCACTTGAATTAGAATCTTCTTTTGAAGAATCATCATCTTTTTCGTCTTTCTTATCAGAAACATTTGATTCATTCTTACTATCAGAATTATTATCTTTATCACTTTCTTCACCACAAGCTACTAAGCTTGTCGCAAGGCCCAAAGCCATGAGAGAAGAAAAGACTTTTTTAAGTTTCATAGTCATCCTCCATTTTTTGTAATTTATGCTATTTTAATACTTATTTTTTTATTTGTCAATAGATCAAATATTTTTTTATTTATATTATTCTATTTTTATACATTTAATTGTTATATTTGCAATTACTTTGATAATAGTTTGCAATTTATTTCATAAATCTTTATCTAGATATACAATTAACTAAATAAATCAGGATTAATTTTAAAAAAAGAATAATAATAAGCTGGAGTTCATAAGTTATTTTTAAAGATAACTTATGAACTCCAGCTTAAATTCTAATTTTTTATAAAATATTATTTTTCAAGAGTCATAGCGTTAATTTGATCGTTTGCATGCCATTCTGGTGTCATTGTATCAAATCCTTTAACCCTATTTGTATATCCAGTATGGTATTGATTAGCATAAAGTGGGATTTCTGGAAGGTAGTCATTGTACCATTCGTTAAATTCTTCCCATTTATCTAAATATCCTTCTTTATCATCTGGATCAGTCCTTCTTAAAGCTTCTGTTACTTCATCAGCCTTTGGATCATTTACTTTGGTCTTATTAAATGGTCCTTCAGTAGAGAAGTATAGCCATGGATCAAATGGATGAGCAAAGCCACTTCCCATATTAAATGCTGTATAATCTGGATCATCCTTAGGGAAATTATAATAATCTAAAAGTGTTTGGAAAGATCCTGATTGTACATTATATTCCATACCTACCTGAGCAGCATTTACTGGAAGTTGGTTAGAGATTAATGTTGTAATTTCTGAATCATCACCACCAAATTGATTTACAACAAGTTTATTTCCATTTTCATCATATCTATAATAGTCAAACCCTTCTACATCGCCTTTGAATTGTTCATTAGCTTTATCTATAGACCAAGGTGTTTTACCATCTTTTTCATATTTATATGGAGTTTTATCCAATAATTCATTAGCTTTATCAGTATTTAAAGTATAGTTAGTTAACTTGGTTTCTAAGTCTGCTCCTCTTTCCTTATACATCCATTGACTTAAACCATAATAACCATTAGTTACTACACCATATCCACCCGCATAATTTGTTACAAATTCATTTCTATCTAATAAATAAGCTATAGCTTGTCTTACCTCTTTATATTTAGTAGTTCCTCTATCTGTTAAGAAAGTAATATTACCAAAGCCATTTCTTTCAAATTGACCAAGACCAATCTTACCAGCTTGTTCAGCTGCCTTCATTTGATCTATTCTACCACCTTTCATCTCATCTTCCCAAATATCTATATCACCATTTTCAAGCAAGTCTACAGCTATATTAGGGTTAATTACCTGGATAATGATATGTGGTATAGTTGCCTTATCCCCATTGAAATTACCTACATAATTTTCATTTAATGATAATTTAACCATATTATTTTTGTATTCATCAAATTTATATGGTCCGCATACCACAGCTGGATTCAATCTATAATCCTCAGTTTCAAACAAGGATGCCTTATCAATTAAAAGTCTTGTTGGATCTATATCCCCTTGTTTTGAATCTTCAAGTTCTTTAACTTGATCATCTTTTTCTTTTAAAGCTTCGTCATATTCTTTTCTTTCATCAGAACCCTCTTTCGGTTCCTCTGGATAAGATTCATCAAAATCTTCTTTTATTTTTTCAATCTTATTATCAACGCTTTCAGCAAAATCTTTCTTATCATCATCAGTTACTTTATAGCCCTCTTTTACTTTCAAAGACTTACCATTATCTGCAATAGCTAAGTTTGGAGCAATATAGTGCATAGGACTTGGACCTACTGCTGTAAGCTGTGGCAATTCGAAATATGGTAATTCATCTGCTTTGATAGTTATTTTAAATGAATAGTCATCTAGTTTTTCTAAACCATCAAATTCATCAGTAGTACCTTCTTTAAATTCATCATATCCTACTAATGAATCAGCCCCTATGTTTATAGAACCTGTCAAAGTATTAAAGTTAGAATCAGATTCTAAAAGAGTTCCAAATAAATAATCATCAGCTGTAATAGGCTCACCATCAGACCATTTTAGGTCTTTCTTTAATTTATATTCAACAGTTGCTGAACCATCTTCATTATTTACAATTTTAGGTTCTTTTTCAAGAGTTGCAGGATTCCAATGCCACTGTCCTGCTTCATCTACATAGTGAGATGTAAATCCATTATTTCCTTCAATACCCATGAATCTACGCGCTTTTACATCATTTTCATTATTAGCATAACCTTGGATAAAATCTCCGCCTAAATTGTCAACACCAATTACTAGTGTGTCATCATCTGTAACGTTTTCAAAATCCTTAATAGCTTCTTCATCGCCTTCATTTTTGTCAGTATCACTACTATCCTTATCTGAGTCAGTTGAAGACTTCTCATCTGTTGTACTAGTTTCTTCCTTTGTTTTATTACTAGTATCATCATTTTTATTTGTATCATTATTATTATTGCCGCATGCAGCTAGTGTCATAGATAAAGCTAGTGCCATGGCAGAAGAAAATACTCTCTTAATTTCCATAACCTTTTCCTTTCAATTATTACAAAATAAAAATATATTTATATTATAATAATTATAAAATACATTTCGATAGAAGTCAATATTTGTGTTAATAATAATGCAATCTAATAATAATTTATAAAAAACATTATTATTAAATATAAAAATAAAAAGGAACTATTGCAATTATAATTTAACCATTTTATTATCAAAGACTTCTTATAAATATTACTTTGATAAGCTTAAAACGATTAATTTATTCTGCAATAGTTCCTTTTTTTATATTTTAATTTATTTTCTATTTAGATATTCTCCCTTAGAGTTTGAGCCTACTAGTCTATAGTACCTAACTGGTAAACCTCTAGAGTCTCCCATATATCCTTTTCTAGGTGTTACAGCTACTCCATTTTTGCTATATGTCATATGGATAATTGTATCTTTATGTGGGTTTAATATAAATCCTGTATGACCTGCTGCTCCTGCTGAGCCTCCTGGTCTTCCTGATACGAATATATCACCATATTGAAGTTCATTTTCTTTGATTTCATACATAACCTTACCCTCTGCTCCTAGTTGGAATAAAGTTTCTGTATTACCCACCCAAGCATTTTTACTTAGGAAACCACCATATATTAATGATCTATAAACAGCTGAAGAACAATCGGCTTGAGTTGAAGAGTTTCTTCCAGCTCCCATATTATAAGTCATTCTTCTATCTCTTGCATTGAACATCCATTCAAGAGCTTTATCTAAACTCTTACTTCCTGGGATATTATTATCTTCTTTTGTTGCTATTCCATTTTTATCAACTGTATATACTACTCCTCTTTGAGTAATTTTCTTATTTGGTGTCAATCCATTTTGAGTGAAATAGTAGTATTGATTATCTATTTTCCAAACACCTTCTTTAACATATCCATTTGAATTAGTATGATATTTTTTTCCATCAAGATTTACCCAAGAGTTTCTAACAACAGTTGCTACACCTCTATTATCAATTCTGTAGTATTTTCCAGCAGATATTACAGATCTATTTTGGATCATTACACCATTGCTTTCAAACACATATGTATTATTATTTATTGTCTTGGCACCTTTTGCAAGTTTACCATTTTGATCAGATCTATATGTCTTACCACCCATGCTAAACCAAGCATTTTTAGGGTTTTTAACCACACCATTTCTATCAACTAAATAATACTTGTCAGCAGCTATTAGCTTTTTATTTGTTGAAAGTGCACCTTTACTATCAAAATAATATGACTTATTCTTGATAGTTGCAATACCTTTTAATAATTTACCATTGTTATCATTATAGTATTTACGATTATTAATATTTATCCATTGATTCTTAGGATTTATCATAGAACCATCATTGGATACATTGTAAAATGATTTATTCGTTACTATAATTTTATTTCTTTGTAAATGACCTTGCTTATTGAAATAATACTTGCTGCCATTAATCTCCTTGATACCTCTTATAATATTTCCTTCTTCATTCAGATAGAAAATATTCTTATTAATGCTTGACCACATAGATTTTGGATTTGTAGCAATACCATTTTGATCTATATCATAAATTTTATCTTCTATAAGAATACGAGCATTCTTAACTAATTTATTATCTTCATAGTATTTAACATTACCATTTTCATTAACAAGGTAGCCAGTACCTTTTTGTGAGTAATAATTTGTTTTTTCTAATTTTGTTTCTTCTTCTTTAGATTCATCATCATCTAATTTTTTTGATTTATCATTGCTGGAATCTGATTTTTCTTCATCAGCTTTATTATCAGAAGTAGTATTTTGATTTGTATCTAGAGTTTGATTTTCATTTTTGTTAGTAGTTTTTGCTGGCTTATAATTAGGATTAAAGATTTCATCGAGATTTTTGTTGTTATAATAAACTACATCATCTAAATTTTCCTTAGATATAGTTTCTTTATCTTCATCTTCTTTATAGTCATTCTCTATACCATCAGAATCTTCTTCTTTTTTATCTTGCTGTTTATCATCATCTTTGCTAATATCGTCCTTATCAGCTTCATCTTCAAAATCTTTATTAGCTTCAGGATTTTCTAAAGATTCATTTACTTCTGGTGTTTCTTTTATTTCTTTTGATTGTTCTGATTCTTCATCTTGTTGTTCTAAAGTATTTTCTTGTGGTGTAAGACTAGTAGTTTCATCTGTTTTATCTATAGAATCATTATTAGTTTCGGAAGATTCATTTGTTCCATCAGAAATAAAGCTAGATTCATCTTCACTAGCTTCAGTTGTGCTTGAATTTTCTGCTTCGTTATTTGTTTGAGTTTCGTTATTATCTAAATTAGTCGACTTGCTCGGTTCAACATTTAGGTCATACCCCTCATCCGCATAAGATTTATCAGCTAAGCTAACAGTTGAGGATACAAATAATGTTGAGGCAAGTAACAATGTTTTATTTAATTTTTTCATTATTCTCCCTCACTCTATATTACAATATTATTACAAATTTAATTCTTTCGCTAATCACTGCCCCTATTATAATATATCTTTCTGATAATTGCAACAAAAAGGTTACAGTTTTATTAAAAAATATCAAGACTTCTTACAAAATTAGTTAAAAATTAATTACAATTAGGTCTAAAGCTATTTAAATTTAGCTATATATGGTAAAATAAAAGCAATTAAGGAGGCCTTATGAAAAAAAATAAAATTATTATAAGCTTATCTTTAGGATTACTTCTTACATCTTGCAATCAAACAAATAACCAAAATAAAAATTCAGTGTCAGAAGAAACCATAGCCCAAGCCTTAGATGGAGAAAAAGAAAAAAAATCTAATGAAATCTTAGATTCAGATGATAAAGAAAAAAAATCAAAAAAATTAGGTGCCGATGACTGGAGAGATATAATAGTAGATATGGGAGATTTTTCCCAAACACTTGCAAAAAATCTTACAGATGATCAAATTCAAGAACTAGTAGATGATGCTACTAAAAAATCAAAAGAAACTGGATATTGGGATGTAAAAGATTTTGTATTTCAAGAATTATCCAGACAATATCCAGAATTATCTAATAAATTTCCTTTAGATACTATAGGAAGAAGAGAAAATTGGACTGCATCTAAAAAAGGTGAAGTTACTGATAAATTTAACTATGAAAGACAAGTCATGGCAGATTTGGGATATCCATCAAATTCTGTTTGGTCTATAGATGATAAGCTAATTGAAGATGCCTTCCATACAGCTTATGAAAATGATCCAAAACTTTATTATGATGATTATGTTAAAAATGCAGCCGATTTACTCTTTGAAAAAATAGATGATCAAGAAGAAAATAAAGCAACCGAAAATGCAGAAGATGATAAAGAAAAAACAAGTGAAGAAAATGTAGAAGAAACAGATAATAATACTTCTAATAATAGTGACAAAAATAAACTTAAAAAATATGGATCAAGCCAAACAGACTATGATGCTATAAAATCAGCTCTAGTGCAATACTATGAATTTAGTCCTTCAAGTGTAAATCAAATGACCAACGAAGATATAGATATAGCCTATACACGCGCTTTAAAAAGATTAGATGAAACAGGCTTTGGTGATATAGGAGTAATATTTGAAGAATTAGGTAAGATGTATCCAGGCTCATCAACAATGTATCCAGGAGATGCAAGCGAGAATTCCGAATCAAATAATTAATAAAAAAATGAACTGTTTTGTGTATTTTTATAATGCATTCCAGTTCATTTTTTATAAATTATCCTTATTTTATTTTCTATTTATTCTTTAAATCATTAACTATATTAATGACTCCTGTTATAGCTATAATAGCTGCTAATATAGTCATAAAATCGTAATTACCGGTACTTAAATTTTTTATAAGTAATATAATTGCAAATATTATAGCTATTATTTGTACTATTTTTAATGTTTTATTCATATTCTAACTCATAAATTTATTAAATAAAAAATTTCTATAAATCCCTAAACCACTGCACAATTTTTTTGGAATCCTATAAACTATATATAGTAAAATTTATTAAATAAAAAATTGAACTTCAAGTTAAATCTGATTTCGTTTATATTTACTTAAAACATACCAATCTTATCTTTTGAACCATCTATCATAATATTTTTAACCTGTGTATAGGCTTCATAAGCAAGTTTATCTGTTTCACGACCTATACCTGATTCTTTATAGCCACCAAATGAGGATCCTGCTGGGAATTGATTGTAAGTATTTACCCAAACTCTTCCTGTTCTCATTCCATTTGCTACTTTCATTATTCTATATATATCATTGGAGTATATTCCACCTGCTAGGCCATATCTACTATCGTTGGCTTTTTCGATTACATCTTCTTCATCTTTAAATTTATCTACAACTATTACAGGACCAAAAATTTCTTCCTTTACTGCATCATTATCCTCTGGAACATTTGCAAGTATGGTTGGTGCAAAGAAAGCCCCTTTATCTAGTCCATTTTCTGTAAGTGGATGACCACCTGTAAGAACTTTTCCACCAGCAGCTTTAGCTTTTTCAATAAATTTTTCAAGTACTGCAAATCTTTCTTTATCTCTCAAAGCTCCCATTTGAGTTTCTAGATCTAACGGATCGCCTACCTTTACATGTTCAAATGCTTTTACAAGTTTTTCTACAAATTCATCATAAATTGTTTCTTGAATAAATAATCTTGAACCTGCTGAGCATACTTCACCTTGATTAAATAATATACCTAATTGAGTGCCTTCTATAGCTTTATCAATATCGCAATCATCAAATATGACATGAGCTGACTTACCTCCTAGCTCTAGAGTTGCTGGTATTATATTTTCGGCTGCTGATACTCCTATATGACGGCCTATCGCTGTAGATCCAGTAAAGGCCAATTTATCAAATCCATGATGGTGTTGTAGATATTCTCCAGTTACTGATCCTTTTCCTGTTACAAGATTAATAAGACCTTTTGGAAGTATATCTTCGATAATACGTATAAACTCAAGAATAGAAAGTGATGTATGACTTGATGGAGAAATTACTATAGTATTTCCTCCTGCTATTGCTGGAGCAAGCTTCCAAGCTGCCATTAGTAGAGGAAAGTTCCAAGGTATCATTTGTCCAACTACTCCCCATGGTTCACGTTTTCTAATTGATATAAATCTTTCACCGAGCTTTGTAATCTCATCTTCATCTGCTCTTAGAATGGCTGCAAAATATTTGAAATGATCAGAAACTAGCGGAATATCTCCATTAAGTGTTTCGCGAATTGGCTTACCATTATCCATTGATTCTAGTTTTGCTAAATATTCTCTATTTTCATCAACCTTAGCTGCTATATCTAATAGAAGTTCTACTCTCTTCTCTTTTGACCATAAACCATATTCTCCATCGAAAGCTTCGCGAGCTGCAACAACAGCCTTATCCACATCAGCACTATTTGCAGCAGCAAATTCACCAAGCTTTTCCCCAGTGGATGGGTTAATAATATCTATATATTCGCCACTTTCCGGCTTAACCCATTCGCCATCTATAAAAAGTTCATATCTATCTAAAGTATTCATATATCCTCCTAAGTATTATAATTTAATCAATTGATATTTAATATCAATTTACCCTTAAAATTATGTATTTAAAACTAAAATAAAATTTGTACAATAAAAAATCACACCATAATTGAACTGATCGACTCCTTAAGTTGTATTAATATCTACAACTTTTTTAGGATCAACTTAAATTGGTGTGATTTTCTATTTAGAAGGAAAATTTTAAATTAATAAGTTTTATACAATACTATCCTAGTATTTTAATGCCTCCATTGTTTGTATTAGGCCATTTACATTCATTTTTGAAGGACGAATGTATCCTAATTCTTCTTTTGCTCTATCAATAGCTTCTGCTACTTCTGGTCTGCTATCTCCACGTCTTTTTGCCTTCTTTAGATCTGCTAAAAGTTCTTTCAATTTATCAATTTCATTTGGCATTGCTCTTTCATCTTCATTACTTAGAGCTACTGCTACAGCTTGATCTAGTCTATCTGATAATTGATAAATTTCTAGAACTGTTGCTTGTGGACGTAATCTACCATTTGTAATCTCAGCTACTTCCTTATCCAATTCTTTAATTACATAAGTTGGTTTATTTTTTAATTCATTATATTTCATGAATCTTGCCTTGTGAAGTTTAACATCTAGATCACTTCTTACATACATATTTGCTGTATCATTTAGGCCCATTTCTGGATAAGATAATAGTTTTGCCTTTAATACTTCAAATTTTGCCATGTAAGCTTTCATATCTTCTACTGTATGAAATGGTGATGCTGCTATGACTAAGCCTTCAAATACGTATTCAGCTATTTCTGCATGGGCATCATCAACTTTGTATCTTAGTTGTGTTGTTGCAAATCTAATTGCTCTACCAACTCTACCTAATACTAATAATCTTTGCGGAATTGATGCTGGGTCATATAGGTCAGCAGCACTAAATCCTTGTGAAGATTTTTCTATATTATCTTCAATTTCTAATGTTTTTGAGTTAAATTCATCTACCATTTCTTTATCTTGGTCATCTGTGATATTTAGTGAATTAACTTCATCTCTCATTGACCTAATTTGTTGTTTATATACTTCTGCCTCATCCATTGTAAGACTATTTGTTTCTTCTGGTGTATCTACTATAATATTTGAAGCAAATGTTGGAGCAATATGTCCAAATGTTAGTGTTATTGCTAGGGCTGATGCAAAAATTTTATTAAGTTTCATTTATTTCTCCTTTAATTAAAAGCTAATTCTATATCTTGACTGATATCTTTTATATTGACTGTGCCTGATAATTCTTTTTGCCATGTTGGTATATCAAAGCCTGTATATTTTTTAACTGCCTTCCCATTTTTTAGATATATTCTATTGTTTATAGTTTTATTTCCGTAAAAAAGTGTAATATCGCATGGACCATTGTAAGCCTTGTCATTTTCCATAGCTTCTACACTAATAGTAAATACTCCTGCATTCCTTGGTGAAATCTCAATATTTGTAATAGAATAAGTTTTTTCCACTTCTTTTTCGGCTATGTTTACTTTTATAGATTTTTTTATACCATTTACACTTGTTGCTGTTACTTCTGTATTACCAGGGTTAAGGGCTGTTATATTTCCATTTTCATCTATACTTGCTATATCTGGATTAGAAATATCATAAGTAAGAGTCTTATCACTTACTCTTTCTGGAAATACTAGAACCTTTTGTCCTAGTGGATAAGTTTCACCTAATTTCATTTCAACAGATCCTACTGTAAATGATATATCATTTACTTCATCGGAATTATTTTTAACTAATTTTTCCTGTTTATCTGTATCTTTTTTTGCACTTAAATATTGATCATTTGCACCAGTTGGTTCTAGCATTGGTAGGCTTGTTGGTTCACCTGGATTTAGGATTTGTAATTCAAAATCTTTTGTTATTCCGTTATCTAAAGCCATAACAGTGATAATTACATTACCTGTTTTTAGAGGAATGATTTCATTGCCTATAACACGAGCTACATATGGGTTTGATGAGTAAATTATATAATCTTTATTTTTTACCTCTGCTGGCATGATTACAGGTCTTATCTTTGTTTTATTATCTATGTTGATAGCTCCTGCTCCACCTTCCATAAATTCGATTTTTTCTGCTCTAATTTTAGGTCCAGCAACTTTTTCTATAGCTAATATTAATTTTTCCTCTTCTTCATCAAGCTCTCCACAAGTGACGGTGATTCTCCACCATAATCCTGCTGCTTTGGATATTTCCTTATCCAATTCTCTAGCTTGAAATTTTCTACCTGTTCTATTAGCATCATTTCTTACCTTGCGAGCTTCTCTTATAGTTCTATGATAAGCAGCCTTTTTATAAATGGTTGCTATATCTTCTGGTGATAGATCAGGATATGATAGAAGTTCTTGCTCTAAAGCTTCAAATTTTTCTATGTATTCCATGATTTGACTTTCACTCGCAAATGGATTAGCAGCATATACTATTCCTGTTAGTATATATTCAGTCAGCTTTGTATGAGCTGCTATAATCTTATTTGATAATTCAGTACTACCAAACCTTATTGCTCTACCTATTCTTATTAAAAGTTGAACTCTAACTGGAATAGTTGTTAAATCATAGATGCTTCCTTCTGCTAGTCCACCTTGACGAGATAGCGTTCCGTTTTCTACACCTTGTTCATAATCGTCTATTTCTAGACCCACTGTTCTTACTGCCTCATTAAATTGTTTTAAGCATTCTTCATACTTTTCATCGGCAGCTTCTACTCCTTCTACTGACTTTTGTGCTTTAGTTAGTTCTTCTCTAACTTCTGCAATTTCTAGCTTTTGTTGGTCTGATCCGATATTAGTATCTACTGTTATGCCTGGTTTTCTTTCTCTAATCAATGTATCCTCATTGATTTCAAGATTATTTGCATAAGCAATAGAACTGATACCTGGAGCTACTGCCAAACTTGACATTAGAAGTACAAGAGCTATGGCAACATTTTTGCTCTTTTTCATATTTCCCTCCCATTGGATTTATTTATATTTAGCCTTACTAAATACCACAATTATTATTAGTTCATACTATAAGCAACACTTGATTGAGTATTGACAACTTTTAAGCTAGTTACAAAATCTTTTTTCCAAACTCCAAAATCACCTCCAGAATATCTAATACTAGCTTTGCCATCTTTAAAATTCACAGTATTTATTCTTGTTGTCCCTTCAGATATTGTTTCTACAATACCCATGCCATTATAAAGATTTCCATCTTCAAAAGCTTCAAACGATAAAGTAAAAAATCCATTTTCTCGTTGTCCCACTTTTATATCACCAAGTTCATATTGTTTTTGAGTAAGACCAACAACTTTTTTAGGATATTCTCTTATAAAAGCTTCTGACTTATTATCCTTAGAGAATTCATAAGATATATGATCCTCTATATCACGTAGTTTTAGATCTGTTTGAAAGTTAGTTCTCCAAACACCAAATTGTCCACCATTATATGTGATACTAGCTTCTCCATTTTTAAAGTAAAGTGTTGACGTTTTTTCTACTAGCTTATCTTCTTTATTGCCAGCCCTAGTTGTAATAGTTGCAGGACCTTGATATCCCACTCCATTTTGACTGGCTTTAAGGCTTATAGTGAAATATCCACTTTTTCTTTGTGATACATCAAATCCATCTAATTCAACCGGATAATTTTCAAAGTTTGGTAGTACCCTTACGTTTACTGATTTTTTTATATTGTTATTTGTTTTAACAGTTAATGTAGTTTTTCCTACAGATTTTGCTGTAACTAGACCATTTTTATCGATATTTGCTATTTCTGGATTTTTTGATTCATAAGTGAATTCTCTTTTAGCAGTATCTGGATAAACTGTAATCTTTTCTGATAGGTCTAAAGTTTCACCTTCCCTTAGGCTTGCTTGAGGAATTTTTATAGACATATTTCTTATAATGTAAGGATCTTCATATGGCTTTGGAGGATCCGGGAATTTTTCCCCATTATCTATTTCTCCATTCTCATACAATTCGTTATCCCCTACCACAGGTATTTCACTTAATTTGTCATAACGTAAATTTTCTGGAATTATTTCAAGGTTAAATCTAGATCTTAGAATTCCACGAGAAACTCTTGTTTCTACTAATATATTTGCTGTTCCAACTTTTTTAGGAACTATCACTCCATCTGCTTTTACATCTACTATATCTGTATCTAAAGTGTAGATCTTTATGGCTACGTTTTCTATATCTTTAGGTTCAATTATTGGAGTTAGTTTTCCTTTTTTATTTATTCTTAGATAACCACCAGCTCCTTCTGCAACACTTATATTTTTAACCTCTTTAACAGGTTCTGGAGTGTTAGGATCTACTGGTAATTCATCATCTCCTATAACTTCACCTGTTGTAGTAATAGCCTTTAGGCATACATTTGCTCCTTTTAGTTCGCTTGAAAGATCAGTCCATTTTTTACCATCACTTGATACAAAAGATTGACCAGGTTCCGAATCTGCTTTGGATGAAAAATTATTTATTCTTGCTTCAACTGCTAGAGGATATTTGTAATTTGCCTTTGATGAATCTAGATATGCCATCACAGCAAATTGTTCACCTTCCTCTAATTCCATTTGACTAATATCAATTGTATAATATCCTGGATATTGTAAAGTTCCTGAAGCCACTTCTACTTTTTCACTATCTAATTGGCTAGTCCTTTCAATATTTCTTACTACATATAGTTTATAATCTGTATACATACTTACATTGAAAATTCCAATTTCGTGAAGAGTTTCTTTACCATCTGACTTAAAGATATTACACATATATCCTTGTTTATTATAGCCTACAGATCTAGTAGCACCTAGTGGATCATATTGGTAAATATGCCCATTAGGATCTTTTTTCTTGGGTATAAAACAAGCATTAGATTTACCTGCATAAACATCTTCATAGGATACATAATAGTATCCATTATCCATATAGGAAGATCCCCATGAATTCTTACAAATCCATGCACCATTCGCCTTTGGCTTGATTGAGAATAATTCTTTTGGGAAGGTATCATCCCAACCAACTATAGTAACTGCATGATCATCGCTGCCCCCACCTGGGTTAAAGTAGCTATTATTTTTAGCATTTTCGTAGTACTTTGAACTATTGATAGTTGTATAAACACCACCGTATTTCATAATAGTTTGTTTGATATCCGTAGTATCTACAAAATTGTACACATCTGGTAGATATAAAACTTTATCAATGTCTAAGACCCTATCTACATCTGTTGGAGATACTGATATTACTGGATCATACATATCGTCTTTTTCATCAACAGGACCTGACCATCTAGCCATATATGCTGCAGCTATATCCCTATTTCCACCATCATTTGGACCCCAGTCAAATCCATGGGTATTTCTAAGATGCTTTTCTGAAAAATCAAATTTTCCATATTTACTTAAAACTGACTCCATAGAACCATATGTAGCAAAAGCCCAACATGAACCATTTTTTCCTTGGTTCTTAACAGGTGATACTCTATTATGATCTCTAAGATCATATTTTTCTGGTAAATTTGAAGATTTGGATCTTGTCCTTGTCTTTATATAATCAAAATTTACATCTAATGGAGATACCTTATTACCAGACTTTTGAGCTGCCTTAAATTCATCTGATATCGGGCTTACTTCTAGTATTTCATTCTCATCTTTTGAGTCTTGGTAGATATCTGTAGGATCTGGAGCTATTTCTAGCTGAGGAATAAGTTCTGCTTCTTGCTTTTCTTGTGTGCTAACTGAACTATCAGCTTTTTGATCCGTAGCTAAGGCTGGATCGGCTTGGAATATTAGTGATCCCATAACCAATAGAGCGAATAGATTTTTTAAGTACTTCTTTTTCACGATTTCCTTCTTTCAATTTGTTGTTTAGGGTTTGATATAGACTGCCGATAAGGCCATATACTTTATAGTTATTGATAGATTAAATTTATAATTTATCTACAGAAGTTAAAATTTATTCAGATGATATATACATAGTGATAGAATTTTAATATCAAATTATCTATGAATATAAGTGCATATCCTAGCAAATCACTACGATATATTGTTAAAAAGAAATAAAGACACAATGGTCTTTATAATGTAAAGTTTATAAAACTTAGTTTTAATAAATAGATATAGGCTCAACTTCTGAAGTAATCCTATAAATTGATATAGGTTCAGTCTCTGGATTTCTAGAATAAGTTATCATATTATCTTTAGCTTGTAATTTTGCACTTGAAAATATAGTAAGAGTAAAAATTAATAAGGTACATAATTTTTTTATATTTTTTCTTCTCATATCTATCATCCTTTCAACTATAATTATATATTACTAACAAAAAAAAGTAACCCCACAGTTTTGTGGGGTTACTTTTCTTCTAATATTGAGGATACATTTTTTCTTATAATAAGTTTCAATTCAGGCTTAGCTAACAAGTCACATAGGACTAAAGATTTTTCTATATCTTCACTAAAAGAAGTTTCATTTAGTTTAAATTTACTAATCCCAATTAAGTAGTAAACCAATATTATTCTCCTATAATTATTAGTTTTAGAACTTATATCTATAGCTTTTTGGCAAATATTTATTGATTCTTTATAATTTTTTTGTATGTAATTGTATTTAGATAAATTATATAATATATCTATATAATTTATATCTGTAACCTCTATGTTCTCAGCTAAATAATCTAAAATAAGTTTTGAATTAGCTTCAAAATTATTATAAAAGTAATATTCTGATAATTTTATTAATATTCTTTTCTCTATATCACTATAGGAATTTTTAAATCCTTTTTCTAGAGATTTACCATTAATCTCTAAGGCTTTTAATAAACAGTTACGAAAAGTTAGATAATCTTTCTTTATATCCTTCTCATATATACCTTCATAATATAATATATATTGCATAAGTTTTTTTTCATATGATGAGGGAATAAAATCTTTTAATTTTTTAAGCTTATCAATATTGGTATGCAAATTATCTAAAGAAAGATTTTCTAAATCATTGTCTATGATCTTGATCTGTTTGTTAATCAAATTCCATGAAGAACCACTATCATCCATTAAAATAATCTCAAAATCTATACCCAAAACATCAAGAATTTCTAAAAAATTATCTACTCGTGGATTATTATGGTTGTTTTCGATTCTTCTAAGACTCTCTTCAGAAATTCCAACCATAAGAGATAAATCCTTTTGAGAAATATTTCTACTTTTCCTAATTCTTCTAATTTCACTACCTATAAAGCTATAGTCATAAGACATTTGCTCCTCCTTTACATGCTATATCTTATAGTATAGGATTTTAATCATAATTATCTTACCAACAATAAACGATTTTACAAATAATCTATAAAAGTTTTTAATTTCTTATAACGAATTGTTACATTTTTACAATAACGTAGTATTATGATAAATTTTTCAGCTATTGTATACTATTAAAAAATCATTGTTTCATGTGAAACAATAGTTAATGTTATAATCATATACATAATAATAACGATTACTTTTTAATAAGGATTTTTTACCTCTGCAGATAATGTTCTATTATATATCTAAATAACAAGTGTTTTTACTTTCATCCCGCTAAACTCACTAAATTGAACAATAAAAATCACACCAAATTTATTCTTGGTGTGATTTTATATAGCAAAACTCATTCAAATTCTTTTTTTAATATCTTGAATAATTCTCTGCTAAAATAGTTACATATTCAATGTTATTATTTAGTACAAATTTTGTTCCATTGGATTTCATTCTCTAAAATATTAGATCAAAAAATCTTAATTAAAGTCTTGTATATAAACAATTATATATTTTTTTGATTTCGAGATATTTTATTAAAATATTCCAAAATATGTCTTTTTAAGATTTTCATCTAATAATTTTATATTATTGTTTATAATAATATACATTCTATCACAGAGTTTTTCTAAATATTCATGTTGATGAGAGCTTATTAATATAGTTTTATCTTGTGACTTAAGATTTTTTATTATATTAACTACATCAATATTTGATTGAAAGTCAAGAGCGTTGAAAGGTTCATCTAAGAATATTAAATCTTGACCCTCCATTATAGCTTGACATATACCAAGCTTTTGTTTCATACCTTGGGAATAATTCTTAACTTTAGTTTTATCATCAGGATTTAATCCCACACTTATCATAGTTTCTATAACCTGATCATCCGTAATTAAGTTTTTTATATCTGCCAGCATTTTTAGATTTGTAAAACCATCATAAAATTCTATATATCCTGGCTGATTTACAAAGTAACCTATATCTTCTGGAAAGTCTAAGTTTTTACCTACTTTTTTGCCCTTAACAATTATCTTACCACTATCATAATCTTCAATACCTGCCAGCATCTTAAATAGTACACTCTTTCCTGTACCATTACTTCCTACTATGCCTACACATTCTCCTTTATTTATAGTAAATGATACATCTTCATAAAGGATTTTTGTGCCAAATTTTTTACTAATATTTTCTACTTGTATTGCCTTCATAATTATAACCTCTATTATATTTTAAAATTACTATAATTAAATATAGTAAAACTACTAATAATTTAACAAAAATCACTGAACTGATTTGTCCATCTTCTAATAAATTCACTATCCCATAATTTATTTTTAATACATCATAAGAAGCTAGGAAAAAAAGAATAAACTTACTTAGTAAGATTATAACTATAGCGAATACTTCTCCAATAAATGATGATAGGATATAAAATATTCCAAAATAGAACATAAGACTTATAGCAAATCCTACATTATATTTACTTAATATACCTAGATCGTAAATCATCCCATATGCTTCTTTAAGAAAAGTAGAACTCAAATCAGATGTCTTTCCTATGAAAAAGGTTATATAATTTATCAAAATTACTATTAATATATAGATAACAATATAAAAAAATGAATTTTTCTTACATTGTATTTAAAGTCCTCAATATTCTTAAATCTTATAAGCAACGGTTCGTTAAAATAATTCTTAAGCCTACTCTTAGATAAGCCAACTATAAATATAGGAGTAGTATTTATTATAGTTAAACTTAAGAAAGATATAAAAGATTTCTACTTAGTAGAACTACCAAACAAAGTAAGAAGACCTAGCTCTCTAATACCAAAGTCTATATTATCTACATTCTTTATATATGTAAGTATGTATAAGATTAAAACTACTAGAAGACTTATAGTTATATCTTTTCTATTTATTATTAATTCATTAAACGATCTATTAGTCTTTGCTATTGTTTTGGGCTTAACTACAGAAAAAAGTATGATTAAAATTCCAATAGCAATTACTAATATAAATTTAAACAAACCATTTACAATTAGCCCATGGTGTAGCAATATATAGTTGTTGAAAAATAAAACTGGAAGCTTCGTTTTTAAATCAGTTTTAAACCCTATATATGTAAGAATATATATGATAATAGCAGATACAATTGTATTTTTATATCCCTTATTTTGATTAATCTTGGTTAATAAGGCATATAATACAGTAAAACCAAATATAAAATATATAATAACAGCAAAATTAGCTAAAATTATATTATCAAATATATTTATATATCTATTATATAAATCGACTATTTCACTGTATCCTTCTAGCCTTATAGGACTTATAGATGTGGTATTTTTAAAATTTAAAGCGCCTATTAGCAAGAGTATAAGTATATGAGCTAAAAAATATAAGTTTAAAAAAGCTAAAAAATATCTTATCCTACTTAAGTTATAGGCAAATATATTTTTATACCTAAGCTGTTGAGTATAATTTATGTCCTTTATATCTTTTGAAATTATTACAATAAGCGAAATTATCATACAATACAAAACATAATAATGATCTGTCAAATTCAAAAGTATAAAATCCCACATGCTTATATCATATTGCTGGTATGTAGGAATATTAGATCCTGCTATAAAGCATAGTACTATGAAATTTAAAAGTAATATACGGTAATTTTCTTTTATTTTTGCTAATAAAATGTTTTTATTTATCTTTCTCATACTTTGACCTTAGTAGTCGGTAAGTTAAATATATAACTATTGCAAATATCAATATTCCAATAATTATATTTATAGGTCTCATAAGATTTTCTTCTAATCTATCTAATATTAGTGCTGTTGTAAAACTAAATTGCGGTATTCTAAGAACACCAGTTATAAAGTTTTCCAGCACACTATATATAAAAGGGGCTAGTAAAACCAAAAACAAATTTCCCACATAAATAGAAATTATTTGTCCAAATAAGCAAATAAGTGTGGCCAAAAAGGCTTTGTATATGGACCATATTATTCCAAAGATAATTGGGTTATTCATCTGTAAATTTCCTAGAAAATATCCAATATAAGATGGTTTGCTGACCTCTGATGTGATACTTGCTACATTATAAGAAAATACTATCGCCAATATATTAACCACAAATACCATTACAAAACAGCTTATTAAAGCTGATAGTATATAATAAGTTAGATACTTTCTCTTTGCAATCCTCACTCCAGCATAATCTATAAATCCATTCTTAACTATATGATATGTATAGAAAGAAAATGGAATGGTTACTAAGAGTGGTAAAAAGAAATCCAATAGAGAATTTTACAACAATACTTATACTCCAATTGACCATTTTTAGTTTTTAAAATATCCCCAAATATACTTTCTAGGGCAAATTTTAAATCTTATTTGCTAACTTCTACCGCATAACATTTTTTCTTTAAAGAAAAACCATTCTTAATTAATAAATCAATTAATTCATAATTATCAGAATTGACTCCAGTTTGAAGTGGACCATTATATTGATCAATCAATTTATCAAAATCCTAATTTTTTAATCGCTTGTATTTTGTACAGCACCTATAAGGCGCAAATATCAATACTAACTATTATGATTGCCGAGTATTTTAATCATATGCACCACTTTTCAAACTACTGCTTAATCAGTTTTTCCATTTGTTTTATTTACTGACTTTCCTGTAAAAGGGTAATAGTATTCCTTTATACTTATTCAGTCAATGTAATAATCTTATTTATAATTGATTTAGTATATATTTTTTTATTTTTTTCATTTCTTCCCACTATATATACATAATATCCCCTATACCAAAAATATCTATTTCCATATTTATATTTCAAGCTGTTGTGCCTCTAATATTATTAATGAACTTTTTACTTTTAGACACTATAATATGTGATATTATGTATTTTGACGCAATTTCTATCAAAATGTGAACATGATATACAAAGCTCTACTTCTATTATTTTTATTCTTTTTCTTGAACATGGTTCCCTAAGTATAATCCCTATGTATTTTCTTAGTTATCTATGTATTGCTTAACTTCTGTATCTTAATTAAATAACTATATAATATTTACATCTCCAGCTTGTATGTTATAAAGTATTTTTATCCATGAATAACTCCGTGTGATTATCACAACTATACTTTACAAAGGTTTTCTTGGTGCTTGAAGCTAAAGCTTAATCCCTCTACCTACATAGAAGGTGGATTTTTATTTCAATATTTTTTGTTCGATCAACTCACTTAAGTTAACAACAAAAATCATACCTCATCTAAAATCTTATATTCTATAGTAAACTAAATATAAATTATAATAATCCACATTTATGTGTATTGTAATTATATATAAAAAATATTATTATATTAAATAACAAATCATAGGAGATGAAGATATAAATTAAATAATATTATATTAGTTGGTTATTTATTAGGAGAATATTTTAAAGTAATTAAAACGTAGGAAAAGTAGTGAAGAAAAATAATAAGTTTGTTATGTTAATTTTAGCAATGGTAATGACAATTAGTTCATTTTTACCAAATCTTTCATATGCATCTGATATGTCTTTAGGGAGTAAAGAATTAAGACAAGATACTCAAGTAATAGATGTTACCGATGAAAATGGTATTACTTGGGGTGTAGAGATCACTGAAAATATATATTATAGTAATATAAAAAATAATTCAAAATTCTTAATGAATTATTCTTCAGCTCCTAAAGTTGGTGACAAACGAAAATATACGGTTAAAATTTCTAATGAAGCGATGGGATTACCTTCTGGTGTTGCTAGTACTATAGGTCTAGCATCTGGAACTAAAGCCGTTAAGATTGCAGCAGATGCTATAGCAAAAAAATTAGGATCTAAATTTTTACCTGGACTTAATATTATATCTTGAATGTTAGGAACAGGAGCTTTGATTAATGGATTAACTGGAAAATCTGGTATAACTTTAGCTATTGATTTAGAGTATAAGAAAGTATATTCCTATTATACAGGTAATTATGAAGAAGGATGGTATCCAGTTAATTTATCGGTTGGCCGATATTAAGGGAGATTTAAAAATGGATAGAAGTAATAACACATACTTAACTGTATTACAGTTAGTAGCTGTAATTTTGGCAGCAATTTTATTTTTTAAAAATATAAGTAACTCAGTTTATGATGGTATGACTATAATATCAGGAGTTATAATGTTTACAGGTATTATTAATATAGTTAAGAATATTATAAAAAAATAAAAATGCTATATATTACTTGTAAAAAGATTTTTAACGAGTAGATTTTACGTAATGAACTTATCTTCAAAAGTTAGATCTAAAATCAAACTTAAGGAAGTCAGTTTTTATTCTGACTTTTGGGGTTAGTACAGCTATGGTTTTATTTTAGTTTTGCTAGGCTTTTTAAAGCAACTTATAAGATAGATCTTAAATAATTAAGTAAATCATTTTTTTCTAAGGGGGACGTATGTCCTAAAATGCAAGTGTTACAATCTATTCTCTCTATAGTTTTTATTAATGAATTTAATTTATCTATATCCATATAATTGTTATTAAAGAAATCTTCACTTGTAGAATCTCCTAAAAATAAGATTTTTTCTTCAGGGATATAAATTAAAACTGTATCTTCAGAATGAGGCGCTTTGGTATGGAAAATTTTTGCTTTAATACCTCCAAGATTAATTACAAGTTTCTTATCGAATTCAATATCTGATAAAGTGACAATAATATCCTCATTATTTGCATATTCTCTAGCAAGATAAATATTTTCTTTTTTTATATTATCTAAATAAGAAGAATCTCTAAGTTTATTCTTTTCTTCTTTTAAAAATTCATTGGTTTTTTTATGAGCAATGGATAATCCATTTATATTGTGCATACCAAAAGTATGATCCCAATGCCAATGGGTAATAATTGTCACTTCTGGTTTTTTTAAATTTTCTGCTTCTAAAGATTTGTAGAATTTATTAACATGGTCAGCAGAATTTCCTGCGTCTATGGCAAGAGAAAACTTCTAACCTTTTACATAAGCTAATAGGGGCCTGTCAGTCTGAGTTTCATGAGGTAGATAAAATATTCTATCACTAAATTTCACTAATTCCATTTGTAATCCCAACTTTCTGGTAATAAGTCTTTAAGTAGTACCTCTTCTAGTTCTGGAAGCACTATTATAGTTTCTATATTTTTATTATCTATTTGCGAAATAAATTCTCTGCATCTTCCACATGGAGGTAAAATGCTTCCATCTTCATACACGGCAATTATTTTATTAATTACAGTCTCATTATTTTTTATCATTTCAGCAATAGCTGATTGTTCTGCACAAAGACCAATTGAACATGGTAAATCAATGCAAATACCTGTAAATATATTTCCTTCTTTACTTTCTAGGGCACATGCAACATGACCTGCAGTTCCAAACTGCTTTAAATCAATATGATTTATATGATTATATGCAATTTTATACAATTCTTTATTAGTCATTATTTTTCCTTTTTTAATTATAATTATTAATATATAAATATATTGATCTTTACTTCAATCATTAAATATCTAGTTTTACTATACAATTATAAAAATAATTATGTAAAATTAGATCAAAATTTATAAATGGTTATTAATTTTTAAAAAATTAGACCTCAATTGAAGTCTAATTTTTTTATTTATTCTATTAGTTAAAACATACCCAATTTATCTTGGTATGCATCTACCATGATGTTTTTAACTTGGGTATATTCATCTAGAGCAAGTTTATCTGTTTCACGATCGATTCCTGATTCTTTGTAGCCACCGAATGATGATCCTGCTAGAAATTAGTTGTAGGTATTTAACTATACTATTCCAACCCTCATTTCATAATCCTATAGATACCATTTGAATTGAAACAATTGAATAATAATATAACAAGATATAAATAGTATTTCATGTGAAATACTTTTTATAAAAAATTTATGTAATTAAAAAATCTATTAAAAATAGATAAATCGTTCTAAAATTATTAAAATACCCTATTAGAAAGTTTAGTCTATATGAGAATCGAAATACTAGATCTCAAGCTTTCTAATAGGGTGTCCAATGATATAACAATAGATAACTATTGATTTGTAATAGTTCCTTAAACTTCCTCCATTTTTTCTAGTTCTAGTGTGAACTTTTGGAGTATCTTCTTTTCTATTCTACTTACTGTCATTTGAGATATATCTAAGGTACTAGCTATATCTATTTGTGTACGTCCCTCGTAATACCTTAGTTCAAGTATTTCTTTTTCTAGATCATTTAGCCTCGCTGTTGACTTTTCTATAAGATCTGATAGTTCTACTGAATCGAAGTTCCTATCTTCTTCTCCTATCATCTCTGCAAGGTCTATGGAATTTTCTCCTTTTTGAACTTGATATTTCATATCTAAGCTTTGTGGAGAATATACTTTGCTTGCTTCCATAGTTTCTAGAATAGTTTCTTCATCTTCCCCAAGATAGTCTGCTATATCTTTTACTGTTGGAGTTCTTTGAAGCTCCTGGGGGAGAGTTTTTTTGGCAGAGTTTATCTTTTTATATAAGTTTTGAATCCTTCTTGGTACTCTTATTACCCAACCCTTATCTCTAAAATATCTTTTGAGTTCTCCCATTATAGTTGGAGTAGCAAATGAAGAGAATTCGTAACCTTTGGTCGGATCATATCTGTCGATAGCATAGATTAGGCCAAGGCTTGCTACTTGATAAAGATCATCTTTTTCTATGCCCTTTCCAACGTATTTATTTGATAAAATATCAACTATATACATATGCTCTTCTATAAGCTCATCACGAAGATCCTTATCACGGGTTTGATAAAACTCTTCAAACTTTCTTTTGATCTCTTCTTTATGCTCTTGTTCAGTTTTATCTTTGTCTTTCTTATCTGTCATAACTATGCCTTTTGTGTGATTTCGATAGCATCCTCACTTATATTAACTTCATCTGCTAATTCTTTAAGGATTAGATCACGCATTTTTAGTGCTCGTTCATCTAGGGATTTATCTTTACCTATAACTTTTATAGATAGACTTTCATCTTCTGGTAAAAATTCAACTGTTATAGCCTCATCACTGAGCTTATAATTTATAGCTTCGCTTACTACTACTCTTAAATCCTCTACCTTTTCTATATTAAATCCTAAATCACTAGCTAATGAAGCTGTAAATAGTCTGATTGACTTTATATATATTTTATTTGGTGGAATTTTAATACTTATATTTTCCATTCTTTACTCCATATCAAAAAGAGCAGTAAGATCTGTTATTTTGAATAATTTTTTGATGTTTTCTTTAGCATTTATGATTTTTATACTCTTACCATTTGCATCTAACATTTTGTATATATTCATAAACATACCAAGACCTGTGGAATCCAAATATTCTAGGTCGGAAAGATCTAATACTATATCTTTATTTACATCTATTTGCTCATCAATGAATGACTTAAAGTCATCTTCAGAGTATACATCTAAATCGCCTATTAATTTAATAGTTTGAGTATTACCATTTGTTTCTAATTTTTTATCAAACATTTTCTTCCTCTGCTTCTACTTCAATAGTACCATCATACTTTGCAACAGAAACTATCTTATCTGTTTCATCCTTAAGATTTTTAAGTGTCACACCCATGGTATTTCTACCTGTTGTTGATATATCTTTTGCTTTAATCCTAATCATATCACCATTTAGGGATACCATCAAGACATCATCATCTAGATCTACCGGAAGAGTATCTACTACACAGCCTGTTTTTTCTGTGACCTTATGACATCTGATTCCTTTACCACCTCTGTTTTGGTTGTTGAAATTGTTAAAGGAAGTCTTTTTACCAAAGCCATTTTCTGTCACTACTAGTAAGTAAGTTTCATCTCCTCTGATATTCATTGCTACTACTTCATCGTTATCGCTAAGTTTTATAGCACGAACACCACGAGCTTGACGACCCATACTTCTTACATCCTCTGTATTAAATTGGATAGTCATACCATCTTTAGTTGATATTATTAGTTCTTCTTCTTTTTCAATATGACGTGCTGAAATTAGTTTGTCATCTTCTTCTAGACCTATAGCTATTATTCCATTTCTTTGTATAGATGTGAAATTAATTGCATCAGTTTTCTTTATTTTACCATTTTTTGTTTGTAAAACTATCTGATCATCTTCATTTAGTTCTGATAGACTCATAATTTCTGTTATCTTTTCTCCAGTATTTAGGCTTAGAATGTTTATAATAGCTTGACCACGGCTTGTGCGACTCCCTTCTGGGATTTGATATCCCTTTAAGGAATAAACTCTACCAAATGACGTAAAGAATAGTAAATCTTCATGAGTATTTGTTGTCATTATGCGTTTAATAAAGTCATCTTCTTTAGTATTTGCCGCAGATATACCTTTACCACCTCTATTTTGTACTTTGTAGGTATCTACTGGAAGTCTTTTAATATATCCATCATTTGTAAGAGTAATTAGTATATCTTCTTTTTCGATTAGTTCTTCTATATCAATCTCACCCTCGTCAGCTACTATTTTAGTACGACGTTTATCTCCGTATTTTTCTTTGATTTCATTAAGCTCATCTTCTATAAGTTCGATTAATTTCTCCTCAGAATCTAGAATAGATCTTAAATAAGAAATTGTTTCTTCAAGCTCTTTATTTTCAGCATTAAGCTTTTCAATTTCGAGTCCTGATAGACGTTTTAATCTCATATCTAAGATAGCTTGAGATTGGAGATCTGTAAGTCCAAATCTCTCTAAGAAAATCCCTTTAATTTGCTCATCATCATAAGAAGATCTGATAATTTTGATAATTTCATCTATATTATCTATAGCAATTATCAATCCTTCCACTATATGCTTGCGGGCATTTGCACGTGCCAAGTCAAATTCTGTTCTTCTAGTTACTACATCTTTTTGATGATCAATATAATATTTTATTAGTTCTTTAAGATTTAATATCTTTGGAACACCATCTACTAAAGCTAGATTTATTATTCCAAATGTTGTTTCTAATTGAGTATATTTGTATAAGTTATTTAAAACTATATTAGCATTTGCATCACGTTTAATTTCAATAACTATACGCATACCTTTTCTATCTGATTCATCACGTATATCAGATATGCCGTCTATTCTCTTATCTTTTACAAGATCTGCAATTTTTTCTATAAGTCTTGCCTTATTAACTTGATAAGGAATCTCTGAAACTATTATGCGTTCACGATTTTTCTTAAATGGCTCAATCTCTGCAATACCACGTAGCTTAACCTTGCCACGTCCAGTTTCATAGGCTTCTTTAATACCTGATTTTCCTAAAATCTTTGCACCTGTTGGAAAATCTGGACCTTTTATGATTTTATTTAATTCTTGGATGTTAATCTCAGGATTTTTCATATAGGCAATTGATGCATCTATGGCTTCATTTAGATTATGCGGTGCCATATTTGTTGCCATACCTACAGCTATACCATTAGAACCATTTACAAGTAAATTTGGAAATCTGGACGGTAGAACTATTGGTTCTTTTTCTTCTTCATCGAAGTTTGGCATAAAATCTACTGTATCTTTGTTGATATCGCGTAGCATTTCTTTGGCAATTTTACTCATCTTAACTTCTGTATAACGCATAGCGGCTGGGTCATCCCCGTCTATAGAACCAAAGTTACCTTGACCTTGGGCTAAAGGATATCTAGTTGAGAAATCTTGAGCAAGTCTTACAAGAGCATCATATATGGCAGAGTCACCATGAGGATGATATTTACCCATTACTTCTCCGACTACTCTTGCTGATTTACGGGTTGGCTTGCTTGGATCTAGTCCTAAGCCATCCATTCCATAAAGAATCCTTCTATGTACGGGTTTTAACCCATCCCTAACATCGGGTAAAGCACGAGATACTATTACGGACATGGAATAGTCTAGATAAGCATCTTTCATTTTATCTTCTAGATCTACATTTATAATATTATTATCATTATTAATTTCTATCATCTTGCCTCCTATACGTCAATATTGCTTGCGTATTTGGCGTTTTCTTCTATGAATTCACGTCTTGGTTCTACTTTTTCTCCCATAAGTAGACTAAAGATATTATCTGTAGTAGTTGATTCAGAATCTGCTAATACTCTTAGAAGTACTCTATTATCTGGATTCATAGTAGTTTCCCAAAGTTGCTCAGCGTTCATTTCACCAAGTCCCTTATAACGGTTTATTTTATAATTAGCACCATCAAGATCTTTTAGGACCCTATCACGTTCTTGATCTGAGTATACATAGCGTTCGGTTTTGCCATGACTAATTTTATATAAGGGCGGTTGAGCTACGTAAATATGTCCATCGTCTACTAATTCTCTCATGTATCTATAAAAGAATGTAAGCAATAGTGTTCTAATATGAGCACCATCGACATCGGCATCTGTCATGATTATAATTTTTCCATAACGGAGTTTTGATATATCAAAATCTTTACCTATACCTGTACCAAATGCTGTAATCATAGCCTTAATTTCTTCCGAATTTAAGATACGATCAAGTTTTGCTTTTTCTACATTAAGGATTTTTCCTCTTAGAGGAAGGATAGCTTGAATTTTATTATCACGTCCTCCCTTTGCAGAACCACCAGCTGAGTTACCTTCGACTATAAATATTTCATTTTCATTTATATCTGTTGATTGACAATCGGCAAGTTTTCCTGGAAGTGTTGCAGAATCTAGAATTGATCTTTTACGAGTTAAATCACGAGCCTTGCGAGCTGCTTCACGAGCTCTTCTAGATGATAAGGCTTTATCTAAGATTACTGCTGCTACTTTTGGATTTTCTTCTAAGAATGCTTCAAGTTTTGATGAAAAAAATGAATCTACTGCTCCACGCACTTCTGAATTACCAAGTTTTGCCTTAGTTTGTCCTTCAAATTGTGGCTCAGATATCTTTACAGATACTATAGCAGTCATCCCTTCACGAACATCTTCACCTTGTAGATTATCTTCATTTTCTTTTATAAAATTATATTTTCTAGCATAATCATTTACTCCACGAGTTAAGGCTGATCTAAATCCTGATAGGTGAGTCCCTCCTTCTGGAGTTAATATATTATTTGCAAAAGTTAAGATATTTTCGCTATAAGAATCTGTATATTGGAAAGCTATTTCTATTTCTGTATCCTCTTGACTACCTACAAAATGTGGGATAGTAGTCATTATTGAATTTTTGTTACGGTTTAAGTATTCTACAAATTCCCTAACTCCACCATCATATTTAAAGGTATCTATAGATTCATCTCTTTTATCTTCTAATATAATTTGAACACCAGAATTTAAAAATGCCATTTCACGGAATCTGCGTTCCAAAGTTTTTTTATCAAATACAGTTGTTTCAAATATTTCAGAATCTGGTTTAAAAGTTATTGTTGTACCAGTCTCATTAGTTTCGCCTAGAATTTCAAGATCACTTGTAGCTACACCACGCTCAAAAGTCATCCTATGAAGGTGACCATCTCTTTTTACTTCAGCTATAAGATACTCCGATAAAGCGTTTACTACAGAAACACCTACACCGTGAAGCCCTCCTGAAAATTGGTAGGCAGATGAATCAAATTTACCCCCTGCATGTAAGACTGTAAGAACTGTTTCTAAGGTAGATTTGTGAGTTTGTGGGTGTTCTTTAACAGGAATACCTGATCCATCATCTTCTACTGTTATTATGTTATCTTCTGATACAGTTACTTTTATGTAATCACAACGACCAGCTAGTGCCTCATCTACAGAGTTATCTACAACCTCATATACTAGGTGATGTAAGCCCTTTTCGCTAGTTGAGCCTATATACATACCAGGTCTAAGTCTAACAGGTTCAAGCCCTTCTAAGACCCTGATATTACCGGCATCATAATTGTTTTCTGTCATAATTTTCCTTTCTAAAATCAAGATTAGCTATTAATTTAATCTTTATTAATTATCAAAAATTATTCCATTTTTTATATATCTAATGCTTGATTTATCTACCATATCCAAACTCTTGGTATTGGTAGCTGTAATAATTGTCTGATAGCCTCCTAAGTTTTCTAAAAGAAACCTCGATCTTTTTTCATCTAATTCTGAAAAAACATCATCAAATAAAATGACAGATGTTTCACCTGTCACTTCTTTTATCAATTTAACTTGGGCTAATTTTATATTTAATATTGCTGACCTCTGTTGGCCTTGAGATCCAAAGTTTTTTATTAGCTTATCATTTATTAATATATCAACATCATCCTTATGGATTCCTTTTTGAGTTGTCATATATCTTAAATCATCGCTTCTTTTTTTAAAAAAATTTTGATAATAGTCTTCTATACTTGCTGCATTTATATCTGGATTATAAGTAAGCTTAAGATTTTCTTTTCCTTCTGATAAATTAAGATGATAGTCCCTTGCAAAATCATTTAAAAGATTTATAAATTTTTTGCGTCTTTTATAAATTTTATAGCCGTATTTTACTATAGATTTATCAAAAGCATCCAATTGTTCTTTAAAGTAAGGACTATTTTGATTTTTTAAAAGCTTATTGCGTTCAAAAACAAGCTTATCGTATTCTTTTTTTGTTTTCTTATAGGAAAAATCTATGCTTACTATTATATCATCTATAAGATCACGTCTTAAATTAGGACCTTCCTTTATAATTAACAAGTCTTCAGGGGTAAATAATACCACAGAAAATAAAGCCTTTAAATCCTTGTTTCTCTCATATTTTACTCCATTTACAGAAATTTTCTTACCATAAGCATCTACTTCTATTACTACATCCTTAAAATACATGCCTTTTCTAATAAGACCAGATAATTTCATAGATGACTTATTAAAGCTTATTATGTCCTTATCTCTATTTTTCTTAAAGCTTGTCGCATTGGCCAAATAATAAAGTGATTCTAGCAGATTAGTCTTACCTTGGGCATTATCTCCAATAAAGATGTTAATCCCATCACTAAAGCTAAGTTCACTATTGGAATAATTTCTAAAAGATTTTAAATTTATCTTATCTATCCACATTATAATTATATAATAGTTATACTTATATCATCAAAAATTACTGTATCACCCTTATAAAGTTTTTTACCTGGAATAAAACACTCTTCTCCATTAAGAATGACTCCCTCATCTTTTATAATAGCCTTAGCAAGACCTCCTGAAGGAATTATTTGAGTGACTTTAAGTAAATCTTTTAAGGTGATCATTTCAGTTTCAAATTCTAAATTTTCCATAAATCTCTCTCTTAATTTGCAAGTCTTACCGGAAGTACTAGATAAGTAAAATCTTCATCTTCGTATTTACTATCTACTGGATATATTAGACAAGGATTTAATGAAGATTTAAAACTTAATTTTATTTTTTCACTATCAAATGCACGAACACCTTCTTGCATATATCTTGCATTAAATGCTATATCTAAATCTTCTCCTTCTTGTTCTGTTTCTACTACTTCTTTTACATCTCCTACTTCTGAATTAGATTTTATAACCATATGATCTTCTGATATTTCTATTCTTATAAGATTTGCCCTACCTGGATCTGATAATACTTGAGCACGATCAAGAGCACGAACGAGAGCATCTCTATTAAGTATTACTGTAGTATCAGATATATCATTTATTATATTTCTATAATCTATGAAATTTTTATCTATTACTCTGCAATACATAGTAGTAGCATCACTTTTAAATACTATGTCATTTTCATTTTTATAAATATAAGAAGTATTGTCATCAGAAATAATTCTAGACCATTCTATAAGAGATCTTTTTGGAATTATAAATTCACTATTTTCATAATCACTAATATAGTCTATGCTGTTTTGCTTAAGAGCTACTCTATATCCATCAAGAGCTACCATATTAAGCTTGTTTTCTTTTAGTTCAAATAAAATACCTGTAAGAGCAAGCTTTGTTTCATCCATACTTGTAGCAAACTCTGTTTGTAAGATAGATCTTTTAAGCTTATCATTTCCTATCTCTAATGGTTTTGTTTCTGGTAAATCCAAGTCTTGTTTCTCAAAGTATTCAAAAGCTATAAGATTAAAGTTAGAATTTTGACTTCTTATATTTATTTTGCCTTCTTTTGTTTCAATTTTTACTGTATCGTTTGGTAATTTTCTTATTATATTAGTAAATAGACTTGCTTTTACTGCCATTTCACCTTCTTCTTTAATTATAGCTGATATAGATGTCTTTATTGTAATTTCTCCATCAAAAGCAGTCAGTGAAAGTCTATCTTCTTTAGCTTCAAAGTATATTAATTCATGTATTTGTATATTGGTATTTTTACTTACTGCTTTATTAGCTATGTTAATAGCATTCATTAATTCATTTTGTTTTACTTCAAATTTCATGTTATCTCCTCATATAACTATATATATTTAGTAGTATTAGTAGTAGGTGTTATTAATATGTGGATAAGTGATCAAAGTAGCTTTATTAAGCCAATATTTTTACAAAATTAATTCTTAATAAGTCTAGGATAAGTTATATAGTTTTCCACATATTAAATTCATCATTAAGATACAATATTAAATGCTATTTTATCCACATATTAATCCCCTAAGTTATGCACATTTTACTCCATAATCGACTTCTTTATATTTTCTATTTCGTCATTGAAATTTTCATCAATTAGCATCTCATCTTTAACTTTATCTATACCATGCATAACTGTTGTATGGTCTCTGCTAAAGGCATTTGATATAGTTACTAGACTATCATCTAGTATGTCTCGAGCAAGATACATAGCTATATGCCTTGGTTTTACTATTTCTTTTTTACGAGATTTACCTTTTAAATCTGATAATTTCACAGAATACTTATCAGCTACTATTTGTTGAATATCATCTATACTTACATGTTTTTGCTTATTTAGTGATCTAGTATTTACTCCTTTTTTGGCATCATCCATGCTTATAGTATTTCTATTATCTCCTTTAGCATAGGCTATGGCAGTAGATAAGGCTCCTTCTAGATCTCTTATATTTGTATCTATATTTTCTGCTATGTAAGTTAATATTTCACTATCAATATAAGCTCCTAGTTCATCTGATTTTTTTTGAAGTATTGCTACTCTTGTTTCAAAATCTGGCTTACCTATATCTACTGTGATACCCCAGGAAAATCTTGAAAGTAATCTATCTTCTAAATCCTTGATTTCTAGGGGTGGTCTATCTGATGATAGGACAATTTGCTTATCTGCGTAGTATAAGTCGTTGAAAGTATGAAATAATTCTGTTTGTGTCCCTTCTTTGTTTGATAAAAATTGTATGTCATCTATTAATAAAATATCAGCTGACCTATATTTATCTCGAAATTCTTGATTTAGATTTTGATTTTTATTCTTGCTAGTTGGCTGAATGCTTGCAATTAGTTCATTTGTAAATCTTTCACTTGATATATACATGACATATAAATCATCACGTTCTTCAAGAATTTTATGGGCTATTGCTTGCATTAAGTGGGTTTTACCAAGTCCAGATTCTCCATATATAAATAGAGGATTATATACCTTGGTAGGGTCATTATTTATAATATTTTGAGTTACAGCACTTGCTATGGCATGAGCATATTGATTTGATTTACCTTGTACAAAATTTTCAAATGTATAATTGCGATCTAGTAAAGGTTTTGGAAACTTAGACACCTGCTTCAGTCTCATTTGTCCATCTTCTTCATAATTATTGCCTAGAGTTAATATTTTACTGTAGGAATCTGAATCTTTAGCTATAATTACTACCTTTATATTATAGTCATAGTCTCTTGTAATCTTATCTAGATTTTCTTGTAATGCTGGAGTCCATATTTTTTCATAGACAAACATCATCTCAGACTTAGGAATCTCTAAATAAAGGGTATTTTCATAGAGATTTAAAGGCTTTAATATATCTATCCAAGTATAATATTGTTGGCTATCAGCAATATTCATTTTCATTTCATTTTTTAATTCATCTGTAATGTATTCTAAACTAATCATTACTACACCTTTCTTCACAAAATCTATCCACAGGCTATAATAGGCTTTTCGATAGGATTTAGTTAAGATTTTCAAACTTATCCACTATTGTGGATTAAAT